>NZ_CP190017.1:0-1277500 GCF_050320135.1 Ramlibacter sp. MMS24-I3-19 | reverse complement strand
AACAGCCATACCCTTGGGACCGGCTACAGCCCCAGGATGAGATGAGCCGACATCGAGGTGCCAAACACCGCCGTCGATATGAACTCTTGGGCGGTATCAGCCTGTTATCCCCAGAGTACCTTTTATCCGTTGAGCGATGGCCCTTCCATACAGAACCACCGGATCACTATGTCCTGCTTTCGCATCTGCTCGACTTGTCAGTCTCGCAGTTAAGCACGCTTATGCCATTGCACTATCGTCACGATGTCCGACCGTAACTAGCGTACCTTCGAACTCCTCCGTTACGCTTTGGGAGGAGACCGCCCCAGTCAAACTGCCTACCATGCACTGTCCCCAGCCCGGATAACGGGTCTCAGGTTAGAACCTCAAACACACCAGGGTGGTATTTCAACGTTGGCTCCATGCGATCTAGCGACCGCACTTCAAAGCCTCCCACCTATCCTACACAGATCTGTTCAAAGTCCAATACAAAGCTACAGTAAAGGTTCATGGGGTCTTTCCGTCTTTCCGCGGGGAGATTGCATCATCACAAACATTTCAACTTCGCTGAGTCTCGGGAGGAGACAGTGTGGCCATCGTTACGCCATTCGTGCAGGTCGGAACTTACCCGACAAGGAATTTCGCTACCTTAGGACCGTTATAGTTACGGCCGCCGTTTACTGGGACTTCGATCAAGAGCTTGCACCCCATCACTTAATCTTCCAGCACCGGGCAGGCGTCACACCCTATACGTCCACTTTCGTGTTTGCAGAGTGCTGTGTTTTTATTAAACAGTCGCAGCCACCGATTTTTTGCAACCTCATTGGGCTCCATCCGCGAGGGACTTCACCTACTAAAGGCACACCTTCTTCCGAAGTTACGGTGTCAATTTGCCGAGTTCCTTCTCCCGAGTTCTCTCAAGCGCCTTAGAATACTCATCTCGCGCACCAGTGTCGGTTTGCGGTACGGTCGTGTGTAGCTGAAGCTTAGTGGCTTTTCCTGGAAGCAGGGTATCACTCACTTCGGCGGCAAGCCGCCTCGTTATCACCTCTCATCTAAGCCCGGCGGATTTACCTACCAGGCACGACTACAGGCTTGAACCGGGACATCCAACACCCGGCCGAGTTAACCTTCTCCGTCCCCACATCGCACTACACATCGGTACAGGAATATTGACCTGTTTCCCATCAGCTACGCATCTCTGCCTCGCCTTAGGGACCGACTCACTCTACGCCGATGAACGTTGCGTAGAAAACCTTGCGCTTACGGCGAGCGGGCTTTTCACCCGCTTTAACGCTACTCATGTCAGCATTCGCACTTCTGATACCTCCAGCATCCCTCTCGAGACACCTTCACAGGCTTACAGAACGCTCTCCTACCACTTGCACTTGCGTGCAAATCCGCAGCTTCGGTAACTGGCTTAGCCCCGTTACATCTTCCGCGCAGGACGACTCGATCAGTGAGCTATTACGCTTTCTTTAAATGATGGCTGCTTCTAAGCCAACATCCTGACTGTTTTAGCCTTCCCACTTCGTTTCCCACTTAGCCAATTTTAGGGACCTTAGCTGGCGGTCTGGGTTGTTTCCCTCTTGAGTCCGGACGTTAGCACCCGGTGCTCTGTCTCCCAAGCTGTACTCTTCGGTATTCGGAGTTTGCATAGGTTTGGTAAGTCGCCATGACCCCCTAGCCTAAACAGTGCTCTACCCCCGAAGGTAATACTTGAGGCACTACCTAAATAGTTTTCGGAGAGAACCAGCTATTTCCAAGTTTGTTTAGCCTTTCACCCCTATCCACAGCTCATCCGCTAGTTTTGCAACACTAGTCGGTTCGGACCTCCAGTACCTGTTACGGCACCTTCATCCTGGTCATGGATAGATCACTTGGTTTCGGGTCTACACCCAGCGACTGGACGCCCTATTCGGACTCGGTTTCCCTGCGCCTTCCCTATTCGGTTAAGCTTGCCACTGAATGTAAGTCGCTGACCCATTATACAAAAGGTACGCCGTCACCCTTGCAGGCTCCGACTTTTTGTAAGCATGCGGTTTCAGGATCTATTTCACTCCCCTCCCGGGGTTCTTTTCGCCTTTCCCTCACGGTACTAGTTCACTATCGGTCGATTACGAGTATTTAGCCTTGGAGGATGGTCCCCCCATCTTCAGACAGGATTTCACGTGTCCCGCCCTACTTGTCGCTAGCTCAGTACCACACGTCTGTTTTCACGTACGGGGCTATCACCCGCTATGGCCGGCCTTTCCAAGCCGTTCCGTTAACAGTCGTGCTATCACTAGCAGGCTCTTCCGATTTCGCTCGCCACTACTTTCGGAATCTCGGTTGATGTCTTTTCCTCGAGCTACTGAGATGTTTCAGTTCACCCGGTTCGCCTCGCATGACTATGTATTCATCATGCGATACCCCTAAGGGTGGGTTTCCCCATTCGGAAATCTCCGGATCAAAGCTTATTTGCCAGCTCCCCGAAGCTTATCGCAGGCTATCACGTCCTTCGTCGCCTGTAATCGCCAAGGCATCCACCACATGCTCTTATTCACTTGACCCTATAACTTTGACCCCTCTCACGAGGATTCGTAGTTCATCAAGGAATTGCGAGGTCTTTCACCTCGCGCGTTATGCCGTCTTCATTCGAATTGCTTCGAAGTGAAGTTCATTTGACGCAATCAAAAATTGTTGACAACGGCACGGTCCGCCATGAAGCGGTTTCCGCTGTCAACGCTGATTCGACTCTATGAATTGTTAAAGAACAGCCGATTGGTGCCAGGCAATCCTGGCGCCAACAACAAAGAAGCCTCTTGCGAAGCCGCTTTGGTGTTGATCAAAGTAATTGGTGGAGGATGACGGGATCGAACCGACGACCCCCTGCTTGCAAAGCAGGTGCTCTCCCAGCTGAGCTAATCCCCCAGGTTTGCTGACGGGATGGTGGGTCTGGTTGGTCTCGAACCAACGACCCCCGCCTTATCAAGACGGTGCTCTAACCAACTGAGCTACAGACCCAAGCCGGTCGCTAGCAACTCAGACTGCAATTGCAGCCTGGCCGTTGGCGACAACCTTCCAACAACCGATAAGTGTGGGCGTTCAATTTGAACTGCTGTTTTCCAGAAAGGAGGTGATCCAGCCGCACCTTCCGATACGGCTACCTTGTTACGACTTCACCCCAGTCACGAACCCTGCCGTGGTAATCGCCCTCCTTGCGGTTAGGCTAACTACTTCTGGCAGAACCCGCTCCCATGGTGTGACGGGCGGTGTGTACAAGACCCGGGAACGTATTCACCGTGACATTCTGATCCACGATTACTAGCGATTCCGACTTCACGCAGTCGAGTTGCAGACTGCGATCCGGACTACGACCGGTTTTATGGGATTGGCTCCCCCTCGCGGGTTGGCAGCCCTTTGTACCGGCCATTGTATGACGTGTGTAGCCCCACCTATAAGGGCCATGAGGACTTGACGTCATCCCCACCTTCCTCCGGTTTGTCACCGGCAGTCTCATTAGAGTGCCCTTTCGTAGCAACTAATGACAAGGGTTGCGCTCGTTGCGGGACTTAACCCAACATCTCACGACACGAGCTGACGACAGCCATGCAGCACCTGTGTTACGGTTCTCTTTCGAGCACTTCCACATCTCTGCGGAATTCCGTACATGTCAAAGGTGGGTAAGGTTTTTCGCGTTGCATCGAATTAAACCACATCATCCACCGCTTGTGCGGGTCCCCGTCAATTCCTTTGAGTTTCAACCTTGCGGCCGTACTCCCCAGGCGGTCAACTTCACGCGTTAGCTTCGTTACTGATCCAGTGAAGGACCAACAACCAGTTGACATCGTTTAGGGCGTGGACTACCAGGGTATCTAATCCTGTTTGCTCCCCACGCTTTCGTGCATGAGCGTCAGTGCAGGCCCAGGGGATTGCCTTCGCCATCGGTGTTCCTCCGCATATCTACGCATTTCACTGCTACACGCGGAATTCCATCCCCCTCTGCCGCACTCCAGCGATGCAGTCACAAATGCAGTTCCCAGGTTAAGCCCGGGGATTTCACACCTGTCTTACATCACCGCCTGCGCACGCTTTACGCCCAGTAATTCCGATTAACGCTTGCACCCTACGTATTACCGCGGCTGCTGGCACGTAGTTAGCCGGTGCTTATTCTTACGGTACCGTCATTACGCCGAGGTATTAACTCAGCGCGTTTCGTTCCGTACAAAAGCAGTTTACAACCCGAGGGCCTTCATCCTGCACGCGGAATGGCTGGATCAGGCTTGCGCCCATTGTCCAAAATTCCCCACTGCTGCCTCCCGTAGGAGTCTGGGCCGTGTCTCAGTCCCAGTGTGGCTGGTCGTCCTCTCAGACCAGCTACAGATCGCAGGCTTGGTGAGCCTTTACCTCACCAACTACCTAATCTGCCATCGGCCGCTCCAATCGCGCGAGGTCTTGCGATCCCCCGCTTTCATCCGTAGATCGTATGCGGTATTAGCTACGCTTTCGCGTAGTTATCCCCCACGACTGGGCACGTTCCGATGTATTACTCACCCGTTCGCCACTCGCCACCAGGGTTGCCCCCGTGCTGCCGTTCGACTTGCATGTGTAAAGCATTCCGCCAGCGTTCAATCTGAGCCAGGATCAAACTCTACAGTTCGATCTTGATTTGTTTGCCTCTTTCGAGGCCACTCATTTGGAATCGACAAGGTCGCTTCATCTCTGAAGCTATCTTGTCTATCTATGAGCGTTTGTAGGTCCTTGCGGACCCAGTTCCGAAGAACTTGGCAGTCGCCATCAAACGCCCACGCTTATCGGCTGCATGTTGTTAACGAACCTCGGCGCTCCACTCAGCGTTTCCGCCTTGCTTTGCTTGCCCGCTGCGATCAGCGAAGCCTTCGATTATGACAGAGTTTTGAGCGATCCGTCAACCGCTGCCGCTTACTTTTTTCTCGCCGCCTCGACTGTTGCCGAAGCGAAAACAAGAACTGAAGCAGCCGGGTGAACATCTCTCAACGTCACCCGAAGAACCGCCGCCACGTCTCGCCAGCGCCCTTGTCGGACCCAAGCTCAATCGCGATCAGCAGAGCCCGCTATTGTAGGCCGAAACCTGCATGCCGGTCAACCCGTCGGGTTGCGCTCTTCTTCTGAGCCGCTGACGTCACCGCTTGCGCAGCGCTCATCAACAGAGCCAGCGACTATAGCAGGCCCGGGGCATGCGCCCGCCGGTGATGCACTCTCTTACGAATCCAGCCCGGCGAGCGGAAGAGTGCGGATACGTTGTCCAGTCAACGCAAACAGCGCATTTGCCAACGCAGGCGCGACCGGCGGCACCCCAGGCTCACCAACGCCGCCCGGAGGACGCTCGCTGGCGACGATCCATGTCTCCACCTTCGGGGCAGAGGCGACCGCAGCATCGGGTAGTCCGGGAAGTTCCTCTGCTGCACGCGCCCTTCATGGATATCGATGCGGCCGTGCAAAGCCGCAGTGAGCCCGAAGACGATCGCACCCTCCATCTGCTGGGCCACGATGCCAGGGTTGATCACCGTGCCGCAGTCGATGGCGCAGACGACGCGGTGGACGCGTGGCCGCCCCTGCTCAAGGGACAGCTCGACGACCTGGGCGACCACGCTGCCGAACGACTCATGGAGGGCGACCCCGCGGGCGCGCCCTTCGGCCAGCGGCGATCCCCAGCCAGCGCGTTGGGCCGCCAGCTCCAGCACGGCGAGATAACGCGGCGCGCCCTTCAGCCAGCGCCGCCGGAATTCCACCGGATCCAGCTTTGCATGCGCTGCAAGCTCGTCGACGAACGACTCGGCGAAGAACGCATTGTGGGAATGGCCCACCGACCGCCAGTAGCCGACCGGCACGTGGCTGCGCGTCGCGACATGCTCCATCCGCTGGTTCGCGACGCCGTAAGGCAGATCGAAGATGCCCTCCACCGTGGTCTTGTCCGGCAGGTCGACCGGGCCCGACAGCGACGGCATCGCGCGCTCGAACCACCGCGGCGTGATCGCGTCCCCGGCGGTCTTCACGCGCAGGCTCTGCCATTGGCCAGCGGCATCGAAGGTGGCGCGAAGCATCGCCACCTGCATCGGCCGGTAGAAGTCATGCGTCGTGTCTTCCTCGCGCGGCCACAGCAGTTGCACCGGCGCGCCGCCGGCGTCCATGGCAATTCGCACGGCCTGGGCCACGTAGTCGACCTCGAGCCGCCGACCAAACCCACCGCCCAGCAGCGGCACATGCACGGTGACCTGCGACGGCGAGACGCCCGCCACGCGCGCCGCGACGTCGCGAGCCATCAACGGCACCTGCGTCGGGGCCCAGACTTCCACCCGCCCCTCGGCGACGCGCGCGGTGCAATTCATGGGCTCCAGCGTCGCGTGCGCCAGGTAAGGCGCGGCGTACCAGGCCTCCACACGATGCGCAGCACCGGACTCGGCGAGGGCCACATCGCCGTGGTCATGGAACACGTGACCGCCCTCTTCCTGCACGGCGCGCTTCAGGCCCTCGGCGATCTGCTGCGAGTCCAGCGCGCCGGCCGGCCGCTGTTGCCACTCGACGTCCACTGCGGCGACGGCCTGCATCGCGTGCCAGGACGTCCGGGCGATCACCGCGAAGCCCGCCGTCGACCCGGCATACGCCGGCAGGCGCACCAGCCGCTCCACGCCCGGCAGGGCCATGGCTGCGGTCGCGTCGATGCGTCCCGGCGAGCCGCCCAGCATCGGGCAGAGGCGCAGCGCCGCGAACTTCAATCCCTCCGGCCGCATGTCGATGCCGAAGCGGGCGCTCCCGTCGACTTTCGATGGCACGTCCAGACGTGGGGCGGGACGCCCCAGCAGCCGCCACTGCTCCCGCGGCTTGAGCTGCACGGACCCGGGCGGCGTCGCAGCTGCATAGCGCGCCAGCGCCGCATACGCAGCGCTCTGTCCCGATGGGTGCGACACGACCCCGTCGCTCACGGTCAGTTCATCGACGGGCAGCCGCCACTGCAGCGCGGCCGCTCCCAGCAGCGAGGCGCGTGCGGTCGCCGCCGCCATGCGCACGACCTCCCACGCATCGACCACGCTGGTGGATCCGCCGGTGGCGTTGATGCCGAGCTCCCGCGCCGCCTTGCCAACCACCCAGCGCGCCGCCTTGGCGCGCCCGAAGCCGTCCTCGCGTTCGTCATCCAGGGGGCGGAACGGCAGGCCCGCCGTGAGCATCGCCACGTTGCCGTAGATCGCATCGGTGCCGGCGCGCTCGATGCGGATGCGTGACAGCGGCACGTCCAGTTCCTCAGCCGCCAGCATCGGCAGCGCGGTGTACACGCCCTGCCCCATCTCGCTTCGCGGCATCGCGAGCACGATCTCGCCGTCCACGCCCACCTTGAGCCAGCCGTTGAGCGCCACCTCGCCTTCGGCGGGCAGCATCAGCCCCGGCGACCCAAGTCGCGACCGCTGCGGCAGCGCCAGCCATCCGACAACCAGGGCGCCCGCGCCGGCCGTGCCGGCCAGCAGCAAGGTCCTGCGCCTCACGCGTTGCCTCCTGCAGAGGCGCGCTTGATCGCGGCGCGCACGCGCTGGTAGGTGCCGCAGCGGCAGATGTTCGTGATCGCCTCGTCGATGTCGGCGTCGGTGGGCCTCGGCTTGCGATCCAGCAGCGCCGCCGCCGCCATGAGCATGCCGCTCTGGCAATAGCCGCATTGCGGAACCTGTTCGGCGATCCACGCGGCCTGCAGCGGGTGCGGCTTGCTGCCGGTCCCCAGGCCTTCGATGGTGGCCACCCGCCTGCCGGCGGCCGCGGACACCGGCGTGACGCACGATCGCACCGCTTGCCCGTCCAGGCGCACCGTGCACGCCCCGCACGCGGCGACCCCGCAACCGTACTTCGTGCCCGTCAGGTGCAGCAGGTCGCGCAGGACCCACAGCAGGGGCATGGCCGGATCGGCGTCGACCTCCATCGGCTGGCCATTGACTTGTAGTTGCACAGCGCCTCCTCGCACGCACTATATCGAGCACCTGAGCCAGCCCTGCCGCCCGCGTCCGGATAATCCGCGGCTCGATGGCGCTCCTCACCCTCCTCAATGCCCAGCTCGCGTTCGGGCACGTTCCCCTCCTCGACCACGCCGAGTTCGCGCTCGAAACCGGCGAGCGCGTGGGCCTGATCGGCCGCAATGGCGCCGGCAAGTCCTCGCTCCTGAAGATCCTCGCCGGCATGGAACGCGTGGACGACGGCACCTTGCAACTGCAGCAGGGACTGAAGATCGCCTATGTCGCGCAGGAGCCGACGCTGGCGCCCGAGGCGACGGTGGCCGAGGCCGTGCGCGAAGGCCTGGCCGGCGTCCTCGCGCTGATCGACCAGTACACGCGCAACGAAGGTGACCTCGATTCGCTGCAAGGCCGCATCGAGGCGCAGGACGGCTGGTCGTGGCAGCAGCGGCTGGACGAAACGCTGCACCGCCTGCACCTCGATCCGCAGGCGCGCGTGGGCACCCTGTCCGGCGGCACGCGCAAGCGCGTCGCCCTGGCGCAGGCCCTCGTGACGCGGCCCGACGTCCTGCTGCTCGACGAGCCGACCAACCACCTGGACCTGGAAGCGATCGCCTGGCTGGAAGGCCTGCTGGTCGACTTCAAGGGCAGCGTGGTGACCATCACCCACGACCGCGCCTTCCTCGATCGCGTGGCCACCCGCATCGTCGAACTCGATCGCGGCCACCTGCGCTCGTACCCGGGCAACTTCAGCCGCTACCTGGTGCTCAAGGACGAGCAGCTCGCGCAGGAAGCGGTCGTCAACGCCAAGGCCGACAAGCTGCTGGCCCAGGAGGAAGTGTGGATCCGCAAGGGCGTCGAGGCGCGACGCACCCGGGCCCAGGGCCGCATCACGCGGCTGGAACACCTGCGCCAGCAGCGCCAGCAGCGCCGCGAAGCGCTCGGCCGCGTGCAGATGGACGTCGCCTCGGGTGCGCCCAGCGGCAAGATCGTCGCCGAGCTGGCGCATGTGTCGAAGTCGTTCGGCGATCGCGTGATCGTGCGTGATTTCAGTGCCACCCTCCTGCGCGGCGACAAGGTCGGCCTGATCGGCCCCAACGGCGCGGGCAAGACCACGCTGCTGAAGCTGATCCTCGGGGAGCTCGCCGCCGACAGCGGCAAGGTGCGGCAGGGCGCCAACCTGCAGGTCGCGTACTTCGACCAGATGCGCGACGCCCTCGACCTCGACGCCACGCTGGAGGACTTCATCAGCCCCGGCAGCGAGTGGATCGAGATCGGCCGCCAGCGCAAGCACGTCAAGAGCTACCTGGGCGACTTCCTGTTCTCGCCGGCCCGCTCGGCCTCGCCCGTGCGCTCGCTGTCCGGCGGCGAGCGCAACCGGCTCCTGCTCGCGCGCCTGTTCGCGCGGCCGGCCAACGTGCTGGTGCTCGACGAACCCACCAACGACCTCGACATCGACACGCTCGAACTGCTCGAGGACCTGCTGCAGTCCTACGACGGCACCGTGTTCCTCGTCAGCCACGACCGCACGTTCCTGGACAACGTGGTCACCAGCACGATCGCCTTCGAGGGCGACGGGCGATGGCGCGAATACGAAGGCGGCGTGCAGGACTGGCTCACGCAATCGCAGAGGTCGCTCGCCCTGGCAGCCGCGCCTGCGGCCAGTCCGGCACCTGCCAAGCCCGCGCTCGCAACTGCGGCAGCACCGGCAGCGCAAGCCGCACGGCGCAAGCTGAGCTACAAGGAGCAGCGCGAGCTCGAAGCGCTGCCCGGCCTGATCGACGGCCTCGAACAGGAACAGGCGCAGCTGAACGCCGAGCTGGGTGACGGCACCCTGTACGCCACCGACCCGGGTCGCGCAGCCCAGCTCGCGGCCCGCAGCGCTGCCATCGAGGAGGAGCTCATGACCGCCCTGGAGCGCTGGGAAGCACTCGGCGCCCTGTAAGGCAGCGCCCGCCTGAACTTGCGGCCACGGCTGACCTGCCGGCAGCCCCAAGGGCAGCGCCCGCGATCTACAGTGGCCCAGCCATGCTGGTCTTCCGTGCACCGTCCCCGTTCGCCCTGCTTCGTGCCCACGCCATGCGCTGGGTGGCCATCCTGCTGCTGTGCACCTCCACGGTCGGCTGCGCGAGCGTGCCGGACAACGTACCGCGCACGCCCTCGCATGCGCTGGAGACGCCGGAGGACACCGCGCTCGGCAAGCTGGTCGTCGCGCGACGCGGCTCCGCACGCAGTGACTCCGGATTCATGCTGCTGTCCAGCGTCGACCTTGCGTTCGGCGGCCGGGTCGCGCTGATCGACGCGGCGCAGCGCACGCTGGACCTGCAGTACTACGCGATCCACGCGGACAGCAGCACCGAGATCCTGCTCGAGCACCTGCGCGCCGCGGCCCAGCGGGGCGTCCGCGTGCGCATCCTGCTCGACGACTTCAACACCGCCGGCGAGGACGCGCAGGTGCTGCGCCTCGCGTTCGTCAAGGGCGTGGAGATGCGGCTGTTCAACCCGCTTCCCGGTTCGCGCGGCTCCCTCGTGGGCAAGATCCTCGGGTCGCTGCACCAGGCCGACCACATCCAGAAGCGCATGCACAACAAGCTGTTCATCGCGGACAACGCCTGGGGCATCGCGGGCGGCCGCAACCTCGGCGATGCGTACTTCGGCGGCGATGGCGAGAGTGCATTCGTGGACCTGGACGTCCTCGCCGCCGGCGCCGTCGTCAAGCAGATGTCGTCCAGCTTCGACCGCTACTGGAACAACGACCTGGCCTATCCCGTGCACACGCTGCTGGACAAGCGGGACCTGGATCGCCTGGAGAAGAAGGAGCCGTCCAAGGAGCACGGTGAAGCCACGCCGCCCGCGAAGCCGGGCATGAAGAAGGTCACTGCGCAGCAGCAGCAGCAGCCGCAGGCGGCGGCGCCCTCGCCATCGCAACCCACCGTGCGCACGCAGCCCGGCCCGACGGTGTTGCCCAATGCGAGCCCGACACCCTCGCCGGCCCAGGGCCGCCCGCTCGACCTCCAGCAAGCCCCGCTGACGTGGGCCCCGGCCGCGCTGCTCGCCGACAAGCCCGGCAAAGTCGCGCCCGGCGACGACGAGGTCCAGGCGGGCGAGACGGTCGTCGACGGCCTGCTGCAGTTGGTGTCGCAGGCCCGGCAGGAGGTGCTGATCATCTCGCCCTACTTCGTGCCGGGCGCCGAGATGATGCGGCTGTTCGCCGAGCTTCGCGGCCGTGGCGTCGCCGTGCGCGTGCTGACGAATTCGCTCGCATCGAACGACGCGCCCGCCGCGCACGCGGGCTACAAGCGCTATCGAGAAGACCTCCTGAAGCTCGGTGTCGAACTGCACGAGATGCGGTCCGATCCGGCCACTGCCGGCCTGCAGACGTATGCGCCGCCGGCAGGCAAGGACGACCGCGGCGCCGCGCGGTTGGGCAGCGGCTCCGGCCCCGGCGGATCGAAGAGCGGCACCTCGCGCGCCAGCCTGCATTCCAAGGCGGTGATCATCGACCGGCGGCTCGCGGTGATCGGCTCGATGAACCTGGACCTGCGTTCGCAGCAGAAAAACAGCGAGGTGGCCTTGCTGATCCGCAGCCCGGCGCTCGCCGGGCAGGCGGCGAAGCTGATCGAGAACGCCTTCGCACACAGCTCGTACCGGGTCGAGTTGCGCGATGGCCACCTGCACTGGCTCGCACCGCAAGGCGCCTCCTTCCCTGATGCCACCAGCGAACCCGAGGCCGACTGGAAGCTCAAGCTGCTGGTCGACGTGCTGGCACCCATCGCGCCGGAACAGATGCTCTGACCGCGCCCGGGCCAGGCGCTACATCTTCCGGACCATCGCGGCGTAGGTCCGCCAGAACGTCGCGTCCTGCGTCGTCGCGAAGTTGATGCGCATCAGCGTGCTGGGCTTGCGCTCGGCATGGAACAGCGCACCGGGCGCGAGCAGGTAGCCCTCGTCCAGCATCCGCTGCGCCAGGGCATCGGTGTCCACGCCCGTGTCCACCCAGCCGAACAGCCCCGCAGGCTCGGCCGCGAATGTGCAGCCTGCCGCCAGTGCCAGCTTCACGCTGCGGCTGCGCGCCGCATCGAGCCGCGTGCGGATGCGCTCGGCGTGGCGCCGCAGCTGGCCCTGCTCGATGCACAGGGCGAGTGCCCGCTCCAGCAGCGCCGGCGTCGTCAGCGTGGCCAGCAGTTTGGTGTCGAGCAATTGCTCGATCAGGCTCGGATGCGCCGCGAGGAATCCCACGCGCCAGTTGGGCGCCAGGATCTTGGCGAAGCCGCTGACGTGGATGGTGCGCTGCAGGCCATCGAGCGCGCAGAGGCGCGTCGCGTGCTCCGGCGCGATGTGGCTGTAGGTGTCGTCCTCGACGATCACGAAGTCGTGCTGGTTGGCCAGCTGCAGCATCCGGTGCGCGCTGCCCGGCGTGAGGCTGTAGCCGGTCGGGTTGTGCAGCACGCTGACGCTCACGTACAGCTTGGGCTTGTGCACCTCGCAGTAGCGCGCCATCACCTCCAGGTCGGGCCCGTCCGGCCGGCGCGGCACCGGCAGCAGCCGCATCCCCAGCGCGGTGAGGCGCGCGAACTCCACGGCCCACCCTGGCTCCTCCACCATCACCGGATCGCCCGGGCGCAGCAGGCTGCGGCTGATGATGTCCAGCGCGTGCGTCGCGCCGACGGTGGTGATGATGTTTTCCGGGCCGGCGTGCACGTTCAGCGTGGCCAGCTTCTTGGACAGCGCACGCCGCAGCACGCTGTCACCCATCGGCTCGCCGTACTGCAGCGAGAACTCGTGCAGCGAGCGCGTGCCGGTCACCTTGCGCACGGCCGCGGGCATGAAGGTCGACTCCAGCCACTCGGGCGGGAACACGCCCATGCCCGGCTGCGGCTTGTTGCTCACCTTGTGGAACATGCCGCGGATCAGGGCCGTCGCGTCGATCGGCTTGTGGGCGCGCGACGTGGTGAAGCCGGTGGCGGTGGCCCAGGCCGCATTCAGCTGCACGGGCGCACCGTCGGCCGCCACCGGATCCCGCGACGCCAGCTCGCGCACGAAGAAGCCGCGGTTCTTGCGCGCCTCGACCAGCCCCTGCGCCAGCAGCTGGTCGTAGGCAGCCACCACGGTGGCGGGACTCACGCCCTGCTGCTGCGCGCACTGGCGCACCGACGGCAGCCGCGCGCCGGGCGCGAGCAGGCGGTCGCGGATCCGCTGCGCGAAGCGGCCCGAAAGCTGCTCGGTGAGCGACTGGGAAGCGGCCTTCATCAACATCGCGGGCTCCTGCGCTGTATTGCCAAACCGACCAATACAGACGCTGGCCTGAACCGGTCAACTGTACTGGTGGTGTACTGATCGGCGAGCTTACAGTGGCGGCCGTGGCGACGCAATCCGCGGGCAACCATGCCGGCCACGCGACTTCGAGGACTCCGCATGAAACCGAACGATCTCCCGTCCACGCCCTGGGTGCTGGCGCGCCGCGCCGCCCGGATGAATCCCTCCGTCATCCGCGAGATCCTCAAGGTCACCGAGCGGCCCGGCATCACCAGCTTCGCCGGCGGGCTTCCCTCGCCCACCACGTTCCCGGTCGCGGAGTTCGCCGCTGCCAGCGCGCAGGTGCTGCACGACGACGGCGCGGCGGCGCTGCAGTACGCGGCGAGCGAAGGCTTCGGCCCGCTGCGCGAGCGCATCGCGGCGATGCTGCCTTGGCCGGTCGACCCGGCACAGGTGCTCGTCACCACCGGGTCGCAGCAGGGACTGGACCTCGTGGCCAAGGTGCTGCTCGATCCCGGCTCCCGCGTGCTGGTGGAGACACCCACGTATCTCGGCGCGCTGCAGGCCTTCGCGCCGATGGAGCCGGAGGTCGTGCCGGTCGCGAACGACGAGCACGGCGTGCTGGCGAGCGACCTCGAAGCCAAGGCAAGCGGTGCGCGCTTCCTCTACCTGCTGCCGAACTTCCAGAATCCCACGGGCCGCACGATGTCGGCGGCCCGGCGCGACGAACTGTCGCAGGCCGCGCAGCGTGCGGGCGTTCCCATCGTCGAGGACAACCCGTATGGCGATCTCTGGTTCGACCAGCCGCCGCCCGCACCGCTGACCGCGCGCAATCCGCAAGGCTGCATCTATCTCGGCTCGTTTTCCAAGGTGCTCGCGCCGGGCCTGCGCCTGGGGTTCCTGGTGGCACCGCCGGCGCTCTATCCCAAGCTGCTGCAGGCCAAGCAGGCGGCCGACCTGCACAGCCCCAGCTTCAACCAGCGCATGGCGCATGCCGTGCTGCAGGGCGACTTCCTCGATCGCCACGTGCCGCGCATCCGCGCGCTGTACCGCTCGCAGCGCGACGCGATGCTGGCCGCGCTGCAGCGCGAGATGGCCGGCCTGGGCGTCGAATGGAACAAGCCCGATGGCGGCATGTTCCTGTGGGCGCGCCTGCCGCGCGGCCTGAGCGCGCTCGACCTGCTGCCCAAGGCGGTGGACCGCGGCGTGGCGTTCGTCCCCGGCGCGGCGTTCTATGCCGGCGATGCACCGGATGCGGACGCGCTGCGCACGCTGCGGCTGTCGTTCGTCACCGCGACCGTGCCGCAGATCGATGCCGGCATCGTCGCGCTCGCCGCGGTGATCCGCGAGGCGAGACGGCCGTGATGGTGCTGTGGGGACGGCTGTCCTCCATCAACGTGCGCAAGGTGGTGTTCACCTTGCAGCTGCTCGGCATCCCGTTCGAGCGCCGCGAGGCGGGCGGCACCTTCGGCGTCGTGCGCACGCCGGACTACCTGGCCCGCAACCCGAACGCGCTGGTGCCGCTGCTCGACGACGACGGCTACACGCTGTGGGAGTCGAACGTCATCGTGCGCTACCTGGCCGCCCGCGATGCCGACGGTGGTCTCTATCCGGCGGACCTGCGGCAGCGCTTCGATGCCGAACGCTGGATGGACTGGCAGCAGACCACGCTCAACGGCGCCGGCCGCGAAGCGTTCATCCAGCTGGTGCGCACCCCGGCCGAACAGCGCCGCCAGGCCGCCATCGACGCGTCGGTCGCGGCCACCGAGCCGCTGTGGGACATGCTGGACGTGCAGCTCGCGAAGCAGCCTTATCTCTCGGGGCAGGCGCTCACCGTCGCCGACATCCCGATCGCGTGCGAGATGCACCGCTGGCGCGGCCTGCCGCTGCAGCACCGCTCGCGGCCCCATCTCGAGGCGTGGTACGCGCGCATGATCGCGCTGCCCGCCGCACGCGGCGTGCTCGACCTGCCCCTGTCCTGATCCGGAGATCCCATGTCCCCACGTCCATTCCAGCAAGTCGATGTGTTCACGGCCGTGCCCTATCTCGGCAATCCCGTCGCAGTGGTTCTCGACGGACGCGGGCTGGCCACCGAGCAGATGCAGTCCTTCACCAACTGGACCAACCTGTCCGAAGCGACCTTCGTGCTGCCGCCGGAGCATCCCGGCGCCGACTACAAGCTGCGGATCTTCTGCCCCGGGCGCGAGCTGCCGTTCGCCGGGCACCCGACGCTCGGCAGCTGCCACGCGTGGTTGCGCGCGGGCGGCAGGCCGAAGGGCGAGCACATCGTGCAGGAGTGCGGCGTCGGTCTGGTGAAGATCCGGCGCGACGGTGATCGCCTCGCGTTCGCCGCGCCGCCGCTGCGCAAGAGCGGGCCGCTGGACGACGCCGATGTCGACCTCATTGCCCGCGGCCTCGGCGTGGAACGCAGCGACATCGTGGCGCACGCCTGGTGCGACAACGGCCCCAACTGGCGCGGAGTGATGCTGCGCGACGCTGCGCAGGTGCTCGCCCTGCGTCCCGACGCCTCGGTGCTGGCCGGGCTCGACGTCGGTGTCGTCGGGCCGCGGGGCAAGGTCGGCGTGGTCGGCTCCCGCAACGACGACTGCGCGTTCGAGGTGCGGGCGTTCCTGCCTGGCAACGCCGGCATGATCGAAGACCCCGTCACCGGGAGCCTCAACGCCGCGCTCGCGCAATGGCTGATCGGCGCCGCGCTCGCGCCCGATCGCTACGTGGCAGCGCAAGGCACGGCGCTCGGCCGCGCCGGTCGCGTCCACGTGCAGCGCGAGGGCGCCGACATCTGGATCGGTGGCGCCAGCGTCACCTGCATCGAGGGCCAGGTGCAGCTGTGACACCCACCGCGCGCATCGACCACCTCGTGGTCGCCGCGGACACGCTCGCGCAGGGCGAGGCGTGGTGCGAGGCCACGCTCGGTGTCGTGCCGGGGCCTGGCGGCCAGCATCCGCTCATGGGCACGCACAACCGTCTGCTGCGCATCGCGACCGTCGACCACCCGCGCGCCTACTTCGAGATCATCGCGGCCGACCCGGCGGTGCCGGTGGCGCCCGAGGGACGCCAGCGCTGGTTCGACCTCGACGACGCACGCGTGCGGCAGCTGCTGCGCGACGATGGTCCGCGGCTGCTGCACTGGGTGGTGCAGGTGCCCGACCTGCAGGCGGCCGTCGATGCGCTCGCCGCGCAGCACATCGATCGCGGGCGCATCCTGTCCGCCTCGCGCATGACGCCGCGCGGGCTGCTGCAGTGGCAGATCACGGTGCGCGACGACGGGCAGCGGCTGTTCGACGGTTGCCTGCCGACGCTGATCGCATGGGGCGAAACGCATCCGGCGTCCGGCATGCCGGACAGCGGCGTGAGCCTGCATCGCGTGACGGTCCGCCATCCACGTGCCGACGCGTTGCGGCGCGCGCTGGACGCGATCGGGCTGCAACGGATCGACGTCGCCGAAGGGGCTACGGCCCTGTGTGCCACCTTGCTCACGCCGCGCGGCACGGTCCGCCTCGCATCGGGCGGCATCTGATCGCAAACCGGCGCGGACCTCGGGCCGATGGGCTCCGCCCGACCGCCTGACACAGCGTCAGCACGGTCCTACACCACTGTCGGTGCGCCCCTCCTAGAGTGGCGGTCCGCGCCAGCTGCCGGGCGCCAGGAGCACTCCATGGACCGTGTCACCGGGCCGTTCGACGGCCACTTCGTCGCCAGTTCCGCCAGCGAGATCGGCGGGCGCTACCTCGGGTTCGCCAAGGTTTGCTGCCAGCGCCCCCGCAGTTTCTGGCTGGCGACGCTGTGCGAGCAACCCGGTTGCTGCGCCCACCTGTGTGGCGGCGGCCTGTTCGACACGCCCGAAGCGGCCCTGGCCAGCGCCGAGCTCATGGCGCAGAACCACCTGCGCAACCGGACGGTGGACGTGGCCACCGCAGGCGACGCAGCGATGGCGCTGGAGCCGACGCCGCTCGCACAGCGTCTCTAGCGGCGCGCTCGCGCCTACTTCGACGCGCTCTTGCGGGCGCTGCTCTTCTTCGCGGTCGTCTTGCGACCCGTGGACTTGCGGGCGGTCGTCGACTTGCGCGCGGTCGTCTTCCTTGCCGTCGACTTGGCCGCGGTCTTCTTCGCCGGCGTCTTCCTGGCCGTGGTCTTCTTCGCGGTCGTCTTCTTCGCGGTCGTCTTCTTTGCTGGCGTCTTGCGCGCGGTGGACTTCTTCGCTGTCGTCGACTTGCGCGCCGTCGAGGTCTTCTTCGCCGGCGCCTTCTTCGCTGTGGTCTTGCGCGCGGTGGTCTTCTTCGCCGCCGTCTTGCGTCCCGTGCTCTTCTTGGCCGGCACCTTGCCGCCCTCGCTGCGGGCCTCCGACAGGCCGATCGCGATGGCCTGCTTGGGGTTGGTGACCTTCTGCCCCGTGCTGCTGCGCAGCTCGCCATGCTTCATCTCGTGCATGGCCTCGTGGACCTTGTCGTGCGACTTCTTGCCGTAGCGGGCCATGGGCGCTTTCTCCTTGTTGAAAGGACCCCGATCACAACCTGAGCCGCGATCCCCTGCGTGCCAGCGGGAGCCGTCCGATCGCGTCAGCGAATGCTGTCGACAGTCGCTCATGGGACCAGGGCCCGCGGCAGCGCTCGCGACAATGGCGGCATGGGAACGCTCTATCTCGTGCGCCACGGGCAGGCCTCGCTGGGCGCGGACGACTACGACCAGTTGAGCGCGCTCGGCCTGCGCCAGTGCGAGCTCCTCGGCGAGTACTTCGCGCAGCAGGGCATCACGTTCGACGCGCTGATCGCAGGGACGCTGCGGCGCCACAAGCAGACGCTGGCCGGCATCCTGCAGGGCATGCGCCACCAGGACGAGCACCTGCCCTGGGCCGGCCTGAATGAATACGACAGCGAGGCCGTGATCGCCGCGATCCATCCGCAGCCCCTGGTGCGGCCCGACACGCCGGAGCTGGTGCGCCAGCACTTCCGCCTGCTGCGCGAAGGGCTCGCGGCCTGGATGGAGGGCCGCACGCAACCGGAACGCATGCCCTCGTATCCCGACTTCGTGAGCGGCGTCGTCGGCGCGCTGGACCACGTGCGGGCCAACCACTTCGGCCGACGCGTGCTGGTCGTCAGCAGCGGCGGCCCGATTTCCACTGCGGTCGCGCAGGTCCTGGGTGCCGCGCCCGCCGCGAGCATCGAGCTGAACCTGCGCCTGCGCAACACGTCGGTCACCGAGTTCGCCTTCAACCCCAAGCGCCTCTCGCTCGTGACGTTCAACACCTTGCCGCACCTGGATGCACCGGGTCTTCGCGCATCGGTGACGTACGCCTGAGCTTGCTTGCGTAAACTGGCGGCGATGGAGACCTCACTGCCGAGCCAGCAGGGCGCCGACGGATGGCGCGTGATCTGCCTCTGTGCCGCCTGGTGCGGCGTGTGCCGCGAGTGGACGCCGGTGTTCGAGCAGCTCGCCGCGACGCATCCGCAGGTGCAGTTCGCCTGGGTCGATGTCGAGGACGAGGCCGACGCGATGGGCGACGTCGACATCGAGACCTTCCCCTCGCTGCTTGTCGCGCACGGATCGCGCGCGCGCTTCTTCGGACCCGTCCAACCGTCGTCCACGCAAGTCGCGCGGCTGCTCGACAGCCTGATTTCCTCACCTGCAACAGAGCGTGCGACAGCCCCCGAAGCGGGTGCATTGCTCGCGAGACTCGACACGCTCGTGCTCTCGAAAAAATAGCAGCGGATACAGGCGTTGTCTGGATGTAACCCAGCAAGGCCCTTTCCTACAGCGCTCAGCACCGAGCCCTGACGAGCGCTTCTCTGCGTTGCCCTCCCAATGCCTCCCATGGTCGGCGCCAAGGCGCCGCCATGCATCTTCCATCCAAGCTTTTTAGGAGTACCCAGATGGCATCGAACAATCAAGGCAACCAGGGCAAGTCGAACCGAGGATTCGCCTCGATGGATCCGGAGCGCCAGCGCCAGATCGCCAGCGAGGGCGGCAAGGCAGCACACGAGAAGGGCACGGCCCACGAGTTCACGTCGGAGGAAGCCCGCGAGGCTGGGCGCAAGGGTGGCCAGGCTCGCAGCCAGAATCGCAAGAAGGCGCAGTGAAGCGTCGCGCGCGGGACCTGCGCGGTCCCGCATCTGCTGCAACGCGAGGCCGCCTTCGGGCGGCCTTGCCATTTGAGATGCAGGTCCCTTCATGACAGCGCCACCTGCGCTGCACGCACTGCCAGCGCGCGACGACGAGGGCAACTGGCGCGCGGTCATCGAGGCGCCGGCAGGCAGCCGCAACAAGCTCAAATGGCAGCCGGCGCTCGGCGCCATGGAACTGCACGCGGTGCTGCCACTGGGCACGGCCTTCCCGTACGACTTCGGCTTCGTCCCCTCCACGCAGGGTCAGGACGGAGACCCGCTCGACGTGCTGCTGTTCATGGACGAACCGGCGCCGCCCGGAACCGTGGTGCCCTGCCGCGTGGTCGGCGTGATCCTCGCGCGGCAGAAGCCCGCGTCCGGCGGCAAGGCCGAGCGCAATGACCGGCTGCTCGCCGTCGCGCGCAACAGCCATCGCTATGCGCACTGGAAGAAGATGGCGGACGTGACGCCGTCCGTGCTCGACGAGATCGAGCGCTTCTTCGTGTTCTACAACGCGCAGAAGGACGTGCGCTTCGAACCGCTCGGCCGCGAGGGAGCGGCCGAGGCGAAGCGCCTGCTCGAAGAGGGCCGCAGCGCGTATGCGCGCGCCGCGAAGGGCTAGCCGCCGGCCGTCACGACTGGGATTGCGATTGCGATTGCGACTGCGACTGCGCTTGCGGCTCGCCCGAGCGATCCGGCTCCGCGGGCGACGAGATGTCGCCCAGCGACAGCGCCACGTCCCCTTCGTCCTCCGGACTCTTGGCCGCGATGTCGCCGATGGACAGGATGCCCACCAGCCTGTCGTTCGCGTCCACCACCGCCATGCGCCGGATCTGCGCGTTGGCCATCTCGCCCAGCACCTCGTCGACATCGTCGTCGGGACGCGCGGTGCGCACGTGCCCGCTCATGACGTCGACCAGCTTGCACGCCTTCGGGTCGAGATCGCGCGCGATGCCGCGCACGACGATGTCGCGATCGGTGACCATGCCCACCAGCCGATCGCCTTCGCACACGGGGACCACGCCCACGTTCAATGCGTCCATCAGCCTGGCTGCTTCAGCCAGCGTCTGCTGCGGCGACATGCTGCGCACGTCGCTGGTCATCACTTCTGCCACGGTTGCCATCGAGTCGCTCCTTGGTCGTGCCGGCGCGGCGCCGGCCTTGCGACCACTCTAGGACCGTGAACGGCACGCACCATCGGCGGCCTCGCAAGCGACCGTAGGACGCGAATGACGGCGGGATTGCAGCCGGTCCAGCTGCGCGATGCTGGCGCTTCAGCCGGGCAGTTGTGGCTTCTCGACCAGCGTGGTGAGCGGCAGCCGCGCCACTTCCTGCAGCAGCAGCGCGAGTTGCCGGGCGGCGGCATCGACCACCGCGCGCCCCTTGTCCGCCGTGGCCAGCGACGCATTGCCTGCGGCGCCCTGCGGGTTGTAGTCCTGCATCTGCCAGCCGAGCTTGGCACTGCGGCCGTTGCCGAGGATGGGGTAGGCCGCCGCGCGGTCCTGCGACGTCGACCTGAAGTCGCGCGCCTGCGCCATGTCGACGAACTGCGGCCGCAACGCCAGCATCATCGATGTCTCGATGTCGCCCGCATGGATGCCGAAGCGGTGTTCCTCGCGCGTGAACTGGCCGTCGACCTCGTCCCCCAGCGGCAGGTTGAACCAGTTGACCGAATACACCAGCAGGTCGCAGCGGGTGCGCAGGTCGCGCGCCACGATGTCCATCACGCTCACCTGGCCGCCGTGCGAGTTGAACAGCACCAGCTTGCGGATGCCTGCGCGCGCCACCGATTCGCCGATCTCGGTCCACAGCCGGATCAGCGTCTCGGCCGAGAGCGTGAGCGTGCCGGGGAAGCGCTGGTGCTCGTTGCTCTTGCCGACCTGCTGCGTGGGCAGGAACAGCACCGGCAGCTCGGCCGGCAGGTGCTGCACGCTGTGGATGACGATGCCGTCGACCAGCGTCTGGTCCACGCTCACCGGCAGGTGCGGACCATGCTGCTCGATCGCCGCCACCGGCAGCACGGCGACGACCTGCGACGCCGTGCCACTGGCCTGCAGGCGCGCGAAGTCCAGCGTGGAGAGGTCGGCCCAGAAGCGCGAACGGAGTGCCATGCGCGGCATTATGGTCGCGCAGCCCCCTGCGCGGCGGCGCGTTCAGTGGCCCGCGTACACCGCGGGAGGCACGTCTCCCGCCAGCGCAACCAGCAGGTTGGTCGTCGCCAGTTCGGCCATCGCATGGCGCGTCTCGTGCGTGGCCGAGCCGATGTGCGGCAGGGCCGTCACGCGCGGATGGCGACGCAGCGGCGAGTCGGCGGGCAGCGGTTCGGTGGCGAACACGTCCAGCCCGGCGGCGCGCAGGTGGCCGCTGTCCAGCGCCTGCAGCAGCGCCGCTTCCTGCACCGTGGCCCCGCGGCCACCGTTGACGAAGATCGCGTCGCGCTTCATCAGCCCGAACTCACGCGGCCCCATTAGGCCGCGCGTCGCGTCGTTCAGCGGCAGCGTGGCCACCACGATGTCGCTGCCGGCGAGCACCTCGTCGAGTGGCGCATGCACCGCGTGGCCGCGCAGCTCGGGCAAGTCGACCGGGCGCGGGCCGTGGTACTTCACCGGCATGCGGAAGCCCAGCGCGGCGCGGCGCGCGACGGCCTGGCCGATTCGGCCGAAGCCGAGGATGCCCAGCGTCTTGCCGTGCACGTCCCAGCCGAACAGGTCCTCGCCGATGTTGCGGGTCCACTGGCCGTCGCGCACGAGGTTCGCCAGTTCGACCAGGCGCCGGCTGGTGGCCATCACCAGCGCGAACACGGTGTCGGCGGTCGTCTCGGTGAGCACGCCGGGCGTGTGGCACAGCACGATGCGGCGCTGGCGCAGCTCGGCGATCGGATAGTTGTCGACGCCAACCGAAATCGTGGAGATCACCTGCAGCCGCGGCGCCGCATCCAGCAGCGCGGGCGTGATCGCGTAGCTGGAGCCGATCAGGCCTTCGGCCCGCGGCAGTGCCGCCTCGAAGGCGGCCTTCTGCGCGGCGCCCTGACGCGGGTTGGCGACCGTCACCGCATGCTGCGCGGTGATGCGGGCGAGCTGGTCGTCCGGCAGCTCGCGGAACACCAGCACCTGGCGCCGTGCACCGCTCACAGGCCGGCCTCCTGCAGCTGCGCCCGCGTCGGCAGGCCTTCGGTGTCGCCGAGCACCTGCACCGCGCGGGCACCGATCCAGGCGCCACGCCGCACCGCTTCGGTGACCGTGCGGCCATCGAGCAGCGCGCTGATGACGCCGACGGCGAAGCCGTCGCCGGCACCCACGGTGTCGACCACCTCGGTGACCGGGAACGCGGGCACGTAGCCGCTGGCGATCGTGCTGTCGAAGTAGGCGCCCTCGGCGCCGAGCTTCACGGCCACGAACGGCGCACCCTGCGCGCGGTAGAAGGCCGCGATGCCCTCGGGGGTCTGCTCGCCGGTGAGGAAGCGACCTTCTTCCAGGCCGGGCAGCACCCAGTGCGCCTGGAACGCCAGTGCGTTCAGCTCGCGCCGCATGGTCTCGGGCGACTCCCACAGCGTGGGTCGCAGGTTGGGGTCGAACGAGATCGTGCCGCCCGCGGCGCGGACGATCCCGACGGCGTTTTGCATGGTGGCCAGCGCGCTGGCGGAGATGGCGGGGAACACGCCCGTGACGTGCAGCAGCCGCGCGGCGGTGAGCCACTCGACGTCGATGTCGTCCGGCGCGAAGTGGCTGGCCGCCGAGCCCTTGCGGTGGTACTCGATCGGCGGGTCGCCGGCCGTGACGCGGCCCTTGAACAGGAAGCCGGTGCGCTGCGTCGGATCGCACACGACGCGCGAGCAGTCGACGCCCTCGCGCCGCATCTCGCCCAGCAGGTAGCGCGCCATCGAATCGCTGCCGAGCCGGCTGGCCCAACCCACGCGCAGGCCGGCGCGGGCCAGGCCAATGGCGACGTTGGTCTCGGCGCCCGCGGTGCGCTTGTGGAAGGTGCCGATGGTCTCGAGCGGGCCCGGCCGGTCGGCCACCATCATCTGCATCATCTCGCCGAACAGGACGACGTCATGCCCGGTACTGCTCATTTCGCGGCTCCCAGCGTCGCGGCGATCTCGCGCAGGCTGCGCACCTGCTCGCGGGTGACGGCCACGAGGTCGTCGCCCTGGAGCGGGTATTCGATCGCCCACGGCACGCTGCGCGGCATCGCGCGCAGGATCGTGCGCCAGGGCGCCGCCGAGTCCGCCAGCGGTACTGCCACCCAGCGATGCGGCTGGCGTTGCACGCCCTTGCAATGCACGTAGGCGACGCGGTCCGCGAAGCTGTGCGCGGCTTCGAGCGGGCACTCGCCCGTCCAGTGCCAATTGCCCATGTCAAAGGTCATGCCCAGCCGGACGCCGGCAGCGTTCGCCTGAGTGAAGAAGGTTTGCAGCGGCGCGATGGTGCCGGCCGCGACGGTCTGGTCGTTCTCGATCACGAGCTCGACGCCCGCGGCGCGCACGGCTTGCGCGAGGGCGGCGAAGCTGCCCGCAGAGTCGCGCCCGAAGCCGCCGATCGACATCTTGAGGCGCGGTGCACCGAGCTGCCGCGCAGCGTCCAGCGCGCGATCCAGCGCCGCCGTGTCCAGCTTGCCATCGGCTTGCCACACCCCCTCGGGGCTGGAGTAGACGAGGGCCAGTGAACGCTCGCGGGCCACACGCGCGATGGCGGGCAGTTCACTCGATGCATCGCGCAGCAGCTCGCCACGCACCTCGACGCCATCGGCGCCGGCTTCATGGGCCAGCTGCGAGAACCACTGCTGCCCGTGCCGCCGCACCTCGGCCGCGCCGAACGCGCCGAGGGAGATGAGGACCTGCTGCATCACGCCGCCTGTGGATGGTGGTGGTGCGAGCTGAGGATCTGGCCCAGGAACTGGCGCGTCTTCTCGTGCTGCGGCCGGGTGAAGAACTCCTGCGGGGGCGCCTGTTCGACGATGCGGCCGTCGGCCATGAAGATCACGCGATCGGCCACGCTGCGCGCGAAGCCCATCTCGTGCGTGACGCACAGCATGGTCATGCCCTCTTCCGCCAGGCCGATCATCGTGTCCAGCACTTCCTTCACCATCTCCGGATCGAGCGCCGATGTGGGCTCGTCGAACAGCATGATGCGCGGCGTCATGCACAGCGCGCGCGCGATCGCCACGCGCTGCTGCTGGCCGCCCGAGAGCTGGCTCGGGTACTTGTTGGCCTGCTCCGGGATGCGCACCCGCGTGAGGTACTTCATCGCCGTGGCTTCGGCCTCGTCGCGCTTGACGCCGCGCGTGCGCATCGGCGCCAGCGTGCAGTTCTGCAGGATGGTGAGGTGCGGGAACAGGTTGAACTGCTGGAAGACCATGCCGACTTCGGCGCGCACCCTGTCGACATTGCGCTTGCCGGCCGTGAGGTCGATGCCGTCGACGACGACCTGTCCCTTCTGCACGGTTTCCAGCGCATTGATGCAGCGGATCAGCGTGGACTTTCCCGAGCCCGAGGGCCCGCAGATCACGATGCGCTCGCCGGGCGCGACCTTCAGGTCGATGCCGTCCAGCACCTTGAACTTGCCGTACCACTTCTCCACCCCTTCGAGGCGGATGATGGGTTCGGCGCCGGCCTGAAGCTGGTGGTCCATGCTATTCCCGCGCGCTCGCCTTACTGCATCTTGGGCAGGTCGGTCTCCAGCCACTTGCGGTACAGCTTGTTCAGCTCGCCGTTGGCCGTGTTCTTGGTGACGAACTCGTTGACCGACTTCAGCAGCGCGTCCTGGCCCGGGCGAATGGCGACGGCCATCTCCTGCTGCTTCAGCACGAACTTGGGCTCGAACTCGCCCGGCTTGCGCTTGTCGATCTGCGCGGCCACGGTGGTGGAGCAGCCGATGGCGTCGACCTGGCCGGCGATCAGGGCCTGCATCGCGGACGCGTCGTCGTCGAAGCGGCGGATCTCGGTGCCCTGCGGCGCGATCGCGGTCAGCGCGACGTCCTGGGTGCTGGCCCGGGCCACGCCCACGCGGACCGACTTCAGGTCCGGGGCGGCCTTGATGTTGGACTTCTTCGGGCCCAGCAGCACGATCGTGGCGGCCGAGTACGGCTTGGAGAACTGCACCTGCTTGGCACGCTCGGGCGTGATGGCCAGCGAGGCGATCAGCATGTCGACCTTGTTGGTCAGCAGGAACGGGATGCGGTTCGGG
This sequence comes from Ramlibacter sp. MMS24-I3-19, assembly GCF_050320135.1. Classification (NCBI taxonomy): domain Bacteria; kingdom Pseudomonadati; phylum Pseudomonadota; class Betaproteobacteria; order Burkholderiales; family Comamonadaceae; genus Ramlibacter; species Ramlibacter sp. MMS24-I3-19. The sequence goes on along the minus strand of NZ_CP190017.1, from coordinate 1,252,009 downwards.
CCGGTCACCGGCACCAGGTTCACCTTCACGCCCCACTCCTTGCCCAGCAGCTTCGCGACGTCGGCGTCGTAGCCGTCGGGCTGGTTCTGCGCGTTGGTGGTGCCGTAGGGCGGGAAGTCCACCAGCAGGCCGACGTTGACCTCGCCCTTCTTCTTCAGGTCCTCGGGCGCCTGCGCGAACGCGGATGCGGCGGTGGCAGCCAAGCCGGCTGCGAGGGCGAAGGCGGCGAACGCGCGACGCGAGAAGTGATGCATGGAGGTCTCCTGTGGAAGAAAGTGAAGCGCCCGCCTCAGCGGGCCAGTGCCGCCGCCTGGCGGCGTTCCATCCACCCGGCCAGCAGCGACAGCGGCCAGCACAGGGCGAAATAGACGGCAGCCACGACGCCGAACACGATCAACGGCTGGAACGTGGCATTGTTGATGATCTGCCCGGCGCGGGTGATCTCGGTGAAGCCGATGATGGCCGCGAGCGAGGTGCCCTTGATCACCTGGACCATGTAGCCAACGGTGGGCGGCAGCGCGATCTTGAACGCCTGGGGCAGCACCACGTCGCGCATGCGGTCGACGTAGTGCAGGCCCAGCGCATCGGCCGCTTCCCACTGGCCGCGCGGGATCGCCTGGATGCAGCCGCGCCAGATCTCGCCCAGGAACGCGCTGGTGTTGAGCACGAGCGCGACGCCGGCCGCGATCCACGGATTGATGTCCCAGCCCAGCACCGGCGCACCGAAGAACACCAGGAACAGCTGCAGCAGCAGCGGCGTGCCCTGGAAAACCTGGACGAAGGCGGTGGACACCGCGCGGGCTGCCGCGCTCTCGCTGGTGCGGGCCAGCGCGACGATCAGCCCACCCACCGCACCGCCGAGGAAGGCGATCAGCGACAGCGCGATGGTCCAGCGCGCCGCGGCCAGGATGAACAGGAACTCGGGGGTGCCGAAGGTGCGCATTCAGCGGCGGTCCGGGTAGTCGAGGGCGAACCGGTAGATGGCCCGGAACAGGAACGAGAACGCAAGGGCCAGCGCCAGGTAGATGCCGGCCACCACGATGTAGATCTCGAAGCTGCGGAAGGTCTGCGACTGCAGGTTGGCCGCGACCGAGGTGAGGTCGTCGGCCGAGATCGCCGACACCACCGCCGAGCTGAGCATCAACAGGATGAACTGGCTGGTGAGCGCCGGGTAGATCGCCTTCAGCGCCGGCTTCAGGATGACGTGGCGGAACACCTGGTGCCGCTTGAGGTTGAGCGCCAAGCCGGCCTCGACCTGCCCGCGCGGGATCGACTCGATGCCGACCCGGATGATCTCGGTCGCATACGCGCCCAGGTTGACCACCATCGCCACCAGCGCGGCCGCGTAGGCCGACCAGCGCAGGCCGAGCGCCGGCAGGGCGAAGAAGAAGAAGAACAGCTGGACCAGGAACGGCGTGTTGCGCACCAGCTCGATGTACGCATTGACCAGCATGCGCAGCGGCTTCGGGCCGGAGGTCTTGGCCCACGCGCCGATGATGGCCACGATGAGGCCCAGCGCCGTCGCCGTCAACGACAGCTGGATCGTGATCCAGGTGCCACGCAGCAGCAGTGGCCACGCATCGAAGACCGCGTCGAACTGGAATGAATAGTTGAGGGACAAGGGCTGTGCCTCGGCGCGCCGTTGGAAGGCGAGTGTACAGAAACCGGTTTCAGGATTTCATCGTGGAAACTACCGACGCCGGCGCGGCCGATGAGGCGCGGGCCACCAGCTGGCCCGGCAGCAGGATCTGGCGCGGCGGCACGGCCAGGCCCTGCAGGCGCTCGAGCAGGCACGCCGTCGCCAGCCGCCCCAGCGCGTCCGTGGGCTGCGCGACCGTGGTGAGCCCCGGTCCCACCAACGGCGCCCATTCCGTCTCGTCGACGCCGACGAACCCGAAGTCGTGTCCGAACTGCCAGCCCTGGGCAGCCACCGCGGCGGCCACACGCAAGGTGACCACGGCATTGGCCGCCAGGATCGCGGGCCTGCGGCCGGCCTTGTGCAACGCCTGCACCGCCGCACGCAGGTCCGCCTCGTCACCGGTGGACTCGTGCACGCCACCGCGCACCCCGCGCCGCCGCGCCACCAGGTTGCGGAACGCCACCTCGCGCTCCTGGCGCGAGCTGACGCCGCGCACCGGTTCGCTCACGTACAGCAGGTCGTTCCAGCCGGCGTCGATGAGGTGCTCGACCGCGAGCTGCACCGCGCCGGCGTTGTCGAGCGAGACGAAGTCGGCCTGCATGTCGCGGTGCCGGCGATCGACCAGCACCACCGGCCGCCCACTGCGCGCCGCCGCCGCGACGGCCGCCTCGTCACGGCCGAGCGTGTTGAGGATCAGGCCGTCGACCTGGTAGGCGACCAGCGCCTCGATCGCCTCGCGCTCGCGCCGAGGTTCGTCGCCCAGGTTGAACAGCATCAGCAGGTAGCCGGCGTCCTGGCATGCCTTTTCGGCACCGCGCAGCACGGCCACCGAGAAGGGATTGGCGACGTCGGCGACCACCAGGCCGATCAGGCGCGAGCGTCCGCGCTTAAGGGCCTGGGCCATCGGGCTGGGCGAGTAGCCGAGCGCCGCGATGGACGACTCGACACGGCGCGCGATCTCGGGCGTGAGCAGCTCGTCGCGCCGGTTCAGGAAGCGCGAGACCGTGGCCTTGGAGACGCCCGCATGCTGCGCGACGTCGGAGATGGTGCGGCGCGGGCCCGCGGGGGCGGTGGCGGCGCGCTGGGACTTGGCGGGCATGGCGGCTGAAACCAGTTTCAGCCGATGGTACCTCCGGGCCCGCTCACCGCACCTGCGGACCTTCCCAGGCCGCTGGCGTCACCCGCGCAGCAGGTGCGATGCCGCCCTCGCAATGTGCGCTGCGTCGACACCGAAGAAGCCACGCAGTGCGGCGCGCGTGTCGCTGCGGCCGAAGCCGTCCGTTCCGAGGGTGAGGTAGCGGCGCCCGGCGGGCAGGAAGGCGCGGATCGACTCCGGCACGGCCCGAACGTAGTCGGTCGCTGCGACGATCGGTCCTTTTGCGCCCGCCAGCATCTCGTGCAGCCAGGGCGTGGTGTGTGCCTCGCCGCGCAACGCGCGCTGCTCGCAATGCAGGCCGTCGCGCGCGAGTTCGCTCCAGCTGGTGATGCTGAACACCTCGCTCGCGATGCCTTGCGCGGCCAGCTGCTGCGCGGCCTTCAGCACCTCGGTGAGGATGGCACCCGAGCCGAGCAGCGTGACCTGCGGCACGCTCTCTCCGAACGTGGCGAACCGGTATCCGCCACGCACCACGCCGTGCGCCGCGCCCTCCGGCAGGTCCGGCTGGGCGTAGTTCTCGTTCATCAGCGTGAGGTAGTAGAACCAGTCCTGCTGGTCCACCAGCATCTCGCGCATGCCGTGGTCGATGATCACCGCCAGCTCGCCCGCGAAGGCCGGGTCGTAGGCCTTGCAGTTCGGGATGGTCGCGGCCACCAGGTGGCTGCTGCCGTCCTGGTGCTGCAGGCCCTCGCCACCCAGGGTCGTTCGGCCTGACGTGGCGCCCAGCAGGAAGCCCCGCGCGCGCTGGTCGGCGGCGGCCCAGATCGCGTCGCCCACGCGCTGGAAGCCGAACATCGAGTAGTAGATGTAGAACGGCAGCATGGGCACGCCATGCACGCTGTAGCTGGTGGCCGCGGCGGTCCAGCTGGCGATGGCGCCGGCCTCGCTGATGCCCTCTTCCAGGATCTGGCCGTCGAGCGCCTCGCGGTACGAGAGCACCGAGCCGATGTCCTCGGGGTCGTACAGCTGCCCCGCGCTGGAGTAGATGCCCACCTGCTTGAACAGGTTGGCCATGCCGAAGGTGCGCGCCTCGTCGGCCACGATCGGCACGATGCGCGGGCCCAGGTCCTTGTCCTTCAGCAGGTTGCCCAGCAGTCGCACGAACGCCATCGTGGTCGACATCTCCTTGCCGGCCGCTTGCACCGCGAACTGCGCATACGACGCGAGCGGCGGCACCGGCAGCACCGGCGCCTTGGTCTCGCGCTTGGGCATGTAGCCGCCCAGCGCGGCGCGCCGCTCGTGCAGGTAACGCATCTCCGCGCTGTCCTCGGCGGGCTTGAAGAACGCGAGGGTCTTCGCCTGCTCGTCGGAGATCGGCAGGTTGAAGCGGTTGCGGAATTCCAGCAGCGCCGCCTCGTCCAGCTTCTTCTGGCTGTGCGTGGTCATGCGGCCCTGGCCGGCCGTGCCCATGCCATAGCCCTTCTTGGTGTGGGCGAGGATCACCACCGGCTGGCCGTGGTGGTGCGCGGCCACGTGGTAGGCGGCGTGGATCTTCACCAGGTCATGGCCGCCGCGCTTCAGGCGATCGATCTGCTCGTCGGTCATGCCCTGCGCGAGTCGCGCCAGGGCCTCGTTCTGGTTGAAGAAGTGCTCGCGGTTGAAGCGGCCGTCCTTGGCCGCGAAGGTCTGCATCTGGCCGTCGACGGTGCGCGCGAACACCTGGACGAGGGCGTCGGTGAGGTCGCGCGCGAACAGGCCATCCCAGTCGCTGCCCCACAGCAGCTTGATCACGTGCCACCCCGCGCCGCGGAACAGCTTCTCCAGTTCGTCGACGATGCGGCCGTTGCCGCGCACGGGGCCATCGAGCCGCTGCAGGTTGCAGTTGACCACCCACACGAGGTTGTCCAGCTTCTCGCGCGACGCCAGCGTGAGCGCGCTCATGCTCTCGGGCTCGTCCATCTCGCCGTCGCCGAACACGCCCCACACCTTGCGGCTGCTGCAATCGAGCAGGTGCCGGTGCGTGAGGTAGCGCATGAAGCGCGCGTGGTAGATCGAGCTGATCGGCCCGATGCCCATGGATCCCGTCGGGAACTGCCAGAAGTCCGGCATCAGCCAGGGATGCGGATAACTGGAGAGACCACGCGCGTTCACCTGAGGCGCGGTGATCTCCTGGCGGTAGTGCGCGAGGTCGGCCTCCGAGAGCCGCCCTTCGAGGAACGCCCGCGCGTACACGCCCGGCGCGCTGTGCGGCTGGAAGAACACCAGGTCGCCGCCCTGCTGCTCGTTGCGCGCGTGGAAGAAGTGGTTGAAGCCGACCTCGAACAGGTCGGCCGCGCTGGCGTAACTGGCGATGTGGCCGCCGAGCTCGCCATAGGCGCCGTTGGCGCGGACCACCATCGCCAGCGCGTTCCACCGCATCAGCGAAGCCAGGCGTTCCTCGATTGCGAGGTCGCCCGGAAACGGCGGCTGCTGCTCGACGGGCACCGTGTTCACGTAGGGCGTGACCAGCTCCGGCGACCAGCCCACCTGCGGCGCGCGTGCCATCGCGGCCAGCTGGTCGAGGATGAAGCGGGCGCGCTCCGGACCTTCGCTGGCAATCAGCGCCGAGAGCGCTTCACGCCATTCGGCGGTCTCCGCCGGGTCGGTGTCGGTGCCGGGGGACAGCAGGAAGCGGGTGATGCTCTGGTCGGTCATGGTCGTGCCGGAGTGGACCGCCGATTCTGGCCCAGCTCCCATCGCCGAGCTCCCCGTATCGACCCGGGCGGCAGGGGCATCGGGCCCCCCAGGTCCGCACGTGAGATCAGCGCACTGGCGCCACCCGCCAGACCGTGTTGCCGACGTCATCGGCCACGAGCACCGCACCGGTCTTGTCGATCGCCACACCGACCGGCCGGCCCATCGCCTTGCCGTCGTCGTTGACGAAACCGGTGAGGAAGTCCACCGGCGGCCCCGAAGGCTTGCCGCCCTGGAACGGCACGAACACCACCTTGTAGCCCACGCGCGGCTTGCGGTTCCACGAGCCGTGCTCGCCGATGAAGGCGCCATTGGCGAACTCGCCCTGCAGCTTGCCGTCGGCGAACGCCAGCCCCAGCGGCGCGCGGTGCGAGCCCAGGCCGTAATCGGGCACCGTCGCCTTGGCCACCATGTCGGGGCGTGGCGGCTTCACGCGGTCGTCGACGTGGTTGCCCCAGTAGCTGTACGGCCAACCGTAGAAGGCACCGTCCTTGACGCTGGTGAGGTAGTCGGGCACGAGGTCGTTGCCGAGTTCGTCGCGCTCGTTGACCACGGTCCACAGCGCCTTGGTCTGCGGCTCCCAGGCCAGCCCGTTCGGGTTGCGAAGTCCGGTGGCAAAGAGGCGCTTCTTGCCTGTCGCGCGGTCGACCTCCCAGATCGCGGCGCGGCCTTCCTCCGCCTCGATGCCGTTCTCGGCCACGTTGCTGTTGGAGCCGACGGTCACGTACAGCTTCGCCCCGTCGGGACTCGCGATCACGTTCTTGGTCCAGTGGTGGTTGATCTCGCCGGCCGGCAGGTCGGTGACCTTCACGGGCTCGCCCGCCGCCTTGGGCTGCCCTGCCTGGTAGGGCACCTTGAGCACCGCATCGGTGTCGGCGATGTACAGCTCGTTGCCCACCAGCGCCATGCCGTACGGCGAGTGCAAGCCTTGCGCGAACACCTGGCGCACGTCGGCGACGCCGTCGCCGTTGGTGTCGCGCAGCAGCGTGAGGCGGTTGTCGCTGGGCGGCGCTGCGCCGGCGCGCTTCTGCACCAGTTTCATCACCTTGCCCTTGATGCCCTTGGCGTCCTGGGGCTTGGGTGGCGCGTTGGTCTCGGCGACCAGCACGTCGCCATTGGGCAGCACCGTCAGCCAGCGCGGATGGTCCAGGCCGGTCGCCAGGGCCGTCACCTGGAAGCCGGCTGCTGGCTTGGGCTTGCCGCCCTGCGGCCAGCCGATCGCCGGCGCGATGTCGACGGTGGGCACCAGCGACTTGTCCGGGGCCGGCAGCTGCGGGTTGGGGCCGACGCCCACGTTCTCGTCGCCGGCTGCGGCGACGGCGGCGCAGGCACTGACCAGCCCCGCGGCCAGCAGCAGAGGCAGGGTGGCAGACAGCTTGTTGTTCTTCATGCCGCCACTGTCGGCTGCGCGGGCTCGCCGGACTGTAGGCCCGTAGCGCATCCTCGCCGCAGCCGCTCGATGTCGAGCCAGGCAGGGGATTTCCGGCATCGCCGAAAATGGCGGGATGACCCAAGACCTGTTCCGCGAGGACGGCTACCTGCGCGAGTGCGACGCCACGGTGCGCTCCGTCGCGCCGGAGGGCGTCGTGCTGGACCGCACGGTGTTCTATCCGGTGGGCGGCGGCCAGGCTGGCGACAGCGGCACGCTGCAGCTGGCGGACGGTCGCCAGCTCGCCATCGCCGACACGCGCAAGGCCAAGGACGCCGAGGGCCGCCCTACGGACGCCATCCTGCACGTGCCCGCGCCGGGACAGGACGACCTGCTGGCCACGCTGCAGCCGGGCCAGCGTGTCACGGCCCGCATCGACTGGGAGCGCCGCCACAAGCTGATGCGCTTCCACACGACCACCCACCTGCTGTGCCACCTGGTGCCGCAGCCGGTGAACGGCTGTTCGATCACGCCCGACTACGCGCGGCTGGACTTCCACATGACCGATCCGCTCGACAAGGAAGCCCTCACCGCGGGCATCGCGGCGCTGGTGGCCGCGGCGCACCCGGTCGCCGTCGGTGCGATCACCGACGCCGAGCTCGACGCCAACCCGGCGCTAGTGCGCAGCATGTCGGTGCAGCCGCCACGCGGCACCGGCCGGATCCGCACCATCCGCATCGGCGCCGACGCCCCCATCGACTACCAGCCCTGCGGCGGCACCCACGTGGCCAACACGTCCGAGATCGGCGCGGTGGTGGTCACCAAGATCGAGAAGAAATCGGCCACCACCCGACGCGTGGTGCTGGGCTTCGCCTGAACGGCGGAACTCGTCCGGCCCCACACGGCTCGCACCCTGCACATGTCCTCCGTCCTGCGCTCGTTCGCCCTCTTCCTGCTGCTGGCCTCGTCGCTGGCAGCGCACGCCCAGCTGTCCACCGGCCCGGGCGCCGTGGTCACCACCGAGCGCGTGCGCGCCGAGCTGCTGGCGCATGCGCCCGACGGCGTCGCGCCCGGCAAGCAGGTCTGGGTGGGCCTGCAATTGGCGCACCAGCCCGAGTGGCACACCTACTGGAAGAATCCGGGCGACTCCGGCCTTGCCACGCAGCTGGAATGGACGCTGCCGGCGGGCGTGACCGCGGGCGACATCGCCTGGCCGGTGCCGCACAAGATCCCGGTCGGCACGCTGGCCAATTACGGCTACGAAGGCACCGTGCTGCTGCCGGTGCCGCTGACGATCGGGCCCGACTTCAAGCCTTCGCTGCTGGCGAGCGATCTCACGGTGAAGCTCAAGGCCACATGGCTGGTGTGCAAGAAGGAGTGCATCCCGGAGGACGGCGAGTTCGCGCTGAAGATCCCCGCGCAGAGCACCACCGCCATGCACGGCCAGGCCTTCGCGGACGCGTTCGCGGCGGCGCCGCGCAACGTGCCTGAAGGCACGGCCGCGATCCCGGACAGCGTGGCGCGCATCGCGGGCAATGGCCTCGACATCGAGGTGCAGGGCCTGCCGGTCGCCGAGCGCGGCAAGGAGCTGGCGTTCTTCCCGGAGACGCCCGAGATCGTCGAACCTGCCGGCGCGTGGACCCAGGCCTGGAAGGGCGCGGTGTGGACCGCGCATGTCCCGCTCTCCGGGCTGCGCAGCACGAGTCCGACGCAGTTGCCGGTCGTGGTCGCGGATGGCAAGCAGGGCTGGCGCGCGACCCTCAAGGTCGCCGGCACCTGGCCGCCGGTGGCGGCCGCACCCACGGGCGTGTCGCCGGCGCTGGACGAGGCGCTGCGCAGCAATGCGACGGCCAGCGTCCCCGCGTCGTCCCGGGTCGGCCTCATGGCCGCGCTGCTCGGCGCATTGCTGGGCGGCCTGATCCTCAACCTCATGCCCTGCGTGTTCCCCGTGCTGGCGATCAAGCTGGTGGGCTTCGCTTCGCATGCGCAGGATGCGCGCGCGCGCCGCGCCGACGGCCTGGCCTACACCGCCGGCGTGGTGCTGTCGTTCCTCGCGCTGGGCGCCGCGATGCTGGCCCTGCGCGCGGCGGGGGAGCAGCTCGGGTGGGGCTTCCAGCTGCAGTCGCCGCTGGTGGTGGCGGTGCTGGCCGTGCTCTTCACGCTGATCGCGCTGAACCTCGCCGGCGTCTTCGAGGTGGGCGGCGTGCTGCCCTCGTCGATCGCCTCCGTGCAGCTGCGCCACCCGGTGCGCAATGCCTTCGTCTCCGGCGTGCTGGCCGTCGCCATCGCGTCGCCCTGCACGGCGCCGTTCATGGGCGCCTCGCTGGGCCTGGCCGCCACGCTGCCAGCGGTGGAGGCACTGCTGGTGTTCGGCATCCTTGGCGTCGGCATGGCGCTGCCTTATCTCGCTGCCAGCGCCGTGCCTGCGGTGGGCCGCTGGCTGCCGCGTCCCGGTCCGTGGATGGACGTCTTCCGCCGCCTGATGGCATTCCCGATGTTCGCCACCGTGGCCTGGCTGGTGTGGGTGCTGGGCCAGCAGAGCGGCATCGACGGTGCCGGCGCGCTGCTGGTGCTGCTGGTGGCCGTGAGCCTGCTGGTGTGGACCCTCACGCTGCGCGGCCGCACGCGCGTGGTGCTCGGCACGGTCGCCACCCTCGCGCTCGCCGCCGTCGCCTGGACCGTCGGCCCGCACCTCGCGTCGGCCGCGCCGTCGCAGCAGGCCGCGAAGGCCGAGGGCGAGTGGCAACCCTGGTCGCAGGCCAAGGTGCAGCAGCTCGTCGCCGCGGGGCAGCCGGTCTTCGTCGACTTCACCGCGGCCTGGTGCGTCACCTGCCAGGTGAACAAAAAGACCACGCTGTCGAACGAGCAGGTGCTGTCGGACTTGCGCCAGCGCAAGGTCGCCCTGCTGCGCGCCGACTGGACCCGCCGCGACCCGGCCATCAGCGCCGCCCTGGCCTCGCTCGGCCGCAACGGCGTGCCGGTGTACGTGATGTACCGCCAGGGGAGCGCGCCGGTGGTGCTGTCGGAGCTGCTCAGCGTGGCTGAAGTGCGAGGCGTCGTCGCCAAGCTCTGAGGGGGCGCGGCAGGCGCCGCTCTGCTCTTCTCCGGAGTCCCGTCATTCCCGCGAACGCGGGAATCCAAGGCGCCCACATGCTGGGTCGTAGGTCAAACCGGATGACACCCTCGGGGCACTGAATGCCCTCTCCGAACACGCACGGTGCCGGTACGCGGCAGGCGGTATCTGGCAGGGCCGATTTGGGTGACGGGAGCGAGCTTCGGCGAAGCGACTCTCACCGTATGAGGCCCTGCCAGATACCGCCTGCCGCGCACCCCCAAAGCCTCACCCCGCCGAGCCGCCCGGCAACTCACCGCCCGCGCGACTCCCTCGCCCGCCACCACTTCCGACGCTCCGACAGCCGCTCGAACGGGAACATCGCCCCGAACGCCGTCGACGAGAGGTTGTTCACCGACCGCCAGGCCTCCAGCGCGAACTGCTGCACCACCTGGCGCTCGCTCACCTCGCGGCCCTCGCGCACGCGCGACAGCGCATGCAGCACGTAGAAGCCGGCCATGGCGGAGATGGCGAACAGGAACTCCCAGTGCGCGAAGCTCACCAGCGCCATCTCATGCTGGCTGGCCGGCGAAGTGAAGCGCACCACCGCCGACAGCTGGCTGGCCTGAAACGCCTGCGCCAGCGCGCCGGCCACGATCGGCGCCGTGCCGCCCGCGACGGCGGACACGAGGCCGATGGCCGCCAGGTACACGGTGCCCTCGCCCTGCGGCGCCAGCTTGAGGCCCAGGTTGCCGGTCGCAAGGCCGATGCCCCCCGTGGCGACACCCATCAGGAAATGGATCACGTACAGCGAGCCCAGCTGCCAGTGCGGGTCGAAACTCTCGTCGACGAAGCACAGCGCGAGCACGCAGAGGAAATACACCGGCAGCACCACCGCCAGCACGCCCTTGTTGGACAGCCGGTCCGACAGCCGCCCCCACAGGTACAGCGTGAGCGCATTGGCCAGCTGGCTGGTCACCCACAGGCTCGTGACGGTGCCGACCGCGTAGCCGCGCTGCTCCATCAGGTACACCGTGATGAAGGGCGCGGCGAGGTTGGACGCGACGATCCACGCCCCCAGGAACATCAGCAGCGCGCGGAAGTTGGCGTCGCGGAACGGCCCGCGCAGGCGCTGGCGCATCGACACCGAGGGTCCGGCCGCATGCATCACCGGCTCCGGCGCGCGGCCCAGGTAGAACGAGCTGACGAAGCCGGTGAGCCCCGCCAGCGCGAACGACAGCGCATAGGCCTGCACCGTGCGGTGCGGCGGAAAGTGATCGACCAGCGCACCGGCGGCCAGCGTGCCCAGGCAGGCCAGCGTCGTGCCGGAGAAGAGGCGACGGGAGAAGAAGTGACCGAGCTTCTCGTGCGGAATCAGCTGGTGCAGCCACGAGTTCACGGCGCAGGCGCCGATCGCGTTCAGCGCGGCGATCACCACCTGCGACCCGACCAGGAAGGTGAGCGCCATCCCATGCGGCAGGAACGGCAGGGCGGCCATCGACAGGATCAGCACGCGCATCGCGGTGATCGCGAACACGCCGATCTTGCGCCGCTGCCGCACGCGCTCCACGAGCAGCGTGGCGGGCAGTTGCGAGGCCTGCGTGAGGTAGGGAATGGCGGCCAGCACGCCGACCATGACGGGCGTGGCGCCGAGCGAGAGTGCGAAGGCGACCAGGATCACGCCGCCGCTGAACGCGCCCGACATGCTGGCCCACGCAAGGTCGCGCACCAGCGCTCGCTCGCCGGCCGCGAGGGCCTGCGGTGTGACGGTCTCGACAGGTTCGAGCATCGCGGGGTTTCTACCAAGCCTGCCGTGCGGCCGGTGTCAGCGCGGGCCGCGAATGCTCAATCGAAAACCACCGCCCTGCGGGCTGCGGTGCTGTGAGCCTTGGGAGCGGCCCGGCGGCTCACGCAGCAAGTGAACGCAGGTAACGGTGCAGCACCGCGAGCTCGGCGTCGCTGGGCCGGCCGCGGCCCGCGATGGCAGCGACGATGTGGCCTCGGAAGCCCTCGCGCGGGTAGTAGCTGAGGAATCCCGCGCCGATCAGCAGCTGCGCGAAGGCCGACGGTGCGAAGCTCGCGCTGGCCCGGCCCGCCGGCTCGCCGTCGACGCGCAGCACCTGCGCCCCCTGCGCGCTGGTGAGCGACAGCACGGTGGGTCGACCGGGCTCGAGCCGCCCGGGCGCCGTGAGCACCACCTGCTGGCCGCGTGCATCGATCCAGCGTGCCTGCGGCTGGCCATCGGCCACCGTGAGTTCGCTGGTGACCGGATCCTCCGCCTTGGAGGCCTGGAACACGACGCCCGAAGCACCGGCCGCCGGTGCGATGACCAGCGCCAGCGCGAAATGCTCGTCCTGCAGGTCATACGGCACGCGGCTGTTCGGATGGGGCCGGACCACGGGCGTGGGCGCGGCCTTCTTGCACCACAGGCCGGTGCTGTGCGGCACGCTGCAGTCCAGCACCTTGCGGCCATTGACGACGCGCAGCAGCGGTGGCTTCAGCCACGCTGCCTGCGCGTCGTCGGTGTTGGCGAAGTTGAGCATCTCCATGGGATTGGCGATGCTGGAGCCGAACCCCGAGTCGGCCACCGCGCGCACCGGTCCGCCGTCGCGCGCGGGCGAGCCCTGCACGTAGTCGTCGAACGCATCGGCCATCTCCCACTTGCTCGCGCCGTAGCGGGCCAGGATGGCGAGCGCGGCATCGGCGAGGTGGGTGTCCGCCAGCTTCACGGGATCGGCGAACGCGTACAGCTTGCGGGGCGGCGGCACCTGGATGCCGCTGGCGCCCGAATAGGTGAGCGTCGTCACGCGGTCCGGTGCCGGCACGACCGTGAAGCTGTCGCTGGTGTTGGCGCCGGCCGGGATCGTCACGCTGGCTTTCGACAGGCGTGCGCCTTCGGTCGCCGCCACGTTCACCGTCAGCGGCTGCGACAGTGCACCGCGGATCGCCACGGTCACCGTGACCGGCTGGCCGCCCTGCGCGACGCCCGCGCCTTCGTCGAACAGCGCCGCAGGACCGATGCCCGCCGCGGCCTTCATCGGCCCGGCCACCGCCGGCTCGATCGTGCGGTTCTGGTACCAGCCCGGCACGTGGTTGATCGCATGGCTGCGGATCGGCCAGTGGCTGCCGCCCATCCAGCTCATGACCTCGACGCCGTTGCGCAGCGCATGGGTGACGGTCTTCTGGAACATCACCTGCCAGCGCTCGTCGTCGACCGGCATGCCGACCTCGGTGAGCGCGAGGCGCGCGTTGTGCTTGCGCGCCCAGCGGATCGCGGGCTCGAGGCGCTTGACGCCGGTGTCGGCGTCGATGGAGCGGCGCCCCGCGCCGGCGCTGAAGCCCTTGCGCACCTCGCTGTCGTAATCGAAGGCGTGGCCGCCGCTCACCGCGTCCAGGTACAGGTGCACTTCGTAGACCAGGTTCTCGCCCTGCAGCGGAAAACCGGGATTGGCGTCCGGCAGCGCCATCGCCGCGCTCCACTGGTTGCTGGCGACGTAGATCGGCCGTTTCGCATCGACCTTGCGGATCGCGTCGACGCCGGCGCGCGCGTATGCAGGCCAGATCGCCAGGTCCTCGCCACCGCCTTCGGTGGGTTCGGTACCGCCGCGGGCGGGCATGTCGTGCGGCTCGTTCATCAGGCCCCAGCCTGCCAGTCCGGGGTGGTCCTTCCAGCGCTGCGCCGCGCGGGTCCAGAAGTCGGCGTAGTGCGCCTGCGTGAGCGTCGCGCCGGGCGCCAGCGAGAAGATGCGCTCCTGCACGCCGCCGGGGTCTTCGGTGTACGCGCGGTGCAGCGGCGTCGGCGGCTTCTGCAGGCCGGGCACGCTGCCGTCGGCGGTGTAGCGGAAATCGCGGTAGCGGCCGTAGTTGTGCAGGTCCAGGATGCAGGTGGCGCCGACCGCCGCGTGCGCGTCGAGCACCTCGGTGATCAGCTGCGCATAGAGCGCATCGAACGCGCCGGGCTCGCCGGTCATTGCGCGTGTCGCCGCATTCGGCCGCGCATCGAACAGCACCGGCTGCAGCAACTCCCACAGCACGGGCAACCGGTTCTTCTTGAACCCGTTCGCCGCCAGCCACGCGATCTCGGCGCGGCGCGGCGCGGTGTAGTGCAGGTTGGGTTGCGTGCTGCCGCCGCGCCGGATGCCGGGCTGCGCCCACTCCATGCCGGAGAGGTTGGTGCCGATCACGGGCGGCGGCGTCGGGCCTGTCGCGGCCTCGCTCTCGTTCCACAGGCAGCCCTGCAAGCTGGGCGCCACGGCGGCCGCGGCCGCGGCCTGCAGGAGCAGGCGGCGGCGCACGGCCAGGTCAACGGTCGTTCGGGTCACGACTGCACCTTAGGTTGCCCAAGCTCGGCGGGCGGTAGGACGAGTGCGCAGCGGGCTAGCCCGGACGAGTGCTTGCGACCAGGAGCGAAGCACAGCCATCGGCGTGCATGGGCGAAGTGCTGAGTCATGGCAACGCCGCACTGCGCACAACTCACACCTCGTTGCATGCGGCGCGCCTACGGCATCCGCTGACATGCGTGCAGGTCATTCTTGCTACGTGACGTACTAGCGATCCTCACTAAGCTCGACGCCGACCCGGGCCCGCCGATTGCCTCTGCCACTGAGCCGAGCGAGCGGCTCGCGCAACGGACATTCCATTTCAGGAGGATCGATGGACAAAGGCAGTGAAGGATTCCAGTCGGCCGTGACGGCAGCCGTGCCTGGACAGCGGGGCTTCGACTATCTGATCGTCGGCGCCGGCTTCGCGGGCAGCGTGCTCGCCGAGCGCCTGGCCAACGTGCTCAACCAGCGCGTGCTGATCGTGGACAAGCGTCCGCACATCGGCGGCAACGCGTACGACCGGCACGACGACGCGGGGGTCCTGATCCATCCGTACGGTCCGCACATCTTCCACACCAACTCGGCCGACATCTTCGACTACCTGTCGCGGTTCACCGAGTGGCGCCCGTACCAGCACCGCGTGCTGGCCAGCGTGGACGGCCAGCTGCTGCCGATCCCGATCAACCTGGACACGGTCAACAAGATGTACGGCCTGAAGCTCACCTCGTTCGAGGTGGAGAAGTTCTTCGAGTCGGTGGCCGAGAAGAAGGAGAACATCAAGACGTCCGAGGACGTGGTGGTCAACAAGGTCGGCCGCGAGCTGTACAACAAGTTCTTCCGCGGCTACACGCGCAAGCAGTGGGGCATGGACCCGTCGGAGCTGGATGCCAGCGTCACCGCGCGCGTGCCCACGCGCACCAACCGCGACGACCGCTACTTCACCGACACGTTCCAGGCCATGCCGCTGCAGGGCTACACGCGGATGTTCGAGAAGATGCTGGACCACCCGAACATCAAGGTGATGCTCAACACCGACTACCGCGACATCGTCGACCTGCTGCCATGGAAGCACATGGTCTACACCGGCCCGGTGGATGCGTTCTTCAACTTCAAGTACGGCAAGCTGCCGTACCGCAGCCTGGAGTTCAAGCACGTGAACGTGAAGCAGGAGCAGTTCCAGCCCGTGGGCACGGTGAACTACCCCAACGACTACGGCTACACGCGCATCAGCGAGTTCAAGCACATCACGGGGCAGGAGCACGCGACGACCTCGGTGGTCTACGAGTACCCGCGCGCCGAGGGCGACCCGTACTACCCGGTGCCGCGGCCGGAGAACGCGGAGCTCTATCGCAAGTACGAGGCCGAGGCCGATGCGATGGAGAACGTCACCTTCGTCGGGCGCCTCGCGACGTACAAGTACTACAACATGGACCAGGTGGTGGCGCAGGCGCTTACCGCGTTCAAGCGGCTGCAGGAAAGGCACGCCACGGCCGAAGCCGAAGCGGCGCTCGCGTCGGTGCAGCACACCGCGGCCGGGAGTGCCTGACCGCTGCTGCGCCATGAACGATCACTCAGTCCCGCGCCAGCGGGAGCTCGAGCTCTGGGCGGGGCCGGAATGCACGGTCAACCGCGTTGGTGACCGCTACCTCGACCAGATGCGCTACAGCGGCTTCGAGCGCCGCCTGGACGACCTGGACCGGCTCGCCTCGCTCGGCATCCGCCGCATGCGCTTTCCGCTGCTGTGGGAACGCACCGCGCCGAACGGGCCGGCCAGCGCCGACTGGCGCTGCGCCGAGGAGCGCCTGCAGCGGCTGCGCACGCTCGGCGTGCAGCCGATCGCGGGCCTGCTGCACCACGGCAGCGGACCGCGGCACACCAGCCTGGTGGACCAGCGCTTTCCGGAGCTGCTGGCCGAGTACGCCGGCGCCGTCGCCGAACGCTTTCCCGACATCCCGGCGTACACGCCCGTCAACGAGCCACTGACCACGGCGCGATTCTCCGGCCTGTATGGCACCTGGTACCCGCACGGGCGCAGCGACCGCGAGTTCGTGCGCTGCCTGCTGGGCGAGGTGCAGGGCACCATGCTGGCGATGCGCGCCATCCGGCGCGTGAACCCGCAGGCGCAGCTGGTGCAGACCGAGGACCTGGGCTACACCACCGTCGCCACGCCGCGGCTGCAGTACCAGGCCGACTTCGAGAACGACCGGCGCTGGCTCAGCTTCGACCTGCTGTGCGGCCGCGTGACGCGCGAGCATCCGCTGTGGAATTACCTGCGGCACCACGGCGCGAGCGAAGACGAACTGCTGGCGATGGTCGACGAGCCCTGCCCGCCCGACATCCTGGGCATCAACGCCTACATCACCAGCGAACGCTTCCTCGACGACCGGCTCACGCTGTACCCCGAGCACCTGCGCGGCGGCAACGGCCGCGACGCCTATGCCGACGTGGAAACCGCGCGGGTGCTCGGCGCACACATCGGCGGCTTCCAGGCGCGGTTGCGCGAGGCCTGCGAACGCTACGAGCGGCCGGTCGCGATCACCGAGGTGCACCTGGGCTGCACGCGCGAGGAGCAGCTGCGCTGGCTCGGCCAGGCCTGGACCTCGGCGCAGCACCTGCGCGACGAAGGCCTCGACGTGCGCGCGCTCACCGTGTGGGCCGCGTTCGGCACCTTCGACTGGGACAGCCTGGTCACGAAGGAGCAGGGGCACTACGAGCCCGGGATGTGGGACGTGCGCGGCGGCGACGATCCGCGGCCGACGGCCCTGGCGACGCTGGCGCGCGAGCTGGGCCACGGGCGCAAACCCAGCCATCCGGTCCTCGAGGGGCCGGGCTGGTGGCAGCGCGACCTGCGGCTGCTCTACCCGCACCACGGCGAGCTGGAATCGCACGCCGTCATCGGCAAGCCGCTGCTGATCACTGGCGCGACCGGCACGCTGGGCCGTGCATACGCGCGCCTGTGCGACATGCGCGGGCTGCCCTACAAGCTGCTCACCCGGCAGGACATGGACATCGCCGATCCGGCGTCGGTGGCCGCTGCGCTGGACCGCTGGCAGCCGTGGGCCGTCGTCAACACCGCGGGCTACGTGCGCGTCGACGATGCCGAGACGGATCCTCGCAACTGGCGCGAGAACGTCGAGGGCCCGCTGGTGCTGGCGCGCGCCTGCGCCGAGCGCGGCGTGCGGCTCATGAGCTTCTCGTCGGACCTGGTGTTCGATGGCCGCAAGTCGCAGCCCTATGTCGAGACCGATCCCACCGCGCCGCTGTGCGCCTACGGTCGCACCAAGGCCGAGGCGGAGCAGCGCATCCTGGCGGTCGCGCCCGACACGCTGATGGTGCGCACGGCGGCCTTCTTCGGCCCATGGGACAGGCACAACTTCGTGACGCAGGCGCTGGCGGCGATGCGGCGCGGGGAGCCCTGGCATGCCGCGCACGACCAGTGGGTGTCGCCCACCTACGTGCCGCACCTCGTGCAGACCTCGCTGGACATGCTGGTGGATGGCGAGCACGGCCTGTGGCACCTCGCCAACCGCGGCGCGGTGAGCTGGTTCGAGCTGGCGCAGCTGGCAGCGGAAGCCGCGGGACTGGACCGCTCGCTGGTGCACGCACGCAGCGGCGCCGAACTCGGCCAGGTGGCCTGCCGCCCGCGCTACTCGGCGCTGGACAGCGAGCGCGGAATGGTGATGCCGACGCTGGAGGCGGGGCTGGAGCGCTATCTCGACGAGGTGGAGCTGCCGGCCTGAGGGCTGTCATTGCGGGCTTCGGCCCGCAATCCAGTCCGTGGCCTCAGAACACCACGTTGTAGTTGTTGCCCTTGAAGCCCAGCACGGCGCTGTCCTGCTTCACCTCACGCAGCTGCACGCCCTGGCCCAGGTCGGCGCCCTCGCGCATCACCTGGCCGTTGACGATCAGCAGCCGCTTGGCCGGATCGGGTGAATAGACCGAGCCGCTGATCACCAGCTTGGGCGCATCGGCAGGCAACCCGCGCACGGGCTGCTGCTGCGCTGTCGATGCAGACACGGCTGGCGCGTTGCGCGACGGGTTCTGGCCCACGCCGAACGGCGGGACGACGCTCGCAGGTGCGGGGGCAGGCACCGCCGCCGTCGGGGGTGCCGGTGCGACTGCGGCCGGGGCCGCGTTCGCATTGGTTGGCGCGCCCGGCGTGGTGCCCGGCGTCTGCATCGCGGGCATTGGCGGCGACTGCACGGGCGAGTGGACGCCAGGCGCCGTCATCGCCGGCAGCGGCGTCACCGGCGCGGGCGCCGGCACCGGGGCGGGCGTCGGTACAGGTGCGGGGGCGACGACCACGGCCGGCGATCCCATGTTGGGCGTCCCCGGTGCCGTGACGCTGGACCCACCGGGCCCGCCCATCGCGGTGCCTTGGGGCGCCACGCTGCCGCCTTCGGGTGGCGTGCCGGGCGGCGCGCCGAAAGGACGGCCACCGAACGGCACGGACTCCTTCACCTGCGACTGCGCCGGGGCCATGCCCGCCACCGCAGCGACGAGCACCAGCAGGGTGGATGGCAGGACACGCATGGCGAATTCCTCCAGGTCAATCGGTGGCCGGCACCAGCAGGCGGCCCTGGTGCCCGGCCTCGCGGTACTGCGCGAGCACCGTGCGCGCGACCTGCTGCACGGCCTCCCGTTTGCACAGCGCGACGCAGGCGCCGCCGAAGCCGGCGCCGGTCAGCCGCGCGCCCAGCACGCCGGGCTGGCGCTGCAGCAGGTCGACCAGCAGGTCCAGCTCGGGCGTGGACACCTCGTAGTCGTCGCGCAGGCTGGCATGCGAGGCGTTCATCAGTTCACCGAAGGCCTTCGGATCGCGGCAGTCGACCGCCTGCAGCACGCGGCGGTTCTCGGTGAAGACGTGGCGCGCACGCTTGCGCGGGAGCTCGGGCAGGTTCTCGATGTATTCGAGGTGATCCACGTCGCGCAGCGATTCCACCCCGAGCAGCCGCGCGGCTTCCTCGCATTCGGCGCGGCGCTGGTTGTAGCCGCTGGTGGCCAGTGATCGCGCCACGCCCGAGTCGAGCACCAGCACCGCGCTACCCTCGGGCAGCGGCACCATGCGGCGCTCCAGCGAACGCGTGTCCAGCAGCAGCGCGCGATCGGTGGCAGCGAGGCTGGACGCCATCTGGTCCATGATCCCGCAGCGCACGCCCGCATCCTGGATCTCGGCCTGCTGGGCCAGTTGCGCGATGCGCACGTCGTCCAGCTGCAGGCCGAGCAGCTCGCGCAGGCAGCGCAGCGTGGCCACCTCCAGCGCGGCGCTCGACGACAGGCCGACGCCCATCGGCACGTCCGAGGCGACGTGGATGTCCAGCCCCGGGATGTCGACACCCTCCTCGTGCACCAGCCGCAGGCAGCCGAACACATAGCTCGCGAAATGCTCGGTCGGCGGATCCTCGAAGCTGAATTCGACCGCGCTGCCAAGTTCGGCCGCATGGAGGCGGAAGGTCGAGCCGCCGTTGCGCGCCATCGCCACGCGCGTCTGCTGCGGGATGGCCACCGGCAAGACGAAACCGTCGTTGTAGTCGGTGTGCTCGCCCAGCAGGTTCACCCGGCCGGGCGCATGCGCTTCGGCATGCGGCAGGACATGGAACACCTGCTCGAAATCGTGCGCGCATCCCGAACGCGGGTGTTCGGCCTTGGCTGCGACCTCGGCTTCCAATGCAACGTGACTCATGAGAGCGACACCTCCACTTGCTGCAATTCCCTGGCCTTCTCTTCCGGCAGCGCGTCCATCGCGAACAGGCCGGCCGCGATCTCGGTGCCGGCGAGGTACTTCAGCCGGTCGCGCGTGCGGTACGGCGGATAGATCTCGGCGTGCAGGTGCATCTCGGGATGCGGCTGCCCGTCGGTGGGCGCCTGGTACCAGGCCATCAGGTAGGGCAGCGGCCGGTCCCACAGCGCGTCGTACTTGAGCAGCACGGTCTTGAGCGCGCGTGCGAGGTCCGCGCGTTCGGCGGGCTCGAGCTGCGCAAAGCCGGGCACGTTGCGGATCGGCGCGACCCACACCTCGTACGGATAGCGCGCACACACCGGCACGAACGCCACGGCATGCGGTCCCGCATAGACGATGCGCTCGCCGTTCGCACGCTCGGCCTCGATCAGCATCTCCAGCGGCCCGCGGCCGTGCTCGGCGCGGTGCTGCGCGGCGACCTGCAGCATGCGCGCAGGCACCGGCGGCACGACGGGGTACGCGTAGATCTGGCCGTGCGGATGGTGCAGCGTGACGCCGACCTCGGCACCGCGGTTCTCGAACGGCAGCACGTACTGGATCTCCGCACGCTCGCCCAGGCGCTGCGTGCGATCGCCCCAGACCTGCAGCAGCAGCTCGATGTGGTCCAGCGGCAGGCGGCCCAGTGCGCCCTTGGGGTCCTGCGTGAACACCACCACCTCGCAGCGGCCCTGCGCCTGCGCGGTCGGCACGATCAGGTGCGGTGGCGGATCGCCGCCCGAGGCCGGCACGCCCAGCGACGGGAAGCGGTTGTCGAACACCGCGATGTCCCAGGCGCCCGCGGGCACCTCGGTCGGGTTGTCGGTGCTCACGGTGGGCGCGAGCGGGTTGTATTCGGGCGGCGGCAGGAAGGTGCGTCCCTGCCGGTAGGCCGCATAGGTGACCCACTCGCCGCGCAGCGGATGCCAGCGCAGGTGCGGCGAGGCATTCAGCGGCTCCGGGAACGGGCTCGGCGCCCGCAGCCCGCCCTCGATCGGCGCGCGCGCATACAGCGTCAGCGGGCGTCCGTCGGGCTTGGTGAGGTCGAGCCGGTGCATCACAGCGTCCCCGGGATCCAGGTGCGCGATTCGATGGTCGCCTTGCGGATCCGCTCCAGCGGCACCTTGGGCGAGCGGTCGGCGTTGAGCAGGCCGTTCGCCTCCTGGTAGGTGTCGGCGAACTGCGTGTAGCAGAAGCCGCTGAAGAGGGCCGTGTGGATGATGGTGTGCAGCAGCTCCTCGTAGAGGCGCGCGAACTCCTGCTCACTCTCGGCCTTGGTGTAGCCCCAGATCTTCTTGACGCCCGGCTCGGGCTTGTTCTGGAAGGCGATGCCGCCGAACTCGGTCAGCATCACCGGCTGGCCGCGGTGCGGGTAGCCGTCCAGCGTGAGCACGCGGCCGCCGGGGCGCCGGCGATCGAACAGCTGGTCCGGCGGGATCTCCGCGCCATAGCGCTGCCGGATGTGCGCCATGTTGGCGTCGTAGTCGTGGATGCCGATGATGTCGGTGGCGCTCGATTCCCAGCCGTCGTTGCCGATCACGGGACGTGTCGCATCCAGCGTCTTGGTCAGGTGGTACAGCGCCTCCACCGCATGGCGCTGCTCGCGCACCGCCGTGAGCTCGGGCACGCCCCACGACTCGTTGAACGGCACCCACACGATGATGCAGGGGTGGCTGTAGTCGCGGTCCATCGCCTCGGTCCACTCGCGCACGATGCGCTTGATGGCCGTGCGCGTGAACCGGTACGCCGACGGCATCTCTTCCCAGACCAGCAGCCCCAGCTTGTCGGCCCAGTACAGGTAGCGGGGATCCTCGATCTTCTGGTGCTTGCGGACGCCGTTGAAGCCCATCGCCTTGGCGAGCTCGACGTCGCGCTTCAGGGCCTCGTCGCCCGGCGCGGCCAGTAGCGTCTCGGGCCAGTAGCCCTGGTCCAGCACCAGCCGCAGCACGTAGGGCCGGCCGTTGAGCATGAAGCGGTCGCGCAGGATGTTCACCGAGCGCAGCGCCGTGTACGACGTGAACTCGTCGATCACCTTGTCGCCCTGCAGCAGGCGGATGCGCGCATCCAGCAGCGTCGGCCGCTCGGGGCTCCACAACAACTCGTTGCGGAAGTCGTCGATGCCCGGATCCGACAGCACGATGTAGCGGTCGACCTCGTTGTCGATGACCTGGTAGCGGTCCTTCGCCAGCAGGCGCTCGCCGTGGCTGAGGCTGATCTCCACCGAGAGGTCGTCCAGCGCGTCGCCGCGCACGCGCACCTCGAAGCCGATCTGGAAGCCCTCAACGCGGGGGGTCCAGCGCACCTTGTCGACATAGGTGCGCGGCACGCGCTCGAGCCAGACGGTCTGCCAGATGCCCGTGGTGCGCGGATACCAGATCGAGTGCGGCTCCAGCTGCCAGTCCTGCTTGCCGCGCGGCTTGGTGAGCTCGTGCGGGTCGTCCTCGGCGCGCACGGTGACCACCTGGCGGCCGGAGGGGTCGAGCATGCCGGTGATGTCGACCCAGAACGGTGTGTGGCCACCCTCGTGCGTGGTGGCGAGCTTGCCGTTGACCCAGACCTTGGCGGCGTAGTCGACCGCGCCGAAGCGCAGGATCACGCGCTCCTTGCCGGGCTTGATGTCGAAGTCCTTCTGGTACCAGCAGACCGTGTGGAAGCCCTGGTCGTTGATTCCGCTGGCGCGCGACTCGGGCGGGTACGGGACCGTGATCTGCTGCGGCCAGTGGTCGATGTCCTGCGGGCCGGCGAAGGCCTGGTCGTCGTCGTAGCAGAAGCGCCAGGGTCCGTTCAGGCAGGTCCAGTTCGCGCGTTGCAGTTGCGGGCGCGGGTAGGCGAAATCCAAGACTTGTTCTCCTTTGCGGCCAATCGGGGCTCCCCCTCGGAGCCGGTCCGCGCCGCGTTCGCCGACACGCGAACGCAGCCGGCTACACCGTGTGGCCGGGGCGATCCAGCCAGGCGAACAGCCCGGTGACGGGCTGCCCCTGGTCGATGCGCAGAGGATGCCGGGACAGGCGGCGCACGGCGAAACCGTGTTGCCCGGCGAGCATCCGGATGTAACCCTCCGCGTGCGCATACCGCAAACTCATGCGCAGCTCCCAGTCGCTCGCGCCGTCGGCCGCTTCCACGGAGAAACAGAACTCGCCGCCTGCGCGCAGGGCGCACGCGGCCGCGGCGAACACAGCTTCGAGCGCCCCGACGTAGATGAACACGTCCGCCGCGAACAGGAGGTCGTGCGCGCGCGGCGCCGCGCGCAACGCGTCGACCAGGTCAGCCTGTTGCACCTCGTCATAGAGACCTCGCGCACGCGCACGCTCGACCATGACCGCGGACAGGTCCACCCCGGCAAGCCGGTCGCAGCGCGAACGCAGCAGCGGCGCTGCCAGGCCGGTGCCGCAGCCCAGGTCGAGCGCGCTGCCGTAGCGTGCGCGAGCCAGGCCCTCGCACAGCAGTTCGGGGCCGCGGTAGTGCAGGCCATGCACCAGGTGCTCGTCGAAGCCTTCCGCATAGCTGTCGAACAGCTGCTCCACGTAGTGGCGCGGCGGCGCGGCGACCGGCTGCTGCTCGAGCGCACCGAGCGCAAACCGCACCAGGTCCGGATCGGCACCGTGCGCCAGTGCTTCGCGGTACGCGTTCCGTGCGTCGCCGTGCAGGCCGCGCTCACGCTGCAGCGTCGCGCGCAGCAGCCAGGCCGCGCCGTTGGCGGGCTGCAGGCGCACGGCCTGGCCGACAGCGTCGAGTGCCTCTTCGGCACGGCCGAGTTCCGCCAGGCCGCCCGCGAGGTGGCCCCACGCTTCGGCATTCGCGGGCTCGGCCGCCACCGCTTCGCGCAGCACGGCGACCGCGTCGTCGGCGCGGCCGAGCTTCAGGCGCGAGGCCCCGAGATTCGTGAGGGTGGATGGCCGACCGGGCACAAGGTCCAGCGACGCGGCAAAGCACCGCTCGGCGGCCTCCATGCGGCCGGCCTGGTAGTGCGCGATGCCGTCGAGGAAGAACTGGCGGGCCTGCTCGAACGTGCCGGTGGACTGCGACATCGCGCGAGCTTAGCGAGCCGCACCTGCCGGCCGGCGACCACCTGCGACAATCGAACGATGACTTTTGCACCGCTGCGCAACGACACGTTCCTGCGCGCCTGCCGCCGCCTGGCCACGCCGTACACGCCGCTGTGGCTGATGCGCCAGGCTGGGCGCTACCTGCCCGAATACCGCGCCACACGCGCGCGCGCCGGCAGCTTCATGGGGCTGGCCACGAACGTCGACTACGCGACCGAGGTGACGCTGCAGCCGCTGGAGCGCTATCCGCTGGACGCCGCGATCCTGTTCTCCGACATCCTCACCGTGCCCGATGCGATGGGCCTTGGCCTGAGCTTCGCGCTGGGCGAGGGGCCGAAATTCGCGCATCCGGTGCGCGACGAGGCGGCGGTGCAGGCGCTGGCCGTCCCGGACATGGAGAAGCTGCGCTACGTGTTCGACGCCGTCACGTCGATCCGCAAGGCGCTGCAGGGGCGCGTGCCCCTGATCGGCTTCTCCGGCAGTCCGTGGACGCTGGCCTGCTACATGGTCGAGGGCCAGGGCTCGGACGACTACCGGCTGGTGAAGACCATGCTGTACAGCCGCCCGGACCTGGTGCATCGCATGCTGGCCGTCAACGCCGATGCGGTGGCCGCGTACCTGAATGCGCAGATCGACGCTGGCGCGCAGGCGGTGATGGTGTTCGACAGCTGGGGTGGCGTGCTCGCCGATGCCGCCTTCCGCGAGTTCAGCCTGGCGTACACGGCGCGCGTGCTGGCGCAGCTGAAACGCGAGCATGAGGGCGTCTCCATCCCACGCATCGTCTTCACCAAGGGCGGCGGCCTGTGGCTGGACGCGATGCGCGAGCTCGATTGCGACGTGCTCGGCGTCGACTGGACCGTGAACCTCGGCCGCGCGCGCGAGCAGGTGGGCGCCAGCAAGGCGCTGCAGGGCAACCTGGATCCGAACGTGCTGTTCGCGCCTCCGCCGCGCATCGAGGCCGAGGTGCAGGCCCTGCTGGCGAGCTTCGGCGCGCCGCACACGGGATCGGGGCAAGGGCCGTCGCTGATCTTCAACCTGGGCCATGGCATCAGCCAGCACACGCCGCCGGAGCACGTGGCCGTGCTGGTCGATGCGGTGCATCGCCTGTCGCGCAGGGAGCTCCCGGGCTGAGCAGTCATCGGGGCATCTCCTAGTGGACAGCCCCGCCGCGCGGCGGTTCGTCTTGACTTATGCACAAAACCGGTGTTGCGGCGCAACGAGACTGCCGGGTTGGCCTCCGCCGCGCTACGATTTCGATAGCCGAGCTAAGTGCTTGATTTTGCTTGGATTGTCGGAATGCCGCTTTTCCGGGCAGCGCAGCCAAACCCTTGATTTTTCGCGGTTCGGACAGGCTCGACCGCAGGCTATCAACAAAGTTATCCACAATTCCCGTGGACAGTGTCGAATCACTTGCGAATCAAGGACTTGGGCGCGATTTCGAAGCTCGACATGAAGAATTTGTTTCATCCATGAGCGCGGGGCTCCATCGCCTCGACGTGGTGGTGGCGGCGCCAGCGCACGCCGGGCTTGGCGCCGCGCTCACGTACCGCAGCGACCGCGAGCTGGCTCCCGGCAGCCTGGTGCGGGTGCCCTTGGGGCGGCGCGAGGTGCTGGGCGTGGTGTGGGCCCCGGCCACCCAGGAACCGTTGCACGAGGAGAAGCCGATCGCCGGCGCACTCGAGGGCATTCCGCCGCTCTCCGAGGCGTGGCGACAGTTGGTTGCCTTCTCTGCAAGCTATTACCAGCGCTCCGCCGGCGAGGTGGCGCTGGCCGCGTTGCCACCGCAACTGCGCGACCTGACCCCCGTGCAGTGGCAGCGGCGACTGGCCCGCAAGGCAGCGGACGCCGGGGGGCATCGCAGGGCGAGGCGCCGGCCCTCACGTCCGAGCAGCAGGCCGCGCTGGACACGCTGCACGCCGAAGCCGGGCCGTTCCTGCTGTTCGGCGCGACCGGCAGCGGCAAGACCGAGGTCTACCTGCGCGCCACGGCCGAGGCACTCGCCGCCGATCCGCAATCCCAGGTGCTGGTCATGGTGCCCGAGATCAATCTCACGCCGCAGCTGCAGCAGCGGTTCGTCGAGCGCTTCGGCGCCTCGTCCATCGTGGCGATGCACAGCGGCATGACCGGACCGCAGCGGCTGAAGGCCTGGCTGGCCGCGCACACCGGCACCGCCCGCATCGTGCTCGGCACCCGCATGGCCGTGTTCGCCTCGATGCCGCGCCTCGCGCTGGTGGTCGTCGACGAGGAGCACGATCCCAGCTACAAGCAGCAGGAAGGGGCGCGCTACTCGGCGCGCGATCTGGGCATCTACCGCGGGCGGCTCGAGGGCGCGAAGGTGCTGCTGGCCTCCGCCACGCCGTCGCTGGAGAGCTGGCATGCCAGCGAGCGCGGCCGCTACAAGCGGCTGGCCATGCCCTCGCGCGTCGGCCAGGGACGGCTGCCGCAGGTGCGGCTGGTGGACATGAACCTCCAGCCGCGCCACACCGCCATCTCGCCGCAGCTGCTGGCGGCGATCGAGGCGCGCATCGCCCGCGGCGAACAGGCGCTGCTGTTCCTCAACCGGCGCGGCTATGCGCCGGTGCTGGCCTGCACCGCCTGCGACTGGAAGAGCGAGTGCCCGCATTGCAGCGCGTACCGCGTGTTCCACAAGATCGATCGCACGCTGCGCTGCCATCACTGCGGCTTTACCGAGCGCGTGCCGCGCGCCTGCCCGACCTGCGGCAACCTCGACATCGCGCCGCTCGGTCGCGGCACCGAGCGGCTGGAGGAACACCTGGCCGAATTGCTGGCGGCCACGCGCCGTCCCGACGGCCAGCCGGTGCGCATCGCCCGCATCGACGCCGACACGGCGCGCCGCAAGGGGGCGCTCGATGCGCAGCTGGCGCAGGTGCATGCGGGCGAAGTGGACGTGCTGGTGGGCACGCAGATGGTCACCAAGGGCCACGACTTCCGGCGCATCACGCTGGTGGCCGCGCTCAATGCCGACTCCGCCCTTTTCTCCAGCGACTTCCGCGCGCCGGAACGCCTGTTCGCGCTGCTGATGCAGGCGGCGGACCGGGCCGGGCGCGACGCTGCACGCGCCGAGGCCAGCGAGATGTGGGTGCAGACGCTGCACCCGACGCATCCGCTCTTCGCGGCGCTGCGCAAGCACGACTTCCCCGCGTTCGCCGCCCAGCAGCTGGAGGAGCGCGAGGCCGCGTCGATGCCGCCGTTCGCCTACCAGGCGCTGGTGCGGGCCGACGCGCGCACGCAGGAGACCGCGCAAGAGTTCCTGCGCACGGTGGCCGCGGCATCGGCGCAGCTGGCCGACGCGCCGCAGGTGACGGTCTATCCGCCGGTGCCGATGGCGGTGCAGCGGGTGGCCGACGTCGAACGGGCGCAGATGGTGGTGGAGAGCACCTCGCGCGTCGCGCTGCAGCGGTTCCTGGCCGCGTGGCACCCGCTGCTGCAGGACAGCCGCCTCAAGGGCCTGATCCGCTGGGCGATCGACGTGGACCCGCTGGCGATCTGACGCCGGCGTTCAGCGCTGCGGCGCGTGCCGGCTCAGCTTGTCGATCCGGATGTCGAGCACCACGCCATTCGACGATCCGTCGACCCGCAATTGCACGGAGTTCAGGCCCTGGCTGTCGAAGTCTTTCAGCCACGGGTGCCGGGGCAGCGACAGGTCTTGGAAGACGTCGGTGCTGCCGGGACCGCTGGCCAGGCGGATGCCGAAGCTGCCGTTCGGGTAAGTCGTGCCGTCCACCGCCGGCGCGATGCCACCGATGTCGATCATGTCCTCGGCGTTGCCGCCCAGGTCGTTGAACATGGTCACGTGCACGTCGTAGGCCACGATGGTGTGAGGGCCCACGGAGACGGTCAGCGGCAGCACCGCGGGCGCGCCGTAGAACGCGATCTGCGGGATCGGCGTGGACAGCGGCGCCGCGTCCGCGTCCCACGCGAAGCGTCCCTGCACCCGAGTACCCACGGGCGCGAGGTCCGTGGCGTAGGTGACCACGCCTTCGAACTCGAAGCCCACGGTGCCCGCCGATGCCGCGCCGGCCCACGCTAGCGCCACTGCGGCGGCCCAGCCCATGATGATCCTCTTCATCCCGTCCTCCCATGTGGTCGTGCAAGCTTCGCGACGCAGGCGATGCGGGACAAGACCGTCCACCAGCAGGCCGCCGCCTCCTGTCGGTGACGTGCAAGCAGTCGTCAGCGCAGGTTCACTCGGCGTGCTTCAACCGCAAGGCCAGCTCGTACAGCGCGTTGCGCGAGCCGCCGGTGATCTCGGCGGCGAGCTTGACGGCGGTCTTCATCGGCAGCTCGGGCAGCAGCAGTCGCAGCACGCGCTCGCCGTCGTCGGAACCCGCGGCCTGCGGCTCGCCGTGCAGCACCAGCGCGAACTCGCCACGTGTGCGCTGCGGGTCGGCGGCCAGCCAGCCAGGCAGCTCGGCGCACGCGAGCGTGGCCACCTGCTCGAACTGCTTGGTGAGCTCGCGCCCGACCGTCACTCGCCGTGCGCCCAGCAACGCCAGCGCCTTCGCCAGCGCCTCGATGCGGTGCGGCGCTTCCAGCAGCACCACCGCGCGCGGCTCGCCGGCGAGGGCCTGCACCGCGGTCTCGCGCTCGCCCGCCTTCGCGGGCAGGAAACCCACGAACACGAACCCGCCCTCCTCGACCGAGCCCGCGGCGCTCAGCACCGTGGTCACGCTGCTCGCGCCCGGCAGCGGCACCACGCGCAGGCCCGCGCCCTGCACCGCCGCGACCAGGCGCGCGCCCGGGTCGCTGACGGCCGGCGTGCCGGCGTCGCTGGCATAGGCCACGCGCTCGCCCGCTTGCAACCACGCCACCACCTGTTGCGCGGCCTGCGCTTCGTTGTGCTGGTGCAGGGCCAGCATCCGGTCGCCGGGGCGATCGATGCTGTACGCGCGCAGCAGCTGCTGCGTGTGGCGCGTGTCCTCGCACGCAACGCGATCGGCCAGCTGCAGCACGTGCAGCGCGCGCAGCGTGACGTCCCCCAGGTTGCCGATGGGGGTGGCCACGAGATAGAGCGCCCCGTGCGGATAATCCTGCGCGCCCACCGCGGTGCGTGCGGCCTGCAGGGCGGCGGCGAAGGAAGCGGCGCTGGACGACAAGGGTGGGTTCCGATGCAAAGAGGGCTGCAGCCGCCCGCGCGCGGCACGACGACCAAGGCACTGGGCGATGCGGCCGAAGACCGCGCGCTCGACCACATGCGCCGGGCCGGCCTGCAGCTGGTGGCGCGCAATTATCGGACCCCGGGCCGCGGCGGCGGCGAGATCGACCTGGTGATGCGCGATGGCGCCACGCTGGTGTTCGTCGAGGTGCGTCGCCGTGCCTCGGGCGGTCACGGCGGCGCCGCCGGCAGCATCGGCTTCGTCAAGCAGCGCCGCATCGTGTACGCGGCGCGGCATTTCCTGCTGCGCCTGGGCGCCCCGCCGCCCTGCCGTTTCGATGTGGTCACCATCGAAGCGGAACAGGTCACGTGGTTGCGGGCGGCGTTCGATGCGGGCTAGTGCCCCAATGCCCGCATCCGCCCGAAGTACTCGCGCATGACGCCGCGCAGCCGGTCGGCGCCCGGGCGGCCCCAATCCCTCTGCAACTCGCACGCCAGTCCCAGCACGGTGATCGACACCGCCCCTGCCTGGGTCATCCGCTGCATGGCGCTGTCATGCGCGACCTTGCTGACCCCGCCGATGGCGTCCGCGACCACGAACACCTCGTAGCCCTCGCGCAGCGCGTCCAGGGCCGGGAAGGCGACGCACACCTCGGTCCAGAGGCCGCCAGGATCAGCTTCCTGCGCTGCGTGCGTTCGACGGCGCCGCGGAAGTCCGGGTCCTCCCAGGAATTCATGCTCGTGCGGTCGATCTCCGGCACACCGGGCAAGACGTCGCGCAATTCCGGATTCGTCCCCGACATGCCGTGCTTCACGTAGACCGTGCTCAGCACCACGGGCAGTTCGAACGCGGTGGCCACGCGGCCGAGCATCGTGACATGCTCGATCAGGTCGTTGCGCCCGACCGACCCTACGCCCGCGTACTGCTCCGGCTGGTAATCGATGAGCGCGAGCACCGCGTTGCGCGGCGTCAGCAGGGGATCGGGATCGCGGACGGGGGTGGCGTCGGCCATGGCTGCCTCCTGGGTTGCGGGATGCGGTGCGGCCATTCTGGAACTGCGACGCGGCGGCGGCAATTTCGCGCCAGTTATCATCCCCCGCCATGCTCGAACAACGGATCCAGCAGCACTTCATCGACAGCGCCGACCTGAAGTACCAGGCTGCGCAGGTGCTGAGCAAACCCATCGCCGCCGGCGTGCAGGCCCTGCTTGCTTGCGTCACCAGCGGCGGCAAGGTGCTCTCGTGCGGAAACGGCGGCTCGGCCGCCGACGCCCAGCACTTCTCGGCCGAATTCGTCGGCCGCTTCGAGCGCGAGCGGCCCGAACTGGCCGCGGTCGCACTCACCACCGACACCTCCATCCTCACCGCCGTCGCCAACGACTACGACTGGAACCGCGTCTTCTCCAAGCAGGTGCGCGCGCTGGGCCAGGCGGGCGACGTGCTGCTGGCCATCTCCACCAGCGGCAACTCGGCCAACGTGCTCGCCGCCATCGAGGCCGCGCACGAGCGCGAGATGACCGTCATCGCGCTCACCGGCCGTGGCGGCGGCAAGATCGGCGCGCTGCTGCGCGAGACCGACGTGCACATCTGCGTGCCGCACGAACGCACCGCCCGCATCCAGGAAGTCCACCTGCTCACGCTGCACTGCCTGTGCGACGGGGTGGACGCGCAACTGCTCGGAGACCAGGAACCCACCGCATGACCCTTTCGCTGCCCCGCCTCGCCCTCACCACCCTCGCGGGCTGCTGCCTTGCCGCCGCCCTGTCCGCCTGCGCGCCGCTGATGCTCGGTGGCGCCGCCATGACGTCGCTGGTCGCCGTGGACCGCCGCACCTCGGGCGCCCAGCTGGAGGACGAAGGCATCGAGCTGCGTGCGGCCGCGCGCCTGCGCGACGCCATGGGCGAGCGCGTGCACGTCAATATCACCAGCTACAACCGCCAGGTGCTGCTCACTGGCGAGGTGCCGAGCGAGCAGGACAAGCAGGCCGCCGAACAGCTGGTGAGCAAGGTCGAGAACGTGCGCGGCGTGATCAACGACCTGGGCGTGATGAGCGCCTCATCGTTCAGCCAGCGCTCGTCGGACACGCTGGTCACCGGCAAGGTCAAGGCCTCGCTGGTCGACGACAAGCTGCTGCAGGCCAACGCATTCAAGGTGGTCACCGAACGCGGCACCGTCTACCTGATGGGCCTGGTGACCCCGCGGGAGGCCGACCGCGCGACCAACCTCACGCGCGGCGTCGGCGGCGTGGAGCGCGTGGTGCGCGCGTTCGAGATGATCAGCGACGAGGACATGCGCCGCATCGCCACCACGCCGCTGAAGCCCGACACCACGCCGCGGCAGGCGCCCTGAGGGGAAGCGAAAGCGGACTTCCAAACGCAGAAGGCGCAGAAGTTCCGCAGAAAGCGCAGAAGGATTCAGTTTTCGACGGGGCCGGTCGATGCGCAGCGTGGCCAGGTTCGCCGCGCACCACCTTCACAGGTTTGTTCTGCGCCTTCTGCGCGCCTTCTGCGTCTTCTGCGTTGGGGAGTTCTGGCTCCCGCCCTACTTCAGCCGCTTGATCAGCGACGACGTGTCCCAGCGGCTCCCACCCTGCTGCTGGACGTCGGCGTAGAACTGGTCCACCAGCGCGGTCATCGGCAGCCGCGCGCCGTTGCGCTTGGCTTCCTCGAGCGCGATGCCCAGGTCCTTGCGCATCCAGTCGACCGCGAAGCCGAAGTCGAACTTGTCGGCGATCATGGTCTTGCCGCGGTTGTCCATCTGCCAGCTCTGCGCGGCGCCCTTGCCGATCACCTCCAGCACCTGCTCCATGTCCAGGCCGGCCTTCATGCCGAACGCGATGGCCTCGGACAGTCCCTGCACGAGGCCCGCGATCGCGATCTGGTTGACCATCTTGGCCAGCTGGCCCGCACCGCTGCCGCCCAGCAGCGTGAACGCACGCGCGAACGCCATCGCGACCGGCCGCGCGGCCTCGAACGCCTGCGCATCGCCGCCGCACATCACGGTGAGCATCCCGTTCTGTGCCCCCGCCTGGCCGCCCGACACCGGCGCGTCGACGAACTTCAGTCCCTTGGCTGCAGCCGCGGCCGACAGCTCGCGGGCCACATTGGCCGAAGCCGTCGTGTGGTCGATGAACACCGCGCCGGGCTTCATCCCGGCCAGCGCGCCATCGGCGCCCAGCACGACGGAGCGCAGGTCCTCGTCGTTGCCCACGCAGCAGAACACCAGCTCGCAGCCGGCCACTGCCTCGCGCGGCGTCGGCGCGGACTTGCCCTTGAACTCGCCGGTCCAGGCCTTCGCCTTGGCTGCGCTGCGGTTGTAGACCGTCACGTCGTGCCCGGCCAGGGCCAGGTGCCCCGCCATCGGGAAGCCCATCACGCCCAGGCCGAGGAAGGCCACCTTGCGGGCCGGGGTGGACTCGTAGCTCTTCGGGTTCGTGCTGGGCATCGAGGTGGTCTCCTTGGAATGAAGGCCGGATTCTAGGAGGGCCCCGACAGCAGGCGCCATCTCATCGGACACGGTTGCCGGATGATGCGCGCGTGCCCCGAGGAGCTGATGGCATGACAGTGGCGACGCGACTTCCCTGCGACGAGGCGCTGCTGCGAGGCGGCGAGCCTGCAGTCGGCGTCGATCGCATGTGCAAGCGCTGGGTGCTTGCCGCCGCCATCCTCGGCTCCAG
The DNA here is from genome assembly GCF_050320135.1 of Ramlibacter sp. MMS24-I3-19. Lineage (NCBI taxonomy): Bacteria > Pseudomonadati > Pseudomonadota > Betaproteobacteria > Burkholderiales > Comamonadaceae > Ramlibacter > Ramlibacter sp. MMS24-I3-19. The sequence continues at coordinate 1,219,244 of NZ_CP190017.1, read as the reverse complement.
CCTCGCCTTCGTCGATGGCACGGTGATGAACATCGCGCTGCCTGCCATCCAGCAGGCGCTGGGCGCGTCGGCGGCCCAGGTGCAGTGGGTGGTCGAGGCGTACGCATTGCTGCTGTCGGCGCTGCTGCTCGCAGGGGGCGCGATGGGCGACCGCCTCGGCCGCCGCCGCACCTTCCTTGCCGGCATCGTGCTGTTCGCTCTGGCTTCGCTGGCCTGCGCGCTCGCGCAGACGGTGCACCAGCTGATCGCCGCGCGCAGCGTGCAGGGCGTGGGCGCGGCCCTGCTGGTGCCGGGCAGCCTTGCCCTGATCAGTGCCACGTTTCCGGAGAGCGAACGCGGCCCGGCCTTCGGCACCTGGGCGGCCTTCAGTGGCATCACGTCGGCCATCGGGCCGCTGGTGGGCGGCTGGCTCGTCGACCAGGCGTCGTGGGCGTGGGCCTTTGCGGTGAACCCGCCGGTCGCGGTGCTGCTGCTGTGGATCACGATCCGGCATGTGCCCGATGACCGGCCGGCCCCGGCGCGTTCGCGCTTCGACGCCGCCGGCGCGGTGTGGGCGACGCTGGCGCTCGGCGGCGCGGTGTTCGCGTTCACCGAAGCGCCCGCGCGCGGCTGGCTCGCGCCGTCCGTGCTGGGCGCAGCCGCCGTCGCGGCCACCGCGCTGGCGGCGTTCGTGCGGGCCGAGCGCCGCCACCCCGCACCGATGGTCCCGTTCGCGCTGCTGCGTAACCGTGCGTTCAGCGGCGCCAACGTGCTCACGCTGCTGCTGTATGCGGGACTGGGCGGCGGCCTGTTCTTCCTGCCGCTCAACCTCGTGCAGGTGCAGGGACTGTCGGCGACGGCGGCCGGCGCCGCGCTGCTGCCCTTCATCCTCGTGATGTTCGTGCTCTCGCGCTGGGCCGGCGGCCTGGTGCAGCGGCACGGCGCGCAACTGCCGCTGGTGGCGGGTCCCGCGCTGGCGTCCGCCGGCTTCGCCCTGCTCGCCTGGCCCGGCGTGGGCGCGAGCTACTGGGCCGGGTTCCTGCCCGGCGTGCTGGTGCTCGGCCTGGGCATGTCGATCGCGGTCGCGCCGCTGACCACCGTCGTGATGGCGGCGGTGCCGCCGGCTTCGGCGGGCGTCGCCTCGGGCATCAACAACGCGGTGTCGCGCGTCGCCGGCGTGCTCGCCATCGCGGTGTTCGGCTGGCTGCTGGCGAGCGTGTTCGATCCGCACCTGCGCGCGGCCCTCACCGGCACCGTGCCGCCGGACCTTGCCGATGCGGCGTGGGCCCAGCGTGGCAGGCTCGCGGCCCTGCAGCCTCCCGCATCCGCATCGCCCGAAGCGGCGTTGGCCATCCGCGGTGCGACCAAGGCCGCCTTCGTCGCCGGCTTCCGCGCCGTGATGCTCACCAGCGCCGCACTGGCCCTTGCGAGCGCGTGGGTCGCCTGGGCCACGATCCCTCGCGGCGAAGTGAAGCCCCACCCGGGGCGCTGAAGAACGAAGCCGGGCATGGCCCGGCTTGGTCGTCCGCGAATGCTCCGGTGATCAGACGATCGCCAGATGCTCCGTACCGGACGACAGGTCCTGCGTCTTCGCGCGCTGCGAATTCAGCTTGATCTGCAGCCGCAGGTCGTTCACCGAGTCGGCGTTCCGCAGCGCGTCCTCGTAGGTGATCACGTTGTTCTCGTAGGCGTCGAAGAGTGCCTGGTCGAAGGTCTGCATGCCCAGGTTGCGGCTCTTCTTCATGATCTCCTTGATCTCGGAGACCTCGCCCTTGAAGATCAGGTCGCTGATCAGGGGCGAGTTGAGCATCACCTCCACCATCGCCGAGCGGCCCTTGCCGTCCTGCTTGGGCACCAGGCGCTGCGAGACCATCGACTTCAGGTTCAGCGACAGGTCCATCAGCAGCTGCTGCCGGCGCTCTTCGGGGAAGAAGTTGATGATGCGGTCCAGCGCCTGGTTGGCGCTGTTGGCGTGCAGCGTGCAAAGGCACAGGTGGCCGGTCTCGGCGAACGCGATCGCGTGTTCCATCGTCTCGCGGTCGCGCACCTCGCCCATCAGGATCACGTCGGGCGCCTGGCGCAGCGTGTTCTTCAGCGCGGCTTCCCAGCTGTCGGTATCCAGCCCCACCTCGCGCTGCGTCACCACGCAGTTCTTGTGCGGGTGCACGAATTCCACCGGGTCTTCGATCGTGATGATGTGGCCGTAGCTCTGCTCGTTGCGCCAGTCGATCATGGCCGCGAGCGTGGTCGACTTGCCCGAGCCGGTGGCGCCCACCAGCACGACCAGCCCGCGCTTGGCCATCACCACGTCCTTCAGCACCTGCGGCACGCCCAGCTTGTCGATCGTGGGCAGCACCTGCGGAATCACCCGCAGCACCATGCCCACCTTGCCCTGCTGCACGAACGCGTTGACGCGGAAGCGACCGATGCCGGGCGGCGAGATCGCGAAGTTGCACTCCTTGGTGCGCTCGAACTCGGACGCCTGCTTGTCGTTCATGATCGACCGCGCCAGTGCCATCGTGTGCTGGCCGGACAGCGGCTGGGGCGATACCTTGGTGACCTTGCCGTCGACCTTGATCGCGGGCGGGAATTCGCCGGTGATGAACAGGTCGCTGCCATTGCGGCTGACCATCAGCTTCAGCAGGTCGTTGATGAATTTACTGGCCTGGTCGCGTTCCATGTTCGCTCGCTCCTCTGCTCGCTCAGCCCGGGAAGTTCTCGGGGATCTTGGCCTTGCTGCGAGCTTCCGCCGCGCTGATCACGTTGCGCTTGACCAGGTCGGTGAGGTTCTGGTCCAGCGTCTGCATGCCGAAGTTGTTGCCGGTCTGGATGGCCGAGTACATCTGCGCGACCTTCGCTTCGCGGATCAGGTTCCGGATGGCCGAGGTGCCCAGCATGATCTCGTGCGCCGCGACCCGGCCGTTGCCGTCCTTGGTCTTGCACAGCGTCTGCGAGATCACGGCCTGCAGCGATTCGGACAGCATCGCGCGCACCATCTCCTTCTCGTCGGCCGGGAACACGTCGATGATGCGGTCGATGGTCTTGGCGGCGCTGGACGTGTGCAGCGTGCCGAACACCAGGTGGCCCGTCTCCGCCGCGGTCATCGCCAGCCGGATGGTCTCCAGGTCGCGCATTTCGCCCACCAGGATGCAGTCCGGGTCCTCGCGCAGCGCGGACTTCAGCGCCGCCGCGAACGACAGCGTCATCGGGCCCACCTCGCGCTGGTTGACCAGGCACTTCTTGGACTCGTGCACGAACTCGATCGGGTCTTCGACCGTGAGGATGTGGCCGTACTCGGTCTCGTTGAGGTAGTTCACCATCGCAGCCAGCGTGGTGGACTTGCCCGAGCCCGTGGGGCCCGTCACCAGCACCATGCCGCGCGGCTTGAGCGCCAGCTCGCCGAAGATCTTCGGCGCGTTGAGCTGCTCGAGGCTCAGGATCTTGGAGGGAATGGTCCGGAACACGGCCGCGGCGCCGCGGTTCTGGTTGAAGGCGTTGACGCGGAAGCGCGCCAGTCCTTCGATCTCGAACGAGAAGTCGCACTCGAGGAATTCCTCGTACTGCTTGCGCTGCCCGTCGTTCATGATGTCGTACACCATGGCGTGCACCTGCTTGTGGTCCAGCGCGTCGATGTTGATGCGGCGCACGTCACCATGCACGCGGATCATCGGCGGCAGGCCGGCGGACAAGTGCAGGTCCGAGGCCTTGTTCTTCACGCTGAATGCCAGCAGCTGGGTAATATCCACGAGTCCCTCTGTATTGTTCAGGTAAGCGCCGGCTGATTATGACGACGATTGGAAACAACCTCCAAGCCGTCCGGGAGCGGATCGCCACCGCCTGTGCCGGTGCGCAACGCCCAGTGACCGAAGTCACGCTGCTCGCCGTGTCGAAGACATTCGGCCCGGAAGCGGTGCGCGAGGCGCACGCCGCGGGCCAGCGCGCGTTCGGCGAGAACTACATCCAGGAAGCCGTCGAGAAGATCGCGTTGCTCGCCGACCTGCCACTGCAATGGCATTGCATCGGCCCGGTCCAGAGCAACAAGACGCGACTCGTCGCGCAGCACTTCGACTGGGTCCACACGGTCGATCGCCTGAAGGTGGCGCAGCGCCTGTCGGAGCAGCGCCCCGACGACAAGCCGCCGCTGAACGTCTGCATCCAGGTGAACATCGATGGCGGCGCGTCCAAGTCGGGCGTCGCGCCGGAGGAAGCACTCGATCTCGCGCGCGAGGTTGCCGCGTTGCCGCGATTGCGGCTGCGCGGGCTCATGACCATCCCCGAGCCTGCCGCGACCTACGACGCGCAGGTGGCCGTGCACGCGCAGGCCGCGGCACTGTTCCACGACCTGCGCGATGCGGGCCTGCAGCTCGACACGCTGTCGATGGGAATGACCGCGGACCTCGAGGCCGCCATCGCGGCGGGCAGCACGATGGTGCGCGTGGGCACGGCCATCTTCGGCGGCAGGCCGCGGCACGCGGCGTGAGGCCCGCACCACGGTGCGCTGTGGAACAATCCACGCCCCACCGTCGAGTACATCCATGAACATCCGCCAACGCAACAACGTCCACGTGGACGGCGCCGGTGCCGCCACCATGGTGTTCGCCCATGGCTTCGGCTGCGACCAGAACATGTGGCGCAAGGTGGCGCCCGCCTATGCGGGCCGCTACCAGACCATCCTGTTCGACCTGGTGGGCAGTGGCCAGTCGGACCTGAAGGCCTACAGCCGCAGCAAGTACGGCACCCTGCAGGGCTATGCCGGCGACGTGCTGGAGATCGTCCAGGAATTCGCGACCGGGCCGGTGGTGTTCGTCGGCCACTCGGTGAGCGCCATGATCGGCATGCTGGCCAACCTCGAGGCGCCCGAGCGTTTCGCTGCGCAGGTGATGATCGGCCCGTCGCCGTGCTACCTGAACGACGGCGACTACGTCGGAGGCTTCGAGCGCAACGACATCGAATCGCTGCTCGACACGCTGGAGAGCAACTACCTCGGCTGGTCCAGCAACATGGCGCCGGCCATCATGGGCGCGCCCGAGCAACCCGAACTGGCGCAGGAGCTCACCAACAGCTTCTGCCGCACCGACCCGGACATCGCGAAGCACTTCGCGCGGGTCACCTTCCTCTCGGACAACCGCGCCGACCTGCCGAAGCTGCACACGCCGACGCTGATCGTGCAATGCAGCGACGACATCATTGCCCCGCGCACCGTCGGCGACTACATGCACCGCGTGCTTCCCGACAGCGAGCTGGTGGTCGTGCAGAACGAAGGGCACTGCCCGCACCTGAGCGCGCCGGTCCCTGCGCCGACGCCATCGACCGCTTCCTGGCCCGGCACGCACTCTGACCCGATGGACCCCGTCCAAGCACCGTCCGACGAGGTGCAGCAGGCACTCGATGCCCTGCCCTGCGGCGTGGTGCAGGCCGGTCCGGATGGCGTCATCTCGCGCGTGAACGCCACCCTGTGCCAGTGGCTCGGCTACGAGCGCGACATGCTGCTGGGTCTCCGCCTGCAGGACCTGCTCACCGTGGGCGGCCGTATCTTCCACCAGACGCACCTGGCGCCGCTGATTCAGATGCAGGGCTCGGTGTCCGAGGTGAAACTGGATTTCCGGCGCCGCGACGGCACCACGGTGCCGATGGTGCTGAACGCGCAGCGGCGCCAGACCCCGCACGGACCGGTGGCGCACATCGCGACGTTCGTCGCCCGCGACCGCGACAAGTACGAGCGCGAACTGCTTCTCTCGCGCCAGCGGCTGGAGGTGCTGGTGGAGGAAGCCAAGGCGCACCAGGACGCGGCCAGGGACCGTGCCCTCTTTGCCGAACAGATGATGGGCATCGTCAGCCACGACCTGCGGAATCCCCTGTCGACCATCCACATGGGGGCCCAGCTGCTCACCCGCACCGAGACGCGTCCCCAGCAGCTGAGCGTGCTTGGCCGGATGACACGCGCCACCGACCGCGCCCACCGCCTCATCAACGACCTGCTGGACTTCACACAGGCGCGTCTGGGCAAGGGCCTCGCGGTGTCTCCCGCGCCATTCCCGCTGCATACCCTGGTCGCGGAGGTGGTGGACGAGCTCGGGCAGGCCTTCGCCGACCGCGCCGTCGTCCACGAGCGCATGGGTGACGGCGAGTGCGTGGCCGACGCCGACCGCATCGGTCAGCTGGTGGGCAACCTGGTGGGCAACGCCGTCGCCTACGGCCGCGCCGATGCGCCGGTCACGGTGCGGTCCGAGGTGCACGACAACTACTTCGCCATCGCCGTCCACAACACCGGCACGCCGATCCCGCTCGATGCGCAGGCGACGCTCTTCCAGCCGCTGGTGCGCGGCACCGAGGAGGGCGCCACGCGCAGCGTGGGCCTGGGGCTCTACATCGTCAGCGAGATCGCCAAGGCCCATGGCGGCCACGTGGCGGTGAGCTCCAGCGCGGACGCGGGCACGCTGTTCCTGGCCCGCTTCCCGCGCAGCACGCGCGCCCCGACCTAGTTCCAGTCCTTGTCCGGCTGCGGATTGAGCCGCCTGGCCGCCTGCACCACGTCTTCCAGGTCGACCGGATCGCTGTACGGGTCCTCGTCGACGCGCGTCACGCGATTGAGTTCCTTCTGCCAGCGGCGCAACTCCTGGACGTAGGCATCGTCGGGCACGCGACGCAAGCGGCCGTCGCCATCCACCAGGTCGCAGAGGCCGTTGTGCAGCCACTCGCCGGTGTGCCAGTCCGGCATGTCGACCGCCGGGAACAGGCAGATGCCGTGCAGGTCCATGCCGCGGTTGACCGCCGCCATCGACTCGTTCATCACGTCGCGCAGCCAGTCGGGGCGGCCCTTGCCCATGCCGCTGGTCTCGGCGATCACCATCGGGCGGTGGTAGCGGTCCCACACGCGCTGAAGCAGGTCGCACAGCGGCTGGATGCCGGGGCTGCCGGGCGGCAGCGCCTTGTGCGGTCCGTGCTCGCGGTACTCCATCTGCCCGAACGAATAGTTGTTGGCGCCGACGATGTCCAGCACCTCGGGCGAACCACCGAGCTCGGGATGCTCCTTGCCGTACAGGATGTCCCACGCGAGGAACGCATCGACGAAGGTCTCGTGGTCGGCCGCCGCCTTCTGGTCGGGCCGGTCCGGTGGGGGCACCACCTGGATCAGCGGATCGACGTGCACCATGCGCGCGTCGGGCAGCACCTCGCGCAGCGCCTTCACGCCCGCGATCGCGGCGCGGCACAGCGCCACCCGCAGCTTCTCGCGACCCGCGCGGTCCTTGCAGTACGGCGCCACCCAGCCCCACTCGCCGCCGGCGAACGCGAAGAAGGTGATCTCGTTGATCGGCGTGAAGTAATACGGTCCGTCCAGCTGCTGGGACACATGCCGCGCGGCGGCACGGCAGTAGTCCGCGAAGCGCTCGGCGAAGGCATCGTCGAACGGGTCGGCGTCATCGGGATAGCCGTAATGGCACAGGTCCCAGATCGGCGTGATGCGGCTGCGCTTCATCGCGTCGATCACCGGCGCCGTCATCGAGAAGTCGTACTGGCCACCGCCGCGATCCGCCATTGGCCACGGAATGCCTTCGCGCGCGACCGCGATGCCCAGGCTCTCCAGCAACTCGTAGTCCTGCTGCGCATGCTCGCGGTGCTGCGTCTCGGCGACCAGATCGCGCCGGCGCCCGTCCTTCCAGAGGAAGGTGGAGCATTCGAAGCCGGAGAGGAAGAAGGTCGGGAAGATGCCCGCGTGGTCGGTCTTCCGGTTGTCCGCGGACTTGTCGTGGTGGGCTCGGGTCATGCGGCCCGACTTGACCATGCCCGGCTGCAAACGGGGGTCGCGGGCGCTGTTGCGAAATGAAAAAGGGAGCGCCGCTACTCCGACCGGATCGGCTTGACCTGGCCACAGTCGGCGGACACCCACTTGCGATTGCCGTCGACCGTCGTCGTCTTCGGCGTGCCGTCCAGCTCGTCGGTCATGTCGGCGTGCAGCGCGTACGACTCGGGGCTGTTCACCGTCATCTGGACGTCCCCCGTGGAACGCGGCCTGGTGCACGTGTACGTGAGGTGGACCTTGCTGCCGCTGCGCTGCTGGTCTCTGTGGCAATCGGAGCGCGGGATGAACAGCTGGTTGCGCTCCACCATCTCGGGCGTCAGGCAGATCCGCATGCGCGACATGCCACCCGGCCCCGACCCGATCTCCATCCCGTGGGCGGCCATCATCGCCTCCGCCTGCTTGCGCTGGTCCGGCGGCAGCGACTCGATGTCCTTGCGCATCTTCGCGATGCGCGCCTGCATCTCGGGGTCGCCCTGCGGCCTCGCCTGCATGTCCCAGAGCCCGGGCTTGAGCGTCTGGGCGGCGAGCGGCATCGATGCGGCAAGGCATCCCGCCGCCAGGGTGAGGATCAGGACTCGCATGGCGATCTCCTCGCGGTGTGCGAGCCCATTCTGCGCAGGCCGCGACGCTCAGGCCAGCGTGGCCTGCCTGACGGCGTGGTCCCACCGCGCCATCAGCTCGGCCGCGCGATCGCGCGGCAGCGTGGGCGTGAAGCGGCGCTCGGCCTTCCACTGCGCCTGCAGTTCATCGGTGCCGGACACCACGCCCGCGGTCAGGCCGGCGAGGTAGGCCGCGCCCAGCGCCGTGGTCTCGGTGACCGCGGGACGCACGACCGGGATCCCCAGCAGGTCCGCCTGGAACTGCATCAGCAGGTTGTTCACGCACGCGCCGCCATCGACGCGCAGCTCGGCCACGGGCGCGACGCCGGCGGCGGCTGCATCGCGGCTCATCGCCTGCAGCAACGCGGCGCTCTGGTACGCGATGCTTTCGAGCGCCGCGCGCGCGACATGGGCCACGGTCGAGCCGCGCGTGAGGCCGGTGATGGCGCCGCGCGCGTCGGGCTTCCAGTACGGCGCGCCCAGGCCGGTGAAGGCCGGCACCAGCATCACGCCGCCGGCGTCGGGCACGCTGGCCGCGAGCGCCTCGATCTCGGCACTGCTCTTGATCGCATGCAGGCCGTCGCGCAGCCACTGCACGACGGCGCCTCCAACGAACACGCTGCCCTCCATCGCGTACTGCGGCTGCGGCGATGTCTGCGCCGCGCTGGTGGTGAGCAGGCCGTTGGTGGACGGCTGGAAGCGCCCGCCCGTGTGCATCAACAGGAAGCAGCCGGTGCCGTAGGTGTTCTTGGCCATGCCCTCGCGGAAGCACGCCTGGCCGAAGAGCGCGCTCTGCTGGTCGCCGGCTACGCCGCCGATGCGCACCGGCGCACCCAGCAGCGCCTCGGCAGTGCGGCCGTACTCGGCGCTCGAGGGCAGCACCTGCGGCATCAGCGATGCGGGGATGTCCAGCAACGCCAGCAGCTCGTCGTCCCAGCAATTGCGGTGCACGTCGAACAGCATGGAGCGCGACGCGTTCGTCACGTCGGTGGCGTGCAGCGCGCCGGCGGTCAGCTGCCACAGCAGCCAGCTGTCGATCGTGCCGAACGCCAGCTCGCCGCGCTCGGCCTGGGCCCGGGCGCCGGGCACGTTGTCGAGCAGCCAGCGCACCTTGGTGGCCGAGAAGTACGAATCGATCAGCAGGCCCGTGCGTTGCTGGATCCGCTGCGCATGCCCCTGCTCGCGCAACTGCGTGCACAGCGGTTCGCCGCGCCGGTCCTGCCACACGATCGCATGGTGGATCGGCTGGCCGGTCCTGCGATTCCAGACGACCGCCGTCTCGCGCTGGTTGGTGATGCCCAGCGCGGCCACGTCCTTCGCGCCGATGCCGGCGCGGGCCAGCGCTTCGCGCGCGGTCGCCAGCTGGTCGTCCCAGATGCGCAGCGCGTCGTGCTCCACCCAGCCGGGCTGCGGGTAGATCTGCGGCAACTCGCGCTGCGCCATGGCGACGATGCCGCCGTGGGCGTCGAAGACGATGCTGCGCGAACTGGAGGTGCCCTGGTCCAGGGCCAGCAGGTAAGTCATGCGGCGATGCTAGCCGCGCGAGCTTGCTGGCGTGGGTCGATGAAACCCGGAGGCGGGAGCGGACAGCCGAACGCGAAAGACGCGAAAGGACGCAAAAGACGCGAAAGAAGACAGTGGAAGAAGGTGGGGCTCGAACGCCTTGTGCGAAGTTCTGGATCGTCCCTGACCCAGAGACGCCTAGCCACCTTTCCTTGAATTCCTTTTGCGTCTTTCGCGTCCTTTCGCGTCTTTCGCGTTCGGCCGTCCGCTCCCGCTTCCCTCAGCGCCCCCGCTTGCGCAGGGCCTCGGGCTTGTGCGCGGCCTGGCCGCCCTCGTCGGTCTCGACGAGGAATTCGGGGTTGGCCTGCGAGGCGGCGACCTGGTGGCCCTTGATCGTGGTGCGGCTGGTCAGCTTCTTCTTCACCTTGCCCTTGGCGATGCCGCCGTGGGAATTCCATTCAACCGCGTCGCCGGGCCGGAACTTGTCGCTCATGCAGTGCTCCTCGTCAGACAGGTGGGACAAGCGAGACATCATGGCCGGGCACGGCTCCCCGCGCTGTCACCGGGTGCAACGCGCGTGCCTACCGCAGCGGCAGCCGTGCCGTGTGCTTGACCTCCTCGATCACCGCATAGGTGCGGGTCTCGCGGATGCCGGGCAGTTGCCACAGCACCGTGCCGGCGAAGTCGCGGTAGGCCTGCATGTCCCGCATGCGCGTCTTGAGCAGGTAGTCGAAACCGCCGGCGACCATGTGGCATTCGAGGATCTCGTCGTGCACCTGCACCGCGGCCTTGAAGGCATCGAACACGTTGGGCGTGGTGCGATCGAGCAGCACCTCGACGAACACCAGCATGCCCGCGCCCAGCTTCAGCGGATTCAGCCGCGCCTCGTAGCCCAGGATGTAGCCCTCGCGCGTGAGCCGCTGCACGCGCGCCAGCACCGCGGTCGGCGACAGCGCCACGGCCTCGGCCAGCTTGAGGTTGGCGATGCGGCCATCGGCCTGCAGCACCTGCAGGATGCGCCGGTCGATGCGGTCGAGGGTCTCGGCTTCGTCGGGCATCGCTAGCTATTTCTTTCGTGCATGGTCACGACTTTAGCGAATAACTCGCCCGGATCCGCTCCACGATAGGAATTCCACAGCCGCGCCTGAACCATGCCGCAACGCCTGCCCTCTCCCTACCGCGACGAGAACACCGTCGTCACGAACCGCCTCGCCAGCCTGCAGGGCGCGCTCGACTGGGCCGCGGCCGCGCACGATGCCGCGCCCTGGGTCCAAGCGGTGCGCGAGGACCCGCCGCCGTTCTGGGCCATGGAGACCCTGCTGCGCGAGTACCCCATCTCCAGCAGCGAAGGGCTGGCGCTGATGCGGCTGGCCGAAGCGCTGCTGCGCGTGCCCGATGCCGACACGGCCATCGCGCTCACGGCCGACCAGCTGGGCCGCGCCGACTTCGCGCGCCAGGACGGCGACAGCGCGATCGGCCGGCTCTCCAGCGCCGCCATCGCGCTGTCCAAGAAGATGCTGCCGGCCGGTGGCGGCGATGAAGGCCTGTTCACGCGGCTGGGTGCACGCACCGTGGTCGCTGCGACCGTGCGCGCGGTCCAACTGCTCGGGCGCCAGTTCGTGCTGGGCGAGAACATCGAGGCTGCGCTCGCCGAGGCCACGCAGGCGCGGCGCGCGCAGCCCAATGTGCGGTTCTCGTTCGACATGCTGGGCGAAGGCGCGCGCACCGACGCGGACGCCGCGCGCTACCTGGCCAGCTACCGGCAGGCGATCGGCGCCATCGCCGCGCGCGCCGATGCGCAGGGCCCCGTCGCGCGCAACGACGGCATCTCGATCAAGCTCTCGGCGCTGCACCCGCGCTACGAGGAGACGCAGCACGAGCGCGTGATGACCGAGCTGGTTCCGCGGGTGTGGACGCTGTGCGACCTCGCGGCCCGGGCGAACATCAACCTCACCATCGACGCCGAGGAAGTCGACCGCCTCGAGCTGTCGCTCGACGTCTTCGAGGCGCTCGCGCGGCAGGTGGCGCAGCAGCACCCGCGCTGGCAGGGCTTCGGCCTCGCGCTGCAGGCGTACCAGACCCGCGCGGTCGACCTCGTGGAGCACGTCGCGGCACTCGGCCGCACGCTGGGCCTGCGCTTCATGTGCCGGCTGGTCAAGGGCGCGTACTGGGATGCCGAGATCAAGCGCGCGCAGGAGCAGGGGCTGCCGCACTACCCGGTGTTCACCCACAAGCACCACACCGACATCTCCTATCTCGCGTGCGCGCGCGCCCTGCTGGATGCGCGCGACGTCATCTACCCGCAGTTCGCTACGCACAACGCCGGCACCATCGCGGCCATCGTGCAGATGGCGCGCGCGCAGGGCGGTGGCGAGCCGGGCGCCACCTTCGAGCTGCAGCGCCTGCATGGCATGGGGCAGGGCATCTACCGCGAGGTGCTGAAGGACCCGGGCCTCGCGTGCCGCATTTACGCACCGGTCGGCAAGCACCGCGACCTGCTGGCCTACCTCGTGCGCCGGCTGCTGGAGAACGGGGCCAATTCCTCCTTCGTGCACCAGCTCGCCGACGAATCGGTGGGCCTCGACCGGCTGCTGCAATCGCCATTGCATGCGTCACCGGCCCCGGCACTGCCGCTGCCCGCCGACCTGTACGGACCTTCGCGTCGCAACAGCGAAGGCATGGATCTCGCAGTGGCCGCGATGCGCGATCGGCTGCTCGCAGCCGCGGCGGCCACCTCGGTGCCGCAGGTGTCGATGGCGGAACCGAACGCCATCACGCCCGCTTTCGCCCGCGCGCAAGCCGCCTTCCCCGCGTGGGCGGCGCTGCCCGCCGCGCGTCGCGCCGCGATGCTGCGCTCGGCTGCCGACGCCATGCAGTCGCAGTTGCCGCGCCTGTGCGCGCTGCTGGTGAAGGAGGCGTTCAAGACCTGGGGCGATGCGATCGCGGAAGTGCGCGAGGCGATCGACTTCCTGCGCTACTACGCCGCAGAGGCCGAGCAGCTGCTGCGTCCGAGCACCCTGCCCGGCCCGACCGGCGAGCGCAACGAACTGCGGCTCGAAGGCCGCGGCACCTGGGTGTGCATCAGCCCGTGGAATTTCCCGCTGGCGATCTTCACCGGCCAGGTCGCCGCCGCGCTGGCCACGGGCAACACCGTGCTGGCCAAGCCGGCCGAACAGACGCCGGCCATCGCGCGTGAAGCCGTCGCCCTGCTGCATGGGGCCGGTGTGCCTGCCGACGTGCTCCAGCTGCTGCATGGCACCGGCGAGACCGTCGGCGCCGCGCTGGTTGCACTGCCAGGCATCGCCGGCGTCGTGTTCACCGGCTCGACCGAGGTGGCGCGCCTCATCGCACGCGCGCTGGTGAACAAGGACGGCCCGATCGTCCCGCTGATCGCCGAGACCGGCGGCATCAACGCGATGGTGGTCGACTCGACCGCGCTGCCCGAGCAGGTGGCCGACGCGGTGGTGCAGAGCGCGTTCCGCTCGGCCGGCCAGCGCTGCTCGGCGCTGCGCCTGTTGTGCGTGCACGAGGCCATCGCCGATGCGGTGATCGACATGGTCGGCGGCGCGGCGCGCGAACTGGTGTGCGGCGACCCGCTGCACCTCGCAACCGATGTCGGGCCCGTGATCGATGCCGAGGCCTTCGGCAACCTGCAGCACCACCTGCAGCGGCTGCGCACGACGGCGCGGCCGCTGTTCGCTGCGGACGTGCCGCCCGATGCGCCGCCGCACATCGTGCCGCCGCAGGCGTTCGAAGTGGCCGCCATCGCCGACGTGCGGCACGAGGTGTTCGGCCCGGTGCTGCACGTGGTGCGCTGGTCGGGCGATCCGCTGGCCGTCGTCGACCAGATCAACGCGCTGGGCTACGGATTGACGCTGGGCATCCAGACGCGCATCGACAGCCGCGCCGAATCGATGGCCGCCCGGGCACGCGTGGGCAACGTCTATGTGAATCGCAACATGATCGGCGCCGTCGTCGGCGTGCAACCGTTCGGCGGCGAGGGCCTGTCGGGCACCGGCCCGAAGGCCGGCGGCCCGCACTACCTGCTGCGCTTTTGCGCCGAGCGCACCCTCACCGTCAACACGGCCGCGGCCGGTGGCAACGTGGCGCTGCTCGCCGGCTGACCGCGGACGTCACACGCGCCTGGTGGGTCCCAGGCGCGAGAGCGCGAAGCCCCAGATCGCCGCCACGCCGACGGCGATGTAGATGATGCGCGAGAGGGTCGAGCCGGGCCCGAAGATCGAGGCCACCACGTCGATGCCGAACAGGCCCACCAGGCCCCAGTTCAGGCCGCCGACGATCAGCAGGATCAGCGCCAGCCAGTCGAGGATGTTCTTGTGACCCACGGTGTGGTGGTGCCGCACCGTGCGATCCTCCTCGTGCACCTCGCGCGGACGCTCGACGTAGGTCGCCGTGCGGGTGCTGCGGTCGTACGGGTCTGCAGTGGTGGTCGTGGTGCGCTCGTAGGGGTCGGCGCTGGTGGTCGTGGTGCGCTCGTACGGATCGGCGCTCGTGGTCGTGGTCCGCGTGGTGCGGTCTTCATACTCGGCCATTGCGAATCTCTCCTGGTGGGTCTGTGAATCGATCCACCGGTCCGGCAAACCACGTGCCCGCTGTCGCGCAGCGGGTTGGCGCAAGCCGCTCAGCCAGCCTTGCGCCGGGCCGCCAGTTCCTCGATGAGGCTGCGGATGCGGCCGACGTTCAGCGGCTTGGTGAGGTGGGCGTCGAAGCCGGCCTCCATCGAGTGCTGCACGTCCTTCTCCTGCCCCCAGCCCGTCGCCGCGATCAGGATCATGGCGCGGCCCCAAGGCTGCTTGCGCAGGCGGCGCGCCACCTCGTGCCCGCTCAGGTCCGGCATGCCGATGTCCAGCAGCGCCACCGCGGGCCTGTGCTGCTCGGCCACCTGCAACGCCTCCTCGCCGCTGCGCGCGAGCACCGCGCGAAAGCCCGACAGCTCCAGCAGCTTGCCGAGGCCCCAGGCTGCGTCGCCGTTGTCGTCGGCCACCAGGATCAACTCGCCTTCGCTGGCCTCCGCGGGCCGCAAGGGTTGCGGGACGGGCTCGGGTGGCATGGACGGTGCCGGAGCGTCCGCCACGCGCAGCAGCGGCAACCCGACCCGCAGCTGGCTGCCCTGCCCCTGGCCGGCCGAGCTGGCCATGATCCAGCCGCCGTGCAGCTCGACGATGTTGCGCGCCAGCGCAAGCCCGATGCCCAGCCCGCCATTGGAGCGATTGAGGGCACCGGCCGATTGCGAGAACAGGTCGAACATGCGGTCGATTTCGGCCGGGTCCATGCCGATGCCGTTGTCCTCGACCGTGATCACCACCTCGTCGTGGAAGACCTCCGCGCGCACGCCGATGCGGCCGCCTTCGGGCGTGTACTTGGCCGCGTTGCTCACCAGGTTGGAGACCACCTGGGCGAGACGCATCGGATCCCCGTCGACCTCGACGGCGACCGCGGGCAGCGTGACCACCAGCTCGTGGCCCGCCGCCTGCACGAGCGGCCGCGTCGCTTCCAGCGCACTTTGGATCACCGCCCCGACGGACACCGGGCGGCGCGTGAGCGTCAGCCGGCCCAGGCTGAGCCGCGAGACGTCCAGCAGTTCGTCCAGCAGCACCTTCATCGCCTGCGCTTGGCGCTGCACGACCTGCGCCGCCTTCTCCAGCGCCGCCTCGGGCAGCTTGGGCATCAGCAGCAGCTCGGAAGCGCTCGCGATTGACGCAAGTGGGTTGCGAAGCTCGTGCGACAGCACGGCCAGGAAGCGGTCCTTGGCCGCATCGGCGGCTTCCAGCAACTGGCGCGCACGCTGCATCTCGGCCAGGGCCTGGATCAGCTCGGACTGGCTGGCTTCCAGCGCCTTGCGGCTGTCCCGCTCCGCGGTCTGGTCGCGCAGGATCTTGACGAAGCCCACGGCCTCGCCGCGGCCGTCGCGCATCAGCATGCACATGCCGCTGGCCCAGAACAGGCTGCCGTCCTTGCGCACGTGCATGCGATCGTCGCTGGCGCGGCCTTCGGCCAGCGCCGTCGTGGCTTCCTCGACGGGCGCGCCGGCCGCGCGATCCTGCTCGGTGAAGATCACGTCAGCGGTGCGGCCCACCACTTCGGCGCTGTCGTAGCCGAGCAGCCGCTCGGCGCCCCGGTTCCAGGTGGTGATGCGGCGGTCCAGGTCGATCGAGAAGATCGCATAGTCGCGCGCGTTCTCCACGACCAGCCGCAACTGCTCCTCGGTCGTGCGCAACGCCTCCAGCACGGAGCCGTGCTCGGGCGCCAGCGGCGGCGCAACAGGTGCGGGCGCCGCGGCCGGCACCGGCGATTCGTTGAACTGCACCAGCCAGGTCACCCCACCGGCCTGGTGCAACGGCATGGCACGCAGCTCGATGTCGCGGGAAGCGCCCTCCAGCGGCACCTGGCGCACGACGCACGTGTGCCAGCCCGACGGCGCAGCATCGTGCAGCATGCCTTCGAGCGGTTCGGCCAGCGCGGGCAGCACACACTGCAGCAGGTCGTGCGACGGTTCGCCGCCCGCGTGCCGCAGGAAGCGGCCGGCCTGCGGAGAGAGGTGCAGGATGCGCAGCTGCGCATCGGCGATCAGGGAGGGCGGTGCGAGCGCCTCCAGCAGGCGCAGGTGCAACTGGGCCGGCAGCATGGCTTGCAGCGGCGGGCGTTCAGTCCCGCCCTCCGTTCCGCTGATGTGCTTTTCGCCGCGCGACGACGTCGGCCTCGGTCGCTCCATGCCCATCCCTGCAAGCAAAGAGCGGGAGTTTATGCGCGCCGTCGACGGCGGTGTCCGACACCCTCGCCGCCCCGCCGCCGACGCGACAGCAGCCCTCCGGCGGCCACACTGCCCGCAGGACAACAGGAGCACTCCATGGCATACAGCAGCATCCTCGGCGGCGAGCGTGCGCCGGCGCAGCCCAGCGGCCGCAGCAGCGACCTGCTCGGCCCGAGCGACAACTCCGACAGCGGCAGCGACGCGCTCGGCACGCGTGAACTCCACGCCGACAGCGACGGCCCGGGCACGGGCGAGCGCGGTGGCGTGTACGGCCCCGACGCGGTGGAAGGCGGCGACATCGCGCCCGATCGCGTGGTGCGCATGTCGGAAGACGCCGAGGGCGATGACGATCTCGGCGCGGCCGTCGACGACGGACCGGGCTCCGGCAACGGCTTCCCCGAGGCCGATCCCGATGGCCAGGAGATGACCGACCTGGATGCGGACCGGGACGCCGACGAGGACGGCGACGACGCCGCCTGATGCCGGCCCGGCGCAACGGCACCGCCGCCGACCGCGAGCGGCGCATCGCCGAGGTCCTGCAGCACACGTTCGGATTGCGCCGGCTGCGCGCCGGCCAGCGCACGGCGATCGACCGCGTGCTCGCCGGCCGCAACACGCTGGCGATCATGCCGACGGGCGCGGGCAAGTCGCTGTGCTACCAGCTGCCGGCATTGCTCCTGCCGGGGCGCACGGTCGTGGTGTCGCCGCTGATCGCGCTGATGAAGGACCAGGTCGAGTCGATGCGCGAGCACGGCATCGATGCCGTGCAGTTGAACAGCGCGATCGACAGCGAGGAGGAACGGACCTCGCGCGAGGCGGCGCTCGACGGCTCCGCGCGCATCGTGATGCTCACGCCCGAGCGGCTGGCCGAGCCCGGCTTCGCGCAGGCGCTGGCGCAACATCCCACCAGCCTGCTGGTGGTGGACGAGGCGCACTGCATCTCGCAATGGGGACACGACTTCCGGCCCGCCTTCCTGGACATCGGAACCGCGCTGCCGTCGCTCGGCAAGCCGACCGTGCTGGCGCTGACGGCGACGGCGACCGACGACGTCGCGCGCGACGTCGCGCAGCAGCTGGGCATCGCGCGCGACGGCATCGTGCACACCGGTTCGTACCGCCCCAACCTCGCGCTGAAGGTGGAACAGGTGGCGCGCGAGGACGAGAAGCTCGATCGGGCAGTGACGTTCGTGCGCGGTGCGCAGGGCTGCGGACTGGTCTACACGGCCACCGTGAAGGCCGCGGTCGCGGTGCACGAGGCGCTGGTGCAGGCAGGCGAGTCGGTGGGCATCTACCACGGCAAGTTGCCGGCGGCCGAGCGCAAGACGGCGCAGGACGACTTCATGGAGGACCGGGTGCGCGTGATGGTCGCCACCAACGCCTTCGGCCTCGGCATCGACAAGCCCGACATCCGCTTCGTGCTGCACTACCAGCTGCCGCCGGGACTCGAGGCCTACTACCAGGAAGCCGGACGTGCCGGCCGCGACGGCCAGGCATCGCTGTGCACGCTGCTGTACCTGCGTGCGGACAAGGCGGTGCAACAGTTCTTCATGGCCGGCCGCTATCCGACCGATGACGACGCAGCGGGTCTCTACAAGGCCCTGCAGGAGTCGCCGGTCGAAGGCGGCGCCTGGACACTGCCGTTGCTGCAGGCACGCCTGGGCCGGCCGCGCAGCAAGGTGCAGGTCGCGCTGGGCCTGTTGCGCCGGCAGAAGATCGTCTCCGTTGATGCCGAGGGCGGCGTGAAGCTGCTCAAGCAGGGCTTGCGCGATGACGCGCTCGGCACGCTGATGACGGCGTACCGCGACAAGCGCGAGTCCGACCGCGACACGCTGGAGCGCATGGTGTTCTACGCCCAGACGGGCCAGTGCCGCTGGCACGTGCTGCTGGAGCACCTGGAAGGCGAGGCGCCGTTCGAGCGCTGCAAGCACTGCGACAACTGCCTGCGCATCGCACGCCAGGAAGAAGCCCTCGCGCGCGCCGAGGCGGCGCAGATGGACGACCGGGCGGCCAACGACGAGCACGCGCCGGTGCGGCCTGCGTTCGCCGCCGGCGACATCGTGCTGGTCAAGCGCTATGGCCGCGGACAGGTGCGCGAGGCGACGGTGATGGAGGTGACGGTGGCCTTCGCCGATGGCAGCCGCCGCACCTTCCAGCCCGACTTCGTGCGCAAGGCGCGCGGGGCGAAGCAGGCCGCGGCCGCGTAGGGCCGCGCGTCCTCACCACTTGCAGCCGTCGTCGCGGAAGGCGTCGCGCACCAACGCGGGAATCGCCAACAGCACCAGGCCGGCATAGGCCTCCTTGCAATCGGGCCTGGCGGAGGACTCGATGCCTCGCTGCAGCGGGTTCACGCCCGTCGCCGGCTCGAGGCGGGCCTGCGCACGCTCGGCCAGCGTCGGGGGCGCCTGCCAGGTCGGGAGACTCGGCGTGATCGGGCCGCGGCCATGCGCCGGCTGCGCCGGCGCCTCGGGCGCAGCGGACGCTGGTCCGGTCGGCGACGTCGACTCGTGATCTGGCGCCGGTCGCGTGGTGGACGTCGCAGTCCGTGGCGAAGGCCGCGCGTCCATCCGGCGCGAGGAGAGGGCTTGCCTGGAAGGCCGCGGCGCGGCGGGCGCTCGTGTCGACTGCGCATCTGCCGGCGGAATCAGCAGCACCGTCACTGGACTGCTCGATGAATGCAGGGCCTCACGGCGAGGCCCGTCCGGCAGTGGCACCGAGAGCAGCCAGACGTGCACAGCGACCACGAGCAGCGCCACCAGCGCGTTGCGCCCCTGGCTGCCGATCGAGTGCGCCTGCGACCGCGTCATGGGCGGCAGTGTCCACGATCGCGGAGCGCCGCGGCCGTGCGCGCTTCAGCGCACCAGCGTCGAGGCGCCGAACAGGCTCTGGATGAATTCGACCGCCAGTTCGGCGGTGCGGTTGCGCACGTCGAGCGCGGGATTGATCTCGACGACATCGAGCGACGCGAGCCGCCCGGTGTCCGCGATCATCTCCATGCACAGCTGCATCTCGCGGTAGGTGGGGCCGCCGCGCACGCCGGTGCCGACGCCGGGCGCCTCCATCGGGTCGAGGCAGTCGAGGTCGAAGCTCACGTGCAGGTGGGTGTCCTCGTGGACGTCCTGCAGCACTTCCGACATCGTCGTGCGCATGCCGTGTTCGTCGATGTGCCGCATGTCGAACACCTGCAGCCCCAGCTGGTGGATCGCCTGCTTCTCGTCGGCATCGACGCTGCGGATGCCGACGAAGTCGATCTGCTCCGGCGTGATCGCCGCCGGTGCACCGCTCCACCCCACCAGCGCCTTCGGTCCATGCCCCAGCAGCGCGGCCACGGGCATGCCGTGCAGGTTGCCCGAGGGGCTGATCGCCTCGGTGTTGACGTCGGTGTGCGCATCGAGCCAGACCACCCGCAGGTGCTTGCCGGTGGCACGGCAGTGGCGCGCCACGGCGCTGATGGACCCGATCGCCAGGCAATGGTCGCCGCCCATGAGCAGCGGCACGTGGCAGTCGGCCAAAGCCTGTGTCACCGCCGCATCGACGGCGCGGTTCCACGCCACCACTTCCTCGAGATGGCGCACGCCGCCTTGCGGCGGCAGCCAGGGATTGGGCGGGCCCGCGAGGTTGCCGCGGTCGACCACCTCGAGACGATTGCGGCGCAGCGCCTCGGCCAGGCCGGCGACGCGCAAGGCGTCGGGTCCCATGCCGGCGCCACGGACGCTGGCCCCCACGTCGGTGGGGGCGCCGATCAGGCTGACGGGTTTGCTCATCGCGGCGTATTGTGCGGCGGATTGCGCGACGGCGAACCGCTGTGCCGCCAGGATGGGCATGCCAGTTGCCGAGGAGGGCGATCCCCACCCAACCAGGAGCCCCATTCCATGCTGGCGATGAACTATCGTGGTCCGTACCGCGTGCGCGCGGTGCAGAAGGCCGAGCCCGAGATCGAACACCCGAACGACGCCATCGTGCGCGTCACCCGCGCCTGCATCTGCGGGTCGGACCTGCACCTGTACCACGGCCTGGTGCCCGACACGCGCGTCGGCAGCACCTTCGGCCACGAGTTCACGGGCATCGTCGAGGAGATCGGGCCCTCGGTGCGCAACCTGAAGAAGGGCGACCACGTGCTGGTGCCGTTCAACATCTTCTGCGGCACCTGCTTCTTCTGCCAGAAGGAGCTGTACAGCAACTGCCACAACGTGAACCCGGAAGCGACTGCGGTCGGCGGCATCTACGGCTATTCGCACACCACCGGCGGCTACGACGGCGGCCAGGCCGAGTACGTGCGGGTGCCGATGGCCGATGTCGGGCCGACGGTGATCCCGTCGGACCTGGACCTCGACGACGCGGTGCTGCTCACCGACGCCTATCCCACCGGCTACCAGGCGGCGGAGATGGGCGACATCGAGGAAGGCGACACCGTGGTGGTGTTCGGCGCCGGGCCGGTGGGAATCTTTGCCGCAAAGTCGGCATGGTTGCTCGGGGCCGGCCGCGTCATCGTGGTCGACCACCTGGAGTACCGGCTCGAGTTCGTCAAGCGCTTCGCGCAGTGCGAGGTGGTGAACTTCCGCGAGGTCGCCGACATGGCGGTGCACCTGAAGAAGATGACCGACTGGCTGGGCGCGGACGTGTGCATCGATTGCGTCGGTGCCGAGGCCGCCGGAAGCGCGATGCAGCGCCTGACCGGCGTGGTGCTGCCGCTGCAGGCCGGCGCCGCCACCGTGCTGCACTGGGCGATCAACTCGGTGCGCAAGGGCGGCACGGTGTCGATCGTCGGCGTCTACGGGCCGACCTTCAACGCGGTGCCGATCGGCAATGCCCTGAACAAGGGCCTGACGCTGCGGATGAACCAGGCCAGCGTGAAGCGCCACCTGCCGCGCCTGATCGAGCACATCCAGGCCGGCCGCATCAAGCCCAGCGAGATCATCACCCACCGCATTCCGCTGGAGGAGGTGGCCGACGCGTACCACATCTTCTCGAGCAAGCTGGACAACTGCATCAAGCCGGTGCTGGTCCCGCCGCGCGCCGTGGTTCACTGAACGCAAGGAACCGACGATGGACACCACCACCACGCCCTCCAACGAGGTCTCGCCGACCTATGTCGAGAAGACCAACCCCAACTTCCGCAAGACCCAGGGCAACCGCTCGGCCGTCCAGGGCTGGGGCGCGGATCTCGACCAGAAGAACCGTCCCGCCGTCCCGATGGAGCGCACCCCGCCGCGCCTGCCGCACGTGCACTGGGATGCGCCCGAGCAGCAGCACTCGCACGTGAAGGTTTTCCACTCGGTGGAGCGGCCGGGCATGACCCCGGTGTACGGCACGACGGTGCCGCCGTCGGGCCTCTCGGGCAAGCTGCGCGGCTTGGCGTTCAAGTACAGCGAGAACGACGTGCGCCACTGGCTGATCCTGATGGCGGCCGATCGCGTGAACGTCGGCGAAGGCCTGATCGAGGACCTGGCGCACGGCCACGTGCCGAATCTCTTCAGGGAGATGGGCGGGCCGGCCGAGTGGAAATACAACCGGCAGGGCTTCATCCGCAAGGCGGCGATCGCAACCGCGGTAGTGGGCCTGGTCTACATGTGGATGCGGCGGTCGCGCTCCGACGAGTGATGCACTCCGTGGTGTAATTCGTTCCACGAAGGGGAGTAGCTCCCCGGCGCGCCGGTCGACCGGCCGGCACGCCGATTCGACGCATCGTCAGGACGAGGCCCCGCGGGGCCTCCGGTGCGCCGGGCCCGACTTTCATCAAGCCGAGCAAGACCTTCGGATCGCGGCCTGCGCACGGCCGGGTTCGAAGCGTCATCCTGCAGCCTCTGCAGCGGACATGCCGGCCCGGTGGTGCTCAGTCCATCCACGAGCATCGACTGGAGCCCCCTTTCCATGGAACTGTTTTCTACCGCCTGGCTGTCGGCCCTGCTGGCCATCGTCCTCATCGACCTGGTGCTGGCCGGCGACAACGCGATCGTCATCGCGCTGGCCGCACGCAGCCTGCCCCCAACCTGCGCACCCGCGCCATCGTCTGGGGCACCGCCGGCGCCATCGTCGTGCGGTCGCTGATGACCATCGGCGTCGTCTGGCTGCTGAAGATCCCCGGCCTGATGCTGGCCGGCGGCCTCGGCCTGCTGTGGATCGCCTACAAGCTGCTGGTGCCGGCGGGCGAGGACGAGAACCACGGCCCGGCCGCCGCGACCTTCTGGAGCGCGATGAAGACCATCGTCGTCGCCGACGCGCTCATGGGCATCGACAACGTGCTCGGCGTGGCCGGCGCCGCGCATGGCGACTTCACGCTGGTCGTGATCGGCCTGCTGGTGAGCGTGCCCATCGTGGTGTTCGGCAGCTCGGTGGTGCTGAAGCTGGTGGACCGGTTCCCGCTGATCATCCAGCTGGGCGCCGCGGTGCTGGCCTACACGGCCGCGCACATGATCGTCGGCGAGCCGCTGCTCGATCCGGTGTTCGACGCGCCCGACATCGCCAGCATCGCTGCGAAATACGCCACCTACGCGGTCGCTATCGCCGGCGTGCTGGGCGCGGGCTGGTACACCGCGCGGCTGCACCAGCGCGAGGGCGCCCGCTCGTAAGGCATTCAGCCGCCGCGCGCGTCGTCCAGCGCCTGCCGCAGGTACGGCGCGGTGCGGCTCTCGCGGCTGTCCGCCACCTCGGCCGGCGGCCCCGCCGCGACGATGCGTCCGCCCTGTGCGCCCGCGCCGGGGCCGACGTCGATCACCCAGTCGGCCTGGGCGGCGACACGCATCTCGTGCTCCACCAGCACCACGGTGTGGCCTTCGTCGACCAGCCCGTGCAGCTGCCGCAGCAGCCGGTCGACGTCGGCCGGATGCAGGCCGGTGGTGGGCTCGTCCAGCACGTACAGCGTCGGCGTGCGGCTCGCGCGCTGCAGCTCGGTCGCGAGCTTGATGCGTTGCGCCTCGCCGCCGGACAACTCGGTCGCGGGCTGCCCGAGGCGCAGGTAGCCCAGCCCGATGGCCTGCAGCACGTCCAGCGGTCGCGCGAGCTGCGGCTCGTCGGCGAAGAAGGCGGCGGCCTCGTCCACGGTCATCGCGAGGACCTCCGCGATGGTGCGCTCGCGCCAGCGCACCTCCAGCGTCTGCGGGTTGTAGCGCGCGCCGTGGCATTCCGGGCAAGGCGCGTACACGCTGGGCATGAACAGCATCTCGACCGAGACGAAGCCTTCGCCATCGCAGGTCTCGCAACGGCCCTTGGGCAGGTTGAAGGAGAAGCGGCCGGCGTCGTAGTGGCGCTTGCGTGCCAGCGGCGTGGCCGCGAACAGCTTGCGCACGCCGTCGAAGAGGCCGGTGTAGGTGGCGAGGTTGGAACGCGGCGTGCGCCCGATCGGCTTCTGGTCCACCTGCACCAGGCGGCCGATCGCATCGGCGCCGGCGGCGATCCGGCCTTCGCTGGGTGCCTGGCGCTCGGCCAGCAGCTCGTGCTCGCCGGCCGGCTCTTCGTCCTCGTTCGTCGGCGCGCCCAGGTGGTCGAGCACCAGCTCGCGCAACGCCTGGCTCACGAGGCTGGACTTGCCGGACCCGGAGACGCCCGTCACGACGGTGAGACAGCCAAGCGGAAATTGCGCCGACAGCCCGTGCAGGTTGTTGCGGTGGATGCCCTCCAGCCGCAACCAGCCACGCGGCGTGCGCGCATTGCGTTCCGGCGCGTGCACTTCGCCGAACACATACGGCCGCGTCTGCGACTCGTGCACGTGCGCGAGCCCCGCGGGCGGCCCGCTGTACAGCACGCGGCCGCCGCGCTCGCCCGCGCCGGACCCACGTCCACCAGCCAGTCGGCACGCCGCATCGCGGCCACGTCGTGTTCGACGACGAACAGCGTGTTGCCTGCGGCGCGCAGGCGTTCCAGGGCGGACATGAGCGCCTCGCCGTCCGCCGGATGCAGGCCCGCGGAGGGTTCGTCCAGCACGTAGATCACGCCGAACAGGTGCGAACCGAGCTGCGTCGCCAGGCGCAAGCGCTGCAGCTCACCCGGCGACAGCGTCGGCGTCGAGCGATCGAGCGAGAGATAACCGAGGCCGAGCTGTTCCAGCGTGGCGATGCGCCCGAGCAGGTCCCGGGCGATGCGCTGCGCGGCCAGCCGCTTCTCTTCCGAGAGATTCGGCGTGCGGCGCACGTCGGGTGCTGCCGCATGCGACGCACCGCCCTGCTGCACGCGTTTCGCCGTGGCTGCCCGCGACTGCGCGCGGTCCAGCGTCGCACCATTGGCGTCCGCTTGCGGCTCACCACGCGCGGCTGGCGTCAGCACGTCGCGCAGCTCCGAGAGCGGCCGCTGCGCCATCTCGCCGATGTCCAGCCCCGCGAACGTGACCGACAGCGCCTCGGGCTTGAGCCGCTTGCCCTGGCACACCGGGCACAGCGCGCCGGTGATGAAGCGCGACACCCGCTTCTTCATCAGCGCGCTCTGCGTCGTGGCGAACGTGTGCAGCACGTAGTTGCGCGCGCTGGTGAAGGTGCCCATGTAGCTGGGCTCCATCTTCGAGCGCACGGCCGCGCGGGTCTCCTTCGGCGTGAAGCCCGCGTACACCGGCACCGTCGGCGTCTCGTCGGTGTACAGGATCCAGTCGCGGTCCTTCTTCGGCAGTTCGCGCCACGGCTTGTCGACGTCGTAGCCCAGCGTGACCAGGATGTCGCGCAGGTTCTGTCCGTGCCAGGCGGGCGGCCACGATGCGATGGCGCGCTCGCGGATGCTGAGCGAGTCGTCGGGCACCATCGCGCGCTCGGTGACGTCGACCACCTGCCCCAGCCCATGGCAGCGCGGACAGGCGCCCTGCGGCGTGTTGGGCGAGAAGTCCTCCGCGTACAGCATCGGCTGCTTCGGCGGGTAGCTGCCGGCGCGCGAATACAGCATGCGCAGCAGGCTGCTGATGGTGGTCACGCTGCCGACCGAGGAGCGCGCGCTCGGCGTGCCACGCTGCTGTTGCAGGGCCACCGCCGGCGGCAGGCCTTCGATGCTGTCGACATCGGGCACGCCGGCCTGGTCGATCAGCCGGCGCGCATAGGGCGACACCGACTCCAGGTAGCGGCGCTGCGCCTCGGCGTACAGCGTGCCGAACGCGAGCGACGACTTGCCCGAGCCGGACACGCCGGAGAACACCACCAGTGCGTCACGCGGGATGTCGACGTCGACGTCCTTGAGGTTATGTTCGCGCGCGCCACGCACCCGCACGTGGCCGCCGCGCTCGGGCGACGGGTCGGGATGCGGGGGCGCAGTGTCGGTCCGTGGCGTGTCGCGGGCCATGCAGGCATGCTGGGCCGTTGCGAGCCCCGCGCGGGTCGGAACCGGCAGCGAGCCGGCGTAGGACGCCCGAGGCTTGACGCTAGCTCGCGGCGCGCAGCCGGAACGCCGGTTTGCGCTCGCCGACCTGCGTGCCCCGCGCGTTGGCGATGGCCTCGGCGCGCCAGGCCCGCAGCTCCTCCTTCTGGCGCGTGTCGAGCCAGCCCAGCTGGTCGAGCACCGCCACGGTGGCCGCGAACAGCGCCGTCTTGTTGCCGTCGATGACCTTGAGCGCGAAACCCTGGCCGCGGCTGGTGCTGGCAAAGGCCTGCACGCCGTCGGCGCCGACCTTGGTCACCCAGTCGCCGCGACCCGCGCGCATGAAGGCCAGGTCGCTGCGCGCGGTGCCGGACACCAGTTCGGGATGCGCCGTCATCGCGCGCGACAGCCGCGCGAACGGTTCGCCGAACTCCGCATCGCGCTCGCCGCTGGCGAGGCGCGCGTAGGCGCGCGCCAAGTGCGACAGCGGCATCGCGAAATTGGGCGCCGAGCAGCCGTCGATGCCGAGCTTGAGGTCCTCGGGCTTGAGCCCGGTGACCCGCGCCACCTCGCGCCGGATCGCCTGCTGCAGCGGATGGCCGGGCGCCAGGTAGCTGCCCGTGGGCTGCCCGTGCTGCACGCACCAGGCCAGGAATCCCGAGTGCTTGCCGCTGCAGTTGTGGTGGCGCTCGTCGAAGCTGCCGACCACCGGATGTCCGACGCCCAGCTCGGCGTAGAACGGCACATGGCAGCCGCATTGCAGCGCGCGATGGCTGAGGCCCAGCCGCTGCAGCATGCCGTCGACGGCATGCACGTGCATCGGCTCGCCGCTGTGGCTGGCGCACAGCAGCGCGACCTGTTGCTCGGTGAAGCCGAAATGCGCCGGTCCGCCGGCCTTCACGAACGGCAGCGCCTGCAGCGCCTTGAGCGTGGAGCGGGTGAAGGTCACCCAGTGCGGATCCCCCGCATGGGCCAGCAGCCGCCCGGCCGTGTCGACCACCGCGACGGCACCGAAGTGCTGGCATTCCAGCGTACCGCCCCGCGTGGTGTCGATGAGGGGGACGAGAGTCGTCATGCGGCGATTGTCGCTTTGGGCAACCCTGCAGTGGGGCGACGTTGGGCTCGTTCGCGATCCCTGTCATGGATCACTCCGCGATCGGCCGCCACGACCGCGTCACCCACGCGACGCGAACGCCAGCTCAGCCCGGGTTAACCCTCCATCACGCGCGCGTGGTTTCCCTAGCATGGCGGCCGTGCCCACGTTGCATCGGGCACGCATACCAAGGAGACAACCCCATGCAAAGACGATGGATGCTGTCCAGCCTCGCCGCCGCGGCGTTGCTGGTGGCTTGTGGCGGCAACAGCAACGACGATGTCATCGTCGGTCGCGGCACCCTGGTCGACACGCCGGCCGTGGTGACCACGCTCACGGCCGCGCAGATCGATGCGCAGGCGACCAGCTCGGGCCTCGAGCCGCTGGCCGGCCCCGCGCAATGCGACGTCAAGGTCGTCTCGCTGAACTACCGCACGCCGGGGGCGCTCGGCGAAGACTCCAACGCGTCCGGCGTGCTGCTCGTGCCCGCGGGTGCATGCGCCTCGGCCAGCGCCCCGCTGCTGGCCTACGCGCGCGGCACCGAGGTGAGCAAGCCGCGCACGCTGGCGAGCGCCACCGACCCGGAGACCTTCTCGCTGGCCGCGATGTTCGCGGCCCAGGGCTACGCCGTCGTCGCGACGGACTACCTGGGCTTCGCCAAGTCGTCCTACCCGTTCCATCCGTACCTGCATGCGGATTCCGAGGCTTCCTCGGTGGTGGACTCGATCCGCGCAGCGCGGTTCGCAGCGCCGGGCCAGGGCCTCGCGCTCTCGGGCAAGGTGATGGTCACCGGCTACTCGCAGGGCGGGCATTCGTCGGCCGCCACGCAGCGCGCGATCGAGCGTGACAACAAGGCCGAGATCAACCTCGTGGGCGCTGCCCACCTGGCCGCGCCGGTCAACCTGTCGGGGTCGTTCAAGCTGCCCAACGCCATCGCCGGCTACCAGTTCTTCGTGCCCTTCATCGTCACGGCCTGGCAGAAGATCTACGGGAACATCTACACCAGCCCCACGCAGGTGTTCAAGCAGCCGTACGCTGCCACCATCGAGACGCTGCTGCCCAGCCCGACGCTGACCTACTCCACGCTGATCACGACGGGCGCGCTGCCCGGCGGCACGCCCAACCAGGCGCGCGACGCGCTGTTCCAGTCGGCGTTCCTCACCGACGTGCAGACCAACCCCAACAACGGCCTGTACCAGGACGCGGTGAAGAACGACCTCACCGGCTTCACGCCCAAGGCGCGCACGCTGCTGTGCGGCGGGTCCGGCGATCCGACCGTGCCGCCCGCCGTGCACCAGAACGTGTGGAAGGCGGCGCTGGATGCCAAGGGCGCAACCAACGTCACCACGGTGGACGTCGACCCGTCGATCCAGGCAGCGTTCGGCCCCGGCGGCGTGGCGCCCACCGACCCGACCACGCCGGCCTACGCCACCTACTACGGCAGCTACCACGGCGGTTACGAGCCGCCGTTCTGCTACGCGCAGGCGCGCGCGCTGTTCAACACGCTGCGCTGACGGTTGAAGGCAGGCCGGCGCTGCGGCAGCATGGCCGCATGCCGGCCTGGTTCAACGACACGCAGCGCTATGGCCTCGCCGCCGTGCTCCTGCACTGGGGCATGGCGGCGGTGCTGGCCGTGCTGGTCGCCATGGGCCTCTACATGGTGGCGCTTCCGGATGCCGGCTACGACCAGCTGAAGATCACGCTGATCCTGGTGCACAAGGGCCTGGGCATGGTCGCCTTCGCACTGGCCGTCGTGCGCATCGCGTGGCGCTGGGTGAATCCGCTGCCCGCGCTGGTGGCGCACCTGCCCGCCTGGCAGCAGGTCGCGGCGCGCGTGGTGCACCTGTGTTTCTACGCGCTGATGGTGCTGCTGCCGCTGACGGGCTGGGCGATGTCCTCAGCGGGCGGGTACCCGGTCCCGGTCTTCGGCTGGTTCAGCCTGCCGCCCCTGCTCGGGCTGCACCCGCGCCTCTTCGATGCCCTCACTGTCCTGCACCGCTGGCTGGCCGACGCGCTGCTCGGGCTGCTCGCACTGCACGCCGGCGCCGCGCTCGACCACCACCTGCGGCACCGCGACGACACGCTGCTGCGCATGCTGCCCTGACGCGGCCCACGCCAGTTCGCCGGGGCCCGGTGCCGCCGCGGCAGTTCCCCACAACAGCAGCGACGGCTTGTCACGCACGCGGTCCGCCGTCTCGTCGAGCTTCGACAACAGCTGGTTCAGGCGCACCAGGCCCTGGCGCGTCTGCGGCAGCACTTGCGCCTCCACCGAGCGCAGCACCGACTGGCCCGATTGCGCGAGCGGCACCAGCGCCTGCCCTGCGACCTGCGCCTGCTGCAGCGCACCGCTCGCCATGGTCGCCGCGGCATCGACCTGCCCCAGCGTGTGCTGCACCTGCGGCAGCACGCGATCGCCCAGCCGGTCGGTGACCGCAGTGCCGGATCGCAGCAGGGGCGTCATCTCGCTCGACGCGCGCTCCACGTTCCTCAGGGTGGTCCTCAGCCGCGCCTGGTCGGCCGCCAGCACGCCACTGAGCTGCTCCAGGTGCGCAGCACTTGCCTTCAGCGACCGCAGCGTGTCCGCATCCAGCGCCTGCTGCAGCAGCGCGACCACGACGCGCACGTTGTCGTCGAGCTGGTGGATGGACGTGTCCAGGTTCACGGTCTGCGCGGGCCCGGTGGGAATGCGCGCGTAGCGCTCGCCCGCGCGCCGGGCGAGGGCGGCGCCTGCGGGCCCGGTGTCGTCCAGGCTCACGTAGACGTAGCCGGTGAAGCCGCGCGCGGCCAGGCCGCGGCCCGAGATGGTGGCGACCGTGGCCGTCGTCACCGGCGTGTCCCGCTTCACGCGCAGCACCACCTGCACCGTGCGCGGATCGAGCAGGCGCACCTGGTGCACGTGGCCGACGTCCACGCCGTGGAACTCGACCGGCGCGCCCTCGATCAGCCCCGACACCGCGTCCTCCGTGCGCAGTTCGTAGTCGTTCTCGGCGCGACCGAAGCCGGTCCACCACGCCAGCGCCCCCAAGGCCCCGGCCAGCAGCAGGCCGGCGAACACCACCCAGGCGCGCGTTTCGATGCTGCGATGCATGGCAGCCTCCTTGCGATGGCGGTTGCTCGCGGTGCGTCCGGCCGGAGAACCGCCTCGCCCCCGGCCGGCCGCGAAGTCCTGTCGCCACTGTGCTCCGTTCGGCGCGCACGCGAAGCCACAATGGGTTCATGACGATCCTGCGCGCTCCCCTCGCCGCCCAGCTGGTGCAGTGGCTGGTCGAACCCGGCACCGTGGTGCGGCAAGGCGAGGTGGTGGTGATCCTCGAGGCCATGAAGATGGAGCACGAGGTGCGCGCGCCGGCGACGGTGCGCGTGCGCGAGCTGCTGCTGAAGCCGGGAGACAGCGTGGCCGACGGCGAGCCGCTGTGGTCGGCCGAGGCGGTGCAGGCGCACGCCGTCGAGAGCGCATCGCCGATCGCTCCATCGCCGGCAGCCGCGCCCTCGCTGCGCGACGACCTGCAGCGCGTGCTCGATCGGCACGCACTCACCGACGATGTGCAGCGACCCGACGCAGTGGCCAAGCGCCACGCGCTCGGCCTGCGCACGGCGCGCGAGAACGTGGCCGACCTGTGCGACGACGGCAGCTTCAGCGAATACGGCCAGCTCGCCGTCGCCGCGCAGAGCAAACGGCGGCCGCTCGAGGAACTGCGGCGCCAGACGCCGGCCGACGGCATGGTCACCGGCATCGGCAGCGTGAATGGCGCCCTGTTCGGCCCCGAGCGTGCGAGCACCGCGGTGCTGGCCTACGACGCCACCGTGCTCGCCGGCACGCAGGGCTTCCGCACCACCAGAAGACCGACCGCCTGCTGGGCCTGGCGCTGCGCAACCGGCTGCCCCTCGTGCTGTTCGCCGAGGGCGGCGGCGGCCGGCCCGGCGACACCGACATGCCGATCGTGGCCGGCCTGCACGTGCCCACCTTCGCCGCCTTCGCGCGGCTGAACGGCCGCGTGCCCACGGTCGGCATCGCGGCGGGCCGCTGCTTCGCCGGCAACGCGGCGCTGCTCGGATGCTGCGACACCATCATCGCGACGCGCTCGGCCAACATCGGCATGGGCGGTCCGGCGATGGTGGAGGGCGGCGGCCTCGGCCGTTTCGCACCGGAGGACATCGGTCCGGCGCCGCAGCTGCACCGCTGCGGCGTGGTCGACCTGCTGGTGAACGACGAGGCCGAAGCGGTGGTGGTCGCGAAGCGCTACCTCGCGTATTTCCAGGGAGCGGTCACAACCTGGGAAGCGCCGGACACGACGGCGCTGCGTGACGTGGTGCCCGAGAACCGGCTGCGCGCGTACGACACGCGTGGCGCGATCCACGGCATCGCCGACGTCGGTTCCGTCCTGGAACTGCGCACGGGCTTCGGCCTGGGCATCCACACCGGCCTCGCACGCCTCGAAGGGCGCGCGATCGGCTGGATGGCCAACAACCCGGCGCACCTGGGCGGCGCCATCGATGCCGACGCCGCGGACAAGGCCGCGCGCTTCCTGCAACTGTGCAATGCACACGGGCTGCCGGTGGTGAGCCTGGTCGACACGCCCGGCTTCATGGTCGGCCCGCAGGTCGAGACGCAGGCGCAGGTGCGCCACGTCAGCCGCATGTTCGTGGCCGCCGCGCACCTGCGCGTGCCCGCGTTCGCCATCGTGCTGCGCAAGGGCTATGGCCTCGGCGCGATGGCGATGGCCGCGGGCGGCTTCCACGATCCGCAGTTCACCATCGCGTGGCCCACCGGAGAGTTCGGCGGCATGGGCCTGGAAGGCGCGGTGAAGCTCGGGTACCGCAAGGAACTGGAGGCGCAGCCCGAAGGCCCGCAGCGCGAGGCGCTCTACGAACGCCTGCTCGCCCAGCAGTACGCCAACGGCCAGGCGCTGCGCATGGCCGAGACGCTGGAGATCGACGCCGTCGTCGATCCGTCCCGCACGCGCGAGTGGCTGCTGCGCGGCCTGGGCAGCGCGCCGACGCTGCCGGGCGAAGGCAGCGCGATCGACGCGTGGTGAGCGAAGCGCCGCTTACTTCTTGCCCTGCGCTTCCTTTTCCTTGGCGGTGGTCACGTCCACCGTCGGCACCTCGACCTTCTTCTCCTCGGTCTTCACCGTCGGCACGTTGACGGTGGTCTCCTTGCTGCCGACCTTCACGTCCGGGCCGGTGACGTCGTACTTCGGCGGAGTGACGTGGCCGTCCTCGGTCTTCTTGACGTCGTACTTGGGCAGGTTCACCGAGCCTTCCTGCGTCTTCTTCACGTCGCAGGCCGACAGGCCCAGCGCGGCAACGGCGGCGAGCGCGGCGATGGTGGTGGTCTTGATCATGGTGTGGCTCCCTTGTTTGCTGTGGATGGACGGCCGCGGATTGCGCCTCGGCCTGCGATGAAGGATGGCCGGGCTGCGGCAGCCCGGCTGTAGGAACTGCCCCGCCATGCCTGTGCGGCTGGGGCGCCCGCGCAGGCGGGCCGTGGCTGGCGATCTGTCACCGTCCTCCTACGCGGCTGCCGGCTCAGGCTGCCTAGCATGGTCGGGCCACCGCAGGAGCCCATGCATGCCCACGTCCGACCCGTCCTCTTCATTCCGGCCGCGTCATGCCGCGAGCACGGTGCTCGACGTGCGGGGCGGCGTGCGGCTTGCGTTCGACGGCCTGCGCGCAGCGCTGCACGGGATCGAGGCCACGCACGAGCGCCTGTCGCGGGTCGATCCTCCGGTGCGCGGCGTGCGGCCCGGCCGTCCGGATCGCGGCTGGCCGGCGGTCGTCTACCGCGGCCTGCATGGCACGGCTGATCTCGTCGGCGGCGGCGTCGACCTGGTGCTGGCCTCGGTGCAGGCCTGGCTGCAGGATCCGCACCGCGATCACGGACCCGCGGGTCCGCGCCCCACGCGCGAAGCCGTGGTCGCTGCCCTGAATGCGCTGCTGGGCGACCACCTGCAGCGCAGCGACAACCCACTCGCGGTCAAGCTGTCGCTGCGTGCCGAAGGCGTGCGGCTGCCGCGCGCGCTGGTGCTGGTGCACGACCTGGGCATGAGCGATCTGCAGTGGGCGCACGATGGCCAGGACACGGGCACCGCGCTGGCCGCGGCCCTCGACGCCACGCCGCTCTACGTGCGCTACAACACCGGGCGCCACGTGTGGGCCACGGGCCATGAACTCGCGGCAGCGCTGGAGCACGAGCTCGCGCGTTGGCCCGTCGCGCTGCAGGGCCTCGCGATGGTGGGTCACGGCATGGGCGGCCTCGTGCTGCGCAGTGCCCTGCACCAGGCCGTGCGCTCGGGCATGGCGTGGCCCGAGGTGCTGCACAGCATCGTGTTCCTCGGCACGCCGCATGCGGGTGCCCACCCGGGCCGCGCGCTGGACCTGCTGCTTTCGGGCGGCCTGGGATCGCGCGCACCGCTCGCGCTGGCGCAGATGTCCTCGCGCCGCAGCGAGGGCATCACGGATTTCGTCGAAGGCCGCTGGCTGGAGCACGACCTGGCGCCGTCGCCGGCATCGCCGATGCCCGACCCCTGGCCGCCCGGCGCCTCGGCCTATGCGATCGCCGGCTCGATCGGCAGTGGCATGGACGACGGCCTGGTGCCGGTGACCAGCGCGCTGGGGCGCGACCTCGTGCTCGGACACGACCTGCAGATGCCCGAGGCGAACCGCTGGGTCGCCACCGGTGTCGATCACCTGGGCCTGCTGCGCAGCCCCGAGGTACTACGAACCCTGCGGCAGTGGATGTCGGCGTGAGACGGGCGTGGCGCACAGGGCGGTGCGCAGCGCGCTGACAAGCAGGCCGGGGGCAGCGCCGCACACTGGCTCCCTCTTGCGAAAGTGCTTGCCATGACCTATCTACCGAAGGCCCAGGAACAGATGAACGGGGACCTCCTGGTGCCCGAGACCACCAAGCTGTTCATGCACCGCGTGGTGCGCGACCTGCGCGCGCACCTGGAGCAGCAGGACGGTGGCTTCGATCTCGAGAAGACCGGCCTCGCCGCGCTCGAAAACGCGCTCGGCCCGTGCCTGGAACCGATTCCTTCCGTGCGCGAGATGCTCGACCTGCCCGATCCGGAGCAGGAGCGCCGCGGGCGCAACCTCATGAGGATGGCGAGCATCTGAGCGCCCGCGCCCGCCCCGTGCCGCGCGCTAGGCCGCGCGTTTGAGCAGCGCCTTCTGCAGCGCCGCGTGGATGGCCTGCGGGTCCGCCGGCTTGACCAGGTGGCCCGAGAAGCCCGCCATGGTGGACCGCTGCAGGTCCGGCGTGGCGCCGTAACCAGAGAGCGCGACCACCGGCACCGAGCGGCTCAGCGCGCGTCCGACGTCGATGCCGCTGCCATCGGGCAGGCCGAGGTCGGTGAGCACCACGTCGAACTGCTGCTGCTGCGCGGTGCGCACGGCCGCGGCGCAGGTGTCCACGTGCGTGACCTGGTAGCCGTAGGCCTCCAGGCACATGGCGACGGTCTCGGCCGCGTCGGGGTTGTCTTCCACCAGCAGCAGCTTCCAGGCGCCCTCCTGGTCGCCCTGGCGCTCCTCGACCGCAACGGCGGCGGTCTGGCCGGCTTCCATCTGGCTGCGCAGGCGCAGCGTGAACGTGGCGCCCTGGCCGCGGCCCGCGCTGCTGGCCGTGAGTTCGCCCTTGTGCTCGGCGACGAGGCCGCGCGCGATGGCGAGGCCCAGCCCGAGGCCACCGAAGCGCTGCGACACCTCGCGGTCGGCTTGCTCGAAGGCGCTGAAGATGCGCGGCAGCGCCTCGCGCTCGATGCCGATGCCGGTGTCGCTGCACTCGAGGATGAACTGCGTGCCTTCCAGGCGCGTGCGCACCGTGACGCGCCCTTCCTCGCTGGTGAACTTGATCGCGTTGCGCAGCAGGTTCCACAGCACCTGCTGCATGCGGGCCTCGTCGGCATGCACCATGGGATTGGCCGCATCGAGATGCAGCGCGAGTTGCAGGCGCTTCTCCCGCACCTGGCCCTCCAGCATGTCGACCACGACCTGCACCAGTGCATGCATGTCCACCGACTTGGGCCGCAGGCTCACCTTGCCGGCCGAGATCGACGTGAGGTCCAGCAGGTCCTCGATCAGCCGCGCCTCGAGCGCCACGTTGCGCTGGATCATCGGCAGCAGGTTGTTGTACTTCTCCGGCACCGTCGCCGTGCGCTCCAGCAGGTGCGCCGCGGTGGCGATCGGCGACAGCGGCGTGCGCAGCTCGTGCGACAGCACGGCCAGGAAGCGGTCCTTGGCCTGGTTGGCGCGCTCGGCCTCTTCCTTGGCCGCGCGCAGTGCCTCGGCATCGCGGTAGTCCGCGGTCGCATCGCGCACGATCTTGCAGAAGCCGTTGTGCTCGCCGCTGTCGCTGTGCAGCGGCATGACCACGCCTTCGGCCCACAGGCGCAGGCCGTCGCTGCGCATCATCCAGCGGTTGTCGTCGGCCTTGCCCCGTTGCAGCGCTGTCGCCATCTCCTGGCGCAGCGTGCCGGCCGCCCGGTCTTCCGGCGTGAACAGGATATCGGCCGAGTGCCCGATCATCTGTTCGGCGGTGTAGCCGAAGATGTCGCGGGCCGCCTGCGGCCACGAGCGCACCGTGCCTTGCGCGTCGAACAGCAGCACGGCGTAGTTGCGCAGCGAATCGACCACGCGCGCGAACACCGCGTTGGCCTCGCGCAGCTGGATCTGCGCGGTGTCGCGGGCCTGCCGCTGCGCCACCTCGCGCAGCGCGCGGTCGATCACCAGCGGCAGCCGCACCAGGCGCCCCTTGCTGACGTAATCGGTGGCGCCGCGCTTGAGCATCTCCACCGCGTTGTCCTCGCCGATCACGCCCGAGACGAAGATGAATGGCGTCCCCGGCGTCTTGGCGCGCGCCTCGGCCAGCGCTTGGTCGCCCGTGAAGCCCGGCAGCTCGAAGTCCGACAGGATCAGGTCGTACCGATGCGCCGTCAGCGCCGCGACGAACCCGGGCTCGTCGCGCACCACGTCCAGCGACGCATGTGGGTACGACGCAAGCAGCGTCTCGCGCAGCAGCTCGGCGTCGAAGCGCGAGTCCTCCAGCAGGAGCACCCGCAGCGCCTGGTCGTGGGAACCGCTCTCGGGCAGGTGCTCATTCATACTTGCGGGCGGCCTTCGTCGAGCCGGGTGGCGGCTCGTTGAGAACCGCCCAGAAGATGCCGAGATCGGCGATGGCGGTCACGAACTGCTTGAATTCAACCGGCTTCACGACGTAGGCGTTAACGCCCAGTTCATAGCTCCTGACCACGTCCGACTCTTCCTGCGAGGACGTGAGCATCACCACGGGCATGCTGCGCAGGTGCTGCGTGGAGCGCACCTTCTGCAGCACCTCCAGGCCGTTCACCTTGGGCAGCTTCAGGTCGAGCAGCATGACCGCGGGATTGCCTTCCTCGCGGCGCGCGAAGTCGCCCTCTCGCAGCAGGTAGTCCAGGGCCTGGGCGCCGTCGCGCACCACGATCACCTCGTTGGCCAGCTGGCTGCGTTCCAGCGCGACCAGCGTCAGCTCCAGGTCGCGCTTGTCGTCCTCGACGAGCAGGATCGGTTTGAGCATTCTTGTTCCTCTCTACGCTTCAACGAGGCTTTGTCGCCCCTTGTGCCTTCGGCAGGGTAAAGCCGAAGGTCGCCCCCTTGTCCGGCTCGCCGTGCGCCCAGACATTGCCGCCGTGGCGTTCGACGATCCGCCTCACGCTGGCCAGGCCGATGCCAGTGCCCTCGAAGTCCTCGGCCTGGTGCAGGCGCTGGAACACGCCGAACAGCTTGGCCACGTATTTCTGCTGGAAGCCGACGCCGTTGTCGACGATCTCCAGCCCTTCGCCCTCGGCGTTGCGCACCGGCGAGATGCGCACGTGCGCCGTAGCGCGGCCGCGCGTGTACTTCACGGCGTTGCCGATCAGGTTTCGCAGCGCCACCTGCAGCAGGAACGGATCGGCCCACACCTTGGGCAATGGATCGTCGATCTGCCACTCGATCGTGCGCTGTGGCTCCTGGCGCGTGAACTCGGCCACCAGCTCGCCCACCAGCATGCGCGTGTCCACCATGGAGCGCTTCATCGCCGAGCGGCCCATGCGCGAGAAATCCAGCAGCGCGTCGACCAGATGTCCGGCATACGCCGCGGCTTCCTTGACGTGCCCGAGGTAGCGCTGGGCGCGGTCCGAGAGCGCCTTGCCCTCCATGTCCTGCACCAGGTCGACGTAGCCGGCGATGTGCCGCATCGGCGCCCGCAGGTCGTGCGACACCGTGTACGAGAACGCTTCAAGTTCCTTGTTGACGCGCCCAAGCTCGGTGGCCACTTCCGCCATCTCCTCGGCGCGCCGCAGCACGATGCCGATCAGCGCATTGCGCAGTTCGGCGGCGGCGCCCAGTTCGGCCTGGTTCCACGGCAGCGAGCGCCCTCGCACCTGCTGCTTCCAGCTGGCGAAGCTCTTGCGCGGATGGATGCGGCCATCGCGCACCTCGACCTCGCGCTTGGGGTCGCCGGCCCACTGCACCGTGCGCACCAGTTCATGGCGGAACCAGATCACCACGTGCTGGTGCACCTGCGAGATCGAGATCGCCAGCACGCCCGCGCCCTGCGCCAGGAACTCGGCCGCCGGCGGATAGGCCTCCGCAAGGCGATCGCTGGCCCAGGTCTCCTGGCCGGTACCGACGATCCACTTGGCCAGCGCCGCGATCTGCGCCTGGTCGGGCGTGTCGCCGCAGGTCCAGCACTGCTCGTTGAGCACCACCGCGGCGCCGCTGGCCTGCGCCATGCGCAGCAGCAGCGCGGGTTCGGCGACCAGCCGCTGCAGCGTGCCGTCGCTGTCGGCCAGGTGGGCCACGATCTGCAGCGTCAGGTGGCGCAGCTCCAGCCGCTTGGCGACCTGCGCGTTGTCTTCCTTGGCGGCGATCTGCAGCGACAGCAGGCGGCCCAGGTGCTCGCACGCCGCGCGGGTCTGGAACGGCAGGTGCCGCGGCGCGTGGTCGTGGCAGGAGATCAGGCCCCAGAGCTTGCCGTTCACCTGGATGGACACCGACATCGAGGCCAGCGTGCCCATGTTGCGCATGTACTCCAGGTGCACCGGCGAGACGCTGCGCAGGGCGGCGAACGACAGGTCCAGCGTTCGTGCGTCCCATGTGCCGCCAGCGCTCACCAGCGGCACGGGGGCGTAGTTCGCATCCGGGATCAGCCGGATGTGATTGAGCAGGTACAGCTCGCGCGCCTGCGGCGGGATGTCCGCCGCAGGGAAGCTGTGCCCCATGTATGAGTCGTAGCCCGGGTCGATGCGTTCGGCCAGCACCTCGCCATGACCTTCCTCGTCGAAGCGGTACACCAGGGTGCGGCCGAATCCGGAGAGGCGTTTCATCTCGTCGGCGGCCAGCTGCACCAGCTCGTCGACGGTGAGCGAGCGCTGCAGGGCTGGCAGGAAATGGCGCGCCAGCGAGTAGATGGGTGCCTGGACGCCAGTGCTGCCGCTGTGCGGCTCGAACTCCAGCACGAGGAGGTCGCCGGTGCGGTGCCCCAGCACGTCGAGCGTCTGGCCACCCAGTTCGATCGAGCCGAGCGACGCCGGGCCTTCGCCATTGGCCTCGATGGCGCCGGCACGCCCTTCGACCAGTCGCACGGCATGCGCGGCGCGGTCGGCGTCGGCCCAGTTCGCGCTGTAGCCCGCGATGCGACCGTCGGCGTCCACGATGACCATCCAGCCGTTCGGCTGGATGGCGCCGGGGATGCGGATCGGTTCCTGGGCGCAGAGGGAAAGATCAGGCAGCGGCGAGTTCACGGTCGTCCAGCAGGCCGCGGAACAGGTCCGTCAGCACGTCGAAAGTGGCAAGGGCGCCCTGCACGGCCTGCGTGCGGGCTTCGGGCGACGTGAGGTCCTGCTCCAGGCGCACCAGGAATTCGCGCCAGCGTGCCATGGTGGCCGATCCGCAGCCGTGGAAGTACGCCGTGCCATGGGTCGGCGCGAGTCCCAGCTGCCGGCGCGCGGCCGCCGCGATGAACTGGCCGCCCAGTGCGGAGCCTTCCATCACGTACAGCGAGCCAAGGGCCGCATCGGGCGTGACCGGTGTCGCCAGCTTGACCGCAGGCGGCAGGCACAGGCCAAGCGCCGTGAGGTCCTGCTGCACGAGATGCAGGCGCGTGGACGCTGCGAACCAGGGCTGCCATTGCGCCGGCAGCACTTGCGCCATGCGCGGCTCCCAGGCGACCAGGAACGCACCGAAGCCTTGCAGCACGCGGGCGTAGTGCGCGGCCCCAAACGGGCGGCGCAGGGCCAGCAGGGTGTCGATGGCGGCATGCCGCGAGGCAGTGGCCTCGCGCAACAACGCATGCACATCGCGCGTCCGAGCGGACGCTGTCTTCAGCTCTCGTCCAACCATTCCAAACGATTACAACTGTGAAGGTGGGTACCACGCGGTACCGCAGCGAAATCGGGGGCAGCTTGCCAGAGGACTGCTCGCCGCGGTGTAGGACCATTCCGACGCTCGGCGTCGTCCACGGGTCTCGTGCGCAATCCTGACGGAGGCCTCTAGCGGAGGATCGCCACTGCACCCGAGAAGGTGAGGAAGGCGGCTGCCGTCGTGAGAAGAATGATACGAGCCACGCGGCCCGTATCGGCGCCGAAGCGCTCGGCAAGCAACGACACGTTACTGGCACTGGGGAGCGCGGCCACCAGCACCATCACCGTGAGCGCGAACTTGTCCAGCGGCCAGCCCAAGGCTCGCGCGGCCGATCCCACGGCGAGCACCAGCAGCGGGTGCACGAGCAGCTTGGCCACGGCCATCGGCACGAAATCGCGCGCGGGCAGCGGGCCGTGCTCCTGCGCCGCGCCGACCAGTTGCGAGCGTGCGAGCACCGCGCCGATCGTGAACAACGCCACCGGCGATGCCGAATCGGCGAGCAGGGCGATGGTGTCGGCGATCGGCTTGAGCGGCACCACCCCGAGCGCCGACGAGGCGCCGCCCAGCACGATGGCCCACGGCATCGGGTTGGCGGCCACGCCGCGCAACGCTTTGCGCGCGGCAAGCGATGCGCCATGTTCGTCGGCACCATCGAGCCGCGACAGCGCGATGCACAGCGAGCTGGTGACCACCAGGTCCAGCAGGATGGTGAGGATGGCCGGCCCCGCAGCCGCCGCCCCGAGCAGCGCCACCAGCAGCGGCACGCCCATGAAGCCCGTGTTGGGAAAGGCCGCAACGAGCGCGCCGAACGCGGCGTCGTTCCAGCGGATGCGCTCGTTGAGGCTGAAGGCCACCGCGCCCGCGACCATCAGCAGCGCGCAGGGCACATAGACGAACAGCGCGAAGGGGTCGAGCAGCTGCGCGATCGGCGTCGAGGCGCCGAACCGGTACAGCATGGCCGGCAGCGCGAAGAACAGCACGAAGGCATTGAGGCCGCCGATGGCCTCCAGCGGCAGCATGCGCCGGCGTGCCGCGAGATAGCCGCAGAACACCAGTGCGAAGAACGGAAACGTGACCTTCAGGATGGCGTGCACGGGGCCGTATTGTGGGCGCAACTGGCGGGGGACTTTTGCACCGCGCTCACTCCGGCCGGCTGCGTATGATTCGCCGCTCTCCCTCCGCCACGCCTTCCGCAGTCCCCTCCCCCATCGCATGTCCGGCCTCAACCTCGCGCAGCAGGAAGCAGTGAACTACATGCACGGGCCCTGCCTGGTTCTGGCCGGCGCGGGATCGGGCAAGACGCGCGTGATCACGCACAAGATCGGGCGCCTGATCACCAGCGGCGTGGAAGCCAAGCGGATCCTGGCGATCACCTTCACCAACAAGGCCGCCGCCGAGATGCGCGAGCGCGCCAAGTCGCTGATCGGCCGCGACGCCAAGGACGTGGTGATCTGCACCTTCCACGCGCTGGGCGTGCGGCTGCTGCGGCAAGACGGCCAGGCGCTGGGCCTCAAACCTGCGTTCTCGATCCTGGACAGCGACGACGTCACCTCGATCCTGAAGGACGCCGGCGGCAGCACCGACGCCGCCACCGCGCGCCAGTGGCAGTGGGCGATCAGCCTGTGGAAGAACATGGGCCTGAACGCCGCGCAGGCGCTGGCGCAGGCCAAGGACGACAACGAGCGGGTGACCGCCACCATCATGGCGCGCTACGAGGAGCGGCTGGTGGCCTACCAGGGCGTCGACTTCGACGACCTGATCGGCCTGCCGCTCAAGCTGCTGCGCGACCACCCCGAGGTGCGCGAGAAGTGGCAGAAGAACCTGGGCCACGTGCTGGTGGACGAATACCAGGACACCAACGCCACCCAGTACGAGCTGCTCAAGCTGCTGGTGGGCGACAAGGGCCGCTTCACGGCGGTGGGCGACGACGACCAGTCGATCTACGGCTGGCGCGGCGCGACGCTGGACAACCTCAAGCGCCTGCCGCAGGACTGGCCGAACCTGAAGGTGATCAAGCTGGAGCAGAACTACCGCTCCACCAGTGCGATCCTGCGCGCGGCCAACAACGTGATCCAGCCCAACCCGAAGCTGTTCCCCAAGACGCTGTTCTCGGAACTCGGCGAAGGCGAGCCGGTGCGCATCGTCGATTGCGACAACGAGGAGCACGAGGCCGAGCGCGTGGTCGCGCGCATGCAGTCGATCCGCGCCAACGGCGCGGGCAAGGACTGGAAGGATTTCGCGGTGCTCTACCGCGCCAACCACCAGGCGCGCATCTTCGAGCAGGCGCTGCGCAAGGCGCAGATCCCCTACAAGGTGTCGGGCGGCCAGAGCTTCTTCGACCGCGCGGAGATCCGCGACCTGTGCGCGTGGCTGCGCCTGTGGGTGAACAACGACGACGACCCCGCGTTCCTGCGCTCGGTGACCACGCCCAAGCGCGGCATCGGCCACCAGACGCTGGGGGCGCTCGGTGTGTTCGCGGGCCAGTACAAGCTGAGCCTGTTCGAGGCCCTGTTCTCGTCGTCGCTCGGCTCCGTGCTCAACGCGCGCGCGCTGGGCAGCCTGCAGGAGTTCGGCCGCTACGTGAACGACCTGGAGTACCGCGCGCGGCGCACCAGCGGCGCGGAGGACGCGAAGGCGTTCCTGCTCGAGTGGCTGAAGGACATCGGCTACGAGAAGCACCTGTACGACGGCGAGGACAGCGAGAAGGTTGCGGCCTCGCGCTGGACCAACGTACTGGAGTTCTGCGACTGGATGGCGCAGCGCTGCGGCGGCCAGATCGACGACGCCGCGGGCGTGTCGATCGCGAACGAGAAGAAGTCGCTGCTCGAAGTGGCGCAGACCATCGCGCTGCTGTCCACCATCAGCGAGCGCGAGAAGGACCAGAACGT
Organism: Ramlibacter sp. MMS24-I3-19; assembly: GCF_050320135.1. NCBI lineage: Bacteria > Pseudomonadati > Pseudomonadota > Betaproteobacteria > Burkholderiales > Comamonadaceae > Ramlibacter > Ramlibacter sp. MMS24-I3-19. The sequence continues at coordinate 1,176,964 of NZ_CP190017.1, read as the reverse complement.
GGTCACGCTCTCCACGCTCCACGCGGCCAAGGGCCTGGAGTGGCCGCACGTGATGCTGGTGGGCTGCGTGGAAGGCCTGCTGCCGTTCAAGCTGGGCGATGACGATGCGCCTTCGGGCAAGGCGGACGGCCCCATGAGCGAGGGCATCCTGCAGCGGCTGCAGGAGGAACGCCGCCTGATGTACGTGGGCATCACGCGCGCGCAGCGCTCGCTGGCGGTCACGTGGACCAAGCGGCGCAAGAAGGGGCGCGAGACGGTGGCTGCGCAGCCCAGCCGGTTCATCGCGGAGATGGCGCTGGACAAGGCGACCGTCAAGGAAGACCCGCGCGAGAAGCTGAAGGCGCTGCGGGCGGAGTTCGCGAAGAAGAGTGCGGAGACGGCCGCGGCTGCGGCGGCGGCATCGGCTGCCGGGAACGCGGGGTGATGGTCAGGGCGGTTGCGTGCGGGCTGCTGGCACTCGCTGCCTGCGGTGTTCACGCACAGGCGCAGCAGACCGCACCAGCCTCCGCCGCGCCCGCTTCAGGTGTGCAATCCGCGCCCGCTTGCCCGAACGCGCAGGACGTCCAGGCGCGGCAGCTGGTGGGCTTGTGGCACGCGCAGTTCGAGGGACTGCCGCATGGCGCCACGCTGCTGCTGGAGCCACACCACGAGTACGCCGGGAGCCTGTCCGGCGAGATCAATCGGGATGGCGTGCGGTCGAAGCTCGCCGCGGACCTGGATGACGACGGCTTCACGCTCGAGGAGTCGAGCGATGGCGTGCACATCGCGGCGACGTGGCTCGGCGATGTGGTCGAGGGATCGTGCGGGAACGAGATCCGGGGGAGTTGGGAACCAGCGGGCGGGACCGCGCACGCGTTCGTGCTGCAGCGGGCTGCGCGCTGATCCCTTGAGGCTTCGAACCTCGAGGTTTAGCGCTGCCAATGCCAACGCTTGGTTCAATCTCACAGAATGCCGCCAATGTCTAGCACTGTCACGTCGACGAGCCGGTTGCAACCAGGCCGCGCCCTCTTCGTGCAGCCGCACTACGACGACGTCGCGCTCTCCTGCGGGGCGACGGCTGCGGCCTGGTCGGCAGCCGGCATGCAGCCGCAGGTCCTGACCGTCTTCGCCAGTGAACTGGTCGACGGGATGGTGGGCAGGTTCGCTGCTTGGAAGCATTCGCGCTGGAGGATTGAAGATGCGGACACAGTACACGCCCTGCGTCGCGCGGAAGATCAAAGGGCCGCGCAGATCCTGGGCTGCGGAATCCGGTGGCTGGGGCTGCCGGATGCCATCTACCGAGGCGACCGGTACCCGAGCGATGACGCGCTTTATGGTGACCTGCATCCGGACGAGGAGGGATTGGCCGAGCACCTTGCGACCGAGATTGCGAACCTGCCCGAATGGCGGGAGGGCTGCCGGATCTTCGTGCCACTGGGTGTCGGAAACCATGTGGACCACCAGCTTGTCTTCGAAGCCGGAGCCCGCCTGGCTCTTCGGGGCGTCGAGGTCTGGGCCTACGAAGACCTGCCGTACGGGATCCACACGCCCGCTTCGCTGCCGCGGCGGCTGGCGAAGCTAAGAGGGCGTCTCGGCGAGGAAGTCGCTTACCCCGTCGCGAACTTCCTCGACCGGAAGATCGAGGCGATCGGTGCCTATGGGTCGCAGCTGCCGGTGATCTTCCGATTCACGCAGGACTATGCGGCGGCCGTGCGGCAACATGCGCTTGCGGTGAACCACCCTGCCGGTCCCGTCGAGCGCTTCTGGCGTGTGGCTTCCACCTGATTGCAGCCAGCGCGCCTGATGCGCGCTGGCTGCGTCGTGTACGAAGCCGCCAGGTTCCGAGAGTCAGTTCAACGCCCGCATGTACACCCGCCGAAACGCCGGCGCGCTGCCTGCGGTCTCGTCGATCAGGCGGCTCTGCGTCGACTTGTCGGACAGTCGGAAGATTGCGCGCGTGCCGCTTGCGGTGATCACCACCACGGAACGGCTGGACAGCGCGTTGGCGATCTGGAACACGGAGTCGAAATACGTGTTGCCACCGTAGGTCTTCGGGATGGCGCCGCCCGTGGCGCCGAGAGCGCAGCCTGCGTGTTCACGCGACCGCCGCGACCCGAGGCGCTGCTGATGCTGCACATCGACCATCGGAGCTGGGTGCCGGTCTGGCGCGTGCCATTGGGCAGGAAGTCCACGCTGGTGGCCGCGTTGGACGACGTCACCAGCACACCGGACCAATCCGCATCCACCATGTGTCGGGTCCGCCGACCGGAGGTCGTGCTCGCCGTGCGAGCGGCAACCGCATTGCCGCTCGGGGCCGAAGGTCGGTCAAGCCATGACAATGAAGTCCATGAACAAGCGACACGAACCATCCCGGGTGTCCGAGCTTGATGCGTTGCTTGCACCCACCGACATCCGGTGGGACACGTTCTACGCCGACCGCGCCAAGCCCTGCCCCTTCTTCGTCGCCTTTCCCGACGAGAGCCTCGCCGAGTGGGTGGGCAGCGGTCGCATCGCGCCGGGCCGCGCACTCGACCTGGGCTGCGGCCACGGACGCAACGCGGTCTACCTCGCCAAGCAGGGATTCCACGTCGAAGGCATCGACCTCTCCGCCACCGCACTGCAGTGGGCGCGCGATCGCGCTGTAGAAAGCGGTGTCGACGTCACATGGCGCCACGAGTCCGTGTTCGATGCGCAACTCGCCGCAGGCGCCTACGCCCTCGTCCACGACGCCGGCTGCTTCCACCACATCGCGCCGCACCGCCGCGAGCAGTACGTCGACCTGGTCGTCGCTGCGCTGCGGCCCGGCGGCTGGTCCACGCTGACGGCCTTCCGCCCCGAAGGCGGCAGCGGCCTCACCGACGAGCAGGTCTACGAGCGCGGCTCGCTGGGTGGAGGGCTGGGCTACACCGAGGCGCAACTCCGCACCATCTGGTCGCGCGGCCTCGAGGTGCAGGAGGTGCGCCAGATGCGCAAGACGGCGGCCGGCACCGCGCTGTTCGGCGAAGACTTCCTCTGGGTGCTGCTCGCGCGCAAACGCTGAGCACGCACATCGGCGTGCTGCGGGTTGGCGGCGTTCGCCTGCGGGTCCAGAATCGAGCGCACCTGCAACCCTGCGAGCGAAAGGCACCGCCATGACCCCGCGCATCACCCTGCTCACGCTCACCGTCGACGACCTGCCGCGCGCGGTCGCGTTCTACCGTGATGGCCTGGGGTTCGCCACCCAGGGCATCGTCGGCACCGAGTTCGCGCACGGCGCCGTCGCCTTCTTCCAGCTGCAGCCGGGTCTGAAGCTGGCGCTGTGGCCGCGCGCCAGCCTCGCGCACGACACCGGCCTGCCGCCGCAGCCGCGCAGCGCGCTGGAAGCGACCATCGGCCACAACGTCGGTTCGCCGCAGGAAGTCGATGCGGTGATGGCGCAGGCCCGGCGCGCCGGCGCCACCATCGTCAAGCCGGCGCAGGTCACCTTCTACGGCGGCTATGCCGGCTACTTCCAGGATCCCGACGGCCATCTCTGGGAAGTGGTCCACCTGCCCGGCTTCGCGGACCTCGGCTGACGCGCCGATGCACATCCGCCGGCTCACCCCGATCGACGCGTCGATCTACCAGGCCCTGCGGCTCGCGGCGCTGAAGGAACTGCCGACCGCGTACGGCTCGAGCTACGACGAGGAGAAGGACGCGCCGATGACCGTCGTCGAGGGCATCCTGGCGCACAGGCCCGACCGCGGGACCTTCGGCGCGTTCCGCGCGAGCCAGCTCGTCGGCCTGGTGTCGGTGGCGCGCGAGGCGCAGCACAACACGGCGCACAAGGGCCTGGTCTGGGGCATGTATGTGCGGCCCGACCAGCGCGGGCAGGGCCTCGGCCGCGAGCTGCTGCTCAAGGCCATCGCGCACGCACGCTCGATGCCGGGGCTGCTGCAGGTCAACCTGGCCGTCGGTGCCACCAACCTGCCCGCGCTGCGCCTGTACGAGTCGGTGGGCTTCCGCGCGTTCGGGGTCGAGGCCGGTGCGATGCTGGTGCAGGGCGAGACGGTTGACGAGATCCTGATGCAGCTGCGGCTGGTGGCGCCAGAGTCGGCGCACAGCTGAGCGCGGCGATCAGGCATGCGCGGCGCGCACCGTCCCTCCCGCGCGCACGAAGATGCCGCCGCCCAGGTGGTGGATGGTCTGCAGCTCGGTGTTCGTCGCGTCGAAGGTCCAGTGGCCATTCGCGAAGATGCGGTCGTCCGCGGCAGCCGCGACCACCTCGGCGAAGCAGGTGTCGTAGGCTTCCTCGGTGTGCCGCTCGCGGATCAGGCGGCACTCCAGCCAGCCGGCGCAGCCCGCCTCCAGCAGCGGCACGCCCAGCACGGTCCGGTCCGCAACTGCAAGTTGTGGCGTGCCACCTTGTCGACGTTGCGGCCGGAGTCCTGTCCCACCGCGTTCGTGAGGTCGACGAGACCCGCGCCCGGGACGCAGATGCCGAACGCACCGCTGGCCATGACGAGCTCGCGGGTGAACGTGCTCTTGTCGATGACGACTGCGATGCGCGGCGGCGTGAACTCCACCGGCATCGACCAGGCCGCGGCCATGATGTTGGCGCGGCCGCGGTGCGAACTGGTCACCAGGACGGTGGGTCCGTGGTTGAGAAGGCGGCTGGCGTGCGAGAGCTTGACGGGGGCAAAAGGCATGCAGCCATCTTGCACGACCCGGCGGCGGTCCTGGCGCTGCCGCGACAATCGCGCTCGGGTCGGGCGCCGATGTCGATTCCGGCAGCGCCCGTTCGTCGTGCCAGGCAACCTCTCCTGAAAGGACCGACATGCCTGCTTCCCACAACCGCTGGTGGGCCCTCGTGGTGCTGTGCCTGGGCGTGCTGATGATCGTGCTGGACACGACCATCGTGAACGTCGCGCTGCCCTCCATCCGCACCGACCTCGCCTTCACCGAGACCTCGCTGGTGTGGGTGGTGAATGCCTACATGCTCACCTTCGGCGGCTTCCTGCTGCTGGGCGGCCGGCTGGGCGATCTCTACGGGCACCGGCGGCTGTTCCTCATCGGGCTGGCAGTGTTCACGGTCGCCTCGCTCGCCTGCGGCGTGGCCACGACGCAGGGCCTGCTGGTCACCGCGCGGGCGGTGCAGGGCCTCGGCGGCGCGGTGGTGTCGGCCGTGGCGCTGTCGCTCATCATGAATCTCTTCACCGAGCCGCAGGAGCGGGCGCGCGCGATGGGCGTGTACGGCTTCGTGTGCGCCGGCGGCGGCAGCGTCGGCGTGCTGCTCGGCGGGCTGCTCACCAGCACCCTGAGCTGGCACTGGATCTTCCTCGTGAACCTGCCGATCGGCGTCGTCGTCGCGGTGCTGTGCCGCGCGCTGGTGCCCGCGGGCAGCGCGCAGGCCGAACAGAAACTGGACTGGGCCGGCGCCGTCACGGTCACCGCCTCGCTGCTGCTGGCGGTCTACGCCATCGTCAACGGCAACGAGGCCGGCTGGACTTCCGCGCGCACCCTGGGCCTGCTCGCAGGCGCCGCGGTGCTGATGGCGGTGTTCCTGGTCATCGAGGCGCGTGTCGCTTCGCCGCTGGTGCCGCTGGGCCTGTTCCGCCACCGCAACCTGGCCACCGCCAACGTCGCCGGCGTGCTGTGGGCCGCGGCGATGTTCGCGTGGTTCTTCATGTCGGCGCTCTACATGCAGCTGGTGCTGGGGTACACGCCGATGCAGGTGGGCCTGGCGTTCCTGCCGGGCAACCTCGTGATGGCCGTGCTGTCGCTCGGCCTGTCGGCACGCATCGTGATGCGCTTCGGCATCCGCGGTCCACTCGCGGGCGGCTTGCTGCTGGCCGCGGTGGGCCTCGCGCTGTTCGCGCGGGCGCCCGTCGGCGGGACGTTCTGGGTCGACGTGTTTCCCGGCATGGTGCTGCTGGGCATCGGCGCGGGCATCGCGTTCAACCCGCTGCTGCTGGCCGCGATGAACGATGTCGGGCCGGAGGACTCCGGGCTGGCCTCGGGCGTGGTCAACACCGCCTTCATGATGGGCGGCGCACTCGGGCTCGCGGTGCTGGCCAGCGCTGCCGCTGCACGCACCGCATCGCTCCAGGCGGCGGGCGCCGCGCCGGCGTTCGCGCTCAATGGCGGCTACGGGCTCGCATTCGCAGCGGGCGCCGCGTTCGCGGTCATCGCGGGCGGGCTCGGTGCGTGGTGGATGCGCGAAGGACGGCCGTTGCAGCCGGCGCTGTCGGCCGGCGGGCCGGGCCACTGAACACGCCCGGCACTTCCATCGGTCAGGAGCGGGGCGCGCCGAAGTCGCTGGCCGCCACCGGATCGATTCGCGTGGCCGGACCGTCAGCTTCCATCCAGGTTGCGGGACCGTCGGGATCGATCCTGGTGGCAGGACTCGCCTCCGGGCGCCTGCGGCCGAACAGCTTCGCGAGACCCCATACAACGACGGCGGCCGCGGCGACCGCGATCAACAGCTCGAATCGTCCCGTCATATCCCCATCCCAGTCTTGTTGGTCGCGCCAATGTCAGCGAGGGCGGCAGGACGAGGCAAGTGCATCCGCCACGCATCGGACGTCCGCCTGACCGCGGTGAGGGCCGCTGACAACAGAAGGGGGCTGGACGGCTCGCTGGCGGCGCTCAGCGGCCGCGGCGCACTGCGTCCGCCAGCTCGCGGACCACGGTGACCGTGTCGTCCCAGCCGATGCAGCCATCGGTGATCGACACGCCGTGCTGCAGCGGCACGCCGGGCTTGAGGTCCTGCCGGCCCGCGTGCAGGTGGCTCTCGACCATCACGCCGACGATGCGGCGCTCGCCGCCCGCGATCTGCGCCGCGATGTCGCGCGCCACCGGGATCTGGCGCTGCGGATCCTTCATCGAGTTGGCGTGCGAGCAGTCGACCATCAGCCGCTGGTTCACGCCGGCCTTGGCCAGCACCGCGCAGGCCTGCGCCACGTGCCCGGCGTCGTAGTTCGGGCCGCGCGTGCCGCCGCGCAGGATGACGTGGGTGTCCTGGTTGCCCTCGGTCTCGAAGATCGCCACCTGGCCCATCTTGGTCATGCCCATGAACGCATGCGGTGCGCGCGCGGCCACCAGCGCGTCGGCCGCGATCTGCACGCCGCCGTCGGTGCCGTTCTTGAAGCCGAGCGGGCAGCTCAGGCCCGAAGCCAGCTGCCGATGGCTCGGGCTCTCGGTGGTGCGCGCGCCGATCGCGCCCCACGCGATGAGGTCCGAGATGTACTGCGGCGACAGCAGGTCCAGGAACTCGGTGGCGACCGGCAGCCCCAGCTTGTTGATGTCCAGCAGCAGCCGGCGCGCCAGCCGCAGGCCTTCGTTGATGCGGAAGCTGCCGTCCAGGTGCGGGTCGTTGATGAAGCCCTTCCAGCCGACGGTGGTGCGCGGCTTCTCGAAGTACACGCGCATCACCAGCAGCAACTCGCTGCCCACGTCGTCGGCCAGCTTGCGCAGGCGCTGCGCGTATTCCATGGCCTGCGCGGCATCGTGGATCGAGCAGGGGCCGACGATGGCAAGCAGCCGCCGGTCCTCGCCCTGCACGATCCGCGCGATCGCCTTGCGGTCCTCGGCCACGGCGCGCTCCACGCCAGCATCGGCGGGCAGCTCGTCCTGCAGCAGGGCGGGCGAGATCAGCGGGCGCACGCGACGGATGCGCACGTCGTCGAGCGACGTGGCGCGCTCGCGTTCTTCCTGGACGGGGTTCATGGCAGGTGGGAGGTGTCGGCGGGCGCACATTGTCGCCGTCGGCGCGGCTGGAGCAGAACGGCAGCCTGCGCCACGCGCCACCCCGGGATGTCCCCAGGCATGTCGAGAACGCCCCTCGTCGATCGTCGTGGCTGCATGGCCCCGCCTGGAGAGCATCGATGACTGTTCCTTCCGCTTCGCCGCACCGCGGCTGGACCCTCGTCGCCGTCGGCGCGCTCATGACCTGCGTGGCGATCGGGGTGGTGTTCTCGCTCGCCGTGTTCCTCGACCCGATGGGCAAGGACACCGGCTGGTCGCGGGCGGGCATCTCGACGGCGATGACGCTGGCCTTCCTCAGCATGGGCGTCGGCGGGTTCGGCTGGGGCGCACTCAGCGACCGCTTCGGGCCGCGCCTCGTGGTGCTGGCCGGCACCGTGCTGCTGGGGCTCTCCAACGTGCTGGCCAGCCGCGCGACCAGCCTGCTCGAGTTCCAGCTGCTGTACGGCGTGATGATGGGCCTCGCGGCCGGCAGCTACTTCGCGCCGCTGATCTCGGCCACGGCCGCATCGTTCGACCGGCATCGCAGCCTCGCCGTGTCGCTGGTCACCGCGGGCGTCGGCGTCGCGCCGCTCACCATGTCGCCGCTGGCCGCATGGCTGCTGACCGACTACGGTTGGCGCACGGCGCAGCTCGTCATCGGACTCGGCGCGTGGGCAGTGCTGCTGCCGGCCGTGTGGCTGGTGCCGGCCCGCATCACGGCGCAAGGGGCACAGCCCGTCACGCCGGGCGGCGAGGCCGTGCCTTCGTCGATCGGCAAGGCGCTGCGCTCGCGGCCCTTCGTCGTGCTGGCGGCGACGTTCTTCGCCTGCTGCGCCGCGCATTCGGGGCCGATCTTCCACACGGTGAGCTATGCGATCGGCTGCGGGCTGCCGACCTTCGCCGCGGTCACCATCTACAGCATGGAAGGCGTGGCGGGTCTCGGTGGCCGCGTGGTGTTCGGCGTGGCCGCGGACCGGCTGGGCGTCAAGCCCGTGCTGGTGGCCGGGCTGCTGCTGCAGGCACTGGCCGCCGGCAGCTACATGCTGGTGAACCGGCTCACCGGGTTCTATGCCGTCGCGGTGGTGTTCGGGCTCGCCTACGGCGGCGTGATGCCGCTCTACGCGGTGCTGGCGCGCGAGTACTTCGGCGACCGCATCCTGGGCACCGTGCTGGGCGCTGCCTCGATGGTGTCCAGCCTCGGCATGGCACTGGGGCCCGTGCTGGGCGGATGGTTGTACGACCGCTCCGGCAGCTACGCCTGGATGTACGTCGGCTCGCTGGCCGTGGGACTGGGCGCCGTGGCGATCGCGTTCGCTTTCCCGCGCACGGGAGCCGGTCGCTTCACGCCTGCGATGAGGGCGTCCTGAACCTAGTGCGGCGCGGGCGGCTGCCGCGCGGCCGCGAGCCGGGCCAGCTGCGCAGCGGCCAGCGCCCCGTACAGCGGTCGCGCCAGCCAGCGGGCGATGAGGCTCGCCCCCAGCGCGGCCGCCATCAAGCTCAGCACCATCGCGTGCCCGTCGACCATCTCCATCACGATGATGAACGCGGTGATCGGCGCCTGCGTCACGGCCGCGAGGAAGCCTGCCATGCCCAGCGCGATCAACGCCGGCGATGCGGCCTGCCAGCCGGTGAGCACCGCGACGTCGTTGCCCAGGTCCGCGCCGATGGCCAGCGACGGCGCGAACAGCCCGCCGGGCACGCCCGACCAGGTGGCCAGCCAGGTGGCGCCGACCCGCAGCGTGACGTAGAGCAGCGGCAGGTCGGTGTGGCCCTCCAGCAGGTGGCGGGTGGACTGGTAGCCGCTGCCGAAGGTGGAACCGCCGCTGGCCCAGCCGATGACGGCGATCGCCAGTCCGCAGCCGGCCGCGAACCGCACGGGATGCGCGGCGCGCCAGCGGGAGAAGCGGTCGCCGCGACCCACTAGGGAGGCATGCAGCAGGCGCGAAAAGAAGCCGCCGAGCAGGCCGCTGCCCAGCACCACCAGCAAGGCCGGAAAGAGGAAGGCGGGCCGGAGCTCGGGGACATGGATCACGCCGAAGTACGTCGCATTGCCGAACGCCGACACCGCGATCAGGCCGGCCAGGATGATGGCGGCCACCACCAGGCCGCTGCTGCGCTGCTCGATCTTGCGGGTGAGTTCCTCGATGGCGAACATCACGCCGGCCAGCGGCGCATTGAACGCCGCGGCGATGCCGGCGGCACCCCCGGCGACCAGCAGTCCATGCTCGCTGATCGAGGCGCCGGCCGGCAACCAGCGCCTGGCGTGCTGCATCACGCCGGCCGCGATCTGCACCGAAGGTCCTTCGCGGCCGATGGCCAGCCCGCCCAGCAGGCCGCCCGCCGTCAGCCAGGTCTTGGCCAGTGCCAGCCGCAGCGACACGAGGCGGCGCCGCTCCGTGTCGCTGACGGAGGCGTGCAGCGAGGCCATGACCTGCGGAATGCCCGATCCCGACGCGCCGGGTACGAAACGGATCGTGACCCAGGCGATCGCGGCGCACACGAGCGGCGTCCACACGAAGGGGAACCATGCATGCCAGGCGTACAGGCGATTGAAGCCGTCGAGGGTGCGTTCGCACAGCCAGGTGAAGGCGACCACGCTGGCGCCGGCCAGGGCCGCGTAGGCCAGCACGATCGCGCGGGCCATCCACTGGCGGATGTTGCCCAGGTCGTGCCGGATCGCGTGCAGCACATCCGGCTGGCCGTGCGGGTCATGGGATGGATGCATCGGACCTCCATTGTATTTGTCCGAATGCATCCCCCTGCGGCCAGGGGCCGCCTTTCGCTCAGGCGCCGTGGACTACCACAGCCGCACGCGCTGCTCCGGTGGCAGGTACAGCTTGTCGCCGGGCTTCACGCCGAACACGCGGTAGAACGCGTCCTGGTTGCGCACGCTGCCGTTGACGCGGAATTCGTTCGGCGAATGCGGGTCGGCCTTGATCTGCACGATGGTGGCCTGGTCGCGCATCTTGCCGCGCCAGGACTGCGCGAAGCCCAGGAAGAAGCGCTGCTCGCCGGTGAGGCCGTCGATGACCTGTGCGGGCTTGCCGCCCAGCGAGATCTGCCACGCGCGGTACGCGACAGCGAGGCCCGAGTTGTCGGCGATGTTCTCGCCCAGCGTGAGCTTGCCGTTGATGAAGTAGCCGGCCACCGGGCTGTAGGCGTCGTACTGCTTCGCCAGTTGCGCGGCCCGCGTGCGGAACTGCTGGTGGTCGCGCGCGCTCCACCAGTTGCGCAGGTTCCCCTTCTCGTCGTATTGGCTGCCCTGGTCGTCGAAGCCGTGGCTGATCTCGTGGCCGATGACCGAGCCGATGGCGCCGTAGTTCACCGCGTCGTCCGCGACCGGATCGAAGAACGGCGGCTGCAGGATCGCCGCCGGGAACACGATCTCGTTGAGCTCGGGGTTGTAGTAGGCGTTGATCTGGTGCGGCGCCATGAACCATTCCTCGCGGTCCACCGGGCGCCCGAGCTTGCGCATGTTGCGCTGCGACTCGAAGGTGTTCACCCGCATCATGTTGCCCACCAGGTCGCCTGGCGCGATGGACAGGGCCGAGTAGTCGCGCCACACCTTGGGATAGCCGATCTTCGGATAGAAGGTCGAGAGCTTCAGGCGGGCCTGCTCCTTGGTCTGCGCATCCATCCAGTCGAGCGTGTCGATGCCCTCGCGGAACGCGGCCAGCATGTTGGCCACCAGGCGATCGACGCGCGCCTTCTGCTCGGGCGGGAAGTACTGCGCCACATAGAGCTTGCCCACGGCTTCGCCCAGGTTGCGTTCCACCAGGCGGATGCCGCGCGTGTCCCGCGGCTCCTGCTTGGGCACGCCGCGCAGCACGGTCGAATAGAAGGCGAAGCGCTCGTCCGCGAACGCCTTCCGCAACAGCGCCGCGTGATCGCTGAGCAGGTGCCAGCGGAAGTACGTCTTCCAGGTGGCCAGCGGCGTGTCCTGCAGCAGCTTCGCGAAGCCCGCCAGGTAGCTGGGCTGGCTGACCACCAGCGCATCGGCCTTGCCCGCGATGCCGTGCGCCGCCATCCACGCCTGCCAGTCGAAGCCGGGCGTGAGGGTGGCGAGTTCACGCAACGGCAGCCGGTTGTAGGTCTTCACCGGATCGCGGTTCTCGACCTTGGTCCACTGCACGCGCGCCAGCGCCGTCTCCAGCGCGAGGACCTCGCGCGCCGACCGCGCCGCGTCCGCATCGCCCGCCTGGGCCAGCATGGCCTGCACGTGCGCCAGGTACCTGGCGCGGATGTCGACGAGACGCTGGTCGTCGTCCTTCAGGTAGTAGTCGCGATCGGGCAGCCCCAGGCCGCCCTGCTGCAGGTCGACCACGTACTGCGTTGCGTCCTTCGCGTCCTGGTGCACCTCGACGTGGAACGGCACCGACACCGACAGCTGCTGCCAGCGCGCGATGAGCGCCGGCACGCCGCCCTTGTCAGCCAGCGCGTTCACGCGGTCCATCTCGGCGGCCAGCGGCTTCAGGCCCAGCGCCTCGATGTGCGCTTCGTCCATGTAGCTGGCGTACAGGTCGGCGATCTTCTGCGCCTCGGAGCCGGCCGCGGGATGCGACGCCGCCGTGGCCTGCACGATCCCGCGCACCCTGGCCCGCGTGGCCTCGTCGACGATGTTGAACACGCCCCAGCCGCTCTTGTCGTCCGGGATGGCATGCGTGGCCAGCCAACCGCCGTTGGCGTGCCGGAAGAAGTCGTCCTGTGCACGCACTGCGGGATCGCGGTCCTGGGCCTCCAGGCCGGAGCGCTTGCCGGCGGCCGGAGCGGCGTCGTCCGCCAGGACGGGTGCGCACGCGGCGCAGAGGGCGATTGCAGTCAGAACGGTTCGAAGCACCAGGGTCTCCTCGTCGTGAGGCGCGAATGGTAGCCGCGTGGCGGCATCGCGCGGGCAGGATTCGGGCGGCGCCGCTCACGCAGCGAGCAGCCGCAGCAGCAGCCAGGACGGCAGGCCCGCGTATAGCGCGACGACGCCGAAGCGTTCGAGCCAGCGCCGGACGTCTGTGGCGCTGCGGGGTCGCAGCAGGACTGCGGCCAGGGTCCCCGCCTCGATGACGGCGCGCAGCACCGCGGCGCACAGCACGGTGCCGATGGCCCACGACGCCCACCAGAGCGCGAATGCACGGAGGTACGCCACCAGCCCGAAGGTGTAGTACTCGCCGAACGCACTGCCGAAGGCGATGTGCTGGTGCAGCCGGAACGCCGGGATGGCCAGCAGCAGCGGCAGCAGGACGAACCTGGCCAGCGGGTGCTGCCATCGGCCCGGACGCACCGCCGACCGCGCGTGCGCATAGGCAGTGGCACGCGACGGCGCGACGGAAGTCGACGCCGCGCGCGATCCCAACACGGCACGCGAGAAGCTCCACGGATCGCCCATGGCCAGCCCGTAGCGCCAGTGGCGGCCCGAGGCCAGTCGCAACGACACGCCAGGCATCGGAACCGGCAGGCGCCACGCATCGACGGCCACGATCTCGCCGAGGGCGAGCCGCAGCCGCTGCTGCCCGCGCTGCAGCACGAGCACGCCTTGTTCGATCGCCGCTCGCGCCATGAAGGCGCGCAGCACGCACCACGCGGCGACCTCGGGAACGAGGAAGAAGGTCGTGAAGGCCCGCAGTTGCGCGAACGTGTTGCCCTGCAGCGGTCCGCTGCCCGAGACCAGGACGGCGGCCAGCCAGAGCAGGCTGCCGCGTGCAAGGACACGCAGCAGGCCGGCGGCGATGCGCGCGATCGGAGGCAGCACGGCGATGTGGACAGGGACCGCCGGCGCCGCTTCGTCTGCCGATGAATGCGCGTCGTTGTACGCGGCCCATCGACGCGCGGCAGCGACGAGGGCCAGCAGCACGAGGAACGCCACGGCCGCGCGGCCGACCCAGTCGCCCCACGCGACCATCAGCGTGCGTGGCGCCTCGCGCACGGCAACGTCGCCGACCACCAGCGTGCGTTCGCCCCTGCGCGTCCCGGCGATCACGTTGCCAGTGGGGTCGATCACGGCGCTGTAGCCGTTGGTGGTGACCCGGAACTGCGGCAGCTGCGTCTCGATGCTGCGGAACGCCGCGGCGGCCTGGTGCAGCTGCGCTCCATGCGCCGGGAACCACGCATCGTTGGAGAGGGTGAGGATGGCCTGGGCACCGAGTCGCGCGCCGTCGACCGCGAGCCCCGTGTCCACGTCGTCGAGGCAGACGAGTGGCAGGACCGGGACCTCGCGACCGTCGGCGAGACGCAGCGGAAACACCCGCGCGCCGGTGCCCGGTTGCCAGCTGCCGGTCCACGGCAGCCAGCGGCGAAGCAGGGAGCCGTCGAGCCAGGGCGGCACGTACTCGGTGAGCGCGAACAGCCTCGTCTTGCGGTACATCCCGAGCACGCCGTTGCCGGGAGCGACGAAGGCCGCGGCGTTGTACTCGCCCGAGGCGTCGCGGTCGTAGGTGCCGAACACGAACGGCACCCGGGCCGCGTCGACGATGCCGAGGATCTCGCTATCGAGTTCCGCGCCGGCCTCGCTCTTGGGATGGCCGAAGGTCGTGGGGTACACGGTCTCGGACCACAGCACCGCGTCGGCATGCTGCCGCTCGACCGCGTCGTACGACATCGCGTAGTGCGTGTCGAGTACCTCGCGCACGACGGCCGCAGGGCCCTTCTCGCGCCGCAGCCGCTCGTAGTCGGTAATGTTCGACTGCACCATGCCCACGCGCAGTGGCTGGCCGCCGGCTGGCTCGGACGACAGCGCGACAAGGCCGTACCCTGCCAGCAGCAGGGGAACCAGCAACGCGCAGGCAAGCGGCCTCGCCACCGCCCGGCCGCCATCGCTGCGCCGCGCGATTGCAGCCGCCACCGCTTCGTTCGCCAGCAGCAGCATGACGGTGAGGCCCGCGGTGCCGCCCACGTCGGCGGCCTGCCGCAGCACGCGGGACGGATACAGCCCGTAGCCCAGCGTGTCGCCAAGGAGCCTCGGGACCAGCGACTCGGTCGCGACCCAGGCCGCGGTCGCAGTGAACGCGCGCAGCACGGCACCGTGGCGGCGACCGGTGACATGGCGCACCAATGCGAAGGCCAGGAACTGCGGCTGGAACAGCGGTGCGGCGAGCAGGAGAACCGTGATGCCGATGCCGGTCCCGAGCTGCGTGTAGCTGCCGATCGCGCTGCCGAACCAGCCGAACGCCGCGGCGGTGAAGGCGACCGACATTGCCCATGCGCCGCGCAGGGCGCCGCCGAGGGTGGGCTCCTTGTCCAGCGCCCGCAACCACGGAGCGAGGGCGACGAACCCGAGCATCCACGCGGCGCCGCCGCGGGCGAACAGGAAGCACAGCAGCGCGCTGGCCAGCACGCCAGGCCACCTGCTGTCGCGCAGCCGCAGGACGGAAAGGCGCGAGTTCAGCTGCGGACTCGCGACGGGTCGGCCGGAGCGGGGATGGTGACGCGCCGGATCGGCAGGCCCGCCGGAGCCAGCTCCGGGGGGACCACGCGGTCGGCCGGCACCGCGATCGGCTGGCCGGCGGCATCCACGAACTGGCGGCCGGGCGCGAACATCAGGATCGGCTCGATGCGCTCGCCGTCATCGGTGACCTGGTGGTGCCGCACATACCCGTCGGGCAGCACGAAGTCCTCCGGCACCACGAGCCCCACCAGCGGCGGGCGGGTGCCGGGCGGAGAGAAGGCGCCCAGGCCGGTGTGCACGCCGGCCGCATGCAGCCGGTCGATCACTTCGGCCATCGGGGGATGCTCGCCGGTGTTCAGGTAATCGGCGAGGTCGGGCGTCTGGTCGCCACCCGGATCGCGCTGGGGCCGAACGGGAGCGGCCGGCGCGCTCGGCGCGGACGGCACGGCCGCGGGCGCAGAGCGCGCGACCGGGCCAGGGGCAGGCGCGGCGGAGACCGGCGCAACGGCAACGGTGTTCGATGCCGTCGCGACGGTGGCGGCCATGGGCACTGCAGCCGGCTGCGGCTGCGAGGGCGAGAGCCACCATCCCGCGACGCCGCCCGACACGACCGCCAGCGCGACCACGAGCAACATCGGCGACGGCGTCCACGCGCCGCCCTCGTCGGCCCGAGGGGCCGCCGGCGGTTCAGGTCGGCGTGGATGGCGCATGGCGCACGACCGCGATGTCGTCAGGGCGTGGACGGGGTGGGCGTCGAGACCGACCAGCCCATGCGCTCATGGCCGTACTGGTTCCAGATCGGGCTCTTGCCGCCGGTGAAGCTGGTGTAGCGCGGCGCTCCCGTGCCGGTCGTGCCGCCGAAGAGGCCCGCGTTCACCGTGCCGCCGGTGTAGGTGGGGTGGGTGTCGTCCGACTGGATGTAGTCGTAGCTGCTGCCCGATGACACGAAGTGGGTGTTGGCGTCGCGGATGGTCGGGCGCAGCGTGGACGTGATGCGGGTGACGTAGCTCGCCTCGCTTTCGCCGGCGACATAGCGCAGCCCGTCCGAGTCGACCTGCCCGTCGCCGTTGCTGTCGTAGTCGGCGCCCATGTACTGCGCGAAGTTGTCCGCGCACTGGAAGCCCTTCTGGCGCGCGTATTCGCACATCCAGTAGTTCATCGTCGCCAGCTTGGGCAGGAAGGTCTGCTGCAGGTTGACCGTCTGCCCGGTGGTGGCGTCCTTGCAAGTGCTCTGCACGTTGTCGGCGGCATAGCCGGGGTAGTGCAGGTTCGAGATGATCTTCAGCTTGGTGCCCGCGTACGCGTTGGCGTTGATGAAGTCCATCGCGGCCGCGACGTAGGTCTTGCAGCTGTTGACGGCTGCATCCATCCCGGAGATGTCGCAGGTGCCGGTCTGGCTCTTGAAGGCCGAGCGCGCCTGCAGGCCGTCGTTGCCGCACATCTCGAACGTGACCACGCGGGTCGAACTGGCCTGCATGTACGACTTCTCGGCCACGATCTTGTTGTTGTAGATGTCGGACGCGACGGCGCCCGACTTCGCGCGACGCACGCTTTCGATGTCGGCGTTCCAGAGGGCCGAGAGGTACTCCGCGTCCACGGTCGGTGCCGCGTACTTGGCTGCGCTGGTGGTGGAGCCGTTGTAGCCGGCATAGATCGAATCGCCGTAGGCCACCACGCGGTACTTGGTGGTGGTGCCGGCGCGATCGATGGTCCAGGAGACGTTCTGCGTCAGCGTGTTCGCCGCCGCCTGCCCACCCAGCGCGAGCAGGGCCATCGCGGGGACCAGGATGCGCATCGCGGCAAGCAACCGCGCGCGAGCAGTCGCCATGGGGACGGGAGCTTTCAGGTGCATTGCAGGCCTTTCGAAGAAGGATGGAACACAGCGCCTGAAGCCGTGAAGTTCCCCGGCGCCTGGAGGGGGCGGGGCGAGACTAGCAGCGGCCGATGCAGCGCCATTGCGGGGAATCCCTGCATTGCAGTGCGGCAGGACCGCGGGCCGCACGCACGCGGTCCTGCGACCCTGTCAGGATTCACAACCTGAAGTCGTACGAGACGGTCAGCGGCGCGTGGTCGCTGAAGCGTTCATCGCGGTAGATCTGCTCGCCCCGTGCGGTCACCGCGATGCCGGGGGTGGCCAGGTGGTAGTCCAGCCGCCACCCCACGTTGTTCATGTAGGCCTGGCCGCGGTTGCTCCACCACGTGTAGCTCTCGCCGGTGGTGTCCGGGCGCAGGTGGCGGTACACGTCGACCAGCCGGTGCTCGTCGAGCAGCTTGGACATCCAGGCGCGCTCCTCCGGCAGGAAGCCGCTGTTCTTGCGGTTGCCGCGCCAGTTCTTCAGGTCCTGCTCCTTGTGCGCGATGTTGACGTCGCCGCACAGCACGAAGTCGCGCTGCGACTTCAGCTGCACCAGGTGCGGCTCGAACTCGGCGAGGAAGCGGAACTTGGCCTGCTGGCGCTCCTCGCCCGAGGAGCCGCTTGGGAAGTAGGCGCTGATGACGGAGAACTTGCGCGCCGGCGTGTCGAAGCGCAGTTCGACGTAGCGGCCCTCGGCATCGAATTCGTGCGAGCCGTAGCCGGTGACCACGTCGCTCGGCTCGTGGCGGCTGTAGGCGGCCACGCCCGAGTAGCCCTTCTTCTGCGCGAAGTGGAAGTGGCCCTTGAGGCCGGCGAGCTGGTCGAAGCGGCCGAGCACGTCGTCGGCCTGCGCCTTGACCTCCTGCACGCAAATACAATCAGGCGCCGCCTTGGCGAGCCATGCCTCCACGCCCTTGCTGGCGGCCGAACGGATGCCGTTGAGGTTGAGGCTGGTGAGTTTGAACGAGGAATTTCCCATGGTGGCAGCAACCGGCCAGGACGCCCTGGCGCAGGAGTTCGTGGAGTTCGCGGTGCAGTCTGGCGTGCTGCGTTTCGGCGAGTTCCGGACCAAGGCGGGACGCCTCTCGCCCTACTTCTTCAACGCAGGACTGTTCGACGACGGCGCCAAGCTCGGCCGGCTCGCGCAATTCTATGCAAGCCGCATCCTCGCTTCGGGCATCCAGTTCGACATGCTGTTCGGCCCCGCTTACAAGGGCATTCCGCTGGCGGCGGCGGTCGCCATCGAGCTCGCGCGCATGGGACGCAACGTGCCGTATGCATACAACCGCAAGGAAGCCAAGGACCATGGCGAAGGCGGCCACCTGGTGGGCGCGCCGGTGCGCGGCCGCGTGCTGATCGTCGATGACGTGATGTCGGCCGGCACCGCGGCGCGCGAGTCCATCGCCCTGATCCGCGCGGCCGGCGCCACGCCGCACGCGGTGGCCATCGCCCTCGACCGGCAGGAGAAGGCCACCGAGGACGGTCGCGACGTGGACCACAGCGCCGTGCAATATGTCCAGCGCCAGCTCGGATTGCAGGTCTGCGCGATTGCGCGCCTCGCCGACCTGCTCCAGTATCTGGGCAAGCACGCCGGCGGCGAGCTCGGACAGCACCACGGCAAGGTGCTTGCTTACCGCCAGATGTACGGCGTCGACGAGAACAACACCTCCACTGCTTCCTGAGGGGAACCGTCCCGTGCGGATTCGCGCCCGCCTGCTGGTGAGCCTGCTTGTCGCCGCCTGGTGCTGCCAGGCCGGCGCGCAGGCGCGCATCTACAGTTGCGTGGACGCCAACGGCCGGCGCCTCACCGCCGACCGCCCGATCATGGAATGCCTGGATCGCGAGCAGAAGCAATACGGCGAGAACGGCACCGTCAAGGGCAGGCTGCCGCCCTCGTACACCGCGCAGGAGCGGGCGATCGAGGACGAGAAGATCCACCAGGCACAGGCCGCCGCGCAACGCGAAGCCGAACTCCGGCGCCGCGACCGCGTGCTGCTCAACCGCTATCGCGACGAGGCCAGCCACCAGCGCGAGCGCGCGTCCTCGCTGGCACGCGTGGACGACGCCATCGCCGCCGGCGAGCGGCGCGCGATCGACCTGGCGCAGCAGCGCAAGGACCTGGAGCAGCAATCGGCCACCACGAAGAACGTGGCGAAGGCCAACCAGCTCCGGCGCCAGCTCGATGAGAACGCCGAGAACGCGTCGGCGCAGCAGCGGCTGCTGGCGGCGCAGCGCGACGAGCGCCAGCGCATCGGCAGCCGCTTCGACGAGGAGTTCGCGCGGCTGCAGGTGCTGTGGAACGCGGCGCCCGTGCCCGGCGTGACGCCCGCGGTGGCGCGGCCCGAGACGCCCACCCCGAAGCGCTGAAGCCGGCCTCAGCCGGCCAGCTTCTTGCGCAGCAGTTCGTTCACCTGAGCCGGATTGGCCTTGCCCTTGGTGGCCTTCATCGCCTGGCCCACCAGCGCGTTGAACGCCTTGTCCTTGCCGGCCTTGAACTGCGCCACGTTGTCGGCGTTGGCGGCAAGGATCTCGTCGAGGATGCGATCGAGCTCGCCGGTGTCGCTCATCTGCTTGAGGCCCTTGGCCTCGATGACGGCGTCCACCGCATGGCCCTCGCCGCTCCACAGCGTGTCGAACACCTGCCGGGCGGCATTGTTGGAGATCGTGCCGTCGGCGATGCGGCCGATGAGGGCCGCGAGCGTCACCGCGGTCACGGGCGCCTGCTCGATGCCGATCTCCTGCGCGTTCAGGCGGCGCGAGACCTCGCCCATGATCCAGTTGCTGGCCAGCTTGGGCTGGCCACTCGCCTTCGCCGTTGCCTCGAAGTAGGCGGCCATCGCGGGGCTCTGCGTGAGCGTGGTCGCGTCGTACTCGGGCAAGGTGTAGTCGGCGACGAAGCGCGCCGCCATCGCACGCGGCAGCTCCGGCATCCCGGCCTTCACCTGGTCCACCCACTCGCGCGCCACCACCAGGGGCGGCAGGTCGGGATCGGGGAAGTAGCGGTAGTCGGCCGCGTCTTCCTTGGTGCGCATCGCGCGCGTCTCGCCGGTGTCGGGGTCGAACAGCACGGTGGCCTGCTGGATCGCGCGGCCGTCCTCCAGCTCCTCGATCTGCCAGCGGATCTCGAAGTCGATCGCCTGCTGCATGAACTTGAAGCTGTTCAGGTTCTTGATCTCGCGCCGCGTGCCAAGAGGCTGACCCGGCTTGCGCACCGACACGTTGGCGTCGCAACGGAAGCTGCCTTCCTGCATGTTGCCGTCGCAGATCCCGATCCAGGTGACGATCTTGTGCAGCTCCTTCGCGTACGCCACCGCTTCCTCGGTGGAGCGCATGTCGGGTTCGGTGACGATCTCCAGCAACGGCGTGCCGGCGCGATTGAGGTCGATGCCCGACTGGCCGACGAAATCCTCGTGCAGCGACTTGCCCGCGTCCTCCTCGAGGTGGGCACGCACGAGGCGAACGCTCTTCTTCTCGTCGCCCAGGTAGAAGGCGACCTCGCCGCCCTGCACCACCGGGATCTCGTACTGCGAGATCTGGTAGCCCTTGGGAAGGTCGGGATAGAAGTAGTTCTTGCGCGCGAAGATGCTGCGCGGCGCGATGGTGGTCCCGACCGCGAGCCCCAGCTTGATGGCGCACTCGACTGCGGCCTTGTTCATCACGGGCAGCGTGCCGGGCAGCGCCAGGTCGACAGCGCTGGCCTGCGTGTTGGGCTCGGCGCCGAACGCGGTGGGCGCACGGCTGAAGATCTTGGAGCGCGTCGCGAGCTGGGTGTGGGTCTCGAAGCCGATGACGACTTCGTAGCCGTGAACGAGCTTGCTCATTGCAGGCCCTCCGGCTTGCGCAGGTGGAAATCCGTCACCTGCTGGAACCGGTGCGCCGCGTTCAGCAGCTTCGCCTCCTGGAAGTAGTTGCCCAGCAACTGAAGCCCCACCGGCATGCCGCCCTCGCCGAAACCGCACGGCAGGCACATGCCAGGCAGGCCGGCCAGCGAGCCGGGCAGCGTGAAGATGTCGGCCAGGTAGTTGGCCACCGGATCGCTCTTGGCGCCCAGCTTCCAGGCCACCGTCGGCGCCGCAGGGCCCGCGATGACGTCGCACTGCGTGAACGCCTGCCGGAAGTCGTCGGCGATCATGCGGCGGATCTTCTGCGCCTGCAGGTAGTAGGCGTCGTAGTAGCCGTGCGAGAGCACGTAGGTGCCGATCATGATGCGGCGCTTGACCTCGTCGCCGAAGCCTTCGGCACGCGTCTTCTTGTACATGTCGACCAGGTCGGTGTACTGCTTCGCACGGTGGCCGAACTTCACGCCGTCGAAGCGCGAGAGGTTGGACGACGCTTCGGCCGGCGCGATGATGTAGTAGACCGGGATCGACAGCTCGGTGCGCGGCAGCGTGATGTCGACCAGCTTCGCGCCCAGTTGCACGTACTGCTTCAGCGCCGCGTCGATGGCGGCGCGCACGTCGGGCGCCAGGCCCTCGCCGAAGAACTCCTTCGGCACGCCGATGCGCAGGCCTTCGATGGATGCATCGAGCGAGCGGCCGAAGTCCTCGGCCGGCATGTCCAGCGAGGTCGAGTCGCGATCGGGATCGGGGCCGCACATCACCGACAGCAGCAGCGCGCAGTCCTCGGCGCTGCGCGCCATCGGCCCGGCCTGGTCGAGGCTGGAGGCGAACGCGATCATCCCGTAGCGCGATGCACGGCCGTACGTGGGCTTGATGCCGGTGATGCCGCAGAACGAAGCCGGCTGGCGGATCGAGCCGCCGGTGTCGGTGCCGGTGGCCACGGGCAGCAGGCGTGCAGCAACGGCGGCAGCGCTGCCACCCGAGGAACCGCCGGGGATCCGCGAGTGGTCCCAGGGGTTCTTCACCGGATGGAACGCGGAGTTCTCGTTGGACGAGCCCATCGCGAACTCGTCGCAATTGAGCTTGCCCAGGCTCACCGCGCCGGCCTCGGCCAGCTTGCGCACGACGGTCGCATCGAAGGGCGAGCGATAGCCCTCCAGCATCTTCGAGCCGGCGGTGCTCGGAAAGTCCTTCGTGACGAAGATGTCCTTGTGCGCGAGCGGCACGCCCAGGAGCGGCGCCGCATCGCCGCGCGAGATGCGCTCGTCGGCCGCGCGTGCCTGCGCGAGCGTGACTTCTTCGTCCATCGCGAGGTAGGCGCCCAACGCCGACTGCGCCCGGCCACGTGCCAGAAAGTGCCGCGCGGTCTCGACAGCGGAGACGTCCTTCGTCTTCAGCCGGCGCGCCAGGTCGGCCACCGACAGGTCGTGCAGGTCCGCCATCACTCGATCACCTTGGGCACCAGGAACAGCCCGCCTTCGACAGCGGGCGCGCTGCGCTGGTTGGCCTCCCGCGCATTGGGCTCGCTGGGCACGTCGTCGCGCAGCCGCAACTGGACGTCCTGGAAGGCAGCGACCGGATGCGCGAGCGGTTCGATCCCCGCGGTATCCACAGCCCGCATCGCCTCCACGATCGAGAAGAAGCCGTTGATCTGCGTCAGCATGCGCTCGCTCTCGGGAGGCTGCAGTTCGAGTCGGGCCAGGTGCTGGATGCGGCGGACGTCGTCGGGGGTCAGGGCCATGGTGCGCGGTGGCGAAACGATGTGTAAGCGCGACAGCCTCGACCATCGCGCGGATGAGTTATTCACAGGGGATCAGGTATTATCCGGCGATTCACAAACGGCCCCTGCAGGGGCCGGTTTCGCAGAAGAAGAGGACTCACCCAATGTTCGGAGCGTTTCGTCGGTACCTCTCGACCGACCTGGCCATTGACCTGGGCACCGCCAACACGCTCATCTTCGTCAGGGACAAGGGAATCGTGCTCGACGAGCCGTCCGTGGTGGCCATCCGCCACGAAGGCGGGCCCCAGGGCAAGAAGACGATCCAGGCCGTGGGCCACGAGGCCAAGGCCATGCTGGGCAAGGTGCCGGGCAACATCGAGGCGATCCGCCCGATGAAGGACGGCGTGATCGCCGACTTCACCGTCACCGAGCAGATGCTCAAGCAGTTCATCAAGATGGTCCACCCGCGGTCCGTGATGAAGCCCAGCCCCCGCATCATCATCTGCGTGCCCTGCGGATCGACGCAGGTCGAGCGCCGCGCCATTCGCGAGTCGGCCCTCGGCGCCGGCGCCAGCGAGGTGTACCTGATCGAGGAACCCATGGCCGCGGCCATCGGCGCCGGCCTGCCTGTGGCCGAGGCCAGCGGCTCGATGGTGGTCGACATCGGCGGCGGCACCACCGAAGTGGGCGTCATCTCCCTCGGCGGCATGGTCTACAAGGGCAGCGTGCGCGTCGGCGGCGACAAGTTCGACGAGGCGATCATCAGCTACATCCGCCGCAACTACGGCATGCTGATCGGCGAGCCCACGGCCGAAGCGATCAAGAAGAACATCGGCTCGGCGTTCCCCGGCAGCGAGGTCAAGGAGATCGAGGTCAAGGGCCGCAACCTCTCCGAGGGCGTGCCGCGCTCGTTCACCATCTCGTCCAACGAGATCCTGGAAGCGCTGACCGATCCCCTGAACAACATCGTCTCGGCCGTCAAGAACGCGCTGGAGAGCACGCCACCCGAGCTGGGCGCCGACATCGCCGAGCGCGGGATGATGCTCACGGGCGGCGGCGCGCTGCTGCGCGACCTCGATCGCCTGCTGGCCGAGGAAACCGGGCTGCCGGTGCTGGTGGCCGAAGACCCGCTCACCTGCGTGGTCCGCGGCTGCGGCATCGCCCTGGAGCGCATGGAGCGCCTGGGTTCCATCTTCACCAGCGAATGACCCCCTTCCCTCCCTTCGCGGGGAGGGATAGGGTGGGGACAGCATGCCGTTAGGCACCCTCGACCGCACCCCGCCGCCCTTCTTCAAGCAGGGCCCATCGGCCTTGTCCAAGCTGATGGTGTTCAGCGCGCTCGCGCTGTTCCTGATGGTGGCCGACACGCGCTTTCGCATCACGCAGCCGCTGCGTGCGGCCGTGGCCACCGTCCTCTACCCCGTGCAGTGGGTGGCCCTGCGTCCGGTGATGGCCGTGCGCGGCGCCGGCGAATACTTCATCGCGCTGCACAGCGCGCAGCAGACCGAGGAGCAGGCGCGCACCAAGCTCGCGCAGCAGTCGCAGCGCGCCAACCAGGTCGAGCAGCTGGCCCTGGAGAACGCCCGGCTTCGCAAGTTGCTGGACCTGCGCGATCGCCTCAGCACGCCCGGCCAGGCCGCCGAGGTCCTGTACGACGCGGCGGATCCGTACACCCGCAAGGTGATCATCGACAAGGGCATGACCCAGGGCGTGCAGGAAGGCTCGCCGGTGATCGACGAGTCCGGCGTGCTGGGCCAGGTGACGCGCGTGCATCCCCTGATCAGCGAGGTGACCCTGATCACCGACCGCGACCAGGCGATCCCCGTCCTGAACACGCGCACCGGCGCACGCAGCGTGGCCTACGGCGATCCCAGCGCCGTCCATGGCGGCACGCTGGAACTGCGCTTCATGGCCAACAACGCCGACGTGCAACCGGGTGACCTGCTCACCACCAGCGGCGTGGACGGCGTCTACCCGCCCGGCCTGCCGGTGGCCAAGGTGGACAAGGTCGAACGCAAGCTGGACACGTTCGCGCGCATCGCCTGCACGCCGAAGGGGCTGGTCGACGGCGCGCGGCACGTGATGGTGCTCAAGCCGGTCTCGGCCCAGATTCCGCCGCGGCCGCCGGTCGAACGGCAGGCCCCCGTGCCCCAGCGCCGCAAGAGCGGCCCCGGAGGTGCGCCATGATCATGCGCCCGGGCCAGCAGCTGCTGCTGCCGGCCAATCCCCTCTTCATCTGGTTCAGCCTGGTCGTCGCCCTGCTGGTGAACATGCTGCCGCTGGGACGCACGCCGTGGATGCCCGACCTGCTGGCCATCACGCTGGTGTTCTGGGCCGTGCACCAGCCGCTGCGCGTGAGCATCGGCGCCGCGTTCCTGTTCGGCATCGCGATGGACGTGCACCAGGCCGCGCTGCTCGGCCAGCACGCCCTTGCCTACACGGTGCTCTGCTTCGGCGCCATCGCCATCCACCGGCGCCTGCTCTGGTTCACCGTGCCGTCGCAGGCGGTGCAGGTGCTGCCGCTGTTCGTCGTCGCGCACGCCATCGAGCTGGCCATCCGCATGGTGGCCGGCGGCATCTTTCCCGGCGTGTCGTTCCTGTTCGCGCCCGTGATCGAAGCCCTGCTCTGGCCCTTTGTCAGCGTCATCCTGCTGGCCCCGCAGCGCCGCGCACCTGATCCGGACGAGAATCGTCCGCTGTGACCGAACTCCGGAACGTCGAAGCCGATCTCTCCCGGTTCCGCGCGCGCGTGCTCGCGGCCAGCCTGGCGGTGCTCGTGCTGTTCCTCTTGCTCGGAATCCGGCTGGTCTACCTGCAGGTGTACCGCCATGCCGACCTGAACGAGCAGGCCGAGAACAACCGCACCTCGATCGTGCCCATCGTGCCGAACCGCGGCCTGATCCTGGACCGCAACGGCATCGTGCTGGCCACCAACTTCTCGGCCTACACGCTGGAGATCTCGCCCACGCGCCTCACCGACACGCTGGACCGCACCATCGACGGGCTGGCCGAGGTGATCGACATCCAGCCGCGCGACCGCCGCCGGTTCAAGAAGCTGCTCGAGGAGACCAAGGGCTTCGAGTCGCTGCCGATCCGCACCAAGCTCACCGACGAGGAAGTGGCGAAATTCACCGCGCAGCGGTACCGCTTCCCCGGCGTCGACATCAAGGCCCGCCTGTTCCGCAGCTACCCGTGGGGCGAGCTGGCCAGCCACGTGATCGGCTACATCGGCCGCATCAACCAGGCCGAGAAGGCGCAGCAGGACGACTGGTCCGACGAGGACCAGGCCAACTACCGCGGCACCGAGTACATCGGCAAGCTGGGCGTCGAGCACAGCTTCGAGCGCCAGCTGCACGGCACCACCGGCGTCGAGCAGGTGGAGACCTCGGCCGGCGGCCGCGCCGTGCGCAAGCTCGCCAGCACGCCCGCGACGCCCGGCAACACGGTGCGCCTGGGCATCGACATCAAGCTGCAGAAGCTGGTGGAGGACCTGTACGGCAACCGGCGCGGCGCGCTCGTGGCACTGGACCCCAAGACCGGCGAGGTGCTGGCGTTCGTCTCCAAGCCGACGTTCGACCCGAACCTGTTCGTCGACGGCATCGACAGCGAGAACTGGCAGGCGCTGAACGAATCGATCGACAAGCCGCTGCTCAATCGGGCGCTGCGCGGCACCTATCCGCCGGGCTCGACGTTCAAGCCGTTCATGGCGCTGGCGGCGCTGGAGACCGGCAAGCGGCGGCCCGAGCAGGCGATCCAGGACCCGGGCCACTTCTGGTTCGGCGGCCACAAGTTCCGCGACGACAAGCCCGAGGGGCACGGAACGGTCGACATGTACCGCTCGATCGTGCAGTCGTGCGACACCTACTACTACATGCTGGCCAACGACATGGGCGTGGACCTGATCCACGACCAGCTGTCGCACTACGGGTTCGGCGAGATCACCGGCATCGACATCGCCGGCGAGTCGCGCGGGCTGCTGCCGTCGACGGAGTGGAAGCGCAGGGCCAACAAGAACCGGCCCGAGAACCAGAAGTGGTTTGCCGGCGAGACGATCTCACTGGGCATCGGCCAGGGCTACAACAACTTCACCGTCCTGCAGATCGCCAACGCGATCGCGACCGTCGCCAACAACGGCGTGCGCATGAAGCCGCACCTGGTGAGCGCGATCGAGGACATCACCACGCACCAGTCGCAGCCGATCGCACCCGTCGAGGCCGATCCCCTGCGCGTGAAGCCGGAGAACCTGGCCGTCATCCGCAAGGCGCTGGTGGGCGTGAACATCGAAGGCACGGGCGCCGGCGCCTTCAGGGGCGCCGCCTACACCAGCGGCGGCAAGACCGGGACCGCGCAGGTGGTCACGATCGCGCAGGACAAGAAGTACAACGCCTCGCAGCTGGACGAGCGCCACCGCGACCACGCGCTGTACATGGCGTACGCGCCGGCCGAGGACCCGAAGATCGCGCTCGCGATGGTGGTGGAGAACGCCGGCTTCGGCGGCGCCAACTCGGCGCCGATCGCGCGCCGCGTGTTCGACTACTGGCTGCAGGGGCTGTACCCGAGCGAGGAAGACATGGCCGCCGTGCAGAAGGGCCAGGCGCAGGCGCCGGTCGGCAAGCCGCGCAATGCCGCCGACGTGGCCTGGCCGCCCGGCGGGGTGGCCGCTGCGGGTGCCGCGGCCGGGATGCCGGCGCAGGCTGCTTCGGCAGCGCCTGCGGCATCGGCGGCCCTGGCAGCGGCGAAGCCTGCGCGCGCCGCGTCGGCGCCCGTCGCCGCAGCCCGGCCCGCGTCCGCTGCCAAGGCATCGCAGCCGGCGCGCAACCAGCCCCAGCTGCGCGCCGACGCGCGCTGAGCGCTCCATCGCGGCGCCCTGCGGCGCCGACGCTTACTGGCCGCCGCCCAGCACCTGCCCGAACAGCACCCACTGCTTGCCGTCGAATTTCGACAGCTGCGCCTGGTCGACCGGCGCATGGTCGGTGGGGCTCGTGTTCAGCGTGATGCCGGGCAGCAGCAGGCCCGACTTGAAGTTCTTGATGTTCTCGGCCTGCTTGCGGATGTTCTCGCGCGAGATGTCGTTGCCGCACTGCTTGAGCACCTGCACCATCAGTTCGGCGGCGATGACGCCGTAGATGTTGCTGGCATCGGCGACGTTGCCGTCACGGTAGTACTTGCCCATGAAGCCGCGCCACTGCAGCATCGCCGGGTCGTCCTTCCACTGCGGATCGTTGGCGTCCTTGTAGTACTGCACCGTGATCAGGCCCACCGACTTGTCCAGCCCCGCCGGGGTCAGCACCGAGCCGACGGAGGCGCCGACGTTGTTGATGAAGTGCAGCGGCTTCCAGCCTGCGTCCGCCACCTTGCGGATCGATTGCGCCGCGAACTTGGGCGTCGTGATGTTGATGAAGGTGTCGGCCCCCGAGGCCTTCAGCGTGAGGATCTGCGAGTCCACCGTGGGATCGGTCACCTCGTAGGTCTGCTCCGCGACGATCATCTTGGCCTTGTCGCCGGCCAGCACGCGCTTGACGCCCGTGAGCACGTCCTTCCCGTAGTCGTCGTTCTGGTACAGGATCGCGATCTTCGCGTTGGGCTTTTCCTTGAGGATGTAGCGCGCGTAGATCTCGCCCTCGGTCTGGTAGCTCAGGTTGAAGCCGAAGGTGTACGGGTAGTTCTTGGGGTCGTTCCACTTGGTCGCGCCGGTGGCCACGAACAGGTGCGGCACCTTCTTGGCGTTGACGTACTTGTGGATCGCCGAGTTGCTGGGCGTGCCCAGCGTCTGGAACAGCGCCACCACTTCTTCCTGCTCGACCAGCTTGCGCACCTGCTCCACGGCCTTCGGCGGGCTGTAGCCGTCGTCCATGGACAGCAGGTTGATCATGCGGCCGTTGATGCCGCCCTGCTCGTTGACCATCTTGAACCAGGCCTGCTGCACCTTGCCGATGGTGCCGTAGGCCGAAGCCGGGCCGCTGTACGGCATGGTCTGCCCGAGCTTGATCTCCTTGGACTGCGCGAACGCGCCCGCGGGCAGCAGCGCGCTGCCGGCGGCGAGGCCGGCGCCGATCACGAGCGAACGGCGGGGAATGCGGGGAGACGTCATGGGGTCCATCCTTTCAGGTCACACACGAACACGGTCACACGAACATTGCACAGCGCGTCCAGGCGCTAACGACTGCCCAGCCGATGGCGCAGCAGGCGCACGAGGCCGGCCACGCCCGTGGGCATGAGGTACATGAAGGCGATCAGGAACACGCCGTAGATCGCCCACGGGGCGGCCTTGGAGATCTGGTCGGCGACGTTCGGCAGGAACTGGATGAACAGCGCGCCGTAGATCGCACCCGAGATCGAGGCCAGCCCGCCCACCACCACGCCGACCAGCAGCGTGAGCGACAGGAAGATCGAGAACGAATCCGGCGAGGCGAACTGCACCGCGATGGCCGACAGCGCGCCGGCGACGCCGGTGTACAGGGCCGAGACACCGAAGGTGAGCGACTTGTACATCGCCGTGTTCACGCCCATGGCCTTGGCGGCGGTGGGCTGGTCGCGGATGGCCACCAGCGCGCGGCCCACGCGCCCGCGCAACAGGTTCCAGCCGGCCACGAACAGCAGCACGGTCCACGCGAGGGTGAAGAAGTACAGCCACTGGTCCTGCGACAGCGGCACGCCCTCGGGCGGATCGGGCTTGATGATCACCACGCCCATCGCGCCGCCGGTCCAGTGCTCCAGCGCCTTGTGTTTGAGGATCTGCGGCATCGCCACGCCCAGCGCGAAGGTGGCCAGCGCGAGGTACAGACCTTCCAGGCGCAGTGCCGGCAGCCCGAACAGGAAGCCGGCGACGAAGCAGGCCAGCCCCGCGAGCGGAATGGTGGCCCAGTACGGCATGCCGGCCTTGTCCATCAACACCGCGGCGACGTAGGCGCCGATGGCGAAGAACGCGCCGTGGCCCAGCGAGATCTGGCCGTTGTAGCCGGTGAGCATGTTGAGCCCGAGGATCGCGATGGCATAGGCCAGGGCCAGCGTGAGCTGGAACACCCGGTAATTGCCCAGCACGAACGGCAGCGCGCAGGCGATCACCAGCAGCAGCGCCAGGCCGGCCAGCTGCATGCCGCTGAGCTTGGTGCGCGGCTTGGACGGCGGCTGCGCCAGCGCGGCCGCTGCGGCGGTGGTGGAAGTCGTCGTTGTCGTCGTCATACGCGCGCCACGTGCACCTTGCCGAACAGGCCCGAGGGCCGCACCACCAGCACCGCGACGATGATCACCAGCGCCACGGTGAGCTTGAGCTCCGTGCCCAGCACCATGCCCACCAGGTTCTCCAGCACGCCGACCAGGAACCCGCCGAGCACCGCGCCGCCGGGGCTGTCGATGCCGCCCAGCAGCGCGCCCGCGAACGCATACAGCAGGATGCCGCCCATCATGTTCGGCTCGAGGAAGACGATGGGCGCCACCATCATTCCGGCGACGGCGCCGATCGCCGAGGCAAGGCCCCAGCCCAGGGCCAGCATCCAGCCCACGCGCACGCCCACGAGACGGCTCGATGCCGGGTTCTGCGCGGCGGCGCGCATCGCCAGCCCGAGCGGCGTGAAGCGGAAGAACACGAACACCAGCAGCAGCACCAGCAGCGTGACGCAGATGGAGCCGAGCTCGTGCCCCGAGAGCAGGCCGCCGGCCACGAGGTCGGACGGGAACGGGCTCGGGAACGGCTTGATGGTGTAGCTGTAGATCCAGCCCGCGAGGCTGTTGAGGATCACGAGCAGGCCGATGAAGACGATGACCACCGACAGCACCGAGCCGTTCTCCACCGGCCTCACGACCACGCGCTCGATCACCAGCCCGGCGACGAAGGCGATCGCCACCGTGAGGAAGAACGCACCCCAGTACGGCAGGCCGGCCTGCATCAGCGTCCACGACAGGTAGGTGGAGAACATCGCCATCTCGCCCTGCGCGAAGTTCACCAGGTGCGTGGCCTGGTAGATCATCACCAGGGCCAGCGCCACGCTGGCATAGATGCCGCCGGTGGCGAGGCCCGAGAGCACCTGGTGCAGCAACAGGTCCACGGCGTCGGCCTCCTCAGTAGCCCAGGTACGAGCGGCGCACCGACTCGTCGCTGCGGATGTCCTCGGCGCTGCCGGAGATGACCACGCGGCCGGTCTCCAGCAGGTAGGCGTGGTCGGCCAGCTTGAGCGCTAGTGCCGCGTTCTGCTCGACCAGCAGCATGCTGGTGCCTTCGCTGCGGTTGATCTCGCCGAAGATCTCGAACATCTCCTGCACGATGCGTGGCGCGAGCCCGAACGACGGCTCGTCCAGCAGCAGCAGTCGCGGGCGCAGCATCAGCGCGCGCGAGACGGCCAGCATCTGCTGCTCGCCGCCCGAGAGCGTGCCGGCCTGCTGGCGGATGCGCTCGCGCAGGCGGGGGAACCAGCCGAACACGCGCTCGCGGTCGGCCTGCACCTGGTCGCGATCGCGGCGGGTGTACGCACCGAGCCGCAGGTTCTCGTCGACGGTGAGGTTCATGAAGGTGCCGCGGCCGTCGGGCACGTGGGCCACACCGAGCCGCACGATGGCCTCGGTCGCCTTGCCGTCGATGCGCTCGCCAGCCAGCGCCATCTCGCCCTGCGTGCGCACCATGCCGCACACCGCCCGCAGCGTGGTCGTCTTGCCGGCGCCATTCGCGCCCAGGATGGTGGTGATGCCACCCTGGCGCACGTCGAAGTCCATGCCGTGCAGCACTCGCGTCGGGCCGTACTGCGCGTGCAGCCCGCGCACCTGGAGCAAGGGACTTGTCATGCCTCGACTCCGAGATAGGCGCGAACCACGTCCGGATGCGCCTGCACCTGCGCGGGCGTGCCGTCGGCGATCTTGCGGCCGAAGTCCAGCGCGATCACCTGGTCGGACACGCGCATCACCAGGTTCATGTGGTGCTCCACCAGCAGGATCGTGAGCCGCAGTTCGCGCTGGATGCGCCGCAGCAGTTCGCGCAGGCCGTCCACTTCCTCGTGATTGAGCCCGCCCGCCGGTTCGTCCAGCAGCAGCAGCCGCGGCTGGCTCATGAGCGCGCGCGCGAACTCGACGCGCTTGGCGGTGCCGAAGGGCAGGTCGCTCACCGGCCGATGCGCGACCTCGCGCAAGTCGAGCAGTTCGATCATGGCCTGCGCCTGCTCGGCCAGGCGCCCTTCCTCGCGCCGCACGTGCGGCAGCCGCAAGGCGTTGGACAGGAAGCCGCCGCTGCTGCGGCAGTGACCGCCGAGCATCACGTTGTCGCGCACGCTCATCGTGCGGAACAGCGCCAGGTTCTGGAAGGTGCGGCCGATGCCCAGCGCGGCGATGCGGTGCGCCGCGTGCGACTGCAGCGGCACGCCGTCGAACCAGATGCTGCCCTCGCTGGGCACGTACAGTCGCGACAGGCAATTGAACAGCGTGGTCTTTCCGGCGCCGTTGGGCCCGATCAGCCCGGCGATGGCGCCGGGCGCGACGGCGAACGAAACGTTGTCCAGCGCCGTGATGCCGCCGAAACGGACCGTGATGCCGCGCACCTCGAGCAGGGGTTGGCTGGGGTCGGGCGGCATCGATGAGGACGGGTGCGGCAGACGTCGTTCCTTTGGACCGCCTTTATCGCAGCGCGGTGCCCGCGCTGGCGTCGGGACAAACCCGGCGACCGTCGCCTGCGCGACGAGCCGCGCGTGCTCAGCGCATGTTGCTGAGCAACCAGCGCGTGACGGCCGCGGGCATGCAGTCGACGCGCGTGGGCCAGCGGCCGGCAGGGAAGCCGACGTGGCCGCCCTGCGCGGGCTGCCACAGCGTGACGCGGTCGCCGACCTCGCGCGGCCCGGGCAGGCTGGAGGCGGGCACGAACGGATCGTTGCGCGCGTTGAGCACCAGGGCCGGGATGCGGATGCTGGCCAGGTGCGGCTTGGCCGAGGCACGCGCCCAGTAGTCCTCGGTGTCGCGAAAGCCGTGCAGCGGCGCGGTGAAGACGTTGTCGAACTCGTAGAGGTCACGCGCGGCGAGCAGCGCATCGCGATCGAACAGTCCCGGGTGCTGCGCGAGCTTGCGCAACGCCTTGGGCCGCATGGTGCGCAGGAACATCGTGGTGTACACGAGCCGGTTGAAGCCGCGCCCGATGGCCGCGCCACCGGCGGCGAGGTCGATCGGCGAACACACGGCGGCGGCCGCATCGCACACGCGTGCAGCCGCATCGCCCATCTCGCCGGCCCACCGCATCAGCGCATTGCCACCGAGCGAGACACCGACGGCAAGCACGCGACCCGCGAAACGCTGGCGCAGCCGCGCGAGGATCCACTGCACCTCTTCGTGGTCGCCCGAGTGGTAGGCGCGAGGCCCGTGGTTCAACTCGCCGCTGCAGCCGCGAAAGTGCGGCACGACGTACGCGATGCCATGCCGGCGCGCGACCTGTGCGAACGCCTGCGCATAGTGGCTGCGCGACGATCCCTCCAGTCCATGGAACAGCACGAGCAGCGTGTCGGGCGGCGTCGCCGTGCCCTGCAGCCAGTCGAGGTCGATGAAGTCGCCGTCGGGCGTGGTCCAGCGCTCGCGCGTGAACTGCGGCGGCGGGCCGTCGCCGGTGCGCCCATACAGCGCCGGCCAGATCGTCTGCAGATTGCCGCCGGGCAGCCACCAGGGCGCCGCGTAGTCGAAGGCCGCGGACTGCTGCGGCGCGAGCATCAGTGGAGCACGGAAGGCGTGTCCGACACTTCCTGGATCTCGCTCGGCGTGCCGGGACTCGCATGGTGTGCGACGAGGCGCCAGCCCTGCGGCGTCTTGTGCCAGATGTTGGTGGCGATCACCCAGGCGATGCGCGGTCCCTGCGGCGAGAGCACCTCGACGCGCTCGAGCAGGTTGTGCACGCAGCTGCCCACCGATTCCACCTTGCGCACGCGCTCGGGCCAGGCACGGATGCTGCCGTTGGCGAACATGGCTTCGAAGGTGGCGCGGATGGCGATGGGCCCCACCACGCGCGGTCCGCCCGGATGGATGCAGACGATCTCGTCCTCGTCGGCCCAGCAGGCCATCAGCTTCTCGAGGTCGGCGTTCTGCAGGGCGTCGTAGAACGCCGCCTCGACCTCGTCGGCATTGCCCTCGAGATTGGCGGCCTGGAGTTTGGACTTGCGCATGGCCTCCAATCTACCCGGATTCACGCGCGAGCCAGGCGCGCACCGCTGCGCGCACGTCCCCTTGCGCGGCGGTCCAGACCAGCTCGCTCGCGGCGACGTGGATGCCCGGTGGCGCGAGCTGCAGGGCGGCCGACACGAATTCCGCGATCTTGGGCGAGCGCACCGGCTGCTCGCGCGCGGGCACCATGAACCGCGTGATGGAGAGCATCCAGCGCGCCAGCGCCGACCCCCAGCCGCGCACGCCATCGCCTCGCGGCTTCTGCGCCGAGCGCACGATCAGCAGGCGTTCGAAGCCAAGCGAAGCTACGGCATGCTCATCGAGATTGGCGAGGCCGCGCTTGAGCGACTCGGGCAGCCGGCCCTGCGCATGCGGCAGCACGATGGCCAGCGTGCGCACGCCGCTGCGTCGCATCCATTGCGCCAGCGCGGGCAGCTGCTGCGGCGTGGGCGTCCACAGCGCGCGCTCGCGCCCGTAGAACAGGCGCGGCGGGTCGAAGAGCACGACGCCGGTGTCCGCGGCGCCGGGCGGCCACGCCTGCGGATCGTCGGAGGGGACCAGCGTCGCGCCCACGCCGCGCAAGCCGGCGGTGATGGGCTCGCGCGCCAGCACCTGCGTGGCGGCGTACTGCTGCAGCCCCACCAGCCGCCGCAGCACCTCGTTGCCGAGGGCACCGGTGGCCCCGGCGATCACCAGGCGTGCACGCGAGCCCATCGGCGCCCGCGCGCTGCGCGCTGCGGCCTGGAGGGCTTGAAACGATGCATCGCGCATGCCATCTATGCTACCGTCCTGCCCCTTCTCGAGGAGATCCCATGAAGCGCTGGTTCGTTGTCCTGGCTGCAGTCCTTGCGTTGTCCGGTTGCGGCTACAACGACTTCCAGCGTCTCGACGAGCAGACGCGCTCCGCGTGGGCCGAAGTGCTCAACCAGTACCAGCGCCGCGCGGACCTGGTGCCCAACCTCGTGGCCACGGTGAAGGGCGAAGCCAACTTCGAGCAGGAGACGCTCACGCGCGTGGTGGAGGCCCGCGCCAAGGCCACGTCCATGCAGGTCACGCCCGACGTGCTGAACAATCCCGAGGCGTTCCAGAAATTCCAGCAGGCCCAGGGCGAGCTCTCGAGCGCGCTCAGCCGCCTGATGGTGGTCAGCGAGCGCTATCCCGACCTGAAGGCCAACCAGGGCTTCCGCGACCTGCGCGTGCAGCTCGAAGGCACCGAGAACCGCATCACCGTCGCGCGCAACCGGTACATCCAGGCCGTGCAGCAGTACAACGTGCTCGCACGCAGCTTCCCGACCAACGTCACCGCGAAGATCTTCGGCTACGAGCCCAAGCCCAGCTTCACCGTGCAGAACGAGCAGCAGATCTCGACACCGCCGCAGGTGGACTTCGGCGGGCAGAAGAAGTGAGTTGCGCTGTCGTGGCGGGCTTGACCTGCCATCCAGTCCCGCACGCATGCCAGTGCCGCATCTGGATGCCGGCTCAAGTCCGGCATGACATCCCGTGTTGAGATTGCTGCTGGCGCTGTGGTTCGTCCTGGCGGCGCCCTTGGTCTGCGCGCAGGACGTGCTGCCGGTGCCCGCGCTCACCGCACGCGTCATCGACCAGACCGGCACGCTCGACGACATCCAGCGCACCGGCCTCGAGCAGAAGCTGGCCGATTTCGAGCGCTCCAAGGGCACGCAGATCGTGGTGCTGCTGGTGCCCAGCACGCAGCCCGAGGACATCGCCAGCTATGCCAATCGCGTGGCCAACACGTGGAAGATCGGCCGCAAGCAGGTGGGCGACGGCGTGCTGATCATCGTGGCGAAGAACGACCGCAAGGTCCGCATCGAAGTGGCCAAGACGCTGGAAGGCGCCATTCCTGACCTGGCCGCGCGCCAGATCATCGACGACGCGATCACGCCTCGCTTTCGCGCCAGCGACTTCGCCGGCGGCCTGCAGGCGGCAGTCGACCAGCTGGTCGCGCGCATCAACGGCGAGGCGCTCCCCGCGCCGGCGCCGCAGCGCGACTGGCACGCGGGCGATGCGCGGGGCACCCAGGGCTTCGATTGGTTCGACCTTGCGATCTTCCTGTTCTTCGCCGTCCCCATCGGGGGCGCCGTCCTCCGTCGCATGTTCGGCCGCCCGCTCGGCACGCTGCTCACGGGCGGCGGCGTCGGGGTGCTCGCCTTCCTCGTCACCACCAGCGTGGCCATCGCAGTGGTCGCCGGCGTGGTCGCCCTGTTCTTCTCGCTGTTCTCGGGCCTGGGCGGCGGCATGCGTCGCAGCGGCTGGGGCGGTGGCCCCTTCATCGGCGGCTGGGGTGGCGGCGGTGGTTGGGGCGGCGGCAGCAGCGGCGGCGGGGGTGGCGGCTTCAGGTCCGGCGGGGGCGGTGATTTCGGCGGCGGTGGCGCTTCGGGAGACTGGTGATGCTGGCCAAGATGAAGCGCATCCTGCACCACCGCCTGCTCGACGAGGCCGACACGCGCAAGGCGCTTCCACCCGCGCTGGTGCAACGGCTGACGGAGCGGGTCGCGGCCAGCGAGCGTCGGCACACAGGCGAGATCCGCATCTGCGTGGAGGCCTCTCTGCCCACCAGCTACCTGCTGCGCGATGCCACGCCGCGGCAGCGCGCGATCACGATGTTCGGGAAGCTGCGCGTGTGGGACACCGAGCAGAACAACGGCGTGCTGGTCTACCTGCTGCTCGCGGAGCGCGCCATCGAGATCGTTGCCGACCGGGGACTCGCGCGACGCGTCGACCCGGGCGAGTGGAAGCGCATCGTGCAGCGCATGGGCACGTCGTTCCGCGACGGCCGCTACGAGGACGGGCTCACGCAGGCACTGGAGGAGGTGTCGGCGCTGCTCGTCGAGCACTTCCCCGCCACGCCCGGCGAGGTTCGTCCCAACGAACTGCCCGACGAGCCGGTGCTTGGCTGAGCGCGCTCAGCGCTCGCCGGACTTGATCTCCCCGCCGCGGTTCTCGCGCGCGGTTTCCTTCAGGCGCTCCTTGCGGGCCTTGGCGCGCTCGCTCTTGGTGTACTTGCGGTCGTCGGAAGCTGCGGCTGCGCCGCTGGCCTCGCCGCCCGGGGCGAGTTCGCCAGCCCGGTTCTCGCGCGCCGATTCCTTCAGGCGCTCCTTGCGCGCCTTGGCCCGTTCGTCGCGGGTGGCCGACCTGGCTTTGCCGGAACCGGTGGCACCGGTGGAATCGGCCTCGCCGCTGGCGGCAAGTGCAGGGCCCGCGGCCAGCACGGCCGCAAGGGTAGCGATGATCGGCAGTGAGATTCGCATGTCCGTTCTCCGTGGTTTGGAGCCGCCAGGCGGCGGCGCTCCGGCATGAACACTGTGCTTAGTTTGCAGCGAGCATGACTTGACCTTCGTCAACTGACGCGCCCGCGGGCTCCGCGGGCGGAGCGCCCCACCGCGTCCACATGCGAACGCTCTGCTCGGCGTCGGCGTCGGCGTCGGCGTCGGCGTCGGCGTCGGCGTCGGCGTCGGCGTGGAAATTGTCGACGTTGCGGTCCGGCACGAAGCAGCCCACCTTGAATGGCGTGAACACAAAAAAGTCGGGCGCCCGAAAGGCGCCCTTACGCTGCTTGGAAATCGCGTCTGCTCTACTCGCGCACTTCCCCGTTCGGCCTGAGCAGTGCCATGCCCACATAGCTGCCGCCGTGGTGGGAGCCGGGCTTGAAGTCGACCACGTAACCGCCGGTGTCATAGCGGCCCAGGGCCGCGAGGCTCTTGTGCAGGCTGGCTCGCGTGAGGTCCTTGCCGGTGCGACGCATGCCTTCCACCAGCACCTTGGCGGCGATGCACGACTCGAGCGCGGTGACGGACATCGCGTCCTTCTGCCCGGCGGCGGTCCAGGCCTCGTTGCATTCGCGCACGACGGGCACGGTCGCCGAGCGAGGCGTGGGGACGGTGAGGGACACCGACACGCCGCTGGCATCGGGACCGAGGGCCTTGGCCAGCTGGCTCGCACCCGCGAACGACAGGCTCGTGACCATGGTGGCCCGGTTCGCGGCCTTGAGCCGCTTGACCAGTTGCGCCGCGGGCGCATACAGCGTCGTGATCACCAGCACGTTGGGATCGGCCGCGACCACCGAGTTGAAGTCGGCGTCGCTGATGTCGGCATTGCGCTTGATCGGCACCGACACCGGCGTGCGGTTGAACTTCTTCAGCACGTTGGCCACGCTGTCGAAGTTCTGCTTGCCGACCGCGTCGTCGTAGTGCAGCACCGCCACGCGAGTGCCGCCGAGGTTGCCCCAGAAGTTGATGATCTTCTCGATCTCGTCGCTGTACGTCGCACGCACGGTGTAGACGTACTCGTTCTGCTTGCGGATCGTGTCGGCGCCCGTGAACGGCGCGAAGAACGGCGCCTTGTGCTCGGCCACCGCCGGCATGGCGGGGATGCTGAGCGTGGACGACGCATAGCCGAACAGCGCGATGGCGCCTTCGTCGTCCAGCAGCTTGTGCGTGTTCTCGCCGGCGAGGCGGGTGTCGTTGTGGTCGTCGAGTGTCACCAGCTTGATGCGGCCGCCCGGAAGTCCGCCGGCGTCGTTGACCTTCTTGAAGTACGCGAGTGCCCCGTTGCGGATGTCGTTGCCCAGGTCGGCGTTGCTGCCAGTCAGCGGCGCGGATTGGCCCACCACGATGTCGGCGGCCATGGCCAGCGGTGCGGCCGCGGCCAGCACGAGGGTGCAGAACAGCTTGTGCATGAAGTCCCCAGGGCGCTGCTCGGCAGCAGCTTGGCACGAGCATACGGGCCATGCCTCGCGCCGCCATTGGGCAATCTCCCTAAGCTGTCGCAAAAACCAGACTTGCAGCCGCGGCGCGCAGGCAGAAAAAGCCCCGCACGGGGCGGGGCTCGAGTGCGCTGGTTTTTAGCGCGTTCTTGTCTCTTGCGGGCGCGTCACTTCTTCTCGCGGAAGCGACGCAGCGCGGCGATCTGCGCGGCCATGACGGCCAGTTCGGACTGGGCCTTGGCAATGTCGATCTCGCTCTTGGCGTTCTTGAGGGCTTCCTCGGCCGCGCGCTTGGCTTCGGCCGCCTTTTCCTCGTCGAGATCCTTGCCGCGGATGGCGGTGTCGGAGAGCACCGTGACGCGATTGGGCTGCACCTCGAGGATGCCGCCAGCCACGAACACGAACTCCTCGCCGCCGTCGGCCTTCTCGATGCGCACCGAGCCGGGCCGCACGCGCGTGATCAGCGGCGTGTGGCGCGGGTAGATGCCGAGCTCGCCGGCCTCGCCGGGCAGCGCGACGAAGCGCGCCTCGCCCGAGAAGATCGACTCCTCGGCGCTCACCACGTCGACGTGGATGGTGTGCGTGGAATCGGCCATCGCTTACGCCGCCAGCTTCTTGGCCTTCTCGAAGGCCTCGTCGATGGTGCCGACCATGTAGAACGCCTGCTCGGGCAGGTGGTCGCATTCGCCGGCCACGATCATCTTGAAGCCGCGGATGGTCTCCGACAGCGGCACGTACTTGCCGGGCGAGCCGGTGAACACCTCGGCCACGTGGAACGGCTGCGACAGGAAACGCTGGATCTTGCGCGCGCGGGCCACGGCCAGCTTGTCCTCGGGCGACAGTTCGTCCATGCCCAGGATCGCGATGATGTCGCGCAGTTCCTTGTAGCGCTGCAGGGTGGCCTGCACCGCGCGGGTGGTGGCGTAGTGGTCTTCGCCGACGACGTTCGGGTCGACCTGGCGGCTGGTGGAGTCCAGCGGGTCCACGGCAGGGTAGATGCCCAGCGCGGCGATGTCGCGCGACAGCACCACGGTGGCGTCCAGGTGGGCGAAGGTCGTCGCGGGCGACGGGTCGGTCAGGTCGTCCGCCGGCACGTACACGGCCTGGATCGAGGTGATCGAGCCGACCTTGGTCGACGTGATGCGCTCCTGCAGGCGGCCCATTTCCTCGGCCAGCGTCGGCTGGTAGCCCACGGCGGACGGCATGCGGCCCAGCAGGGCGGACACTTCGGTGCCGGCCAGCGTGTAGCGGTAGATGTTGTCCACGAAGAACAGCACGTCGCGGCCTTCGTCGCGGAACGATTCGGCGATGGTCAGGCCGGTCAGCGCCACGCGCAGGCGGTTGCCCGGGGCTCGTTCATCTGGCCGTACACCATGGCCACTTTCGACTCGGCCAGGTTGTCCAGCTTCACGACGCCCGAGTCGGCCATCTCGTGATAGAAGTCGTTGCCCTCGCGGGTGCGCTCACCCACGCCGGCGAACACCGACAGGCCGGAGTGCGCCTTGGCGATGTTGTTGATCAACTCCATCATGTTCACGGTCTTGCCGACGCCGGCGCCGCCGAACAGGCCCACCTTGCCGCCCTTGGCGAACGGGCAGATCAGGTCGATCACCTTGATGCCGGTCTCCAGCAGTTCCTGCGACGGCGACAGCTCGTCGTATGCGGGCGCCTTGCGGTGGATGGGCGCGGTGAGCGCCTGGTCGACCGGATCCGCTCGTCGATCGGGTTGCCCAGCACGTCCATGATGCGGCCGAGCGTGGCCTTGCCCACCGGCACCGTGATGGCAGCGCCCGTGTTGTAGACCATCGAGCCGCGGCGCAGGCCGTCGGACGAACCCAGCGCAATGGTGCGCACCACGCCGTCACCCAGCTGCTGCTGCACTTCCAGCGTGAGGTTCGCGCCGTCCATCTTCAACGCGTCGTACACGCGCGGCATGTGCTCGCGCGGGAACTCGACGTCGACCACGGCGCCGATGCACTGGACAATCTTTCCTTGGATTTGAGCCATTGGTTGCTCCAAAAATAATCGTTGGGCCTCAGACGGCCGCTGCACCCGACACGATCTCCGAAAGCTCTTTCGTGATCGCCGCCTGGCGCGTCTTGTTGTAGACCAGCTTCAGCTCGCCGATCAGGTTGCCGGCGTTGTCGGTCGCGGCCTTCATGGCCACCATGCGTGCCGACTGCTCCGAGGCCATGTTCTCGGCCACGGCCTGGTACACCAGCGCCTCCACGTAGCGCAGCAGCAGGTCGTCGATGACGGTGCGCGCATCCGGCTCGTAGATGTAGTCCCAGCCGGCCTCGTGCTTGCCCGTGGCCTTGCTGTCGGCTTCCATCTTGTCGGCAGACAGCGGCAGCAGCTGCTCGACCACCGGCTCCTGGCGCATCGTGTTGATGAACTTCGTGTAGCACAGGTACACGGCCGACAACTTGCCCTCGGCGTACTGGTCCAGCAGCACCTTCACCGGCCCGATCAGGCGCTCGAGGTGCGGCGTGTCGCCCAGCTGGGTGACATGCGACACGACCTGCGCGCCGATGCGGTTGAGGAAGCCCAGGCCCTTGTTGCCGATGGCCACCGTGCGGTTGCTGTAGCCCTGGTCCTGCAGCTCACGCAGCTTGGCGGTCACGGCCCGCAGCACGTTGGTGTTGAGGCCGCCGCACAGGCCCTTGTCGGTGGACACCACGATGAAGCCCGCCGCCTTCACGTCGTTGTGGCGCATGAAGGCGTGGGTGTACTCGGGGTTGGCCTTGCCGAGGTTGGATGCGATGTTGCGCACCTTCTCGCTGTACGGGCGGGCGGAGCGCATGCGCTCCTGCGCCTTGCGCATCTTGGAGGCGGCGACCATTTCCATGGCCTTGGTGATCTTCTTGGTGTTCTCCACCGACTTGATCTTGCCGCGAATTTCCTTGCCTGCAGCCATTAGAGAGCTCCTTGGTCTTCCCCAGTGCACCCGCGGAACCGGCTTTGCCGGGCCGCTGGGTGCGCCCCCTGGAGGGGGAGGCGGCCGAAGGCCGCTTCGGGGGTGGGCCTGTTCATTAGGCGAAGGTCTTCTTGAACGCTTCGATCGCGGACACCAGCTCGGCCTCGGCATCCTTGTCCATGGCCTTGTTGGTCTCGAGCTTGTTCAGCAGCGCGCCGTTCTTGTCCTTCAGCCAGGCGTGCAGGCCCGACTCGAACGGCAGCACCTTCTTGACGTCGATGTCGTCGAAGTAGCCCTTGTTCACCGCGAACAGCGAGGCCGCCATCAGCGAGATGGGCAGCGGGCTGTACTGCGGCTGCTTGAGCAGTTCCGTCACGCGGGCGCCGCGATCCAGCTGCTTGCGGGTGGCGGCGTCCAGGTCGGAGGCGAACTGCGCGAACGCCGCCAGCTCGCGGTACTGCGCCAGGTCGGTACGGATACCGCCGGACAGCGACTTGATCAGCTTGGTCTGGGCGGCACCACCGACGCGCGACACCGAGATACCCGCGTTGATGGCGGGACGGATGCCGGCGTTGAACAGGGACGTCTCCAGGAAGATCTGGCCGTCGGTGATCGAGATCACGTTGGTGGGCACGAACGCGGACACGTCGCCGGCCTGCGTCTCGATGATCGGCAGCGCGGTGAGCGAGCCGGTCTTGCCCTTGACGGCGCCCTTGGTGAAGGCTTCGACGTAGTCGGCGTTCACGCGCGCGGCGCGCTCGAGCAGGCGCGAGTGGAGATAGAACACGTCGCCGGGATAGGCTTCGCGGCCCGGCGGGCGGCGCAGCAGCAGCGACACCTGGCGGTAGGCGACGGCCTGCTTGGACAGGTCGTCATAGATGATCAGCGCGTCCTGGCCGCGGTCGCGGAAGTACTCGCCCATCGTGCAGCCGGAGTACGCCGAGACGTACTGCATGGCGGCCGACTCGGAGGCCGACGCGGCCACCACGATCGTGTATTCCATCGCGCCGTTGGCCTCGAGGGCGCGCACGATGTTCTTGATGGTCGACGCCTTCTGGCCGATGGCCACGTAGACGCAGACCATGTTCTGGCCCTTCTGGTTGATGATCGCGTCGACCGCGACGGCGGACTTGCCGGTCTGCCGGTCGCCAATGATCAGCTCGCGCTGGCCGCGGCCGATCGGCACC
This sequence comes from Ramlibacter sp. MMS24-I3-19, assembly GCF_050320135.1. Classification (NCBI taxonomy): domain Bacteria; kingdom Pseudomonadati; phylum Pseudomonadota; class Betaproteobacteria; order Burkholderiales; family Comamonadaceae; genus Ramlibacter; species Ramlibacter sp. MMS24-I3-19. The sequence goes on along the minus strand of NZ_CP190017.1, from coordinate 1,134,550 downwards.
ATCGCGTCGATGGACTTCAGGCCGGTCTGCACCGGCTGGTCGACCGACTTGCGCGCGATCACGCCCGGCGCGACCTTCTCGATCACGTCCGTCATCTTGGCGTTGATCGGGCCCTTGCCGTCGATCGGCTGGCCCAGCGCATTGACCACGCGGCCCACCAGTTCCGGGCCCACGGGCACTTCCAGGATGCGACCCGTGCACTTGACGGTATCGCCTTCGGAGATGTGCTCGTACTCGCCCAGGATCACCGCGCCGACCGAGTCGCGCTCCAGGTTCAGCGCCAGGCCGAACGTGGGGGTGCCGCTCGGGGTGGGCGGGAATTCCAGCATCTCGCCGGCCATCGCTTCGGACAGGCCGTGGATGCGCACGATGCCGTCGGTCACCGAGATCACGGTGCCCTGGTTGCGGATGTCGGCGCTGGCGGCCAGGCCTTCGATCCGGCTCTTGATCAGTTCGCTAATTTCTGCGGGATTGAGCTGCATGACTCGTTCCTTGGTGTGCTGTGGGGGGCGGGGCGTCGGGCCGCGATCAGGCGGTCAGCGCTGCTTTCATCTGTTCCAGGCGGGCCTTGACCGAGGTGTCCAGCACCTCGTCGCCGACGACCACGCGGATGCCGCCGATGAGGGACGGATCCTCCTGCACCGTGACATTCAGCTTGCGGCCGAAGCGGCGTTCCAGCGTCTGCGCCACGTCGCCCAGCTGCGCGGCCGGGATCGGGAACGCGCTGTAGACGACGGCGTCGGAAGCGCCGCTCTGTGCGTTCTTCATGGCGCGGAACTGCGCAGCCATCTCGGGCAGCGCGGCCAGCCGGCCGTTCTCGATCACCGTGCGCAGGAAGTTCTGCGCCACGCCCGGCAGCGGCTCGCGCACGATGCCGGTGACCAGGTCATACACCTCGCGGCTGGTGACCTTGGGGTTGTCGGCGTACTGCAGCAGCTGCGGATTGCCGGCCACCGCGGCCAGCATGTCCAGCCATTGCGCGGTGCCGCCCAGGTCGGCCGGGGACGACTTGAACAGGGCCTCGGCGTAGGGACGGGCGATCGTGGCGAGTTCTGCCATGTGCGTGTGTCCTTACAGCTCGGTCTTCAGGCGGTTGAGCAGCTCGGCGTGGACGCCGGGATTGACTTCCTTGCGCAGGATCTGCTCGGCACCCTTGACGGCCAGCGCGGCGACCTGGTCGCGCAGGGATTCGCGCGCATGGATCGTCTGCTGGTCGGCCTCGGCCTTCGCGGCAGCGATGATCTTGTTGGCCTCGTCGGTGGCGCGGTGCTTGGCTTCATCCACGATCGACTGCGCGCGGCGCTCGGCGTCGGCCAGCAGGCCGGCGATCTGGTTGCGCGACTTCGCGAGCTCCTCATCCACCTTGGCGTTGGCCGCGGCGAGCTCGGACTTGGCGCGATCGGCGGCGGCCAGGCCTTCGGCGATCTTGGAGGCCCGCTCGTCGAGCGCGGCGGCGATCGGCGGCCACACGTACTTCATCGTGAACCCGACCAGGATCAGGAACACGATGACTTGAATGATGAGGGTACCGGTGATGCTCACTTGTTCATCCTTGCCCCCGGCGCGCGGCTCGCCCCGGGGTGGTTGCGGGAAGGAAGGACGCGGTGCGGCTTACTTCGGCAGGTTGGCCAGCTGGCCCAGGAACGGGTTGGCGGTGGCGAACCACAGCGCGATACCCGTGCCGATGATGAACGCGGCGTCGATCAGGCCGGCCAGCAGGAACATCTTGGTCTGCAGCTCGTTCATCAGCTCGGGCTGGCGGGCGGCCGACTCGAGGTACTTGCTGCCCATGATGCCGATGCCGATGCAGGCGCCGATGGCACCGAGGCCGATGATCAGGCCGGCGGCCAGGGCGACAAAGCTAATGACTTCCATGATTGCTCCTAAGGGACTTTGGGTTGGTTGGAAAGGGAAAGGGAACGAAAGCGGGATCAGTGCGCGTCGTGGGCCTGGCCCACGTAGACCAGCGTCAGCATCATGAAGACGAAGGCCTGCAGCACGATGATCAGGATGTGGAAGATCGCCCAGGCCGAGCCGGCGATGATGTGGCCGATGGCCAGGCCGATGCCGGTGCCCGTGGCCGAGAACGCGCCGCCCATGAGGGCGATCAGCAGGAAGATCAGTTCGCCGGCGTACATGTTGCCGAACAGTCGCATGCCGTGCGAGACGGTCTTGGCGATGAACTCGATGATCTGCATCGCGAAGTTGAACGGATACAGCGCCCAGTGGTTGCCGAAGGGCGCGGTGAACAGCTCGTGCACCCAGCCGCCGATGCCCTTGATCTTCATGTTGTAGAACAGGCAGATCAGCAGCACCGAGATCGACAGGCCCATCGAGATCGACAGGTCGGCCGTGGGCACCACGCGCATGAAGGCGTGCTCGGGCTCGTGGCCTGCGGCGCCATAGATCTTGGCCCAGATGGCAGGCACCAGATCGACGGGCAGCAGGTCCATCGTGTTCATCAGGACGATCCAGAGGAACACGGTCAGCGCCAGCGGCGAGACGAACTTGCGGCTGTTGGCGTTGTGCACGATGCCCTTGGCCTGCGAGTCGACCATCTCCACCAGGATCTCCACCGCGGCCTGGAAGCGGCCAGGCACGCCGGCAGTGGCCTTGCGGGCTGCTTTCCAGAGGAAGAAGCAGCAGATCACGCCCAGCACGATCGCCCAGAACATCGAGTCCCAGTTGAAGACCGAGAAATCGACGACGTTGGCCGGCTTCTTGTTCTGCAGGAAAGTGAGGTGGTGGACGATGTACTCGCCGGCGGTCGGGCCGTGTTCCGCGGCCATGTGTTCAGCAGCCATGTTTCTTCGCTCGTCGTCTTCTTCAGTTCACTTCGCCGGCCGCCCGCGGGGTGCGAACGCCAGTGCCAACCAGTACACCTTCATCGCGAGGATCAGGCCCACCAGCAGGGCCGGCCAGCTCAACTCGCGCACCAGCCTTGGCGCGGCCAGCATCATGGCCACCGACAAGGCGATCTTCACCATCTCCCACAGCAGGAAGCCGACGGCCGCCGTGCCGGCGTTCAGGGAGGAGAACTGGCCCGTGAGGCCCCGCGCGAACACCGCAGCGGGAATCACGACGGCCAGCGCGCCGTAACAGGCGGACCACCCAACGCTTGCCTTGCCGGAGATGGCCCAGGCCACGAGTGCCGTGGCCAGGCCCATCACCGCCTGCCCCCCACCACCCACCAGGGGGAGACTGGGGGGTGCTGCTCGCGCAGCCGGCGCGCCTGTTCGGCGGTCAGCGGCTTGACTGGGGGTTGCTCGTCCTCCGACGTTTCAGGAAGGGGGGCGATCGTTTTTCTGTCCACGCGTACCCGCCCTCGACCCTGAAATTTCACAAAGCCCCTGATTATAAGGAGAAACCCCGTGGGTTCCGGTCAGGTTGAGGACCGAAGACCGACGCGAACCCCAACGGAGCATGGCCCGGCGTTGGCGCCCAACAATGGAACCCGGGCAAGGACCACATGTCTTCCACCTCGCTTCGCGCGGCATGCGCCGCGTTCGCCGGCGCGCTGTTGCTTGGCGGCTGCGCCGCCAAGGCCCAGGCGCTCACGGGCGCCGACGAGCCCCACCGCACCGCCGACGGCTTTCGCAATCTCGATGGAGGCGCGGTCGCCAAGCCACTGTCCGCGCTGCTGCGCTGGAAGTGGCAGGCCTGGCGCGACGGCTTGCCGCCTCCAGCCCGTCGACCGACACCGGCCGTCACGCCCGATCTCGCGGCGCTGCGCAGCAACACGGGACCGGGCAGCCCCTCGGCCACCTGGATTGGCCATGCCACCGTGCTCGTGCAGGCCGGCGGGGTGAACGTGCTGACCGATCCCGTATTCAGTGAACGGGCGTCGCCGGTGCAATTCGCCGGGCCGCGCCGCGCGCAGCCGCCCGGCATCGCGCTCGCGGACCTGCCTGCCATCGACGTGGTGCTGGTCTCGCACAACCATTACGACCACCTAGACCGCGACAGCATCGTGCAGCTCGACGCGCGCGGCCAGGGCCACACGCTCTTCCTCGTGCCGCTCGGGCTGAGGGCGTGGATGGCCTCCGTGGGCGTGCGCAACGTGGTGGAGCTGGACTGGTGGGACGTGCACGAGGTGCACGGCGTGCCGTTCCAGCTGGTGCCGGCGCAGCACTGGTCCGCAAGAGGACTGGACGATCGCAACAAGACGCTGTGGGGCGGCTGGGCCGTGCGCGCGCCGGACCTGCACTGGTACTTCTCGGGCGACAGCGGCTATGCCTCGCACTTCACCCGGGCGCGCGAGCGCGGCGGCCCGTTCGACCTGGCGCTGCTGGCCATCGGCGCGTACGAGCCCCGCTGGTTCATGCGCGATCAGCACATGAACCCCGCCGAGGCTGTGCAGGCGCACCGCGACCTGGGCGCGCGCCAGAGCATCGGCATCCACTGGGGCACGTTCCCGCTCACCGACGAGGCGCTCGACCAGCCGCCGCGCGACCTGGCGCAGGCCCGCGCGGCCGCGGGCATTGATGAAGCCGCGTTCGGCGTGCTGGCGATCGGCCAGACGCGCTGGCTGCCCGCGCGCGAGGCGCGACAATCGGCGCCATGAACGACACCGCTGCCACGCTGCCACCCCTGCCCTGCTACCTGAACGGCGAGTTCACGACCCTGCGCGAAGCGCGCGTGAGCGTCATGGACCGCGGCTTCATCTTCGGCGACGGCATCTACGAAGTCGTGCCCGTGTATGCGGGCCGGCCGTTCCGCTTCGAGCACCACTTCGCGCGGCTGGACCGCAGCCTCGCCGAGCTGCGCATGGAAAACCCGCTCACGCTCGCGCAGTGGCGCGAGCTGGTGGACCAGCTGGTGCAGGCGTATGCGCGTCATGTCGCCCAGCCGGCCGCCGAGACCAACCAGCTCGTGTACATCCAGATCACGCGCGGCGTGGCGATGCGCGACCACGTCATGCAGTTCGGCATCCCGCCGACGGTGTTCGCGATGGCCAATCGCATGGCGCTCTACACGCCGGAGCAGCGGGCCGCGGGCTTCACCTGCATCACCGCCGACGACTTCCGCTGGAAGAAGGCCCACATCAAGAGCACCAGCCTCGCGGGCGCCGTCCTGTCGCGCCAGATGAGCGCCGACGTCGGCGCCATCGAGACCATCATGTTCCGCGACGGCATGCTGTCCGAGGCATCCTCGTCGAACGTGTGGGTGGTGAAGAACGGCAAGGTCTACGGCTCACCCAGGGACAACCTGGTGCTCGAAGGCATCCGCTACGGCCTGATCGAGCAGCTGTGCCGCGACGCGGGCGTGCCGTTCGAGCTGCGACGCATTCCGCGCGACGAGGTGTTCCAGGCCGACGAGCTGCTGCTGTCGTCCGCGACCAAGGAAGTGCTGCCCGTCACCACGCTCGACGGCAAGTCGGTTGGAAACGGCAAGCCCGGCCCCATCTACGAGAAGCTGTATGCCGGCTACCAGTCGGCCAAACGCTCCTCATGACCACACCTGCCGCCACTCCCGCACCCGCCGCCGATCTGCGCAAGGACTCGCTGATCACCTATCCGTCGCGCTTCCCGATCAAGGTCATGGGCGCCAACGTCGATGGCTTCGTGCATGCCGTCACCGACGTCGCGAAGCGCTTCGATCCCGGCTTCGACGCCAGCACGGTCGAACTGCGCGACAGCAAGGCCGGCAACTACCTGGGCGTCACCATCACCGTGACGGCCACCAGCCGCGAGCAGCTCGACGAGCTCTATCGCACGCTGTCGACCCACCCGATGGTGAAGGTCGTCCTCTAAACCCGATGCAGCCGACCACGCTTGGCCGGGTGGAGTACCTGCCCACCTACCAGGCGATGCAGGCGTTCACGGCCGCGCGCGGCGAGCACACACCGGACGAGCTCTGGCTGTGCGAGCACCCGCCGGTGTTCACGCAAGGCCTGGCGGGCAAGGCCGAGCACGTGCTCGCGCCGGGCGACATCCCCGTCATCGCCACCAACCGCGGCGGCCAGGTCACGTTCCACGGGCCAGGCCAGGTGGTGGCATATCCGCTGCTGGACCTGCGCCGACGCGGCTACTTCGTCAAGGAGTACGTGTTCCGGCTCGAGGAGGCGGTGCTGCGCACGCTCGCGTCGTACGGCATCACCGGCCACCGCGTCAGCGGCGCGCCCGGCATCTACGTGCGGCTGGACGATCCGTTCTCGCACCAGCGTCTCGAGCCGCGCGCGGCGGGACATGACTTCGACGGCCTCGGCAAGATCGCCGCGCTGGGCGTCAAGGTCAGTCGCCACTGCACCTACCACGGCGTGGCGCTGAACGTGGCGATGGACCTGGAACCCTTCTCGCGCATCCACCCATGCGGCTACGCCGGGCTGGCCACGGTGGACCTTTCTACAATCGGGGTTCCCACCACCTGGAACGACGCCGCGCACCGGCTGGGCGAGCAGCTCACGGCGCTGCTGTCGTGAACAAGGCACCCATGAGTTCCAGCCCAGTCGTCCGCCAAGCCCAATCCCTCGAGAGCTACGACCCCACCGCCAAGCAGAAGGCGGCGGCCAAGCTCTCGCGCATCCCGGTGAAGGTGGAAGCCGGCGAGATCCTGAAGAAGCCCGAGTGGATCCGCGTGCGTGCCGGCTCCCCGACCACGCGCTTCTACGAGATCAAGCAGATCCTGCGCGAGAGCAACCTGCACACGGTGTGCGAAGAAGCCTCGTGCCCCAACATCGGCGAGTGCTTCGGCAAAGGCACGGCCACGTTCATGATCATGGGCGACAAGTGCACGCGGCGCTGCCCGTTCTGCGACGTCGGCCATGGCCGCCCCGATCCGCTGGACGCGAACGAGCCCGAGAACCTGGCCCGCACCATCGCCAGGCTCAAGCTGAAATACGTGGTCATCACCAGCGTTGACCGCGACGACCTGCGCGACGGCGGCAGCCAGCACTTCGTCGACTGCATCCGCCGCACGCGCGAGCTGTCGCCCGCCACCACCATCGAGATCCTGGTGCCGGACTTCCGCGGCCGCGACGATCGCGCCCTCGAGATTTTGAAGGCCGCGCCGCCGGACGTGATGAACCACAACCTGGAGACGATCCCGCGCCTGTACAAGGAAGCGCGGCCCGGCTCCGACTACCAGTTCAGCCTGAATCTGCTGAAGAAGTTCAAGGCGCTGCATCCCACGGTGCCGACCAAGAGCGGCCTGATGGTGGGCCTGGGCGAGACCGACGAGGAGATCCTGGCCGTGATGCGCGACATGCGCGCGCACGACATCGACATGCTCACCATCGGCCAGTACCTCGCGCCCAGCACCTCGCACCTGCCGGTGCGCCGCTACGTGCACCCGGACACGTTCAAGATGTTCGAGGATAAGGCCTACGAGATGGGCTTCACGCACGCGGCCGTGGGCGCGATGGTGCGCAGCTCCTACCACGCCGACCAGCAGGCGCACGCGGCTGGCGTCGCCGGCGCCTGATCCCGGCGCGGCGCCTCGCGCGCTGCGCTCGCCCCGTATGCTCGGGGCATGCATCCCAACGTCTATGCGCTCGCCGCGATCGCGCTGTGGGCCAGCCTGGCATCGCTGGGCCTGTTGCTGGGACACGTGCCGCCATTCCTGCTCACGGGCCTCGCGCTGGTGATCGGCAGCGTGCCGGCGTGGCCGCTGGCACGCCGCTGGACGGTGCCGCCGGGCACGTTGGCGCTGGGCATCTACGGCCTCTTCGGCTACCACCTGCTGCTGTTCATCGGGCTGCGCCATGCGCCGGCGGTTGAAGCCAACCTGGTCAACTATCTCTGGCCGCTGCTGATCGTGGTGCTCGCGCCGGCCATCCTGCCGGGCCTGCGGTTGCGGGCGGCCCATGTCCTGGCGGCAGTGGTCGGCTTTGCCGGCGCCGCGCTTGCGATCGTCGGAGCCTCCACCGGCGGCGGCGTGCGGGCCGGATGGTCCTGGGGCTACCTGCCCGCTTTGGGCGCAGCGCTGGCATGGTCCACGTATTCGCTGGGCACGAGGCGCGTGCGGGCGTTTCCGACGGCGGCCATCGGCCTGTTCGGGCTGGTGTCGGGATTGCTCGCGCTCGCCTGCCACTGGCTGCTCGAACCCGCAGTTGCACTGACGGGGCGGGACTGGGCGCTGCTGGCCGCGATGGGACTGGGGCCGCTGGGCGCCGCGTTCTTCCTCTGGGACAAGGCACTCAAGACCGGCGACCCGCGCCAGATCGGCGTGCTGAGCTACATCACGCCGCTCGCGTCGACGCTGCTGCTGCTGCTTGTGAGCGGCCGCGCCTTGACCTGGAGCATCGCCCTGGCCGCGGCGTTGATCATCGTCGCCGCCGTGGTGGGCACGCGTACCGGCGCCAAGGAGCGGACAACCGCCTGACCGTCGCGCGCGTCAGCTCCAGGACGGGGTCAGCGTGAACCGGGCCGCCAGCGTCTGCCCTGGGGCGACACGCGCACCGCCAAGGTCATCGGGACCATGGCGATCGCCGAGATTGAGCCAATCCGTGCACTGGCTGACCGGCTCGGCGCAGAAGTACGGGTAGCCGCGCTGGCAGTACAGCACGAAGAAATCGAGGGGTGCCTCGGCCTGCATCACCAAGCCGCGTGCCGGTCCATCGCCATCGGCTGGCCAGCTGATGCGCGCTTCGCGCGACCAGCCGGTGAAGTTGTTGTCGGTGTGCAGCTGCGAGAGCTGGGCCCCTTCACGCAACTGGCGCACGACGGTGGCGTCCGGGTTCAGGCCCGTGGGCATCACTTCGTCGTCGCCCTCCCACATCGCGCGCGTGGCGGTCTGCAGCCGGGTGCCCGGCGTGTGCGGGAAGTAGGGGTGGTGGCCGATGCCCGCCGGCATCGCCGCGGTGTCCTCGTTGCGCAGCTCGATCTGCACCTGCAGCCGTTGCGGCGTGAGCCGGATGACCTGGCGCGCCGAGAAGGACCACGGCCAGGCCGGCCCCGCCTCGACACGCAATGCAAGCACCACCTCGTCGTCGCGCGACGAGACCACCTGCCACGGCCGTTGCCAGCCGATGCCATGCAGCGGATGCGGCGAGTCCTCGGCCGGATGGTTGGGCGGGAAGCGGATCTCGCGTCCCTCGAACGTCGCCCGTCCTTCGCGGATGCGATTGCAGAACGGCACCAGCGGGAAGCTGGCCATCGCGAGCGGGTTGTGCTGCGCCAGGCCTTCGGCGCTGGCGGCCCGCAGCCAGTGCAGTTCGCGCTCGCGCCCGCCCTCGCTCCAGCGGCGCGTGAAGCTGGCGAGCGAACCCCCGACCTCGGGCGTGATGGCGGCCGCGAGCTCTCCGGCATGCAGGCGCAGCAGGCGCTGCGCCACCGCAGGATCGGGTCGATGCATGTCCAGCGTCTCGGCACTCATGGCAACTCCTTCGTCATGCGCCGCGCGCCATGCGCGGAGCGGGCGGGCATTCTGCGCGCAAGAGGCGCGTCGCCAACGCGACGTGTGACACAGACTGTTTTGTCGTCTCCATCCGTGACATGTGTCGTCGCCTGTGCCTGAGTTTCCGTCCTACAGGGTGAGCAACGGCGTGCGACCTAGAGTCGTGGGCACCGCCACTCCCCCCACGCATGAGCCCTCCGTCCAACGCCGAGCCGCCAGCGACACGCCGCTTCTGGCGCCGCCTCTGGGGTGGCTTCCGGCGGCTGCACCCGGTGCTGCTGATCTCCCTGGTGCCGATCGCCGCCGCGGCGCTGGCCTTCGCGTACGTCCTTGCACTCGTTCCGCAGACGCCGGGCGTGGCCGACCTGCGCAAGGTGCGCAGCCAGCAGCCCACGCTCGTGATGTCATCCGACGGCCAGCAGCTGGCCGTGTTCCGGCGCGCCAACCGCGAGTGGGTGGCGCTGCAGGACATCTCGCCCAATGTCATCAAGGCACTGCTCGCGACCGAGGACCAGCGCTTCTACGAGCACCACGGGCTGGACCTGCGCCGCACGCTGGGCGCCGCGATCAACTCGGCGCGTGGCCGCCTGCAGGGCGGATCGACCATCACGCAGCAGCTCGCGCGCAACCTGTTCCCCGAGGAGATCGGCCGCGCGCCGACCATCGAACGCAAGATCAAGGAAGCGATCACCGCCGTTCGCATCGAGCAGGCGTATGGCAAGGACGAGATCCTCGAGACCTACCTGAACACCGTGCCGTTCCTCTACAACGCGTACGGCATCGAGATGGCGGCGCGCACCTACTTCGACCGGTCCGCCCGCGATCTCGACGTGCTGCAGAGCGCGACGCTGGTCGGCATGCTGAAGGGGACGAGCTACTACAACCCCGTGCTCAATCCGCAGCGCGCGCGCCAGCGCCGCAACACCGTGCTTGCCCAGATGGCCCGAGTCGGCGCGGTTCCCAAGGAGCAGCTGGCAAGCTTGCGAGCCACGCCGCTGCGCCTTGACTTCACCCAGCAGCAGGACGAGCTCGGACCGGCGCCGCACTTCGTGGTGCAGGTGCGCCGCTGGCTGATCGACTGGGCCGACCGCAATGGCTACGACATCTATGCCGACGGCCTGGTGGTGCACACGACCCTGGACACGCGTGCGCAGGAGATGGCCACGCGCGCGCTGCAGGACCAGGCCGCGCGGCTGCAGAAGACGGTCGACGCGCTGTGGTCCGGCAAGCGCGGCTGGACCGCGCAGCGCGACCTGGTCAACACCTTCATCCGCGAGACCGCGCAGTTCCAGTCCGCCCGCGCCTCGGGCCTCGAGCGAAGGCGAGGCGATCGCGAAGCTGCGTGCCGATGCCCAGTTCATGGAAGGCCTGCGGGCCAACAAGACGCGGCTGCAGTCGGGCTTCATCGCGATGGAACCGGGGACGGGGCTGGTGCGCGCCTGGGTCGGCAGCCGCGACTTCGAGCAGGACCAGTTCGACCATGTCTCGCAGGCACGGCGCCAGCCCGGCTCGACGTTCAAGCCCTTCGTGTACGGCGCCGCGTTCGTGCAGGGCGCGCGGCCGACCGACGTGCTGGTGGACCAGGCCATGGACTTCACCATCGGCCCGGGCGAGGTCTGGCACCCGACGGACATCGACGTGCCCAGCGGGCAGCCGATGACGCTGCGCGACGGCCTCGCGTATTCGAAGAACACCATCACCGCGCAACTGACGGTGCGTACCGGGCCGGTCAATGTCGCCACCCTGGCCAAGGCGATGGGCGTGCGCGACAGCAAGCTCGACCCGGTGATGTCGCTGGGCCTGGGCACCAGCCCCGTCACGCTGCGCGAGATGGTCACCGCCTACGCCACCATCGCCAACGCCGGCCGCTACGTACCGCCGCTGCTGGTGAGCCGGATCGAGGACCGCAAGGGCCGCGTGCTGCAGGCGTTCCGGGTTCCGGTCGCCGAGGAGGCGCTGCCGTTCGCGCCCGACGTGGTCCTGCTCGATGCGCTGCGTGGCGTGATCGATCGCGGCACCGGCACCGCGATCCGCAACAAGTACGGCCTGCAGGGCGACCTCGCCGGCAAGACCGGCACCTCGCAGGACAACGTGGACGGCTGGTTCATCCTGATGCATCCGCAGCTGGTGGCCGGCAGCTGGGTCGGCTTCAACGATGCCCGCATCACGATGCAGGACCCCTGGGGCCAGGGCGCACGCAGCGCGCTGCCGATGGTGGGCGACTTCTTCAAGCAGACGCTGAAGGCACGCCTGATCAACGCCAAGGCCACCTTCCCCCGCCTGACCGATCCCGAGGTGGTTCCGCAGCTCGAGGCCTGGTGGGGCGTGACGCCGGCGCCTGCCGCCGATCCGATGGCAGTCACGCTGCCCGAGGTGGCCAGCATCCCTGAAGTGACCGTGGCGCCCTCGACGTCGGTGGCGGAGCCCGCCGTCATCGCGCCGCAGGAGGGCTGGGGCGGCAACAGCATCCCGCGCGCCGTGGTGGTCGCACCACCGCGCGATCCGATCGTGCCGGGACGGCCTGCGCTGGTGCGTGGACCCGAACGCGCCGTCGTCGCCGGAGCCCAGCGCGAGACGACGCCGATCGCACGCGCGGTTCCTTCGGGCGAAGCGAGCGGCGCCAGGGGTGCGCCGCCGCCGGTGAATCCCTACCGGTCGCAGGAGGCCGGCTTCTAGCCGCGCGCCTCAGGCCGCGCCGAGCAGCGCCGCCGGGTCCTCGGCCTCGACGACTTCGTGGGCCCAGCGCTCCAGCCGCCCCGCATCGGCGCGCAGCACCTCCTGCTTGACCGCCAGGATCTGCGCGGGGTGCATCGAGAAACTGCGCAGCCCGAGCCCCAGCAGCAGCCGCGTGAGCTGCGTGTCGCCGGCCATCTCGCCGCACACGCTGACGCCCTTGCCCTGCGCATTGCACTCGGCGATGGTGTTGGCCACCAGCTGCAGCACGGCCGGATGCAGCGGGTCGTACAGGTGGGCCACCGACTCGTCGGCGCGGTCGATGGCCAGCGTGTACTGGATCAGGTCGTTGGTGCCGATCGAGAGGAAGTCGAAGTACTTGAGGAAGGTGCGCAGCGTCAGCGCCGCGGCGGGGATCTCGATCATCGCGCCCAGCTGCAGCGTGCCGTAGGCGACCCCGCGGTTGTCCAGCTCGGCGCGCGCGAAGTCCAGCAGCGACAGCGTCTGGCGGATCTCGCTGGCGTGGGCCAGCATCGGGATCAGCAGGTTGACCTTGCCGTGCGCGGCCGCGCGCAGGATGGCACGCAGCTGGGTGAGGAACATGGCCGGGTCGGCCAGGCTCCAGCGGATGGCGCGCAGGCCCAGCGCGGGGTTGAGGTGCGCTTCGTCGCGCTGCAGGTCGTCCAGCGGCTTGTCGGCGCCCACGTCGACGGTGCGGATGGTGACCGGCAGCCCCTGCATGCCCTCGATCGCCCGCTTGTAGGCGGCGTACTGCTCGTCCTCGTCGGGCAGGTGGCCCTTGCGATTCATGAACAGGAACTCGCTGCGGAACAGGCCCACGCCCACGGCACCAGCCGCCAGCGCCGCGGCGGCGTCCTCGGGCATCTCGATGTTGGCCAGCAGCTCGACCTTCTGCCCGTCGATGGTGATCGCCGGCGTGTGGCGCAGCCGCATAAGGCGACCGCGTTCGAGCTCGGCCTGGCGCTGCTTGAAGCCGTACTCGGCCAGGATGATCGGCGACGGGTCGACGATCATCACGCCCTCGTCGCCGTCGATGATCACCCAGTCGTCCTGCCGCACCAGCTGGCTTGCGCTGCGCGCGCCGACCACCGCGGGGATGTCCATGCTGCGGGCCAGGATGGCGGTGTGCGAGGTCTTGCCGCCGACGTCGGTGACGAAGCCGGCAAACACGCTCTGCTTGAACTGCAGCATGTCGGCCGGCGACAGGTCGTGCGCCACGAGCACCAGCGGCACGTCGATGCTGTCGTCGGCCAGCAGCAGGTCCTGCTGGCGCGGCTGCGACGAGCGGCGCGACGGCGCCACCGGCGTGGCCACGCCCTTCATGTAGCGCAGGATGCGCTCGGTCACCTGCTCGAGGTCGGCCTTGCGCTCGCGCAGGTACTCGTCCTCCATGTCGTCGAACTGGCGCGACAGCTGCTCGAGCTGCGTGGTCAGCGCCCATTCGGCGTTGTAGAGGCGGTCGCGGATCCAGTGCCTGATGCCGTCGATGAGGTCCTCGTCCTGCAGGATCATCAGGTGCACGTCGAGCAGCGCCGACAGCTCGTGCGGCGCTTCCTTCGGGCCCATGCCCGAGATGGTGTGCTGCAGCCGGTGGATCTCGTCGATGACGGCGTTGCGGCCGGCGCGCACGCGCTCGATCTCGGCCTCGATCTGGTGCGGCTCGATGAAGTAGTGCGCCACGTCGACCCTGCCGCCCATGAGCACGGCGCGGCCGATCGCGATGCCGCGGGCGACAGGCAGGCCGTGGATGGCGAAGGTCATGGCCGCGCCCGCAAGCTCACTCGCCTTCGCCGAAGCGGTCGTGCACCAGGGCCAGCAGGGCTTCCATCGCTTCCTGTTCGCGCTCGCCGTCGGTCTCGATCGTCACTTCGGTGCCGATGCCCGCGGCGAGCATCATGACGCCCATGATGCTCTTGGCATTGACGCGGCGTTCGCCCCTGGAGATCCAGACCTCGCACGGATAGCTGGCAGCCAGCTTGGTGAGCTTGGCCGAGGCGCGGGCATGCAGGCCCAGCTTATTGCTGATGGTCGTGGTGGTCTTTGTCATTGGTGCGTCGATGCTGGTTCTGCGGCGCGGTGATGGCCACCTGCATCACTCCCTGCGTGCCGCCGACCACGGCACGGGCGACGAGTGCGTCCAGCGGCTCATGGCGGTAGCTCACGCTGCGCAGGAGCATCGGCAGGTTCACGCCGGTGATCAGGCGCGAGGTGGCGCCGTCGACCAGCTTCTGGGCCACGTTGCTGGGCGTGGCTCCGAAGATGTCAGTGAGGACCAGCACGCCATCCACCTGCGGCAGCTTCGTGAGCTGCGTCATCGCGATGCGTGCGGTGGCCAGCGTCTCTTCGGGCGGCAGGTTGGGCTGCACGTCGATGGCGGACAGGACCTGCGCGCAATCCGGGAACACGTGCAACGCGCACTGGCGCAGCGCGTGCGCGAGCGGGGCGTGGCCGATGATCAGGATCGCGTTCATGGAGAGGCGGGCCGGGGGTCTCCTGCATTATCCCGTGCACCCAGCAGGAACCACGCGTACGCGGCGCAGGCGCAGGCCAGAAACACGGACATCGCGGCGCGGAATGACAACACCACGTCGAACCCGAGCGCGCCGAAGCCGTCGACCAGCAGGCCGATGCCCCACTGCACGACGAACACGCCGGCGAAGATGACCAGGTTGTAGGCCGACAGGGCGCGCCCGGCCAGGGCGGAGGGGAACGCCATGCCGACGGCCGGCTGCGCCAGCGAGACGAACGTGCTGGTGACGCAGAACAGCGCCCAGGCCACTGCCGCCGCCGATGGCCCGGCGGCGATGATGCCGGCCAGCACCACCAGGCTGATCGGCAGGCCACACGCGATCAGGCGGTCGGTGCCCAGCCCGCGCCTGTGCAGCGCCGGATTGAGCATCCCCCAGGTCCAGAACGTCGCCAGCATGCAGACGTTGATCACGAACAGCCCGGTCGCCGCCTGCAGCGGCTGCCAGCCGGCGACGCGCACCATCCACGGCCCGGCCCACAGCGACTGGATGGCGATCATTCCGCCGTAGTTGAAGAAGCCGATCGGCGCCATGCGGCGGAAGTACGGATGGCGCCAGACCTGCGCATAGCTGGGCGGTTGGTCGCCGGCATGGGATCCCACGTCCCACCCGGGCACGCGCCACACCAGCACCAGCGACGCCACCGCGAGGCCGATGGCCAGCAGGACGAACACCGGCCGCCAGCCCATCACGGGCAGCAGCCACTGCACAGGGAGCGTGGAAGCGACCATCCCCATCGAGCCGGTCATGAGCATCCAGGAGTTGGCGCGCAGCTGTGCCGGACCATCGAGCCAGCGTCGGTATCCGGTGAGCGGCGCCATCAGGCAGGCACTGACGCCGACGCCGCACAGCACGCGCGCGGCCAGCAGGGTCCAGAAGCTGTGCGCGAGTGCGAAGGCCAGGCAGCCGGCGACGGCCACCAGCACGAAGCTGAGGATCACCTTCTTGGGCCCGTGCCGATCGAGCCACGTCCCCAGGGGGAGTTGGGTGGCTGCGAAGCCGAAGAAGAAGCCGCCCGCCAGCAGGCCGAGGTCCTGCGCTTTGAGCGCGAACTCCTGCGTGAGCGTCGGGGCCAGCGTGGCGGTCACTGCACGCAGCACCGCGGAGAAGAAGTAGGCGAACGCGAACGCGAGGAAGACGATGGTCGCCGTGCGTGGGGAGAGCCGGTTCATTCGAATTTCAGGCCGTCGAAGAACGGCTGCAACCAGTCGGGCCTGGGGTCGGCCGCATACACGACGGCCTGGAACACCTGGTTGCCGTGGGCGAAGTAGGCCGCTTCGCCGCGCACCCGCGTGCCGTCGGGCCGCTGGCCCGCCATCGAGACGCGCTGTGCGGCGGCCAGAGGAGTCGCGCCCGGCAAGGCGAACGGCCGCGTGCCCGTCGCCGAGCCATGCAGGTTGGCCAGCGTGGCGCGGTTCCATTGCACCAGCACCTCGTCGGCACGGGCGGGATCGTCCAGCTCGGCATGCAGCACGGCGAAGGTGGCGCCCCCGGTGTCGCAGCCGATCCCCGACAGCTCGACCTGGGCAGTGCCCATGGCGACGCGACGCATGCCCCTGTCCGGCTTGCACGGCAGCATGGCCTTGAGGGAGGTGGACTCGACGCGGACCTCGCGCCAGTTGAAGGTGGGACTGCAGGCGACCGCTGCCAGCGCGAGCAGCAGCACCGCCGGGAAGCGAAGCATCGGCCGATGATACGGGGCCACAATCGCACCCCATGACAGCGCTCGACGGCATCCGCATCCTCGACCTCTCGCGCGTGCTCGCCGGCCCCTGGTGCACGCAGGCCCTGGCGGACCTGGGCGCCGACGTGATCAAGGTCGAGCGGCCCGGCAGCGGCGACGACACGCGCAGCTGGGGCCCTCCGTTCCTGAAGGATGCGCAGGGACGCGACACGCACGAGGCCGCGTATTACCTGGGCACCAACCGCAACAAGCGCTCGCTCACCTGCGACATCGCACGGCCCGAGGGGCAGGCGCTGATCCGCGAGCTGGTGCCGCACTGCGACGTCTTCATCGAGAACTTCAAGGTCGGCGACATGGCGCGCTACGGCCTGGACTACGCATCGCTGAAGGCGCTGAATCCGCGTCTCGTGTATTGCAGCGTGACGGGCTTCGGCCAGACCGGCCCGTACCGCGAGCGCGCGGGCTACGACTATGCGGTGCAGGGCATTGGCGGCCTCATGAGCATCACCGGTGAGCGCGACGACCTGGGCGGCGGGCCGCAGAAGGTCGGCGTCGCGGTCGCCGACCTGTTCACCGGGATGTATTCCGCGCTGGCCATCGTGGCCGCCCTGCGGCATGCCGAGCGCACCGGCGAAGGCCAGGCCATCGACATGGCACTGCTGGACACGCAGGTCTCCATGCTGGCCAACCTGGGTGCCAACTACCTCGTGAGCGGCAAGGTGCCGGGCCGCGCCGGCAATGCGCACCAGAACATCGTGCCGTACCAGGTGTTCGAGGTGGCGCCGGCCGCTGATGGCACCAAGGACCACGTGATCATCGCGGTGGGCAACGATGGCCAGTTCGCGAAGTTCTGCGAAGTCGCCGGTCGTCCCGATCTGGCATCGGACCCGCGCTTCGCCCGCAACCAGGACCGGGTGCGCAACCGGGCGGTGCTGGTGCCGATCCTCGAGGAGGTGATGCGCACGCGGCCGAAGGCGCAATGGCTGGCGGCGCTCGAGGCGGCCAAGGTGCCATGTGGCGCGATCAACAACATCGCCGAGGTGTTCGCGGATCCGCACGTGCGCGAGCGGGGGATGGTCACCGAGTGGGACCATCCGCTCGCTGGCGCGCTGCACCTGGTGTCCAGCCCGATGAAGCTGAGTGGAACGCCCGTGCGCACCGAGTTGCCACCGCCGCTGCTGGGCCAGCACACGGACGCAGTGCTGCACGAGCTGCTCGGCTGGAGCGACGGGCGCATCGCCGCGTTGCGGCAGCAAGGAGTGCTGTGATGGCCAACTTCGTCCTCGTGCACGGCGCCTGGCATGGCGGCTGGTGCTGGCAGCGCGTGCAGCGGCCGCTGGCCCGTGAAGGACACCGCGTGCATGCGGTCACCCTCACCGGCGTCGGCGAGCGCGCGCACCTGCTCTCGTCGGCCATCACGCTGGAGACGCACATCGCCGACGTCGCCGGCGTGATCGAGGCCGAGGAATTGCACGACGTGGTGCTGGCCGTGCATTCGTACGCCGGCATGATCGGCACCGCCATTGCCGATCGCATGGGTGGGCGCCTGCGGCACCTGGTCTACGTGGACGCGGTGGTGCCACGGCCCGGCGAGAGCTGGAGCAGCACGCACTCGCGCGCGGTTCGCGAGGCCCGGCTCGCCGGCGCTGAAGGCACCGACGACTACAGCCTCGCCGCACCGGATCCAAACAACTATGGCCTGGAAGGGGAGGACTACGCGTGGGTCAAGCGGCGCCTCACCGCGCATCCGGGGCACACCTACGAGGCGACTCTCGACTTCGATCCGCAGCGGGTGGCTTCGGTGCCGCGCACCTTCGTCAACTGCGTTCGACCGGCCCTGCCGACCATCGACGCGATCCGCCCGCGCATGGCCGACCCGCAGTTCTGGGGCGGCGCGTGGCGCGGCGGTGCTGGGGCGCAGGTGGTCGAGCTGGCCACTGGGCATGACCCCATGGTCACCCTTCCTGCTGAGCTGGCCCAGCTCCTGTTGCGCTGTGCTTGACGTGAAGCAAAGGGGCTTGTGCCAGTGGTCAGGCAGCCCGCGGTGCGGCGACCTAAAATCACAGCCATGAAAAAGGCCCTGATCGGATTCGGCGTGGCGGTGCTGGTGGCCGCGGGTGCGGCCGTCTACCTGACCACCGGCCCCACCGCCGCACCGGCGTCGACGTTCGTGCTGCTCGATGGCTCGAAGAAGACCACCACCGACCTGAAGGGCCAGGTGACGCTGGTCAACTTCTGGGCGACAAGTTGCACCACCTGCGTCGGCGAGATGCCCAAGATCGTCGCGACCTACGACAAGTACAAGGGCCGCGGCTTCGACACGCTCGCCGTCGCGATGAGCTACGACCCGCCGGCGTACGTGGTGAACTACAGCGAGACGCGCAAGCTGCCGTTCAAGGTGGCCATCGACAACACGGGTGCCGTGGCCAAGGCCTGGGGCGACGTGGAGCTCACGCCGACCACCTACGTGGTCAACAAGAAGGGCGAGATCGTCAAGCGCTATGTCGGCGAGCCGAACTTCGCCGAGCTGCACCAGCTGATCGAGAAGCTGCTCGCCGAGACGGCCTGAGTTCGCGCTCCAGTCCGCAACGAAGAAGCCCCGCATCGCGGGGCTTTTTGCTGGGCGCCTTACTTGTTGCGGAAGTCGTCGTGGCAGGCCTTGCAGGCCGCCGCGGTGGGCTTGAAGGCAGCCTTCAGGTTGTCCAGGTTGTTGGTCTTGGCGGCAGCCAGCAGCTTCTGGGTCTCGCCCACCAGCTTCTCGTTGTGCTCCCTGAATTTGGCCTGCTCGGTCCAGATCTCCGGCTTGGCCTTCGTGTTGCCGATCTTGTCGGTGCCGGGCACGAAGCCGGTCCAGGGCAGCTTCGCCATTTCGGCCACGACTTCGGCGTTCTCGACGGCGGCCTTGGCGTCGTAGGGCACCTTGTCGTTCGCCATCGCGCCGATCCGGGCGAAGTGCTGCGACATCACGAACAGCGCGCTCTGGCGGTACTTGACGGCGTCTTCCGGCTTGGCGAACTGCGCGGCGGCCGGCAGGGTGAATGCCGCTGCAGCAATGGCGGTGGCGATGGGCGCGATGAGTTTCATCAGGGGGTCTCCAGGTTGGATGCGAATTGTCGGGTCTTGCCCTGGAGCAAACGTTGGCGGCCGCCCTTTCATTCCTCGGGACAAATCCGCACTTCGGCGCATGGCCAGTCACCGGCAACAATCGGTCCTCCCGCCACTCCTTGCATCACGAGCCATGCCAACCACCGTGCGCGTCTGGGACCTGCCCACGCGGATCTTCCACTGGGCACTCGCCACCTGCGTGCTGGGCTCGCTCGCCACGGCGTGGATCCCTGGCGCGCCGATCGAATGGCATGCGAAGCTGGGATACGCGATCCTCGCCCTGCTGGCGTTCCGGCTGGTGTGGGGCCTCGTGGGTGGTCACTGGTCGCGGTTCGCGAGCTTCTTGTACTCGCCCGGCAGCACCCTGGCCTACCTGCGCGGGCAGCACCACCCCGACCATCTGGTGGGCCACAACCCGCTGGGCGCGCTCTCGGTCTTCGCCATGCTCCTGGCGCTGGCCGCGCAAGTGGGCACCGGCCTCGTGAGCGACGACGAGATCGCATTCACCGGGCCGCTGAACCGTTACGTCTCCAGTGCAAAGGCCCTGGCAGCCACCTGGTACCACGAGGCCGTGGGCCAGTGGCTGGTGCTGGCGCTGGTCGTCCTGCACGTGGGCGCGATCGTGTTCTATGCCGTTCGCAAGCGCGAGAACCTGGTCCGCCCCATGCTGCGCGGCGACAAGGAAGTGGCGCATGCGACCGTGTCGTCGGCCGACCAGGGCGCGCGCCGCGCGTTGGGCCTGCTGCTGTTCGGCGCCTGCGCCGGCGCTGTCTGGTGGGTGGTGCGCTAGGGAATGGCTGAGGTTGAATCGTCGCGCCACGCCGCTAAACTGCCCCTCCCGCCACTGACCGCCACCCGCCTTGCCCACGGCTGAGTACCCTGTCCTCGATCTGGTCACGCCCAGCACTCCCGAGGACCTGCAAGCCACCCGAGAGATCTTCCAGGAGTACGCCCGCGGCCTCGGCGTGGACCTCTCGTTCCAGGGTTTTGACGAGGAGCTCGCCTCCTTGCCCGGCGACTACGCACCACCACGCGGCGCGCTGTTCCTGTCCAGGGCGGACGGCGTCGTTGCCGGTTGCGTGGCGTTGCGCCCCCTGGATTCCAGCGACTACCCGGATGCGGCCGAGATGAAGCGGCTGTATGTGCGACCCGCGTTCCGCGGACTGGGCCTGGGCCGGCAGCTGGCCGAGGCGGCCCTGGATGCGGCGCGGCAGGGTGGCTATGCCACCGTGCTGCTGGACACCCTGGACGACATGGAGTCGGCCCGCGCGCTGTACGAGGACCTGGGGTTCGAGGCCGTGGAGCCGTATTACCACAACCCCATCCCCGGGGCGCACTACCTCAAGGCCGACCTGAGGAATTCCGCGTGGGGCGCCCTGCGTTGAGCGCGGAGGCCGCGCCCCGCGCTTGGCACTGAACGCTCAGCGCTTGCCGGCCTGGGCCAGCAAGGTGTCGGCGTCGCTCACTTCGAACTTGCCCGGTGCCTCGACGTTCAGGCTCACCACCTTGCCGTCCTTCACCAGCATCGAATAGCGATTGCTGCGCAGGCCCATGCCCCGGCCCGTCAGGTCGAGCGTGAGGCCGGTGGCCTTGGCGAAGTCGGCGCTGCCGTCGCCCAGCATGCGCACCTTGCCATTGGTCTTCTGGTCGCGCGCCCAGGCGCCCATCACGAATGCGTCGTTGACGCTCACGCACCAGATCTCGTCGACGCCGGCCTTCTTCAGGTCGTCGAACTTCTGCACGTAGCCCGGCACGTGCTTGGCCGAGCAGGTGGGCGTGAAGGCGCCCGGCAGCGCGAACAGCGCGATGGTCTTGCCCTTGGCGGCGTCCTTCACCTTCACCGGGTTCGGGCCGATGCTGCAGCCGTTGCCTTCGACTTCCGAATACTCCTGCAGGGTGACATCCGGCAGGCTGTCTCCGACCTTGATCATGGCGTGCTCCTCGTGGGTGGAAAGAAACGGCCCACATTGTGGGCCGTTTCGGGGGCTGGACGCCGGGGCGGGGTTTAGACCACCGCGGCCTTCTCGACCAGGCGGGTCGCGACCCAGTTCTTGGTCTTGGAGATCGGCCGGCTCTCGGTGATCTCGATCACGTCGCCCAGGTGGTATTCACCGTTCTCGTCGTGCGCGTGGTACTTGCTCGACTTGGCAACGATCTTGCCGTAGAGCTCATGCTTCACGCGGCGCTCCACCAGGACCGTCACGGTCTTGGCGCGCTTGTCGCTCACCACCTTGCCGATCAGGGTGCGCTTGAGGGAGGTCTTGGCTTCCGTCATGGTCACTCCTGATTACTTGGCGGATTGCGCGCGCTTCTGGGCCAAGATGGTCTTGGCGCGCGCGATGTCGCGGCGCGTCACGCGCAGCGAACCGGTGTTGGTCAATTGTTGCGTGGCCTTCTGCATGCGCAGCCCGAAGTGGGCGCGCTGCAGGTCCTTGACCTCGGATTCGAGGCCGGCAACATCCTTGTTGCGCAGGTCGGCGGCTTTGGTCATCTCAAACTCCTCAGGCGCCGATCATGCGGGTGACGAAAGTGGTGCGAAGGGGCAGCTTGGCCGCGGCCAGCTTGAATGCCTCGCGCGCCAGTTCCTCGGGCACGCCCACGATCTCGTACAGCACCTTGCCCGGCTGGATCTCGGCGACGTAGTACTCGGGGTTGCCCTTGCCGTTGCCCATGCGGACCTCGGCCGGCTTCTGGCTGATCGGCTTGTCCGGAAACACGCGGATCCAGATGCGGCCACCACGCTTGACGTGGCGGGAGATCGCGCGACGCGCGGCTTCGATCTGGCGCGCCGTGAGGCGGCCGCGATCGGTGGACTTCAGGCCGAAGTCACCGAAAGCCACCGAGTTGCCCCGGGTGGCGATGCCGGTGTTGCGGCCCTTCTGCTCTTTGCGGTATTTGCGGCGAGCGGGTTGCAGCATGCTTACTCTCCTTTGCCGTCGGCCGCGGGTGCGGTCGGCGCGGCCACCTTGCGAGCGACGCGCTTAACGGCGGTTTTCGGTGCGTCCGCACCTCCAGTGGCCTCTTGGGGCTTGTCGCTGCCGTCGGCAGGCGCGGCATTGGTGCCTGCGCCTGCACCGGCACCGCCGCCACGCGGACCGCGCGACGGGGGACGGCGATCGCCGCCAGGGCCGCCACGGCGGTCGCCGTCACGGCGCGGGCCGCGCGGACCGCGACGCTCCTCGCCCTCGGGGCGCGGCGTGCTGTCCAGCGACGGGGCGTCGTTGCGTCCCAGCGTGTCGCCCTTGTAGACCCACACCTTGACGCCGATGACGCCGTAGGTGGTCTTGGCTTCGCTGAAGCCGTAGTCGATGTCGGCGCGCAGCGTGTGAAGCGGCACGCGGCCTTCGCGGTACCACTCGGTGCGCGCGATCTCGATGCCGTTCAGGCGGCCCGACGACATGATCTTGATGCCTTGGGCGCCGAGGCGCATGGCGTTCTGCATCGCGCGCTTCATCGCGCGGCGGAACATGATGCGCTTCTCGAGCTGCTGGGTGATCGAGTCGGCGATCAGCTGTGCATCGACTTCGGGCTTGCGCACTTCCTCGATGTTCACTGCGACCGGCACGCCCAGGCGGTTGGCGAGTTCCTTCTTCAGGTTCTCGATGTCCTCGCCCTTCTTGCCGATCACCACGCCCGGGCGGGCGGAGTAGATCGTGATGCGGGCGTTCTTGGCAGGACGCTCGATCAGCACGCGCGAGACGGCCGCGTTCTTCAGCTTGCTCTTGAGGTAGTCGCGGACCTTGATGTCCTCGGCCAGCATGCCGGCGAAGTCACGGTTGTTCGCGTACCAGCGGCTGGCCCAGTTGCGGCTGACCGAAAGACGGAAGCCGGTCGGATGGATTTTCTGTCCCATATCTTCTCGCCTTGCCTCAGTTGCCGACCGTCACGTACACGTGGCACGTGGGCTTGCTGATGCGGTTGCCGCGGCCCTTGGCGCGCGCCGTGAAGCGCTTGAGCGTCGCGCCCTGCTCCACGTAGATGGTCTTGACCTTCAGCTCGTCGATGTCGGCGCCGTCGTTGTGCTCGGCGTTCGCGATCGCGGACTCCAGCACCTTTTTGACGATGACAGCGGCCTTCTTCTGGGTGAATTCCAGGATGTTCAGCGCCTGGTCCACCTTCTTGCCGCGGATCAGGTCGGCCACGAGCCGGCCCTTGTCGACGGACAGGCGGACGCCACGGAGGACTGCACGGGTTTCCATGTCTGCTCCTTACTTCTTCTGGACTTTCTTGTCCGCGGGGTGACCCTTGAAGGTGCGCGTCAGGGCGAATTCGCCCAGCTTGTGGCCCACCATCTGGTCGGTGATGTAGACCGGCACGTGCTGCTTGCCGTTGTGAACGGCGATGGTCAGCCCGATGAAGTCGGGCAGGATCATCGAGCGGCGCGACCAGGTCTTGATCGGCTTCTTGTCCTTGGCGGAGACGGCCTTGTCGACCTTGGCCACCAGGTGGTGGTCCACAAACGGACCCTTCTTGAGAGAACGCGTCATTTGTGCGACCCCTTACTTCTTGCGGCGCGAGACGATGAACGTCTGCGTGCGCTTGTTGTTGCGAGTGCGGTAACCCTTGGTCAGGTTGCCCCACGGATCCACCGGCGGCATGCCCGTGCCGGTGCGGCCTTCGCCGCCGCCGTGCGGGTGGTCGATCGGGTTCATCGCGACGCCGCGCACCGTCGGGCGGATGCCCATGTGGCGCTTGACGCCGGCCTTGCCCAGCTGGCGCAGGCTGTGTTCCTCGTTGGCCACTTCGCCGATGGTGGCGCGGCACTCGACGTGCACGCGGCGCACTTCACCGGAGCGCATGCGGACCTGCGCGTAGGTGCCTTCGCGCGCCAGCAGCGTCGCGGAGGTCCCGGCCGAGCGGGCGATCTGCGCGCCCTTGCCGGCCTGCAGCTCGATGCAGTGGATGGTCGAACCCACCGGGATGTTGCGGATCGGCAGCGTGTTGCCGGCGCGGATCGGGGCTTCCGATCCGGACAGCAGCTGCGCGCCGACTTCCAGGCCACGCGGGGCGATGATGTAGCGGCGCTCGCCGTCGGCATACACCACCAGGGCGATGTGGGCCGTGCGGTTCGGGTCGTACTCGATGCGCTCCACCTTGGCCGGGATCCCGTCCTTGTTGCGGCGGAAGTCGACCACGCGGTAGTGGTGCTTGTGGCCACCGCCCTTGTGGCGGGTGGTGATGTGGCCGTTGTTGTTGCGGCCGGCCTTCTGGAACTTGGGCTCCAGCAGCGGCGCGTACGGCTCACCCTTGTGCAGGTGGTCACGCGTGACCTTCACCACGGCGCGCTGGCCGGGCGAGGTCGGTTTCATCTTGATGACGGCCATGGCTTTACGCAGCCTCCCCGGAGAGATTGAGCTCCTGGCCAGGCTTGAGCGTCACGTAGGCCTTGCGCACGTTGTCGCGGCGGCCCACCGAGCGGCCGAAGCGCTTGGTCTTGCCCTTGGTGTTGACCACCGACACGCCCTTGACTTCCACCTTGAACATCAGTTCGACGGCGGCCTTGATCTCGGGCTTGGTGGCGTCCTGCAGCACCTTGAAGGTGACCGCGTTGGTCTTGTCGGCCACGTGCGTCGCCTTCTCGGAGACGATCGGCGCAACGAGCACCGACATCAGGCGGCCTTCGTCGAACTTGCGTTCGGCGGGGGTGGGGTTCACACGGCTCATGCGAACATCTCCTTGAGCTTGTCGATGGCGGCCTTGGTGACCAGCACCTTCTTGTAGTGCACCAGCGACAGCGGATCGGCGTAACGCGGCTCGACGACGAGCACGTTGGCCAGGTTGCGCGAGGCAAGATACAGGTTCTCGTCGACTTCGTCGGCGATCACCAGCACCGAGTCAAGGTTCATGGCCTTGAACTTGGCGGCCAGCTGCTTGGTCTTGGGCGAGTCCACCTTGATGGAGTCGACCACGGCCAGGCGGCCCTCGCGGGCGAGCTGGGAGAAGATGGACGCCATGCCGGCGCGGTACATCTTCTTGTTGATCTTCTGGGTGAAGTTCTCGTCCGGGCTGTTCGGGAAGATGCGACCGCCCCCGCGCCACAACGGCGACGAGGTCATGCCGGCGCGGGCGCGGCCCGTGCCCTTCTGCTTGAACGGCTTCTTGGTCGAGTGCTTGACCATCTCGCGGTCCTTCTGGGCGCGAGTGCCCTGGCGGGCATTGGCCTGGAAGGCGACGACGATCTGGTGCACCAGGTCTTCGTTGTATTCACGACCGAAAACGGTCTCGGGCGCGTCGTACTTGGACGCGGCCTGGCCCTGCTCGTTCAGGAGTTCGAGCTGCATTACTTCGCTCCCTTCTTGGCGGCGGGCGCGGCTGCGGCGGTCTTCGTGCGGGCCTTGACGGCCGGACGCACGGTGACGAAGCCACCCTTGGAGCCGGGGACGGCGCCCTTGATCAGCAGCAGCTGGCGGGCCTCGTCGATGCGGATGACGTCCAGGTTCTGGGTCGTCGTGGTCTCGTCGCCCATGTGGCCGGTCATCTTCTTGCCCGGGAACACGCGGCCCGGGTCCTGCGCCATCGAGATCGAGCCAGGCACGTTGTGCGAACGGCTGTTGCCGTGCGACGCGCGCTGCGAGCTGAAGTTGTGGCGCTTGATGGTGCCCGCGTAGCCCTTGCCGATCGAGGTGCCCTGCACGTCGACCATCTGGCCCACGGCGAACACGTCAGTCACCGGCACGGTGGCACCGGCAGCGTACTTGCCGGCGGCTTCGGCGGTGACGCGGAATTCCTGGATGATCTCACCGGCTTCGACACCCGCCTTGGCGAGGTGGCCAGCTTGCGGCTTCGTCACGCGCGAGGCCTTGCGCGCACCGAACGTGACCTGCAGGGCCACGTAGCCGTCGTTGTCCTGGGTCTTGACCTGGGTGACTCGGTTGCCCGACACGTCCACCACCGTGACAGGAACTGCGTCCCCGTCATCGGTGAACAGGCGCATCATGCCCACCTTGCGGCCCAGCAACCCGAGGGAGTTGCTCTGACTCATGTTGTTGCTCCGTTGCTTCCGCCGCAGCCGCTGCAATTGGCTTCTGCGTTTGACGCCCTCCGAAAGAGGACGGCGAAAGAAGGTTGATCCGTTGCGCCTCCCGACTGGCGGGAAACGCCCACACCCCGCCCCGATTTGGGCGAAGCCTGTGATTGTAGCGTGCCGGCGACTGGCGTGCAAGGCACCGGGGCCAGGCACTGCCTCTGCCAGCGCGCCGCAAAGAACAACGCCGCGCGGGGCGCGGCGTTGCTCAGGGTGCGGCAGCGCTTACTGCAGCTTGATCTCGACGTCCACGCCGGCCGGCAGGTCCAGCTTCATCAGCGCGTCGACGGTCTTGTCGGTC
Organism: Ramlibacter sp. MMS24-I3-19; assembly: GCF_050320135.1. Classification (NCBI taxonomy): domain Bacteria; kingdom Pseudomonadati; phylum Pseudomonadota; class Betaproteobacteria; order Burkholderiales; family Comamonadaceae; genus Ramlibacter; species Ramlibacter sp. MMS24-I3-19. The sequence goes on along the minus strand of NZ_CP190017.1, from coordinate 1,107,878 downwards.
GGGTCGACGATGTCCATCAGGCGCTGGTGCGTGCGGATCTCGAACTGGTCACGCGAGCTCTTGTTCACGTGCGGCGAGCGCAGGATGTCGAAGCGCTTCATGCGCGTCGGCAGGGGCACGGGACCCTTGACGATGGCGCCGGTGCGCTTGGCGGTGTCGACGATCTCGGCGGCGGACTGGTCGATCAGCTTGTAATCGAACGCCTTGAGGCGGATGCGGATCTTCTGCTGGGTTGCCATGGTTCTGCTTCCTCGCCTTATTCCATGATCTTGGCAACGACGCCGGAACCGACGGTCTTGCCGCCTTCGCGGATGGCGAAGCGCAGGCCTTCTTCCATGGCGATCGGGGCGATCAGCTTGACGGTGATCGACACGTTGTCGCCGGGCATGACCATCTCCTTGTCCTTGGGCAGCTCGATGGCGCCCGTCACGTCCGTGGTGCGGAAGTAGAACTGGGGACGGTAGTTGTTGAAGAACGGCGTGTGGCGGCCGCCTTCGTCCTTGCTCAGCACGTAGATCTCGGCCGTGAAGTGCGTGTGCGGCTTCACGGAACCCGGCTTGCACAGCACCTGGCCGCGCTCGACTTCCTCGCGCTTGGTGCCGCGCAGCAGGATGCCCACGTTGTCGCCAGCCTGGCCCTGGTCCAGCAGTTTGCGGAACATCTCCACGCCCGTGCAGGTGGTCTTCTGGGTGGGCTTGATGCCCACGATCTCGATTTCCTCGCCGACCTTGATCACGCCGCGCTCGACGCGACCGGTCACCACGGTGCCGCGGCCGGAGATGGAGAACACGTCTTCCACCGGCATCAGGAACGCGCCGTCCACGGCACGTTGCGGGGTCGGGAAGTAGCTGTCCATCGCGTCGGCCAGCTTCATGATGGCCTTCTCGCCCAGGTCGCCCTTGTCGCCTTCCAGGGCCAGCTTGGCCGAGCCGTGGATGATCGGGGTGTCGTCGCCGGGGAAGTCGTACTTGGTCAGCAGCTCGCGCACTTCCATCTCGACCAGCTCGAGAAGTTCAGCGTCGTCGACCATGTCGCACTTGTTCAGGAACACGATGATGTGCGGCACGCCCACCTGGCGGGCCAGCAGGATGTGCTCGCGCGTCTGGGGCATCGGGCCGTCGGCGGCCGAGCACACCAGGATGGCGCCGTCCATCTGGGCAGCGCCGGTGATCATGTTCTTGACGTAGTCGGCGTGGCCCGGGCAGTCCACGTGCGCGTAGTGGCGGTTGGCCGTCTCGTATTCCACGTGCGCGGTGTTGATCGTGATGCCGCGCGCCTTTTCTTCCGGCGCCGCATCGATCTGGTCGTAGGCCTTGGCTTCGCCGCCGAACTTGGTGGACAGCACCGTGGTGATGGCCGCCGTCAGCGTGGTCTTGCCGTGGTCCACGTGGCCGATGGTGCCCACGTTGACGTGCGGCTTGGTGCGCTCGAACTTACCTTTTGCCATTTCAATTCCTCAACAAAGAGCAATGCCCGTGTGATTGGTTTTACGTCTGCATCCCATCACGGGGTCCCTCGCCACGGGCAGCGCGGGGTGTGTGATCGCAGACAAATTCAAACAGCAGGACGCAGAGGACGCGAAGGTTGCGCAGAAGTCGCAAAAGAGGCAAAGCACCTGGGAGGCTCTTCTGCGTCTTCTGCGGAACCTCTGCGCCTTCTGCGTCCGGTAGTCCGTTCCCGCCTTCGTTACTTCGCGCGGGCGGCGACGATCGCCTCGGACACGTTGCGCGGAGCCTCGCTGTAGTGCTTGAACTCCATCGTGTACGTGGCACGGCCCTGCGACATCGAACGCAGCGTGGTCGAGTAGCCGAACATCTCCGACAGCGGCACCTCGGCCTTGATGGCCTTGCCGCCGCCGGGCATGTCGTCCATGCCCTGCACCATGCCGCGACGGGACGACAGGTCGCCCATCACGTTGCCGGCGTAGTCCTCGGGCGTCTCGACTTCCACGGCCATCATCGGCTCGAGGATGACCGGGCTGGCCTTCTTCGCGGCTTCCTTGAAGCCGAAGATGGCAGCCATCTTGAACGCCTGCTCGGACGAGTCCACGTCGTGGTACGAACCGAAGGTCAGGGTGACCTTCACGTCCACGACCGGGTAGCCGGCCAGCACGCCGGAGTTCAGCGCCTCGACGACGCCCTTCTCCACGGCCGGGATGAACTCGCGCGGCACCACGCCGCCCTTGATGGCGTCGACGAACTCGAAGCCCTTGCCCGCTTCCTGCGGCTCCAGGGTGAAGACGACGTGACCGTACTGGCCCTTGCCGCCCGACTGGCGCACGAACTTGCCTTCGACGTCGGTGACCTTCTTGCGCACCGTCTCGCGGTAGGCGACCTGCGGCTTGCCCACGTTGGCTTCCACGCCGAATTCGCGCTTCATGCGGTCGACGATGATCTCCAGGTGGAGCTCGCCCATGCCGCCGATGATGGTCTGGCCGGACTCTTCGTCGGTGTTCACGCGGAACGACGGATCCTCGGCAGCCAGGCGTTGCAGCGCGACGCCCATCTTCTCCTGGTCGGCCTTCGTCTTGGGTTCCACGGCCTGGCGGATCACCGGCTCGGGGAACACCATGCGCTCCAGCGTCACGATGGACGACGGATCGCACAGGGTTTCACCGGTCGTGACGTCCTTCAGGCCCACGCAGGCGGCGATGTCGCCGGCGCGGATCTCTTCGACTTCCTGGCGGTTGTTGGCGTGCATCTGCACGATACGGCCGATGCGCTCCTTCTTGCCGCGGATCGGGTTGTAGACGCTGTCGCCCTTGGTCAGCACGCCCGAATAGACGCGCACGAACGTGAGCTGGCCCACGAACGGGTCGGTCATCAGCTTGAACGCCAGGGCCGAGAACTTCTCGCTGTCGTCGGCCTTGCGGCTGGTTTCCTTCTCGTCCTCGTCCAGGCCCTTGACCGGCGGGATGTCGATCGGCGAGGGCATCAGTTCGATGACCGCGTCGAGCATCCGCTGCACGCCCTTGTTCTTGAAGGCGGTGCCGCATAGCATCGGCTGGATCTCGCCGGCGATGGTGCGCGTGCGCAGGCCGAGCGTGATCTCTTCCTCGTTCAGATCACCCTCTTCCAGGTACTTGTTCATCAGCGTTTCGTTGGCTTCGGCCGCGGCCTCCACCATCTTCTCGCGCCACTCCTTGGCGGACTCCACCAGGTCGGCCGGGATGTCCTCGAAGGTGAACTTCATGCCCTGGGACGCCTCGTCCCAGATGATCGCCTTCATCTTGCGCAGGTCGACCACGCCCTTGAAGCCTTCCTCGGCGCCGATCGGGATGACGATGGGCACGGGGTTGGCCTTCAGGCGCAGCTTCATCTGGTCGTAGACCTTGAAGAAGTTCGCGCCGGTGCGGTCCATCTTGTTGACGAACGCGAGGCGCGGCACGCGGTACTTGTTGGCCTGGCGCCAGACGGTCTCGGACTGCGGCTGCACGCCGCCCACGGCGCAGTACACCATGCAGGCGCCGTCCAGGACGCGCATGGAACGCTCCACCTCGATGGTGAAGTCCACGTGTCCGGGGGTGTCGATGATGTTGATGCGGTGCTCGGGGAAGGACATGTCCATGCCCTTCCAGAAGCAGGTGGTGGCCGCCGACGTGATGGTGATGCCGCGCTCCTGCTCCTGCTCCATCCAGTCCATGGTGGCGGCGCCATCGTGCACTTCACCGATCTTGTGGTTCACACCGGTGTAGAACAGGATGCGCTCGGTGGTCGTGGTCTTGCCGGCGTCGATGTGCGCCGAGATCCCGATGTTGCGATAGCGCTCGATGGGCGTTTTGCGGGCCATGATGATCTTTCGTTGAAAGGGGAAAGGGCCCGCTTTTGGCGGGCCCCATTTCCTTGATTACTTCAGATGGGGACGGTTCTTAGAAGCGGAAGTGCGAGAAGGCCTTGTTCGCCTCGGCCATGCGGTGCACTTCATCGCGCTTCTTCATGGCGCCGCCGCGGCCTTCCGTGGCTTCCATGAGTTCGTTCGCCAGGCGCAGGGCCATGGACTTCTCGCCGCGCTTCTTGGCGGCTTCCTTGAGCCAGCGCATCGACAGCGCCAGGCGGCGCACCGGACGCACTTCCACCGGCACCTGGTAGTTGGCGCCGCCGACGCGGCGGGACTTCACCTCGACCATCGGCTTGACGTTGTTGATGGCCATCGTGAACGCCTCGACCGGGTCACGGCCGGGGTTCTTCTTCTCGATCTGCTCGAGCGCGCCGTAGACGATGCGCTCGGCGACCGCCTTCTTGCCGCCTTGCATGATGACGTTCATGAACTTGGCGAGCTCGACATTGCCGTACTTGGGGTCCGGCAGGATTTCACGCTTAGGGACTTCGCGACGACGTGGCATTTCTAACCTCTCAATTTGCTTCAGCTGGCCCTCGAAGGACCCAGGGCGCCAATCGGCTTCCCGCTTACTCGACCCGGAAGTGGGTCACTACGCTGACTCAGCCTGCCAGGGCTGAATGAGCACCGACAAACTACCTGGCTGCTTAGGCCTTCTTCGGGCGCTTCGCGCCGTACTTGGAACGCGCCTGCTTGCGATCCTTGACGCCCTGCAGGTCCAGAGAACCGCGAACGATGTGGTAGCGCACGCCCGGCAGGTCCTTCACGCGGTCGCCGCGCACGAGCACCACCGAGTGCTCCTGCAGGTTGTGGCCTTCGCCGCCGATGTACGAGATGACCTCGAAGCCGTTGGTCAGGCGCACCTTGGCGACCTTGCGCAGCGCCGAGTTCGGCTTCTTCGGCGTCGTGGTGTACACGCGGGTGCACACGCCCCGGCGCTGGGGGCTGTTCTGCATCGCGGGGGACTTGGATTTGGTCTTTTCGACCTCCCGCCCCTGACGCACGAGTTGGTTGATGGTTGGCATTGAAAAAAACGTCCCTAAACGTCTGGTAAAGCGCGGTCCACGAGAACCGTGACGCGCAAAGCCTTGCCCGCCCCAAATGCGGGAAAGCCTTTCAGTATACCTTGCTGCTGGATGCCCTGCAATGGACGGCGCCTCCCTGGGCCTGAGACCGCGCCCTCGCCGTCACTTGATCCAGAGCCGCACGGCGTCCCAGGCGCGGCCCAGCACGCCCGCCTGCTCGACCGTTTCCAGGGCGAGCAGCGGCACCTCCGCCAGCGGCTTGTCGCCCGCCAGCACCTTGAGCGTGCCTACATGCTGGCCCTTGGTGAACGGAGCGACCAGCGGATCAGGCCGCGCAATGGCGGTCTTCAGCTGGGTGGCAGTGCCGACAGGCACCGCGACGACGAGCGCCTGCGGCCGGCCGAGCTTCACGGTGCTGGCGTTGCCCTTCCAGACCTCGGGGGTCGCCACGGGCTGGTTGGCGTCGAACAGCTTGATGCCCTCCCAGGCCGTGTAGCCCCAGTTCAGCAGCTTCTGCGACTCGGTGGCGCGCGCCTCCTCGCTGCTGGCGCCGAGCACGACGGACAGCAGGCGGCGGCCCTGCAGGTTGGGGAAGTCACGCCTGGCGGTGGCGATCAGGCAGTAGCCGGCCGCGTCGGTGTGGCCGGTCTTGAGGCCGTCCACCGTGGGATCCCGGAACAGCAGCAGGTTGCGGTTCGTGTCGTTGGCCGTCGGCGTGCCCTGGTAGCGGTACTTCCTGATCGCGTAGTAGTGCAGGTACTCGGGGAAGTCCTGCATGATCCGCGCCGCGAGGACGCCCAGGTCGCGCGCGGTGGTCGTCTGGCCCGGGGTGGTCAGGCCCTCGGGGTTCTTGTACGAGGTGTTCTTCATGCCCAGCGCCGTGGCCTGCTGGTTCATGAGATCGACGAAGTGCTCGACCGAGCCGCCGACGCCCTCGGCCAGGGCGACGGTCGCATCGTTGCCCGACTGCACGATCATGCCCTTGATCAGGTCATCGACGGGCACCCGCATCTTGGGATCGATGAACATGCGCGGGCCCGGCATCTTCCAGGCGCGCTCGCTCACGGGCAGCGCCTGCTGCAGGGTGATCTTCCTGGCGCGCAGCGCGTCGAACACCAGGTATTGCGTCATCAGCTTGGTGAGCGACGCCGGTTCGACGGGGCTGTCGATGTCGCGACCGGCGAGCATCTGGTTGGCACTGACGTCCAGGACCAGATAGCTGCGCGCGGCCACCTCGGGCGGTTGCGGGACCTGCGCGGATGCACACAGGGACAGGAGCGCCAGCAACGGCGCCATGAGCGCCTTGGCAAATCGATTCATCGCGAGGAGCGGATCACGAACGCAGGTGGCGGGCCACCAGGGATTTCAGGAGCGGCAATTGTCCGTGGAAGAAGTGCCCGCCTCCGGGAACCACGGTCACCGGAAGCGCCTGCGGGCGCGCCCAGTCCATCACCGCCGTGAGGGCCACGGTGTCGTCCTGCTCTCCGTGCAGCACCAGGGTTCGATCGTGCGCGTCGGGCGGGATGACCGGGACGGCAAAGCGTGAAGCAGCAGTCCCCACCAGCACGACCTTGCGGATTTCGCGCACCGGCCAGAGCGCGTGCAGGGCGCCGCTGGCGACGAAGGCACCGAAGGAGAACCCCGCGAGTGCGACCGGCCCCTCCGGGGCGATCTGCGACACCAGCGAGAGCATGTCGTCGGTCTCGCCCCGTCCTTCGTCATGCTCGCCGGCACTGGCGCCCACCCCGCGGAAATTGAACCGCACCGCCGTCCACCCCGCCTGGACGAACGCGCGCGCCAGCGTCTGCACCACCTTGTTGTCCATGGTGCCGCCGAACAGCGGATGCGGATGCGCGATGAAGGCAATGCCCTGCGTTGCTGCTTCAGGGTCGTCGCGCAGGACCTCGATCGCGCCGGCTGCGCCTTGCAGTTGAAGGCGCCGGGTGAACGAATTCATCGCAACCTCAGCGCCCCATGCGGGGCGGCGTGAGCAGCCGCTCGACCACGCGGCCGTTCTTCAGGTGCGATTCGACGATCTCGTCGATGTCGTTCGCGTCCACGTACGTGTACCAGACCGCCTCGGGATAAACCACGGCGACCGGCCCCGCGGAGCAGCGATCGAGGCACCCCGACTTGTTGACGCGGACCTTGCCGGGCCCTGCAAGGCCCTGCGCCTTGACCTGGGCCTTGCAGCGTTCGAAGCCGGCCTGGTCCCGTGGTCGGCGCAGCAGTTCTCGCCGTTCTCGCGCTTGTTGAGGCAGAAGAAGATGTGGCGCTCGAAGTACGAGGGCCCGGAGGGATCGCTCATTGGGCGATTCTAGGTGCCGCCTCGCCACGCGAGACCCGCACCAGGACGTACGCCAGCGCCGCGTAAGGCCACAGCCAGCCAAGCCACTGCGCAAGGCCATGGAAGCGGATGAAGCGGCCCTGCTCCCAGGCCTGCAGCAGGTGGGCGAAGTACGGGCTCGCGGGCGCCTGGTTCAGCAGGCTGAGATGCAGGACGAGACCCGCCAGCACCAGGGCCGCACAGCCACGCCGAGGCAGGGCGACGAGCAGGAGAGCCAGAGCCAGGCCGACGACCAGCCCGACGCCGACCGGAAGGCTGAGCCACGCCCATGCGTGCGCCGGTCCCCAGCTGAGTGCCGCCGACAGCGCTGTCACGCCGACCCCCAGCGCGACCAGCATCAGGGCCATGGCCGCGCGCTGCGGCTTCGAGCGCATCACGGAGTAGGCGAGCAGGCAGGGCGCAAGTGCGCCGAGCGTCACGCAGAGCAGCTCGGCGCCGGGCACCAGCGGCTGCAGTTCGACATCACGCACGGGCAGCCACTCGAGGAACGGCGTGTCCGACAGCCAGTCGGCCATGCCGGCCTCGAGGCGCTCCATCACCTGCCCCAGACCGAGTGGCACCGCCGCGGGGAACAGCAATGCGAACGGCCACAGCGCGAGCAGCACGAGGGCGCCGCGCGCATCGTCGACGAACCAGCGCACGCGAAACCGGCTCCAGCGGTCCACCGCTCCGGCGCGTTCGAGGCCGCCGGCGATCGCCGCCCCGAGAAAGGCGCCCGCCGCATTCAGGCCGAAGTCGAGGTTGGAGGCCACCCGGGCCGGCAGGTAGCTTTGCAGCGCCTCCATCGCCAGCGACAGCAGCACGGCCACCGCAGTGGCCGAGGCGATGGCGCGCGGGATGGACACGCCACCCGCGGCGACGCCCTTGCGCAGGTGCGCCAGCGCGAGCAGGAAGCCAAGCGGCGCGTAGCCGGCCGCGTTGGAAACGAGATCGAACGCAGTCCAGTATTTGGGCCAGGGGCTGGCCAGGAACTCCAGCGGACCCACGCCCTGGTCGTGCCAGCCGGCGAAGGGATAGAGGCTGGCGTAGACGATCAGCGCCGCATAGGCCTGCGCCAGCGGGCCGGCGGAGGACTTGCGCGCCTCCATCGCGCTAGAGAGGCTTGACCACGACCAGCACCACGGCCGCGACCAGCAGCAGCACGGGCACCTCGTTGAACCAGCGGTACCAACGGTGGCCGCGCCGGTTCGCATCGCGCTCGAACTTGCGCAGCAGGCGCGCGCAGGCATGGTGATAGCCCACGGCCAGCAGCACCACGACCAGCTTGGCGTGCAGCCATCCGCTGCCGCGCCCGATGCCGAATCCCAACCACAGCCACAGGCCGAGGCCCAGGGCCGGCACCGCGAGCATGGTGGTGAAGCGCAGGAGCTTGCGCGCCATCAGCAGCAGCCGCTCCCGTTCGGCGATCGAACCCGCGTCGACCATGGCCAGGTTGACGAAGATGCGCGGCAGGTAGAACAGGCCGGCGAACCAGCTGGCCACGAACACGATGTGGAACGCCTTGACCCAGAGCATGGGCCGAGTGTACGGAAGGGCAAAAAAAACCCCGGCAATCAGCCGGGGTGGCAAGCCTTTTTGCTGTCACACATTAAGGCACCCGCTCAGGGAGGAAAGCGGGGAGCGGCGAGCCGCCCGGGCGTAATTTAGCAGTCTGCCCCGGTCCTTACAAGCCGAGGTCGGCCGCGCGGCGACTACGGTCCGGTTAGTGGGCCGGCAACGCGACCAGCGCAATGGGGCACAATTTTCGCCATGGTCCTGCATGCCTCCTACCCCCACGGTCGCCCGCGCCGCCTGCGCCGCGACACGTTCACGCGCAACCTGGTGCGCGAGCATGCCCTTACCGCGCATGACCTCATCTACCCCGTGTTCGTCCTCGATGGCGAACGCAAGCGCGAGCCCGTCGCCTCGATGCCCGGCGTCGAGCGCGTCAGCCTCGACCTGCTGCTGCCCGTCGCCGAGCAGTGCCTGGCCCTGGGAATCCCCGCGCTCGCGCTCTTTCCGGTCCTCGATCCGAAGCTGAAGACCGAAGACGGTCGCGAGGCCTGGAATCCCGATGGCCTGGTCCCGCGGGTGGTCAGCGCCCTGAAGCGGCGCTTTCCCGAACTCGGCGTGATGACCGACGTCGCGCTCGACCCGTTCACCAGCCATGGCCAGGACGGCCTGCTGGATGCCAGCGGCTACATCCTCAACGACGAGACCGTGGAAGTGCTGGTCAAGCAGGCGCTGGTGCAGTCGCAGGCCGGCGTGGACATCGTGGCGCCCAGCGACATGATGGACGGCCGCATCGGCGCGATCCGCAAGGCGCTCGAGGAGAGCGGCGCGATCCACACGCGCATCATGGCGTACAGCGCCAAGTACGCCAGCGCGTTCTACGGCCCCTTCCGCGACGCGGTGGGCTCCGCGGCCAACCTGGGCAAGGGCAACAAGAAAGTCTACCAGATGGACCCGGGCAACACCGACGAGGCGCTGCGCGAGGTCGCGATGGACATCGCGGAAGGCGCCGACATGGTGATGGTCAAGCCGGGCATGCCGTACCTGGACATCGTGCGACGCGTGAAGGACGAATTCCGCGTACCGACCTTCGCCTACCAGGTCTCCGGCGAGTACGCGATGCTGCAGGCGGCCGCGGCCAACGGCTGGCTCGATGGCGACGCCGTGATGATGGAGAGCCTGCTCGCCTTCAAGCGCGCCGGCGCCGATGGCGTGCTGACGTACTTCGCGCTCGAGGCCGCGCGCAAGCTGCGCGCCTGAAGCCGGCGATGCAGATCGTCGAATTCACGCCCGGCACCCTTCGATTCCTCGACAGCATCCCGGGCCATCCGCCCGGCGACGGCTTCATCTGGATCTTCCTCGACCGCGAGGACCTGCACGACCTGCTGCCCACGGTGCAGGCGGCCGCGCAACGGCTGGGCGGCTCGGCGCTGCTGGACCTGCACGTCAAGGACCTGAACAACCCCTCGCATCCTTCGCACTACGACTTCACGTCGGTGTACGACCTCGTCATCTTCCGCCGGCTTGCCTCGGGGGAGGAGGTCGACCACGAACTGGCCAGCCACCCTGCGCCGGCATCCGCGTCCACCGCGCTCGCCAGCTTCAGCCGCATCCGCACGCGGCCGGTCGCCTTCGTCGTCTATGACCGCCTGCTGCTCAGCGTGCATCCGCGCGGCTGCTTCACCGCGCGATCGTTCATCAGCCGCTTCCTCTCGGACGCGATGCACAGCGACGGCCTGGCGGCCAATCGCAGCCGGCTGCCCGCCAGCCCGTCTGACCTGATGCTGCGGATGGTGAACGTAATGGTCGACGGCTACCTCGAGTTGCGCAAGCAACTGGGCACCGAGCTCGATCAATGGCAACAGGACCTGCTGCGCCCAGGCTCCGACTTCCGCGGCTGGAGCGCGCTGATGGTGGCGCGCCGCGAGCTGCATGTGCTCGAGGAGCTGTGCGAGGACCAGAACGACGCCATGCAGGAATGGCTGGACACCGCGCGCGAGCAGCCGCCGCCGGGCCTGTCGCAGGCCGAGCGCGACGGCCTGATCGCGCGCGGCCGCGACGTCATCGAGCACATCCAGCGGGTGGTGCACCAAGTGCGCCGCATGGAGCAGGGCGCCGAGAGCGTGGTGCAGATCCACTTCTCGGCCCAGAGCAACCGCACCAACAACATCATGCGGACGCTGACGGCGCTGACGGCTATCTTCCTGCCGCTGAACCTGATCACCGGCGTGTTCGGCATGAACTTCGCCAGCATGCCGCTGCTGCGGGACCCGGTCGGATTCTGGATGGCCATCGGCAGCATGGTCGCGATCGCGGTGATCCTGGGCCTGGTGTTCTGGCGCAAGCATTACCTGGAGCGCAGCTCGCGGTGACGCCGATGTCGGCCGGCGACATCCGCATCGGCTGCGCCGGCTGGACCCTGCCGGCGGACTTGCAGTCCTCCTTTCCCGCGGGCGAGTCGCACCTGCAGCGCTATGCGCAGGTGTTCAATGCCAGCGAGATCAACTCCTCGTTCCACAAGCCGCACCGCCCCACCACGTACGAGCGCTGGGCGCGCAGTGTCGGCGAGGGTTTCGCCTTCTCGGCCAAGCTGCCCAAGCAGATCACGCACGAGGCCCGGCTCGTTGATCCCGATGCGGCGCTGGATGCGTTCTTCGCCGAGGCCAGCGGCCTCGGGCCGCACCTGCAGTGCCTGCTGGTGCAACTGCCCCCGAGCCTCGCCTTCGACGCCGCCGTGGCCGATCCCTTCGCAGCGGCCCTGCGCGAGCGCTACGCCGGGCCGGTCGCCCTGGAGCCGCGCCATGCGAGCTGGTTCACGCCCGAGGTGGATGCATGGCTTGTTCAACGGCGCATCGGCCGCGTGCTCGCCGATCCGGTGCGCCATGCCGCCGGTGCGGCGCCCGGCGGCTGGCCGGGGTTGGTGTACCTGCGGCTGCACGGCTCGCCGCGCGTCTACTACTCGTCGTATGCCCCCGAGGTGCTGGAAGCACTTGCCCCGCGGTTGCGCGAAGCAGCCGCATCCGGTGCGGAAGTCTGGTGCATCTTCGACAACACGGCCGGCCAGGCAGCCGCCGGCAATGCGCTGACGCTGCAGCGGCTGGTGGCTCAGACGAACGGCGGCTGAAGCCCGTCCTGCGCCAGCACGCGCTGCACCGCGGGCCGATCGAGCATGCGGCGCAGGTACGCGCCCACGCGCGGCAGGTCGCGCGCGCGCCCGCTCTCGAAGTTGCGCGTCCAGCGGCACAGCGTGAAGACGTACGGGTCCAGCGCCGTGTACTGCTCGCCGAAGAACCACGGCCCCGCATGCGAGCCGAGCTGCTCCTCCAGCTGCCCGAGCAGGCCGACCACCTTCGCATGCGCATGGCGGCGCACCTGCGCCACGCCTTCGGCGTTGCCTTCGTCCACCCATCGGTGCGGATAGAAGTAGACGATCAGCGTGGCCTGCAGCGTATTGGTCAGCCACGCGAGCCACTTGTAGAAGTGACTGCGGTCGCGCGTGCCGACAGCGGGCGCGAAGCCGGCTTGCGGGTGCTGGTCGCACAGGTGCAAGGCGATCGCCGCCGTCTCGTACAGGACCAGGTCACGGTCCACCAGCACCGGGATCAACCCGTTCGGATTCAGGCGCAGGTAGGCGGCGGCCTTGTGCGCATTCGCGGCCCGATCGACGGGCACGCGCTCGTAGGCAAGACCGAGTTCCTCGAGCAGGATGTGCGGCACCATCGCGGCGGTGCTGGGGGCGTGATGCAGCTGGATCATGCGGTGGGTCGTCGGAGCGGGCCGCCACTGGCCTGCCGGGCCAGTGGCGCATGCGGGCCTCAGGCGGCCAGGTGCTTGGTGAAGAACGCCAGCGAGCGCTCGCGGGCCAGCTTCGCGGAAGGCGCGTCGTACGAGCCGCGCTGGTCGCAGTTGAAGCCGTGGTTGGCCGGATAGACGTACACCTCGACCTCGGGGTGGGCCTTGCGGAACGCCTCGACCGAGTCCAGCGGAATCCAGTGGTCCTGCTTGCCGAAATGCGAGAGCACCGGCACCTTCGGCGTGCGGGCCGCCTCGTCGGGCGTCGTCATGCCGCCTCCGTAGTAGGTGACGGCGGCCGACAGGCCGTCGAGCAGGCACGCCGATCGCCAGGACAGCAGGCCGCCCCAGCAGTAGCCGACGATGCCCACCTTGCCACCCTGCGCGGCATGGCGGATGGCAGCCTGGATGTCCTGCAGCACGCCCGGCGCGGGCAGCGCTTCGACCGCGGTCTTCAGCGCGAAGCCGGCCGACATGTCGTTCTCGCCGTAGCCCAGCTCGACGCCTGGCTTCACCCGGTGGAACGTCGACGGCGCGACAGCGAGGAAGCCTTCCGCCGCATAGCCGTCGGCGACCGAGCGGATGTGCGAGTTGACGCCGAAGATCTCCTGCAGCACGACGACGGCGCCCTTGGCCTTGCCCGTGGGTTGGGCGACGTACGCGGGGAAGGGGAAGCCGTCGGCGGCCTTGAGGTCGGTGAATGCACCCATGGTGGTCTCCTGTGTCAGTGGTCGGAAGAAAGCCTGCGTTGCACGAAGTCGAGCCGGTCCTGGCCCCAGAACAGTTCGCCATCGATCACATAGGACGGCGAGCCGAACACGTTGGCGTCGATCGCCGCCTGCGTGTGCGCCTCGTACTGCTGCTGGACTCCGGGCTCCTTCGACTGCGGCAGCCGCGCAGCGGCGAGCCCGCATTCGCGCAGCAATTCGGCCAGCACGGTGTCGCTGGCAATGTCGCGCTCCTGCACCCACACGGCCGCGAGCACCGCGCCCGCGATGCGCAGTGCGGCGTCGCTGCCATCCTGCTGGTCGACGGCGACGATCAGCCGCGCCGCGGCATCGCCGGAGACGGGGAAGAACTTCGGATGCAGGTTCAGCGGCAGGCCGAGGTGTTCCGAGAAGCGACGCAGCTCGACGAGCCGGTACGCCTGTCGCTGCGGTGCCCGCCTGGCCAGTGGCAGGCCCCCGCTGATCGGGAAGATGCGGCCCAGGTCGATGGGCCGCACGCGCACTGCGGCGCCGGCCTCGCGCGCCATGCGCACGAAGCGCTCGTGGCCGAGGTAGGTCCAGGGACTTTGCGGGGCGAGGAAGTAGTCGACGGTGCGTGGCATGCGTGGTCCGGATGGGCTTGGCGCTTGTGATTCGGATCGGCGCGGTATCGTAATGCGCTGAACCCGAAAGGACGACGACATGGACAGAGTGGCCCTGATCACGGGCGGCAGCCGCGGCATCGGCGCGGCGACCGCGCTGCTGGCGGCGACGCAAGGCTGGAAGGTGGCGGTCAACTACACGGCGCAGGCCGCAGCGGCCGATGAGGTGGTCCGCACGATCCGTGAACGGGGCGGCGAGGCCTTCGCGGTGCAGGCCGACGTCGCCGACGAGGCGCAGGTGCTGGCGATGTTCAAGGCAGTGGACGAGCGGTTCGGGCGCCTCACCGCGCTGGTGAACAACGCCGGCGTCGTCGACCTCACCTCGCGCGTGGAGGACATGTCGGTCGCGCGGCTCAAGCGGATGTTCGACATCAACGTGATCGGCAGCATCGTCTGCGCGCGCGAAGCCATCCGCCGCATGAGCACGCGCCATGGCGGCGGGGGCGGTGCCATCGTCAACGTCTCCAGTGCCGCAGCGCGCCTGGGCGCGCCGGGCCAGTACGTCGACTATGCGGCGGCCAAGGGCGCCATCGACGTCTTCACGCTCGGCCTGGCCAAGGAGGTCGCGGCCGAAGGCATCCGCGTCAACGCCGTGCGGCCCGGATTGATCGAGACCGACATCCATGCGTCCGGCGGCATTCCCGATCGCGTGCAGCAGCTCGCGCACCTGGTGCCGATGCAGCGTGGCGGCAGCGCCGAGGAAGTGGCACACGCGATCTGCTGGCTCATGTCGCCGGAAGCGAGCTACACGACGATGAGCCTGGTGGACGTCTCGGGAGGTCGCTGATGGTGCGCTATTACTGGGAAGACCTGCAGCCGGGGAGCGTGCGAGAGCTTGGTTCGGTGTCGCCGACGGCGGACGAGATCCGCGCGTTCGCCACGCAGTTCGACCCGCAGCCGTTCCACCTGGACGAGGACGCGGGGCGGCAGTCGGTGTTCGGCGGCCTGTGCGCGAGCGGCTGGCACACCTGCGCGATGGCGATGCGGCTGACGGTCGACAACTTCCTGCGCGAGTCGTCCAGCATGGGCTCGCCCGGCCTCGAGAAGCTCAGCTGGCTCAACCCGGTGTTCCCTGGCGACACCCTCACGTTGCGCCACACCATCCTGGAGTCGAGGCCGCTGCGCAGCAAGCCGGAACTGGGCCTGGTGCGTGCGAGCTGGGAGATGTTCAACCAGCACGGCGACAAGGTGCTGCACATGGAAGGCTACGGAATGTTCCGCCGGCGCGAGCCGGCGTAGCGACACCGCCTGCATGGACCTCAAGCCGCTGGTCACGCTGCTTGCGATCGTCAATCCGCTGGCGATCGTCCCCTTCTTCATCCACTACACCAACGGCTTCTCGCGCGCGCAGCGTCGCCACACGGTGGTGGTGGCTTCGTTCACCGCCTTCCTGGTGATCGCATCGAGCGCGCTGCTCGGGCTGCAGATCCTGGCCTTCTTCGGCATCTCGCTCGCGAGCTTCCAGGTGGGCGGCGGATGCTGCTGCTGACCAGCGCATTGAACATGCTCAGCGCGCAACCGGCCGAGGCCAAGCGCGATGGCGCCGAACTGGCCGAAGGCGCGGAGAAGGCGGCGATGGGCGCCAGCATCGCGGTGGTGCCGCTCACCATCCCGCTGCTGACCGGGGCCGCCACGATCTCCACCGTCGTGATCTACGCCGAGCAGGCCCACACCGCGCTGCAGCTGTTGCTGCTGGTGGGCTACGGCGTGGTCGTCGCGCTGGCCACCGCGGCGTGCTTCTCGCTCGCCGACCTGATCGCGCGCGTGCTGGGGCGCACCGGCATCAACGTGATGACGCGTCTGATGGGGCTGATCCTGGCCGCGCTGGCCGTGGAGGTGATGGCGCTGGGCTTGCTGAAGCTGTTCCCGGCGCCCGGCCACTAGGTGGCGGGGCGCGGCAGGCGGCGCAGCAGCTGGTTGCTGGTGTTGCGAAGGCGCTGGGCGAGCAGCTGCGTGATCTTCACCAGCAGCTTGGCGCCCACCGCCGGCTGCTCGCGGATCAGGCCCGCGAGGGCCGCGCGGGTGAGGATCGCGGCCTCGACTTCGCCCAGCGCCCAGCAACTCGCATAGCGCGGCTCGCCATCGAGCATCGACATCTCACCGAGCACCGCGCCCGGCCGCAGCACCGCGACGCGCGCGTTCTCGTCGACCGGCCGCAGGGTGTCCGGATCGAGCTTGTGCTTGCCGACATCCACGGTGCCGGACAGCAGCAGCAGCATCCAGTCGCTGGGATCGTTCTCGGCGATCAGCACCTGCCCCTGCCGCGCGCGCACGCGCAGCATCGCGCGACCCAGGATGTCGGCTTCCTCGGCGGCGAAGTCCTGCAGCAGCGCCGAGTCCCGAAGCAGCCCCGGCACCTGCGACAGATGCTCGCAGCGCCCGAGCAGTTCCAGCCCGGAGGCACGCACTGCATCCTCGACCGAGCGGCGCGGCGCCACCGCCGTGACCAGCCGTGCCGCTTCGTCGGTATCGGGGCGTTTGCTCATCGCGGCTGCCGCACCTGGCGCAACCACTGGCCGATGTCCGCGGCAGCGGCATCGGTCGCGGCGGTGAGCGCACGCACGCCGCCCGACGCATCGGCCGTGGGCGCGACGCCTTCGACGGAGATGCTGCGCTGGCCCAGCAACTGCTCGCCGCTGCCGGTGGTGGCCAGCAACGTCGCGCGCAGGCGCACCACGCCGCGGCTGCGGGAGGCGCTGTCGAAGACCTGGGCGAACTCCTCCAGCTCCAGCCGCAGCAGGTACAGGGCGCCGAGGTTCTGCCGGTCCAGCGCGGCGCTCTCGTCCAGCGTGAGGACCGGCCGCTCGCGCCCGAGCTGCTCGCGCAGGCGCTGGCGCACCAGTTGCGGCGGAGGCGCGCTCCACCGCGACTGCGAGTAGGCACGCAGCTCGTGGTCGTCGGAATAGGCAAGGCGGTACAGCACCGCGGAGCTGTCGAGCGCACCCGAAGCCTCGATGTCGGGCAGGATCAGGGGCACGCGCGGATCGGCCTGGGGCGCCTGCACGGCGACCCGCTGCGTCGGCCCCATGTCGAACAGCACGGGGCGCTGCGGCTTGTCGATGAAACCGGAGCAGCCGGCCAGCAGCGACAGCGCGGCGAAGGTGGCAAGGGCGAGCGGACGCATGCGGGTCATTGGGCAGCTCCTGCGGCGGGGGCGACGAAGCCGGTCTCGCCCGGTCCGGGGTCGATGCGGCCAGTGCCGAAGATCAACGACTGCGGGTTGTCGTTGATGCCGTTGACGGTGCGACTGAGCTGGCGCACCGCGCGCGAGGTGTCCTCGGTGGCGCGGTTGATGCGCGGCAGCGTGGCGGCGCTGAAGGAGTCGGCCGCATGCGACAGCGCCTGCGTGCCGGCCGCGAGCCGGTCGACCGGCCCGCCCTTCTCGTTCAGGCGCTGGGCCGTCAGCCCGATCTGGTGGACCGCGGCGCCGGCCTCGTCCGACGTGTGGCGCAGCGAGGCCATGGTGCCGTCGATGCGCTTGACCAGCGACGGGATGTCCACGTTGTGCGGGCCCAGCTGCGCCGTGAGGATGGCGTCCATGTTGGTGCTCAGCTTGCTGATGTTGGCTGCCGCCTGGGCAACGTTGTCGACGGCGCTCGTGAGGCCCTTCTGGTTCTTCTCGTCCAGCAGCGTGTCCACGCGTGCGCTGATCTGCTCAACCTGGTCGAGGATCTTCTCGCCCTTCTCCGTGAGCTTGCTGAGCAGGCCTGGACGCAGCGGGATCCGCGGCGGGGCGGCATCGTTGGGCTGCAGCAGCGGCGCGGGCTTGCCGCTGTCGTCGAGCTGCACGAAGGCCAGGCCCGTGACGCCCTGGAACGACAGGGTCGCGAAGGTCTCGGTGCTGACCGGTGCGCCGTGCGCGATCTCGAGGCGCACCAGCACGTTGCCCTGGGCCTTGGGGTCGAAGCCGATGCTGGTGACCTTGCCCACGTCCACGCCGCGGTAGCGCACGGGCGCCTGCTCCTGCAGTCCCGTCACCGCCTCGTGGGTGGAGATCTCGAACAGGTCGCGCTCGCCGGAGTCACGCGTCAGCCAAGCGCCCAGGAACAGCAGCAGCGCGGTGAGCGCCACCACGAACAGTCCGGCAGCGAGGGCGTGGGCCTTGTTTTCCATGCGGGGTGCCTCCTAAACGGCGAACGGGTACTCGCGCAGCAGCTCCATCGCCCGCTGGCCGCGCTGGCCCAGGAAGAAGTCGTGCACGAACGGATGCTGGAACGCGATCACGTCCTTGGGTGCGGCATTGACGATCACGCGCCGGTCGGCGAGCACCGCCACGCGCGTGGACAGCTCGAAGAGCGTGTCGAGGTCGTGCGTGACCATCACCACGGTGAGCGCCAGGTCGCGATGCAGCGATCGCAGCAGCGTGACGAAGCCATCGGAACTCTCCGGGTCGAGGCCGGCCGTGGGCTCGTCCAGCAGCAGCAGCGGCGGATCCATCACCAGCGCGCGCGCCAGCGCCACCCGCTTGATCATGCCGCCCGAGAGATCCGCCGGCATCTTGGTCGCGTCCTCGGGGCGCAGGCCCACCATCTGCAGCTTGACCATCGCGGCCTCGCGCACCAGGGGCCCCGGCAGCGTGCGCAGTTCGCGCAGCGGGAATGCGATGTTCTCCAGCACGCTGAAGGCAGAGAACAGCGCGCCGTGCTGGAACAGCATGCCGATGCGGGCCGACGCGCCGCGCGCGGTGAGTTCGTGCACGGGCTGGCCGAGCACGCGGATGTCGCCCGCGGCCGGACGTTCCAGACCCAGGATCTGCCGCAGCAACACGGTCTTGCCCGTCCCCGAGCCGCCGACCAGCGAAATGACCTCGCCCCGCTCGACCGTGAAATCCAGGTTGTCGTGCACGACGAACTCGCGGCCCGGCGACTGGAAGACGGTGCGCAGCCCACGGATGGCGACCATCGGCGTGCCGGCTGCGGGGACGGGGGCGACGTCGCGATCCATCAGAAGCCCACGTTCTGGAACGCGATGGCGAACAGCGCGTCGACCAGGATCACCACCGTGATCGAGGTGACCACCGAGGACGTGGTGCCCGCGCCCAGGCTCTGCGTGTTGGGCTGCACGCGCAGTCCGTAGTGGCAGCCGATCAGCGCGATCAGCAGCCCGAACCCGACGGACTTGGCACTGGCCAGCACCAGGTTGCCGATCTGCACCGCCTGCGGCAACGCGCGCAGGAAGAAGGTGGGCGTGATGCCCAGCGAGATGTCGGAGGCGAGCATGCCACCGGCCAGCGCGCTGAAGGTGGTCCAGATGCTGATCAGCGGCATGGTGATCGCCAGCGCCAGCGCGCGCGGCAACACGAGGCGGAAGCTGTGGGAGATGCCCATGACGCTCATCGCATCGAGCTCGTCCGTCACGCGCATCACGCCGATCTGCGCGGTGATCGACGATCCCGAGCGGCCCGCGACCAGGATCGCCGCCAGCATCGGCCCGAGCTCGCGGATCAGCGCGACACCCAGGATGTTGACGATGAAGGCGTCGGCGCCGAACTGCCGCAGCTGCTTCGCGGTGAGGTAGGCCAGCACCACGCCGATGAGGAAGCCGACCAGGGCGGTGATGGGCAGCGCCGTGACGCCGATGTGGTACAGGTGGCCGGACAGGTCGCGCCACGGACCTTCGTGCGGCGCACGCGCGAGTCGCAGCGCGTTGATCGCCAGCTGGCCCGTGAGGCGCACGAACTCGCCCAGCGCATGCAGCTTGTCGAGCACCGCTTCGCCGAGCCCGAGATAGCGCGTGCGCAGGCCGGGGCGCGTCCGCGGCCGCGCCGGCTCGCAGGTGAACTCCGCGACCCGGTCCAGCACCGCGCGCTGTGGCGGCAGCAGTTCGAGGCGGGAGGGCTCCGTGTGATGCCACGTGTCCCACAGCAATTGCGCGCCCACGTGGTCGAGCTGGTCGGCCTGGCGCAGGTCCCATGCGGCATCGCGCTGCACGCCGGCCAGGCCCCGTTGCAGCTGGCCCAGCAGGCCGCGCTCCGCGAAACGCGCTGCGGTCCAGTGCCCCAGCAGCCGGACGCGCGTGGTGCCGTCGTCGGTCTGCAGCTCGAGGCGGGGCGTCGTCGTTTCGGGCATGTGGGGTCGGGGGAAGCTGCGATGCTAAAGGCAGAGGTGCAAGCCGTGGGGCCATGGGGCTCGACCGGATTGGCGTGGCAACTGCAAGGCATAGACTGGTGCACCTCCTCCAGAAGATCCCCTCGATGAACGCCCCCGACTCCACCCGTACTGCAGCGTTGGCCTCGATCGACCACTGGGTCGACGGCCGCATCGTCCCCGGCCAGAGTGGCCGCAGTGCCGACGTCTTCAATCCCGCCACCGGCTCCGTCACTGGCAAGGTGGCGCTGGCCAGCGCCGCCGAAGTGGCCAAGGCCGTCGCGTCGGCGCAGGCCGCGTTCCCGAAATGGGCCGACACGCCGCCGATCCGGCGCGCGCGGGTGATGTTCAAGTTCCTCGAGCTGCTGAACCGCCACCGCGACGAACTCGCTCGCGCGATCACGGCTGAACACGGCAAGGTGTTCACCGATGCACAGGGCGAGGTGACGCGGGGCATCGATGTCGTCGAGTTCGCCTGCGGCATCCCGCAGCTGCTCAAGGGCCAGTACACCGACCAGGTGTCCACCGGCATCGACAACTGGACGATGCGGCAGCCGCTGGGCGTCGTGGCGGGCATCACGCCGTTCAACTTCCCGGTGATGGTGCCGATGTGGATGTACCCGGTGGCCATCGCGGCGGGCAACAGCTTCATCCTCAAGCCCAGCCCGCTGGACCCCACGCCGTCGCTGATGATGGCGCGCCTGCTGAAGGAGGCGGGGCTGCCCGATGGCGTGTTCAACGTCGTGCAGGGTGACAAGGACGCCGTGGATGCGCTGCTGGAGCATCCGGACGTGAAGGCTTTGTCCTTTGTCGGCTCCACGCCCATTGCGCAGAAGATCTACGAGACGGGCGCGCGCCACGGCAAGCGCGTACAGGCCCTGGGCGGCGCGAAGAACCACATGGTGGTGATGCCCGACGCCGACCTGGACCAGGCCGTCGATGCATTGATCGGATCCGCGTTCGGCTCGGCCGGCGAGCGCTGCATGGCGATCTCGGTGGGCGTGCTGGTGGGCAGCGCGGCGGACAAGATCCTGCCGATGCTGGCCAGGCGCACGCAGGAGCTGAAGATCAAGAACGGTACCGAGCTGGATGCCGAGATGGGCCCGATCGTCAGCAGCGTCGCACACCAGCGCATCACGGGCTACATCGGACAGGGGGCGCAGGAGGGCGCGAAGCTGGTCGTGGACGGCCGCTCGTTCCAGGGCGCCAAGGCCGGCGCGGGTTGCGACAACGGGTTCTGGATCGGCGGCACGCTGTTCGACAACGTGACCCCCGAAATGAAGATCTACAAGGAGGAGATCTTCGGCCCGGTGCTGGGCTGCATGCGCGTGAAGGACCTGGCCGAGGCGGTGGACCTGATCAACGCGCACGACTACGGCAACGGCGTCTCGTGCTTCACGCGCGACGGCAACGTGGCGCGCGAGTTCTCGCGCCGCGTGCAGGTCGGCATGGTGGGCATCAACGTGCCGATCCCGGTGCCCATGGCGTGGCACGGCTTCGGCGGCTGGAAGAAGAGTCTGTTCGGCGACATGCACGCCTATGGCGAAGAGGGCGTGCGCTTCTACACCAAGCAGAAGTCGATCATGCAGCGCTGGCCCGAGAGCATCGGGAAAGGTGCCGAGTTCGTGATGCCGACGGCCAAGTAAGCTTGGCGGGGTGAGCGACACCACCTTCGATTACGTGATCATCGGCGCGGGCACCGCGGGGTGCCTGCTCGCCAATCGCCTCTCGGCCGACCCATCGAAGCGGGTGCTGATGATCGAGGCAGGATCCAAGGACGACTACCACTGGATCCACATCCCGGTCGGCTACCTGTACTGCATCGGCAACCCGCGCACCGACTGGCTGTTCCACACCGAGGCCGACGAGGGCCTCAACGGCCGCAAGCTGCGTTATCCGCGCGGCAAGACGCTGGGCGGCAGCTCCAGCATCAACGGCATGATCTACATGCGAGGCCAGGCGCGCGACTACGACCAGTGGGCGCAACTGACCGGCGACGACCGCTGGCGGTGGGACAACTGCCTGCCGTCCTTCAAGAAGCACGAGGACTTCTACAAGGGCGCCGACGACCTGCACGGCGTTGGCGGCGAATGGCGCGTGGAACGCCAGCGGCTGCGCTGGGACATCCTCGACGCCTTCGCACAGGCCGCGCAGCAGGCCGGCATCCCGCACACCGAGGACTTCAATCGCGGCAGCAACGAGGGCGTCGGCTACTTCCAGGTCAACCAGAAGAACGGCTGGCGCTGGAACACCGCCAAGGCCTTCCTTCGCCCGATCTGCTACGGCCGGCCGAACTTCGAGATGTGGACCAATGCCCACGTCAAGCAGCTGCGCATCGAGACGCTCGCCGATGGCACGCGGCGGTGCATCGGCGCGCAGGTGTGGACCGGCAAGGAGATGGTGGAAGTCGATGCCGAATGCGAGGTGCTGCTGTGCGCTGGCAGCATCGGCTCGCCGCAATTGCTGCAGCTCTCGGGCATCGGCCCGGCCGACCTGCTGCAGCGGCATGGCATCCCGGTCGTGCAGGACCTGCCCGGGGTCGGCGCCAACCTGCAGGACCACCTTCAGATCCGCGCGGTGTTCAAGGTGCAGGGCGTGCAGACGCTCAACACGCTGGCCAACAGCTGGCTGGGCAAGGCGCGCATCGGCCTGCAGTACGCGCTGACGCGCAGCGGTCCGATGAGCATGGCGCCTTCGCAGCTCGGGGCGTTCACGCGCAGCACGCCGGACCAGCCCTGGCCCAACGTCGAGTACCACGTCCAACCCCTGAGCCTGGACGCCTTCGGGGAGCCGCTGCATCCGTTCAACGCCTTCACGGCGAGCGTGTGCAACCTCAATCCCACCAGCCGCGGCAGCGTGCGCATCCGCAGCCCACGCTTCGACGAGCCGCCGGCGATCGCGCCGTGCTACCTGAGCACGCCCGAGGACCGGCAGGTGGCGGCCGACTCGCTTCGCCTCACGCGCCGAATCGTGGCGCAGCCGGCGCTGGCGAAATACCAGCCGCAGGAATGGAAACCCGGCCTGCAGTACCAATCCGACGAGGAGCTCGCGCGCCTGGCTGGGGACATCGCGACCACCATCTTCCATCCCGTGGGCACGACGAAGATGGGGCGTGCGGACGATCCGATGGCGGTGCTGGATGCACAGCTTCGCGTGCGCGGCGTGCAGGGCCTGCGGGTGGTGGACGCTGGCGCGATGCCCACCATCACCAGCGGCAACACCAACTCGCCGACGCTGATGATGGCGGAGAAGGCGGCCGAGTGGATCGTGCGCGACGCTAGAAGCGCCGGCTGACGCGCAGCGCCACGTCCTCGATGGTCAGCGCCGGCTGCCGCACCGTGCCGAACAGCGAGCCCGCGCGGTACACCGGCACGGCATCGCTGGCACCCTGCGTCAGGCGCGCGGCTTCGATCTCCCACGACCACGGCGACTCCGCACGGCGGCCGATCAGGCGCAGTGCCCACTGGTGCTTGCGGGCGCCGGTGAACGACGACGCGTCCAGCAAACCCCGGTAATCGACCTGCAGCCGGTGCCGCACGCTCACGCGCGCGTCGGCCTCCAGCCGCGCCTGCCAACTATTCGCCGGGGCGAAGGTGGGACTGGCCCAGCGCAGGCCAACGAGCGCGGCGCTCGACGTTTCGTCCAGGCCGCCGGCGCTGGACGTGCTCTCGATCTCGCGTCGGTTCAGCAGCCACTGCGACGTCAACCAGGCCTCGCCCCATGCGCGCGGCGCAAGGGGCCGCCACAGCAGGTCTGCGGCCAGTTCGGTCTGCCGCGTCGTGGTGGAAGAGGCGCCCCGGCCTGGGTGCGGCCGTCGTAGTCGATCGGCGCGCCGGCCAGCGACACCGCGCCAGTGAGGGCGCCTCCGCCGGGAAGACCCCTCGTGGCCTGGCCGCGGACTTGCCCGAGCCAGCCGCGTTCGGTCAGCAGCGTGCCGCCGTCGGCGGTGTGTTCCGCCAGCCTGCGATGCACCAGCCCTGCGCTTGCCTCGAAAGACACGCCGGTGCCTTGCGCCTGCACGGTCGCGCAGGCCGCGAGCGTGGCAATTCCGAACACGGTCCTGGGCATCAAGGCCGGGTCTCCAGCTGAGCGATCGACAGGACCTTGGATGCCATGGAACTCTTCCCTCGTTGAACGGACGGCGCTGCGCCCGCCGGGCACTGTAGCGCAGCAGTCCAAGCGGGCGGGCGCTGCACGCGGGTGTGTGGTGGGCGTGCCGCACGGGCTGATCTGCCGGGTATCCCCCAATGCACTAGCCAGGTGCATCCGTTAGAGTCGCGGCACTCGCGAGCGGACCTGGTCCGTGCAAGGGCGAGGGACCGAGGAGACAAGTAGAACACGACAACGATTGCAACGGCATCGGTTCGATGTCTTCCCAAGGCGCCGGCGATCCCGGCGCCTTTGTTTTTGGAACGCTTCGATAATGGGCCGATGGATGACATCGTTCGCCAGGCCATCGCCAAGTGGCCGAACGTGCCGCACTGCTACGGATGGCTGGGGCTCGATGGGCGCGGCCAATGGTTCATGCGGGACGATCGCACGCAGGCCGCAGGTCCTTTCCCGCAGTCGCGCGGATCCCTGCTGCGGCACGACAAGCTGATCGAGTTCATCCACCGCAACTACGAGCGCGACGCCAGCGGTTGCTGGTTCTTCCAGAACGGCCCGCAGCGCGTGTACGTGGAACTCGAGGCGGCGCCGCTGGTGCTGCGCATCGGTTCGGGGCCACAGCTGACGACGCACACCGGTGAATCGCTCGCCGCGCGCGGGACCTTGGTCGACGAGCAGGGCCGGCTCTTCGCCATCACCGACCGGGGGCTGGGCCTGGTGCACACGCTCGACATGCACGCCGCCGCGGACCTGGTAGAGCAGGGCCTGTGGACGCCGGAGCCCGTTCGCTCGGACGACCTGCCTCAGCGCTTCGGCCACGTGCTCAGCCCGGCAGCGCACAAGGCGAGCCGCGCTACGGCCCCGTCGTGAACCTGAAGGTGCGGGTGAATGCGGCGCCGTTGTTGGTGCCGGCGACGGTGACCTCGTAGGCGGTGTTCGCGTCCAGCGGCGCATCGGCGGCCACGTAAGCCTCGTTGGCGCCATAGGACCGCTGCGGGTCGTTCGCGGCGGTGATCGCCGCGCGCAAGGCGACTCGGCCGCCCGTGCGCGTGTTGGTCATGCTCGCCGCTGTCACCGCCAACGTGTTGCCGGGCCGCGTGGCGATGTACACGCTGGTCCCCAGCGGGTTCATCGTCAGGTCGCGCCCCGGGACGGGGTCTGGCGATTCGTTGGTCAGTTGCCGGTCGGCGCCCGTCGTGCCTTCGCACGGATAGGTGAGGACGTCATTTGAGGCCAGCAGCTGCGGCCCGGCCTGCAGCGTGTACGCACCATCCCACTGCAGCAGCACGCGCGGCGTCAGCGTCCCCGTATCGCGGGAGGAGCGCACCGCGACGCCGGCCTCCCGCATGCCGGACATGAGCCCCTGCAGGTGGTAGGGCGCATTCAACAGGTTGCGGATGCCCTCGACGCCAAAGCCGGTCTTGTCATCGCGTCCAGTCTCGCCCGTGATCTCGTCGACTGCGCCGCCCATGTCCGTGTATTGCTGGAACGCGAAGCGGTCGACCATCGTGGTGCCGGTGAACCCGGAGGGGTAGACGGCCCGGTCCTCGGTGTGCGTGAAGAGGTCGTTCACCAACTGGTAGTCGGCGTGGGCCCGCGCTGCCGCGTCGAGCTTCGTGTTCTGCGCCAGCACGCCGAAGCCGCAGCGGCCACGCTCTGCATTGAGGAACTGGAATGCAGCGAGTTCTTCGGACCCTTGCGCATAGTTCGGCGTCGGTGCAGCCGTAGCCAGCCCACCGCCTGATCCTTGGGCTCCTGAAATCCCGGTTTGGCTGGACCCACCCGGACCTGGCGTGGGGCCGGTCGATCCCGAGTCGTTGCCGCCGCCGCACGCTGCCAGCAGGAATGCCAGCAAGACGGCCGAGGTGCGGGCTGCGGTCCGGTTCGTTGACATGGTCGAACTCTCCACGACGCGATCGCCGCGTGATCCCGGCAAGCAGCGCTGCCAGATGTAGGAGAGGCGCCCGGGCATGCACCCGAGCTGGCTGCGCAAACAGAAAAGCCGGTCATCGACCGGCCTTCCATTGCTGCGCCGAGGCGCTTACTTCGCGGCGCCCACCATGTAGTCGACCGCGGCCTTGACGTCGGCGTCGGGAGCCGAGCTGCCACCCTTGGGCGGCATCGCGCCCTTGCCCTTGAGGGCCGAGTTGTACAGCGTGGCCACGCCCTGGGCGATGCGCGGCTGCCATGCAGCCTTGTCGCCGAACTTGGGTGCGCCCGCCACGCCGGCCGCATGGCAGGCGACGCAGACCTGCTTGTACAGGCCTTCGCCGTTCCCTGCGGCAGGGGCAGCTGCTGCAGGCGCAGCAGCGGCGACCGTCTGGGCCGCAGGCGCAGCGGCAGCGGGGGCTGCTGCGGGGGTCGGCGTCGCGGCAGCGGGTGCGGCAGCCTCAGTGGCGCCGGCCTGCTTGCCAGCCGCGGGAGCCGGTTGCTTAGGCTCCGGGAAATTGGCGCCTGCGGCGTTGGCCATGTAGGCCACCGCGCGCGCAACTTCCGTGTCCTCGAAGTCGCCGCCGCCTTGGGCCGGCATCGCACCCTTGCCGTGCAGCGCCGAGTTCACCAGGGAATCGAAGCCGGTCTTGATGCGCGCGCCCCATGCCGCGGCATCGCCGAACTTGGGCGCGCCCGCCACGCCTGCCGAGTGGCAGGTGGTGCACTGGGCCTTGAACACTTCCTCGCCCGTCTTCAGCGGGCGGTTGGCATCGCGGATCTCCACGGTGCCGACCTTGCGGATCCGCTGCGCGACGCCGCGCTCCATGTCCTGCGCGGTGACACCGCCCAGGCTGTAGGCCTCGGCCTGGGTGGCGCCCGCGGGCTTGTTCTCCGACGTCACATAGGCCACGAAGCCCATGATGATGGCAACGGGCACCACGAATGCGAAGAACACCGTCAACAGCAGTTGCTTGGGGGTCTTGATCGGGCCGGTGTGGGCTTCTTCCTGCGTGTTGTCGCTCATGGCGTCCTCAAGTCGTGCGCGGGCTGCAAAACAACCTTCGATTATAGCTGTGAGGTTTTGTGTCACTCTTCATCCGGACGAGCCGCGACCGTGACCGCCGGCTTGGGCGATAATGCGCGACCTCTCTCGCAGCGGCTGTAGCTCAGTGGATAGAGTATTGGCCTCCGAAGCCAAGGGTCGTGGGTTCGATCCCCGCCAGCCGCGCCACTTTCCCCCATCTTGAAATCCGCGCCTTCCGCGCGAAGCGATGCATCGAAGGATGCAGCGCCGCGATGCTGCGCGCGCCTCGTTCCACTCTCGCAGCCATCACCTTGCGATCCGTGCGGACAAAAAAAACGCTCACCGAAGTGAGCGTTTTGCGAGTTGGTTGCGCGGGCAAGATTTGAACTTGCGACCTTTGGGTTATGAGCCCAACGAGCTACCAGGCTGCTCCACCGCGCGTCAGAGATGTTGATTATAGATTAAGAAGCGCTGTTCGACGACTCAGCGGCTTCGCTTTCGACGGGCTCCGGACGGTCGACCAGTTCGACCAGCGCCATCGGCGCGTTGTCGCCGACGCGGAATCCCATCTTCAGGATGCGGGTGTAGCCGCCCGGACGCGCCTTGTAGCGCGGGCCCAGTTCGGTGAACAGCTTGGTGACCATCTCGCGGTCGCGCAGGCGGTCGAAGGCCAGGCGCTTGTTGGCGAGCGTGGGCTCCTTGCCCAGCGTGATCATCGGCTCGACGACGCGGCGCAGTTCCTTCGCCTTCGGCACGGTGGTCTTGATCACCTCGTGCTGGAGCAGCGAATTCATCATGTTGCGCAGCATCGCGAGGCGGTGCTCGCTGGTGCGATTGAGTTTGCGGAGGCCGTGGCCGTGACGCATGGTGATTTCCTTTCCGTTCTAGTCACCCAGCCGTGTCAGGTACTGGGCGGTTCATCATCGAAGCGAAGGCCGAAGCCTTCTCTTCGTTCTTTGCGCCTCAGCGCTTGTCCAGGCCGGCGGGCGGCCAGGACTCCAGCTTCATGCCGAGCGTGAGCCCGCGCGAAGCCAGCACTTCCTTGATCTCGTTGAGCGACTTGCGGCCCAGGTTCGGGGTCTTGAGCAGCTCGTTCTCGGTGCGCTGGATCAGGTCGCCGATGTAGTAGATGTTCTCGGCCTTCAGGCAGTTGGCCGAGCGCACCGTCAGTTCGAGCTCGTCGACCGGACGCAGCAGAATCGGGTCGAACTGCTGCGAGCTGCGCTGCACCGGCTGGTCGAAGGCGGCCAGTTCGCTGCCCTCCAGCTGCGCGAACACGGCAAGCTGCTCGACCAGGATCTTGGCGGAGGCGCGCACGGCGTCCTCGGCGGTGATCGCACCGTTGGTTTCGATCTCGACGACCAGCTTGTCCAGGTCGGTGCGCTGCTCGACGCGGGCGCTCTCGACCGTGTAGCTCACGCGCTTGACCGGCGAGAACGATGCGTCGAGGACGATGCGGCCGATGGACTTGGTCGGCTCGTCGGCGTAGCGACGCATCGTGCCCGGCACGTAGCCACGGCCCTTCTCGACCTTGATCTGCATGTCGATCTTGCCGCCCTGCGACAGGTGCGCGATGACATGGTCGGGATTGATGATCTCGACGTCGTGCGGCGTCTGGATGTCGGCGGCCGTGACCAGGCCTTCGCCGTCCTTGCGCAGCGAGAGGGTGACCTCGTCGCGGTTGTGGAGCTTGAACACCACGCCCTTGAGGTTCAGCAGGATGCTGACCACGTCTTCCTGCACGCCGTCGATGGACGAGTACTCGTGCAGGACGCCGGCGATCGTGACTTCGGTGGCCGCATACCCGACCATCGACGACAGCAGCACGCGGCGCAGCGCGTTGCCCAGCGTGTGGCCGTAGCCGCGCTCGAAGGGCTCCAGCGTCACCTTGGCCCGGTTGGGACCGAGCTGCTCGACGTTGATGGCTTTGGGTTTCAGCAGGTTCGTTTGCATGCAGGACTTCCTCTCAATACCCCCGGCTCGTTACACCGGTAAGGCTGGGGCCCCTTCCACCGTGCCCGGTGGGGGAACAAAAATCTTCGAAGGACAAGGCTGCGCAGCAGCCTTGTTCACTCCTCCCGTATCCGCGCTTAACGCGAATACAGTTCGACGATCAGCGATTCGTTGATGTCGGCACCGAACTCGTCGCGATCCGGGACCTTCTTGAAGGTGCCCTCGGCCTTGTCGGCATTGACCTCGACCCAGGCCGGGATGCCGACCTGCTGGGCCAGCTGCAGTGCCTCGACCACGCGGTTCTGCTTCTTCGACTTCTCGCGCACGGCGATGACGTCGCCGGTCTTGACGAGGTACGACGGGATGTTCACCGGCTGGCCATTGACCGTGATCGCCTTGTGCGACACCAGCTGGCGCGCCTCGGCGCGGGTGGAACCGAAGCCCATGCGGTACACCACGTTGTCCAGGCGGGACTCGAGCAGGAACAGCAGGTTGGCGCCTGAGTTGCCCTTGCGGCGGTTGGCTTCCTCGAAGTAGCGGCGGAACTGCTTTTCCAGCACGCCGTACATGCGCTTGACCTTCTGCTTCTCGCGCAGCTGCAGGCCGAAGTCGCTGGTGCGCTGGCCCGAGGTGCGGCCATGCTGGCCGGGCTTGGAGTCGAACTTGGCCTTGTCGCTGATCGAGCGGCGGGCGCTCTTCAGGAACAGGTCCGTGCCTTCGCGGCGGGAGAGTTTGGCCTTGGGGCCGAGATAACGTGCCACTTTCTCTTTCCTTCAAATGACTACCGCGGCCTGATGCCGCGGGAGCTGGCGGCGAGTGCGCTGCCAGCGGTGGGCTTCACGAGGACACGGCTGCCGAAGGCTGCCGTGTTATCGCCTGTTTAAATACGACGACGCTTCTGCGGACGGCAGCCGTTGTGCGGCACCGGCGTCACGTCGGAGATCGAGTTGATGCGGATGCCCAGTGCGCCGAGCGCGCGGACGGCCGACTCACGACCCGGGCCGGGGCCCTTGATCTCGACGTCCAGGTTCTTGATGCCCTGCTCGATGGCAGCGCGGCCGGCCACTTCGGACGCCACCTGGGCGGCGAACGGGGTCGACTTGCGCGAGCCCTTGAAGCCCTGGCCGCCCGAGGACGCCCAGCTCAGGGCGTTGCCCTGGCGGTCGGTGATCGTGATGATCGTGTTGTTGAAGGACGCGTGCACGTGCGCGACGCCGTCGGACACGTTCTTGCGGACCTTCTTGCGCACACGCTGCGCGGCGTTGTTGACGGGAGCCTTGGCCATGTCAGTTCTCTTTCCCGGTTATTTCTTGAGCGCCTGGGCAGCCTTGCGCGGACCCTTGCGGGTCCGTGCGTTGGTGCGGGTGCGCTGGCCGCGCATCGGCAGGCCACGGCGATGGCGGAAGCCACGGTAGCAGCCGATGTCCATCAGCCGCTTGATGTTCATCGTGGTCTCGCGGCGCAGGTCACCTTCGATCGTGATCTTGGCGATCTGGTCGCGGATCTTCTCGAGGTCGGCGTCAGAGAGGTCCTTGACCTTCTTCGAATAGGCGATGCCGCAGGCCTCGCAGATCAGGCGGGCGCGGGTGCGGCCGATGCCGTAGATCGCCGTGAGGCCGATCTCGGCGTGTTGGTGCGGCGGAATGTTGATGCCAGCGATACGTGCCATGGTTCTACTTTCCTAAATCTCGATCAACCCTGGCGCTGCTTGTGGCGCGGGTCGGTGCAGATCACGCGGACGACGCCCTTGCGGCGGATGATCTTGCAGTTGCGGCAGATCTTCTTGACGGAAGCCGAAACTCTCATTTGTCTTTCTCCTAAATCTCTCTCAACCTGTCCGGGCTCAGCTGGCCCTGATGACGATGCGTGCCCGCGACAAGTCGTTGGGCGTCAATTCCACGGTGACCCTGTCACCAGGCAGGATGCGGATCGCTTGCATCCGCATCGTCTGGACGATGCTTCCGAGCACCACGTGCCCGTTTTCCAGCTTCACGCGGAAGGTTGCATCGGAGAGGTTTTCGACCACCTCGCCCTGCATCTGGATCGCATCGTCCTTGGCCATCTCTCCCCGGTCAGCCGCCGAGCGATGTCTTGAAGTTCGCCTTCTTCAACAACGACTCGTACTGCTGGCTCATGAGGTAGTTCTGCACCTGGGCCATGAAGTCCATCGTCACGACCACGATGATCAGCAGCGAGGTGCCGCCGAAGTAGAACGGGACGTTGTATTTCAGGATCAGGATCTCGGGCAGCAGGCAGACGAAGGTGATGTACACCGCGCCGGCGAGCGTCAGCCGCACCAGGATCTTGTCGATGTAGCGGGCCGTCTGGTCACCAGGGCGGATGCCCGGGATGAACGCACCGCTCTTCTTCAGGTTGTCGGCGGTCTCGCGGCTGTTGAACACCAGCGCCGTGTAGAAGAAGCAGAAGAACACGATCGCGCCCGCATAAAGCAGCGTGTAGATCGGCTCGCCGGGGCGCAGCATCGAAGCCACGTCGCGCAGCCACCGCATCGAATCGCCGGTCGAGAACCAGCTGACCACCGTGGCGGGCAGCAGGATGATCGACGACGCGAAGATCGGCGGGATCACGCCGGCCATGTTCAGCTTCAGCGGCAGGTGCGACGACTGGCCACCGTAGACCTTGTTGCCGACCTGCCGGCGCGCGTAGTTCACCAGGATCTTGCGCTGGCCGCGTTCGATGAACACCACCAGGTAGGTCACGGCCGCGACGACGATGACGATGAACAGGGCCACCAGGATGCTCATCGCACCCGTGCGCACCAGCTCCAGCAGGCCACCGATCGCCGCCGGCATGCCTGCGGCAATGCCACCGAAGATCAGGATCGAGATGCCGTTGCCCAGGCCGCGCTCGGTGATCTGCTCGCCCAGCCACATCAGGAACATGGTGCCGGCCGTGAGGCTCACCACCGCGGTCATGCGGAAGCCGAAGCCCGGAGTGAGCACCAGTCCCGGCGACGCCTCCAGCGCCATGGCAATGCCCAGCGACTGGAACAGCGCCAGGCCTAGCGTGCCGTAGCGGGTGTACTGCGTGATCTTGCGGCGGCCGGCCTCGCCCTCTTTCTTCAGCTGCTCGAACGTGGGCACCACGTAGGTCAGCAGCTGCATGATGATCGAGGCCGAGATGTACGGCATGATCCCCAGCGCGAACACGGTGAACCGCGACAGCGCGCCGCCCGAGAACATGTTGAACAGGCTCAGGATGCCGCCCTGCTGGCCCTTGAACAGCTGCTGCAGCTGGCCGGGGTCGATGCCGGGCACCGGGATGTGCGCGCCGACGCGGTAGACCACCAGCGCCAGCAGCAGGAACACCAGCCGGCGACGCAGGTCGCCGAACTTGCCGGTCTTCGCGAGTTGTGCTGCGTTCGTGGCCACTTCAGTCCTTCGTCACGTGCGCGATCAGGCCAGGCTGCCGCCGGCCGCCTCGATGGCAGCCTTGGCACCCGCGGTGGCACCGATGCCGGTCAGCTTGACCGCGCGCTTGAGCTCGCCCGACTTGATGACCTTCACGTTCTGGACGATCTGCGGCACCAGCTTGGCGGTCTTCAGCGCCAGCAGGTCCACTTCGCCCTGGCCCAGCATCTCGAGCTGCGTCAGGGTGATCTCGCCGTTGAACTTCAGCGACTGCGACTTGAAGCCGCGCTTGGGCAGGCGACGCTGCAGCGGCATCTGGCCGCCTTCGAAGCCGACCTTGTGGTAGCCGCCCGAGCGGGACTTCTGGCCCTTGTGGCCGCGACCCGCGGTCTTGCCCAGGCCCGAGCCGATGCCACGGCCGACGCGGCGGCGTGCCTTGCGGGCGCCGGGAGCCGACTTGAGGGAATTGAGTTCCATGTTCAGAGCACCTTCACCAGGTAGGCGATCTTGTTGATCATGCCGCGCACTGCCGGGCTGTCCTGCAGTTCGGAGACCGAGTTCAGCTTGCGCAGGCCGAGGCCGCGCACGGTGGCGCGGTGCGATTCCTTGGTGCCGATGGGGCTGCGCACCAGCTGCACCTTGACCGTGTTTTGTTGGGTGGCCATGTCGATTGCTCCGATCAGGCGGCGAACAGGTCTTCGACCGACTTGCCGCGCTTGGCCGCCACTTCCGAAGGAGTGGTGGAGTTCTTCAGCGCGTCGAAAGTTGCACGGACCATGTTGTACGGGTTGGTCGAACCGTGGCTCTTGGCCACGATGTCGGTGATGCCCATCACTTCGAACACGGCACGCATCGGGCCGCCGGCGATGATGCCGGTGCCCTTGGGAGCCGGAGCCATCATCACGCGGGCCGCGCCGTGGTGGCCGACGACGTTGTGGTGGATGGTGCCGTTCTTCAGCGACACCTTGGTCATGTTGCGGCGGGCCTCTTCCATCGCCTTCTGCACGGCAGCAGGCACTTCCTTGGACTTGCCCTTGCCCATGCCGACGCGGCCGTCGCCATCGCCAACCACGGTCAGTGCGGCGAAGCCGAGGATCCGGCCGCCCTTCACCACCTTGGTGACGCGGTTGACCGCGATCATCTTTTCCTTGAGACCGTCTTCCGGGCCGTCCGCCTGGCGGTTCGCTTGAATTCTTGCCATCTTGGTTTCCGTGTCCGTTAGAACTGCAGGCCCGCTTCGCGGGCGGCATCGGCCAGCGCCTTGACGCGGCCGTGGTAAGCGAAGCCCGAGCGGTCGAAGGCGACCTTCTCGACGCCGGCGGCCTTGGCGCGTTCGGCGATCAGCTTGCCGACGCGCTGCGCGGCAGCGGCATTGCCGCCCTTGCCGGAGCCACCGAGTTCCTTGCGCAGGTCGACCTGCGCGGTGGAAGCGGAGGCCAGCACCTTGCTGCCGTCGCCGGAGACCACGGAGGCGTAGATGTGCAGGTTGGTCCGGTTGACCATCAGGCGCGCGACACCCTGGGTGGCGATGCGGATGCGGGTCTGGCGGGCCCGGCGAAGACGCTGCTCTTTCTTGTTCAACATCATTCGCTCCTTACTTCTTCTTGGTTTCCTTGATCGTGATCTTCTCGTCCGCGTAGCGGATCCCCTTGCCCTTGTAGGGCTCGGGCGGACGGATGGCAC
The DNA here is from genome assembly GCF_050320135.1 of Ramlibacter sp. MMS24-I3-19. Classification (NCBI taxonomy): domain Bacteria; kingdom Pseudomonadati; phylum Pseudomonadota; class Betaproteobacteria; order Burkholderiales; family Comamonadaceae; genus Ramlibacter; species Ramlibacter sp. MMS24-I3-19. The sequence goes on along the minus strand of NZ_CP190017.1, from coordinate 1,073,861 downwards.
GAATCTCGGCGGCGACCTGGCCGACGCGCTGGCGGTCGGCACCCTTCACGACGATTTCCGTCGGGCCGGGGGTCTGGACTGTGATGCCGGCGGGCATCTCCTTGTTGACGGCGTGCGAGAAGCCCACCGCCAGGTTCAGCTTGTTACCCTGCGCGGTGGCCTTGAAGCCCACGCCCACCAGGGACAGCTTCTTCTCGAAGCCCTTGGTCACGCCCTGCACCATGTTGTTCACCAGCTGGCGCATGGTGCCGCTCATGGCATTGGCTTCGCGCGACTCGTCGGCCGGCACGAACGACAGCTTGCCGTCCTTGCTGGCGACCTTCACCAGGGCGTTCTGGGCCAGCGACAGCGTGCCGCCCGCGCCCTTGACGCTGATCTGGTCTTCCTTGATCTGCACGTCGACGCCCTGCGGGACGGCGACCGGCATCTTTCCTACTCGGGACATTTCTCGTTCCTTCCCTTTAGGCCACGTAGCACAGCACTTCGCCGCCGACGCCGGTAGCGCGGGCCTTGCGGTCGGTCATCACGCCCTTGGGGGTGGTGACGATGGCAACGCCGAGGCCGTTCTGCACCTGCGGGATCGCGTCGCGACCCTTGTAGACGCGCAGGCCGGGGCGGCTGACGCGCTCGATGCGCTCGATCACGGGGCGGCCGGCGTAGTACTTCAGCGAGATCTCGAGCTCGCTCTTGTTGCCGTCCTTCTTGACCTCGAAGCCGTCGATGTAGCCCTCGTCCTTCAGGACCTGGGCGATCGCGACCTTGAGGTTGGAAGCGGGCACGGTCACCGACGGCTTGGCCACCATCTGCGCATTGCGGATGCGGGTCAGCAGGTCGGCGATGGGATCACTCATGCTCATGTCTGTCTCTCCTCGCCGCTTACCAGCTGGCCTTGATCACGCCCGGGATGTCGCCGGTGAAGGCCATCTCGCGGATCTTGTTGCGGACCAGGCCGAACTGGCGGAACGTTCCGCGCGGACGGCCGGTGATCTCGCAGCGGTTGCGCTGGCGGGTGGGGTTCGCGTTGCGCGGCAGCTTCTGCAGCGCCAGGCGAGCGGCGGCGCGCTCTTCATCGCTCTTCTTGGCATCGCCGGCGATCGCCTTCAGTTCCGCGTGTTTCTTCGCGTACTGGGCAACCAGCTTGTCACGCTTGAGTTCGCGTTGGATCAAAGCAGTTTTGGCCACGATGCTCTCTCAGTTCTTGAACGGGAAACGGAAGCCGGCGAGCAGTGCCTTGCACTCGTCGTCGGTCTTGGCCGTGGTGGTGATGCTGATGTTCAGGCCGCGCAGGGCGTCCACCTTGTCGTACTCGATCTCGGGGAAGATGATCTGTTCCTTGACCCCGATGTTGTAGTTGCCACGGCCGTCGAACGCACGGCCCGAGATGCCGCGGAAGTCGCGCACGCGGGGCAGGGCCACGGTGACGAAGCGGTCCAGGAACTCGTACATCTTCACGCCACGCAGCGTGACCATGCAGCCGATGGCCTGGCCTTCGCGGATCTTGAAGCCGGCGATGGCCTTCTTGGCCTTGGTGACCACCGGCTTCTGGCCGGCGATCTTGGTCAGGTCGCCCACGGCGTTGTCCATGACCTTCTTGTCGGCCACGGCCTCGCTCACGCCCATGTTCAGCGTGATCTTGGTGAGGCGCGGCACCTCCATCGGCGACTTGTAGCCGAACTTGGTGGTCAGCTCGGGGACCACCTTCTCGCGGTAATGCTGTTGCAGTCGTGCGGTTGCCATGCTCATGCCACCTTGATTTCTTCGCCGCTGGACTTGAAGACGCGCACGCGCTTGTCGCCCTGGACCTTGACGCCGACGCGGTCGGCCTTGCCGGTGGCGGGATTGAAGATCGCCACGTTGGACTGGTGGATCGGCATGGCCTTCTCCACGATGCCGCCGGTGGTGCCCTTCATCGGGTTGGGCTTGGTGTGCTTCTTCACCAGGTTGATGCCCTCGACCACCACGCGCTCGTCGTCCTTGCGCAGGACCACCTTGCCGCGCTTGCCCTTGTCACGCCCCGCGAGGACGATGACCTCGTCGCCTTTGCGAATCTTGTTCATGTCGTCTCCTTACAGGACTTCCGGCGCCAGCGACACGATCTTCATGAAGCGCTCGGTGCGCAGCTCGCGCGTCACCGGCCCGAAGATGCGGGTGCCGATCGGCTCCAGCTTGTTGTTCAGCAGCACGGCGGCATTGCCGTCGAACTTCACGAGCGAGCCGTCGCCGCGGCGGATGCCCTTGGCGGTACGCACCACGACGGCGCTGTAGATCTCGCCCTTCTTGACGCGGCCACGCGGCGCGGCTTCCTTGATGCTCACCTTGATGATGTCGCCCACGCTGGCGTAGCGACGCTTGGAGCCACCGAGCACCTTGATGCAAAGTACGGACTTCGCGCCCGTGTTGTCGGCGACTTCGAGCCGGGATTCAGTCTGGATCATTGTGTGTGTCTTCCCAACTTGTCCCCGGCGCATGGCACCAGGGCAGTCTTGGGCCCGCCGTCGGCACCCGCAAACAGCTCGCAGGCGCCTTCGAATGGGCAGAACCTCGCCTGAAAATAGGCGAGCCCGCGATCATACCTTATCCACAGGTCCTGTCAACCACCCCGGTCCAAAGCGGGTTCAGGCGGGCGAGGTTCCGGGCAGGTAGCTGGCCGCCAGGGCGGCGAACTCGGCCGCGTGCGGATCGGTGCCGGTCTCCTCGCGCAGCACGGCGGCCACGGCCGGCGCCAGCTGGCCTGCCAGCCGCGCGTCCAGGAACAGCAGCCGCGACCGGCGGGCCAGGACGTCTTCGACCGTACGGGCGTACTCCTGCCGGGCGGCGAAGCGGACCATGGCTTCCGTCAAGCCGCCGCCCAGCACCCTGTCCGCGCCCGGGAGTGCCCGCACGGCCGCGGCCTCGCTGCCATACAGGTGCAGGCCCGGGGCGTCGCTGATCGGCACCGTTGCGCCAGCCGCCGGCTTTGCGCCTACCAGCGGCAGGTCCGTGGTGACCCCTGCGGCCGCTCGCGGCAGCAAGCGGTCCTGGAAGCAACGCTCGAGCACGTCCTCTGCCATTGCCCGGTAGGTGGTCCACTTGCCGCCCGTGACGGTGACCAGTCCCGAGCGGCTGACCAGCACCGTGTGCTCGCGACTGAGCGACTTGGTGGCTGCGCCGTCCTCGTCCTGCGGCTTCACCAGCGGACGCAGGCCAACCCAGATGCTGCGGATGTCCTTCTCCTGCGGCGCCCGCACCAGGTAGCGCCCGGCCTCGCCCAGGATGAACCCCAGTTCCTCGCGGAACGGTCGCGGCTCGCGCGGCAGGTCGGTGCGCGGCGTGTCGGTGGTGCCCAGGATCACCTTGCCCAGCCAGGGCACGCCGAACAGCACGCGGCCATCGGCCGTCTTGGGCACCATCAGCGCGTGGCGTCCCGGCAGGAACTCGCGATCGACCACCACGTGCACGCCCTGGCTGGGCGCCACGATCGGGCGATCCGTTCGCCCCACCGCCTGTCCGTCCTGCTGGCGGATCCGGTCCACCCACACGCCGGCCGCATTGACCACGCAACGCGCCCGCACCTCGAAGCACTGCCCCGACTCGCGGTCCTGGCCCACGAGGCCGACGACCCGCCCCTGCTCGTGCAGGAGGCCGGTCGCAGCGCAGTGGTTCACCAGCAGGGCGCCGCGCGATGCGGCCGTGCGGGCCAGTGCCACCGCCAGCCGCGCATCGTCGAACTGGCCGTCCCAGTATTCGACGCCGCCCTTCAGGCCGGCCGGCTGCACGGTCGGCAACGCCTCGAGCGTCGCCTGGCGGCCGAGGAAGCGCGTGGGCGCCAGGCCCGCCGCGCCCGCCAGCGCGTCATAGAGCTTCAGGCCGGCGCCGTAGAACGGCGTCTCCCAGATCTTGTACGACGGCATGACGAAGGCCAGCGGCTGCGCCAGGTGCGGCGCATTGCGCAGCAGCACCTTGCGCTCGTGCAGCGCCTCGCGCACCAGCGCCACGTTGCCCTGGGCCAGATAGCGCACGCCCCCATGCACCAGCTTCGTCGCCCGCGACGACGTGCCGCTGGCGAAGTCGTGCGATTCGAGCAGCACCACGGAGAACCCGCGTGCCGCCGCATCGAGCGCCACACCGAGCCCGGTGGCACCGCCGCCGATGATCGCGATGTCGTAGGTCTGGGAACGGCCCAGGGCGGCGAGCAAGTCTTGGCGCTGCATTGCCCCGCATTTTCGCCGATGGGCCAGGGCCGCTCGATAGACTCGCGACACCATGCCGACCCCCGCCAGCTCCTTCCCGCACCCGATCGCCTTCATCGGCGGCGGCAACATGGCCACGGCCATCCTCGGTGGGCTCTTGCGCCAAGGCCTGCCCACGTCGCAGGTCGAGGTGGTCGAGCCGTGGGCGCCCGCGCGCGAGAAGCTGGCGGCGGACCACGGCGTGGTCGCGCAGCCGGCCGCCGGCGAGGCGCTGCGCCGGGCCGGCCTGGTGGTGTGGGCGGTCAAGCCGCAGACCTTCAGGGAAGCGGCACTTGCGGCGGCGCCATTCACCGCCGGCGCGTTGCACCTGAGCGTGGCCGCCGGCATCCGCTCCGACAGCATCGCGCGCTGGACCGGCGCGCAGCGCATCGTGCGCAGCATGCCCAACACGCCGGCGCTGGTCGGGCGCGGCATGACGGCACTGTTCGCACGCGCCGGGGTGTCGCCGGGCGATCGAGCGCTGGTCGAGCAGGTGCTGGCGCCGACCGGCGCCACGCTCTGGGTCGAGCAGGAGCAGCAACTCGACGCCGTGACGGCACTTTCCGGCTCCGGACCGGCGTATGTCTTCTATTTCATCGAGGCGATGGCGCAGGCCGGCGTCGAGATGGGATTGCCGCAGGACAAGGCGCTGCAACTGGCCATCGGCACGTTCACGGGCGCCTCGGAGCTGGCCCGCACGGCGGGTGAACCGCCGCAGGTGCTGCGCGAACGCGTCACGTCCAAGGGTGGAACGACCTACGCCGCACTCACCTCGATGCGCGAGGCGGGCGTGGCTGATGCCTTCGTGCAGGCGATGCACGCGGCCTGCAAGCGCGCCGCCGAACTGGGCGACGAGTTCGGGGCCGGCTAGGTCAGCGCGTAGCCGGCCACGATGCCGGCGAACACCGCGAACCCGACCCAGTGGTTCAGGCGAAAGGCACGGAAGCAGCCTTCGCGCGAACGATCGCGGATCAGCATCCAGTGCCACAGCGCCTGCGCACCCGCGGCCGCGATGCCCAGGTAGAACGGCCAGCCAAGGTCTTCCGCCACGAGGGCAGCCACCCAGATCGCGAGGAACGCCGCGTAGCAGGCCATCACGACCGGCACGTCGGCGCGGCCCAGCGTGATGGCCGAGGTCTTGATGCCGATGCGCAGGTCGTCGTCGCGGTCGACCATCGCGTACTCGGTGTCGTAGGCGAGCACCCAGAACAGGTTGCCCAGCAGCAGCACCCAGGCGAGCAGCGGCACGCGCGACTGCACGGCGGCGAACGCCATCGGGATGCCGAAGCTGAAGGCCACGCCCAGCACGGCCTGCGGCATCGACACGACGCGCTTGGCGTAGGGGTACAGCAGCGCGATGGCCAGCGCGGCGAAGGACCAGGAGATGGCCGCCGCGTTGGTGGTGAGCACCAGCCCGAAGGCTGCCAGCGCGAGCACCGCGCCGAGCACCAGCGCCTCGCGCACCGACACCTTGCCGGCCGTGACCGGCCGCTGCGCCGTGCGCTTGACGTGCTTGTCGAAATCCTTGTCGGCCACGTCGTTCACGCAGCACCCGGCGCTGCGCATCAGCACCGTGCCCAGCGTGAACACCGCGACCAGGTGCCAGCCGGGGAACCCGTGCGCCGCCACCCACAACGCACCGAGCGTCGGCCACAGCAGCAGCAGCCAGCCCGCGGGGCGGTCCCAGCGGATCAGGTCGAGCCAGAGCGCCAGCCGCGCGGGCACGTCAGGAGAACCCGAGCTGGCGAAGGTCGAGCTGGCCGCCACGCATCGGCGGGCACCAGAAGTACGCGCCGGTGACCGGCCGCGACAGCTTGAACACGCCGTCGACGATGCCGTCGTCCAGCCCCGCCATCCGGCGCATCTGCGCCTCGAAGGCATCGAACGACTTGCCGAAGGCGACGAACATCAGCCCGGCCTGCGTGCTGGCCAGCCAGGGCATCGAGCGCCGCAGCACGAAGGCCTCCGGGTCGAAGCTTTCCTGCGCCGTGCGCTTGACGTGCGCGAATTCCGGCGCGTCGTCGATCTCCTCGTTGTCCGACATGCGCCGGCCGATGCAGTGGTTCTGGTCGTCCTCGGGCATGCGGTCGAAGGCATCGAGGTCGTGCACCCACTGCTGCACGGCGACGTAGCTGGCGCCATCGAGGCCCTCGCCCTGGCCATGCGCGAACGCGGCCTCCAGCGCCTCGTCGCCCTTCGGGTTCTCGGTGCCGTCCTCGAAGCCGGTGAGGTCGCGCCCAAAGCCGGTGCTGTCGTCGTGGCGATGGCGGAATGCATCGACCACGTGCCGCAGCACGAACGCGGGCGCCAGCGCCTTCTGCAATCCGCGCGTGACGTGCAGCAGGTCGCCCAGGTCGTCGCCGCGCACCCAGCACCACAGCTGGCCGGGCGTGGCAGGCACCTTCACCTTGCCGGAGAAATCGGGCATGTCGTGCAGGCCCGGCACCTGGCCACCCAGGGCGCGGACCAGCGCCGGCGCGATGCCGATCACCACGTCGCGGCCGTTCACCAGCGGCGAAGCGCGCGTGAGCGCTTCCTTCAGGGCCTGCGCCGGCTGCTGGTCGCCCGCGATCGTGAACTGCACGTAGCGCGCCACGCGGGGCACGCCTTCCAGGATGCCGGGCTGGTAGAGGCTGGTGTTGTCGGGCATGGAATGGATCGTTGTTGGTGGTGGGATGCGAGCCGGGCAGGACGCCTCAGGACAGGCGCTTCACGCCGGGCAGTTCGCAGGCATAGACGGCATTGCGCAGGGCGGCGATCGCCTCGTAGCGCGTGAAGCTGCGGCGCCAGGCCAGCACGACGCGGCGCGAGGGCGGCTCGCCCTCAAACGGGATGTAGCGCACGTACCCCGCATCGTCCTTGCGCCGGCGCGGCTTGGCGTCGAGCGCTTCGCGAGGGACGGACAGGCGCGGCACCAGCGTGACGCCCATGCCGGCCGCCACCATGTGCTTGATGGTCTCCAGTGACGAGCCCTCGAAGCTCTTGCGGATGCCCTCGGCGTCGCTCGAAAAGCGCGCGAATTCGGGGCACACCTCCAGCACGTGGTCGCGGAAGCAATGCCCGTTGCCCAGCAACAGCATGGTCTCGCTCTTGAGCTCCTGCGCGGTGATCGTCTTGCGGTCGGCGAACGGGTGCGTGGCGGGCACGACCGCCATGAAGGGTTCGTCGTACAGCGGTGCGATCGCGAGGCCGGTGTCGGGAAACGGCTCGGCCATGATGGCGCAGTCGATCTCGCCGGTGCGCAGCATCTCCAGCAGCTTGACGGTGAAGTTCTCCTGCAGCATCAGCGGCATCTGCGGCGTGCGGTCGATGGCCTGGCGCACCAGGTCGGGCAGCAGGTAGGGGCCGATCGTGTAGATCACGCCGAGCTTCAGCGGACCGGCCAGCGGGTCCTTGCCGCGCTTGGCGATCTCCTTGATCGCCGCCGCCTGCTCCAGCACGCTCTGCGCCTGGCGCACGATCTCCTCGCCCAGCGGGGTCACGCTCACCTCGTTGGCGCTGCGCTCGAACAGCTTGACCTCGAGCTCATCCTCGAGCTTCTTGATCGCGACCGACAGCGTGGGCTGCGAGACGAAGCAGCCTTCGGCGGCCTTGCCGAAATGCTTCTCCCTGGCGACGGCGACGATGTATTTCAGCTCGGTGAGGGTCACGGGGAACGGTGCGTGGCCACACTGCCCTTGGCAGTGCGGCCAGTCCTAGGCTTTGAGGTATTCGGATTTTCCACCCAACCACCGCGCCGTGTGGCGCTGCGCCCATTCGGGGTGGCGATCCAGCAGGACCGGTGCGAGGTCGCGCGCGGCCTGCAGCAGCTGCGTGTCGGTGGCCAGGTCCGCGAAGCGAAGCAGCGGCGCGCCGGACTGGCGCGCGCCCAGGAACTCGCCGGGCCCGCGGATCTCCAGGTCACGGCGCGCAATTTCGAATCCATCGGCTGTCTCGGCCATCGCCTTCAGCCGCGCACGCGCCGCTTCGCCCAGGCGACCGTTCTCGCCCGCGGCGTACAGCAGGACGCACGCTGACGCCGCAGCCCCGCGGCCGACGCGACCGCGCAACTGGTGCAGCTGCGAGAGGCCGAACCGCTCCGCGTGCTCGATCACCATCAGCGACGCGTTCGGCACGTCGACCCCGACCTCGATCACGGTGGTGGACACCAGCACGCCCATCTGCCCGCCCTCGAACAGCGACATCACGGCCTTCTTCTCGGCCGGCGGCATGCGCGAGTGCAGCAGGCCGACCAGCACGCCCGGCAGCGCCGTGGACAGCGCCTCGTGCGTCGCCGTGGCGTTGGTGAGGTCCAGCGCCTCGCTCTCCTCGATCAGCGGACAGACCCAGTACACCTGCCGACCCTGCGCCAGCTGCGCGCGGATGCGCTCGATCACCTCGTCGCGCCGGCTGTCGGCCACCAGCTTGGTGACGATGGGCGTGCGGCCCGGCGGCAATTCGTCGATGGTCGAGACGTCGAGGTCCGCGTAGTAGCTCATGGCCAAGGTGCGCGGGATCGGCGTGGCCGACATCATGAGCAGGTGCGGTTCGCGTTCGACGCCTGCTTCGGCGGACTCGGCGCCCATCTTGCTGCGCAGGGCCAGCCGCTGTGCGACCCCGAAGCGGTGCTGCTCGTCGATGATGGCCAGCGCGAGGCGCCGGAACTGCACCTGGTCCTGGATCACCGCGTGCGTGCCGACCACCAGCGCGGCCTCGCCGCTGGCGATGCGCTGCAGCATCGCGTCGCGCTCTTTCTTCTTCTGGCTGCCGGTGAGCCACGCGACGCCCAATCCGTGCGGCGCCAGCAGCGGCTCGAGCCAGCCGACCAGCTTGCGGAAATGCTGCTCGGCGAGGATCTCGGTGGGCGCCATCAAGGCGCATTGCCAGCCGGCATCGATGGCGATGGTGGCGGCCAGCGCGGCGACCACCGTCTTGCCGGAGCCGACGTCGCCTTGCAGCAGCCGGTGCATGGGCACGGCCAGCGCGAGGTCGCGCGCGATCTCCTCGCCCACGCGGCGCTGCGCGGCCGTAAGCGCAAAGGGGAGCGCCTGCAGCAACTGCTCGTGCAGGCCCTGCGGCCGTGCCGGGAGCGCCGGGGCGCGCAGGCGATCGCGTTCACGCTTGCTCTGCAGTTGCGACAGCTGCTGCGCGAGCAGTTCCTCGGCCTTCAGCCGCTGCCACGCGGGATGGCTGCGATCTTCCAGCGCGGCCATGGACGTGTCGGGACCCGGGTGATGCAGGAATTGCAAGGCCTCGCGCAAGCTCCACTCGGACCGGAGTCCGAGACGCGCCGCGAATTCCGGCGGCACGGTCTCGCGCAGGTCGGCGCGCGAAAGACCTGCCTGCACGGCCTTGCGCAGATAGGCCTGCGGGAGCGCGGCCACCGTGGAATACACCGGTGTCAGCGCGGTCGGCAGGTCGCCGCCGGCGGCCCGCGTCGTGGGATGCACCATCTGCCAGCCGACGAGGCCGCCCTTCAATTCACCTCGCGCGAGGATGCGGTTGCCGACCGCCAACGCCTTCTGCTGTGACGGATAGAAGCTGAAGAAGCGCAGCACGCAGGTGTCGGTGCCGTCGTCGATGGTCACCACCAGCTGCCGGCGCGGACGGAACGCCACGTGGTTGTCCGTGATCGTGCCTTCGATCTGCACGGACTCGCCGCCATGCGCGTCGCGCAGCTTCGTGATCCGGGTCTCGTCCTCGTAGCGGATCGGCAGGTGCAGCGCCAGGTCGATGTCGCGCGCGAGCCCGAGCTTGCGCAGCGCCTTCTGCGGCTCCGAGAGGGCTTTGGCGGGCGCGGGCGAAGCCTGGGCGGCGGGCATGGGACAATTCTGCCCTCCACTTGGCACGGACCCGTCCGGTCCTCAAGCAGCATGCGCACCTTCTCCGTGGGCGATTTCGACTTCGCCCTGCCTCCCGACCTGATCGCCCAGCATCCCGCCGCCGAACGCAGCGCCTCGCGCCTGCTCGATGGCCGCACCGATCCTCCCGTCGAGCGCGTGTTTCGCGACCTGCCCTCGCTGCTGCGGGCCGGCGACCTGCTGGTGTTCAACGACACGCAGGTGGTCAAGGCACGCCTGTTCGGCGAGAAGCCGTCGGGCGGCAAGGTCGAACTGCTGGTCGAGCGCGTGCTGGCCGGCGGCGAAGTCGTGGCACACATGAAGGTCAGCAAGAAGCCCCCGCCAGGCACCACGTTGGCCATGCAGGGCGGCTTCACGGCCACGCTCCTCGGGCGCTGGCCCGACGAGGACGGTGCACTGTTCCGGTTCGCCTTCTCCGACGACGCGTTCGCCCTGATGGACCGCCACGGCCACGTGCCGCTGCCGCCGTACATCGAACATGCGGACACGGCCGACGACGTGCGCCGCTACCAGACCGTGTTCGCGAAGAACCCGGGCGCGGTCGCCGCGCCGACCGCCGCGCTGCATTTCGATGAAGGCGTGCTGGCCGACCTGGCCTCGCGCGGCATCGACCGCGCCAGCCTCACGCTGCACGTGGGCGCCGGCACGTTCCAGCCGGTGAAGACCGACACCATCGCCGAGCACCGCATGCACAGCGAGTGGTACGACGTGCCCGCGGCCACGCAGGAGGCGATCGCGCGCACGCGCGCCCAGGGCGGGCGCATCGTCGCCGTGGGCACCACCACGATCCGCACCCTGGAATCGTGGGCCGCCACCGGCCAGGCACGCGGCGACACCAGCATCTTCATCACGCCCGGCTTCCGCTTCCGGGTGGCCGACCTGCTGGTGACCAACTTCCACCTGCCGAAGTCGACGCTGATGATGCTGGTCAGCGCCTTTGCGGGTCACGACCACGTGATGGCTCTCTACCGCCATGCCGTCGCGCAGCGCTACCGCTTCTTCTCCTACGGCGATTCGATGCTGCTCGAACGCACCCCCACCTGACATGCTGACCTTCGACATCCTGGCCACCGAAGGCCTCGCGCGCCGCGGGCGCCTGACCCTCAACCACGGCGTGGTGCAGACGCCGATCTTCATGCCCGTGGGCACCTACGGCACCGTCAAGGGCGTGACGCCGCGGTCGCTGGAGGAGATGAACGCGCAGATCATCCTGGGCAACACCTTCCACCTGTGGATGCGCCCCGGCCTGGACGTGATCGCACAGTTCAAGGGCCTGCACCGGTTCGAGCAGTGGAACCGGCCCATCCTCACCGACTCGGGCGGCTTCCAGGTGTGGAGCCTGGGCGAGATGCGCAAGATCAGCGAGGAGGGCGTCAAGTTCGCATCGCCGGTCAACGGCGACAAGCTGTTCCTCACGCCCGAGGTGTCGATGGAGATCCAGACGCTCCTGAACAGCGACATCGTGATGCAGTTCGACGAGTGCACGCCGTACGAGACCAAGGGCCACATCACGACGGAGGCCGAGGCGCGCTTCTCGATGGAGCTGAGCCTGCGCTGGGCGAAGCGCTGCCAGCATGAATTCGCGCGGCTGCAGAACCCGAACGCGCTGTTCGGCATCGTGCAGGGCGGCATGTTCGAGCACCTGCGCGAGGCGTCGCTCTCTGCGCTGGTCGACATGGACTTCCCCGGCTATGCCGTCGGCGGCGTCAGCGTCGGCGAGCCCAAGGAAGACATGCTGCGCATCATGGCGCACACGCCGCACCGCCTGCCGGCGCACAAGCCGCGCTACCTGATGGGCGTGGGCACGCCCGAAGACCTGGTGGACGGCGTGGCCCAGGGCGTGGACATGTTCGACTGCGTGATGCCCACGCGCAATGCGCGCAACGGCCACCTGTTCACGCGGTTCGGCGACCTGAAGATCCGCAACGCCCGGCATCGCAACGACGAGCGGCCGCTCGACGAGACCTGCACCTGCTACGCATGCAAGGGGCACACGGCGGCGGATGGCACCGTCACCGGCGGCTTCTCGCGCGCCTACCTGCACCACCTCGAGCGTTGCGGCGAGATGCTGGCGCCGATGCTGGCGAGCATCCACAACCTCCACTACTACCTGCAGCTGATGCAGGAAGTGCGCGATGCGCTGGACGCGGGGCGTTTCGCCGCATTCGCGCAGCAGTTCCGGCAGGACCGCGGGCGCGGCGTTTGAGGCCTGAACCAGGCGCGGTCAGCGGGGCTCAGTGTCCCGGACTCACCGCGCCTTCGAGGAACACCGTGAGCACGCCGGTGTAGCCATACAGGTGGTGGCGCGCGATCTCGCCGCCGGCGAAGAAGCCCACCAGCGGCACGTCGCCCAGCGCGTGGCGCACGATCTGCAGTTCCGCGCTGGGACCGCCGAAATGCGGACCGCCACGGCCGGCGCAGCTGACGTACACCGCGCCCGCGATGCGCCTGGCCGCATGCGGTCCCGACTGCGCATCGCGGCCGGACAGGGCGGCCGCCACCGACATCGGCAGCTCCTGCGGCTCCAGCTCCTCGCGGATCTCGGCGCAGATGCGCACCAGGTCCGCGCGCGCGGCGGTCGCGTTGCGGCTGCAGAACGCCATGCGCATGCCCGGCGCCACCTGGCTCGCCACCGCGACACCGCGCCGCCCCGGGTCGAGGCCGATGATGTGGCGCACCACCACGTCGGCGCCGAACGTGCCGGGTCGTCCCATGACGTCGCTGCCCGGCTCGGTGAGTCCGACCAGGGTGCCGCGCAGCCGCCGCATCGCCACCTGCGGCTCGTCCAGCGAGATGCGCGCTTCGGCCAGCAGCAGGTCCATCGCGGGCTGGCCATCGAGTTCGAGCAGCACGTTGCCCTCGGCGGCGGTCACCTCGCGCTCGCGCCCGAGCGGCTGGCAGCCCTGCGTGACGCGCGAGACCAGGGCCACGTCCTCGCCGAACGCCACGCCGGAGAGGCCGCCACGGAAGACGCCGCCAGCCTTGCCTTGTCCCTTGATGTTGCCGTTGCCGCCGATCGCGAACTGCACCGCGGCGCCGCGGCTGGAGGCCAGCCCGCCGAACAGGTAGCCGGTGGTGGTGCGGCCCGCCATCTCGGCGATCAGCTCGGCGACGTCCGGCGTCGAGGCGTCGGCATGCACCAGCGCCGTGTGCGCCTCGAACCCCATCGCATCGCCCACGCCCAGCGGCGCAACGCCCGAGAACACGCGGTAGTGGTGCGAAGGGATCGCACACAGCATGACGGCCAGCGCGGGCTCGTCGAAGTATTCGACGTTGTTCGAGGCGATGCCCACGCCCACCGTGCCCGACCAGTCGGTGATCTCGGGCAGCTCCGCGCCCAGGTGGTCCAGGATGTCCTGCGCGTGCGCGGCGTAGTGGTCGCTGATGTACAGCATCCCCAGCGTGGGCGCGCTGGCGTAGTCGGGCAGGGCCATCTGCGCCCGCAGCTGCGCGAGCACCAGGCCGGCGGCCATCGGCCACTGCGGATGCGTGGCATGGCCGAAGGGGAACAGCTTCATCGCACGCTCCGCCGCGTCAGCGCGCCGTGGTCTTGCGGCCTGCCTTGCGCGCCGGGGACTTGGCTGCAGCCTTGCGCGCCGGCTTGGCGCCGGACCCGGGCGTGGCCGACTGCATGGTGCTCGCCGATGACGGCTGCGGCGCGCTCGCATCGACAACCGCGGTGCGCGCCGCGTCCTTCATCGCGTCGGTTGCGATCTGCTGGAACTGCTGGGTGAGCGCGCTCCACCATTGCAGCGGATCGACCACGCCATTGCGCGGCGCCGCAGGCGCATCGACCTTGCGTTTGCTCGCGCCAGGTTGCGCACGGTCCTTGTCGTCGGAGGCGCCCTTCGCCGCTTCCGCTTCGGTCGGCTTGAGCTTCAGGGCTTCGGCCATCTCGGCCATGCTGACGTTCATCCCCTTGAGCGTGGCCAGCGTCATCTTCTGGACTTCCAGCGCCTGGATGGTTGCCGCCAGCGCCTTGGAGTTCTGCTCCAGCCAGAAATGCACTGCGCGCAATTCGCCCACGCGCTTCTCGAGTTCTTCCACGCTGAGCGTGGGCGCCACCCAGTTCGCCAGGTTGGGCATCTGCGGCATCGCCTGCGACGCCCCCTTGGCCACGTTCTGCAGGAAGTCGAAGCCGGGGACGAACTTGCCGAAACCGTAGCTGGGATTGTTGTCGCTCATCGCTGCTCTCCACTGTGGCCGGGACGGTGGATCCAGCTTAGCAGGCCCCAGGCGACCGCGGGGCCGCTCCGGGGACCGCCGCGCCTACGGCTTGTGCATGCCGTGGGTGGTGGCTGCGCCGACCTCGGCAGGCGCGGTCACCGAGACCGGGACCTGCAGCACGAGCGGACGCTCCTCGCCGCGGGCCGTGCGAAACGTGAGCGTCAGTGCGATCGCCGTGCCGGCCTGCAGCGGCGCCTTCAGGTCCTGCAGCATGAGGTGGTAGCCGCCCGGCTTGAGCTGCACCGGTTTCGTCGGCACGAGCTGCAGCGCGGGCACCGCGCGCATGCGCATCACGTCGCCCTCCATCTTCATCTCGTGCAGCTCTGCCACGCCCGCCGCCGGCGTGGCGATGCGCACCAGCGTGACCGGCTCGCTGGCCGTCAGCGTCATGAACGCACCGCTGGAGGTCTGCCCCTTCACGGTGGCACGCGCCCAGGCGCCCTGGACGGTGACGGGAGCGGCAGCCTGGGCCAGCGCTGCCTGCGCGGCGACGACGACGAGGGTGGGCAGCAATGTGCGGATGAACAAGGTCATGGGTGTTCCTTCAATGATGGTGGTGATCGTTGCCAGCTGCCGGCAGCACCTCGAGCAGCGGCGCGGGGTTCTTCACGCCATGCGGCGATTGCCCCGGCTTGGGCACCTCGATCCAGTCGGCGCGGCCGCTGTCGCACGCCTGGCTCACCGGCCAGGCAAGGGCGCCCGCTTGCGCGGGCAGCGCCGCCATCAGCACGAACTCGTCGTACTGGTCGCTCGGCAGGGCGTCGGCCGGGGTCCTGGCGGTCCACGTGATGCGGGCCACGCGCTCGCTGATGGTGCGGCCCTGCCGTTCCACCGGTTCGGCCAGCTTCTCGCGCTGGATCTCGAGCGACCACCCGGCCTTGGGCATGGGCCGCGCGTCGAGCACGCCGGAAGGCACCGTGACGGCGATCTGCCGCGTGGCCGACGCACTGCAGCCATGGCCGACCTGGAACGTCGCCCTGTACATGGCACCGGCCTGAGCCGACGGGGTCTCGAGCCCGATGTGTGCCGAGGCACCGGCCGCCACGAGGGCGGTGGAAAGGAGGAGGAGGTTGCTTTGCATGGTCAGAGATCCGCGCGCAGCTCGGCGAAGAAAGTGCGCTGCGGGTACGGATGGAAATTCCAGTAGGTGCGGTTGTTCACGTTGTCGATGCCGAACGCCGCGCTGAAGGTGCGGTCGATCAGCACTCGCGCGCGCAGGTCGACCACGAACAGCGGGCTCACGCCCATGTAGGCGTTGCCATTCACGTCGCTGTTGTCCAGCGTGCGGAACTGGCGGCCGCTGTAGCGCGCGCCGACCGAGGTGGTCCAGCGCGGCGTCCAGCGGTAGCTGGCCAGCGTCGCGGCGCGCCAGCGCGGGACGTTGGGCTGCCGCTTGCCGAGCGTGTCGCCCGGCGTGGAAACGAAGCCTGCGTTGTCCTTGATCACGGAGTCGGCCCAGGTCACGCTGGCATTGAGGTCCAGCGCCGGCCGCCAGACGCCGGTGCCCGTCCACGCCGCCTCGACGCCGCGCGTGGCGATGCGGCCGACGTTCTGCACCCGGCTGACGTTGCGGTTCGCCACGGCATCGAAGGTGGCCTGCGTGTACAGCGCGTCGTGCGTGTCCTCGCCGAACGCCGTGAGGCGCAGCAGGTTGGCGCCGATGTCCTTCTCCGCGCTGAGCTCGCCGGTCCACGAGCGCTCGGGGCGCAGGCTCGGGTCGTTGATGAACAGCGCGTTGGTGGTCGAGGTCGCGCCATAGAGTTCCGCCACCGTCGGAAAGCGGACCGCGCGGCCGGCGGACGCCTTCAGCACCAGGTCGGGCCACAGCTGCCACGACACGGCAGCCTTCGGCGAGACATGGGTCTCGCTGCGGCCTGGCCACTGGACGTCGACCGCAGGCGAGACCGCCGCAATCGCAGTGAATCCGGACAAGGCCGACCAGCGCTCCACGCGCGCGCCCAGCACGGTCTTCCAGTCCGCGGCGAACTTCCAGGCGTCCTGGGCCCAGACGCTGCGCAGGCGCGTGCTGCCGCCGACGTCGCTGGCCAGAGCGCCGGGCGCGTCGGTGCGCCAGTTGCCCGCGATCGACGACGTGCGATAGGCGAGCGTGAACCGGTCCTGCTGCACGCCGGCATCCATGACATGCGGGCCCTTGAGCCCGGCGGGACGCCACGTTCCCCTCAGGGCGAGCGTCGTCCATCCCGTGCCGCTGCCGTCGGCAATCGTGCCAGGTCCGCCGTCGAGCGCGGCCGGCACGGGATTGGCCGCGCCGTTCTGCCGCTTCAGGTCGCTGCGATAGTCGTACTGGCTCGCGGAGGCGTCCCAGTCGAACACGCCGAGCGTGCGGCTCTTGGCGGACAGGCCGTGCATCACATGCGTGAGGCTCTCGTCGGTGGCGAACAGGTCGGCACCAGTCAGCGGCGCGAAGCCCGCGCCGTCGATGCGGATCGGCCCGGAGGTCACCGCACTACCGGCGGCGTCATGCAGATAGGAGGTGGAGCGCCCCTGCGACCGGTTCTGCCACCAGCCGAGCGTGTAGGCCACGCGCACGCTGGCCGGCAGGTCATAGGCGAGCTTGACCTTCAGGTGGTCCTGCGCCGACGTGTACTGCGTCGACGCGCCGAGCACGTACCACGGCTGGTTCGCGCTGTTGGGCGCCAGGACCGCGCCCGCGACCGGAACACCGGCCGCGCCCGGGCTGCCACTCGTGGCCAGCCGCGTCGCGAACGTGAGCGGCTGGCCTTCGTTGTCGCTGTGGTTGGCGGCGAGCCACCAGCTGAAGTCGCCGGCCCGGCTGCCCAGCGAGACGCTGCTCTGCGAGGTGCGGAACGTGGTGTCGGTGCCGTACATCGAGAACGGCTGCACGGTCGTGCCGACGCGGGCATGGGCCTCGAACTGCTTCGGCATGCGGGTGACGTACTCCACGACCGCCCCGACCGAGTTGCCGGAATAGGCGGCCGAGAACGGGCCGTACATCACGTCGACGCGCTCGATCTCCTCGGGCGCCACCAGCCCCCAGCGCGGCGGGAAACCCAGCCCGCCGACGCCGTTGCCCAGCAGGTTGGACAGCAGGATCCCGTCGGCGTAGACCAGCGACCGGGCGCTGTTGCCCGTGCCCGAGGCGCGGCTGGACAGGATGGCGTGGTTGTAGTCGCCGGGATAGCGCTTGCGCACCAGCAGGCTGGGAAAGTACTTGAGCGCGTCCTCGCTGTCGGTGGCGTTGACCCAGGCGTCCAGCTGCTGCCGGTCGATGCCTTCCATGGTGGTGGGCACCTGGGTCGGCAACGACGTGGGCTGGCTGCCCGTGATGGTGACCACGCCCAGCGACTTGACGGGCGAGTCCTGCGCCCAGGCGGGCGCGGCGAGGACGGGAACGGCGAGAGCGAACGCGAAGGGCCGGCGTGTCTGCACGCGGATCTCCTGCAAGGTCACGAGCCACGCGCGGCGCTTGCCGGCATGGAACGGGCGGGAGTCAGGCTTTCTGCGGAGGCCCGCGCGCCGGCAGGGCGGCCGCGAGGCGGGCCGCATGCCGGGCCGCGGGCACGGACTGCATCACATGGCCCAGCGGCTGCAGGAAGGCCGCGGCCTCGATCACGGGCGGCGGCGGTGCCACGGCCGCGCACAGCGGGCAGTCGAAGGTGTGGGTCGAGGGCGGCTGGCCGTCGTCGCCGGCCGGCATCACCAGCTGCATGGCGCCGGCGCCCGAACAGACCAGTTGCGCGCCCTGCGGCTTGACCACAGGGGAGGCCACGGCCACGCCGAGCGCCAGCGCGAACCAGGCCAGCACCAGGCGGGCAAGGAACGTGGCATGGCGCAGGCGCTGCATGCGGCGATTATGCGCGGCGAGCCCGAGCCGTGCCGGGCCTTCACGCGCCGTTGAACCTGGGCGCGCGACGCTCCCGCAGCGACGCGACGCCTTCGCGCACGTCGGGCCCGGCGAAGCCCATGAACTCGAGTGCGAGCGAGGTGTCGAACGCCGGCCCGGCCTGGCGCAGCCAGTTGTTCAGCGCGTACTTGGTCCAGCGGATCGCGCCCTGGCTGCCCTGCGCCAGCCGGTCCGCGACCTCATAGGCCTTGGCCAGCAGCTGCTCCGAGTCGACCGCCAGAGCGACCAGGCCGATGCGTTCGGCCTCCTCGCCAGTGACCGGCTCGCACAGCAGCAGGTGGTACTTGGCCTTGGCCATGCCGCACAGCAGCGGCCACACGATCGCGGCATGGTCGCCTGCCGCGACGCCCAGCCGCGTGTGGCCGTCCACGATGCGCGCGGTCTTCGCCGCGATCGGAATGTCTGCCAGCAGGCCCGCGACCAGGCCCGCGCCGACGGCCGGGCCATGCAGGGCACTGACGATCGGCTTGTCGCAATTGATCACGTTGTAGACCAGGTCGCGCGCCTCCTTCCACACGCGGCTGCGGACCTCGAAATCATTCGCCATGTCCTCCACCAGCGACAGGTCGCCACCGCCCGAGAAGCCCTGGCCCTCCCCGCGCAGCACGGCACAGCGCACGCTGTCGTCGGCCCCCACGTCGCGCCAGATGTCGGCCAGTTCGCGATGGCCGTCGTGGCCCGCCGTCGGCAGCTTGCCGTTGGCCGCGCGCATCTGGATGTCGAGCACGCTGTCGTCGGGGCCGCGCCGGGTGATGGCGAGGGTCTGGTATCGCGCGTAGTCCATGCTGTCTCCTTCGGTCGCGTGATTTTCCGTGCAAGCCCGGACCACCGTAGGGACTCTCCTACAGTCGCAAACGGTTCAAGGCGGCTGCGGATGAGCAGCCCGGCATGCTACGGTCACGCCCCATGAATTTCGTCGACATCCTGAGTCCGGCGTGCGCGCTGTTCCTGGACTTCGACGGCACGCTGGTGGACATCGCACCGGAACCCGGTGCCGTGGTGGTCCCCTGCAGCCTCGTGCCCACGCTCTCCGCCCTGCAGAACTACCTGGGTGGCGCAGTGGCGGTGGTGAGCGGGCGTCCCATCCGCGAGATCGACCAGTACCTCGATCCGCTGCGCCTGCCAGTGGCCGGCGTGCATGGCGCCGAGCGCCGCAGTGCCGGCGGCGACGTCGACCGGCTGGCGCCGTTCCCGCTGCAGGAAGTCGAGCGCGCCGCGCAGGATCTGGCGCGGGAGCACCCGGCCTTGCTCATCGAGCACAAGGAAACCTCGCTCGCGCTGCACTACCGGCAGGCGCCGCACCTCGAGCAGCTGTGCCTGGACGTGATGCAGGCCGCCGTGGCGCGCTCGCCGGGGCTGACGTTCCTGCGCGGCAAGATGGTCGTGGAAGCCAAGCCGGGCGGTGCCACCAAGGGCAGCGCGATCGAGGCGTTCCTGCGCGAAGCCCCCTTCACCGGCCGCACGCCGGTGTTCGTGGGCGACGACGTCACCGACGAAGTCGGATTTACCACCGTGCAGCGGCTGGGAGGCCTGGGCGTGAAGGTCGGCGAGGGACCGACCGTCGCCTGGCAACGGCTGCCGCATCCCGGCGCCTTGCGCCAAGAATTCGAACATGCGGTCGCCGTCAAGGTGGCCGCCAGGGCACCTGCATGAAGGCCAACACCTCGGTCCAGAACCTCAACCTCGGCGTCATCGGCAACTGCGCGTACACCGCGCTCGTGGACGAGCGCGGCAGCATCGTGTGGTGCTGCCTGCCTCGTTTCGACGGCGACCCGGTCTTCAACGGCCTGCTCGACCCGAGCGAGAACGCGGCGCTGTGGGCGTTCGAGCTGGAGGACTTCGCGCGCAGCGAGCACCAGTACGAACCCAACACCGCAATCCTGAAGACGCGCCTGTACGACCGCCAAGGGCAGGGCATCGAGATCACCGATTTCGCGCCGCGCTTCTGGAACCGCGGCCGCACGTTCCGGCCGCTGACGCTGGTGCGGCGCGTGAGGGTGCTGGGCGGCACGCCGCGCATGCGCGTCGTGCTGCGCCCGCGCTACGACTACGGCCGGGTGCAGCCGCAGGTGACGCGCGGCAGCACGCACATCCGTTTCGTCGGCCCGGCGCAGACGCTGCGCGTGAACACCGACGCGCCGATCGACTACATCCTGTCCGAGACCTTCTTCGTCGTCGACCGGCCGCTCAACTTCATCATGGGCCCGGACGAGACGCTCACCGGCGGCATCGAGGACACCGCGCGCGCCTTCGAGCAGGACACCGCCGCCTACTGGCGTGCGTGGTCGCGCGCGCTGTCGGTGCCGCTGGAGTGGCAGGAAGCGGTGATCCGCGCGGCCATCACCCTGAAGATGTCGCTGTTTGAGGACACCGGCGCCATCGTCGCGGCGATGACGACCAGCATCCCCGAGGCGGCCAACAGCGGCCGCAACTGGGATTACCGCTACTGCTGGCTGCGCGATGCGTTCTTCGTGGTGCGCGCCCTCAACAGCATCTCCGAAGTCGCGACGATGGAGGAGTACCTGCGCTGGCTGAACAACGTGGTGGTGCGCTCGCGCGGCGGCCACATCCAGCCGCTGTTCGGCGTCGGCCAGGAAGAGCACCTGCCCGAGGCCATCCTGGAGCACCTGCCCGGCTACCGCGGCATGGGCCCGGTGCGCGTGGGCAACCAGGTCGCCGAGCACTTCCAGCACGACGTCTACGGCAACATCATCCTGGGCGCGGCGCAGGCCTTCCACGACCACCGCCTGCTCAAGCGCGCAGGCCGCACCGAATTCGCCGCCCTCGAGGCGGTGGGCGAGCACGCCTACCGCGTCTACACGGAACCGGACGCCGGCATGTGGGAGCTGCGCACCCGCGCCCGCATCCACACCTCGTCGGCGCTCATGAGCTGGGCGGCCTGCGACCGGCTGGCCAAGGTGGCCGTCACGCTGGGCCTGAAGGACCGCTCGAAGTACTGGGCCGAACGCGCCACCGAAATCCGCGAGCGCATCCTGAAGGAATCGTGGAGCGAGCAGCGCCAGGCGTTCGCCGAGAGCTTCGGCGGCCGCGACCTCGACGCCAGCGCGCTGCTGATGGCGGAGGTGAACTTCATCGATCCGAAGGACCCGCGCTTCGTCAAGACCGTCGACGCGCTTGAGAAGTCGCTGTGCAACGGCCCGTACATGCGGCGCTACGAAGCCGCCGACGACTTCGGCAAGCCCGAGGTGGCCTTCAACATCTGCACCTTCTGGCGCATCGACGCCCTGGCGCGCATCGGGCGCAAGGAGCAGGCGCGCGAGATCTTCGAGGTGATGCTCAAGTGCCGCAATCCGCTGGGCCTGCTGTCGGAGGACACGCACGAGACCACGGGCGAGATGTGGGGCAACTTCCCGCAGACCTATTCCATGGTCGGCCTGATCAACGCGGCGGTCCGGCTATCGGCGCCGTGGGACACGGTCATCTAGTGCGGCGATGGGTCGGCTCGTCGTCGTCTCGAACCGGATCGCCGACCCGCGCAAGACCGCGGCGGGCGGCCTGGCCGTCGCCCTGGGCGAGGTCCTGAACAACAGCGGCGGCCTCTGGTTCGGCTGGAGCGGCAAGCTGGTGGACGAGGCGCCGCCGGGCGGCGAGATGCCGGTGCACGTGCAGCAGGCCGGGCCCGTGAAGCTGGCCACCATCGACCTCACCAAGGAGGACTACCAGGCCTACTACGTCGGCTATGCCAACGGCGTCCTGTGGCCGGTGCTGCACTACCGGCTGGACCTGGCCGACTTCGACGCCGGCTACATCGAAGGCTACCGGCGCGTGAACCAGCTGTTCGCGCGCACGTTGCTGCCCATGCTGCAGCCCGACGACGTGATCTGGGTGCACGACTACCACCTGATCCCGCTGGCGGCGGAGCTGCGCGCGCTGGGCTGCCAGCAGCGCATCGGCTTCTTCCTGCACATCCCGCTGCCGCCGCCGCTGATCCTGGCCGCGATTCCCGGTCACGACTGGCTGATGAAGGGCCTGTGTTCGTACGACCTGGTGGGCTTCCAGAGCCATGCCGACCACGAGCACTTCTGCCACTACATCGAGTCGGAAGCCCATGCGCAGCACCTGGGCGACGACCGCTGGCGCGTGTTCAACCGCACGCTGCATGCCGGCGCGTTCCCGATCGGCATCGACGTGCAGGAGTTCCAGGCACTGGCCGAAGCGCCGGAAGGCCGCGAGATGTACGAGCGCATGCGGCGCGAATACTCGCGCCGCAAGCTGCTGGTGGGCGTGGACCGGCTCGACTACTCGAAGGGATTACCGCAACGCATGCGCGCCTTCCGCGAGCTGCTTGCCAGGTATCCGGAGACGCGCAACAGCGCGACGCTGATCCAGATCGCGTCCCCCAGCCGCGAGGACGTCAGCGCCTACACGGACATCCTGCACGAGCTGGAGAGCCTGTGCGGCTCCATCAACGGCAACTACGGCGAGCTGGACTGGATGCCCGTGCGCTACATGCACCGCACGGTGGCCCGCTCGCGCCTGCCGGGGCTGTACCGCGCCAGCCGCGTGGCGTTGGTCACGCCGTTGCGCGACGGCATGAACCTGGTGGCCAAGGAGTTCATCGCCGCACAGGACCCGGCCGACCCGGGCGTGCTGGTGCTGTCACGCTTCGCCGGCGCGGCCGAGCAGCTGAAGGAAGCGCTGCTGGTCAATCCCTACGACGCGGAGAGCACGGCGGCGGCCATCCACCTGGCGCTGCAGATGCCGCTGGAGGAGCGCCAGCAGCGGCACCAGGCCCTGCTGACGACGATCAAGAAGAGCGACGTGCACTGGTGGTGCGACTCGTTCCTGCACCAGCTGGCGCAGACCGAGGCGCAAGAGACGGGGACGCCCTGGCTGCGCCTGTAGCGGTCAGTCCAGCTTCACGCCCGCCTGCTTGATCACCGGCCCCCAGCGCCTGGCCTCTTCGCGCGCCATGGCGTGGAACTGCGCGGGCGTGCCGGGCAGTGGCTCCATGCCGAAGTCGGTCAGGCGCTTCTGCACCGCGGGCGCGGCCAGCGCCTTGTTCAACTCGCCATTGAGGCGCGTGAGGATGGGGTCCGGGAGTCCCGCCGGGCCGAGCAGCCCCTGGAAGGCATAGACCTCCGCATCGCGCACGCCGGATTCCGCCAGTGTCGGCACGTTCGGCAGGCTGGGCGCACGGCGCGCGGAGCCGATCGCCAGCGCGCGCACCTTGCCCGACTGGATCACCGGCAGGCCGGCCGCCAAGTCCAGGAACATGCAGGGCACCTGGCCTCCCATCACGTCCTGCATCGCCGGCGCGGCGCCGCGGTACGGGATGTGCGTGATGAAGGTGCCGGTGCGGTTCTTGAACAGCTCCATCGCCAGGTGGTGCGGCGAGCCGTTGCCGGGCGAGGCGTAATTCAACTTGCCGGGATTGGCCTTGGCATAGGCGATGAAGTCGGCCAGCGTGCGGGCCTCGAAACCGGGATTCACCACCAGCGCGAGCGGGAAGCGGGCGATGGCGCCGATGTAGGTGAAGTCGCGGTCGGGGTTGAACGGCAGCTTGGTGAACAGGTGCTCGTTGAAGGCCAGGATCGCGTTGTCGGCCGACATGACCGTGTAGCCGTCCGGCTTCGCATGCGCGACCAGGTCGCCGCCGATGTTGGTCGACGCACCGGGCCGGTTGTCCACCAGGATTTGCTGGCCGAGCCCGGCGCGCATCGTCTCGGCGATCGTGCGCGCGAGGGCGTCGGTGCCGCCGCCAGCCGGGTACGGCACGATCCAGCGGATCGGCTGGTTCGGATACGCGGCCTGGGCACGCGCCTGCGAAGCCGCGGCCAGGGCGGCTGCGGCGAGGAAGTGTCTGCGTTGCATGGTGGTCTGGGAGGTGGTTGCGCGATCAGACGGGCGCCGCGATGGTCTGCTCGATGGCGCCGAAGACGGTCTGGCCGTCGCGGCCCTTGACCTCGATGCGGATGGTGTCGCCGAACTTCATGAACTCGGTCGACGGCTTGCCGTCCTGGATGGTCTCGATCGCGCGCTTCTCGGCGATGCAGCTGTAGCCCTTGGGCCAGTCCATCCGGCCGTCCTTCTCGACACCCTTGTTGCTCACCGTGCCGGAGCCGACGATGCTGCCGGCGCGCACGTTGCGCGTCTTGCAGATGTGCGCGATCAGCTGGCCGAAGGAGAACGTCATCTCCGGGCCGGCCTCGCACATGCCCACGCGACGGCCGTTCCAGGTGGATTGCACGGTCATGTGCAGGCGCCCGCCCTGCCACGCATCGCCGACTTCGTCGGGCGTGACCGCCACCGGGCTGAACGCGGTCGCCGGCTTGCTCTGGAAGAACCCGAAGCCCTTGGCCAGCTCGGACGGGATCAGGTTGCGCAGGCTGACGTCGTTGGCCAGCATCAGGAGGCGCACGCCCTCGAGCGCCTGCTCCGGCGTCGATCCCATCTTCACGTCGCCGGTGATCACCGCGACCTCGGCCTCGAAGTCGATGCCGAAGGCTTCGTTCGGCACCACGACGTCGTCGCAGGGACCGAGGAAGTCGTCGCTGCCGCCCTGGTACATCAACGGGTCGCTGTAGAAGGTCTCCGGCACTTCGGCCTTGCGCGCCGCGCGCACCAGTTCCACATGATTGATGTACGCCGAGCCGTCGGCCCACTGGTACGCGCGCGGCAGCGGCGCCATGCAGCGCTGCGGATCGAACGGAAATGCATGGCGCGACTTGCCCTGGTTCAGGGCCTCGTACAGGTCCTGCAACTGGGGGGCGATGAAGCCCCAGTCGTCCAGCGCCTGCTGCAGTTTGCCGGCGATGCCGGTCGCATAATGGGCTGAGCTCAGGTCGCGCGAGACCACCACCAGCTGCCCGTCGCGAGAGCCGTCCTTGTACGTCGCAAGCTTCATCCGGATTTGCCTTCGCTATGCGCTCCGCGCTAGAGTCGCCGCCGACTCGCGCATTACGCATCGTGAAATGAATTTACCTAATCGAAATTCTACAAGACCCGTCCCGGCATGAAGGAACGCGCCGGGATCCAGTCCGTGGAGGTGGGCTTCGCGCTGCTCGAGGCGCTGGGCCGCGCTGCCGGGCCGCAGATGCTGCGTGACCTGGCGGCCGCCGCCGGCATGAGCGCCGCCAAGGCGCATCGCTACCTCGTGAGCTTCCAGCGCCTGCAGCTGGTCGTGCAGGACCCCACCAGCACGCGCTACGACCTCGGGCCCGCCGCGCTGAAGCTCGGGCTCGCGTCGCTCTCGCGCCTCGACGCGGTCAAGCTCGGTCGCGTGCGCGCCAACGTGCTGATGGAGCAGATCGGCCACACGGTGGCGCTGGCCGTGTGGGGCAACCACGGGCCGACCATCGTGCACTGGGAAGAGTCGCCGCAGGCCGTGACGGTGAACCTGCGCCTGGGCGACGTGATGCCGCTGCTGTCGTCGGCCACCGGGCGCTGCTTCGCCGCCTATGTGTCCAAGGACGCGATCGCGCCGATGCTGCGCGAGGAACTCACGCGGGCGCAGAAGCAGGGCCGCGCCGACGTGCCCGCCACCATGGCGGGCGTGCGCACCATGCTCGACGAGGTGCGTGCGCGCGGCGCATCCCGCGTCGTCGACGTGCTGCTGCCCGGCATCGTCGGCTTCTGCGCGCCGGTGTTCGACGCCGACGGGCACATCGCGCTGGGCATCGTCGCGCTCGGGCCGACGGGCACCTTCGATCCCGAATGGGACGGCGCAGTCCACACGCCGCTGCGGCAGGCCGCGCAACAACTGTCCCGCGACCTGGGCTGGCGGGGATGACCCCCGCAGCCGGCGTGCCCTGGCGGCCGCTGGTGGCGGTCACGACGGCGGTGCTCTGCGTGCACATGCTCGCGCTGCACGGCCTTCCGCGTCGACTCACGTGGCGTCCCGCGCCGCCGCATCTGGTGTTCGAGCTGCGCGCACCGCAGGCGAGCGCCGCCGTGCAGGCGCCTGCTCCCGTCCCGGCGAGGGCCGACGACGCAACGCCGACGCCCGCGTCCGTCGCCACGCCTTCGGCAAGGCCCTTGCGCAGTGCACCGCGCGGGACGAGCACACCGAGTGCCCATCGCTCCTCGTCGTCGGTCACCATCCCCGCGAGCATCACCTGGCGCTATGCCGCCAGCGGGCAGTGGCGCGGCTCGCCCGTGGCAGGCGACGCAACGCTCGCGTGGTTGCACGAAGGCAGCCGCTACGAGGCCGCATTCACGCTCGCGGCGCCACCCCTGCCCGCGCGCGAGCAGCACAGTGCCGGCGACGTGGCCGCGGACGGCCTGCGGCCACGCCGCTTCGCCGAGCGGCAGCGCAGCGAGCAGGCGGCGCACTTCGACCGCGACGCGGGCCGCATCGCCTTCAGCAGCAACCGGCCGCAGGCGTCGCTGCAACCGGGCGGCCAGGACCGGCTTTCGTTGCTCGTGCAGTTGCCCGCGCTGGCCGGGGCCCACCCCGAGCGCTTCGCACCCGGCATGGCGGTGTCCCTGCAGGTCGCGGGCACCCGCGAAG
The DNA here is from genome assembly GCF_050320135.1 of Ramlibacter sp. MMS24-I3-19. Classification (NCBI taxonomy): domain Bacteria; kingdom Pseudomonadati; phylum Pseudomonadota; class Betaproteobacteria; order Burkholderiales; family Comamonadaceae; genus Ramlibacter; species Ramlibacter sp. MMS24-I3-19. The sequence continues at coordinate 1,047,227 of NZ_CP190017.1, read as the reverse complement.
CGGACGAGTGGCGCTTCACGGTCGAGGGCGCGGAGGACCTGGCGCTGCCCGCAGGCACCGTGCATGCGCTGCGGCTCACTCGCGTCGCACGCGGCCTGTACGACCCTCGCCTGGAGCTCTGGCTGGCCCCCGGCCATGACTACGCCCTTGTGCGCCTGCGTCTGACGCCCCCCGGTGGCGATTGGCTCGACCTGCAGTGGTCAGGCACCGACAAACGCTGAGCCTGGCGGCCCCTACTCTGGATGCCAAGGAGAAGCCGCCATTGCGGCTCTTGAAACAGCCCCAGGCGTTGGCATCTATCGGCTAAAGGAACCACCATGCAAATGCTCTATGACTCGGACTCCTTCGTCGTCGTGCACATGCAGGCGAACGAAGCGGCCGAGGGTGACACGCCACCGGCCATCGTGCGGCACGGCTTCGAGATCGTCGACAAGCGCTCCAACAAGGAGGTTTATCTCGACGGTACCTGGGCGGATGCGTTCCAGCGCCAGATCAACGCCTGGCAGCTGAACACGCCCACCCAGGAAGAGGTCGAGGAAACGCTCGACGGCTACGCCGAACTGGCGCAGAACCCGCTCGTGATGCACTGAGCGCGAGAAGCCCTCCGCGCTCCACGACAGCACAGCTGACCCGCTCAGCACCGCAACCCGTCCGTCATCCGATCAGTCCGCCGCGCCGAGCATGGCGCGCGGCCGGCTCCCCCGTCGGGCAGCAGCCCGTACGATTCCGCCATGTCATGGCATCGCCTTCGCTGCCTCGTCGGCGCCTCGCTGCTGGCGATCGCGGCGGGCTGCGCCGCGACGGGACCTTCCGTCGACAAGCTGCTTCCCGCGGACCTGCTGCTGGTCGGCGAGCAGCACGACGACGCCGGCCACCAGGTGCGTCACCGCGACCTGGTGCAGGCACTCGCCGTGCGCGACAAGCTGGCCGCGGTTGCGATCGAGATGGCCGAACAGGGCAGCAGCACCGCCGGACTGCCGCGCGAGGCCGACGACTCCACCGTGCGTGCCTCGCTGCGCTGGGACGAGGCGGCATGGCCGTGGCAGCCCTATGCGCCCGCCATCATGGCCGCCGTGCGGGCCGGCGTCCCGGTGCTGGGCGCCAACCTGCCGCGTGACCGCGTGCGCGCGGCGATGCAGGACGAATCGCTGGACAGCACCCTGGATCCGGCCTCGCTGGAGGCGCAACGGGACGCCGTGCGCACCGGCCATTGCGACCTGTTGCCGGAGGCCCAGCTGGCGCCGATGGCCAGGGTGCAGATCGCGCGGGACCGGATGATGGCCCGCACCCTCGTGGCCGCGGCCGTGCCCGGCCAGACCGTGCTGCTGCTGGCCGGCGCCGGGCACGTCGATCCGGCCCTGGGCGTGCCGCGCCACCTGCCGCCTTCGCTCACCGTGCGATCGCTGGTGCTGGGGCCGACAGGCGCTGCGCCCGCCAGGGACCACTGCGCCGAGCTGCGGCAGCAGTGGCAACGCCGGCCGCCGGCCTCGTAGGCCGGCTCGTCTAGGCCGCGTTGGCCTTGATGGAATCGGCCAGCGTGTTCACCAGCTGGTCGATGTGCGTCTTCTCGACGATGTAGGGCGGCGCGATCACCAGCACGTCGCCGGCCGAGCGCACCAGCGTGCCCTTGCGGTAGCAGTCCAGGAAGATGTTGAAGGCGCGCTTGCCCGGCGCACCCGAGATCGGCGCCAGTTCCACGGCAGCGGCCAGACCCAGGCTGCGGATGCCGATGACGTTGGGCAGGCCCTTGAAGGTCGCGTGGAACGCGTCGCCCAGCACCTTGCCCATCTCGCCCGCGCGCTGGAACAGGTTCTCCTGCTTGAACAGGTCCAGTGTCGCAATCGCCGCCGCGCAGGCGACCGGATGCCCCGAGTAGGTGTAGCCGTGGAAGAACTCGACGACGTGCTCCGGCGCGTCGGTCTTCATCATCGCGTCGTACAGGCGGTCGCTGCAGACCACGCCACCGAGCGGCACCACGCCGTTGGTGACGCACTTGGCGAAGTTCAGCATGTCGGGCACGACGCCGAAGAAGTCGGCCGCGAAGTTGGTGCCCATGCGGCCGAAGCCGGTGATGACCTCGTCGAAGATCAGCAGGATGCCGTGCTTGTCGCAGATCTGGCGCAGGCGCTGCAGGTAGCCCTTGGGCGGCAGGTACCAGCCCGCCGACCCGGCCACCGGCTCGACGATGATCGCGGCCACGTTGCTGGGGTCGTGCAGCGGCAGGATGCGCTGCTCGAGTTCCAGCAGCGGGTCCTCCTTCCACTCGGGCAGCTGGTTGTGGATGTAGGCGTGGTTGACCGGGTCGTGGATGAACCGCATGTGGTCCACGCGCGGCAGCAGCGAGGAGCCGAACACCTTGCGATTGGCCGGGATGCCACCGACGGACATGCCGCCGAAGCCGACGCCGTGGTAGCCGCGCTCGCGGCCGATGAACACGTTGCGGTGGCCCTCGCCGCGGGCGCGGTGGTAGGCCAGCGCGACCTTCATGGAGGTATCGGCCGCTTCGGAACCGGAGTTGCAGAACAGCACCTTGTTCAGGTCGCCGGGCGCCATCGCCGCGATCATCTCGGCGGCCTTGAACGCCTTGTCGTTCGAGATCTGGAAGGCGGTGGCGTAGTCCAGCGTGTCCAGCTGCTGCTTGATCGCCTCGTTGATCGGCTTGCGGTTGTGGCCCGCGCCCACGCACCACAGGCTGGACACGCCGTCGAGCACCTTGCGGCCATCGTGCGTGGTGAACTCCATGCCGTCGGCCTTCACGAACACCCGCGGGTCCTTGCGGAAATGCCGGTTGGGCGTGAACGGCAACCACTGGTTGTCCATGTTGAAGTCGTTGTAGGCCATGCTCAGCTCCTTGATGCGGACGATGATTGTGCTGCCGGCGACGGCGCGCGGGTGGCGTAGGGATTAGCGGCGATCGCTAGCGACGGATCGCGCCGAACACCTTCTGCAGGATGGCGCTTCCGGTGCCGATGGGGTCCTGGCGGATCTTCTTCTCCTCGTCGCCGATCACGAGGTACAGCCCGTCCAGCGCCTTGCGCGTGACGTACTGGTCGATGTTGGCGTCCTCCTGCCTGAGCAGCCCCACGCCGGCGGCCTTGCCCGCGATGCGGTCGTACTTGGCCGCGAGCCCGACCCTGGAGGTGGCCTGCCTGACGGCGGGCAGGAACTGCGCCGCCAGCGGCGTGCGCGTGCGTTCGGCAAAGAAGTCGGTGACCGAGGTCTCGCCGCCGGTGAGGATGTTCTTGGCATCGGCGACGGTCATCGACCGCGCGGCGTTCACGAGCAGGGTCTTCGCCATCGGCACCGCGTTCTCCGCGGCCCGGTTGAGGGCGACTTCCAGTTCCTCGATCTGCTGGCCCTGGCCGATTGCCCTGAGGAATTTCGAGGCGTCCTGCAGCGCGCCGGGCAGCGGGATGTGCACGCGCGGATTGGCGAGGAAGCCGTCCTGCACGCCCAGCACCTGCACGGCCGTGAGCGCGCCCGTTTCCAGGGCGGTCTTCAGGCCCTTGGTCGCGTCCGCATTGCTCAGCGACGCCAGCGTCTGGGCACGCGCGAGGGGCGGCAGCCACAGCGCGGCGGGTGCGAGGACGAGGGCACGGGACAACTGGCGGCGATGCATGCGGGATCCGGAAGAGATGGGGCATCGATGATGCCTGTCCGCCCCGACCGGCAACGGGACCGACCCGCTGCGACAATCGGCCCAGCCATGACGAACGCCTACATCCTCACCCTGTCCTGCCCCGACCGCACCGGCATCGTCCATGCGGTCTCCGGTTTCCTGCTCGAACGCGGCGGCAACATCGAGGAGGCGGCCCAGTACAACGATCCGGACACCGGGCTGTTCTTCATGCGCGTGCAGTTCGCTTGCGACCGGCTCGCAGCCGAGCAGCTGCGCGCCGAGCTGGAGCAGTTCGCCGCGCCGTTCGGCATGACGTGGAAGCTGCACGCCACGCGCCAGCCCATGCGCACGGTGATCCTGGTCAGCCGCGAAGGTCACTGCCTCAATGACCTGTTGTTCCGCTGCAAGAGTGGCCTGCTGCCGGTGGAGGTGGCGGCGATCATCTCCAACCACCGCGACTTCTACCAGCTGGCCGCCAGCTACAACGTGCCGTTCCACCACATCCCGGTGACCGCGGCGACCAAGGCCCATGCCGAAGAGCGGCAGCTGGAGATCATCGCGGCGGAGAAGGCCGAGCTCGTGGTGCTGGCGCGCTACATGCAGATCCTCTCGGACAACCTGTGCCGGCAGCTGTCGGGCCGCGCGATCAACATCCACCACAGCTTCCTGCCGAGCTTCAAGGGCGCCAAGCCGTACTACCAGGCACACGACCGCGGCGTGAAGCTGATCGGCGCGACGGCCCACTACGTGACCGCCGACCTGGATGAGGGTCCCATCATCGAGCAGGACGTCGCACGGGTGGACCACTCCCACACCGTGGAAGACCTCACGGCGGTCGGTCGCGACACCGAGAGCCAGGTGCTGGCCCGTGCCGTCAAGTGGCACAGCGAACACCGCGTGCTGCTGAACGGGCACAAGACGGTCGTCTTCAAGTGACGCGCAGCGGCACGCAAGAGGACCGTCCCCGCGCAGGCGGGGACCCAGCGCAACGCGCTCCATGAGTGCGCGCATCCCGCCGATCCAGTGCCTCCTCACCTTCGAGGCGCTGGCGCGGTTGCGCTCGGTGACGCTGGCCGCCGACGAGCTGTGCGTCACGCCCAGCGCGGTCAGCCACCGCGTGCGCCAGCTCGAACAGATCATCGGCACCAAGCTGTTCGGCCGCGCCGACTTCTCGCTCACGACCGAAGGCAGCGAGTACCTGGCCCACGTGCGTGAAGGGCTCGCCAGTCTGGAGCGGTTCCCGGGCCAGGGCAGCAGCCAGGGCAAGCGCAAGCTGCGCGTCGCGGTCACGCCGACGTTCGCGCGCTCGCTGCTGATGCCGCGGCTGCGCGGCTTCATCGATGCGTACCCCGAGATCGACCTCACGCTGCAGGTGTCGATCCCGCTGCTGGACGTGGTCGCCGAAGACGCAGACCTGATGGTGCGTTTCGGCACCGGCCGCTATGCCGATGTCGAGCACCGGTGCCTGGTCACCGACGACGTCACGCCGCTGTGCTCGCCGACCTTCCTGCGCGAGCATGGCCCGTTCGACACCATCGACGACCTGCTGCAGGCCAAGTTGATCCGCAGCCCGCTCGAGCCCTGGCGCACCTGGTTCCTGGCGCACGGCGTGGACGTCCCCGAACCGGCCGACGGCTCCTCCTTCAACGACATCGGCCTGATGTGCGACGCCGCAGCTCAAGGCCTTGGCATCGCGCTGGTGCGCCTGAAGCTCGGCCAGCCGTGGCTGGAACACGGCACGCTGGTGCGCATCGCATCGCGCAACGTGCCGAGCCCGCATGCCCACTACCTGTGCTGGCGCACCGGCGCCATGGACCGCTGGGAGTGCGCCGCGTTCGCCGACTGGCTCAGGTCCAGCCTGGCGTAACGACCTGCGCGTTGAGCGCCGCGGCGTGCCGCCGTGAATAAACTTCAGCCCGCATCCGCCTGATCTGGCTTACCGTCCACCCATGAACGCACCGCTCGCCCCCGAGATCGCCGAGCAGGCCAGGCTGCTCGACCGGCTGCTGCCTGCCTTGCGCGCCGTGCTGCCGCAGCATGCGCTGCTGTGGCACGCCGAGGAGACCCGCCCCTATGAATGCGACGGACTCACCGCCTACCGCCAGCGGCCGCTGGCCGTCGCGCTGCCGGAGACCGAAGCGCAGGTGCAGGGCGTGCTGCGCGCCTGCCACGCGCTGCGCGTGCCGGTGGTCGCACGCGGCGCGGGCACCGGCCTGTCCGGCGGCGCGATGCCGAACCGCCTGGGCGTGACGCTGTCCCTGGCCAAGTTCAATCGCATCCTCGCGGTCGATCCGGTAAGCCGCACGGCGCGCGTGCAATGCGGCGTGCGCAATCTCGCGATCAGCGAGGCGGCGGCGCCCTACGGGCTGTACTACGCGCCGGATCCCTCCAGCCAGATTGCCTGCACGATCGGCGGCAACGTGGCGGAGAACTCGGGCGGCGTGCACTGCCTGAAGTACGGGCTGACCATCCACAACGTGCTGAAGGTGCGCGGGTTCACGGCCGAAGGCGAGCCGGTGGAATTCGGCAGCGAGGCGCTCGACGTGCCGGGCTACGACCTGCTCAGCATCCTGGTCGGCAGCGAAGGCATGCTGGCCGTCACCACCGAGGTCACGGTGAAGCTGGTGCCCAAGCCGCAGCTGGCGCGCTGCATCATGGCCAGCTTCGACGACCTGCGCAAAGCCGGCGATGCCGTGGCGGCGGTCATCGCGGCCGGCATCATCCCGGCCGGCCTGGAGATGATGGACAAGCCGATGACGGCGGCCGTCGAGGATTTCGTGCACGCCGGCTACGACTTGGCCGCCGAGGCCATCCTGCTGTGCGAGAGCGACGGCACGCCGGAGGAGGTCGAGGAGGAGATCGGCCGCATGAGCGAGGTGCTGCGCGCTTCCGGCGCGACTGCCATCGCGGTCAGCCGCGACGAGGCCGAGCGCCTGCGGTTCTGGAGCGGTCGCAAGAACGCTTTTCCGGCCTCGGGCCGCATCAGCCCCGACTACATGTGCATGGACTCGACGATCCCTCGCAAGCGGCTGGCCGACATCCTGCTGGCGATCCAGCAGATGGAGAAGAAGTACGCCCTGCGCTGCGCCAACGTGTTCCACGCCGGCGACGGCAACCTGCACCCGCTGATCCTGTTCGATGCCAACGACGCCGACCAGCTGCACCGCTGCGAGCAGTTCGGCGCCGACATCCTGGAGACCAGCGTCGCCATGGGCGGCACCGTGACGGGCGAGCACGGCGTGGGCGTCGAGAAGCTGAACTCGATGTGCGTGCAGTTCAGCCCCGAGGAGCGCGAGCAGATGCTGGGGGTCAAGCGCGCCTTCGATGCCGAAGGGATGCTCAATCCCGGCAAGGTGATCCCCACGCTGCAGCGCTGCGCCGAGTACGGCAAGGAGCTGGTGCGCGGCGGCCGCCTCGCGCATCCGGAGCTGCCGCGGTTCTGAAACCGGACCGGGCGCGATCGCCCGTGCTCCCGAAACGGCTGAGCCCGGTTAGCATGCGGCGAACCGTCCTCCCGCCCCACCCATGTCGCTGTTCATCAGCATCGCCGCCTACTGCGATCCCGTGCTCGCGTTCACGCTGGCCCAGGCGCAGGCCACGGCACGTCGGCCCGAGGACCTGCACTTCGGCATCTTCGACCAGAGCCCCGACCCGCTGCCGCCGTCGCTCCTCGCAGCGCTGGCGCCTTCGCGCGTCAGCTACCAGCGCATCGACCCGGTCTATGCACGGGGTCCCTGCTGGACCGCGCGGCGACGATGGCCCTCTACGACGGCGAGGACTGGTTCCTGCAGCTGGACTCGCACATGGACTTCGACGACGGCTGGGACGAGCGCCTGGTCGCGCAGGCCGAGGCGCTGCAGGCCGGGCGCCCGGGCGTGGTGATCTCCTCGTACCCGAACGCCTTTGCGTTCGAGCACGGATTGCCGGTGCGCCGTTCGGTCACGCAGGGCGTGCTTGCGCACGTGCTCAAGCCAGGGACGCAGTTCGATCCGCAGCATCCGGTGCTGGCCTTCGAGGCGCACCCGGTCGACAGCGAGCGGCCGCTGCGCGGATTCCACCTGGGCGCTGGCTGCCTCTTTGCGCCGGGCCGCTTCGCGCTGGCGTTCCCCTACGACCCGGCGCTGTATTTCCACGGCGAGGAACAGGCGCTGGCCGCGCGGCTGTTCACGCATGGCTGGGACATCGTGCACATGCCGGCGTTGCCGATCTACCACCTGTACAACGACGGCGCTTCCGGCGCTCCGCCGCGTCCGCTGCACTGGGACCAGGCGCACGAGGCCAAGCGCAGCCTGAGCTGGTGGACGCTGGAACAGCGCTCGCGGGCGCGGCTGGCCGCGGTGCTGCGCGGCGATCCGCTGGGCGTCTACGGCCTGGGCACCGTGCGCACCATGGCCGAGTACGCGGCCCTGAGCGGCATCGACTACGCCGCGCGCACGCTCGGCCCGCAGGCTTACCGGCCGCTGCCGCCGGCCTGAGCGCCGGCCATCACGTCCCGCGCCAGGCACAGGTCGGCCCAAGCCTTGGCCTTGTCGTGCAGGTTGCGCAGCAGGTAGGTGGGCGGATACGTCACGACCACCTGCACGCCTTCGTACCCGTGCACGGTGCCGCGCAGGCGGCCGATCGGCTCCGGCGTGCGCAACAAGCCCTGCGCCGCGAAGCGTCCCATCAGCAGGATCACGCGCGGCTGCACCAGGGCCAGTTGCCGGCGCAGGAACGGCTCCCACTGCGCGAGCTCCTGGGGCTCGGGATTGCGACCGCCGGGCGGGCGGCATTTCAGCAATGTCGTGACGTGCACATGGCGCTGGCGTTCCAGGCCGATGGCACGCAGCATGTTCTCCAGCAAGGTGGCGGCCTGGCCAGTGAACGGCTCCGTGGCTGCACCGTCCGCATCGCCCGGGGCGTCGCCCACCACCATCCAGTCCGCGCGACGTGGGCCCGTGCCGAGCACTGCGGGCCGACCTGCCGCGACTTCGTGCATTGCGGCCTCCAGGGCGTCCCAGTCGAGGGCGCCGAGGCCGGCGTCGTGATCCTCCGAGATGGGCCGCGCCGCCACCTCGCTTGGAGCAGGCGCGGGTGTAGGCGGGGACTGCACTCGTGCGACGGTGGGCGGCGGCGCCGCGGGCAGCGCGCGTGTCGCCTCTTCGCGGGGCTGCGCCTCGGGCGCCTGCACCGGCGGCAACAGGTGCAGGCCCATCTCACGCAGCATCGCCACGCGGCGCGCATCGAGTTGCAGGGTCACAGTTTCAGGCTCATGACGATGGCGTCCTCGCGCCGTCCCCCGGCCGCGGGGTAGTAGTTCTTGCGCTCGCCGACGCGACGGAAATCGTGGCGCTCGTAGATCGACAGCGCACGCAGGTTGCTCACGCGCACCTCGAGCCACAGCCACTGCGCGCCCTGCTGGCGCGACCACAGCGCCAGCGCCTCCAGCATGAGCCGGCCCCAGCCCTGGCCGCGGTCGGCGTGCGCCACCGTGATGTTCAGCAGGTGGACTTCGTCGACGCCCTTCATGGCGACGAAGTAGCCGAGCACGCGGTCCGGCGCGCAGAGCAGCTGCGCCTGGTAGCCCGAGCGCAGCGAATCGACGAAGTTGCCGTGCGTCCACGGATGGTCATACGCGCCGCGCTCGATGCGCAGCACCTCGTCGAGCCGGTCTTCGGTCATCGGCTCGAACGCGGCTTCGTCGGCGTGGAGGACTGCACTCATCAGGCAACCTCCGCGCGACGCGCTGCGGTATTCGACTTGGGAACGGCCCGGCGTCTCATGGGGCCATTCTGTCCTGCCGGGCGGCGGCGCGCTCGGCCGTCGTCTGGGCGACCTTGTCGCGCACATAGAGGGGCAGCGCCTCCTCGGCGGGCCGCCCCTCGCCGTCGGCCAGCAGCGCTGGCGCCAACCGCAGCAGCGCCGCCGCGGTGGGCAACGCCTCGATCCGCGCGGCGCCGCCCGCCAGGCGATCGCCATAGGCACGGAACACGTTGCCGGCGAGCACGATCCCTTCCGGCGCGCCCACCGCCTCGGGCGCAGCGAGCCGCACCGGGCCCTCGCGATGCCAGCGGCGGCCGTCGTGCGTGTAACGCGCCGCGTAGACCTCGTCCATGCGCGCATCGAGCAGGGCCAGCACGTCGTGGGCACCGGCGCGCTCGCGCGCTTCCTCGGCCACGGCCATCAGGGTCTCCACGGGCAGCACCGGCACGGCGGCTCCCAGCGCCAGTCCCTGCGCCACCGAGCAGGCCGTGCGCAGCCCGGTGAACGACCCGGGCCCACTGCCGAACACGATGGCATCGAGCGCGGGCAGCGCGAGGCCGGCCTGCTGCAGCAGCGCGAGCACGGTGGGAATCAGCGTGGCCGACGCCTTGGCGCCGCCTTCGCCGGCCTGCGCGAAGGTCACGCCCTTGCCCGCAACCGCGACGCTGAGCGCCTCGGTGCTGGTGTCGAATGCGAGCAGGTTCACGGTGTGTCGTCGGCCGGGGCGGACGCGCATTATCGGCCCCGATAATCGCGGCCATGCGCCTGCTGCTGCTCGTCGTCGCCTTGCTGGCCGCCAGCGTGTCGGCGGCGGAATCCCTGCCGCCCGAGATCGACGCCGCGCTCGCCGCCGCGCACCTGCCACAGGATGCCGTGACGCTGGTCATCACCGACGTCGATCCCGCCCAGCCGCCGCGCCTGGTGCACCGCGCCGACGCGCCGATCAGCCCGGCCTCGATCGCCAAGCTGGGCACCACGCTCGCGGCGCTGGACCTCCTGGGTCCCGCCTACACGTGGACCACGCAGGTGCTGGTCGACGGGCCGATCGTCGCGGGCACCCTTCAGGGCAACCTGTACATCAAGGGCCAGGGCGATCCCAAGCTGGTGCTCGAGCGGCTGTGGATGCTCCTGCGGCGGGTGCGCGCCCAGGGCATCGAGCAGGTCGCCGGCGACATCGTGCTGGATCACACCGCGTTCGAGGTGCCGCCGACCGATCCGTCCGCGTTCGATGGCGAGCCCCTGCGCCCCTACAACGCCGCCCCCGACGCCCTGCTGCTCAACTTCAAGTCCGTGACCCTGGGCTTCATGCCGCAGGCGGACGGCATCGCGCGCGTGATCGCCGATCCGCCACTGGCCGGCGTGGTCTGGCCCGCGCTGGTGCCGGTGGCTCCGGGCGGCTGCGGCGACTGGCGCGGCGCGTTGCGGGCCGACTTCAGCGACCCGCTGTTTCCGCGCTTCCTCGGGGCCTATCCGGCGGCCTGCGGCGAACGCAGCTGGCCTGTCGCCTTTGCCGACCCGGGCAGCTATGCGCCCCGCGCCGTGGCCGGCATGTGGCACGAGGTGGGCGGCCACACCTCGGGCGTCGTCCGCGACGGCACCACGCCGGCCACCGCGACGCCGGTTGCCGAGACCGTCTCGCCCTCGCTCGCCGAGGTCGTGCGCGACGTCAACAAGTTCAGCAACAACGTGATGGCGCAGCAGCTGTTCCTCACGCTCGGGCTGCGCCTGCGTGGCGCCGGCACGCGCGAGGCGGGGCGCGACGTCGTCAGCACCTGGTGGCGCGAACGCATCTCGACCGACGTGCCGTGGTTCGACAACGGCTCGGGCCTCTCGCGTGACACGCGCATCACCGGGCAGCAACTGGTGCGCCTGCTGCAGTACGGCTGGTCGTCGCCGGTGATGCCCGAACTCATGGCCTCGCTGCCCGTCGCCGGTGCGGACGGCACCTTGCGCACGACCCGCGCGGGCACGAGCGCCCACCTGAAGTCCGGCTCGCTGCGTGACGTCTGGGGCGTGGCCGGCTATGTCGACGGGGCGAACGGACGGCGCTACGTGCTGGTCGCCGTCGCCAACCACCCGAATGCGTCGCCGCAACCGCTGCCGCGCGGGCAGCGCACGATCGGCATGCGGGGCGTCGTCGAAGCGCTGCTGGCGTGGATGGGCCGGCAGCCATGATCCGGACCGACTTGGTGGGCTACCTGGCCGCCTTCCTCACCACCTGCAGCTTCGTGCCGCAGGTGTGGCACACCTTCCGCACCCGCGACGTGGGCGGCATCTCGCTGGGCATGTACAGCGCCTTTGCCGCCGGCGTGGCGCTCTGGCTCGCCTATGGCGTGCTGCTGCGCGCCTGGCCCATCGTGCTGGCCAACGGGGTGACCTTGTCGCTCGCCCTGTGCATCCTCGCGATGAAGCTGCGGTTCGGACGCGCGCCGCAGGCGGCCCGCGGCCCGGGCCACTGACGACCCCAATGCAAGAGGGGCCCGCAGGCCCCTCTTCACATCGAGCGATGGCGATCAGAACCGCGCGCGCAGGCGATCCGCCGCGTAGTTGCCGAACAGGGCCTGGCCGACCGGCGTGAAGTAGACCGGATCGGCGAACAGCGTGGCGCCGGGCGCGAGCCCGGGCTGCAGCGTGGATCCCGTGCACTGGGACGAATTCACCTGGCCCGCGCCGATGCCGATGCCGGGCCCCGGATCGACCGAGGTGCAGATCACGCTGATGACATCGACGAGCGAGTAGGCGGCCGGATTGGCCGTCACCAGGTTGTAGAACAACGCGGTGTCGATGAACAGCGTCCTGGATCCGAGGTCGACGATGGAGACCAGCAGCGCGTCGTTGAACGCGCCGACCAGCGATTCGGCGAAGGGCGAGTGGCCGGTCGCGACCGCCCAGGGCGAGCGGCCCAGGTTGTAGGCACCCGCCACGAGCACGTGGGTGGCCCCTGCACCCACCAGCCGCCTGACCTGCGCGCCGAGGTCCCGCCCGGCCTGGGCGACGTGGCTGGTGGTCGTCGCCGCATCCTGCGTGCCGGCATCGAAGGCGGCCACTTCGGCCAGGATGTCCGAGACGCCGCCGGACACCAGCACGATGTCCTTGTCCTGCGGCTGGCCCGTCGTCAGGAAGGTGCCGACTTGCTCGGCGATGCTGGGCGTGCTGGCATCGCCGGCGGCGTCGGGCTTGGCCGTGACGCGCGCGCTGCCGTACGCGTAGTTGGTGCCGCCACCCGAGCTGGGGCCGACGATGAGTCCGTAGCGCGCCGCCAGCTGCTGCGTCCAGTTGACCCGCGTCGCATCGTTGATCGTGTACTGCGCGCCGCGCTGCCCGGCGTCGCTGAAGGCATCGCCAAATGCCACGACACGCGTCGGGTTGAACTGCGACACGACCGACTCGCCGCCGCCACAGGCGACCAGCAGGGACGACAGGCAGGTGGCCGCGAGGATCGCGCGGCGCAGCCGTTGGAAACGCATGGGGGAGTTCTCCGCGAAAAGCCCGCGTAGTGTAGCGAGCGCCTGCAAAGCGCCCGTCAACGCGCAGCCGGCGTCAACCAGCCGCCGAGGCCCGCTGCAGGCGATCGCGCACGCCATCCCAGGCGGCGTCGGCCGGGGGCGTCTCGATCCAGATCAGCTGCACGCCCTGGGCGTCGAACTCGCGCAGCACGGCGAACAGCTGGCGTGCAGTCTCGCGCGCGTCGTCCGGCATCCGCCGGCGCAGCACGCCCGCGGCCGGCGTGGCCAGCGGGGTCCGCGACCACACCGCGATCTGCCGGGCCTGCGGCCCGAGCACGTCGAGCGCGGTCTGCAGGGCCTTCGCATCCATCAGCCGCACGCGGGCGCGCGGCGCGTAGTGCGCCTCCAGCGTGCCCGAGGCGCGCGGCGCCGGCTGCGGCAGGTCCTGCGCGCGCAGCACCGGCTGGCCGCAGGCCGCCTCGAGCTGCGCCACGTCGACCATGCCGGGCCGCAGCAGCACCGGCTGGCCACGGGTGCAATCGACGATGGTGGACTCGATGCCGACTTCGCACGGGCCACCATCGAGCACCAGCAGGTCGTCGCCAAATTCCGACTGCACGTGAGCCGCGGTCGTTGGACTGACACGCCCGAACTTGTTGGCGCTGGGACCGGCCAGGCCATGGATCGCCGGATCGGCCGCCGCGCACGCGCGCAGCAACGCCTGCATCGCAGGATGCGCGGGGCAGCGCACGCCGATCGACCCCTGGCCGGCCGCAGCGGCCGTGGCGCGTCCCTCACGCCGCGGCAGGATCAGCGTGAGCGGACCGGGCCAGAAGGCGTCGACCAGCCGCTGCGCGAACGGCGGTAACTCGGCGGCGAACTGCGCGATCGCTGCGGCGTCGGGCACGTGCACGATCAGCGGATGGTCGCTGGGCCGGCCCTTGGCCTCGAAGATGCGTGCGACAGCCTCGTCGCTGCTTGCGTCGGCGCCCAGGCCATAGACGGTCTCGGTGGGAAAGGCGACCAGCTCGCCGCGCTGCAGCCGCCGGACGGCCTCGTCCAGCGCGGCAGGGTCGCGCGCGTCGCGGATCATGCTGAGAACGGCGGCAGGCCGAGCAGCTCGCAGGCGCGCAGTGCGATCGTCCGCGCAGCGCCAGCGTCCTCGGCGATGACCGTGAGGTGACCCATCTTGCGGCCCGGCCGCGCCTGGGCCTTGCCATAGAGGTGCAGGTGGGCGCCGGGCAGGGCCAGCACCGCGGCCCAGGGCGGGGTGCGCTCGCCGGCGGGCGTGAACCACAGGTCGCCCAGCAGGTTGAGCATCACCGCATGGCCATGCTGGCGCGGCTGCACCAGCGGCAGCGCCGCCAGCGTTCGCACCTGCAGCTCGAACTGCGACACGTCGGCGCCCTCGATGCTCCAGTGGCCGCTGTTGTGCGGGCGTGGCGCCATCTCGTTGACGATCAGGCGGCCGTCCTGCAGCACGAAGAACTCGACGCAGAGCACGCCGACGTAGCCGAGGCCCTGCGCGATCGCACGCGTGGCTTCGATGACCTGCGCGGCGGTCTCCCGCGGCAGGACACCATCGCCGACTTCGGTCACGGCCAGGATGCCGTCGCGATGCAGGTTGCGCTGCACGGGCAGGTGGACCATCGCACCGTCGGCGCCGCGCGCGACCACCACCGAGCATTCGAACGCCAGCGGCAGCAGTTGCTCCAGCACGCAGGGCACGCGCTTCTGCGCATCCCACGCGGCGGCGAGTTCGTCGCGCGAGGACACGCGCGCCTGGCCCTTGCCGTCGTAGCCCAGGCGCGCGGTCTTCAGGATGCCGGGCAGCAGCTGCGCATCCACGGCCTGCAGCTGGGCCTCGGTTTCGATCACCGCATGCGGCGCGCACGGCACGCCGCAGCGCAGGAAGTGCGCCTTCTCGCGCGCGCGGTCCTGCGCGATGGAAACCGCCTCGGCGCCCGGGGCAACGGGCAGGTGCTTCGCAAGCTCCGCCAGCGCCTGCGCCGGCACGTTCTCGAATTCGGTCGTCACCGCTGCCGCTGTCCGCGCGAGTTCGCGCAAGCCTTCGCCGTCGAGGTAGCCGGTGCGGATGTGCACGTGGCTCACGCGCCCGGCGGGGCTGTCGGCATCCGGATCGAGCACGGCTGTGGCGTAGCCCAGCCGCTGCGCCGCGTGCACGAACATGCGGCCGAGCTGGCCGCCGCCCAGCACGCCCAACATGCAGCCGGGCAGCAGCGGTTTGCGCGCTTCGCTCATGCGGCTGGCGGCAGGGTCATGGCCCGCGCTGCCTCGGTCTGCCGCGCGCGGAAAGCGTCGAGCTTCGCGCGCAGCTGCGGGTCCTGCGCGGCCAGCATGGCCACTGCGAACAGCGCTGCATTGGCGGCACCTGCCTCGCCGATGGCGAAGGTGGCGACGGGCACGCCCTTGGGCATCTGCACGATGCTGTGCAGCGAATCCATCCCGTGCAGGTGGCGGCTGGCCACCGGCACGCCGAGCACCGGCACCGTCGTCTTGGACGCGAGCATTCCCGGCAGGTGCGCGGCCCCGCCGGCGCCCGCGATGATGGCGCGCAGGCCCCGTGCAGCCGCCCCCTCGGCATAGGCAAACATGTCGTCGGGCATGCGGTGGGCGGACACGACCCGCGCCTCATGCGCGATGCCGAATTCCTGGAGAATCTGCACTGCGTGCTGCAGGGTGCTCCAGTCACTGCTGGATCCCATCACCACGCCGACCTGAACCGGGGGCATGTAGCTGCTCCTAAAGATGGAATTCTAAGGTTTCACCCTTCACGCCATGATCGACGTCACTCTGGAGAACTTCGAAACCGAAGTCATCGCCGCCTCGATGACCCAGCCGGTGCTGGTGGACTTCTGGGCCACCTGGTGCGGCCCCTGCAAGGTGATCGGCCCGATCCTGGAGAAGCTCGAGACCGACTACGCCGGTCGCTTCAAGCTGGTGAAGATCGATTCCGACCAGGAGCAGCAACTCGCCGCCGCGTTCGGCATCCGCAGCATCCCGACCTGCATCCTGTTGATGAACGGGCAGCCGGTCGACGGCTTCATGGGCGCGTTGCCCGAAGGCAAGCTGCGCGAGTTCCTCGACAAGCACCTGCCGCCGGCCGACGAAGCCCCCGAGGAGGAAATTGCCGAGGAGGAACTGCCGCTCGATGCGCAGGGCCAGCTGGAGAAGCTGCAGCACGCGCTGGCCACCAATCCGGCCGACGACGAGGCGCGCTTCCAGTACGTGCAGGCGCTGCTGCTCGCTGGCCGCCTGGACGAGGCGAAGACGGCGTTCGCGCCCGCCGCACCGAAGGCTGCCGGCCTCCGCCGCTTCGAATCGTTGCAGCGGGTGATCGAGGCGTTCGAGTTCGCGGCCCGGCAGGGCGCGGCGGCGCAGGCGATCACGGGCTTCGACGCGAAGATCGCCGCCAACAAGCGCGACTTCGAAGCCCGCTTCGGCAAGGCGCAGGTGCTGGCGGGCCAGCGCCGCTGGACCGAGGCGATGGACGAACTGCTGGAGATCCTGATGCGCGACAAGGCCTGGAACGAGGACGCCGCGCGCAAGACCTACATCGGCATCCTCGACGTCATCGAGCCGCCCAAGCCCAAGGTGGCCGAAGGGCAGATCCCGCCCGACGATCCGACCGTGGCGACGTATCGCCGGCGGCTGTCGAGCGTGGTGCTGAGCTGAGGAAATCTGTCATTCCCGCGAAGGCGGGAATCCAGGGCGTCCGGTCTCCTCGGCCGTTAACCTGGAAGCCTTCGGTCCCCGCCTTCGCGGGGACGACAAGCTCTGCTCCGCGATTCAGGTGGTCAGCCGCTCCAGCGCCTCGCGGTACTTGGCCGCGGTCTTCTCCACGACGTCCTGCGGCAGGCGCGGCGCGGGTGGCGTCTTATCCCAGGGCTTGCCGTTGATGCGCACCTGCTCCAACCAGTCGCGAACGAACTGCTTGTCGTAGCTGGGCGGGTTTTGGCCGGCGCGGTACGCGGCCTCGTAACCCTCGACGGGCCAATAACGCGAGGAGTCCGGCGTCAGCACCTCGTCCATCAGCACCAGCTCGCCCTTGGCATCGAGGCCGAACTCGAACTTGGTGTCCGCGATGATCATGCCCTTGGTGAGCGCGATGGCTGCGGCTTCCTGGTACAGCGCGATGCTGGTGTCGCGGATCTGCGCGGCCAGCTTCTCGCCCACGATCTGCACGGTGCGCTCGTACGTGATGTTCTCGTCGTGCTCGCCGGCATCCGCCTTGGCCGCCGGGGTGTAGATCGGCTGGGGCAGCTTCGCGGCATTGGTCAGGCCCTTGGGCAGCGGCACGCCGCAGACCGATTGCGTGGCCTGGTACTCCGTCCAGCCGCTGCCCGCGAGGTAGCCGCGCACGACCGCCTCGATCGGGACCGGCTTGAGCCGCTTGACCAGCATCGAGCGGCCGAGGACCTGCTGCGCCTCGGCCGACGTCACCACGCTCTCGGGCAGTTCACCCGTGAGGTGGTTGGGACACAGGTGGCCGAGCTTGCCGAACCAGTACAGCGCCATCTGCGTGAGCAGCTCGCCCTTGCCGGGAATGGGCTCGCCCATGATCACGTCGAAGGCCGAGAGCCGGTCGGTGGCGACCATCAGGATGCGGTCGTTGCCGACCGCATAGTTGTCGCGGACCTTGCCCCGCGCCAGCAGCGGCAGCGAGGTGAGCGAGGAGGTGTGCAGGGCGGTGGTCATGGTGGGGCGCCGAAGAAAAACGGCCCGCATCGGGCGGGCCGCTGATGATCGCACAGGGGGTGCAGCCGTCAGTTGACGGTCTGTGCCAGCTCGCCCTTCTGGTATTTCTGCGCCACGACCTGCAGCGTGTGGCCCTTGATCTTGGGGGCCTGCCCTTGGCAGCCGAACTCGAGGTAGCGCTGCTTGCAGATCTGCTTGGCGGCCTCGCGCGCCGGCTTCATCCACTCGCGCATGTCGAACTTGTCCGGGTTCTCGGCCATGAACTTGCGCACGGCGCCCGTCATCGCCAGGCGGATGTCGGTGTCGATGTTGATCTTGCGCACGCCGTGCTTGATCGCTTCCTGGATCTCCTCGACCGGCACGCCGTACGTTTCCTTCATCTTGCCGCCGTACTGGCGGATGATGGCCAGCAGGTCCTGCGGCACCGACGACGAGCCGTGCATCACCAGGTGGGTGTTGGGAATGCGGCGGTGGATTTCCTTGATGCGGTCGATCGCGAGGATGTCGCCGGTGGGCTTGCGGGTGAACTTGTAGGCGCCGTGGCTGGTGCCGATGGCGATGGCCAGCGCGTCGAGCTGCGTCTTCTTGACGAAATCGGCCGCCTGCTCCGGATCGGTGAGCAGCTGGTCGCGCGTCATGGTGGCGTCGGTGCCGTGGCCGTCTTCCTTGTCGCCCTTCATGGTCTCGAGCGAGCCCAGGCAACCCAGTTCACCTTCGACGGTGACGCCCAGCTTGTGCGCCATGTCGACCACCTTGCGCGTGACGTCGACGTTGTAGTCGTAGCTGGCGATGGTCTTGCCGTCCGCCTCGAGCGAGCCGTCCATCATCACCGAGGAGAAGCCCAGCTTGATGGCGCCGGCACACACGTCGGGGCTCTGGCCGTGATCCTGGTGCATCACCAGCGGGATCTCGGGATAGGCCTCGAGCGCGGCCTGGATCAGGTGCTTGACGAAGGGCTCGCCGGCGTACTTGCGGGCACCGGCGCTGGCCTGCAGGATCACCGGCGAGCCGGTCTCCTTGGCCGCTTCCATCACGGCCTGCACCTGCTCGAGGTTGTTGACGTTGAAGGCTGGGATGCCGTAGCCGTTCTCGGCGGCATGGTCCAGCAGTTCGCGCATGGAAACGAGAGGCATGGTGCAGTCCTGAAGTTGAAATGACCGGACCGTGGCGGTCCGCAGACCGCACGGTTCACTGCTGAAATTCTAGCGGGCGGGTCTGCCGCCGCACCCGGCACGAAAGTGCCATCCGCGGCGCGCCGAACGGCTCAGGCAACGCGGCAGATCTTCAGCATGTTGGTGCCACCGGGCGCACCCATGGGCTCGCCGGCCGTGATGGCGTAGATGTCGCCGGAGGCCACGATGCCGCGACGCTTGAGGTGCGCCTCGGCATCGCCCAGCGCGGTGTCGCGCTCGGCGCTCTGGTCCATCAGCAGCGGACGCACGTTGCGGTACAGGGCCATCCGGCGCTGCGTCTCGACCTTGGGGGTCAGCGCGTAGATCGGCACATGGATGCGATGCCGGCTCATCCAGAGAGCCGTGGACCCCGAATCGGTGAGCGCCACGATCGCCTTGCAGCCCAGGTGATGGGCCGTGAACAGCGCACCCATCGCGATGGACTGGTCGATGCGCGAGAAGCTCATGCCGGTGAAGTCGGCATCGAGCTTGACGTCCTCGGCCATCTCGGCTTCGGCGCAGATGTTGGCCATCTCGATCACCGTCTCCAGCGGGTACTTGCCGGTGGCGGTCTCGGCGCTGGTCATGACGGCGTCGGTGCCATCGAGCACCGCGTTGGCGACGTCGCTCACCTCCGCGCGGGTGGGCACGGGGTTGGTGATCATCGACTCCATCATCTGCGTGGCCGTGATCACCAGCTTGTCGCACTGGCGGGCCAGCCGGATCATCTTCTTCTGCAGCGCCGGCACGGCGGCATTGCCGACTTCCACCGCGAGGTCGCCGCGCGCGACCATGATGCCGTCGCTGGCCTTGAGGATGGATTCCAGGTTGGGGATGGCCTCGGCCCGCTCGATCTTGGCGATCAGGCCCGGCCGGTGCCGGTATTCGGACGCGGCCACGTTGCACAGCTGGCGCGCCATCTCCATGTCGGTGGCGGTCTTGGGAAAGCTGACGGCCACGTAGTCGGCCTGGAAGCTCATCGCGGTGCGGATGTCCTCCATGTCCTTGGCCGTCAACGCCGGCGCGGTGAGGCCGCCGCCCTGCTTGTTGATGCCCTTGTTGTTGGACAGCGTGCCCCCCAGCTTGACCAGCGTGTGCACCTGCTCGCCGCGCACGTCCTCCACGGTCAGCACGATGAGGCCGTCATTGAGCAGCAGCACGTCGCCGGCCTTCACGTCGCGCGGCAGCTCCTTGTAGTCCAGGCCCACGCCGCGCTGGTCGCCCAGCTCGGTGCGCGAGGCATCGAGCACGAACTTCATGCCGGGCTCGAGGTGCACCTTCCCTTCGGCGAACTTGCCGACGCGGATCTTGGGGCCCTGGAGGTCGGCCATGATGGCCACCTCGCGGCCGGCACGCTGCGCCGCCTCGCGCACCAGTCGGGCGCGGTCGATGTGGTCCTGCGCGGTGCCGTGGCTGAAGTTCAGGCGCACGACGTTCACGCCGGCGCGGATCATCTGTTCGAGCAGCTCGGGATCGCTGGACGCGGGGCCGAGGGTGGCGACGATCTTGGTGGCGCGACGGGCCATGGATGTTATTTCCTTCGTGTGAGTCGCCGGCATTCTCACACGGCACACCCGCCGCCTGCAGACAGCCCCCGGCTCAGCCCGCCGCGCGCTTCTGCAGGATCTCGAACGCGGGCAGCGTCTTGCCTTCCAGAACCTCGAGGAAGGCGCCACCACCGGTGGAGATGTAGCCCACGTCCTTCTCGATGCCGTACTTGGCAATCGCAGCCAGCGTGTCGCCGCCGCCTGCGATGCTGAAGGCACTGGAGTCGGCGATGGCGCGCGCGATGGTCTCGGTGCCCTTCGCGAACGCGTCGAACTCGAACACGCCGACCGGGCCGTTCCAGACGATGGTGCCGGCGGCCTTGAGCTGGGCGGCAAGGCGAGCAGCCGTTTCGGGACCGATATCGAGGATCAGGTCGTCGTCGGCGACATCGGTCGCCGCCTTCACCGTGGCCGGCGCATCGGCGGCGAAGGCCTTGGCCGTGACGACGTCGGTGGGGATCGGTACCTCGGCGCCGCGCGCCTTCATGGCGTCGATCACGGTCTTCGCTTCGCCGACGAGATCCTTCTCGGCCAGCGACTTGCCGATCTTCAATCCCGCCGCGAGCATGAACGTGTTGGCGATGCCGCCGCCGACGATCAGCTGGTCGACGTTCTTCGCCAGCGACTGCAGGATGGTGAGCTTTGTCGAGACCTTGGAGCCCGCCACGATGGCCGCCAGCGGGCGGCGCGGGTTGGCCAGTGCCTTGCTGATCGCGTCGATCTCGGCCGCCAACAGCGGGCCGGCGCAGGCAACCTTCGCGTACTGCGCGATGCCGTACGTGGAGGCCTCGGCGCGATGCGCGGTGCCGAAGGCGTCGTGCACGAAGATGTCGCACAGCGCAGCCAGCTTCTTCGCCAGCTCGGGGCTGTTCTTCTTCTCGCCCTTGTTCAGCCGGCAGTTCTCGAGCAGCACCACCTGGCCGGGACGCACATCGACGCCGTCGACCCAGTTGGACTTGAGCGGCACCTCGCGCCCCAGCAGTTCGGACAGTCGCTGCGCGACCGGCGCCAGCGAGTCCTCCGGCTTGAACTCGCCCTCGGTCGGACGGCCCAGGTGCGAGGTGACCATCACCGCCGCGCCGGCGTCGAGCGCCATGCGGATGCACGGGATGGAAGCGCGGATGCGCGTGTCCTCGGTGATGCGGCCACTGTCGTCCTGCGGCACGTTGAGGTCGGCACGGATGAACACGCGTTGGCCGTTGGCACGGCCCTGGGCACACAGGTCGGAGAAGCGGAGGATGTTCATGGATGGGTCAGGTGGCCGGGCCCGGCGGGCGCGGTGAAAGGGCAACCATTGTAGGAAGCAGCGGCGCCGCGACGGCCCCCATGGCCCGAAGGGGTGTCGGCTTCCTTCTGGGCGCGGGCTACCAGCCCAGCCCGAGGTGCAGGGGCAGGTACACGAGCATGCCCAGCGCGATGGTCCACAGGACGTCGCGGCGCCACGCGAATGCCGCGGCACCGGCGATGGCAGCGAACACGCGCGCGTCGAGCAGGCCGCTCCACTGGCCCTGCATCGTGAAGATCTCCGGCAGCACGACGGCCGAAAGCGCCGCGATCGGTGCGTACTGCAGCCCACGTTCGAGCCAACGTGGCATGGGCCATGGCCGGGCCGACAGAAAGAAGAAGCAGCGCGCGATCACGGTGACTGCCGCGAGCCCCGCAATGATGGCCAGCGTGCGCAGGTCGGTCATGCCTTCGAGGTCTGTCCGGCTCGCGTCCGCTCCATCGCCAGGCACAGGAGCACGGCGATCCCGATGGCGAGCACGATGTTGAGCTTGAGCGGCAATGCATAGGCCGCCGTTGCGGTCACCCCTGCCACCGCGGCCGCCACGATGCGCAGCCGCGTCGTCGCCAGTGCGCACAGGATGCCCAGCAGGCACAGGATGCCGGCGAATCCCAGCCCCCACTGCGTGGGGATGAAATTGGACAGGACGATGCCCACCAGGCTGCAGCCCACCCAGCTGGCCCAGTTCAGGAAGCAGTTGCCGGCGAGCCAGGCCTCCTGTGCGAGCTGTTCCGCGGAATCCAGCGGCGGATGGGCGAAGCGGCGCGTGAACAGCACGTAGCTCAGGTCGGCGGTGAGGTAGCCGTGCGTGAGACGCCGCCAGCGTGGCAGGCGCACGAGATAGGGCCGCAGGTGCAGGCTGAACACCACGAACCGCAGGTTGACGCAGAAGCCCGTCGCCAGGATCACCCAGGCCGGCGCGCCGGCCACCAGCAGCGGCAGCGAGGCCAGCTGCGAGCTGCCCGCGAAGACCATGACCGTCATCGCGATCGCTTCGGTGACCGACAGGCCGGACTTCACCATGGCAACGCCGGTCATCAAGCCCCATGCGGCGATGCCGGGGGCCTGCGGCACCATGTCGCGCATGCCGACGCGGAACTCCGGATGCCGCCGCAGCGACGGGAGGAAGAACATCAGCGCGCCGCGCCGCCGAAGCGGGTGCCTGGCGCGATCGTCAGGCCGCGCAACAGCTCGGCCGCGCCCATCCGCTTGCCGCCGGGGCGCTGCAGCTGCAGCACCCGGAGCACGCCCTCGCCAGTCGCCACATCGATGCCCTCGACGCCCGCCCGCACGACAGTGCCGGGGGCGTCGCTCGTACCCGGCAGCACCTGCGCGCGCCACAGCTTGAGCGTCTCCCCGCCACACTCGCCGCTCGCGCCCGGAAAGGGATCGAAGGCGCGCACGCGGCGCTCAATGTCGCGTGCTGGCTGCGACCAGTCCACGGCCGCCTCGGCCTTGTCGATCTTGTGCGCGTAGGTCACGCCTTCGGCAGGTTGTCGCGTGCGCTGCAGCCCGCCGCAGGCGGCAAGTTCCAGCGCCTCGACGATCAGCCGGCCGCCGAGCGCGGCCAGCTTGTCATGCAAGCTGCCCGTGGTGTCGTCCGGCGCGATGGCCACGCGTTCGACCAGCAGCATGTCGCCGGTGTCGAGCCCCGCGTCCATCTGCATGATCGTGATGCCGGTCTCCGCATCGCCAGCCTCGATTGCGCGATGGATGGGCGCGGCGCCACGCCAGCGTGGCAGCAGCGAGGCATGGATGTTCAGGCAGCCGAGACGCGGTGCGTCGAGCACCCACTGCGGCAGCAAGAGTCCGTAGGCGGTCACCACCATCACGTCGGCCTGCGCGGCGTCGATGGCGATGCGCGCTTGCGCGGCGTCTTCGGGGTTCTTGCCATCGAGCCGCAGGCTGCGCGGCTGCGCGACGGGGATTCCATGCGCCTGCGCGAACTGCTTGACCGGCGACGCCTGCAGCTTCATGCCGCGGCCTGCGGGCCGGTCGGGCTGCGTGAGCACCAGGGGAATCTCGAATCCGGCGCCGTGCAACCGCTCCAGTGCCACGCGGGCGAACTCGGGCGTGCCCGCGAAGATCAGCCGCATCGCGCTCCGGCCTCAGTTCTTGTCCGCGGGGGCGTTGATGAATTCCATGCCCGGATGCGCGCGCTGCACCACGCCGGCGGCATCCACGTAGACCCAATAGAACATGTCGCTGCGGTCGATGTCGCGCCAGCGGTAAGTGAGGATCGGGCCGTTCCAGCTGCCCACGTGCTCGATCATCGCGGGGGGGCCGAACTCGCGCTCGACGTCGTCGACGGTCCAGCGGCCCGGCACGATGCGGTTGAAGTCCAGCGTGTCGAGCACCTGCCGCACGCGGGTCACCTTGCCCGCGGAGTCGAGGTCGACCATCCAGGCGAACTGCCCGAACGGCTGCAACGAATACTGCAGGCGCTCTCCCCGGGAATGGCGACGGTGCGGGTAGGCTGTCCTAGCCGCTCGAGCACTGCGTGCCGGCTGGCGCCAACCGGCACGCGCTCGGCGTTGTACGGATTGGCGGCGCAGGCGGCGAGCACCAGCGCGGCAGCGGCAGCGGCAAGCAGTTGGCGCATGGCGGGCTCCTCAGGCGCGCACCGTGTCGCGGCGCGACTTGAGCATCTTGGTCTTGATGCGATTGCGCTTGAGAGGCGACAGGTATTCGACGAAGACCTTGCCCAGCAGGTGGTCCATCTCGTGCTGGATGCAGACCGCCAGCAGCCCCTCGGCCTCGATGGTGCGCGGCTCGCCCTTCTCGTCGAGAGCGCTCACGCGCACCGACGACGAACGCTCCACGCCGTCGTAGATGCCGGGCACCGACAGGCAGCCCTCCTCGTTGACCTGCTTCTCCGGGCTGGCCCACACGATCTCGGGATTGATCAACACCAACGGGCGGTCGCGCTCCTCCGATACGTCGATGACGATCACGCGCTCGTGCGCGTCCACTTGCGTGGCTGCGAGGCCGATGCCGTGGGCGTCGTACATGGTCTCGAGCATGTCGGCCACGAGCTGGCGGATGCGCGCATCGACAGCCTGCACCGGCTTGGCCACGGTGTGCAGGCGCGGATCGGGGTAGCAGAGGATGGGGAGGAGGGCCATGGAAGGAATGAAGCGGGGGCGCCTGGAAGCGGCACCCAGTCTGTGGCTATTTTCGCTACTTTTGCTCGTGCGCGCCGTCCCGCTCCGGCATAAACGTTGCCCAATCAAGGGCTTGCCCGCAGAATCGGCAGTGATTTGTCAAGTTCCGCAACGAGGAGGAAGAAGATGATGGCCCACCGCAAGGTTCTGGGCGGTGTCCCCCGCACGCCTGGCGTGCCGCAGCTGTCCTGGCCGCCGTGCTGGCGACGCTGCCGGTCGAGGCGCAGACACCCAACCTGACCATCACTCCCGGCCAACGCGCCACGGCCCAGCAGGTCGCGCAGGCTGGCGTCCCGCTGTCGGCACTGGCGCCCAACGCGCCCGACACCTACACGGTCAAGAAGGGCGACACGCTCTGGGCCATCTCGACGATGTACCTCACCAGCCCGTGGCGTTGGCCCGAACTGTGGGGCATGAACATGGACGAGGTGCGCAACCCGCACCTCATCTATCCGGGCCAGATCCTGGTGCTGGAAAAGGTCGATGGCCTCGCACGCCTGCGCGTCCAGGGCGAGCCGGCGCCCGAGGTCGTGCGCGTCTCGCCGCGCATCCGCTACCAGGCGCTGGCCGATGGCTCGATCCCGACCCTCGCGCCCGGCGCCATCGAGCCGTTCCTGGCTGAGCCGATCATCGTGGGTGAAGGTGCGCTGCAACGCGCCCCGCGCATCGTCGCAGCGACGGACGAGCGCGTGCTTCTCACCCGGGGCGACCGGCTGTACGCGCGCTCCAGCGATGGGCAGGCAATGTCCGACGCAGGCGGCCGCGCCAATGATTACCGCGTGTTCCGCAGCGCCACGCCGCTGCGCGACCCGTACACCCACGCCATCCTCGGCTACGAGGCGCAGTTCCTCGGTCGCGCCAACCTGGTCCGCGGCGAGGGCAGCGAGACCGTCACGTCCGATGGCGGGAGCCGCACGACGCCGGTCCCGGCCACGCTCGACGTTGTCTCGGCCCGCAGCGAGATGCGCGTGGGCGATCGCCTGCTGCCCGAGCCCGAGCGCCAGATCACCAGCTACGCACCGCGCGCACCGTCGCAGCAGGTCGACGCTGCAATCGTGTCGGTGTACGGCGACGCGGTCGGCCTGGTCGGCCACAACCAGGTGGTCGTGATCAACAAGGGCACGGCGGACGGCATCGAGTCCGGCTACGTGATGGCCGTCCAGCGTGCCGGTGCGCGCATCGTGGATCGCTCGCAACCCGGCGAGAGCACCGAGATCAAGCTGCCCAACGAGCGCAATGGCCTGCTGATGGTCTTCCGCCCGTTCGAGCGGCTGTCGTATGCCCTGGTGCTCCAGTCGTCCCAGGAAGTGCAGATCGGCGACCGGGTGGTGAACCCGCGCTGACCCGGCAGGTCGCGATGGAGCGCGAGGAGCTGGCTGCCTGGCTCCGGCTCGCGATGACGCCCGGCATCGGGCGCATCGGGGCGCGGCGGCTGCTCGCGACCTTCGGACTCCCACAGCGACTGTTCGACGCCAGCCCGGAAGCCCTGGCGGCAGGCGCCGGCCCTGTGGCCGTCAAGGCGCTCGAGTCCGAGCCGAAAGGCTGGCGGGAACAGGTCGACCTGACCTGGCACTGGCTGCAGGCCGACCCGGCCACCCGCCGCCTGCTCACGCTGGCTGACCCGCAGTATCCCCAGGCCATGCTGCAGACGGAGGATCCGCCACTGCTGCTGTTCGCGCAGGGACAGCCGGTTCACGAGTGGCCACGCGCGATCGCGGTCGTCGGCAGCCGAAATCCCACGGCACAGGGTCGCATCCACGCACTGCAGTTTGGCCGCACCTTCGCCCAGGCCGGCCTGACGGTGGTGTCCGGTCTCGCGCTGGGTGTGGACGGCGCCGCCCACGAAGGCGCGCTGGACGGCGCTGCCGACGGCCAGCTGGCCACCATCGCCGTCGTGGGAACGGGACTCGATCGCGTGTATCCCAGCCAGCATCACGAACTGGCGCATCGCATCGCCGAGCGCGGCGTGCTGCTCTCCGAATACCTGCTCGGCACGCCGCCACTGGCCGAGAACTTCCCGCAGCGCAACCGCATCATCGCGGGCCTGGGGCTGGGCACGCTGGTGGTCGAGGCCGCGCTGCAATCGGGTTCGCTGATCACGGCGCGCATGGCGCTCGAACAGGGCAAGGACGTCTTCGCGATCCCTGGCTCCATCCATTCGCCGCAGGCGCGCGGCTGCCATGCGCTGCTCAAGCAAGGTGCCAAGCTGGTGGAAACCGCGCAGGACGTGCTCGAGGAACTCGCGCCGCAGGCCACCGTGCAACCCGCAGCGCGCATCGCGCCATCCGAACAGCCGCTGCTGCGCGCCATGGGTTACGACCCTGTCGGCCTGGACGCACTCGTCGCGCGCACCGGCATGTCCGCGGCCTCGCTGCAGGTCGCCCTGCTCGAGTTCGAACTGCAGGGGCGCGTGGCGCGCCTGCCGGGCGGCCTGTTCCAGCGCATCGAGCAGGGCTGAGCGCACGCGACGCGCGAGCGCAACATCGCTCCATGCACGCATCGCAGGGATGCGGTCCTGGGCTATATTGGTCTCCATGTTCGAAGTGCTGGTGTTCGTCTACGAAAACTACTGGCGCGGGGACGCGTGTCCCGAACTGGAGCTGCTCGGTCGCAAGCTGAGTGCCCAGGGTTTCGAGCCGGAGGAGATCCAGCAGGCGCTGGTCTGGCTCGACGGGCTGCACCTCGTCGCCCACGGCACCGAGCTCGATACGACCGCATCCGCCCCGTTGTCCTCCGCGTCGGTGCACAGCATGCGCATCTACTCGGTGGCCGAACAGGATCACCTCGGGTCGCAGTGCCTGGGCTTCATCAGCTTTCTCGAGTCTGCCGGCGTGCTGCCTCCCGCACTTCGCGAGATCGTGGTCGATCGCGCGATGGCCGCACCGGGCGATCCGGTCTCCGTCGACGACCTGAAGATCATCGTTCTGATGGTCTACTGGAGCATGGGGCAGGAACCCGACGCGTTGGTGCTCGACGAGCTGTGTGAGGACACGTCCTCACGACTGCCTCATTAGTCCACTTCGCTCCAGCATGAGACAAGGCCCGCATCGCGGGCCTTGTTCTTGGAGATTGACGGGACTCGGTGCCCCCGTCAGGCGAGCAGCCGCTCCGGATTCGCGTCCAGCTTGGCCAGCGCATCGCGCGTGGCGCGAACGGTGAGCGCTTCCTCCTCGGCCGGGAACAGCAGGCCGGCCTGCAGGTAGGACGCCAGACGCCGCGCCTGGACAAGGAAGCTGCGGCCCTCGGTGGAAGCGAACAGGTGCAGCTGCCGGCGATCGCTGCGCCACACGTACTGCACCTGGTGCACCTTCCCACTGTGGTCGAGGGTGAACCAGTTGCCCTGCTGCAGTTCCATCGCCCACGCCATCATCGCGTCGCTCGGATGCGAGCCGCCATCGGTGACCACCTCGATCATCGATGCGTCGATGCCCAGCATCAGTTCGATGCTTTCGGCATCCAGCGGCAGTTCGGCGGCCGGATCGTCGGCGATGAAGTCCTCGAGGTTGGCCAGCCGCTTGGTCATGGCATCGATCTGCGCCTGCGGGATCGCTTCGGTCTTCGACATGAAGGCATCGGCCAGCGTGTCCCCGATCACCTTGATGTGCTTCTCCTGGTCGGCGGTCGACAGGCCCAGCAAGGCCATGCCCTTGCGCAGGCGCTGGAGCAGTTGCGGCAGGTCGTGGATCACGCGCGCACGCTCGGTGCGATTGGGCTTGGCGCTGGCCGACCACACCAGGTCGGCCGCCGATTTCTTGAGGGCGATCGTCTCCTCGTGCTGGGCTCCAAATCTGACTGCCGCGACGGCCAGCACTTCCGCCCACACCTTGAACAGGAACTCGCGCAGCTCCTCGCGCACAGGCAGGTCGTTGAGCATCTTGCGCAACTCGATGGTGTACTGCACGGCCATCGTTTCCTTCTGCTCGACCTGCTGCGCAACGCTCACCAGCCGCTGCGTGTCGCCCTTCTCGGTGAGGAACTTGGCCAGGAACTTCTGGAACTCCTCGTAGACCAGCTGGAACACGCGGCGGCCGGTCTCCGGGTACTGCTCGATGACCTGCACCACCCGCTTGATCTCGGTCTCGAGCGCACTGCCGGTGATGGTGGCCGCGCTGAAGCCGAGCACGCACGATCCCATGCGGTCGATCAGCTGACGGGCCGGATGCTGCAGCGTGCCGAAGAACTCGGGTTCGGCGAGCGCCACCCGTAGAACCGGCATCTGCAGCCGGGCGAACCACACACGCACGGCCGGCGGAATGCGCTCCTCGGACAGGATGCTCTGGAACATCAGGGCCACGATCTCGATGGTGGCCTTCTCGGTCTGCGTGGTGGCCTTGCGCTTGAGTTCGCCAGTGCGCTCGCGCAGGTCGACGGCGACGCGCTCGACCGCGGCATCGTCGTAGACCACCACTTCCTGCACGGTCGCCTGGCCGTCGATGCGCGTCTGCACCTGCGTCTGCACCTGCACGGTCTGCTGGTTCATGGCCTGAGCCAGGCCCGGCGAAGGCGGCACGACCTGCTCGGGGTTGTAGCCTGCACGGTCGGTGAGCAGGCGCTTGAGCTGCCCCAGGACGCCGCTGGCGCGCATGCGGGCGCGGGCGAGCGGCGTGCTGGATGTCATCATGCGGGTTTCTTCGGCCACGCCGCCGGCGCGGGTGCCCCCCGCCTGCGTGGCGGTCGCCGGCGCCCCGGGCGTGCGGCCGAAGCCGGTGTTGGGACCGAAGCCCGTCGCGCCGAAGCCGGTACCGCCGCCACCGCCGCCGCCTCCACCACTCCCGCCGCCGACTGCGGCCGGCGAGCCGCCGATCGAAATGCCGATGCCGCCACCGCCACCGGAACCCGAACCGGTGCCATTGCCGCCGCCAGTGCCCGGCACGGCTTGGCCGGACACGCCGCTGCGTCCGCCGCCACCACCGGCGCCGGTGTAGCCGCTGGCGCCGCTGCCGGCGAAGCCGGAACCGCCACCCACGCCGCTGCCGGTGGTGCCGCCTCCGTACCCTCCTGAACCCGGCGAGCCGCCGGCCAGTCCGCCTTCCTGGGCGGTCTGGGCACCAGCCGGACCACCAGCCCCGCCCCCACCCCCACGCGCGGGCGACGAGGCGGCCCGCCTGACCTTTGCGGAGCGATCGATCTCCGGCAGCACGCCCCGACCGACGAGGAAAGCGTTGGTCGATTCGTACGCTGCGACCGCGCGTTCGGTCATCTGCTTCTGGATCACCTCCTGCGCCAGCTGCCAGGTGGTGCGCTGCAGCCCCGCCGAGGACCACTGCTCGATCATGGACTGGGCGATGGTCTCCGGCCGCAGCACATCCTGCGGGCCCAGTTCCTGGCCGTCCTCGAGGTGCTGCATGCGCACCTTCAGGTCATTGAGGGTCCAGGTCGCCTTCTCCGCGATGGAAAGCGCCAGGCGCGAGGCCAGGATCTTGTTCTCGACGACGTCGTCGCCGATCAACTCGAGGTTCAGCGCCTCCAGCCGCACCTTGGCGCTGGCACTGGGCGGTGCCAGCGCCTTGCGCCACGCGGCGGTCGTGGCCTCGAGCCACGCCTTGCGCAGGCGGTCGAATTCGACCATCGCGTCGCGGCGCGTCTGCGCTTCCCGACTGCTGCCGGGCTGGTCGACGACTTCGATGAGCCGCGTGCGAATGGCTTCGGACAACGGCTGCAGGACCCCTTCGAGCTGGCTCACGAAGTGCTCGCGCGCCTGGCGCGCGAGCGGAACCGAAGGAGGAGTCTGCGTGCGTTTCACTGCTGGCTTGCGCTAGACCACGGCTCCCGCGTTGGGATCGCTGCTGTCGTCCCGGCGCGAAGGGGCCTTCATCAGGTCCTCGCGCTTGACGCCCAGCCACATGGCGAGGGCCGCGGCGACGAACACGGAGGAGTAGATGCCGAACAGGATGCCGATGGTCAGGGCCAAGGCGAAGTAGTGCAGCGTGGCGCCGCCGAACAGCAGCATCGACAGCACCATGATCTGGGTCGACCCGTGGGTGATGATCGTGCGGCTGATCGTCGACGTGATCGCGTTGTCGATGATCTGCACGGTGTTCATCTTGCGGTAGCGGCGGAAGTTCTCCCGGATCCGGTCGAAGATGACCACCGACTCGTTGACCGAGTAGCCCAGCACCGCCAGCACCGCCGCCAGCACCGCCAGCGAGAACTCCCACTGGAAGAAGGCGAAGAAGCCCAGGATGATCACCACGTCGTGCAGGTTGGCGATGATGGCTGCCACGGCGAACTTCCACTCGAAGCGGAACGCCAGGTAGATGACGATGCCCACCACGACCATCGCCAGCGCCTTCAGGCCGTCGGTCGCCAGCTCCTCGCCGACCTGGTCCCGACGATCTCCGTGCGGCGCAACGACACGGCTGGATCACCGGCCTTGAGCGCCGTCATCACCCGTTCGCTCTGTTGCGCGGAACTCACGCCTTTCTGCGCCGGCAGCCGGATCATGACGTCGCGCGCGGTGCCGAAGTTCTGGACCTGGACGTCCGTGAAGCCCAGTCCGGCGACGGTCTGCCGCACCTTTTCGACATCGGCGGGCTGGCTGTAGGCGACCTCCATCACGGTGCCGCCGGTGAACTCCACCGAGAGGTGAAGCCCCTTGGTGACGAGGAAGAAGACGGCTGCGGCGAAGGTGAGGAACGAAATCACGTTGAACGCCAACGCGTTCCGCATGAACGGGATGTCCCGCCGGATCTTGAAGAACTCCATCTGTTTCCGCCTACTCCGCCTTGGTTATAGCCTGCTCCGGGCTCGGACGCCAGACGGTGCCGATCGAAACGGTCTTGAGCTTCTTCTGCCGGCCGTACCAGAGGTTCACCAGGCCGCGCGAGAAGAAGACGGCGGAGAACATCGAGGTCAGGATGCCGATGCAGTGGACGACTGCGAACCCGCGCACCGGGCCGGAGCCGAAGGCGAGCAGCGCCAGGCCGGCGATCAGGGTGGTGACATTGGAGTCCAGGATGGTCGCCCAGGCCCGGTCGTAGCCGGCATGGATCGCCGCCTGCGGCGAGACCCCATTGCGCAACTCCTCGCGCACCCGCTCGTTGATCAGGACGTTGGAGTCGATCGCCATGCCCAGTGCCAGCGCCATGGCCGCCATGCCCGGCAGCGTCAGGGTGGCCTGCAGCATGGACAGGATGGCCACCAGCAGCAGCAGGTTCACGGCCAGCGCCAGGCCCGAGAACAGGCCGAACAGCATGTAGTAGATGGCCATGAAGGCCACGATGGTCGCGAAGCCCCAGGCCACGCTGTGGAAGCCCTTGGCGATGTTCTCCGCGCCCAGGGTCGGGCCGATGGTCATCTCCTCGATGATCTCCATCGGCGCAGCGAGGGCACCCGCGCGCAGCAGCAGTGCCAGGTCATTGGCCTCGCTGACGCTCATCGAGCCGGAGATCTGGAACCGGTTCCCCAGCTCGCCCTGGATCACCGGGGCCGTGAGCACCTCGCCCTTGCCCTTCTCGAACAGCAGGATCGCCATCCGCTTCTTCAGGTTCTCGCGGCTGACGTCGCGCATGATGCGGCCGCCCTTGGCGTCCACGGTGAGGTCCACCTTGGGCTGTTGCGTCTGCTGCTCGAAGCCGGGCTGGGCATCCGTGAGGCTCTCGCCGGTGAGGATCACCTGCTTCTTGACGACCACCGGCCTGCCATTGGGCTCGAGGTAACGCTCGGAGCCGAATGGCACCGGGCCGGTGCCGAGTTCTGCCGCGCGGCCTTCGCTGCTCTCGTCCACGAGCCGCATCTCCAGCGTCGCCGTGCGGCCCAGGATCTGCTTGGCGCGGGCGGTGTCCTGCACGCCCGGCAGCTGCACGACGATGCGGTCGGCCCCCTGCTGCTGGATCACCGGCTCGGCCACGCCCAGCTCGTTGATCCGGTTGTGCAGGGTGGTCATGTTCTGCTTGAGGGCCTGCTCCTGCACCCGGCGAGCCGCCTCGGGACGCAACGTGGCGGTCAGCTTGTAGTCGGTGCCCTCGGCCGCGTCGACGGCCTGCAGTTCGGGAAACTGGTCCTGGATGATGCGCTTGGTGGCATCGACGCTCTGGCTGTCGCGCAGCCGCACTTCCACGGCCTGTCCGTTGCGGCTGATGCCACCGTGCCGCACGCCCGCCTCGCGCAGCTGGGTGCGCAGGTCGCCCGCCAGCGATTCGGCCCGCTTGGTCAGTGCCGCCTGCATGTCCACCTGCAGCATGAAGTGCACGCCGCCGCGCAGGTCCAGGCCCAGGTACATCGGGGCGGCATGGATGGCGGTGAGCCAGCCGGGCGACCCCGAGAGCAGGTTCAGGGCCACCACGTACGGCGCGTCGTCGGGATTCGGCGCCAGCGCCTTCTGGATGGCGTCGCGCGCCTTCAACTGGGTGTCGGTGCTGTCCAGGCGCACCTTGACCGAATTCGGGTCCAGCGCGATCGACACCGGCTTGACCCCACCGGCTGCGAGCGCCTGCTCCACCTTGGCCTGCGTGGTGGCGTCGATCTTGACGGTGGACTTGGCGGACGACACCTGCACCGCGGGTGCCTCGCCGAACAGGTTAGGCAGCGTGTACAGCACGCCCACCACGAGAGCGATCACGATGATCGCGTACTTCCAGACCGGATAACGGTTCATGCGGGGACCACCGGAAATGCAGGCCGCGCGCCGGATGGCGCG
This sequence comes from Ramlibacter sp. MMS24-I3-19, assembly GCF_050320135.1. Lineage (NCBI taxonomy): Bacteria > Pseudomonadati > Pseudomonadota > Betaproteobacteria > Burkholderiales > Comamonadaceae > Ramlibacter > Ramlibacter sp. MMS24-I3-19. The sequence goes on along the minus strand of NZ_CP190017.1, from coordinate 1,013,895 downwards.
CGACGGGTCGTTACTTGATCGTGCCCTTGGGAAGGACCTGGACCACGGCGCTGCGCTGCAGCTGGACTTCGATGCCGTTGGCGATCTCGACGCCGACATAGGTGTCGCCCAGCCGCGTGACGCGCCCCAGCAGGCCGCCGGCGGTGGCGACCTCGTCGCCCTTGGCGAGCGCCTCGATCATGGATCGATGCTCCTTCTGCCGCTTCATCTGCGGCCGGATCATCACGAAGTACAGCACCACGAACATGAGCACCAGGGGCAGCATGCTCATGAGGGAGGATTGCATGTCGCCGCCGCCGGTGGCGGTCTGGGCGAAGGCGGACGGAATGAACACTGTGGCTCCAGGAAATGCGATCGTTCTGCAAGTCGCTACCGCCCGGACAGCACAGGGGCTGCGCAGGCAGCGCACAAGCATCGGATTGTAGTCGGCAGGGGGTGGCGCCCCGACGCCGCATCCCCCCGCGCTTTCCCGGGAACTCAGGCCGCGTGCCGCGCCGGGACCGGGTTGGCGCGCCAGCGCTCCATCAGCGCCTGCCACCGCTCGCGAGCGGCAACGAGATTGCGCTCCTTCACGTGGCCGAATCCCTTGATCTGCTCCGGGATCGCCGCGATCTCCAGGGCCAGCGCATGGCTGGCGCCGTCGAGCCTGGCCAGCACCTGCTCGATGCTGGCGCGGTACTCGCCAATGAGCGCGCGCTCGGTCCGGCGTTCCTCCGTGTGGCCAAAGACGTCGAACGGCGTGCCGCGCAATCGACGCAGCCTGGCCAGCACGCGGAAGCCGAGCGTCATCGCCTGGCCGTACTTGCGCTTGACCAGCTCGCCCTTGGCATTGCGCTTGGCCAGCAACGGCGGCGCCAGGTGGTAGTTCACCTTGTAGTCGCCCTCGAACATGGCGGCGATGCGCTCCTGGAACCCGGTCTCGGTGTGCAGGCGCGCCACCTCGTACTCGTCCTTGTAGGCCATCAGCTTGAACAGGTTCCGCGCGACCGTCTCCGCCAAGCCCGACTTGCCCAGCGGCGCTTCGGCCGCACGCACCCGATCCACGAACGCCAGGTAGTCGCGTGCATACGCAGCGTTCTGGTAGGCGGTGAGGAACTCGACGCGCCGGGCCACCAGGGACTCCAGGGTCTCGCGCGGCTTGAACGCGATCACCTGCGCTGGCGACAGCAGTTGCTCGACACGCGCGGCGTCATGGGCGGCCTGCCGGCCCCATTCGAAGGCCGCCTTGTTGCTGTCCACGGCCACGGCATTGAGCTCGATGGCACGCAGCAGCGACGCGAGCTCCAGCGGCACCCAGCCCTTCTGCCACGCATAGCCGAGGAGCATCGGGTTGGTGTAGATGCTGTCGCCCATCAACTTCGTTGCGGTGGCATCGGCATTGAAGCTGCCCAGTTGCCCCGAACCGACTGCACCAGCGATTTCAGCCAGGCAGGCATCGGCCGGATTCGCCCAGTTGCCGTTCTTCACGAACGCCGCGGTCGGCGTGCTGTGCGCATTCAGGGCGACACGGGTGCGGCCCTGGCGCATGCGCAGCACGGTCTCCTTGCCCGCGGCCACGATCGGGTCGCAGCCGATCACCAGGTCGGCCGCGGCCATGCCGACCCGCGTGGTATGGATCTCGTCGGGCGAGTTGCCGATCAGGACGTGGCTCCAGGTGGCGCCACCCTTCTGGGCCAGGCCGGCCGCATCCTGCGTGACGATGCCCTTGCCTTCGAGATGCGCGGCCATCCCGAGCAACTGGCCGATGGTGATGACGCCCGTGCCACCGACGCCGGCCACCACGATGCCGTAGGCACCCTGCAGCGCAGGCAGCGCCGGCTGCGGCAGCTCGCCGAGTTCGTACGGCGACGCCGCCTTGGCCTTCGCCTTGCCTTTCAGCTTGCCGCCTTCGACGGTGACGAAGCTGGGGCAGAAGCCCTTCAGGCAGCTGGTGTCCTTGTTGCAGGTGCTCTGGTTGATGGTGCGCTTGCGGCCGAACTCGGTCTCAAGCGGCTCCACCGAGAGGCAGTTGCTCTTGACGCTGCAATCGCCGCAACCTTCGCAGACCAGGTCGTTGATGACGACGCGCACTGCCGGATCGACCATGGTGCCACGCTTGCGGCGGCGCCGCTTCTCGGTGGCGCAGGTCTGGTCGTAGAGGATGGCCGTGGTGCCCGGGATCTCGCGGAACTCGCGCTGGATGCGATCGAGCTCGTCGCGGTGCTCCACGCCCACGCCGGGCGGCAGCTTGGCCACGGTGTACTTCTCCGGTTCGTCGGTCACCACCACCAGCTTGCCGACACCTTCGGCAACCAGGCTGTGCGCGATCTGCAGCACCGAGTGGCCCTCGGGCCGTTCGCCGACCTGCTGGCCGCCGGTCATCGCGACGGCGTCGTTGTAGAGAACCTTGTACGTGATGTTGACGCCCGCGGCGATCGATTGGCGGATCGCCAGCAGCCCGCTGTGGAAGTACGTGCCGTCGCCCAGGTTGGCGAACACGTGCTTCTCCTTGGTGAACGGCTGCTGCCCGACCCACGGCACGCCCTCGCCGCCCATCTGCGTGAAGCCGATGGTGGAGCGATCCATCCAGGTCGCCATGAAGTGGCAGCCGATGCCGGCCATGGCACGCGAGCCTTCCGGCACCACGGTCGACGTGTTGTGCGGGCAGCCCGAGCAGAACCAGGGCAGGCGGTCAGCCTTGACCTCCAGCACCTGCATCGCACGCTCCTTGGCCTCCAGGATCGCCAGTTGCGCGTCGAGCCGCGCCGTGGTGTCCGCATCCAGGCCCAGCTTCTTCAGGCGACGCGCGATCGCGCGCGCGATCAGCGCCGGCGACAGGTCCGCATTCGCGCGCAGCAGGGTGTTGGCAGACGGATTGGGCATCGACCATTCGCCGCCGCTGTAGTCGCCCTCGGCCTCGTCGAACTTGCCGACCACGGTGGGGCGCACGTCTGAGCGCCAGTTATAGAGCTCCTCCTTCAGCTGGTACTCGATGACCTGGCGCTTCTCCTCGACCACCAGGATCTCGCGCAGGCCTGTGGCGAAGGCGCGCGTGATCTGCGCTTCCAGCGGCCACACCACGGCCACCTTGTGCACGCGGATGCCGAGGCGCCGACAGCTGTCCTCGTCCAGTCCGAGATCGGCCAGCGCCTGGCGCGTGTCGTTGTACGCCTTGCCGCTGGCAATGATGCCGAAGCGGTCGTTCGGGCCTTCGATCACGTTGTGGTTCAGGCGGTTGGCGCGGATGTACGCCAGTGCGGCGTACCACTTGAAGTCGAACAGGCGCGACTCCTGCTCGAGGGCCGCGTCGGGCCAGCGGATGTGCACGCCGCCGGGCGGCATCGTGAAGTCCTGCGGCAGCTGGATCTGCACGCGCTCGGGATCGATCATCGCCGTGGCGCTGGACTCCACGATTTCCTGGATCGTCTTCATGCCGGTCCACACGCCGGCATAGCGGCTCATGGCAAACGCGTGCACGCCCAGGTCCAGGATTTCCTGCACGTTCGTGGGGAAAAACACCGGCAGCCCGCAGGCCTTGAAGATGTGGTCGCTCTGGTGCGCCGCGGTGGAACTCTTGGCCACGTGGTCGTCGCCAGCCACCGCGATCACCCCGCCCCACGGCGTGGTGCCCGCCATGTTGGCGTGCTTGAAGACGTCGGAGCAGCGGTCCACGCCCGGGCCCTTGCCGTACCAGATGCCGAACACGCCGTCGAACTTCTGCTCGGCCTTGGGCACGAAGCCCAGCTGCTGCGTGCCCCACAGCGCGGTGGCGGCCAGTTCCTCGTTCACCCCCGGCTGGAACACGATGTTCTGCGCCTTCAGGTACTTGCTCGCCTTCCACAGCGCCTGGTCGTAGCCGCCGAGCGGCGAGCCGCGGTAGCCGCTCACGAAGCCGGCCGTGTTCTTGCCCACCAGCGCGTCGCGCTGGCGCTGCAGCATCGGCAGCTTCACCAGCGCCTGCACGCCGCTCATGAAGGCGCGGCCGTAGTCCAGCGAATACTTGTCGTCGAGGGTGACGGTCTCCAGCGCCTTGCGAATGTGTTCTGGCAGGGGGGCGTTCATCGTGTCTCCAGCGGATGCCGCAGTGTAGGGTCGCGGCCGCGGTAAGTCTTTGCTTTTGATGCCGTCCACAGGCTAGGATGAGAAAGAATCTTTCTCCGAAGAACTCATCATGGAAAGCCTGGACAAGTTCGACCTGCGCATCCTGGAAGAACTGCAAGCCGACGGACGCCTCACCAACGCCGAGCTCGCGCAGCGCGTGGGCTTGTCGGCCGCGCCGTGCTGGCGCCGCGTGCGCGCGCTGGAGGAAGCCGGCTACATCAAGGGCTACCACGCCGAGATCGACCGCCACAAGATCGGCCTGGGCGTGCTCGCGTTCGTGCGGCTGGACGCCGATCGCAACACCGGCGAGCGCACGCGCGAGATGGAGGAGGCGATCCGCAAGATCCCCGAGGTCGTCTCGTGCCACTACATCAGCGGCGCCGGCACCTTCGAGCTGCAGGTGGTGTCGAGCAATCTCGACACCTTCTCGCAATTCGCGCGCAAGGTGCTGATCAACCTGCCCAACGTGAAGGACCTGCACACCAGCTTCTCGCTGGGCGAGGTGAAGGACAGCAGCGCGCTGCCGCTGCGGCACCTGGAGCCGCAGCCCTGAACTCTCGCTACTGCTGGCGCTGGCAGCGCACCGTCGAGGCTTGCGGCTGCAGGAGGTGCAACACTGCTCCCGCGTCGCCGGGCGGCAATCCGAACTCGGCGCGCAGGCGGTCGTTCGACCAGACCGTCTGCTCGGGGGTGACGCCGCCTGCATCGCGCAGCAACGTCTCCTCGCCTTGCGCAAGACCGGCCAGCGTCAGCGTGTCCTCGCGGATCAGGACGTGGATCGTCGTCCCGTTGTCGCAGGCATAGGCGATGCCCTGCGAGGCCGGTGGATCCGAGGGGGCTCACCCTGTCGCTCCTGCCGGGCCTGCGCGGATCCGGTCTGCACCGCGGGCGCAACGGAGGGCGGATCGAGGGACGCGCATCCGACCGTCATCAGCAGCAAGGTTGCCGCCGCGGCCTGCACAAGGCTCCGCGCCCTCATCGTGGCCACAGCGCCCACAGCCGCAGCGGCTGCTTCAGGCGGCCGGCGAGATCGCCCGCCTCCGCGCCCCAGCCGACGAAATAGTCGGCACGCACCGCGCCGACGATCGCACTGCCGGTGTCCTGCGCCAGCACCAGGCGCTGCAGGCTCGCCATCGGCCCGCTGGAGGCAAGCCACACGGGCGTGCCGTACGGGATGCTCTCCTTGTCGACCGCGATCGAGCGACCGGGCGTGAGCGCCACGCCCTGCGCACCGCGGGGACCGAAGGCCGCATCGAACTCGCCCAGCGCCTCCTCGCGGAAGAACACCACGCGCGGATTGCTCCAGAGCATCTCCTGCACCCGCTGCGGGTTGTCGCGCGCCCAGGCCTTGATGCCGGGCCACGAGGCATCGCGCAAGGCTCCCTGCTGCAGCAACCAGCCACCGACGCTGCGATACGGCTGCTCGTTGCTGCCGGCGTAGGCCACGCGCACCATGCGCACCGAACCGTCGGCCTCGGTGACCCGCAGGCGGCCCGACCCCTGGATCTGCAGCACCAGCGCATCGAGCGGGTCGGCCACCCAGGCGATCTCGCGCCCCTGCAGTTGCGCACGCGCCTGCGGCAGCGTGTCGATCTCCTGCCGCGTGTACCACGGCCTGCGGGGCGAGAGGCCTGAAGGTGGGCCGTACAGCGGGATCGTGCGTCCGGCATCCGGCCGGCGAGACGCCTCGACCATCGGCTCGTAGTAGCCCGTGAGCAGTCCGTCGGCCGGACCTTGCAGGGACTCGATGCGATAGGGCTGCAGCCGCTGCCGCATCCAGGCCCGCTGCTCGTCGTCGCTGGCGATCGAGAGCTGCCGCACCTGGGGACACAGGCGCGCGAAGGCAGCCGGCGGCCGCTCGCAGCTGCGCAGCCATGCGTTCCAGGCCTCGTGCAGCGCGTCGCTGTCAAAGCCGGGCAACTCGTCCCACCGCACCGGCACCCAGCGGCTGCGGCCTTGCAGCAGCACGGGCGGCAGTGGCGCATCGTCGCGCGCGAGCGGGGCAGGAGGGACGGACGAAGGCGAGGATGGCGAATCCGGCGGCGGCATGTCCGGCGGCAGTGGCGCGGCGCAACCCGCCAGGATTCCTACAATCGCCGTCACCACCCAGCCGAATCTCATGTTGCTGCTGTTCCTGGAAGCGCTGCTGGCGCTGCTGATCTTCGTCGCGATCGTCTGGTGGACCATGTTCTCAGGGCGGCCGGGCGGTGAACCGCCCAAGGACGACGAGCCGCCTGCACGTTGAGGACTGCTAGCCGCGCGGCTCGACCTCGCGCAGCACGTTGGCGAGCTCCACCGCCGACTTCACGTCCATCTTGTCGAACACGCGGGCGCGGTGCACTTCCACCGTGCGCACGCTGATCGCCAGCTGGTCGGCGATCAGCTTGTTCGGCAGGCCCCGTGCCACCAGGCGCATCACATCGCTCTCGCGGTCGGTGAGTTCCGCCAGCCGCGAGGCCACCTGGCTGCGCTCGCGCCACGTAGCCTGGACCTGTGCCGACTTCTGCAGCGCCTGCTCGACCCGGTCGACCAGGGCGTTGTCTGAGAACGGCTTCTCGCAGAAGTCGAAGGCGCCGCGCTTGACCATGTCCACTGCGGTCGGCACGTCGGCGTGGCCGGTGAGGAAGATCACGGGCATCGCGGGCGCCAGCCGCATGCCGGCGATGCGCTCGAACAGCGCCAGCCCGCTCATGCCCGGCATGCGCACGTCCAGCAGCAGGCAGCAGGGCTGCACCGGTTCGAAGCCGGTATCGAGGAGGGCGGCGAAGTCCTCGGCGTCGGCGAAGCGTTCGCTCGCAAGATGGCGCGAGCGCAGCAGCCATGCGAGCGCGTCGCGCACGCTCTCGTCGTCGTCGACGATGAACACGATGGCGTCGGGGGCGGGTTGCATCAGGGCAGCGTGGCGGCAGGCTGGGGCACGGGCAGGGGGACGGATCCGGTGGGTGCCTGTGCCGGCAAGGTGAAGCGGAAGATCGTACCTTGCGGACGGTTGGGCTCGAAGGCCAGGAACCCGCCGTGCTGTTCGACGACCGTGCGGCACAGCGAGAGCCCCAGGCCCATGCCTTCGGCCTTGGTCGTGAAGAACGGCGTGAACAGCTGCTCGCCCACCTCGGGCGGGATGCCGGGCCCCTGGTCGGCCACGGAGAACTCGAGCCAGCTCTTCGCGCCCTCCCTGTCGCCGCTGCCCACGCGACGCACCTGGATCACCAGCGAGGGCCGCGCCACGCGGGCCTGGTCCATCGCCTGCATCGCATTGCGGGCCAGGTTCAGCAGCACCTGCTCGACCATCGTGCGATCGCACAGCACGGGCGGCAGCGCCTCGGGCACGCGGGTCTCCACCTGGACGCCGAGCTTGCGCGCCTGCAGCCCCACCAGCGGCATCACGGCCTCGATCAGGTCCTTGGGCAACGTGGGCTCGCGATCCTTGTCGCGACGGCGCACGAAGTCGTGCACGCTCTTGATCACGCGGCCGGCGCGCTCGGCCTGCTCCGCGATGCGGCGCAGCGCCAGCTGCAGATCGGCCGGGTCCACGGGCGCCCGCGTCGGGGGCACCTCCAGCATGTTGAGCGAGCCGGTCGCATAGCTGGAGATCGCGGCCAGCGGCTGGTTCAGCTCGTGGCTGAGGAGCGAAGCCATCTCGCCCACCGTGGCCAGCCGCGCCGTGGCCTGCAGCCGTTCCTGGCTGGCGCGCGAAAGCTCCTCGATCCGCCGCTGCTCGCTGATGTCAAGGAAGGCACTCATCCAGCCGGTCTGGACGCCATGGGCGTTGATCAGCGGCGCCTCGATGATCAGCACCGGGAAGCGCGAGCCGTCCTTGCGCATGAAGACCGATTCGGTGCCCTCGCGCGGCGGTACGTGGCGGCCCGCGAGGCGGATCTCCTGGCGCTTCTGGTAGGTGCCGACCATCTCGGGCGGCCAGTACGGTTGCGGCGATCCCTGCCCCAGCAGCTCCTCGGCCGAGAAGCCCACCATCGCACAGAAGGCCGGGTTGACGTAGGTGGTGCGCCCCCGCAGGTCGCGCGCCCGCAGGCCGGTGACGAGCGAGTCCTCCATCGCCTTGCGGAATGCCAGCGCGTCGGCCAAATCACGTTCGACCTCGAGACGCCGACGCGTGTCCTTGCCCAGCAGGAACAGCACCGCGAGCAGCGCGATCGACATCGCCGTCACGAGCGCGGTGAGCACGTTCGGGAACAACTCGGGCGCACCGCGCCAGCTGTCCATGCGCAGCACGAGCGTGTTGCCCGGCAGGTCCAGCAGTTGCTGCGCGGTGAACACGCGCGAACCGCGTCGCGTGTTGCCGTACAGCGCGAGGCGGGTGCCGTCGGCTTCGGTGAACGAGACTTCCTGGCTTCGCGTGAGCTGCGGCCCGACCATGTTGGACAGCATCTCGCCCAGCGCATAGGTGGCGATCACGTAGCCCTTGAGCTGCCCGCCGTTCATCTGCGGCAGGCACAGGTCCATCACCTCCATCCCGAGGCCATCGGTCTGCGGCACGAAGTAGCTGGAGGCATAACCGGCAGCGCTGCTGCGTCGGGCGTTGGCGCAGGCAAGCGCCACCTCCGGCTGGGCGGTCGCACGGCCGAAGCGCTCGAACACCGGCGGCCGGTAGGGCGTGTCCACTCCGAACCGCGTGCCGAGCTGGGCATCGCGCCACTCGATGCGCAGGATCTCGCGGCGATCGTGCAGCAGGAGCTGCGCTTCCTGGGTCCAGGCGGCGCGCGTCGGGGTGGCCTGCAAGGCCTGCAGCGACTGCACGTTGCGCGTGAGCGCGGCGCGGATGTCCGACATGGCCTCGGCCGCGTCGCGCTCGAGCTTGGACTGCACCTGGCTCGCCTCGTAGCGCCCCGCCAGCCAGATCAGCGTGACCAGCAGGCTGGCGACGATGGCGCTGAGCGAGCCCCACAGCAGCCAGCGCTGCATGGCGGACGGGCGCGCCGCGCGAAGCGGCTCCGGATCGCGCGGCGGTGCGCCGCTCATAGGACGCGATGCTCCAGCGCCGGCAGCTGCTGGCGCACCTGGGCCAGCCGCCCGGCATCGAGCATCGCAACGGCGAGGCCTTCCCCTTCCACGCTGCGTTCGGCGAGCACCGTGCCCCAGGGGTCGATGACCATGCTGTGTCCCCAGGTCCGCCGGCCGTTCTCGTGCAGCCCCCCTTGGGCGGGCGCGACGACATAGGCCAGGTTCTCGATGGCACGTGCGCGCAGCAACACCTCCCAGTGCGCCTCGCCGGTCACGTGGGTGAAGGCACTGGGCACCAGCAGGACGTCGGCATGCAGGTCGCGGTACAGCTCGGGAAAGCGCAGGTCGTAGCAGACCGACATGCCGATGCGCCAGCGCCGGCCCGCCCGGTCCGGGAGGTCGAAGGCCACCGGCGTGAGGCCTGGCTCGATCACGCGCGCCTCGTCGCGACGCTCGTCGCCGTGGTCGAAGCGAAACAGGTGGATCTTGTCGTAGCGCGCGACGCACTCGCCGCGCGGTGAGAACGCCAGGCTCGTGTTGCGCACGTGCTCGGCATCGCCGGCGGCAAGCGGCAGCGTGCCTCCCACGACCCAGATGCCGAGCGCGCGAGCCTGTTCGACGAGGAAGGTCTGGATGCGGCCGCCCGCGGCCGGCTCGCGGATGGCGAGCTTGTCGGTATCGGCGCGGCCCATGAGGCAGAAGAACTCGGGCAGGACCGCGAGTTCGCACTCCTGCCGGGCAGCCTCGGCCAGCAGGCGGGCGGCCGCCGCGAGGTTGTCGTCGAGACGGGTGCCCGAAACCATCTGGATGGCGGCGATCTTCATGCGCGCTCCTTCACTCGTTGCTGCCGACGGCACGCGATTCGCTGCCGTGGTTCTCGGCGGGCGGACGGGCGATCTTGGTGATGCGCGGGTCGGCCCAGGTGCCGTCGATCTGGAACTGCTGCGTCGCGGCCCGGGCCAGCGGCTGGCGCAAAAACATCTGCGCGAGGAACGTGCCCAGGCCGATCGCCGGGTTGATGGCGGCAGCCACCAGCGAGGCCGTGCCCGCATTGATCTCCGGCACCACCACGACGTGCAGGTCCTGGGTCTCGTGCGCGATGTCGGCCTTGCCTTCCATCGCGACCGCGGCATTCACGCCCTTCATCTGCAGGTTGTTGGTGGCGGCGATGCCCTGCTGGATCGTGATGTCGCCGCGCACGAAGTCGAACGCGAATCCCTGGCTGAAGACATCGCGGAAATCCAGCGACAGCCGGCGCGGCAATGCCTGCAGGCTCAGCACGCCCAGCAGCTTGGCCAGGCCCGGGTCGGCCTTCAGGAACTGGCCGCGCTCGATGTCGACGTGGAACGAGCCGGTCATCGACGGATAGTCCAGCGCCAGCGGCGAGCCCTGCCAGGCCACCTGGCCGTCCATGCGGCCCTGCCCGGCACGCACCACGTCCTTCATGCCGAGGCGCGAGAGCAGCCCGCCCGCATCGCTGACGTCGAGCCGGAAATTCATCACCGTCTGGCGTCGTTCGGTACCGCGTGGCGCGAGGTCCTGACCATCCATGGCGGCCCAGTTGCCCACCGCCGTGAAGCTGCCTTCCGGCATGCTCAGGCTGAGCTTGTTCAACCGCCATTCGCGCACGCCGCCTTCGCGCTGCACGGCGCGCGCGCCACGGTTCACCGCATCGATCTCGAGCCGTCCGAGCTTGCGGCCGCGCAGGTCGAAGTCGTCGACCACGACGTCGAGAGCCGGGATGCTGGCCGGCTGCTCGTCCAGCAGCGTCTCCACCGCATTGGCCGCCGCCGCTGCAATGACCAGGCGCGCCAGCCTGGCATGGACGCGCCCCGCCCCGTTGCCCGCAGGCTCGCGGTATTCGACGTAGCCGCTCATCTCGTCGGCATCGACGTTGCCGCGCCAGATGCGGTCTTCGCGCGAGCCGCCGATCACCAGGTTGTGCAGCGTGCGGCCCTGCACCGTCAGGGCGCGTGCCCGCACGGCGAGCACCGTCGGCAGGTAGCTCGCAGCAGCGCCCGACGAAGCGGGAGCAGGACCTGCAGCGCCGGCCACCGGTGGCGCGGCGGTGGGCGAAGCCGGTGCCGCCAGGCCTTCGATCACCTGCCGCCAGGCGTCCACGTCGGCGGTGCCCAGCGCGATGTTTGCGGTGACGCCCTGCTCCGGCAGGGCCGCCGTCTCGCCCGGCGCCAGCCCGAGCGCGATGGCGCCGCGCAGCACGCGCGGCTCGGAGCCGGCGACGTCGCGCACGTAGTTCACGGACGCGATGCGTCCCAGGTCGACGGTGAGCTGGTCGGCCTCGGCCAGTGGTGGTCGCGCTGTCGCGCAGCAGCGTGTTCTCGTACCGCAGCGGCAGGGACGCATCGGCCGCCTTGGCCAGCGGCGCGGGCAGGTTCACCCCGAGGCCCTGCAGGTTGCTGGTCACCTGCACTTCCGGCATGCCCTTGCGCATCGTGAGCGTCATGGCATAGGCCGCGCTGCCCGTCGCGTGGCGCGCCAGCCGCGCGAGGAACCCGAGTTCGCGGGCCTGCCGCAGGCCCTCGGCGCTGGCCGTGCCTTGCGCTCTCACGACGACCGCCGTGTCGAAGCCCCCCGTGCGGGTGCCGCCTTCCAGCTTGACGTCGCCGCCGAGGGCATGCGCCTGCGTCCCTTGCAGGGTGAACCCGTGTTCGTTGAAGGCGACTGCGCCGCGCGCGCGCGCCAGCATGGGCGTGTCCGGCGTGAGCTGCACGTCGTTGCCCGCCAGCGTGACGGTGCCCTGCACCGTGCTGCGATCGATCTGCGCGATGGGCAGACCAAGCTTCAGCTGCAACTGCATGTTGCCGGTGGCCGTCGCGCGATCCAGTGCCTGCTGCGTGAGGGCGTTGATGGGCGAGCGCTGCACCACAGCCAGCGCCTCGGCCAACGGCCCCCGGACCTCGCCGGTGACGTCGACAGTGGTGTTCGCGAAGTCGGCGATGCTGGCATCGGCACGCACGCGCAGGTTGGGCCCGTTGTTCATCCGGCCCTGCGCGTCCTCGATGCGCAGGCTGCTGCGATCGAACACGAGCTGGGTGGACAACTGGGTGAGCACCGGCCAGGGCTGCGCGCCTGGACGCGAGGGCGGGCGTGGCGCGAACGCGTACGTCGCATCGCGCACCTGCGCGGTGATCCTGAACTCGCCCATGCGCGAATGCGCGAACGGGAACTCGCGCAGGTCGCCCTTGACCCGGGCGCGCGCCTGCGTCACCTCGGCTTGCTGCACGCCGTCGCGCACGTAATCCCGCACGGTCTGCGGCAGCCCGAGCGGCAGGTAGCGCCAGACACGTGCGCCGTTGGCCCGCGACAGCGTGGCGGAAAGGTCCAGCACGCCCGGATAGCGATGCGCCGCATCGTCGCCGGTGCGCCAGCTGCCCTGTGCCTCGCCTTGCGCATCGGCATTGCTGAACTTGACGTTGTTGGCCTTCACGCTGAGGCGCTCCCCGGCGAGCTGCCACTCGACGTCGCCGCCGAGGCGGTCGAACGGGAGCACCGCTTCGTCGAACACGCCCGGGAATTCCAGCGCGCCCGATTGCATCGTGAACCTCGCGCTGCCGCCGGCCTCCGTGAGGTCGAATTCCAGCGCGGCATTGCGGATACCCGGCGTGCCAGGCACGACATGCCCATCGGGGCGCCGCTCCGCCGGGCCGGCGGCGACGCGCAGCCCGCTGACGCGGCCCTTGGCCTGGTACTTCTGCGGTGCCCGCAGGTCGCCCTGCCAGCGTGCCTGCACGTTCTCGACGAGGCCCTCGGGCGCATAGGCCGCCAGCGCGCGGTGAGTGGGGGCGCCCAGGGGCAGGCGTCCGGCCAGCTGACGCAGCGCAGACAGGTCGAGCCGATCGGCCTGCAGCTCACCCGCCGCGGGCCGCCTGCCGTCGCCATCACGCCAGCTGACCGACAGTTTGCCGCCGGGCCAGCGCTGGCCCTGGTCGGTGATGAACTGCAGGTCGCGTGTCTCGAAGTCGAACCCGTCGGGGCGACGCTTGCCGCCGAGGCGGCCGGACAGCGTGGCCAGACCGAGTGGAGCAAGGTCGGGCGCGAGGCGTGTGACCACGTCGGCCACCGAGATGTCGGCCGTGCCGCCAACCACCTGTCCCTTCGCCACGTCGGCCCAGGCCCGCACGGCACCATGGCCGCTCTCGATGTCGACGTCGAGCCGGACGTGGCGCCGCAGCTCCTTCAGGTCCACGCGGTGGAAGTCCGCATACAGCTGGCCGTCCCAGTCCTGCCAACGGCCCGCATGCACGGACAGCAGCGACTGGCGGAACGTGCCCATGATGCTGAAGCGGTCGCCCCAGCGCTGCGGCGGCGTGGCGTCGAGCCGAAGTGCATGGCTGCGCACGCCGTTGCGCACCACCAGGTCGACGTCGGTGAGGCCGAGTTCGGGCGCATTGCGCATCTCGTCCGTCCAGCGCAAGGTGCCTCCGCGAATGACGAATTCACCTTGCCGGAAGAACCAGTCTGCGCCGCCTTCCTGCGTCCGGTCGCCGCCGGACAGTTGCAGGCCCGCGACGAAGATGCGACCGTCGGCGGCCCGGCGCACGTCCAGCTCCGGCGCCTCGATGAACAGCTGGTCGAAGCCGCGGTTCCACAACGAGCCGAGGGACACCGCGACCAGCACGCGCCGCAGCCGCAGCGCCGCATGGCCCTGGGTGTCGAGCAATTCCACCGACTGCAGTTCGATCGAAGGCACCAGCCCCTGGCTGCGCGCAGTGACCACGCCGATGCGCACCGGCACCCCCAACGCCCGCGAGGCCTGCCTTTCGATGGCGGGGCGGTAGTCGCCGATTCGCGGCACAATCCAGCCGTGCAGTGCCCCCCAGGCCGCCGCAAGCAGCAAGCAGCAAGCCGCGAGCAGCCCCATGGCCCACTTCGCGCAGGCGGCTGAGGCCTTCAGGAGGCGCGAAGGCTGGGGCGGCGAACCGTTCATGGAAGACGACGACTTGGCAGGAATTATCCGTCCCGACGACCAAGCGGTCGCGACCGCGGCCCGGGGCCTGCCGGCATCGGAAGTGGCTGGGCCAATGAGTGAGATGTCCACGGCCCACGACGGTTCCTCCCAATCCCGCTTCGCCCAGCGCGTGCGCCGCCGCTACGCGCAGGAATTGTCCCTGCTGCCGCCCGGACTGCCGGACCCGGCGGCCCTTCGCACCACCTTCGAGGCACTGCGCAGCCGCGGGCACGGCACCGGCGAGAGCCTGCGCATCCTGCGCCAGCTGGTGCTCGAACGCCTGGTGCATCTCGACTGCGACCGGCACGCGCCGCTGGCCGAGGTGACGATCGTCATGACGCACCTGGCCGAATTCGCGCTCGACCTCGCCTGCACCGAGGCGCGGGCCGAGCTCGATGCCGTGCACGGCACGGCGCTCGGCGCCGACGGCCAGCCGGCACGGCTGTGGGTGGTGGGGATGGGCAAGCTCGGCGCACGCGAGCTGAACGTCTCCAGCGACATCGACCTGATCTACGTCTACGACCAGGACGGCGAAACCGCCGGCGTGGAAGGTGGCCGCGGCCGCATCAGCCTGCACGAGTACTTCGCCAAGACGGTCAAGCGCATCTGGGCCCTGGTGGGCGACACGACCGAGCATGGCTTCGTCTTTCGGGTCGACCTGGCGCTGCGGCCCAACGGCAACTCGGGGCCGCCGGCGGTGTCAGTCGACGCGCTGGAGGAGTATTTCCTGGTGCAGGGGCGCGAGTGGGAGCGCTTCGCCTGGCTCAAGAGCCGGGTCGTCGCGCCTGCGAGCTCCATCGCCGATGGCTCGGCCCAGGCGCTGCGCAGCGTGGTGCTGCCGTTCGTGTTCCGGCGCTATCTCGACTACAGCGTGTTCGATTCGCTGCGCGTGCTGCACCGGCAGATCCGCGAGCATGCGGCGCGGCGCAGCGCCGGCCGGCCCGAGCGCGCCAACGACGTCAAGCTGTCGCGCGGCGGCATCCGCGAAATCGAGTTCATCGTGCAGTTGCTGCAGGTGGTGCGCGGCGGCCAGTTTCCCGAGTTGCGCACCCGGCCCACGCTCGCGGCCTTGCCGCGCCTGGCAGCGGCGGGACTGATGCCGCAGGCCACCGCCGACGCGCTGGCCGAGGCCTACACCTTCCTGCGCCGGGTGGAACACCGCATCCAGTACCTGGACGACCAGCAGACGCACGTGCTGCCCATGGGATGCGACGAGCAGGGCGACGGGGACCTGGGCTGGATCGCGCACACGATGGGATTCACCGGTTGCTGCGCATTCCTGCACGAGCTGGACCGCCACCGCGAATTCGTCGCCCAGGAATTCGACACCTTGCTGGGCGCACCCGACGGCGACTGCCGCACCTGCGCCGGGCCCAGGGGCGGCCGCGCGGCGCCACCGGATCTCGACACCTTGTGCGAGCAGTTGCCTCCGCAGCTGCGCGAACGCATCGCCCGCTGGTGCGGCCACCCGCGGGTGCAGGCCTTGCGCGAGGATGCACGCCAGCGCCTCGCCCGCGTTGTCGCGCGCACCGGGCAGTGGGTGCAGGAAGGGCGCGTGGGCGAAGAGGCGGCGCTGCGGATGGCCGACTGGCTCGAGCCGCTGCTGCGGCGCGAGAGCTACCTGGCGTTGCTGGTCGAGCGCCCGGGCGTGCACGAGCGGCTGCTGCGCCTGCTGGGCGCCGCGCGATGGCCGGCGCGCTACCTGCTGCGCCATCCGGGGGTGATCGACGAACTGGCCAGCGAGTCGATGCTGGCCGAGCGCTTCGATGCCCAGGCGTTCGAGCAGGACCTGCAGGAGCGTCGCCGGTCGCTGCGCAAGACCGGCGAGGATGACGGCGAGGCATTGCTGAACCTGCTGCGCCGCGCCCACCATGCCGAGGTGTTCCGCACCCTGGCGCGCGACGTCGAGGGCCGGCTCACGGTGGAGCAGGTCGCCGACGACCTGAGCGCGCTGGCCGATGCGGTGCTGCGCGTCACCGCCGACTGGTGCTGGGACCGGCTGAAGACCCGGCACCGCGACCAGCCAAGCTTCGCGATCATTGGCTACGGCAAGCTGGGCGGCAAGGAGCTCGGCTACGGCAGCGACCTGGACATCGTGTTCGTGTTCGAGGATGACGACGAAAGTGCGCCGGAGATCTATGGCGCGTTCGTGCGCAAGCTGATCAACTGGCTGACAACCAACACCGGCGAAGGCACGCTGTACGAGATCGATACGGCGTTGCGTCCCAACGGCAACTCGGGCCTGCTGGTCACCACCTTCGGCGCGTACGAGAAGTACCAGCTCGGGCGCGGCAGCAACACCGCATGGACCTGGGAACACCAGGCCATGACGCGGGCGCGCTTCGTGATGGGCGAGCCGGCCCTGGCGGCGCGGTTCGACGGCGTGCGCGAGGCGGTGATCACCGCACCGCGCGAGCTGCGGGCGCTGAAGCAGGAGATCGTGGCGATGCGGCAGCGGGTGCGGGCGGCACATCCCGTCAAAGCGGACCGCTTCGACGTGAAGCACAGCGAGGGGGGCATGGTCGATGGCGAATTCGCGGTGCAGTTCCTCGTGCTCGCGCACTCGGCACGCCATCGCGAGTTGATCCCCAATCTCGGCAACATCGCACTGCTGCAGCGCGCGGAGGCCGCCGGTCTCCTGCCGGCCGGGGTGGGGCAGCAGGCGGCAGCCGCCTACCGCGAATTGCGGCGCGTGCAGCACCGCGCACGGCTGGACGAACAACCGACGCAAGTGCCACCAACCCAGCTGACGCCAGAGCGCGACGCGATCGTCGCGCTCTGGCGCGCCGTGTTCGGCAACTAGGGCAAGGACCCGGTCATCAGCCGCGGATGCGGCGAACCAGTGCGGTCGTGGAGTAGCCGTCGACGAACGGGATCGCCAGGGCGCGCCCGCCCCAGCGCTGGATGCGGCGCGTTTCCTCCAGCGTCGCCATGTCGTAGTCGCCGCCCTTCACGTAAACGGCAGGCCGCAGCTCCTCGAGCAGGGCGACCGGCGTGTCCTCGTCGAACCAGGTGACCAGATCGACGCTCGCCAACGCGGCGAGCATGGCCGCGCGGTCCTGCTCGGCGTTGAGCGGCCGCTCCGGACCCTTGCCGAGGCGGCGCGCGGAAGCGTCGGTGTTGATGGCCACCACCAGGCTGCCGCCCAGCGAGCGGGCCTGGGCCAGGTAGGTGACGTGTCCCCGGTGCAGGACGTCGAACACGCCGTTGGTGAAGACGACGGGACCGGCAAGCCTGGCCATCGCCGCGGCCGCCTGCGTGCGCGGGACGACCTTCGACAGGAACGCGGGGGGCGGCAGCCCGCCAGTTGCGGTCACGCCGGGTTGGGTTCCGCCACGGTGCCCTGCGAGAGCGCCGCGGTGATTTCCTTGCGGTACCGATTGAGCTCCTGCACGCTCTTGAAGCTGCGATTCATCAGCAGGCTCAGGTTGTGCAGGATGCGCTCGACCACCTTGGTCTCCCAGACCGCATCGAACTTGATCTGCGTGTCGAGCCAGTGCTCCAGCCATTCGGGATTGGGAAGGCGGCTCTGGATGGTGTCGCGCGGGAACAGCGACTTGTTGACGTGCAGGTTCGTGGGATGCAGCGCCTGCGCCGTGCGGCGCGCGCTGGCCATCAGCACGCCAACCTTGGCGAAGGCGGCCCTGGCCTCGTTGCCGCAGTTGTTGATGGCGCGCTTCATGTAGCGCAGGTAGGCGCCGCCGTGGCGGGCTTCATCCTGGCTGAGCGTCTGGTAGATGTGCTTGATCACCGGCTCCGTGTGCCATTCGGCCGCTCGGCGGTACCAGTGGTTCAGGCGGATCTCGCCGCAGAAATGCAGCATCAGCGTTTCGAGCGGGGGCGCCGGCTCGAATTCAAACCGCACGTCATGCAGTTCCTGCTCGGTGGGCACCAGGTCGGGGCGGAAGCGCTTGAGGTACTCGATCAGCACCAGCGAATGCTTCTGCTCCTCGAAGAACCAGATCGACATGAACGCCGAGAAGTCGCTGTCGTTGCGGTTGTCGCGCAGGAACATCTCGGTGGCGGGCAGGGCGGACCACTCGGTGATGGCATTCATCTTGATGGTCTGGGCCTGTTCGTCGGACAGCATCGTGGCATCGAAGCGATCCCACGGGATGTCCTTGTCCATGTCCCACCGCACGGATTCGAGTTGTTTGAACAGTTCGGGATAGAGCATGAGAATGAGGAGGAATTGCCTCCATTTTAAGCGGCGGGGGTGCATCCAGGCGTGACGGGCCATGATGCTGGGCAACGCGAGGGGCATCTGCCGCCGAGCCAGCCCCCGCCGCTCTCCAGGAGAACCGCCTTGTTTCGATCACTGTTCACGTGCGCCGCCGCGGCCATCGCGCTGGTGGCTGCGCCCGTGCCGGCACTTGCGGCCGGTCCCGCGTCCGCCCGTGCCGCTGCGTGCCCGGCGTTGTTGGACCAGACGTATCCCCGCTTGCAGGACGAGAAGCCCCAGTCGCTGTGCCAGTACGCCGGCAAGGTGCTGCTGGTGGTGAACACGGCCAGCTACTGCGGGTTCACCCCGCAGTACCAGGGCCTGGAAGACCTGTACAGCCGCTATCGCGAACGCGGGCTGGTCGTGCTGGGCTTTCCCTCGAATGACTTCGCGCAGGAAAGCGGCAGCAACAAGGACATCGCGGACTTCTGCGAGAACACCTTCGGGGTCAAGTTCCCGATGTTCGCCAAGAGCAGCGTGCGCGGCAGCGAGGCCAATGCGCTGTTCCGGCAACTGGCACGCGAGACCGGCAGCCCGCCGCGGTGGAACTTCCACAAGTACCTCATCGACCGTGACGGCCGGGCCGTTGCGCACTATGCAAGCACGACGACGCCCCAGGACAAGGCGTTCGTGGCGCGCATCGAGCAGTTGCTGGCCCAGCCTTGAGCCCGGCGCGCCCGGCGCTCACAAAACTTTACCGAGCAAGGCCGCCGCGCACGGGAACCAGCAGACCCACAGCCGTGTCCATAGCGGCACGGAGTTCGACTCCGGCAGAACAAAGTTATTGCTGCGAAGCCTTCCACGCCATCGCGCGCGGATGAAATCCCGGGGCGACTCTTCTCCTCCTCCCTCCCTCCCTCCTTCGTTCCGGGGCGCTTCGCAGCATTTTTCTTCCCGGCCCAAGGGGCCGCCTGGTTCACCCGCCCAAGCCCGCGCCCCGCAAATTGCGGTGCGCTGATGTCGTGAGGTTGGCGCGGCGCGAAGGCGCGTTCAGGAGGGCCGCGTGTCCTGGAAGCTGGCGCGCTGCATCAGGCGTTCCGACAGCCTGGCGAGATTGGGATAGTCCGCGCGCCAGTCGATCTCCGGGAAGCGGAAATCGAGGTAGCCGAGGGCGCAACCCACCGCGATGTCGGCCAGGCTCATATGGATGCCGGCGCAGAACGGCTTGTCGGCCAGGCCATGGCTCATGGCCCGCAGGCTCGAATGCGTCTTGCCGATCTGCCGGTCGATCCAGGCCTGGCAGCGCTGCTCCTTCGGACGGCCGGCCCAATTCGCCTCGAGCCGCGCGAGGATCAGGGCATCGAGCACGCCGTCGGCCAATGCCTCCCAGGTCTTGACCTCGGCCCGCTCCCGACCGACCACGGGAATGAGCTTGCCAACGGGCGAGAGCGTGTCGAGGTATTCGACGATCACGCGTGAATCGAACAGCGCTTCGCCGCCTTCCATCACCAGGCACGGGACCTTGCCCAGCGGATTCGACTCGGAGATGGTCGTGTCGGCCGACCACACGTCCTCCTGCACGAACTGATAGTCCAGCTTCTTCTCGGCCATCACGATGCGCACCTTGCGCACGTAAGGGCTGGTGGTGGCTCCGATCAGTTTCATGGGACTTTTGGCGTTGTGGGGCACGCGGGGATTTTAGGGAAAAGCGCCTTGCTCCTTGTCGTACCTCTACTACATGGAAGGCAGGCGACCGCCGCAGGCGCGCCGCCTACAATGACGCCCTCCCCATGCCGCTGTCCACCATTTCCGCGCTCTCGCCGCTGGACGGGCGCTATGCCGCCCGCCTCGCGCCCCTTCGCCCGCTCATGAGCGAGCAGGGTTACATGCATCGCCGCGTGCAGGTCGAGGTGTGCTGGTTCATCGCGCTGTCCGACGCCGGCTTCGCGCAGTTCAAGCCCCTGACCCCGGGTGCGCGCACCTATCTCCTCGGCCTGGTCAAGAACTTCTCCGAGGCCGACGCCCTCGCGATCAAGGAGATCGAGAAGACCACCAACCACGACGTGAAGGCCGTCGAGTACTGGATCAAGTCCAAGTTCGAAGCACGTCCCGAGCTGCGCGCCGCCAGCGAGTTCGTGCACTTCGCCTGCACCAGCGAGGACATCAACAACACCAGCCACGCGCTGCAGTTGAAGGGCGCGCGCGAGCAGGTGCTGCTACCTGCGCTGGATGCCGTCGTCTCGCGGATGCGCGAGATGGCCCATGCGTACGCCGACGTACCGATGCTCAGCCGCACGCATGGCCAGACTGCCAGTCCCACTACGGTCGGCAAGGAGATCGCCAACGTCGTCGTGCGGCTGGCCGGCGCGCGGGAGCGCATCGCGGCGGTCAAGCTGCTGGGCAAGATGAACGGCGCGGTGGGCAACTACAACGCGCACATGGCGGCCTGCCCGGACTTCGATTGGGAGGCGTTCAGTCGCAAGATCGTGGAAACGCCTGAGCCGCTCGGCCTCGGACTGGTGTTCCAGCCGTACAGCATCCAGATCGAGCCCCACGACTACATGGCCGAACTGTTCGATGCCATCGCGCGCGCCAACACGATCCTGATCGACTGGGCGCGCGACGTCTGGGGCTACGTCAGCCTCGGCTACTTCAAGCAGAAACTGCGTGAAGGCGAGATCGGCTCCTCGACGATGCCGCACAAGGTCAACCCGATCGACTTCGAGAACGCCGAAGGAAACCTGGGGCTCGCGAACGCCGTGCTGCGTCACCTGTCCGAGAAGCTGCCGATCTCGCGTTGGCAGCGCGACCTCACCGACTCCACGGTGTTGCGCAACATGGGCGTGGCGCTTGGCTACGCGACGCTCGCCTACCACTCGCTGGGCATCGGGCTCGCCAAGCTGGAACTCAATCGCGAAGCGCTCGCCGCGGACCTCGATGGCGCGTGGGAAGTGCTGGCAGAGCCGATCCAGACCGTGATGCGGCGCCATGGGGTGCACGGTGCGTACGAGCGCCTGAAGGAGGTCACGCGCGGCAGGACCGTGCGCGCCGAGGACCTGCACGCGCTGATCCGCTCGCTGGAGATTCCGCAGGAAGAACGCGACCGGCTGCTGGCAATGACGCCCGCCAGCTATGTCGGGATGGCCGCCGACCTGGCGCGCCGGGCCTGATGGCCCTGAAGTCCACCATCTACAAGGCGCAGCTGGCGGTCGCCGATATCGACCACGGCTACTACGCCGACCACGCGCTGACGCTGGCGCGGCATCCCAGCGAGACCGACGAACGCATGATGGTGCGGCTGGCCGCGCTCGCGCTCAACGCCCATGCGCTCCAGACCGACTGCGGCGGCGACGGCACGCTGTCGTTCGGCGCGGGGCTCTCGAACCCCGATGACCCAGACGTGTGGCTGCGCGACTTCACCGGTCGCACCCGCCTGTGGATCGAGGTCGGCCAACCGGAAGACAAGCCGCTTGCACGTGCCTGCTCGCAAGCCGACCGGGTGCTGGTCTACTGCTTCCACCATGCGGCCGAAGTCTGGTGGCGCGGCATCGAGAACAAGCTGGCGCGGCTGGACAAGCTCTCCGTCTGGCGCATTCCCACGGCTGCCGCGCAATCGCTGGCCGGCCTGGCCGAGCGCTCGATGCAGCTCCAGGCCACGGTGCAGGAAGGCGTGCTGATGCTGTCGAGCGCCGCTGGCTCCGTCGACGTGGAGCCGGTGCGCTGGAAGTGACGCCGGGCTGACTCAGCCCGGCATCGGCCGGCCGCACTGCCAGCAGCTGGCGAAGCCGCCCTCGACCACCTCACCACACGCACACGCCCAGCGCCGCTGCGGCATGTGCTGCAAAGCGTGCAGCAGCTCCCGGGCGGCAGCCTCCTGCGAGGGATCGGTCAGCCAGACCTCGGGCAGGCATTGGTCCGGCGGCAGCTCGCCCGCCGCGGAGCCCAGAAAGTAGCGCTGCAGGCAGGCATCGAAACCGGCCTGCCGCAAGGTGTCGACCCAGAGCGAGGCAATGGCGATGTTCGGCGCACCGGCGAGCCGCAGCATCACGCACCCGCGTCCTGCGGTCCCTCGGCGGCGCGCTCCGCGTACCGGTTGAAGCGCCACGCGCCTCCTTCGAGGGTGATGCGGCGCCAGGTGCGGCGCTTGGCCGCCGGCGTCATCTCGGGCCAGTGCTGCACTTCCTCGAAAGTGCGGCCGCAGCCCTTGCACTGGTCGTCGCCCTGGCTGGTCGAGCAGATGGCGATGCA
This sequence comes from Ramlibacter sp. MMS24-I3-19, assembly GCF_050320135.1. Lineage (NCBI taxonomy): Bacteria > Pseudomonadati > Pseudomonadota > Betaproteobacteria > Burkholderiales > Comamonadaceae > Ramlibacter > Ramlibacter sp. MMS24-I3-19. The sequence continues at coordinate 991,477 of NZ_CP190017.1, read as the reverse complement.
GGGCGTGTCGGGGGTCGTCTCGTACCACGCACGCCACGCTGCATAGGCCTTGGCGGGAAAGCCGTTCTCGTCGGCTTCCTCCTCGTGGTAGTAGACCATCAGCGCGTAGACCTCGGCCAACGCCCGCAGTTCGGGGGCTAGCGTCACGCCGTCGGGTGAAGGCTCGCGCTCGCGCCAGTAGTTGATCGCGGCCTCGATGTCGGTGATGTGGATGCCGGCCATGGTGGGTCGCAGGGGCAGGGATCATAGCCCGGCGGCCGGCGGGCCGCCGCTGGGCCGGTGCTATCCTTGCCCGCCATGAAGCTGATCGCCAAATGGCTCCTCAGCGCCGTCGCGCTGCTGTTCGTCGCCTATGTCTACGACGGCGTGGTGGTGAAGAGCTTCACGTCCGCGCTCGTGGCGGCTTTCGTGATCGGGCTGTTCAACACGGTGGTGCGCCCGGCGCTCGTGGTGCTCACCCTCCCGGTGACGGTGCTCACGCTCGGCCTGTTCCTCTTCATCATCAACGCGCTGATGTTCTGGGCCGCCGCGTCGGTGCTGGACGGCTTCGACGTGCGCGGCTTCGGCGCAGCCTTGCTGGGCTCGCTGATCTACTCGGCGATCGGCGTGGTGATCGAGTCAGCGCTCGAGCGACTGCTCCCGAAGCATTGACTCCACCTGGCGCGTGCGCGTGTCGATGATCGAAGCCTCGATGTAATCGGCTCCCGCGCCGCCCCGGCGCGCCAGTTCCTGGGCCGCCTTGAACCGGTCCAGCGCCGCCGAATAGTCCAGCTGCGCCACCTGCGCCTCGGCCTCCGCACGGATGGCTCGCAACGACTGCCCCTGCGATGCGTATGCATTGGCGAGCAGCTGCCAGGCGGTGGCGTCGCGCGGCTGCGTGGCCACCCAGGTCTGCAGCCGTTGAGCGACCTCGGCACCGCCTCCGGTCGCGGTGCGGGCCTGCGCCCACAGCAGCACCTCGGGCCGTGAACTGCCGGCCCCAGCCTCGCCGACCAGCGACAGGGCCCGCGCCGGCTGTCCCGCGGCCACCGCCACCTCGGCACCGAGCAGGCGCGCCAGTCGTTCGCCGACGGCATCTCCTTGCACCTCGGCGGCCAGCTTCTGCGCGTAGGCCTCGGCGCGGGCGTGGTCGCGCACCCTCGACGCCGCCAGGCTGCCGGCATACCAGACCGCGGCGCGACGCTGGTGCGTCCCGCCGGGCGGCGGCATGTCGGCCTCGCGCACCAGCGCGCGGATGTCGTCGATCGGCCCGGCCGACACGGCCTTGGACCGGGCCGCCATGAGGGCATGTTCGAGCGCGACGGAGGCCGGCGTGGGGGCCCCTTTGGGAAGGAGCTGCTGGCGCGCCTGCATGTCGGCCATGCGCTCCGACGTCAGCGGGTGGGTCCGCAGGTACGGAAAGGAGCCGTTGTCGTTGATGCGCGAGGCCTGCTGCAGCTTCTCGAACATCGTGACGAAGCCTTGCGGCTGGAACCCGGCCTGCGTGAGCACGCCGAACCCGATGCGGTCGGCCTCCCGTTCCATGTCGCGGGAAAAATTCAGCTGGCCCTGCATGGCAACCGCCTGGCCGCCGGTGAGCATGGCGTTGCCGGCCTGCGGGTTCCGGCTCATCGCCAGCACGCCAAGCAGCATGGCCCCGATCAGCAGCGGCGTGGATTTCTTCTCCTCGCTCTGCAGGCGTGAGATGTGGCGCTGGGTGACGTGGCTCAGCTCGTGGGCCAGCACCGAGGCGATCTCGTCGCGCGACGTGGTGACGTTGATCAGGCCCAGCTGCAGCCCCAGCCACCCGCCAGGGAGGGCGAACGCATTGACGATGCGGTCCTTGCCCAGCAGCACTTGCCACGCAAAGCGCTGGTCCAGCTCGACCGTCAGTTCGCCGCGAGCCCGGGCCGCATCGAGCAGCGGCTGCCAGATGCCCCGCACGTACTCGGCCAGCACCGGATCGTCGATGTAGTCCGGATCGCGGAACATCTCCCGCGCGATGCGGTCGCCCAGCCGCTTCTCGGCCGCGCTGCTCAACTCGCTGCCGTCACCGAGCGTGGGGAGTTGGGCGCGGGCGGGCACGGGCCCGAGGCCGGCGATCAGCAGCGCGATGAGCGCGGCACGACAGCGTCCAATGTGGCAATGGTTCAAGCGCGAATCCTGGAGTGGGAGCCCTGCTGTTGTTCGGTCGCATGCGACCGCCAGAGTTCCGGGGTGGGAACGGATTGCATGATCCCGGCCATGCAGGCGCGCGCGGCAGGCCGGTGGCTTGCGACGCGCCCCGTATGATGACTGGCAACGGATGTTGGCGTTTGCATGACGGGACTCACTCACTTCGACCAGCTCGGCCAAGCCCACATGGTGGACGTGGCCGCCAAACCCGCGACCCACCGGATCGCAGTGGCTCGCGGACGGATCCAGATGCTACCGGCGACGCTGGCCCTCATCCAGAGCGGAAGCGCCAAGAAGGGTGATGTGCTGGGCGTGGCTCGCATTGCCGGAATCCAGGCGGCCAAGAAGACAAGCGAACTGATCCCGCTGTGCCACCCGCTCGCGCTCACCCGCGTCGCTCTCGAGTTCTCCTTGTCGCCCGCGGATTCAGCGGCGCCGAATGTGGAATGCAGTGCCACCGTGGAAACCGTCGGTCCCACCGGCGTCGAAATGGAGGCGCTGACAGCCGTCAACGTGGCCCTGCTCACCATCTATGACATGTGCAAGGCGGTGGACCGGGGGATGACCATCACCGACGTCCAGGTGCTCGAGAAGCACGGTGGCAAGTCGGGAAGCTTCGTTGCCGATGTGAGTGCGAGTCCTTGAGTCGAGAGGCTCTGGACCAGCGTGCAGAGCGCCGAGTCGCCCGACGCTTGCGCTGAAGTGGCCCAGCCGACCAACTCGTCATGCTAAGCTCATCCGTGATGGGCACTGAAAACTTCAATGACTCCGTATTTCCGATTTCCGGAAACGTTGATACAGCCCGAGAGATCGGCGGCCGCTACTCCCAGCAGTACCAGGGTGCGGATCCATACCCGCATATCTGCATCGACAACTTTCTGGCCGACGATGTCCTGAGCAACGTTCTGGAAGACATCGCGCAGGTGAATCGGGGCCCGGATGCGGTGTATGTCCGACCGCAGGAGCGGCTGAAGGTCGCTTTCAATCCGGAGGAACTGCCTCCACGTCTCCGCGATCTTTTCCGCACCTTCAATGCCCGCCCTTTCCTGGGTTTCCTGGAAAGCATGACGGGGATCAAGGGACTCTTGCCCGACCCGTACTTCCTGGGCGGCGGCATCCACGAGGTGAAGAACGGCGGCCACCTCGACATTCACGCAGACTTCAATCTGCACCCGGTGCTGAGGGTCGAGCGACGGGTCAATGTACTGATCTATCTCAACAAAGATTGGGAACCCGGCTTCGGCGGGCAGCTGGAAATCTGGGACAAGGGCATGACGCACGCCGTCAAGAAATTCGATCCGATGTATGGCCGCTGCGTCGTCTTCAACACCAACGCCGACAGCTACCACGGCAATCCGAACCCGGTGAACCACCCGCGTCAGGTGTCTCGCCGATCGATTGCCCTGTATTACTACACGGCGACGTGGGACGAGCGCAAACAAGACCGGACAACGAAGTTCCGCACCCGGCCAGGCTCCAAGGACCGCTTCGACTGGTCCACTGAACGCAAGGAGTTGATCCGCGATCTGTGTCCTCCGATCCTGACCCGGCTTGCTCTTCGAGACTTGTGCCCGCCAATGCTGTTCAGGTTTGCCAAGCGCGTCGCCAAGCGCTGACTGGATCCTTAGCGAGCCACATGGCGGGAAGCTGCCGGAAGAAGGACGGCGGCAGGTCGAGGAGCTTCGTTCAATCCTGAGGAGACCACCGGGAGAAGCCGTCGCCGGCACCGGTTCGTGTGCGCCAGCGCTGATACTCGTCGGGGAAGGCCGCCTTGTAGCGGGCCAACATGGCCACCGCCTCCCCCTCGTGTCCAAGCAGCGTCTCGGCTTCGACCAAGCGCTCCACAGTGCGGGGCTCCGGTGAGTAGCGCAGCATCTCGCGCGCCAGTCGTGCCATCTGCGGCGCATTCGCGCGCGTGACGGGCGTGAGCGTCAGTTCCGCGAAGCGCGCTTGTGCCCCGAACAGCCACGAGCGCTTCGCCTCCCCCAGCGGGTCGCGCCGCCATTCGGCGCGCCGCTGCTCGGGCGGCAGGTAGACCTGGCTCACGCGCCAGTAATCCCAGGCCGCTGCACCAACCGCAAGCAGCAAGAGGGCCGCCAACCCGCGTCCCAGTACGGATCGGCCCGAGTTGCGTGTGATCGTCGGGGACGACGGCAACAGCCAACCTAACGCAGCCCCAGCCGCGATCTGGAACGGCCCGTACCACAACGGGTACTCGAGCATGCTGTGGACACCGATGACTGCAAGAATGGCCCAGCCCAGCTGTCGCTGCGCAGCGCTTTCGCGCCAGGGCCGGGCACTCCAGATCCAGGCGAGTCCAGCTAGCGTGACAAGGACTGCGACCGGCACGCCCAGCTCGACAGCCAGATGCAGGGGAAGGTTGTGCGCGTTGTCCAGGATCTCGCAGAACCTGGCGCCGGGATAGTCCGCCATGAAGTGCGCTTCGTCCAGGCCTCCCCAGCCCCAACCCACCCAAGGCCGCTCGGCGATCAGCTGAAGCACGTTCAGCCACAACACACGGCGGCTGTGACAGTTCCCGCCTTCGCTGATGCGCGCCCAGAGCGTGCGCGAAGGAAGCGTCCCCGTCACCGCATCGAACAAGGCCGGCAACAGCATGCTCGCAGCGACATAGGCGACTGCGGCCGTGGCACAGAGCACCAGGCGGCGGCGGCGGTCGGGCGCCGGCCAGAGTGCCATCAGGACCACGAGCGTGATCCCCTGCAGCAGCCCGGTCCGGGACACGGAGGCGGCACTGGCCCCTGCCAGGAGCACCGCAGCAGCGAGCGCGGCCGACCAACGGATGCGCGACAACGTGCACAGCAGGACCGCCATTCCGATCCAGCACAAGGTGGCGTACTGGTTGGTCTGCCGCAGATTCGCGTACGCCTCGCCCGCCGGGGCGATGTCAACCCAGGGCGCCAGGCCTGGTGATGCACCGAAATACTGCAACAGCCCGAGCACCGCACTCACGAGCGCCGCGCCCAGCAGGCCGCTCACGAGGCTCTCGCGCAGAAGGCCATCTTGCGCCACGGCAGCCGCGAGCACGATCAGCACCATGCCCGCCGCCAGATACAACGGGTCGACGTGCGCCTCCGGGTGTGACAGCCAAGCCCACGCCGAGACCGCCGCCGCCCCCGCGGCAACGACGAAGAACCGGGGTGACGGTGTCCAGCGGACGGCGGCGGCCATGAAGCAGCCGCACGCCGCGCTCACGAGCCATGGCAAGACCGCCGCCGAAGGCCCGCTGGTGAACGGGAACAACCAGGGGAGCATGACGACCAGAGCGAGGCTGGTGCGCCAGAACGTGGGCCCCTCGGCGGCAGCGAGTGGCGCTGGACCTGCCATGGCGTTCGAGGAACCTGGCATGGCGGCTGGAGGATTACGCACGATGCTGTTTCCGGCCGGTTGGTCGCGGCGGCGTCCAGTGCAAGGCGGGCATCAGAACAAATCCAGCGGAAGCAGCCCGGAGGCCTGGCCGGTCAGCACCCCGTGGTCACACACCAACAACACCATGGATTGGCATGGACAGGGAACGCCAGAGGCGCTGGTTTGCATGGGATCCATTTTGCCGTAACGGATGAGGCTGCTACAGTTGGCCGCGTTGGTCGAGGTCTGCGCATGCGAAGGAAGCCAAGCCCTGGCTCCAGGACCAGGTGAAAGCGCGCGGGTAGGAATCACGCATGCAAACAATTGCAATCGTAGGACTCGGGTACGTCGGACTTCCGCTCGCGGTTGCATTCGGCAAGCTGATGCCGACCATTGGCTACGACCTGTCCTCACGGAAGATCGAGAGCTACCGCAGGCACATTGACCCCAGCGGCACCGTCAGCGGCCAGGAGATCCGTGCCGCCGAATGGCTGACCTTCGCCACGAACCCCGGCGAACTTGCGAACGCCGACTTCATTATCGTGGCCGTGCCGACGCCCATCGACACGGCGCGCAAGCCTGATTTCTCGCCCCTCATCCACGCCAGTGAAGTGGTCGGGGCACACCTGAAGGCCGGCGCGACAGTCATCTACGAATCCACCGTCTACCCCGGCGCCACCGAAGAAGTCTGCATCCCGATCATCGAACGCGTATCCGGCAAGAAGTGGCGACGCGATTTCCATGTCGGCTACTCCCCGGAACGGATCAACCCAGGCGACAAGCAGCACGTGCTGTCGAACACCGTCAAGGTGGTGGCGGGTGACAGCCCCGCCACGTTGAAGCAAGTGGCGGAGTTGTACGAGAAGGTCGTTGCCGCCGGCGTGCACCGGGTCTCGTCGATCAAGGTCGCCGAAGCCGCAAAGGTCATCGAGAACACCCAGCGCGATCTGAACATCGCGTTGATGAACGAGCTTGCGTTGATCTTCAAGCTGCTCGACCTGGATACGCTGGAGGTGCTGGAAGCGGCCGGGACCAAATGGAATTTCCTGCCGTTCCGTCCGGACCTGGTGGGCGGCCACTGCATCGGCGTCGATCCCTATTACCTGACGTACAAGGCCGAGATGGCGGGGTACCACCCCCAGGTGATCCTGGCCGGCCGCCGCATCAACGACGGCATGGGCAAGTTCATCGCGGAGCAGACTGTCAAGCAATTGATCCACGCCGGCAGCCAGATCAAGGGTGCCAAGGTCAACGTGCTGGGGATCACGTTCAAGGAGAACGTGCCGGACCTGCGCAATTCAAGGGCTTACGACCTGGTCAACGAGTTGCGGGCGTACGGCGTCGAGGTGTTCGTTCATGACCCGATGGCCGACCCAGACGAGGCCCGGCAGGAGTACGGACTCGCGCTGCTCGACTGGGAGTCGCTGCCGCTGGCAGATGCGTTGATCGTCGCGGTGGCGCACCAGGATTTCCTGTCGCGGCCTCATTCGCAGTACGTGGAGAAATTGAAGCGTGGCGGGTGCTTCATCGACGTGAGGGCCCGGTTCGACCGGGCGGAGCTGAGTGCCGCGGGCGTGGCTGTTTGGCGACTCTGAGCAGCGGCACCCTGCCCACGATGGAAGGCGCGCCCTAGGCGCTGTGCCTACCGGTCAGTCGTGCTCCACAGGGCGGCATCGCAAATGAATGCCGCTCCTCGCACGAGCCACATCGCATGAACTCCCTTCGCACCTTCTCCGACACTTGGCGCCATCGCTATCTGCTTGGCCAGCTGATCAAGCGGGACGTGTTGCTGCGATATCGGGGCGCCATGTTCGGAGTTCTGTGGATCTTCCTGAGTCCACTGCTCATGCTGATGATCTTCGCCTTCGTTTTTGGCCAGGTCTTCCAGGCTCGTTGGCCACAGCAGCATGGCCCGCTGCCTTTCTGGGTGCTGCTCTATGTCGGCCTGATCACGTTCAACGTCTTCGCGGAAACGGTCTCCCGGGCACCCGCATCCGTGCGTGGCAACCCGAGCTACGTCAAGAAGATCATCTTCCCCCTGCACATCCTTCCGCTGGTCCCGTTGGGGGCAAGCCTTGTGCATGGTGCATTCAATTTCCTCATCCTGGTTGCGGCCCTGGCGTGGGCAGGAGGCCTCCATTGGCAGGTATTGCTTCTACCCCTGCTGCTGTTGCCAATCTTCCTGCTCGCGTCGGGGCTTTCGTGGTTCATCGCCGCTTGGGGCGTGTTCATCAAGGACATGACACAAATCGTCCCGATGCTGGTCCAGATGCTTCTGTTCCTATCCCCGGTGTTCTATCCAGTGAGCGCTGTCCCAGCGGCTTTGCGGCCCGTGTATCTGTTCAACCCGATGGGAACGGTCATTGAAGCTGCGCGCGCCTGTGTCGCCGGCCAGCCGATCGACGTCGGGCGATGGGGATTGGCTCTGGCCTTCGGGTTGGTCGCTTCGATCGTGGGCTACGCGTTCTTCCAGCACAGCCGCGAGGAGTTTGCAGATGCCCTCTGACGTAGCGGTGTCGGTCAGCCACGTGACGAAGACATACCGCATCTTCAATCACCCGGCCGATCGCATCAAGCAAGCCTTGACCTTCGGGTGCGTCCGTTTCCATAAGGAGTTCACCGCGCTAAGGAACGTTTCCTTCGAGATCGAGCGAGGCGCCACGGTGGGCATCATCGGGCGGAACGGCTCGGGCAAAAGCACACTGCTACAAACGATCGCCGGCATTCTGACGCCGACCTCGGGCACGGTCACCGTTCGCGGTCGTGTGTCGGCTCTGTTGGAGCTTGGCGCAGGTTTCAATCTGGAATTCACAGGCAGCGAAAACATCTACTTCCAAGGCGCCCTGATGGGCCTCACGAAGCAGGACATTGCATCTCGCTTCGACGACATCGTGGCGTTTGCTGACATCGGGGATTTCATCGACAGGCCGGTACGGACGTACTCGAGCGGGATGTTCGTCCGACTCGCTTTCGCCGTGGCAACTTCTGTGGACGCGGATGTCGTCCTGATCGACGAAGCCTTGGCCGTCGGCGACGTTGCTTTCCAGTCGCGCTGCTTTGGTCGGATCCAGGAGATGAAGAAGCAGGGGACGACGTTCCTCCTGGTCTCGCATTCGACGGCACAGATCCTGAACAACGCCGACTGCGCCTTGCTGCTCGATGGCGGCTCGGCGGTCATGTACGACCGTGACGTCCAGAAGGTGGTGGCTGCCTATGAGGCCAAGGCACGTAACACGCTCCAAGCTCCAACGTTCCCTTCGCAAGGAGCAGAAGGCCAAGAAGCTGCGGCAGGGGTCAGATCGCGCGAGCAGCTAAAGACCAAGGCCCTCGCGGAGACCAGCCATGACCTTCACGAGAGCAGGTTTGGAACATTCGAAGCAATCATCTGCAAGGTTGTCTTCGTGCAGGAAGGGTCAGAGGGCGCCTGCCTTCTTCCCGGCAGGAAGACCGTGGCACGTTTTCACTTGGAGGCGTCACGCACGTTCAAGGATGTCGCTCTCGGGGTTTCCATTCGACTGCCAGGCAGCGCCGACTTGTGGGGCGACAACAATCTCCTGGCGGAATGCCCGCTGGCTCTCCACGCCGGCCTGAATCTGGTCGAGTTCACTTTCGATTTCCCGATGGCGAGCGGTCAGTACCTGGTGCACGTCGGTCTGGCCGCATTCGAATCCGGAAGCCGGGTCGAACTCGACCAACGTTGGCCGATCGAGCAGATCACGGTCGTCTCCGACCGCACCCAGCTAGGCCACGTGTTCGCGCCCGTCACGGTGACAGTGGTGGCGTAAATGCTCTGCGTTTTCCTGCCGGCACTTAACTTTCGAGGGAACCACTCGCCGCATTTGTGGTGGTTCTACAAGTTCGTGTCGGCATTTGGACGCGATGCATGGTACGTCTGTGGGGACGAGTACTTTGCAGACCCGGCTCTGCACCTTGCCCATGGGCGCCACGAAGCCACGTCGACGTCGGCGCAGCGGCTTGAGTATGACGTGCCGGGTTTGCAGCTGCTGTCGCAACTCCCAAGACATGATGTTCCACCAGGCGTATGGCGGTCCATCGAGGATCGATTTCGATCCAATCCGCTCAGGGCTTACCAGTACTACTGCCTCGAGCCCGATGAACAACTGGCATGCGCCCTCTCGGCCTCGTTGGATCACATGCAGTCGCGCACCGGCCCTCCGGAAGCGGTCATTACGTGCGTCAACTGCGCGACACTCAGCGCGGTCTGCAAGCAGCGAGGGCTGCCCTTGATCCACATGGAGTTGGGTCCCTTGCGGCCGCCGAACTTCCTTCCGACCGTCTATTTCGACTTCAGTGGCGTCAACGGACAGACGGAGGCACAGGCTCGATTCGAGGCAGCGGAGGTGTCCACGCAAGAAAGGGATTGGCACTGCGCTGACGCACTCAGGTCGCTCTTCACGACGCTGCGAGAGCCCCCCGACAACGAGGACCCGGACACTGACTTGGGGATCGCTCTGCAGATCGAAGACGACAGCAACATCGTCTGCTACTCGAATGGCTTCTCGTCAGCTGCGCTGATCAACCAGGCGCTGATCACCGCGGCGAACAAGGAGGCCGAGCCGCCTGTGCTCGTGAGGACCCATCCGGGCTCGCTGTTCCGTCTTCGAGACCTCGTCCCGAGCGTCGCCGTCGATAGCTCGAGAAGCGCCATCGACTTCATCTTGCGGTGCAGGCGCATTCACACCATCAACTCCAGTGTCGCCGTGGAAGCGATGCTGCTCGGTCGGGAAGTCGCCGTCTTCGGGGACAGTCCGTTCGGGTTTTGCATCGACGCAGACACCTTCCGGCCGAAGCAAGCCGAGTTCGCGTTCCTCCTGCTGAACTACCTTGTTCCCTGGGACATTGCATTTTCGGCCGAGTACGTTCGATGGAGGATCGCGGCCCCGCCGGAGACGTCCATCAGAGAAATCCATCTGGAGCATTTCATGCAACTGAAGATCAAGGAACTCGAGACTCGATTGCGCGAAGTGGAAGCCCAGACAACCTACCTCAAGGCGCAGGTTGAGTTGCTGAGCTCCTCCCTCTCATGGAGGCTGGCGCGTGCCGTCCGCTCCTTCTACACGGCTGTCGCCACGCGGCACGCTCGCCCCAAGTGACAAGGCCGTCCACATGACTTCGCGCGATAGGGGGCTGACGATGCCAAGCCGGATCCTGTGGCTTGACGTCTGCCGGAGCCTGGCGATCGTGATGGTTCTGCTCTCACATGGGCGCCACTTTCTCGCTCCGGCCTTTCGGCACGTTTCGCTGCTGCGTGTCGGCGGTTTCCTGGGCGTGGAACTTTTCTTTGTTCTCTCCGGATTCCTGGTTGGCTCCATTGCGTGGCGGGAGTTCAAGTCGGCACCGAGCCGGAAGCAATTGGGCAAGACCTTTCTTGATCAGGCGCTGGCTGAGGACGTTGCCGAACTACTATCTGTTTCTCGCCATCAATGCCTTGCTGGTCGTCTATGCCGTGGCTCCCGGCCGGTTGACGGACTTGCTTCCCTTCACGGTCTTTGTACAGAACCTGGCTTGGCATCACCCACCCTTTTTCGGCGAAGCGTGGAGCCTGGCAGTCGAGGAGGTCTTCTACCTGCTCCTTCCATTGGTCCTGACTCTCCTCGGCAGGCTCATACCCTCGAAAGGAGCCACGCTGCTCACGGCGACCTTCCTGCTGGTGCTGGCCCCTATCTCGCTCAGATTCCTGGTGGTCACCTCGGCTGACCCCGCTTGGGATGAGGGCGTCCGAAAGATCGTTGCGTTCAGGCTCGATGCCCTGATGCTGGGCGTCCTCACTGGCTGGCTTTGCCATGAGCACCGATTGCGCGAGCGTTTCGCGGGGGCGCCGCTTCTCGTGGCGGCTGCGGCACTGCTGCTGCCTGCCGTCTGCTTCTTCCTCTTTGCCGGAAATGAAATCGACAGGAGCAACTTCGCTCGTGTATGGCTTTTCCCCGTTGTCTCTGTAGGGTTCGCACTGTTCATCGTGTCCGGCCTGAAGTGGAACAACGCGCCTCAGTGGTTCAAGGCTCCGGCGGGGAATATTGCGCGTTGGTCGTACGCAATCTATCTGGCTCACATGCCCGTGTTCCATTCGATCAACTGGTGCTTCGGCCGTGCCAGCGAAGGAGATGTCGTCGGTGCGGTTGCCCGCTGGCTCGGTTTTCTGGTCCTCAGCTTTGCAGTTGCCGCATTGATCGAGAGGTTCTTCGAGCGCCCCATCCTCGCCTGGCGAGACCACATCTGCCCCGCTGATTCGGTGCGACCCATGTCTCTTCGGAAGTTCGCCGCCCCGCCAGCTACATCGATATGAAGACCATGAGCGCCATCCGGCGCTACGTCAAAGAGAACGGCGGCATCCTGACTGCAACTCGCAAGGTCGCGCGGCTGTCCTGGATGCTGCTGAAGACTGCAGGTGCTTCCGGTCTCGCAGCAGAGATCCGCCAGACACTCAAGGTCAGGCGAGCTCAAGTCGCGCTCCTGGATCCGCAAGAAAGTCTTGGCGAGACTGGCTGTCCAGAAGGAAATCGTGATTCTCGCAACGCCACACACGCTGTTCGTGGCGCACATGTTGAGCCATGGATTGGCGCGGGCAGGCTTCCGGACATCCCTGATCACGGCCGCTCCGCCGATGGGCTATGGAAGCGACGTCTACATCGTCATCTGCGCGCAGATGTTCTCCAAGCTGCCGGCGAACATGATTGCGTTCCAGATGGAGCAGTCCATCAGTCCTCGCTGGTTCACCGAGAGCTACCTGGGTCGTCTGCGCGCCGCACTCGCGGTTCTGGATTACTCCAGGACGAACATCGAATTCCTGACGCGAGCAGGGATCCCGTACGGCAACATCTTCTATCTCCCGATCGCCCCCGTGCCGGGCTACCTGGAGTTCCTGGCGGCGGCAGGCATCCACCTCGATCGCGCCACACCCAAGACGTGCGACGTGCTGTTCTACGGAGACGTGAACAACGAGCGTCGTCGCATGATCCTTGGACGGCTGCGCGAGCGGTTTGACGTCATGGTCGTCAGCAACCTGTTCGGTCAGAAGCTCTACGAGAAGATGATGGCCGCACGCGTCGTGGTCAACATCCACTACTACGAGAACGCGCTGCTCGAGACGACCCGGATCTGCGAATGCCTCTCTCTGGGTCTTCCGGTGGTGTCCGAGACCAGCTCCGATCGCGGGGAGTATGCCGAACTCGAATCTCGGGTCCGATTCGTTGACGTCGGAGACACGGCGGCGATGATCGAAGCCATCCAGGGCATTCTGGATGCAAGCGAGTCTCATCCTGTGGACCAGGAGGACACACCCAGCCAGGAGGTCGGCCTGTCCGGCACGGCGTCGTCCTTCTACCTGAATCGCTTCCTCTTGGCGTTCGGATTGACCGAGCTGCAGGCGTTCGCGAATGGTGCCGCCCTGCCGCCTCGATTCAGCACTGGGAAGATTTGCCTGAGCCTTCCGGAGACGGCGGCGCGCCGGGCTTCCTTTCTATCGCAGGGACTGCCGGGCTACGAGATCTTCGACGGGCTACGCAACGCCCAAGGCTGGATCGGTTGCGCCATGAGCTACAAATATCTGCTGCAGCGGGCCAAGGACGCAGGCCTGCCGCGGCTCTTGATCTGCGAGGACGATGTGGTCCTCGCCCCGGACGGCATGTCCGCACTTTCGGTTGTGGAACGCTATCTGGACTCGCTGAACGGCGAATGGGATATCTTCGTCGGCCTCATCTCCAGCGTTCATCCGGACGTCACCGTCAGTCGGGTCGACGTCTTCGAAGGGACGACGTTCGCCCACATCGACAGGATGACCGGCATGGTCCTGAATATCTATAACCGGTCTGCCTACGATCTTCTGATTGCATGGGACGAGTCGAACGAGGATCCCAGGACCAACACCATCGACCGGTACCTGGAAAGCAGGAAGAACCTTCGAGTGGTGACTGCCCTTCCTTTCATTGCCGGCCACTCGGAGGACGATCATTCGACCTTGTGGGGGATCGGGAACGAGCGGTACGTCGATCTGATCGCGCGCAGCCAGGATCAGCTGCTGGAGAAGGTGCGCGCCTTCTGAGATCGCGCGTGTGCTGGCGTGCTACCGGAACGCCGGAATGCCGTGTTTCCACAGCATGCGCAGCTTGTAGGGCATCCAGTCGAACACCGCGAAGAAGTCCCGGGCCCGGCCGCTTCGCATGCGCTGGACTTCCCGGCGCCGTTGGCGCAGGGAGTGGCGTTCCTTCCAGAGCATCCTGAGGCAGGTCCAGGTAGATCTCGTTCCACACGAGAACGTCGCGCTTGACCAAGGTCAGCACGAGCCCTTCCAGCAGGAGCGCGGCGAGGTGAATCGGAAAGAGAAGCGCGAGGTAGGCCGTGGGGTAGGTCAAGACCATCACATAGGATTTGTTGCGCTCCGAGAGTGCCCTTCGCCTGATGGACGTCACCAGCCGACCTCGTTGCACCTTGCCGCCCCCGAAGCTGTACCCGACCCGGTGCCTATAGCCGCTGCGATGCACCGCGATGACCGGGTGCCCGAGCAGGCGCGCGTGGCAGCACAGATTCAGGTCTTCCCCGATGCTGCCGAACCACTCGGGAAATCCGCCCAGGCCCGTCCACAGCGCGCGCGGGATCCACAGGCAAGCCCCCATGACCATGCCGACCTCTTCGCGCTGTGGATCGAGGTTCGGCACGGGGTTGAGGAACGGATCGAGCAGGCTGCCCGTGTCCAGGAGCTCGCCAGTGGCGGCGTCGTATTGCGGAAGGCTCAGGATGGCGGGCCGGCGGAGCCGCTCGGCGACGGACAGCAGGCTTTGCAGCGCGTCCGGAAACAGCTCCGCGTCGTTGTTGAGAAGCAGCAGGTAGTCGCCCGCTGCCTCGGCGGCCATCCGGTTGTTGGCGATGCAGAAACCCACGTTTGCGGAGCTCTCCATCAGCCGCACGCCAGGGTAGTTTGCGCGAATGTGCGCTGCCGAACCATCGGTGGAGCAATCGTCATGGACCAGGATCTCCACCGGGAGTCCGCCCTCTTGGGAGAGGATCGACTGCAGGCAGGCATCGATGATCGCCATGCCGTTGTAATTGGCGACGCACACTGACACCAGCGGCCGGGTCGGCTTCATGTCCGGTGCAGCCATTTCCAGGTTCGCTCCAAGCCCTCGGGCAGGTCGACGGCGGGCTGCCAGTCCAGTCGCGCCCTGATGCGCGAAGTGTCGAGCACCACACCGCGAACATCGATCTTCCTTGCCGGCCGGGGCGTCGTTCGCACCTGCATGCCCGATGCGGTCTCGACGAGGCGCCGGACCTCGTTGATGCTGTAGCCGGTCGCGGCGCCCAGGTTGTAGGTTTCCGAGTCTTTCGGTTGCCCGATCAGGCGCGTGGTCGCCTCGACGATGTCATCGATGTAGATGAAATCGCGGACGTTTTCACCGTCGCCCCAGATCTCCAAGGTCGTGCCGTGACGCGCGTGTTCGAGCATCGCCCGAACCAGGCCGAAGCCATGCCGGAGGGCCTGGCCCGGCCCATAGGCGTTCGAGGGGCGCAGGATGGTGACGGCATGCCCCTGGTCGCGAAGGGCCCGGCAGAAGGCCTCCTGCGCTGCCTTGCCTGCGCCATGGTTGGAGAGTGGCGCGATCGGGCTGTCTTCCGTCACCGGCAGGCGATCGGGGTTGCCGTACACGGTGCCACCGGATGAGAAGTAGATCAGGTGGATGTCCGGAAATTCCTTCAGCGACTCCAACAGGCGCAAGGTCAACGCGAGGTTGTCCAGTTCGAGGTTCGGCCGCGTGGCAGAGGATCCTGGCGTGGTGGCCGATGCCAGGTGGATCACCGTGTGGCAAAGGGGCAATACCGTCACCAGCCGGTCAACCTCGTGCCGGCCAACGACGTGCACCGGGACGTCGTCCCTCGCCAGCCGGCTGGCGAGGGCGCTGCCGATGAAGCCGGCACCACCGAGCAACAGAACGCCGTCCCGGCTCACGCTCTCTGCTCCACGAGACTTCGGTACGCGGCGGCATAGCGGCCCGCGCAATGGTCCCAGGTGCCGATCGAGGTCTTGATCTGCTCGCGAGCGGCCCGTCCCACGTCCTGGTTGCGCACGGGGTCGTCAAGCCACTCGAGCCCCTCGCGAAGCTCGTCGCGGCTCGCTGCAAGCCAGCCTGTCAAGCGATGCTGCACGATGTCGCGATGGGCCGGTAGATCAGAAGCCAGCACCGGCAACCCCGCCGCCATCGCTTCCAGCATGACTTGCGGGCGTCCCTCGTCATGGCGGCTCAGCGTGATCAGGCCACAGGCCGTTGGGAACCATCGCTCGCGGAGATCAGCCGGGTGGGTCGGCCCGTGATAGTGCACCCATGGTGGCAGTTGGAGCTCCTCTTGCATGGGCCCAAACAGGTGCAACTGCCGCTCTGGACCGAACAGGCCATCGCCCCAGGCAAACAGATCCCCGATCTTGTTCCTGGTCAGGCGAGTGACCGCCAGCCAGTGCCGCGCGGGCTCCATGCAAGGCTGGCGCACGATGTCGAACCAGGGATCGTCGACCCCGAAGGCGATCGGACGGACTTCAGCCAGATCGCCGAACGCTGCTCCAGGGCGGGGCGCATCCACTCGGCATTCGGCGCCAGGATGGCGGGGCGTTGCCGCAGGATGGCGCGCAACAGCATCTTCATGCCAGGCAGTCGCAGCAGGCCGAAGTCGGTGCCGAGGACGGTGATCAACGCAGGTGTCCGGGTTCCCCAGAGCGGCAGGGCGTTTTGAAGCCAGTTGACGTGAGCTACATCCGCCCGCTGCGTCCGATACGCGCGACCCAGCCGCAGGACCAGCGCCAGGATCTTGCCTGCGGCCATGACCTTGCGGGTGCGCAGCAGGTGAGCGATGCCGCCTTCTTCTGACATGCGGTCCAGCCATAACGCGTCGGAAGGCGTCGAGGCAGCGGCCACACCCGCGGGCAACTCTCCTGGGGGCGCCCACAGCGAGAGCGTGACGTCGTCTCGCTGCCCCAGCCCAGTCACCAGGTTCGCGATGAATCGACCCCGCCAGTCCTGTGGACCCCGCGGGTACGACGTGCTGCTCATCAGGACGTTCAAGGCCGTTCTACCTGGAAGGGTCGTGGAAGCCGGAGGTGCTACTCGCCCTGGTGGTCGATCGTGTCGATGTTCTTGTAGTGGAGCGCGGAAACCTGCTCTGACACGATGCCGATCAGGAAGGTGAAGATGGCCGAGATGAAAAGCAGCGCGCTCATGTTGGTGAAGCGCCCGGACGTGATGTACGTGTACAGGTAGTAGGCCACGCCCGTCAGGAAGAAGCTTGCGCTGATCGGGAGAAAGAGCCTCTGGGGCGAGAACAGGGTGCCGATCTTGATGATGATGAGCAGGAAGCGCAGCCCATCGCGCAGCGGATGGATATGGCTGCTGCCGTTACTTCTGCGCGGCGAGTGGATCGGGACGTAAGCCACGCTGTAGCCAGCGCGAAAGAAGCTCATCGTGATCGTCGTCGGGTAGGAAAAGCCGTTCGGCAGCAAGTACAGGAACTGGCGAAACCTGGAGGCACGAACCACCCTGAATCCGGATGTGAGATCGCCGATCGGCTGCATCACCATCCAGCTGGCAAAGCGGCTGAAGACGTCGTTGGCCGCCGCGCGATGGAATCCCGCCTGCGAACCCGATTGCCTGGCGCCCACGACCATGTCGTAGCCTTCATTGAATTTCTCGAGAAGGCTGGGGATGTCTTCGGGCTTGTGTTGACCGTCGGCATCCATGAAAACGATCACATCGCCGCGTGCTGCGCGGGCCCCAGCTTTGATCGCGGCTCCGTTGCCCTTGGAGTAATGGTGACGCAAGCACCTCACGCGCGACTCGGCGCATACCGCAGCGGTGTCATCGGTCGACCCGTCGTCGACAACAATGATTTCCGCATCTGGCATGAGGGCGACAAGGCGCGGCAACAGCTCGCGCAGATTTGCGGCCTCGTTCCGCGCAGGCATCACAACGGAAGTCTTGATTGGCTGGGACATAAAAGTCGGGCGTGTCAATGTCCACCCATTTGAAGCGGGGCCAGCAGGTCATTGAGCGTCTCGCGCTCCGATGCCGCGAGGCGCTCATTTCGAAGTTCGAACAGCAAAGTCGACGCCTGTTGACGCTCCCCGGATAGCAGCACCAGCTGCGCCCATTTGAGCCGATTGCTGGGATTGGAGGGGTTCAACGCCAGCGATTGCTGGAGGGCGATGCCGGGCTGCGCGTAGGTCGCGCTCGTGCAGCCAGAGATAGTCAGCATGCCAGGAGTACAACATCGACCGCACCCCGGGCGAAACACCCGGGTTGGCAAGCGCGGACGCGAACAAGCCATCGACTTGCGGCCTGTCCAGGCACAGGCCGCCGGCGATCTCCATGTCCTTCACGGCGTACAGCACGCTGCGATCGCCGGGGGCGAAGTGCGTTTGCTGCAAACGGCGCCCGAGCTCCCGGACCTCCGCTTCCGCCACCGGGATCTTCGCGTTGCAGTTCAGGTCGATCAGGCCGAGCAAGCCCCACTTGAAATCTGGATCCAGTTCACCAGCCAGCTCGTAATGAGACCGAGCGAAAGAGTACGTCGGCGAACTCGCTGCAGTCGATTCCGGCAAGGTGCTCAGCACCACTGCGGCTTCGTGCTGCGCCCGCGCGGATTTGCGATGCTGCTGGGATTCGATCTGCGTACGCCGGACGTCTTCGCCGAACTGGTGCGCACGCAGGCCGGTGACGAAAGGGAAGTAGGCCAGCGCAGTGCCGACCAGCGCGACGCCGATCGTCTTGCGCTCTCCCTTGCCTTCCAGGGCGAAGGTCAACGCCCAGCCCGCGACGATCAGGACGCCGAAGATCGGCAGGTAGTTCCGGTGCTCATGGGCGAGTTCGAGTGGCAGAACCGTCGACTCCAGGGCATGCCCGATCAGGAACCAGGCGGTTCCGAAGGCAACGAGCGGAGCGCGCCTGCGCAGGCACCACACCAGCCCGGCAAGCACGACGAGTCCCAGCAGCGAAGGCAGCGTCGACCAAGGCGCGACGGCACTGGTCGAGATGGCAATGTCGTCGTGGTAGAGGCCCAGGGCCTCCAGCCGTGGCGCAATGATCAGGCCGAGGTAGAACCACAACACCCGGGCTTCGGTGAACAAGCGCTGGACAAGCGTGAACGGGCGAAAGTCGTAGCCGGACCACAACCACTGTGCACGCGGCGAGATGGCGTAGGCGACGGTGCCCAGGAGAGCCAGTGCCGCGACCGTTGCGAAAGTACGCGCAAAGCGATCCAGGCTGCCGCGCGCACTCCTGCGCACCGTCAATTCCCACGCGAGCGCGAACAGGGGAAAGAGCGCGCCGGCTTCCTTGCTGAGGAAGGACAAGGGCCAGAAGACGATCCATGCTAGCGCGAGCATCGCGATGCCGGAGCGTCCGCCTTGCTCCCTTCCACGCAGGTGAAGCAACAGGGCAGCCAGCAGGAACAGCGCAGACAGGCTCGTCATCCGTTGGACGACGTGCAGCACCGGAAGAAGTTGGATCGGATGCAGCAGCCACAGTGCGGCTACGGCGGCGGCCGCGACTTGGCGGTGGCGCGGTTCCGTGGCGGGCCGGGCCGAGGCGAGCAGCCGCAGGGCCAGGCAGAACACCAGCACGCCGCACGCGAAGTGGATGGCCAGGTTGGTGGCCTTGAAGGCGAACGGATCGAAGCCGCCAGCGAGATAGTGGTTGAGCGCGAAGCTCAGTTGGGCGACCGGCCGGCCGGACGGACCCGCACCTCCGCTGGTCCAGGCCTGCTGGACCGACGCGATCGACAGGGTGTCGAGGCGAACACCCTCGGCCTTGAGAATGCTGGGCCCGTCATCGAAGAAGAACCCGCCGTGCAATCCAGGCCAATAGACGGCGAGGACGACCGCGCCCAGCAAGAGCGCAGCCACTGCAGCGATGAATCGGTTTCGCACAGAAGAGCCCAGCAAGCAAAAAGCCCCTTGGCACACCAAGGGGCTTCCGGTCAGCTCAGAGGATCAGAAATCCTTGCAGGAGCTGGGACGATACTTGGCTTCGACGGTGCCGCCGCCGCACGACCAGATCACCTGGCCGGTCGTCGTGTTCGCGGTACCGCGCAGGATGATGGTCTTGCCCTGGACAGGCGTGGGCAGCGCGGACGTGGAAACGGTCGTCACGACGATATCGCCGACCGTAGCGCTGGTTCCCGAGTAGGTCACGCTGGCAACGTACTTGGAGTTCTGGTCCTGCACGCCCATGGAGGCGGCCGACTTTTGCATGGTGTTCAGCTGGCTGTAGGCCTCAGCGACCGCCGTGCGGGCCGACGAGCCGGCCAGGATCACTTCAGACATCTTGGCGCGGACCGTGTAGTCCTGGTATGCCGGCAGGGCGACGGCGGCCAGAATGCCGATGATCGCCACGACGATCATCAGTTCGATGAGGGTGAAACCCTTTTGCAGTTGACGCTTCATTGGGACCTCCTGGTTGAGAAGCACCTTGGTTCTGCAACTGCTGTGCCAGCCTCCAAGCCCGCAAACCGCTGGACAAGCGGCCGTTTCCAAGGCGCGACTGGCGCCAGATCTCCGGCCCTGACATTTTTGTAGCTCATCTTTGTTCCGAACTGACGAGTTACGGCCCGGAATGGCTACTTGATACACACCGACCGCACCTGCTTCAGGTCGGTCAGTCCCATCAGGATCTTTTCCATGCCATCCATCTTCAGCGTGCGCATGCCGTTGGCGACGGCGACGGTGAACAGCTCCGCCACCCGGGCGCGCTCCTGGATCAACTTCTTGGCGTCGTCGTCGCCGATCAGGAGTTCGTGCAGGCCGACGCGGCCCTTGTAGCCGGTCTTGTTGCACTTGTCGCAGCCCACGGCGCGATGGAAGTGCAGATGGCCGTCCTGGCCGTACGTGTCGACCCAGCTCTCATAGAGCTTCTGCGCCTCGCCGCCGGGATCCGCTTTCCAGGGCTCGGTATTGCGCAGGTCCTGCGAGTACTCGCTGATGAAGCTGCGCAACTCCTCGTTCGACGGCACGTACGCTTCCCTGCAGCCGCACAGCCGCTTGGCCAGGCGCTGCGCCAGGATGCCGAGCAGGGCGTCCGCGAAGTTGAACGGATCCATCCCCATGTCCAGCAGCCGGGTGATGGACTCCGGGGCGGAGTTGGTGTGCAGCGTCGAGAACACCAGGTGTCCCGTCAGCGAGGCCTCGACACCCATCGAGACCGTTTCCTTGTCGCGCGATTCGCCGACCATGATGATGTCCGGGTCGGCGCGCAGGAACGCCCGCATGACGAGCGCGAAGTCGATGCCGGCCTTCTTGTTCACCTGGACCTGGCGCAGGCCCTTTTGCGTGATCTCGACCGGATCCTCCGCCGTCCAGATCTTGGTATCGGGCGTGTTCAGGTGCTTGAGGATGGAATGCAGCGTCGTCGTCTTGCCCGAACCCGTGGGGCCACAGACATAGAACAGGCCGTACGGCTTGCTGATGGTGCTCTCCAGCCGCTCCTTGTTGTGGGCCGTGAGGCCCAGCTTCTCCAGCGGGATCGGCTCGCCCGCGGCCAGGATCCGCATCACGACATCCTCGACGCCACCGGCGGATGGAATGGTGGCCACGCGCAGCTCGATGTCCAGCGGGCCGTACTTCTTGAACTTGATCTTGCCGTCCTGCGGCTTGCGGCGCTCGGAGATGTCGAGGTCGCACATGATCTTCAGGCGCGTGACCAGCGCCTGCCGGAAGTGCGCCGGCACCTCGATGTACGGCACCAGCGTGCCATCGATGCGAAACCGGATGCCGGTCTTCTGCTTGCCCGGCAGCGGTTCGATGTGGATGTCGGAGCAGCGCTGCGCGTAGGCATCGACGATGACCTTGTTGACGAACTTCACCAGCTCGTTGTCCGCGGCGGCGGACTCGAGGCTGCCGTCGTCCGCCGACTCGTCGTCGAGCGGAGCGTTCAGGTCGGCCAGCAGTTCGTCGATGGACTGACCGGTGTCCGTGGCCCCGTAAAGCTGTGAGACCGTCTCCTCGAATTCGGCCTGCGTGGTGACGCGATACGCGAACTTGGACATGCGCGGGAACACCTGCGGCACGATGCGCGATCCGCGTACCGCCTCCGGGTCCATGCACATGACCACCAGCCCCTCGGGCGAGACCTCCAGCGGAAGCCACCCCTGTTCGAGCACGAACTCGCGCTTGAGCGGCCCCTGCAACTGCTCGGAACGGATGCGCCCGGCATTGAAGCCTTCGTACGGCACGGCGAAGAACCTGGCGAGAGACGGCCCGATCTGCGAAGGGCGAATCTGGAAGTCGGAGATCAGCAGCTGTTCGACCGATCTGGCCTGTTCGCGGGCCTTGACGATGCACTGCTGCAGTTCGATCCCGGAGAGCACGCCGTCGGTCACGAGTCCGTCGTACTTGGTCGCGCGGCGCCGCTGGTTGTCCTGCTCCTTCTGCACGCGCTGGCGAATGGCCGTGGCGAGCGTCTTGCACAGCTGGCTGGCGCCTTCGATCTCCAGCTCGCCGAACGGCTGGTCGCTCTTGCTGTTGATCACCTGCAGCACGCCATGGAGGGCGTCGCCGTCGAGAATCGGAAGCACCATCATCTGCTTGGTGCGATACCCGGAGCGCTTGTCGACTTCCTTCAGGAAGCTCAGCGTCGGGTGGATGCGCTTGAGGGCGTCGTCGTCATAGACGTCCGCGATGTTGACCATCTCCTTGCTGAACGCCACGTAGCCGGCGATGCTCTGCGCGCTGATCGGCAGCTTGAGATCGCGCGACGTGTTCAGCCCGGTCTTGACCTTGGAGACGATGGCGGTGTGATCCTCGCTCACCGCATAGAGCGTCAGCCGGTCCGCGTTGAGCAGCTTGCAGATGTCCTGGCTCGCCTCCAGCATGATCTGGTCGATGTTCTCCGTCTCGTGGATGCGAGTGGTGACCAGCTGCAGCTGGCGGAAGAACAGGGCCTCGAACGAGACGCCTCGCTGGTCGGGCGGCAACTGCTGCGAGTCGTAGAAGGCTTGGGAATCCCTGCTCTTGCGAAGGACGGCGCTCATTGGATGCTCCTTGTCGACGGCGCCGGGCCGTCGCGACTCACAGCTCGAACTCCTGGCCTGCGCGCAGCCACCGGATGTCGTGCGACACGTCGGGGCCGAATGGCAGCGTCTGGTCGAAGCGCTGGATCTCGGCCATGATCAACTCGGTCTGGACCGGCTTGGTATGGGTGATGTAGATCGGGAACGAGGTGCTGCGCTCGATGCAATCGAGCTCCTCGGCGAGGGCGCTGGGCGACAGGTGCAGGCTGCGCCGCGCGAGGTCCTTCTCACGGTTGCTGAACGCCGTCTCGATCACCAGCGCGGCGACGTCCATGGCGTTCACGCGCTCCCAGAACGCCGGGTTGCGCTCCGTGTCACCCGTGAACACCCAGGCTCGGCCGCCGGGTCGCGACACGGCATAGCCGACCGCCGGGACGGTGTGCACCGCTGGCAGGACCTCGATCAACTTCCCGCCAATCTCGAGGCGCTGGCCCACATGGACTTCATGGAAGGCGATGAAGGGCTGGTCGGGGCTCGGGATGCGACTGAAGTCCGGCCAGATCACGTTGTTGAAGACATGTGCCTTCAGCGCCGCGATCGTGCCCGCGAGCGCATGGATGCACACGGGCCGGGTGAGCTGCGACGCGATGGCGTCGATCATCAGGGGCAGCGCCGCCACGTGGTCCAGATGCGAGTGCGTCAGCAGTACGTCGCTGATGCCGGTCATCTCGGGCAACGTGAGATCGCCAACGCCGGTGCCTGCGTCGACCAGCAAGTCGCCATCGACCAGGAACGACGTGGTGCGGCAATCCCTGGCGATCGCGCCCGAGCATCCAAGCACGCGCACCTTCATCTCAGCTCCGTGTGCGGCAGGCGCAGTTGACCGCTGGCGGCAATGCGGTCCGGCCGATGGTTGCGAGGATGGGGCGCGCCTGGCTCACTTGGTTTCGAAGGTGGTGGCGCCGTCCCACGAGGGATCGAAGGGCAGCAGCCTCATCGAGGCTACACGCTCGGAATACAGCTCGTAAAGGTATTTCTTGGCGTTCATCCGCCGCAAATTCCGGAGCAGGACGTCGCATTCGTCCCAGTCCTGCGCGCGATACGCCTCCAGGAACGTGCCCCAGACGCGCAGCTCGTCCTGCAGCGCAGTGGGCAGTTGGTCGGCCGGCCAAAGCGGAGTGAAGATGCCGACCGCCTGCTCCTTGCCCTTGACGCGCACGCGATCGAGTTCCTGCCAGGCGGATTGCAACGCAGCCCCCTTGGTTCTCTCGCTGACCACGATCTCCACGCCGTAGACCTTGGACAGTCCCTCGAGCCGGGAGCCCAGGTTCACCGAATCTCCGATGACGGTGTAGCTGCGGCGCACGTCGGAACCCATGTCGCCGACGCACATCGTCCCGGTGTTCAGGCCGATGCCGACGCCGATCTCTGGAAGCGCCTTGGCACGGTGCTCCTGGTTGATCGCGTGCACCGCCTGGGCCATCTCCAGCGAGGTCTTGACTGCCAGCTGTGCGTGGTGCGCTGTCTCGACGGGCGCGCCCCAGAAAGCCATGACGCAGTCGCCCATGTATTTGTCGATGGTGCCGCGGTTGGCGCGGATGACGTCCGTAAGACGGTTGAACACCGCGTTCAGCAGTTCCTGCAACTGCACCGGCTCCATCCGCTCGGACAGTTTGGTGAAGCCGCGCATGTCGCAGAACATCACCGTCAACTCCTTGTTGCTGGCCTTCATGGTGTAGGCATCGGGGTCCTTCACCATTTCGTCCACCAGCTCCGGCGGCACATAGGTGCCGAACAGATTGGCCAGCTCGCGCTTTGAACGGCTCTCGATGAAGTAGCCATAGCTCATGTTCAGCGCGAAGGCGGTGAGCGTCATCGCGACACCGGCGGCCAGCGGCATCACCAGCCCCAGCCCGATGTACAGCCAGAAGTTCAGGCCCACGAGTGCGCCCATGACCAGGACGCTCGTGGCCACGGCGCTGCCGGCCGAGGCGACGGGCAACACGAAGACGAGCACGAGCCCCACCACCAGCAGCAACGCCACGTCGACGCCCACCGCATAGTCGGGGCGCACCGGCAGGTTGCTATCCAGCATGCCGGCGATCAGGTTGGCATGCGCCTCGACGCCTGGGTAAGCGTCGCCGACCGGCGTGACGTGCAGATCCTGCAGACCCGGCGCTGTCGTGCCCACCAGCACGATCTTGTCCTCCAGGCTTCCGGGAGCGAGCCGCTTTCTGACGATGTCCGATGCCGAGACGTATCGGAAAGAGCCGCCCTTCGGGCCGCCGTAGCCGCGGTAGGGAATCAACGCCGCGAGTCGATGGTCGACGGGCAATGCAAGCCGCCTCTGTCCCACCTTGAGCTGGACGCTTTCCAGTCCCTCGTAGCCGCGGCCAATCCAACTCTCCCGGGGGAACCCCGGCTCGACTGTCGGCGACCCGGCGAGGAGGCGGAACATGGCAAGGGCCAGCGGTTCGTAGTAGCGGTCCTTGTAGTCGGCCAGCAGGGGGATCGCGCGGACCACACCATCCTGGTCCGAAATGGGGTTGATGAATCCGGAGAACGGTGCCGCCCTGGACAGCTGGTCGATGTTGGCGCCGTACCCATTCCAGCTGTAGGACCGGATCGGCCGCCCCTGCAGCTTGTCCCTGTCCATCACGGGCGCTGGCAGCAGTCCCGCGGTCCGCCCCTCGCGGTCGTCGCTCGTGAAGTAGTAACCCAAGACCACGGGGCGCTTGTCCAGCGCACGGGCGAAGAGGGCGTCGTAGTCCAGGCTGGCCTGCAGCTTCTGGAGCTTCCGGGCGAATGCCGGCTGGTCCTTCAGCTCGCCTTGCGCCAGTTGCCGCAGTCGCTTGAGGCCGGAACTCTCGTCCCGCTCGGCAAACACGACGTCGAAACCAAGGAGGGCGGCCTTTTGCCGGTCGAACAGTTCATCGGCGAGTTCGGCCAGCAGGTTGCGGCTCCACGGCCAGCGCCCGATGTCGGCCAGGCTCTTTTCGTCGATGTCGACGATGACGATGCGGGAGTCCAGTGTCCGAGGCATCGTCGCGCGCAGTCGCGCGTCGTACAGCAGGTTGTCCAGGCGCTCCAGCGGCCCGATGCGCACGATGTCGCCGGCATGCAGCAGAGCCACTGTCACCGGCAGCATGGTGACCGCAATGCGAATCCAGTGTTTCGCGAGCAAGGCCATGCCGCCCGAATCTCTTCAGACCTGCATTGCGGGGACGGGAAGCCCGTCAGCCCTGCACGAACTGCATCTGGGTGCCGGCGAGTTCGAGCAGGTCACCATTTTTCAGGTTGACCGGCTCGGGGCCGATGGCGGCGCCATTGAGCGTGGGCTTGTTCGAGCCCTCGACGTGCGCGACCACGAAACCATGCGGGCGCTTGGTGATGGCGGCCACCGCGACGCCAGGCTTGCCGATCGTGGTGACCACCTTCACCAGCGGAACCTCGCGGCCGGCCGCGGCACCCGACAGGACCTTGATCGCACCGTTGACGCCACTGAGGTCGCCGGATGCACCGCCGCTGGCGGACAGGTGAGCCGGGGCGGCCGACGCCGGGCTCACCGGCGGGATCGAGCCCGCCTTCATGATCAAGGTCTTCTCGTAGTTGGCGCCGGGCGCCTCGTTCATGAACTTGATCTTGTACTTGCCGATCTCGACGGTGTCGTTGTTCTGCAACAGCTGCTTCTTGACCGCCTTGCCGTTGATGTACGTCCCGTTGGTGCTGTTCAAGTCCTCGAGGTGGACCTCGTTGCCCGTCATCTGCAGAACTGCGTGCTCGCCGCTCACGGCGAGGTTGTCGATCACGATGTCGTTGTAGGGACGGCGGCCCAGTGTCGTGCGGTCCTTCGTCAACTGCACTTCCTTGATGACGACCCCGTCGATCGACACGATCATTTTCGGCATGGCCCGCTCCTATTGATTTCTCTTCTCACAACCGAAAGATGGCCCTTCATTTTCCCAGCAAACGGGAAATGAGGCCCTTTTTTTCGCTTCTGCGTCCGCCTGGGCCAGCAGCACCGAGATGTTGTCCCGCCCTCCATTGCCATTGGCTGCGTCGACCAGCCGATCCACCTTGTCTTCCAGTGATCCGTCGGCCAGCAGGATGCGGGCGATGCCCGCGTCTTCGACCATGTCCGAGAGCCCGTCCGAGCACATGAGATAGATGTCGCCGGGTTCGACCCGGTGCTCGTTCACCTCCAGCAGTACGGCGTCTTCCACGCCGAGCGCGCGGGTGACGAGGTTCTTGTTGGTGGACACGGCCGCCTGCTCGGGCGTGATCAGGCCGGCATCCATCTGTTCCTGAAGCAGCGAGTGATCCTTGGTGATCTGGGCGAACTCGCCGCCACGCAGGCGGTAGCACCGGGAGTCGCCGATGTGGCCGAGCAGCAGACGGCCGTCCTGGAACACACCGACGACCAGCGTCGTGCCCATGCCCGAGTACTGCGGATTCGAATTGGCCGCATTGAAGATCGAGCGATTGGCGTTGTCGACGCAGATTTCCATCGCGCGGCGGACCTCGCGTGCATTGGCCTGGCGACCGGCCTGCGACAGCCAGCGCCCGAGCTCGGAGCGGATGAAGGTGGTTGCCATCCCGCTGGCGATCTCGCCGGCGTTGTAGCCGCCCATGCCGTCGGCCAGGATGGCCAGACGTGTCGGCTCGTCGAAGGTCACCGAGTCTTCGTTGTTTTCGCGGGCCAGACCCGGATCGGTGCGGATGCAGAACTCGTAATTCATGGCTGGCCGCGTCTCATGCCTCGGAGCCTGACTGTCCTCCCCCGCCCTCGGGGTGGGCCGACCCGACGGGGTGGCCAGAGTCCGCAGTCCTGACGAATGGGCCGCCGGCTCGCACCGCCTTCGCGGCCGGATCATAGCTGGTGGCTGCAATGCTCCCTTGGGTGCTCGCAGCATCGTCGCTGGAGGCGACGAACCAGTCTGCGCGCCAGGACTGACGCCGCTTCGACGATGAAGATCTACTCACTTCGCCCCTCGCCCGTAGGCCGCCCGCGCTGTCCTCGAGGACAACCCCACCCCGCGACACCGTGAGGGTGCAGGACTCCGAGCGCGACGTTACCAGACGGTCCCTGCACGAACAAGGAAGTTTGACGCGGCGGCAGTACGTTTTGTTGCAGGTCCACCGCAACATGAGTGGGGCGCTTCTGAAACGAAAAGGCCGACGGACAGACCGTCGGCCTCTTTGGCTGGCGCTTTGGTGCGCCGCGATCAGACCAGCGACTTGAGCAGCTTGCCCATCTCGGACGGATTGCGCGTGACCTTGAAGCCGCACTCCTCCATCACCGCCAGCTTGGCATCGGCGGTGTCGGCGCCGCCGGAGATCAGCGCGCCGGCATGGCCCATGCGCTTGCCGGGAGGCGCCGTCACGCCGGCGATGAAGCCCACCACCGGCTTCTTCATGTTGGCCTTGCACCAGCGCGCCGCATCGGCTTCGTCCGGGCCGCCGATCTCCCCGATCATGATCACGGCGTCGGTGTCCGGATCGTCGTTGAAGGCCTTCATCACGTCGATGTGCTTCAGGCCGTTGATCGGGTCGCCGCCGATGCCCACGGCCGTGGACTGCCCCAGGCCGATCTCGGTGAGCTGCGCCACCGCTTCATACGTGAGCGTGCCCGAGCGCGAGACCACGCCGATGCGGCCCTTGCGGTGGATGTGGCCCGGCATGATGCCGATCTTGATTTCGTCGGGCGTGATCAGGCCCGGGCAGTTGGGCCCCAGCAGCAGCGTCTTCTTGCCGCCCTTGGCTTCCTTCTGCTTCATCCTGTTGCGCACTTCCAGCATGTCGCGCACCGGGATGCCTTCGGTGATGCAGATGGCCAGGTCCAGGTCGGCCTCCACCGCTTCCCAGATCGCGGCCGCGGCACCGGCTGGCGGCACGTAGATCACGGAGACAGTCGCACCGGTCTGCTTGGCCGCTTCCTTCACCGAAGCGTAGATCGGGATGTTGAAGATCGACTCGCCCGCCTTCTTCGGGTTCACGCCGGCCACGAAGCAGTTCTTGCCGTTGGCGTACTCCTGGCACTTCTCGGTGTGGAACTGGCCGGTCTTGCCCGTGATGCCCTGGGTGATGACCCGGGTGTCCTTGTTGATGTAGATCGACATGTCAGTGATTCCCCGGCTTCAGGCCTTCTTGACGGCGGCCACGACCTTCTGGGCCGCTTCGGCCATCGTGTCCGCGCTGATGATCGGCAGGCCCGAGTCGGCCAGCATCTTCTTGCCCAACTCCTCGTTGGTGCCCTTCATGCGCACCACCAGCGGCACCTTCAGGTTCACCGCCTTGCACGCCGTGATCACGCCCGTGGCAATGGTGTCGCAGCGCATGATGCCGCCGAAGATGTTCACCAGGATCGCCTTGACCTTGGGGTTCTTCAGCATGATCTTGAACGCCTCGGTCACCTTCTCCGGGGTGGCGCCGCCACCCACGTCCAGGAAGTTGGCCGGCTCGGCGCCGAACAGCTTGATGGTGTCCATGGTGGCCATCGCCAGGCCCGCGCCGTTCACCAGGCAGCCGATGTTGCCGTCCAGCGAGATGTAGGCCAGGTCGAACTTCGATGCCTCGATCTCGGCCGGGTCCTCTTCATCGAGGTCGCGCAGCGCCACGATGTCCGGATGGCGGAACAGCGCGTTGGAGTCGAAGTTGAACTTGGCGTCCAGCGCGATGACGTTGCCCTTGCTGTCGCGATTGAGCGGATTGATCTCCACCAGCGACGCATCGGTGTCCATGTAGCACTTGTACAGCTTGCGGCACACGTCCACGAACTGCGCCTGCGAGTCCGCGGGCATCCCGACGCCCTTGGCCAGTTCCTGGCCCTGCGCATCGGTCAGGCCGGTGAGCGGGTCGACAAACACCTTGACGATCTTGTCCGGATGGCTGTGCGCCACTTCCTCGATGTCCATGCCGCCCTCGCTGGAGGCAATGAACGCCACCTTCTGCGTGGCGCGGTCGGTCACCACCGACAGGTAGTACTCCTTCTGGATGTCCGCGCCGTCCTCGATGTACAGGCGCCGCACCTTCTGGCCTTCGGTACGGTCTGGTGGGTCTTCAGCTGCATGCCCAGGATCTGGCCGGCGAGCTTCTTCACGTCATCGATCGACTTGGCCACCTTCACGCCGCCGCCCTTGCCGCGGCCACCGGCGTGGATCTGCGCCTTGACCACCCACACGGGGCCGCCCAGCTTCTGCGCGGCCTCGACCGCTTCCTGCACGGTGAACGCCGGGATGCCGCGCGGCACCGGCACGCCGAAGCTGCGCAAGATCTCCTTGCCTTGGTACTCGTGAATCTTCATGGGAACTCTCTCGGAGGTACGTGGGGAGTGCAGGCGGAAGCGCGGCGGTGGCGGAGCCTGCGAGATGCAGCCGCGAACTGTATCATGGTGCATCGCACAAAACCGGCTGCATGCACCCAGCGCGGCCGTTGTTTCCACAGGAGCGCCATGCCCAAGGTCTTCATCGATGGCGAGGCCGGCACGACCGGCCTGCAAATTCGCGAACGGCTGCAGACCATGCCGCAGGTCGAGCTGGTCAGCATCGCGCCCGAACGCCGCAAGGATCCGGCCGCGAAGCGCGAGTTGATGGCGGGCGTCGACCTGGTGATCTTCTGCCTGCACGACGAGGCCGCCCGCGAATCAGCGGCGATGGTCGACGAGATCCGGCGTGAGCGGGGCCGTGCCCCGCGCATCATCGACGCATCCACGGCGCATCGTGTGGCCGAAGGCTGGGTGTTCGGATTTCCTGAACTGGTCGAAGGGCAGGCCGACGCGATCCGCAGGGCCGATCGCGTCAGCAATCCAGGCTGCTATGCCACGGGCGCGATTGCATTGCTGCGGCCGCTGGTGGATGCAGGCATCCTGCCGCCGGACTACCCCGTGACGCTGCCATCCGTGAGCGGCTATTCTGGCGGTGGTCGCACCATGATCGAAGCATACGAGGCCGGGACCGCCCCGGCCTACGAGCTGTACGCGCTAGGCCTCAAGCACAAGCACCTGCCGGAGATCATGAAGTACACGGGGATGACCCGGCGTCCGATCTTCGTGCCGTCGGTGGGCGACTTCCGCCAGGGCATGCTGGTGCAATTGCCGCTGCACCTGGACACGCTGCCGGGCAAGCCGAGTCCGCAGGACCTGCACGACGTGCTGGCGCGCCACTATCGTGGCAGCCAGTGGGTGACCGTGGAGGAGCCGACCGAGGACGGCAAGCTGGAACCCACCGCGCTGAACGACACCAACCGGATGGAACTGCGGGTCTACCGCAACATGGACTACGCGCACGCGGTGCTGATCGCCCGGCTGGACAACCTGGGCAAGGGCGCCAGCGGCGCGGCGGTGCAGAACCTGAAGCTGATGCTCGGACTGTGAGGCCGCGCGCAACGCGCTCAGTCGTCCTCACCCGCCCCACCCAGCACCCGCTGGATCACCTCACCGCCGAAGCCCCGCGCCGCCAGGAACCGTGACTGCCGGCCGCGTTCGGCAGCATCGTGCGGCGGCGCCTCGAATTTGCGCTTCCACACCTCGCGCGCCCGGGCGAGCTCGGTTCCGCGCAGTTGCTGCAGCGCCTGGGTGACCAGTTCGCCATCGATGCCCTTGGCCTGCAGTTCCTGGCGGATGCGGCCGGCGCCCAGGCGCTGCGCGCGCCGGTGCAGCACGGAGTCGACCACGCGCTGCTCGCTGATGAAGCCCTTGGCTTGCAGGTCGTCGAGCACGCGCGCGAGTTGCTCCGGCTCCTCTTCGTACTTGCCCAGCTTGCGCTCCAGCTCGGCGCGGGAATGCTCCCGTCCGCCGAGCAGGCGCAAGGCCCTTCCCTTGAGTGACAGCTGAACCTGCGGCATCCCGCGATGAAATGCTTATTCGTCCTCGCCGGCTTCGACCGGCAGCAGCGCGATGCCCAGCGAGTCGCGGATCTTGTTCTCGATCTCGCGCGCCAGCTCCGGGTTCTCGCGCAGGAACTCGCGCGCGTTGTCGCGGCCCTGGCCGATCTTCTCGCCGTTGTACGCATACCAGGCGCCCGACTTCTCGAGGATGCGCGCGGTGACGCCCATGTCGATGACCTCGCCCTCGCGCGAGATGCCCTCGCCGAAC
This sequence comes from Ramlibacter sp. MMS24-I3-19, assembly GCF_050320135.1. Classification (NCBI taxonomy): domain Bacteria; kingdom Pseudomonadati; phylum Pseudomonadota; class Betaproteobacteria; order Burkholderiales; family Comamonadaceae; genus Ramlibacter; species Ramlibacter sp. MMS24-I3-19. The sequence goes on along the minus strand of NZ_CP190017.1, from coordinate 959,868 downwards.
AGGATGTCGAACTCCGCCGTCTTGAAGGGGGGCGAGACCTTGTTCTTCACGACCTTGACCTTGGTCTCGTTGCCGATCGCTTCCTCGCCCTTCTTGATCGTGCCGGTGCGGCGGATGTCGAGGCGGACCGAGGCGTAGAACTTCAGCGCATTGCCGCCGGTGGTGGTCTCGGGGCTGCCGAACATCACGCCGATCTTCATGCGGATCTGGTTGATGAAGATGACCATGCAGTTGGTCTTCTTGATCGTGGCGGTGAGCTTGCGCAGGGCCTGCGACATCAGGCGCGCCTGCAGGCCGGGCAGCGAGTCGCCCATCTCGCCTTCGATTTCCGCCTTGGGCACCAGCGCCGCGACCGAGTCGACCACGATTAGGTCGACGGCGCCGGAACGCACCAGCGAGTCGACGATCTCGAGCGCCTGCTCGCCGGTGTCGGGCTGGCTGATCAGCAGGTCCTGCAGGTTGACGCCCAGCTTCTGCGCGTACTGCGTGTCCAGCGCATGCTCGGCGTCGACGAAGGCGCAGGTTCCCGCCAGGCGCTGCATCTCGGCGATGACCTGCAGCGTGAGCGTGGTCTTGCCCGAGGACTCGGGGCCATAGATCTCGACCACCCGGCCGCGGGGCAGGCCGCCGACACCCAGGGCGATGTCCAGGCCCAGCGAGCCGGTGGAGACGACCTGGATGTCCTCGATCTTCTCGCCCTCGCCGAGCCGCATGATGGTGCCCTTGCCGAACTGCTTCTCGATCTGGGCGAGAGCGGCCTGGAGGGCCTTGGACTTCTCGCTGTCCGCCGCCGCGATCTTGCTGCCCTTGACTTGCGCATCCATGGAAATCTCCTTGTGAATCAATAGGTTGGTTGCTGCCGCATCCCCTGTCTCGATTCACAGGCTGGATGCATGGCCAGTACTCTAACGCGACAGATGCGGGCGCGTAAACGTGGTTTTTGGTCAGTTTGCCTTACCATCCGGGAATGCTCCCGCAACCGGATGAGGCTTGGCGCCAGACCCACCTCGGGCGCCTTCTGGGCCACGCGTCCCGGCGGTTCGACGAACGCGTGCTGTCGCTGATGGCGCACAACGTCGACGTGCCCCTGGCGCTGTCGAACCTAGCGGCCCGCGCGCAGGTTGGCGCCGCGCATGTGCACGTCACCCGGCATCTCGCGCTCGACGGCTCGCGCCTCACCGACCTGGCGCAGCGGGCGGGGATGACCAAGCAGGCGATGGGCGACCTCGTCACGCAGTGCGAGGCCTGGGGGCTGGTCGTGCGCAAGCCGGACCCACTGGATGCGCGCGCGCGCCTGGTCACGTTCACCGACACCGGCCTGGCCTGGCTGCGAGCATTCCGCGATGCCGTGCAGCAGGCGGAGGACGAGTTCCGCGCCGAGGTCGGCAAGGACGTTGCAACCGTGGTCGCTCTGGGCCTGGAGGCGTACGCCGGGCCTGCGGCTTGAGCACGCGCAAGGGGCGGCAGGCACCCAAGCCTAAAATTTAAGCAGGTGCAGCCGCGGGCGCGCTCGAAAACAGGAGACAGGCATGCGAATCCTCATCGCCGAAGACGACCAGGTGCTCGCCGACGGCCTTCTGCGCAGCCTGCGCGCTTCGGGTGCCGCCGTCGACCACGTGAGCAGCGGGACCGAGGCCGACGCTGCGCTGCTGACGAACAACGAGTTCGACCTCCTGATCCTGGACCTGGGCCTGCCCCGGCTGCATGGCCTCGAGGTGCTGCGCAAGCTGCGCAGCCGCGGCTCCAGCATGCCGGTGCTGATCCTCACCGCCGCCGACAGCGTCGACGAACGCGTCAAGGGCCTCGACCACGGCGCCGACGACTACATGGCCAAGCCGTTCTCGCTGCAGGAACTGGAAGCCCGCGTGCGGGCACTCACGCGGCGCGGCATGGGCGGCACCACCAGCACCATCAAGCACGGCCCGCTGGTCTACGACCAGGCCGGGCGCGTGGCGACGATCGACGGCCGGATGGTCGAACTCTCCGCTCGCGAACTGGGCCTGCTGGAGGTGCTGTTGCAGCGTGCCGGCCGCCTGGTCAGCAAGGACCAGCTGGTGGAACGCCTGTGCGAATGGGGCGAGGAGGTGAGCAACAACGCCATCGAGGTGTATATCCACCGGCTGCGCAAGAAGATCGAGAAGGGACCGATCCGGATCGCCACCGTGCGCGGGCTCGGCTACTGCCTCGAGAAGATTCCGGGTTGAGCGTCCCACGTCGCGCAGCATGCCGCAAGGATCGTTCATCGCTTGACGCAACGCTCGAGGCCGAACCACTCCCATGAAGATCTTCCAGCGTGAGCAGCGCTCGCTGTTCGGCGAGATCCTCGACTGGATGCTCACGCCGCTGCTGCTGCTGTGGCCCGTGAGCCTGGCGCTCACCTGGCTGGTCGCGCAAAGCATCGCCGGCAAGCCGTTCGATCGCGCGCTCGAGTACAACGTGCAGGCCCTGGCGCAGCAGGTCACGGTGCAGGAACAGCGCCTCGTGTTCTACCTGCCACAGCCCGCGCGCGAGATGCTGCGTGCCGACGATTCCGACCAGGTCTATTACCAGGTCCGCGGCCCCCGGGGCGAGGCGCTGAGCGGCGAACGCGACTTCCCGCTGCCACCCGAGGAGGAACGCCCCGCACCGGGGGAGGTGCGCCTGCGCGACGACGAGATGCGAGGCTTCGACGTGCGGGTGGCGTACACCTGGGTGCGGGCCGATCTTCCTGGCGGACCGCTGGTGCTGGTGCAGGTAGCCGAGACGCGCGAGAAGCGCTCGGTGCTGGCCACCGAGATCATCAAGGGGGTGATGCTGCCGCAGTTCGCGATCCTGCCGTTGGCGGTGCTGCTGGTCTGGCTGGCCCTGGTGCGCGGCATCAAGCCGCTGTCGCAGCTGGAAGAGCGCATCCGCGCGCGCAAGCCGGACGACCTTTCCCCGCTGGACGACCGGGCCGTGCCGCTGGAGGTGGCGCCGCTGGTGTCCTCGGTGAATGACCTGCTCACCCGGCTGAAGGATTCCATTGCGACGCAGAAGCGGTTCCTTGCCGATGCCGCGCACCAGCTGAAGACTCCGCTGGCCGGCCTTCGCATGCAGGCCGACCTCGCACAGAGAGAGAACGCCAACGCGGAGGAACTGAAGAAGTCGCTCAAGCAGATCGGCCGATCCAGCATTCGTGCCACGCACACCGTCAACCAGTTGCTCGCCCTGGCGCGGGCCGAGTCCAGCGGCAAGACCCTGCCGCGATCCGCCTGCGACCTGCCCCAGCTCACGCGCGAAGTGGTGCAGGACCTGCTGCCGCGCGCCCTCGATCGGCGGGTGGACCTGGGGTACGAAGGAGCGTTGCCAGGTGCCAGCGGCGTCGCGGTGCAGGGGAATCCGACACTCCTGAAGGAATTGATCCGCAACCTGGTCGACAACGCGATCAACTACACGCCGTCCAGCGACGCGCAACCCGGCGTCGTGACTGCACGCGTGCTGACGGATCCCAGCGGCGAGGCGGTCGTGCTGCAGGTGGAGGATTCCGGCCCGGGCATTCCGGAGGCCGAACGCGAGCTCGTGTTCCAGCCGTTCTACCGCTCGCTCGGCACCAACGTCGACGGCTCCGGGCTGGGCCTGCCCATCGTGCTGGAGATTGCGCGCCAGCACGGGGCCGACATCCGCGTCGAGGATGCCCATCCGGGGCACAACCCGCCCGGCGCGCGGCTGGTCGTTCGCTTCGTCGTGACGGAGCTTGCGTCGCGCGCGACTGGAGCCGCTCAGGCTGCCTGGTAGACGTTCAGCTGCAGCCGCTCGCGCGCGACCGCCCGCGCGACCGCGGGCAACTGGGCGACCTTCTGCACATGCGCCCAGAGCGCCGGGAACGTCGTCGGATCGATGCCCGCAAACCCGCCCCAGCGCAGCAGCGTGAGTGCATAGGCATCGAGCGGACCGAACTGCGGGCCTGCCAGGTATGCCGAACCGGCTGCGGCAGCCTTCTCTGCCATGGCCTCGATGTCCGCCAGCATGGGCCGGTACAGCCGTGCGTTGTACGCCTTGAGCTCGACCTGCACCTCGGGCTTGTCGCTGTACTTGAACGGCATGAACACATGCGTGAACGTCGGGTGCACGGTGTTGTTCATCCAGGCCAGCGTCTCCATCACCTTGGCGCGGGCGACCGGCTCCGCGGGCAGGAACCCGGCCGCCGGATGCCGACGGTCAAGGTAGTCCACGATGGCGACGATCTGCGTGATCACGGCATCGCCGTCCACCAGCACCGGCACCTGGCCGTGCGGGTTCAACGCGCGGTACTCCGGCGTGTTCTGCTCGCCCTTGTGCAGCTTCACCAGCACCGGCTCGAACGGCTCGCCCAGCGTCTCGAGCAGCGTGTGCGGCACGAACGAACAGGCGCCCGGCGCGAAGTACAGCTTGCGTGTCATGACGTGATCTCCAGTGTCAGCGGCACGGCCGCAGTGTCTTGCCTGCGAGCGCGGTGCGCAGCTCGTCGAGCCGGCCCTGCATGTCGTCGTTGACGGCCGGCAGGGTCAGCTGCTGGCCTTTCACCTCGGGCCGCTCCTGCACCACGTGCGCGGTGTGCACGCCGCGCGCGGCGAGGCGCTCCAGCAACTGGTTGGCTTCGGCCTGCGTGGGAAATCCGCCAAGGGACAGGCCGGGCTCCAGTTCGGGATTGGCAACCGGCTCGAAGGTCACACCGATCTGTCGCAGCTCCGACTTCTTCTTCGCGACGTTGTCCGGACTGGGGTACTTGCCCATGTAGACGATCCACCGCGCGGGCTCGCTCACCGGGACCAGCGTCCAGCTGCCGGCGGGCCAGCCAGCCAGCGCCTGCGTCACGGGAGCGACCGCGGTGTCATCGATCGGGCCGGCCTGCAGGCACTCCGCACTGCGTGCCCCCGTTTCGATCTTCCGCACGTCCTCGGCGCTCAGTTCCCGGACTGCCTGGGGCTTGATCTGCTGCGCGACCCGGTTCGGCTCGCTCTGCTGCACCGGCGCCAGCCCCAGCGGCTGCAACTGGCCCTGCGCCCACGCGAAGTAGAGGGCGTTGGCCAGGAGCAGCAGGAGGACAAGCAGGCGCAGCATGGATCGATCAGTCGGCCGGCCGCACGCTCACTTCCGAGCTGGTCACGGCGACCGGGCCGGCGGCAGTATGCACGAGCAGTGCGCCCTGTCCATCCACGCCTTGCGCAACGCCCTCAGTCCCATCGGACAGACGCACCGGGCGGCCGGCCAGCACGTCGCGGCGCGCGAATGCATCGTGGAACGGGCCGAACCCCTCCGCTTCGAACCGCTGCAGCGCGCCAACCAGTGCTGGCACCACAGCCAGCAGCGCAGCACCTGCGTCCATTCCGGGACACACCTGCTGCAGGAAGGCTGGCGGCGTGGAGAGGCCGTGCGCAGGACGCGGCAGCACGTTGAGGCCGACGCCGACGATGGCGTAGCGGGCCTGCGAGTCCGGCCCGGCACTCGCTGTCTCGATCAGGATTCCGCCGAGCTTGGCCTCCCCCACCCACAGGTCGTTGGGCCACTTCAGCCGGATGGATGGATGCAGCGCCTCGGCAATGGCCAGGCCCACGGCCAGCGACAGTCCCCACCACGATCGGGGCTCCAGCACGCGCCCCGCCGAGAAGGTGAGCGAAGCGCCCGGTTCGCTCTGCCACGGGCGGCCCAGCCGACCTCGCCCCGCTGTCTGCTGCTCGGCCACCAGGACGACGGGATCGAGCTGGCCGGCACGCGCACGGCGCATCAGTTCGCTGTTGGTGGAATCGATCTCCGGCAGCAGCTCGGCTGTCAGCCCCGGCAGCAGCGCCACCGACTGTTCCCACACGGCTTCGAGAGGCCAGGTCATGCGTGCACGTCGCGAAGGAACTCGAACGCCGGAGCGCCCTCCAAGTCGCTGCCCCGGCGGCTCAGCGCCGGCGCTTGGGCGCCAGCAACGTGCCCCGGCAGGCCTTGGCGCCGCACCAGCAGGGATACTCGGCCTTCAGCTTCTTCGTGTACGGCTCGTCGATGATGAGGCCGTAGTCGTAGTTCAGCTCCTCGCCAGCCTTGATGTTGCGCAGCGCCTTGATGAAGACGCGCCCATCCTCCTCGTCGGCCTCGCAGTTGGGGGCGCACGAGTGGTTGATCCAGCGCGAGGAGTTGCCGCCGTACAGCGCGTCGATCACGCGCTTCTCGTCGACATGGAAGTAGAAGGTGTGGTTCGGGTCGTTGGGATCGTGCGGATGTCGCCGCTGGGCCTCGGCCCACGTGATGATCTCGCCGACGTACTCGATGATGGTCTCGCCCTCGGCGATGTCCTGGACCGCGAAGACGCCCTTGCCGTGGATGCCCGACTTGCGCGTCTGGATTTTTCGCCCGGCCTGGACTGCTTTTGCTGGCATGGATGGAAGTCTGATAAGTTGAATGTGCACACGTACGCGTGCGCGCATGCGCGCACGTGGAGCCGAGATTGTAGGAACAACGAAAGGCGCGCCCCCGGAAGGCGGCGCACACACCACCCGTGACAGGAAAGACACTGGTCATCGCCGAGAAGCCATCCGTCGCCCAGGACATCGTCCGCGCGCTGACGCCGGTGGCCGGCAAGTTCGACAAGCACGACGAGTATTTCGAGAACGACACCTATGTCGTCACGAGCGCCGTCGGCCACCTGGTGGAAATCCAGGCACCCGAGGAATTCGACGTCAAGCGCGGCAAATGGAGCTTCGCGCACCTGCCGGTGATCCCGCCGTTCTTCGACCTGAAGCCGGTCGACAAGACCAAGTCGCGGCTGAACGCGGTGGTCAAGCTGGCCAAGCGCAAGGACGTGACCGCGCTGGTGAACGCTTGCGACGCCGGACGCGAAGGCGAGCTGATCTTCCGCCTGATCGAGCAGTTCGCGTTCGGCAGCGACGAGGCAGCGGGCAAGAAGGCCGCCACGGCACGCAAGCCGGTGCGTCGGCTGTGGCTGCAATCCATGACCCCGCAGGCGATCCGCGACGGTTTCGACCAGCTGCGCACGGACAAGCAGATGGAAGGCCTGGCCAGCGCGGCACGTTCGCGCTCGGAGGCCGACTGGCTGGTGGGCATCAACGGCACCCGCGCGATGACCGCGTTCAACTCGCGCGACGGCGGCTTCTTCCTCACCACCGTGGGCCGGGTGCAGACACCCACGCTGGCCGTCGTCGTCGAACGCGAGGAACAGATCCGCAAGTTCGTCAGCCGCGACTACTGGGAGGTGCACGCCACCTTCGTGGCGGAAGCCGGCGAGTACCCCGGCAAGTGGTTCGATCCCAAGTGGAAGAAGAACCCCGACGATGCGGAGCTGCGCGCCGACCGCGTGTGGTCGCAGCGCGAGGCCGAGGCCATCGCCGACGCCGTGCGCGGCAAGTCAGCCAGCGTCACGGAAGAATCCAAGCCGACCACCCAGGCTTCGCCGCTGCTGTTCGACCTGACGTCGCTGCAGCGCGAAGCCAACGGGCGCTTCGGGTATTCGGCCAAGACGACGCTGGCGCTGGCGCAGTCGCTCTACGAACGGCACAAGGCACTGACCTACCCGCGAACCGACTCGCGCGCGCTGCCCGAGGACTACCTGGCCACCGTCAAGGACACCATGGGCATGCTGGCGAGCAGCGGCATGGGCCACCTCGCACCGTACGCGAAGGAAGCGCTGGACAAGGGCTACGTCAAGCCGACCAAGCGGGTGTTCGACAACAGCAAGGTCTCCGACCACTTCGCGATCATTCCGACCTTGCAGGCAGCCAGCGGGCTGTCGGACGCGGAGCAGAAGCTTTATGACCTCGTCGTGCGACGCTTCCTCTCGGTGTTCTTCCCGAGCGCCGAGTACCTGGTGACCACGCGCATCAGCCAGGTGGCGGGACACAGCTTCCGCACCGACGGCAAGGTGCTGGTCCGGCCCGGCTGGCTTGCGATCTGGGGCAAGGAGGCCGACCAGGAGGGCGACGAGAACAGCAAGACGCTGGTCCCGGTCAAGGATGGCGAGATGGTGCGGGCCGACACCGTGGAGGCACGCGGGCTGAAGACGCGGCCGCCGGCACGCTACTCCGAAGCCACGCTGCTCGGCGCGATGGAAGGCGCCGGCAAGCTGGTCGAGGACGACGAACTGCGCGAGGCGATGCAGGAAAAGGGATTGGGCACGCCGGCCACCCGCGCCGCCACCATCGAAGGCCTGATCACCGAGAAGTACATGCTGCGCGAAGGGCGGGAACTGATTCCCACCGCCAAGGCATTCCAGCTGATGACGCTGCTGCGCGGCCTGGGCGTCGAGGAGCTGACCAAGCCCGAACTCACCGGCGAGTGGGAATACAAGCTGGCCCAGATGGAGCACGGCCGCCTCTCGCGCGACGCGTTCATGCGCGAGATCGCCGAGATGACGAAGCACATCGTCAAGAAGGCCAAGGAGTACGACCGCGATACCGTGCCGGGTGACTACGCCACCCTGAAGACGCCTTGCCCCAACTGTGGCGGCATCGTGAAGGAGAACTACCGGCGCTACACCTGCGCGGGGCGCAGCGGCAGCGGCGACGATGCCTGCGGCTTCTCGTTCACCAAGCTCCCCGCGGGGCGCGCGTTCGAGCTGGACGAGGTCGAGCAGTTCCTGCGCGACAAGAAGATCGGTCCTCTGGAGGGCTTCCGGTCCAAGGCGGGCTGGCCGTTCACGGCCGAGATCGCGCTGAAGTACAGCGACGAGGACAAGAACTGGAAGCTGGAATTCGACTTCGGCGACGAAGCCGATCCTGCGGAAACGGGCGAGCTGGTCGACTTCTCGGGCCAGGAATCGCTCGGGCCGTGCCCGAAGTGCGCGTCACGCGTGTTCGAGTTCGGCAAGAACTACCTCTGCGAGAAATCGGTGCCGACCGCAGCGCAGCCGACACCGAGCTGCGACTTCAAGACCGGCCAGATCATCCTGCAGCAGCCGGTCGACCGCGACCAGATGCGCAAGCTGCTGGCGACCGGCAAGACGGACCTGCTGGACAAGTTCGTCTCGATGCGCACGCGTCGGCCATTCAAGGCGTTCCTGGCCTGGGACGCGGAAGCCGGCAAGGTGAACTTCGCCTTCGAGCCACGCGAGAGCAAGTTCCCGGCGCGCAAGGGTGCGCCCGGGCGCCCAGCGCGTGAGCCGGCGGCGAAGTACGCCGCCAAGACGGCCGGCAAGACGGCTGCGAAGGCGCCCTCGGCCAAGAAGGCCCCTGCCGCGAAGAAGGCGGCGCCGGCGAAGTCAGCGCGCAAGGCGGGGCCGGGCCTGACGCCCAGCCCCGAGCTGGCCGCGGTGATCGGCGCGGAACCGGTGGCCCGCACCGAGGTGATCAAGAAGCTGTGGGACTACATCAAGGCCAACGGCCTGCAGGACACGGCCAACAAGCGCGCCATCAATGCCGACGCCAAGCTGCACAAGGTGTTCGGCAAGCCGCAGGTGACCATGTTCGAGCTGGCCGGCATCGTGGGCAAGCACCTGCAGGGGTGAGTGCCTGCGCGACGCGCTACGGCGCGTCGTCCGGCGTGAGTGCAAGGTGCATGTGCACCTTGCCGAAAGCGCGGCCGTCCACCCGGATGGCGCGCGGTTCGGTCCCGAACGCCTGGAAGCCTGCCTTGCGATAGAGCCGCTGTGCCGCGGCATTGCCGTCCGTGACCGTGAGCACGAGGTCGGTGAGGCCAGCCTGCCGCGCGTGCGCGAGCAGCACTTGCAGCAGTGCAGCACCGATGCCGCGGCCTGCGGCGTCGCCAGGCACGTACATGCCGACCACCTTGGCCTTGTGCTGCTCCTTGGGTCGGCGCAGCAGCTCCAGGCCCACGATGCCGCAAAGCGTCTCGCCCGCGAATGCGCCCCACAGCACCTGCTGCGGGGAAGCCAGCCTGGACTCGGTGACCGCCAATGGCCGCGCGGCATCCTCCTCCCAGCTGGACGTGAATGCCTCGGGATGCTCGTGCAAGCCACGCAGGCGAAGGGCCCGGTAGGCCGCTGCGTCGGCGGCGGTGAGGCGACGGAGTTCCATCGCCTGATCATCGCCCAGCGTGGCGGATCACGCCGCCAGGGTCGCCGGATGCGCCTGGGCCTCGACAGCAGCCGATGCTTCGCCCACCAGCCAGTAGGTGAGCACGCGGCCCCGACCCTGCAGTTCGATCAATCCGCGTCCGGCCAACGTGAACCGCGCGGCGGCCTGCTGCGCCACGGCGTCGGTGACATGGATGCTGCCGGCACGTCCCGCGGCCTCGACGCGGCTCGCCACGTTGACCGTGTCGCCCCAGACGTCGTACAGGAATCGCTTGGTGCCAAGCACCCCGCCCACCGCCGGCCCCGCGTGGATGCCGATGCGCATCGCCAGCTCCGTGCCGTTGACGCGGTTGTAGCGCTCGAGAGCGTCGCGCATGTCCAGCGCCAGCTGGCACAGCGCCGGCACCCTGGCATCCGCGACGGCCATGTAGGCGTCGCCGATCGTCTTGATCTTCTCGACGCCATGCTTCTCCACCAAGGCGTCGAACGCCGTAAAGATCTCGTCCAGCACGAGGACCAGCGCCTCTGGCGGCAACCGGTTGGCGTAGCGCGTGAAGCCCGCGATGTCGGCGAACAGCACGCCCAGGTTCTGGAACTTGCGTGCAGTGATGCGCCGTTCGCGCTTCAGTTCCTCGGCCACTGCGAGCGGCAGCACGTTGTGGAGCAGCTCGTCGGCCCGTCGCCGTTCGGCCTGTGCACGCTGCGTCTGGCGGTACAGATCCAGGTCGCGGGAGAACGTGATGCGGTCCAGCCAGAGGCACAGCACGACAACGCAGAACGGGTTGACCAGCGACGACACGACGAGGATGGCGTCACCCCCATCGCGCCGCCAGACGGGGATCGCCAGCACCAGCAGTGTCGCTGCGTACAACGGCTGCCGCATGCGCCGCGGCGTGGCCGCCACCGCCGCGCCGAAGGTGAGCCCGGCAGCGTAGATCGAGAAGTCGCCGCGCATGCTGCCGTCGACGGCGCCGATCCAGGCGCACAGGGTGATGAACACGGCGCAGAACGCGTGCAGCGGAAGCTCGCGACCGCGATGGGCGGGCCACCAGCGATCGGCGAGCACGACGGCGACGCAGACCAGTTCCGCCGTGACCTGCCACGCGACGAGCCACTCGAGGCTTCCAATGCCGCGCCGAAGCAGTGGCAGATCGGTCGCCACCGCGGCCGGCGGCAGCAGCAAGCCGACGACCCTGCAGTAGCGCACCGTCAAGCCCCAGCTCCTGTGCGCCAGCCAGCGCCTGAATGCCGTGTCCTCCTGCTGCATGCCGCCCCTCCTTTCACGTGGAAGGCGACCATAGGAGTGGCCTCGCGCGCGCGTCAACGCGCGACCCCATGAAAAAACGCGCCCGAAGGCGCGTTTCTCGTGCAGCTGCAGGAGCGCTCAGCGGGCGGCCACCACGCGGCACATCTCCAGCACCTTGTTCGAGTAGCCCCACTCGTTGTCGTACCAGCTCACCAGCTTGACGAACGTGCCGTCCAGGGCAATGCCGGCCTCGGCGTCGAAGATCGAGGTGCGCGCGTCGCCGACGAAATCGGTGGCCACGACCTTGTCCTCGGTGTAGCCCAGCACGCCCTTGAGCGCGCCTTCCGACTGGGCCTTGAACTCGGCGCAGATGTCCTTGTAGGCCGCTTCCTTGTTCAGCTCCACCGTGAGGTCGACCACGGACACATCGGAGGTCGGAACCCGGAACGCCATGCCGGTGAGCTTCTTGTTCAGCTCGGGAATCACGACGCCCACCGCCTTGGCCGCCCCAGTCGACGACGGAATGATGTTCTCGAGGATGCCGCGGCCGCCGCGCCAGTCCTTGTTGCTCGGGCCGTCGACCGTCTTCTGGGTGGCGGTGGCGGCGTGCACGGTGGTCATCAGGCCGCGCTTGATGCCCCACTTGTCGTTCAGCACCTTGGCCAGCGGCGCCAGGCAGTTGGTGGTGCAGGACGCGTTGGAGATGATCGCCTCGCCCTTGTACGTCTTGTGGTTCACGCCGAAGACGAACATCGGCGTGTCGTCCTTGGACGGGGCCGACATGATCACCTTCTTCGCACCCGCGGTGACGTGCTTCTGCGCGCCTTCCTTGGTGAGGAAGATGCCGGTGGACTCGACCACCACCTCGGCGCCGACGGCGCCCCAGTTCAGCTCCGCCGGGTCCTTGACCGCGGTGAGGCGGATGCGCTTGCCGTTGACGACCAGCGTGTTGCCGTCCACCGAGACCTCGCCCTTGAAGCGGCCGTGCACGCTGTCGTACTGCAGCATGTAGGCCAGGTAGTCGGGCTCGAGCAGGTCATTGATGCCCACCACCTCGATGTCGTTGAAGTTCTGCACCGCGGCGCGGAACACCATGCGGCCGATGCGGCCGAATCCGTTGATCCCGATCTTGATGGTCATTGATGGCTCCGAAGGATGAGAAAGGCAATGGTTGGATCTTGCCGCAATGCAGCGTGGCCGTGCGGCGTGGGGGATGGCCCGTTCAGCGCGACAGCACGGCCCGCACCGTGTCCGCGACGTTCTCCGGCGTGAACCCGAAGTGCTTGAAGAGCACGTTGGCCGGCGCCGATTCGCCGTAGGTGTCGATGCCCACCACGGCGGCGCAGCCGTACTTCCACCAGAAGTCGGTCACGCCGGCTTCGACCGCGATGCGCGGCACGCCGGCGGGCAGTACGTCCTGCTTGTAGGCGGCGCTCTGGCGATCGAACGTGGTGGTGCTGGGCATGGAGACGACACGCACCGCGATGCCTTGCTGGCCCAGTTGCTCCTGGGCCTTCAGCGCCAACTGCACCTCGGAGCCGGTGGCGATGATCACGGCGCGCGGGCGGCCACGCACACCGACTTCGGTCGGCTCGGCCAGCACGTAGCCGCCCTTGCTGATGTCCTCGAGCCCGGCCTTCGGCGCATAGGTCAGGTTCTGTCGCGAGAGCAGCAGCGCCGTGGGGCGCGCCCGGTTCTGCAGCGCCACCGTCCAGGCCACCGTGGTTTCGGCGGTATCTCCCGGGCGCCACACATCCAGGTTCGGGATCAGGCGCAGGCTGGCAGCGTGCTCGACCGACTGGTGGGTCGGGCCGTCTTCACCCAGGCCGATCGAGTCGTGCGTGAACACGTGCACGACCCGCTGCTTCATCAGGGCCGCCATGCGGATCGCGTTGCGGCTGTAGTCGCTGAAGGTGAGGAAGGTGCCGCCGTACGGGATGTAGCCGCCATGCAGGGCGATGCCGTTCATGATGGCGGCCATGCCGAACTCGCGCACGCCGTAGTTGATGTGGCGCCCGATGCGGCCGTCCTCGGTGCGCTGCACTTCACCGGCAAGGTTGAACCGCAGCGGCGGCGTGCTCTTGGTGTTGGTGAGGTTGGAGCCGGTCAGGTCGGCGCTGCCGCCCAGCAGCTCGGGCAGGGCGGCGGTGAATGCTTCCAGGGCGATCTGCGACGCCTTGCGCGAGGCCACGGTCTCGGCCTTGGCATGCGCAGCCAGGGCTGCATCGACGGCCACTTGCGCGAAGTTGCGCGGCAGCTCGCCCTTCATGCGGCGCGCGAATTCGCCGGCCAGCTCCGGATGCTCGGCGCGGTACGCAGCGAAGCGCTTGTCCCACTCGTCCTGCGCGGCGCGGCCCTTGGCCTTGGCATCCCACGCCGCGTAGACCTCGCGGGGCACCACGAACGGCTCGTGCGGCCAGCCCAGCGCCTCGCGCGTGAGCTTGACCTCCTCCAGCCCCAGCGCCTCGCCGTGTGCCTTGGCCGTGTTCACGCGGTTCGGGCTGCCCTTGCCGATCTGGGTCTTGGCGACGATCAGCGTCGGCTTGTCGGGGCTGCGGCGCGCATCGGCGATGGCGCGGTCCACGGCATCGACGTCGTGGCCATCCACCGGCCCGATCACGTTCCAGCCATACGCCCGGAAGCGCGCCGGCGTGTCGTCGATGAACCAGGGGGCGACCTGGCCGTCGATCGAGATGCCGTTGTCGTCGTACACGGCGATCAGCTTGTTCAGCTTCCAGGCACCGGCGAGCGCGCAGGCCTCGTGGCTGATGCCCTCCATCAGGCAGCCGTCGCCCATGAAGACGTAGGTAAAGTGGTCGACGACCGCATGGCCGTCGCGGTTGAATTCGGCCGCGAGCAGCTTCTCGGCCAAGGCCATGCCCACGGCGTTGGTGAGGCCCTGTCCCAGCGGGCCGGTGGTGGTTTCCACACCCGGCGTCACGCCCACCTCGGGATGGCCCGCCGTCTTGCTGTGCAGTTGGCGGAAGTTCTTCAGCTCGTCGAGTGGCAGGTCATAACCGGTCAGGTGCAGCAGCGAATAGACCAGCATCGAGCCGTGGCCGTTGGACAGCACGAAGCGGTCGCGGTCGAACCATGACGGGTCGGTGGGACTGTGCTTCAGGTGCCGGCCCCACAACGCGACCGCGATGTCGGCCATGCCCATGGGCGCGCCGGGATGGCCGGAGTTGGCCGCCTGCACGGCGTCCATGGACAGCGCCCGGATGGCGTTGGCCATCTGCCGGGCGCCGATGTCGGTTTCGGTGGGAGAAGCAGACTGGAGATCGGGGGCGGTGGAGGCGAGCATGGAGGGCGGGTGGGGAAACCCCGGATTTTAAGGTGGCGCCCTCCTTCGACCCCGGCAGCGCAGGCCAGGACCTCCCACGTCATCGTCTACAGTGCGCCCCATGCGCGGCCTACACCTTACCGCCGACCTGTACCAGTGCCGTTGCGAGCCGCGCTGGCTGACCGACGCCGAGGCCCTGGGTGACTGGACCCGGCAGGCTGCCGAGGCGGTGGGGCTGGACGTGCTCGAGGAGGTGGCGCGCCCGACCGCCGAGGACGGCAGCGTCACCGCGGTCCTCGTGCTGGCCCACTCCCATGTCTGCCTGCACACCTGGCCTGCCCAACGCGCAGCGACGGTCGACGTGTACCTCGCCAGCAGCAGGGCGGACATGTCGGCGAAGGCGCGCGGGCTGATCTACGCGCTGGTGAATCGTTTCGCGCCGGAATGGACCGAGCAGCGCTCGCTGGATCGGGGCACCGAAGGCGAATGAACAGGAACAACGAATGACGGGAGCCCGGGCCATGATCCTGGCGGCTGGTCGCGGCGAGCGGATGCGCCCGCTGACCGACAGCTGTCCGAAGCCGCTGCTGCAAGTCAGGGGCAAGCCGCTGATGGAGTACCACCTGGATGCGTTCGGCCAAGGCGGGTTCCACGATGTCGTGGTCAACACCGCGTGGCTCGGCGAGCAGATCGAGGACCGCTTCGGACCGCGGACCGCGAGCGGTGTGCGCGTGGCCTATTCGCACGAGGGCAGGGATTTCGGCGGCGCACTGGAAACTGCCGGCGGGATCGCTCGGGCGCTGCCTCTCCTGGACGAGGTGTTCTGGATCGTCGCCGGGGATGTCCACATGCCGGGGTTCGCGTTCACGCAGGCGGACTACGAACGATTCGCCGCCAGTGGCAGGCTCGCGCATCTCATCCTCGTGCCCAATCCGGAGCACAACCCGCGCGGGGACTTCGGATTGGATCCGGATGGAATCGCTCGGAGCAGCGCTGACGTGCGCTACACCTATTCGACCACCGGCCTGTTCCGGCGCGCGCTGTTCGACGGCATCCCGGCGGGCAATCCACAGGGCCTGAAGATCAAGCTCGCGCCGCTGCTGCGCGAGGCCATGGACCGCCGGGTGGTCACGGCCCACCTGTATCAAGGACCGTGGACGGACGTCGGCACGCCCGAGCGGCTGCGCGCACTGGATGCAGCAGGCAACCCATCCTGAGGCGAGTGCGCCGAAAGCATGCCGATCCAGCCCCGCGCGGCCCCAAACCAAACCATCGACAATCCCGCCATGAACATCGAGCTTCCCTTCTCGCTGTACGCCGAGCGACGCTCGCGCGTGGCGGCGGCCATCGGCCCGAACGGCGTCGCTCTGATCCCCACCGCGCTGGAGCGTCCGCGCAACCGCGACAGTGACTTCCTGTTCCGGCACGACAGCTACTTCTACTACCTCACCGGGTTCACCGAACCGAATGCGTGGCTGGTGATCACCGGCGACGGAGCGAGCACGCTGTTCTGCGCCCCGAAGGATCTGGAACGCGAGATCTGGGACGGCTACCGCCTTGGCCCCGGCGCGGCGATTGAGGCGCTGGGCGTGCAGTCCGCGTATGCGATCGGCGAGCTGGACACACGCCTGCCCAGACTGCTGGAGAACCGCGACGCGGTCTGGTACCCCTTCGCCATCCACGCAGGACTGGAGGCACGCGTGGGCGAATGGCTGAACCAGGTCCGTGCCCGCGTGCGCTACGGCGCGCTCTGCCCCGAGCAGCAGCGCGACCTGTGCACGGTGCTGGACGAGATGCGCCTCATCAAGGACGCGCACGAGCAGGACATCATGCGACGCGCCGCCCGCATCAGCGCGCACGCGCATGTCCGGGCCATGAAGCTGTCCGCACGCATGCTGCGCGAAGGCAAGGACGTGCGCGAGTACCACCTGGATGCCGAGCTGCTGCACGAATTCCGCATGCATGGCTCGCAATACCCGGCGTACACCTCGATCGTGGCCGCCGGCGCCAACGCCTGCGTGCTGCATTACCGCGCGGCCGATACGCCGCTGTGTGCCGGCGAGCTGGTCCTGATCGATGCCGGCTGCGAGCTCGATGGCTATGCCAGTGACATCACGCGCACCTTCCCCGCTGACGGCAGGTTCACCGGGCCTCAGCGCACCCTGTACGACCTCGTGCTCGCCTCCCAGGAAGCTGCGGTGGCTGCCACGCGCGCCGGCGCCCGCTTCAACGATCCGCACGACGCCACGGTCAAGGTACTCGCCCAGGGCATGCTCGATGTCGGCCTGCTGGATCGCAACAAGGTCGGCGGCGTCGATGACGTGATCGAGCAGCGCGCCTATTTTCAGTTCTACATGCACCGCACCGGGCATTGGCTGGGCATGGACGTGCACGATTGCGGCAGCTACGTCGAGCCGTCGCAGGTCGGCGAGGTCAGCGAGCGCAAGGACCCGCTCTCCGGCGAGGTGATCAGGAACCGTCCCAGCCGCGTCCTGAAGCCCGGCATGGTGCTGACCATCGAGCCGGGCATCTACGTGCGCCCGGCCGAGGGCGTGCCGGAGGCGTTCCACAACATCGGCATCCGCATCGAGGACGACGCCATCGTCACCGCCGGCGGCTGCGAGCTGATCACGCGTGACGTGCCCGTGAAGGCCGCCGAGATCGAAGCCCTGATGCAGGCCTGAACCGGGCCGGGCTGGGCGCACCACGGCAGTGGCTGCGCCGGTCCTACAATCGCAACCCCACCATGAACGGCCAGCGGCGCGTGGCGACGCGTCGTGCCACAGGAGACACACGCCCATGCCCCCCACCGAATCGCTGAACTCGGCCGAGAAACGCGCCGAGTTGCGTCAGGCGGCGCTCGAATACCACGAGCACCCCACGCCGGGCAAGGTCGCGATCGCGGCCACCAAGCAGTTGATCAACCAGCACGACCTCGCGCTGGCCTACTCGCCCGGCGTCGCCGCGCCGTGCGAGGAGATCGTCAAGGATCCCGCAGCGGCGTTCCGCTACACGTCGCGGGGCAATCTCGTGGCCGTGATCACCAACGGCACCGCCGTGCTGGGCCTGGGTGACATCGGCCCGCTGGCCTCCAAGCCGGTGATGGAGGGCAAGGGTGTCCTCTTCAAGAAGTTCGCCGGCATCGACGTCTTCGACATCGAGATCAACGAGAAGAACGACCTGGACAAGCTGGTCGACGTGATCGCCGCGCTGGAGCCCACCTTCGGCGGCATCAACCTCGAGGACATCAAGGCGCCGGACTGCTTCTACGTCGAGCGCAAGCTGCGCGAGCGGATGAAGATCCCGGTGTTCCACGACGACCAGCACGGCACCGCCATCGTCGTCGGCGCGGCCATCATCAACGGGCTGAAGGTGGTGGGCAAGGACATCCGCGAGGTTAAGCTCGTGACCTCGGGTGCGGGCGCCGCGGCGCTGGCCTGCCTGGACCTGCTGGTCCATCTGGGCCTGCCGCGCGAGAACATCTTCGCCACGGACCTGGCAGGCGTCGTCTACGAAGGCCGCAAGGAGCTGATGGACGCGGACAAGGCGAAGTTCGCGCAGAAGACGTCGGCGCGCACCCTGGCCGAGGTGGTCAAGGGTGCCGACATCTTCCTGGGCCTGTCGGCGAGCAACGTGCTCAAGCCGGAGATGGTCAAGTCGATGGCCAAAGATCCGCTCATCCTCGCGCTGGCGAACCCGAACCCGGAAATCATGCCGGACGAGGCGAAGGCGGTGCGGCCCGACGCCATCCTCGCCACCGGCCGCACCGACTTCCCGAACCAGGTCAACAACGTCCTGTGCTTCCCGTACATCTTCCGTGGCGCGCTCGATTCGGGCGCGACCACCATCACGGTGGAGATGGAGATCGCCGCGATCCACGCGATCGCGGAGCTGGCGCAGGCCGAGCAGAGCGAGGTGGTTGCCGCCGCCTACGCGGGCCAGAAGCTCTCGTTCGGCCCCGACTACCTGATTCCCAAGCCGTTCGATCCGCGCCTGATGATGAAGATCGCGCCGGCGGTGGCGCAGGCCGCTGCCGACAGCGGCGTCGCGCTGCGGCCGATCAAGGACATGGACGCCTACCGCGAGAAGCTGCAGAGCTTCGTCTATGCGTCGGGCACCACCATGAAGCCGATCTTCACCGCCGCCAAGCAGGCGGAGAAGAAGCGCGTGGCGTTCTGCGAGGGCGAGGAGGAGCGTGTGCTGCGGGCCGCCCAGATCGTGGTGGACGAAGGCATTGCCCGGCCGACCTTCATCGGCCGTCCGGCCATCATCTCCCAGCGCATCGAGAAGTTCGGGCTGCGCCTGGAGCAGGGGCGCGACTACGACATCGTCAACGTGGAGCAGGACGACCGCTATCGCGACTTCTGGCAGACCTACCACCGCATGATGGACCGCAAGGGCGTCACCGTGCAGATGGCCAAGATCGAGATGCGCCGTCGCCTCACGCTGATCGGCGCGATGCTGCTGCACAAGGATCAGGTGGACGGGATGATCTGCGGCACCTGGGGCACCACCGAGATCCACCTGAAGTACATCGACCAGGTGATCGGCCGCCGCGAGGGCGTGGGCACCTACGCCTGCATGAACGGGCTGGTGCTGCCGAACCGGCAGGTGTTCCTGGTGGACACCCACGTCAACTACGACCCGACGGCGGCGCAGCTGGCCGAGATCACCGTGATGGCTGCCGAGGAGATGCTGCGGTTCGGCATCAAGCCGAAAGTGGCCCTGCTGTCGCACTCCAACTTCGGCTCGAGCAACCAGCCCAGCGCCGTCAAGATGCGCGACACCCTGGCGCTGCTGCGGGACGCCGCGCCCTGGCTGGAGGTCGACGGCGAGATGCACGGCGACGTGGCCTTGGACGGCGCTTCGCGCGACCTCCTGATGCCGCACAGCACCCTGGCCGGCGACGCCAACCTGCTGGTGCTGCCCAACATCGACGCCGCCAACATCTCGTACAACCTGCTCAAGACGGCAGCCGGCGGGAACATCGCGATCGGCCCGGTGCTGCTGGGCGCCTCCAAACCCGTCCACATCCTGACAGCCAGCACGACCGTCCGCCGGATCGTGAACATGGCCGCGCTGACGGTCGCTGACGCGAACGCGTCGCGAGAAGCCCGCGGCTGACAGCGGGCGCTAACTTAGCCGACTCGTTCCGGTCTCCGAAAAGCCTTGGCGCCTGCCCAAAAATTGGGCAGGCGCTTGCCTTTTGTGACCGGATCATTCACACTTGCGCCCTGAATTTTTCGGGTAAACCCGGGGATCTCGACGGTCCCAGGTGGTGCCCGGAAGGCGTCCCCAGGTCACCCCAGAGGTCCTCTTTTCCTGCGTCATGGCGCGGTTTGCTGCCTTCAAGTTTGCGCTCACTAGCCTCTTGTTTGCAGTTGCGCTTGCCGGTCCCGCGCCGGTGCAGGCCAAGGGTCCCCAGGAGCGCCCGGTCGACGGCAGCCCGGCCACCATCCGCGTGCCCGAGCTTCCCCGGCAGGGCAGGGAAACCTACGAACTGATCCGCCAGGGCGGACCGTTCCCGTACGACAAGGACGGCTCGGTGTTCGGCAACCGCGAGCGGCAGCTCCCGGCGGCCAGGCGCGGCTACTGGCGCGAATACACCGTGGCGACGCCAGGTTCACGCGACCGGGGGGCCCGGCGCATCGTGTGCGGCGGCCCCGCCCGGATGCCGGACACGTGCTACTACACCGCTGACCATTACTCGAGTTTTCGCAAGATCGTGGAGTGACCCAGACATGAAGCGGGACCTGTTTTTGACATCCATGGAAAGAGACGCGGAGATGGAAACTTCCCTTCGCCCGGACATCAGCGACACGCCATTGAAGGGTGTGCGCAGCAACATCGTGCAGTCCATCCGTGCCCACCGCGTGCAGGACCTGCAGGACACCGCACGCGCTCTCGGCCAGCACTTCCTCTACGCCAACCTGGCCAACGCGCAGAGCAAGCAGGACGTGCTGGACCTGCTGGCCCAGCAGTTCATGCTGCCGGCGCATTTCGGCAAGAACTTCGACGCCCTCTACGACTGCATGACCGACCCGGTCCACAAGTCGGGGCCGCAGCCGGGTTTCATCGTCGTGCTGGAGCAGATTCCCGCCACGGCGAAGTTCGACAAGGAAGCACGCGAACAGCTGCTGGACATCTTCCGTGACACGGCCGACTATTGGGCCGACCGGAAGATACCGTTCAGGTGTTTCTATTCTTTTCTGTAGCCCGTTCTGCACAAGCTGGCCAAGCAGAACGGGCGAACGAGGCTCAAGGCAACGAAGCCCCCGTCACGGCCCCCGCAGTCACCGAAGCCGGTGAGAAGATGCCCACCGACAAGCTGGTCGACGTCTCACCGCTGGCCCTGCGCATGAGCAGCCCTTTCAACGCAGGGTACTGGCTCGCAGCAGCCTGAGCGGTCCCACCGCGCTCCCATCGACAAAGCCCGGCGCTGCCGGGCTTTGTCACGTCTGGTCCGCCTGAACGCGCGCCGCCAGCTCGAGGTATTCGGCCACCGGCACTTCCTCGGCGCGCCGATGCAAGTCGAAGGCGTCCGTTAGGCCGCGCTGCGCAAGCCAGTGCCCGAGGCTGTGGCGCAGCAGCTTGCGCCGCATGCTGAATGCGACCTGCACCAGTTCGGAGAGCAGGGCAGCGTCGACGGCCGCAGGTTCCGCGTGGGGCACCATGCGCACCACGGCGCTGTCCACCTTGGGCGGCGGATCGAAGGCCTCGGGCGCAACGAACAGCACGTCCTCCATGGCGTAGCGCCACTGCAGCATCACCGACAGGCGTCCATAAGCGGCAGTGCCCGGCGACGCCACCATGCGATCCACCACTTCCTTCTGCAGCATGAAGTGCTGGTCCTCGATCGCGTCCACGTGGTCCAGCAGGTGGAACAGGATGGGCGTCGAGATGTTGTACGGCAGGTTGCCGACGACGCGCAGCTTCGCGCCAGCGTCCCGCGCCAGCTGCGTGAAGTCCACCCGCAGCACATCGCTCTCGACCACCTGCAGCTGCGGATGCTGGCGCAGCCTCGTCGCGAGATCCCGATCGAGCTCCACCACCGTGAGCCGGCCCAGCCGCTCCACCAAGGGCTGCGTCAGGGCCGCCAGGCCAGGGCCGATTTCCACCATGGACTGCCCAGCGCGGGGTTCGATCGCACGCACGATGGCGTCGATCACCGAGTGGTCAGCGAGGAAGTGCTGGCCGAAGCGCTTCCTGGGGATGTGGTCGCCGGCCCGCACGATCAGGTCGGCGGGTCGCGGAACTCCACGTACGCCTTGCCGCGGACTTCCCTGGCCCACTGCATGTACGCCTCGTCGAGCTTCTTCTCGCGCACGAGGCCGCGGATCATCTCGCGCTGCTCGCGTTCCGACAGCTTGGCCTGGCGCCGCTCCAGCACCTGGATCAGGTGCACGCCGAATCGCGACACCACCGGATCTGACACCTGCCCCGGCGCCAGCGCATTCATCACTTCCTCGAATTCGGGGACGAAGTTGCCGGGGTTCGACCACCCCAGGTCGCCATTGCGGGCAGCACTGGTGTCCTGCGAATACTCGCGGGCGAGTTGCGCGAAATCAGCGGTCCCGGAAGCGATGCGCCGCTTGAAGTCCAGCAGCTTGTCGCGCGCCTGCGCTTCCGTCTGCTGCGGCCCTGTGCGCAGCAGGATGTGCCGCGCGTGCGTCTGGGTCACCTCGATGCCAGGCATGCCGCCCTGCTTCTTCTCGAGGACCTTGAGCACATGGAAGCCCGCACCGGAGCGCACCAGGCTTGCCACGCCCCCGGTGGGCAGCGATCGCACGGCGTCCACGAACAGCGCCGGATAACGGTCGGCCGGTCGCAGGCCCATCTGGCCGCCCGAAGCAGCGGCACCCGGCACGTCCGAGAACTGGCGCGCCAGCGTGGCGAAGTCCTCGCCTGCGCGAACCCGCTGCAGCACGCCCTCGGCCTTGGCCTGCAACTCGCGCACCTGGCTCTCGCTGGCGTTCTCCGGAACGGCGATCAGGATGTGGCCCAGGTTCAATTCGGTTGCGGACGCATCCGCCGAGCCCTGCTGCTCGCGGATGTACTGGTCGATGTCGGATTCGCTCACCCGCACGCGCGATTCCACCTCGCGCTGCCGCAGGCGCGTGAGCGTCAACTGGTTGCGCAGGTCCTGGCGGAACGCGGCGACCGACGCGCCTTCCGCGGCGAGCTGGCGGTGCAACTGTGGCACGTCCATGTCGTACTGGCGGGCGACGTTCGCCTCGGCCTGGTCGACCTGGAAGTCGTCGATGCGGATGCCGTTCTCCTGGGCGAGTTGCAGCTGCGCCTTTTCGCTGATCAGGCGCTCGAGCACCACGCGTGCGAGTTCGGCGCGCGGTGGCATGGCGGTGCCCTGCTGGGCCAGCTGCTGCTCGAATCGCAGCAGCCGCGTGCGTACCTCGGTGTTGGTGATCGGCTCGGAGTTGACCACTGCCACGATGTAGTCGGCTGCCCGCGGGCTGGTGTCGGCGCGAGGGGACTGCAGGACCTGCGGGCCGGCCCGCAACTGGGCCACGCCCTGCAGCGGCAGGGCACAGGCCGCGGCGCAGGCGAGCACGAGGGCGGGAGCACGAAGGGTCATCGGTCGGGATCTCTAGTCGTAGTTGCTGAACCGGCTCGGCTGTTCGACGCTGGGGTCGCGCAGGAACTGGTAGCGGGGGATATTCTGGCGCAGGGGCTGCAGGGCACTGGATCCCAGCCGGCTGAAGCCCACGAACTCCAGCTGGAACAGGATGCGCGCACTGGCAGTCGTGGTGGTGCTTTGCAGCCGCTCGAACACCACGCGGCCGATCCAGCAGCACGCGTCGTACTCGATGCCCACCAGCGTGTCCACCAGGCGCTTGTCCTGCATGCTGTAGTTCAGGCGGCCCACGCTGTACCAGCGGTTCGGGCCTTGCCCGCGACCCGGACCGAGGTCGCGGCCCTTGTCGCCCCACAAGTCGTTGATCGGCCATTGCCAGCCGACATCGATCTGCTCGCTCTGTCCTCGCTGCAGCCGGTAGGCGGCGCTGACCACGCGATAGTTGCTCGGGTTGTACCGGCCGCCGATCGTGGACCGCTCGGAGCGGCCCGTCTTCGGGTTGTATTGCACCGTGGTGTCCAGCATCCACTTGGGCGACCACGCCAGCGTGGTGCCGAACAGCAGGTCGGACAGCCGCTCGCTCACCGGCGGCGTGCCGGGCAGGGTGACCAGCTGGTCCTTGAAGCGCAGTCGCTGCGCGACGCTGAAGCGCGCCAGTTCCGCGCCGGTCTCCGGCACCAGCAGGCGCGACGTGGCGCCCACGGTCAGGAGGTTGTTGTCGGAGATGCGATCGTTGCCGCCGAACGCGTTCTCGGTATAGACCGTTGCGAAGTTGAAGTCGTTGTACGCCGTGTCGTAGTTGGGCAGCAGCGACTGGTCGCGGAACGGCGTGTAGACGTAGAACGCCCGCGGCTCCAGCGTCTGCGTGAAGCTGCGGCCGAAGTAGCTGGTCTGGCGCTCGAAGATCAAGCCGCTGTCCAGGCTGTAGATCGGCAGCGCCCGGTTCGCGGTGGTCGCGCCATTGGCCAACGGGGCATCGAAGCTGTACTGCGTGGTGTGGAACTGCACGCGTGGCGTGATGAACCAGCCAGGGGCTTGCCAGGGCCGTTCGATCTTCCCCAGCAGGTAGCTGCGCTGCGCGTTGGGCTGCAGGGTCAAGGTGCGGTCGGCGACGAACCGCGTGCTGTCGCCTTCGACCGAAGCAACCAGGCCCAACGGCAGGTCCGGGCGCGAGTAGCGCGTGTACACCTCGGGCAGGCGGTCGTACGGCGGCACGATCGGCGCGGTCACGTCCTGCAGCACCTGCCAGCTGAGCGTCCGCGCCATGGCGTACCAGCTTCCGCCGGGGCTCGACCAGCTCAGCTGGCCATCCTGCGACAGCAGGCGCTGCGTGAGCGACCCGGTGGAGCGGCTGAAGTCGCGCCAGTAGTTGTCATCGCTCACCCGGTTGACGTTGAGGCTGAGCCCGAGCGAGCCGCTCCCGGGCGGCAGCCCGATGTTGCCCGAGTGCGTGTACGAGTAGCTCCAGCGATCGCGCTCGCGAAGCTTGTCGGCCGGCATGGCATCGGCGCGCAGGACACCGCGGTAACTGCTCTCGAGGTACCGGAACTCCGTGCCGAGATCGACGCCACGCTTGCTCATGATCGTCGGATAGAACGTCGCGTCGCGATTGGGCGCGATGTTCCAGTAGTACGGCTGCCGCCACTCCATGCCGTTGATGTTGTCCAGGCTGATGGTCGGCGGCAGGAACCCGCTCTTGCGCTTGTCGCTCAGCGGGAAGGTGATCGCGGGAACGGGAAGGATCGGAACGCTGAAGAACGTCAGCAGCGCGCCGGTCGCCGTGCCGACCTCGGCCTCGTCGTCCAGCTTGATGCCATTGGCGCGCAGGATCCAGTCCGGCGTCCAGCCCGGGAAGTCCTGACGCTGGCAGGTCGTGTAGGTGGCGTTGCGCACGATCGCGTGCTTGTCGTCGATGAAGTCGACGCGCTCGGCCTGGCCGTAGGCGCCATTGCGCAGGAACCGGTAGTTCGGCTGCGTGAAGAAGCCTTCGAAGGCATCGACCTTCAGCTCCAGCTGCGAGCCCTCGTAGACGTTGCCGGCCCGGTTGATGTGCACCTTGCCGCGCGCCTTGGCCAGGTCATCGGGCTGGTAGTAGTCCAGCCGTTCCGCACGGATGACGGTGTCGCCACGACGCAGCTCCGCGTTGCCCTCGACGGTGGTCTCCAGCTCGGTGCGTCCCGAGATGCTGTCGCCCTGCACGAATGTGGGCAGCTTCTGGCGCACGACGGAGGGGATCTGTTCGCGCAGCCGCGGGGTCGGACGCAGGTCGATGCCGGTGCCGTCCGCCGGTGCCTGCGTCTGCGCCAGCGCAGGCACTGCGCACACGAGCGCACACGCCACGGCGAGCGGGGTTCGCGGAAAGGACGCTCGCAAGGACCGGGTGGACGTCAAGGCTCGGGGGTGGCGGGGCCGCAGCGGCCAAGGTGGTCCGCAAGGGCGTTTGTAGAATCGATTATCCATGAGCAGTCCCTCGTTTTCCCCGCGTCCAGCGCTGTGGCCACCCCCTCGGTGGCGTGGTCCGATCCCGAACGCGAGCGCGCCTTCCACCGCTGGATGCAGGCCGTCGCCGATGCGCATGGCCTGGATCCGGCCACAGTCCGGCCGGCCTCCGCCGATGCAAGCTTCCGGCGCTACCTGCGCGTCGATGGCGCGCACGGCACGCGCATCGTCATGGATGCACCGCCCGACAAGGAAGACTGCCGCCCGTTCGTTCGTGTGGCGAAGCTGATGGCCGACGCAGGCCTGCACGTGCCGCGCGTGCTCGCCTGGGACGAGCCACAGGGCTTCATGCTGCTGGAGGACCTGGGCCGCCAGACCATGATCGAGCTGGTGGACCCCGAGCGTCCCGAAGCCAACCGGCCGCTCTACGAGCGCGCCATCGACGCGCTGGTTGCCTGGCAACTGGCTTCACGGCCCGGCGTGCTGCCGCCGTACGACGAGGCGCTGCTGCAGCGCGAGCTGGCGCTGTTCCCCGACTGGTACCTGACGCGCCATCGCGGCGTGGCCGTCGAAGGCAAGGTGCGCGAGACCCTCGACGAGAGCTTCCGACTGATCGTCGCGCGCAACCTGTCCTCGCCGGCGGTGTACGTGCACCGGGACTTCATGCCGCGCAACCTGATGATCCCCGGGGATCCTGCCGAGCCCCGGCTGGGCGTGCTCGACTTCCAGGACGCTGTGCATGGCCCGATCACGTACGACATCGCCAGCCTGATGCGCGATGCGTTCCTGAGCTGGGACGAGGAGTTCGTGCTCGACATCACCGTGCGCTACTGGGAGAAGGCCTCCAGGGCTGGCCTGCCGGTCGACCGCGACTTCGGCGAGTTCTACCGCTCCGTCGAATGGATGGGCCTGCAGCGCCACCTCAAGGTGGCCGGCATCTTCGCGCGCCTCACTCTGCGCGATGGCAAGCCCAAGTACCTGGCGGACACGCCGCGCTTCATCGGCTACATCCGCGCGACCGCAGGCCGCTATCGCGAACTCGCGCCGCTGTTGCAGCTGGTCGACCGCATCGAGGGCACGCAGGCCGCCACCGGCTACGCCTTCGGTCGGCTCTGAACGCCCCCATGCCACCGCGCCTGCACTGCCCCGGGCCGCTGGCCGAGGGAGTCGCACTGGCGCTGCCCGCCGGCGCCGCGCGCCACGTGCAGGTGCTGCGGCTGCAACCGGGCGATCCAGTCGTTCTGTTCGATGGCCGCAGCGGCGAGTGGATTGCCACCGTCGCGCGGATGGGCCGCAGCGATGTCCACGTCACCGTGGGCACGCACCGGCCCGTGGAGCGCGAAGCCGGTCGAGAAGTGCACCTCGCCTTGGGCATGCCGGCCAACGATCGCATGGACTGGCTGGTCGAGAAGGCCGCCGAGCTCGGCGTCGCCAGCATCCAGCCCCTGCTGACCGATCGCACCGTGGTCCGCCTGGCCGGCGATCGCGCCGCTCGCCGCCAGGAACACTGGCAGGCGATCGCGATCGCCGCCTGCGAGCAATGCGGCGGCAATCGCGTTCCCGCCGTGCATCCTCCGCTTCCGTTCGCACAGTGGACGCCACCCGCAACGATGTTGCGGTGCGTGCTGTCCCTGGATAGCGCGGCCACGCCCTTGCTGCAATTCGCCGCCGGCGAGGAAAGCCCGGTGCTCCTGCTCTCGGGACCTGAAGGCGGCCTCACCGAGCGTGAGGAGGCCGAGGCGCGTGCTGCCCACTTCGCGCCCGTGACGCTCGGCCCCCGCGTGCTGCGGGCCGAGACTGCGCCGCTGGCAGCGCTCGCCGCCCTGGCGTTGAGTGCGCGAGGCTAGAACCGCGCCTGCAGCCACTCCCGCAGCGTGTCGAAGGCCGGCTGCGCGTCGGCTTCGTTGAAGATCTCGTGGAACGCGCCGTCGAAGCAACGGCTGCTGACGACGTCGCGCGGCGCAGCCCGGGCAAAGGCGCGGCTGCCCGCCGGATCGACCAGGCGATCGTCGCCCGCGTACAGCAGCAACGTGGGCACCCGCCACTGCGTGGCCGCCGCGACGACGTGTGCACCCCCTCTGGTGATGAACCGGGCGAGCCGGGCACTGATGCGGTCATGCACCAGCGGGTCGGCGCGGTACGCCGCCACGACGCCCGGGTCATGCGACAGCCAGCGCGCATCGAGACCGTTGCCCACGCGCAGGTTGGGCGCGATGCGCGGCAGCGTGCGCAGGAGCAACCGCTGCACTGGCGTCGCGTGAGTGGCGAATGCGGGGAGGAGAGCACCAGGCCGTCGAGCTGGTTGGGATGCGCCAAGGCGAAGGCAGCGGCGACCAGCCCACCCATGCTGTGGCCGAGGACGAGCAGGGGCTGCCCCGCTCCGAGCTTGGCGCGGGTGCTCTGCACGAGGTCGGCGAGATCGTCCACCAGTCGCGCCGGGGCCGTCAGCCCGCCTCGCGGGCCGCCCGACTCGCCGTGCCCGTACTGGTCGTAGCCGCGCACGGCGAAGCCCCACGAGTTGAGCCGCTGCGCCACGGCGTCGTAGCGCCCCGCATGCTCGCCAAGGCCATGCACCAGCAACACCATGCCACGCTGCCGCAGGCCCTCGGCCACCGGCCAGTCCTGCACGGCAAGGTTGTCACCGTCGGTGGCCGTGAAGGTGGTGAGGGTCGGTGCGGACCCCTGCGTCGGGAAGCTCATGTGGACCATCTTGGTCCAGCCGGGCACCGTCCCGCATCCGGGTGCACCCGGGGCACGGCCCGGATCAGGGCATGCGGGCGATGACTTCCGCGACCGCGGCGGTCAGCCGCTTGGCATAGGGCACGTGCAGGAACTCGTTCGGGCCGTGCGCATTGCTGCGCGGGCCCAAGACGCCGCAAACCATCATCTGCGAAGTCGGGAAGCCTTCGCTCAGCATGTTCATCAGCGGGATCGTTCCGCCCTGGCCGATGTAGCCGCAGGGCGCGCCGAAATGGGCTTGCGAGGCGGCGTTCAGGGCCTGCTCGAACCACGGCGCGGTGGACGGCGCGTTCCACCCCGTCGCGGCACTGCCGGATTCGAAGGTGACCACTGCCTGGTACGGCGCGTTGTCCTCCAGCAGGGCCTTCAATTCCTGCACGGCGGTGGCGGCGTCCACCAGGGGCGGCAGGCGCAGCGACAGCTTGAACGCCGTGTACGGACGCAGCACGTTACCGGCGTCCTGCAGGGCCGGCAAGCCCTCGGCGCCGGTGACCGACAAGGTGGGCGTCCAGGTGCGGTTGATCAGGGCCTGCACCGGGTCGGTGGTGGTCGGCAGCGCGGTCTGCACGGATCCGCCGCAATCGGCATGGGCCCAGGGGAAGCGCTTGTAGACCTCGTCGCCGAGGATGGCCGCCGTCGCCTTCGCCTGTGCCAGCCGCTCGGCCGGGATCTCGCAGTGGAAGCTGGCCGGCAGCAGGCGGCCGCTCTTGCTGTCCTCGAGGCGGTCGAGCACCTGCCGCATGATGCGGAAGCTGGAAGGCACCAGGCCCGACGCATCGCCCGAGTGCACGCCCTCGGTGAGGATCTGGACCTTGAGCGTTCCGGAAGCCATGCCGCGCAGCGAGGTGGTGAGCCACAGCTGGTCGTAGTTGCCGGCTCCCGAGTCGAGGCAGATCACCAGGCCGACGTCGCCTAACCGAGGACGCAGCGCGTCGACGTAAGGCAGCAGGTCGTACGAGCCAGACTCCTCGCAGGTCTCGATCAGGCCGACGATGCGCGGATGCGGCACCTTCTGCGCCTTCACTGCCTGCACGGCCGCGATGCTGGCGTAGACCGCATAACCGTCGTCGGCGGAGCCCCGACCGTACAGCTTGCCATCCTCGTACTTGGGCGTCCACGGACCGAGATCGTTGCGCCAGCCGCTGAACTCGGGCTGCTTGTCGAGGTGGCCGTACATCAGCACGGTCTGGCCGGCGTTCGGCCGCGTCGCCGCGATCTCGAAGAACAGCACCGGCGTGCGGCCGGGCAGGCGGATGATCTCAAGCGTCAGGCCCTCGACCTTCTGCGCCTCGACCCAGGCCGCGGCATTGCGCAGCACGGTGTCGATGTAGCCGTGCGCCGCCCAGTCCTTGTCGAAGCCGGGCGACTTGGCCGGGATCGCCACGTAATCGGTGAGCTGGCGCACGATGTCGCCATCCCACTGGCGGGTGGCGTGCGACAGGGCTTGCGCGGCGTCGAGCACGGCGCCGGGCATTTCACGGTGGAGGGGTGCGTTCATTGGATCGTCGGGTGCGATAGGGCAGCCCGCCACTGTACGCCCCACGCGAGGGCCACGCTAGAGTGGCGGAAAGGAGCACCGCATGAGCGCAACGACACGTGCCCGCGTGGGGGTCGGCGGCTGGACGTACGAGCCCTGGCGCGACAACTTCTACCCTGCAGGGCTGCCGCATGCGCGCGAACTCCGCTTCGCCAGCGAACGCCTGACCGCGGTCGAGGTGAACGGCACGTTCTACAGCACGTTCGGTCCGGCCACCTTCGCGAAGTGGCGCGACGAAACGCCCGATGGGTTCGTGTTCTGCCTGAAGGCGCACCGCTCGACGACGAACCGGCGCGAACTGGCCACGGCCGGCGAGGCGATCGACCGCTTCCTCGCGTCGGGCCTGGCGCAGCTCGGGCCCAAGCTCGGGCCGATCCTGTGGCAGTTCATGCCCACCAAGCAGTTCGCGGCCGAGGACTTCGAAGGCTTCCTGAAGCTGCTGCCGCCCAGCATCGATGGCTTGCCGCTGCGTCATGTACTGGATGTGCGGCATCCCAGCTTCGAGAACGCCGACTACCTGCCGCTCGCACGCCGTTATGGATGCGTCACGGTGCACACCGACTCGCCCAAGTACCCGAACATCGCCGACCAGGACGCCCCGTTCGCGTACCTGCGGCTGATGCGCAGCGAAGCGGAGTGTGCGACGGGTTATCCGGCCGCGAGCCTGGCCGCCTGGACCGCGGGCATCCGCGCGTGGACGCAAGGGGCGCATCCGCGCGATGCTTTCGTGTTCTTCATCAACGGCGCGAAGGAGCGCGCGCCGGCCGCCGCCATGGCGCTGCTCGAGCGCCTGCGCACGGCCGAGCAGGAGTAGGAGTCGGACGACACCCGGTCACGCTTCCTGCGTTCAAGCGCAGCCTTGGGACGCAGGCCCAATGCACCCGTTGGCAATAAATGCATTGGGAGTACCGCGATGGCCTTTGCAATCGACACCGTCCCGGCGAATCGGGGGCTGATCGACATGAACAATCCGCGTGAAGTGAGCTGGTGGACCAAGCGCTTCGCGTGCAATGAAGCACAACTGCGAGAGGCTGTCGAGCAGGTGGGTCCCAACGCGGCACAAGTCGAGCAGTTGCTCGACGGCCAGGAGTACATCCTCACCGTGTGATCGCGTCGCCGGCCGCGCTCCAGCGCAGCCGTGCTCCCCGGGCGGTGTCGAGCTGCGCGCGCAATGCGCGCAGGACGGACTCGGCACCCGCCAGGTCGAACGCAACGGTGTCGGCGCGACTGACGGCGAGCAGAGTGACATCGTGCGCCTGCAACTGGCGGCGCAGCCAATCTTCGAGCTCGAACGGGGCGGTGCACGTCCAGCGCAACTGGCGGTTCATCGGCACCTTCTCGGCCGACAGCAGCGCCTGCGCCACGGCGTCCGTGTAGGCACGCACGAGGCCGCCGGCCCCGAGTTTCACCCCGCCGAAGTAGCGAACCACGGTGGCGAGAACGCCGTCGAGCTCCTGCCGCCGCAGCACCTCCAGCATGGGCCGGCCCGCGGTACCGCCGGGCTCTCCATCGTCATTGGCAGCCGACTGGCCGCCGGCATGCAGCGCCCAGCAGACATGGGCCGCATTCGGGTGGTCGCGACGCAGCTGCTCGACGACCTGCAGCGCGGCCGCACGGTTCGCCATCGGCTGCACGCAGCCGACGAAGCGACTCTTGCGGATCGACAGCTCGGAGTGGACCGCCGCGCGCAGCGTCTGCATGGCGCGGCGCCCGTTCAGTGCACGGAGAGCTTGACGGCCGACGGGTTCTCGCGGACGTAGTCGCGCACCACCTGCTCGAACGTGCCGTCCGAGCTGAGCCCCAGCCCGCGGGCGCGGTCCCAGGCCACATTGCCGGGCCAGGTCTCGACCAGCCGCTGGATCGCCGGATCGGGCGTCCAGTCCAGCAGCGCGGTTCCGCCCGCGCCGGCGACAGTCTCCAGCGCGTTTGCCATCTCGCCCACGGTCGTCCGCAGGGACGGCAGGTTCAGCCCGGTGAGGGGCCCCCACTCGGCCTGCGAGACAGCCGCGGCGCGCAGGATGCCCTCGACCGTGCGGGCCGGCGAGGCGAGCGCCACGACGGTGTCGGCGGGCACGGGAACCTGCGCACGGACACCGGCGAGCGGCTCGCGGATCATCCCGGAGAGGAACCCGGAAGCGGCGCCGTTCGGACGTCCCGGCCGCACGCTCACCGTCATCAGGCGGACGCTGCGGCCGGCGATGAAGCCCTTGCGCGTGTAGTCGGCCACGAGGTGCTCGCCGATCAGCTTCTGGATGCCGTAGCTGCTTTGTGGCGTCGGCAGCGTGTCGTCGCGAATCAGCGCCGGCATCGGCTGGCCCGGCTGTTTGCCGAACACGGCCAGCGAACTGGCGAACACCACCAGGGGTCGGCTGCCCAGCGCGCGGCAAGCCTCGAGCAGGGCATGGGTGGCCGCGAAGTTGCTGCGCATGCCGAGATCGAAGTTGGCTTCGCATTCGCCGCTGACCGCGGCGGCCAGGTGGAACACCGCGTCGGTGCCGGCTGCGGGCAGCGTGCGCGCGGTGGCCAGCTCCAGCAGGTCGCCGCCGACGAACCGCACCCGCGGATCGGCTTGCAGGTCATCGGGCGGCGGCGCGCGGTCGGTGAGCGTCACGCTGGTGATGCGGCGCTCGGGACCGCCATCGAGCGCAAGCTGGCCCTGCTGCAGCAGGGTGCGGGCGAGGCGGGCGCCCAGGAAACCGCTGCCGCCGGTGATGAGGATGTTCATGCGACGAGCATAGCGCCGGCCTCTGGCAACTCGATGCCGGAACAACCCGAGCACGCGGCCCCGGATGTGCTCTCAGCCGCGCTCGAACTTGAAGACGGCGGTGCCGGCGCGAAGGTTCGGCAGGGTGCGGACCTCGCGCCCTTCCTGCAGCCCGAATGCATCCAGGATGGCCAGCCGGTTGCGCGTGGCCAGCACCTCGAAGTCCTTGAAGGTGCCGACGCGGATGTTGGGGGTGTCGTACCACTGGTACGGCAGCCGCTTGGTGACCGGCATGCGACCGCGCAGCACCGAGAGACGGTTGGGCCAGTGGGCGAAGTTGGGGAATGCCACGATGCCCATCTTTCCGACGCGCGCCGTCTCGCGCAGCATGGTCTCGGCATTGCGCAGGTGCTGCAGCGTGTCGATCTGCAGCACGACGTCGAAGCTGTCGTCGGCGAACATCGACAGGCCCTCGTCCAGGTTCAGCTGGATGACGTCGACGCCGCGCCTCGCACACGCCAGCACGTTGGCATCCGCGATCTCGATGCCGTAGCCGCTGCAGCCGCGCTCCCGCTGCAGCAGGTCGAGGAGGGCGCCGTCACCGCAGCCCAAGTCGAGCACGCGCGACCCCTGGGGCACGAGCCGGGCGATCGTCTGCATGGTGCTGCGATCACTCATGCCCGCAGCTCCTCGCCGATGCGGTCGAACCAGGCGCGCACCACGGCCAGGTAGCGCGCGTCGTCCAGCAGGAAGGCGTCGTGCCCGTGCGGCGCATCGATCTCCGCATAGGTGACGCTGCGTCGGTTGTCGAGCAGCGCCTTCACGATGTCGCGGCTGCGCTGCGGCGAGAAGCGCCAGTCGGTGGTGAAGCTCACCAGCAGGAAGCGCGCGGTGGCTGCGGCCAACGCCTTGGACAGGTTGCCATCGAAACGCAGCGCCGGGTCGAAGTAGTCGAGCGCGCGCGTGATCAGGAGGTAGGTGTTGGCGTCGAAGTACTCGCTGAACTTGTCGCCCTGGTGGCGCAGGTAGCTCTCGATCTGGAACTCGATGTCCTGCGTCGTGTAGCGGATGTCCAGTCCTTCGCGCAACTGGCGGCCGAACCGCTCGTTCATCACGTCGTCCGACAGGTACGTGATGTGGCCCACCATCCGTGCGATGCGCAGCCCGCGCTTGGGCACCACGCCATGTTCGTAGAAGTTGCCGCCGTGGAAGTCGGGGTCGGTCACGATGGCGCGACGGGCCACCTCGTTGAAGGCGATGTTCTCGGCAGTGAGGTTGGGGGCACTGGCGATGACCGCTGCGTGGCGCACGCGGTGCGGATACTGCAAGGTCCAGGACAGCGCCTGCATGCCGCCCAGGCTGCCGCCCATCACCGCTGCCAGCTGTTCGATCCCGAGCTGGTCCAGCAGGCGGGCCTGGGCCTCGACCCAGTCCTCCACCGTGACCACCGGGAAGTCGGCCCCATAGATCCGGCCCGTGTCCGGGTTCACGTGCATGGGCCCGGTGGAGCCGAAGCACGAGCCCAGGTTGTTCACGCCGATCACGAAGAAGCGGTCGGTGTCCAGCGGTTTGCCCGGGCCGATCATGGTGTCCCACCAGCCTTCGGACCGGTCCTGTCCCGGGTACACGCCGGCCACGTGATGCGAGGCATTCAGCGCGTGGCAGACCAGCACGGCGTTGGAGCGGTCGGCATTGAGCTGCCCGTAGGTTTCGTAGGCCAGGTCGTAGTCGCGGACCGAAGCGCCGCTGCGCAGCGGCAGCGGCTGGGCGAAGTGCATGGACTTCGGTTCGGCGATCAGCGTCATGGCGTGAAAAAACCCGGCGTCGCTGAAGAACGAGGCCGGGTTGCGGGGCTTCGTCTTTAGCAGGACTTGTTAAGCGCCCGCAAGCGGAAGCAAATCGGCGCTGGGCGGCAGTATAGCAACGGGCTCGTCACGAACCCACGCCTGCCAGGGCCGCTGCGCCAAGCAGCAGGAAGATCACGGCCGACACCCCGTGCACCAGCCGGATCGGCACCTTGCGAACGAGGCGGTCGCCGAACCAGACCACCGGCGCGTTGGCCAGCATCATGCCCAGCGTCGTGCCGGCCACCACTTGCGCCCAGGCGTGGAAGCGTGCGGCCAGCATCACCGTGGCCACCTGCGTCTTGTCGCCCATCTCGGCCAGGAAGAACGCGACGACGGTGGTGGCGAACACGCCCAGGTGCGAGCCTTCGGTGTCTGCCTCGTCGTCATCGAGCTTGTCGGGGATCAGCATCCAGGCCGCCATCGCGATGAAGGACGCACCGAGGATCCATCGCAGCGTCTGCTGCCCCAGGACATTGGTCACCCAGGCACCGACTGCCCCCGCCAGGGCATGGTTCGCCACGGTGGAGACGAAGATGCCGGCGACGATGGGCCAGGGCTTGCGGAACCGGGCGGCGAGGAGAAGGGACAGCAGCTGGGTCTTGTCGCCCATTTCGGCGAGGGCGACCAGCCCGGTGGAGACGAGAAAGGCTTCCATGAACACTCCGGCCGGGACGCGTGCACCAAGCGACGACGCAGCTGCCCGGCCAAGTCAAGTGGGGCTGCGCGGTCGATGGTCTCGCCAAACCGAAGTCGCCCGGGCCATGGACCATGCGGTCCAAGTCTGTTGACACGGGCCCCTGCCGCGCGGGCAGGGAGGCTACTCCCCAAGAGGGGCGCATTGTACGGGCGGATGTCGGTCGCACCGGGCCGGGAACAGGGGATCGGGCGCGCAACTCAGCCGCACATTTAGCTGTCGTTCGTCAACCCTCCGGGGGATCCCCTTGCGTCCAGGTCAGATATCTGCTCCATAATGCCCTTACGTGGTTTCGAGTAGTGCCACGCGGTCTGCGGTGAACAGGTCACCTTCGCTTCGCTCTCGGTTGAATGCGTTTTCGGGACTCCATCGCTTTGGTCTTAGTGTTTTCTTGAGGAGTCCCAGCACATGGGCAACAAACTCTACGTGGGCAACCTGCCCTATTCCGTGCGCGATAGCGATCTCGAACAGGCGTTCGGCCAGTTCGGTGCCGTCACCAGCGCCAAGGTCATGATGGAGCGCGACACCGGCCGCTCCAAGGGCTTCGGCTTCGTCGAGATGGGCAGCGATGCCGAGGCGCAAGCCGCGATCAACGGCATGAACGGCCAGCCCCTGGGCGGCCGCAGCGTCGTGGTCAACGAAGCGCGTCCGATGGAGTCGCGTCCGCGCGGCTTCGGCGGTGGCGGCGGCGGTGGTGGCTACGGCGGCGGTGGCGGCGGTGGCGGCTACGGTGGTGGTGGCGGCGGCTACGGCGGTGGCGGTGGCCGCAGCGGTGGTGGCGGCGGCTACGGCGGCGGTGGCCGCAGTGGCGGCGGCGGTGGTGGCAACGATGGCGGCTTCCGCAGCCCCTACGGCTCCGGCCCGCGCGGCGGCGGCGGCGGTGGCAACCGCGGCGGCTACTAAGCTGCTTTGATTCCGGGGCGCTCCGGCGCCCCATCGAAGCCCGCCTTCCGGCGGGCTTCGTC
Organism: Ramlibacter sp. MMS24-I3-19; assembly: GCF_050320135.1. Lineage (NCBI taxonomy): Bacteria > Pseudomonadati > Pseudomonadota > Betaproteobacteria > Burkholderiales > Comamonadaceae > Ramlibacter > Ramlibacter sp. MMS24-I3-19. The sequence goes on along the minus strand of NZ_CP190017.1, from coordinate 923,854 downwards.
GTTTCCGGGGCCTGCCTAGTCGGCTTGCCGGTGCTTGCGCGGCCGACCGACCAGCAGGCGATCGAACAACGCGTTCGGCAGCAACCGCAACAGCCTGGCGACCACGCCCATCTGCCACGGGATCACGCGATAGCTCACGCCGCGTTCGATGGCGCGGAAAGCGCGATCCGCAAAGGCGTCGGCCGGCATCAGGAACGGCATGCCGTAGCGGTTCTTGCGCGTGAGTGGCGTGTCGATGTACCCGGGCGCGATCGTCACCACCTGCACGCCGCTGCCCCGCAGCTCGCCGCGCAGGCTCTCGCAATGGCTGATCACGGCGGCCTTGCTGCCGCAATAGGCGGCATGTCCCGGCAGGTCGCGGATGCCTGCCACGCTGGCGATGCCCACCAGGCGACCCGAACCGCGCTGGCGCATGGGTGCGATGAACGGCTGGAAGGTGGCCGCCAAGCCGACCACGTTGGTGGCGTAGACGCGTTCCAGCGCGTCCAGGTCGCCACGCACCGCCGTATCCACGCCCACGCTGATGCCTGCATTGGCGATCACCACGTCGGGGACGCCCTGCGTCGCAAGGCAGGCCTGTCCCGCCGCGACGATGCTGTCCACGGACGCCACATCGGCCTGGTACACGGCATGGCGGCCAGCCTCGATGCGCTGCTGCGCGGCCCAGGACTGGATCTCGCCGGTGCGTCGCGCCATCAGGGCCAGGTTCCAGCCGGCCTGGTAGTAGCGCCAGGCCAGCGCCTGGCCAATGCCGCTGGAGGCGCCGGTGATGACGACGAGCCTGCGCTCCGCAGCCATTCGCTCAATGCCTCACTTGGCGTGGTCCGGCACCAGCAGCCCGTGCACGCGCCCCCGCATGTCGAGCACACGGTCGAGGTTGTCGTAGTCCATCCCGTCGCCGGTGAACTTGTCGTTGCCGCGGATCAGGGTCACCGGCTTGTTCGACTTCACGCGCTCGGTGTTCATGAAGGCATGCAGGAACTCGCTGCGGAATTCCATGCGCGGCACCTGGCTGCCGGGCACGGCATCGCGCACCACGACCGCGTTGCCGACCAACTGCACTTCGGAGCCGTCCGCGTTGCTGATGCCCGTGCGCGCCGTGGCCACCGTGACCACGCCCTGTTCGTTGTACGAGCGGATCCGCGGCTGGTCGATCTCCATCGTGTCGGTGTCCGGATAGTGGCGCGCCTCCGCGCCGAACACCTCCGTGCGCAGGCGACCGTTGAGATCGAAGGTGCGCACGGCGAAGTCGCGCATGAAGTAGTCGGGGTCATGGGTGGGCGCGCGCTTGGTGTCGCCCCCACCCAGGAAGGCCGGCGTGTTGCGGACCAGCCAGTAGGTGCCCAGCGCCAGCACACCCATCAGGATCACGGGCAGGTACATCGCGAGCCGGTCCCAGGTGCTGCGCGTCCAGCGCCACCCGGCTCGCACGCGCGCCAGGCTCACCGGTAGGTCTCCAGCAGCTCGGCATAGCGACCGCTGGCCACGAGAAGCACGTCGCAGAACTCGCGCGCGGCGCCCGAACCGCCGGCAGCCCTGGTGACATGGTGCGCCACGGCCTTCACCTCTGCGTGCGCGTTGGCCGGCGCCGCCGCGAACGCGCAGCGCCGCAGCACCGGCAGGTCGGGCCAGTCGTCGCCGATCGCCGCGGCCTGCGACCAGTCGAGCCCCAGAGCCGCCAGCGTCTTCTCGGCGGCCGGGGCCTTGTCCTCGGTCCCGTAGTGCACGTGCGTGACACCGAGTGCCTGCAGGCGCATCCGCAACGGCCTGGAGTCGCGCCCCGTGATCACCGCCGGCGTGATGCCTGCGCGCTGCAGCAGCTTCAGCCCCAGGCCGTCCAGGATATGGAAGCGCTTGAGCGTCTCGCCCTGCTCGGAGATGTAGAGCCCGCCGTCGGTGAGCACGCCGTCGATGTCGAAGAAGGCCACCCGCACGCCCTGTGCGGCCAGCAGCAATTCGGGCGGAAATGTCAGTGCGGGCGTCGGCACGGGTTCAGATCACCTTGGCGCGCATCAGGTCGTTGCTGTTGACCGCACCGCGCAGGCGCTGCTGGCCGTCGACCACCAGCAGCCGCGTGATGCCACGCTGGTCCATCAGCTCGGCCGCCTCGACCGCGAGCACGTCCTCCCGGATCGTCAGCGGGTTGGCGTGCATCACCTCGCCGGCGCGCAGCCCGCGCAGATCCGCGCCTTTCTCGATCAGGCGCCGCAGGTCACCGTCCGTGAAGATCCCGAGCAGGCGGCCCTCGGCGTCAGTGATGCCCGCGGCACCGAAGCCGGTGCGGCTCATCTCGCGCATCAGGTCGGTGAAGCCGGCGTCGGAGGCGACGCGTGGCACGCCATCGCCAGTGCGCATCACGTCGGACAGGTGAGTGAGCAGCTTGCGGCCCAGCGCGCCGCCGGGGTGGGAGCGTGCGAAGTCCTCGCTGCGGAACCCGCGTGCATCGAGCAGGGCCACGGCCAATGCATCGCCGAGCGCCAGCTGGGCCGTGGTACTGGCCGTGGGCGCCAGTTGGAGCGGGCAGGCTTCGCGCGCCACGCCGCTGTCCAGCACGATGTCGGCATGCCGCGCCAGGGTCGACTGCGCGTTGCCGGTCATGGCGATCAGGCGCACGCCGGAGCGCTTGATCACCGGCAGCAGGCTGGTGACCTCGTCGACTTCGCCACTGTTGGAGATCGCCAGCACCAGGTCGACCGCCTTGATCATGCCCAGGTCGCCATGGCTGGCCTCGGCGGGGTGCACGAACATCGCCGGCGTCCCGGTGGACGCCAGCGTGGCCGCGACCTTGCGGCCGATGTGGCCGCTCTTGCCCATGCCCATGACAACCACGCGGCCGCGCACGCCGAGGATCGCCTCGACCGCGCGGGCGAACGCCTCGCCCGTGCGGGCCTTCAGGCCCAGCACTGCCGCGGCTTCGATGTCGAAGGTCTCCTGCGCCAGCCGCAACGCCTGCGCCGCGTCGAATGGCTGACTGGATGCCGGGAGCTCGGCATCCGCCGCGCCCGCGGGACTGCCTTGGCGAGGAGAAATGGGCATAGCGGGCGATTCTAGGCGGGCGGTAGCATCGGGCCATGTCCACGCTCGAGCTCACGCTGGTGTACCTGCTTGCCGCGGTGCTCGGCGTCGTGGCCTGCCGCTCGCTCAAGCTGCCGCCGATGCTGGGCTACCTCGTCGTCGGCGTCGTGATCGGCCCGAACGCGCTCGGCGTGGCCGAGGACTCCGAGCGCGTGCGGCACCTGGGCGAGTTCGGCGTCGTGTTCCTCATGTTCGTCATCGGGCTCGAGTTCAACCTGCCGAAGCTGCGCGCGATGCGTGCCCACGTGTTCGGCCTGGGCCTGTTCCAGGTGGTGCTGACCATCGTGGCCGGCACGCTCGGCAGCCTCTTCCTCTCCGCGGTCGCGCCGTCCGTGTGGCGGATGAACTGGCAGACCGCGTTGGTGCTCTCCGGCGCGCTGGCGATGAGCAGCACGGCGATGGTCGTCAAGCTGCTGGCCGATCGCCTGGAGCTGGAATCGGAACATGGCAAGCGCGTGATCGGCGTGCTGCTGTTCCAGGACCTCGCGGTGGTGCCGCTGCTGGTGCTGATCCCCGCGCTGGGCAGCAAGCCCGAAACGTTGTTCATGTCGCTGGCGGTCGGTGCACTGAAGGCCGCCGTGGTGATCGCACTGCTGCTCACGGGCGGCCAGCGCGCGATGCGCTGGTGGCTCACGCTGGTGGCGCGTCGCAAGAGCGAGGAACTGTTCGTCCTCAACCTGCTGCTGATCACGCTGGGCCTGGCGTGGCTCACGGAACTGGCCGGCCTCTCGCTCGCGCTCGGCGCCTTCATCGCCGGCATGCTGATCTCCGAGACCGAATACAAGCACCAGGTCGAGACGGACATCCGGCCGTTCCACGACGTGCTGCTGGGCCTGTTCTTCATCAGCATCGGCATGCTGCTGGACTGGCGCCCGATCATGGACCGCTGGGCGCTCGTCTTGCTGCTGGTCACCATGCCGGTGCTGTTCAAGCTGGCGCTGGTGACCCTGCTCGCATGGCGGCTGGGCGGCACGGCCGGCATCGCGCTGCGCACCGGCCTCTACCTGGCACAGGCTGGTGAGTTCGGCTTCGTGCTCCTGACGCTGGCCCAGCACAACGCGCTGGTCCCGCCCGCGCTGCTGAATCCCATCCTGGCCAGCATGGTGCTGTCGATGCTGGCGACGCCCTTCATCGTGATGTACAGCAACCGGCTCGTGCTGAAGGTCGTGGCCAGCGAATGGCTGCAGCAGTCGCTGCAGATGACGACCATCGCGCGCAAGTCGATCAACGCCAACAAGCACGTGATCATCTGCGGCTACGGCCGCTGCGGGCAGAACCTGGCGCGCATGCTCGAGCGCGAGCGGATCCCGTACATCGCGCTGGACCTGGACCCCGATCGCGTGCGGCAGGCCGCGGCTGCGGGCGACTCCGTGGTGTTCGGCGATGCCGCCCGCCTGCAGGCGCTGATCGCAGCGGGGCTGGGCCGGGCCAGCGCGGTGGTGGTCACCTACCTCGACATCCCCGGCGCGCTCAAGGTGCTGGCCAAGACGCGCACCCATGCGCCGCAGGTGCCAGTGATCGTCCGCACCCAGGACGATCACGATCTCGAGACGCTGCAGGCCGCCGGCGCCACCGAGGTCGTTCCCGAGGCACTGGAAGGGTCGCTGATGCTGGCCAGCCATGCGCTGGCGCTGGTGGGCGTGCCGATGCGGCGCGTGATCCGCATCGTGCAGGACCAGCGCGATGCGCGCTACAACCTGCTGCGCGGGTACTTCCACGGCGCAGACGACGACACGGTCGATGAGCTGGAGCAGGAACGCCTGTCCACGGTCACGCTGCCCTTGGGGGCCCGCACGGTCGGCACCCGCCTCAGCCGCTTCGCGCTGCATGCGATGGGCGTGCGCGTGGTGAGCCTGCGCCGTGCCGACGGCAAGCCGGCGCAGGTGGAGGACGACCTCACGCTGGAGGGCGGCGACACGCTGGTCCTGTCCGGCCGGCCAGAGACCTTGTCGCTGGCCGAGCAGAAGCTGCTGGCGGGTTAGGGCGCCTCGCGCCCTGTGCCGCTCAGCGCAGGTCGCCGTATTGCGACGAGCTCAGCGCCCGCGGCGGCTCTTCATGGATCTCGGTGTTCTCGAAGCCGGTCAAGAGCGTGTAGCTCTGCGGCCCCTGCACCTTCGGCTGCTTGGACCCATTCGCCAGAGCCTGCCGGAAGGCCGTCATCTCCTCGACGCCGATCGGCTCATAGCCGGCCAGCGTGCCTTGCACGGGCTCCGACCGCACCGGCTCGGCCACCTTGGGCTCTACCGCTGCCGCGACTTTCGCGGGCCGCGTCGCAGGCGCCGTCTTCGCCGGCTGCTCGGGAGCAGCTGCGGTGGCAGCTGCGAGCCCCACCGCGACGTGGTCGTTCTGGCGCCAGTACACCGCCTTGACGCCGATGTCGTGCCGCGCCTTGGCAGCCTGCGCCACCATGGCCTCGATCTCGGCCAGGCGGTCGGCCGACTTCATGTGCGCACCCGGAAGGTCGACCATCACGAAGAACTGCCGGCCGCGCGCGTCGAGCGACAGCACCTTGAATTTGTAGCTGGCCGACAGCACGCCGGCGCGGTTCATGCAGTCGCGCACGACGGTGTACAGCAATTCGCGCCGGGCGCTGCGCTGGGTGCGCCGCGAGACCACCGCAGCTGCTTCCGCACCGGGCCGATGCAGCGGCAACGTGGGGTCCTGCTGGACCAGCCCCGAACTCGGCGCCGCCTCGTCCTCGCTCGACTTCTTCCGCGTGAACATGCTCAGCAAACTCATCGAACTCTCTGGTTGTTGACTCCCGGTGCGACATTGACAGGAGAGTCACGCGCAGTCTAGGGGCCGTTGCAAGACGGTGACAGCACGCACGCACCGCGCGTCTGTGCGCGCATGCCGCCCGTCCGCGAACGCAGCACAACCGTAAGCGTCGAAGCGCTTCGCTTACTTGCCGATACAAAAACTGGAGAAGATCACCCCGAGCAGATCGTCGGCGCTGAAGGCGCCGGTGATCTCGCTCAGCGCGTTCTGCGCGAGGCGCAACTCCTCGGCCAGCAGGTCCAGCAGCTGGTTGCCGGCGGCCAGTTGCGCGGCAGCTTCCATCAGGTGCGCATCCACGCGACGCAGTGCCTGCAGATGGCGTTCGCGCGCGATGTAGACGCCTTCCGGCGCAGCCTGCCATCCCGCCACTTCGAGCAGCCGCGCACGCAGGTGCTGCAGTCCTTCGCCGGTCCTGGCCGACAGGCGCAGCTCGCCGGCGGGTACATCGACGTCATGGCCCGTGTCGGCCTTGTTCCACACCGACAGCACCGGCACGGCGTTCGGCACGTGCGCGGCCAGTTGCGCGAGCAGCCGGCGATCGCCCTCGGCATAGGACGCCTCGCTGGCACGCGTGAGGTCGTGCAGGAACAGCACGGCATCGGCCTGCGCGATCTGCGCCCACGCGCGCTCGATGCCGATCTTCTCCACCGGGTCGTCGCTCTCGCGCAGGCCGGCGGTGTCGATCACGTGCAGCGGCACGCCTTCGATCTGGATGGTCTGGCTCACCACGTCACGCGTCGTGCCCGCGATCGGCGTCACGATGGCCAGCTCGGCACCGGCGAGCGCGTTGAGCAGCGAGCTCTTGCCCGCATTGGGCTGGCCCGCGATCACGACCTTGATGCCCTCGCGCAGCAGCGCGCCCTGGCGGGCGCGCTGCTGCACGCCGGCCAGCGTGGCCTGCAGGCGTTCGAGCTGGCCCTGCGCGTCGGCCTTCTGCAGGAAGTCGATCTCCTCCTCGGGAAAGTCCAGCGTCGCCTCGACCAGCATGCGCAGGTGCACGAGGGCATCGCGCAGCTGCCCGATCTCGCGCGAGAACTCGCCCGCGAGCGACCGGCTCGCGCTGCGTGCCGCCGCCTCGGTGCTGGCGTCGATCAGGTCGGCGATCGCTTCGGCTTGCGCCAGGTCGATCTTGTCGTTGAGGAAGGCGCGTTGCGTGAACTCGCCCGGCTGCGCCACCCGCAGCCCCATTGCCTTGCCCGCCTCGATGCAGCGCGCCAGCAGCAGCTGCAGCACCACGGGCCCGCCATGGGCCTGCAGCTCGAGCACGTCCTCGCCGGTGTAGGAATTCGGGGCCGGGAAGTGGATCGCGAGCCCCTGGTCGATCGGCGTGCCATCGGCGGCACGAAAGGGCAGGTAGGTCGCTTCGCGCGGCTTGAGCGGGCGCCCGCAGACCGCCTCGACGATGGCCTGCACCGAGCGGCCCGACACGCGCACGATGCCGACGGCACCGCGACCTGGCGCGGTGGCGATGGCGGCAATCGGATCGGACGTTCGGGCAGCATGCCCCGATGGTAGGGCTACGCGGCCTCGAGTTCTTCCGGCTGGCCGGCGCGGTTGACGGCCAGTCGCGCGTCGACCAGGGCGACGATCTCGTCGATGGCGGGATGGCGCATCGCCAATTGCCGCGCGATGCGCTGCACGAGACTGTCGACCCGCTCGATGTGCTCGGCCCCGCCGAACAACGCCCGCGCCGCCGACGACGGCTTCTTCAGCGAGGCCGCGGCCTGCGCGTACTTGTCAAAGGGAACGAGGTCACCCGGCTGCGCACCCAGCCGTTCGCACAACGTGCACACCCACTGGTAGATCTCGCGCGAGCGCTGCAGGTCGCCATGCACCGCCTGCTGGATCGGCACCATGCCGTCGGCTTCGATGCAGCGGTAGTTGCCCGTCATCAGCATCGGCCACTTGGCCAGCGGCACGAACAACGAATCGTGCAGCTTGAGCTTGACCGGGATCTCGCCGCCGTGGAAGCGCGCGTCCTCGATGTCACGCTCGAGGCGACGCAGCAGCGCCGTCGCCGCCGCGCTGCCGAAGGGCGCTGCCTTGAAGTTCGTCGGCAAGCCGACCTGCAGCACGTTCTTGGGCTGGTCGGCAGGACGGAACGCCTGCGGGTCCGGGCTAGCCAGCGTCACCAGGACCGGATCGAATCCAGCCCAGATCGCGGGCTCGGTGAAACAGGTTTCGAGCGCTTCGACCCGCAGGGCGGGGATGCGTTGCAGGTACGGCAGCGGAGGCATGTTCATGATCGCCAGCGCGGGCTTGCGCGCCTTGGCCACCCGCGCCAGCAGTTGCCGCACGCCTTGCTGGCCGTACTGGCTCTCCTGCATGCCGAGCACGACCAGGTCGTAGCGGGACGGGTCGGCCTGCTCGGGCGTGCAGGCGTCGAGCTGGCCGGGCAGCTCGCCTGACGCGACGGCCACGGGATCCACCTGCCCCTTGAGCGGGAATCGCACCACCGTGCCTTCGCGGTTGATGAGATCCGCGGTCGAGGACGTGCAGACGAGCGTGGCCCGGTGCCCCGCCATCAGCAACTTGCTCGCGAGAAGGGAGCCGTAGGAGGCGCCCAGGATGAGGATACGCAGTGCCATTCGGTTTTCTCCAGCCCCGGGGAGTGGGGCAACTGGAACCATTATTGGAAGCACCGGCCTCGAAATTTCACAATGGAAATTTCACACAGTCAATTTCACAGATATGCTGCGGGCATGAGCCTGCACCTGCGGAACAGCCATCTCCTCGGCAGCAAGCTGCGCAGCCTGCGCAAGACGCATGGCCTCACGCTGGAGGAGCTGTCGGCACGCTGCATCCAGCTCGACGCGGAGCGAGCGCCATCGGTCTCCTACCTCAGCATGATCGAGTGCGGCAAGCGCGTGCCCTCGATGGAGCTGGTCGGATTGCTGTCGACGCTCTTCCAGCGCGATGCGCAGTGGTTCCTCGATGCGAGCGCACCGACACCGCCGCCTGCCTCGGCCGAGGATCGTCCCGGTGGCGCGGCCACGGTTCCGTTCGAGCCCGCGTTCCTGTTCTCACGCGAACTGCTGCAGGCGGCCATTCCCGAGCTGCTGGCGCAGACCGGCACCACGGGCCGGCAATTCGCGCACCTGCTGATCCGGTCGCACCAGGAGATGTCGCGCAACGACTTCCCCGACCTGGAGCGCGCCGCCGAGCAGGTGGGCGAGCGCCGCTTCCCGCTTGGCGTCGATGACCTGCAGAAGCTCTGCAAGCACCACGGCCTGACGTTGCGCTGGTTCGACCAGCCGCCGATCCTGGCCATGGATGGGGAGCACGAGTTGCGCAGCGTGCTGCGTTCGTTCTACGACTCGCCGTCCACGATCTATCTCAACCGCGGACTGCAACAGCATCCCGCGCGGCTGAAGTTCGACCTCGCGTCACACCTGGCGCACAAGGTCCTGCATGGCGGCGATGGCCTCAAGTCCGTGCACGCCACTGGCGGCCAGGCGGGCGACAGCCCGAAGGGCGCGGCGGGCCTGAGCCCGCAGGACGTGCTGCATGCGTGGCGCGATTTCGAGTGCAGCTTCTTCGCCGGTGCGTTGCTGGCGCCCAAGGTGCCGTTCCGGCGCTTCCTCACGCGCGAGTCGCACCGCATCGAAGCCGGCGAGAAGATCGAGCTGGCCCCGGCCATGGTGATGCGGCGCATGACGAAGGTGTCGCCGTATCCGCACTGGCACTTCTTCGATGCGTACCCGCCGGGCTTCCTGCGCGCCGTCTACCGCGGCAACGGCATTCCACTGCCCTGGGGCAACATGGCGCAGGTGTCGGACCCCTGTCCACACTGGGCCGTGTTCCGCATGCTGCATCGCACGCGCGGACCGGACCGCGGCTCGCAGATCTCGGTGCTGCGCGAAGGCGACCGGTTCCTGCTGTATTGCTGCCATTCGCGCCGCACCGAGGACATGGCCGGCAATCCGCATGTGCTGTCCGTGGGTGTCGATCTGGTTCCCGCACTGCGCTCGCACACACCTGCCGCGGACGAGATCGTGGACAGCATCGCGCAGGCCTGCCTGCGCGAAGGCGGCGAAGCCCGCATCCCCGACGAAGCCGCCGAGGCCATCCGCGGCGCCGCCAAGGTGCTGAACATCGCCTGGATCCCCGAGGCGCTGGCGAAGCCGGCGCGCATCATCTGCCCGCGAAGCAGCCATTGCCCGCGGCAGGAAGCCTGTGACGGGGGCCGGCATTCCGGGGCGCGCGAGATCACGGACCTGCGGCAGGAGATCATCCGCAAGGTGAAGCGCGGGCGCTGAGGCGTCCTCGTCCAGCGGCGCCCTTGCGAGGGCACCAGGAAAAAGGGCCGCGTCGTGCGGCCCTTGTTGCATCAGCTCTTGCCGAACTTCGGCAGGTTGAACTGCGGCGGCACACCCATCCGCCAGTTGATCAGCCACTGCTGCGCGATGGACAGCACGTTGTTCGTGATCCAGTACAGCACCAGGCCGGCCGGGAAGAAGAAGAACATGACCGAGAACGCCAGCGGCATGATCCACATCATCTTGGCCTGCACCGGGTCGGGCGGCGCGGGGTTCAGGGCCGTCTGCAGCAGCGTGGTGAGCGTCATCACCACCGGCAGGATGAAGAACGGGTCCGGCGAGGCCAGGTCGTGGATCCAGCCGATCCACGGCGCATTGCGCATCTCCACCGTGGACAGCAGCACCCAGTACAGCGCGATGAACACCGGGATCTGCACCACGATCGGCAGGCAGCCGCCCAGCGGATTGACCTTCTCCTCGCGGTAGATGCGCATCATCTCCTGCTGCATCTGCTGCGGGTTGTCCTTGTAGCGCTCGCGCAGGGCCGTGACCTTGGGGTTGATGGCCTTCATCTTGGCCATGCTCTCGTAGCCCTTGGCCTGCAGCCAGTAGAAGGCGATCTTGATCAGCAGCACCAGCGCCATGATCGACCAGCCCCAGTTGCCGATGACGGCGTGGATCTGGGTCAGCAGCCAGTACAACGGCTTGGCGATGATGTAGAAGTGGCCGTAGTCCTTGACCCGGTCCAGGTCCGGGTCGAGGCTGGCCAGCCGCTTCTCTTCCTGCGGGCCGGCGAAGAACGTGGCCGGCACCGACTTGCTGGCGCCCGGCGCGAGGCCATCCACCGGCGCGATCATGCCCACCGCATACAGGTGCTCGCCCAGTGCCGGCGCCAGCGTGTTGGGCACCGTGCGCACGAACAGCTCGCGCTTGATGCCGTCGGGAAGCAGCCAGGCGCTGGCGAAGTAGTGCTGCACCATGGCCACCCAGCCGTGCGACGCGGTCTTCTGGATGTCGACCTTGCCCTTGTCGATGTTCTCGAACTTCACCGTCTGGTACTTGCCTTCCTCGGTGAAGACGGCCGGGCCGGTGAAGGTGGAATAGAAGCTCGAGCCGCTGCCCGCATCCTTGGCGTCACGCACGATCTGCATGTACAGCTGCGGCGACACCGGCGTGGCGCCCGTGTTCACGATCTCGTGCTTGACGGCGATGGCGTACTCGCCGCGCTTGACGGTCCAGGTCTTCACGAGCTTGACGCCGTTCTTCTCCGGCGACTCGAAACGCACTTTGATCTCGTTGGCGCCGTCGCGCAGCTCGCGGTCGCCGCTGGCCGTCATCACCGTCGTGTGGTTCGGGAAGTCGCCGCCCACCAGGCCCGACTGCGCGACGTACACGCGCTCGGGGCTCTCCTGCAGCAGCGTGAAGGTGCCGCTGGTCTTGCCCTGCTTGGCATCGGCGGCCACCTTGAGGAATTCGCTGCCCACCAGCGAGCCACCCTGGGTGTCGAAGGTCAGGCGCAGCAGGTCGGTGGTGACGGTGAACCGTTCGCCTTGCGCGGCGGGAGCGGGCGTCGCGCCGGGCACGGCACCAGGAGAGGCGGGCGTCGCCGCCGCCGCGGTCGTTGCCGTGGGCGGCGTGGCGCTGGCCGGCGACTGCGGCGCCTTGGCCGTGGCCTTGGTCCCCTGCGGGAAGAAGGTGGCCGGCTTGCCGTTGTGCACCTGCCATTGGTCCCACAGCAGCACCATGGAGAAGCCGAAGATCACCCACAGGATGGTGCGGCGAATGTCAGTCATGAGGATTCTTTGTGCGTGGACGGGGCCACGAGACGGGAGAACAGCGCGGGCCTGTCGGCCGGCACGGGATCGGTGCCGCCCTGGCACCAGGGATGGCAACGGCCGAGCCGCGCCACCGTGAGATAGCTGCCGGCCGCGGCTCCATGGCGCTCGAGAGCCTCGAGCGCATAGGCCGAACAGGTGGGCGTGAAACGGCAGGCCGAGCCGACCCAGGGCGACAGCACGAGGCGGTAGCCCTTCACCAGGCCGATCAGCACGGCGCGGATCATCGGCGGACGCCCGCGAACAGGCGCTGCAGCTCGGCGCGCACCGCCTGCTTGAGGGCCGGCGAGGTGGCGCTGTGGAACTGGCTCTTGTCGAAGCCGGCACGCAGCCGCACCACATGCGCGGCGGCGGGCAGAGTGGCTTCGAAATCCAGGCTCACGGTGTAGATCTGGCGTTTGATGGCGTTGCGGGTGACGGCCCGCCGGGCCCAGCGCTTGGGAACGATGGCACCCAGCCAGGGTTCCCCTTGGACAGCAAACAGGGCCGCCGATCGTTGCGATCGCGGCCCTGTGGCCTGGTCTGCAGGGGAGCCGCCGGTCGGGGCGGCTGCAGGAACCGGGTTGCTGGCGGCATGCAGGGCAGCGCGGTGCAGCGCGAAGTGCTCGGTGCGGGAGACGGTGGTGCCGCCCGCCATCACGGCTTCGAACTGCGCCCGGGTCCTCAGCCGCTGCACGGCGTGCGAACGTGGCCGCGCCAGCTGCCCGGACAGCAGCTTAGACGGCCAGGCGCTTGCGGCCCTTGGCGCGGCGGGCGTTGATGACGGCGCGGCCGCCACGGGTCTTCATGCGGACCAGGAAGCCGTGGGTGCGGGCGCGGCGCACTTTGGAGGGTTGGTAGGTGCGTTTCATGGTGTTGTCTTTCCGGGGAACCCGCGATTATCCGCGATTTGCGTCACCCCAGCAAGAAACCGGTCACCCGTCAAGCCCTGGAGGGATGGCCGGGCAATGGCGAAAACCCGGTGTGGATAACGCCTTGAGAACTTACAATGAGCCGTTTCCGCGCAAGACAACTATCCACAGAGGCGGCAACCGAATGAGTGAGGGGTTCAGCGACAGCCTGGCAGCAGGCGGTGCGCTCAATGCGGGCGGAAGCCTGTGGCAGGCATGCATGGAGCAGCTCGCCCAGGAACTGCCCGAACAGCAGTTCAACACCTGGATCAAGCCGCTGGCGGCCAAGGTCTCGGATGATTTTTCGCGGGTCACGTTGTACGTGGCCAACCGATTCAAGCTCGACTGGGTGCGTGCCCAGTACGCAGGCCGCATCGCGGCCACGCTCGAGAAGCTCTACGGCCAGCCGGTGCAACTTGAGTTAGCGCTCGCTCAGCGCGAGAGCCCCGCCAAGTCTTACCCACAGGCCGCCGCGCCGGAATTTCCACCGCCGCCCGAGCCTTCGGACGTGGCAGAGGACAACGCCGATTTGGCGCCCGGTCCGCTGAAGAACCGGCTCAACACCGCGCTGACCTTCGACACCCTGGTCGAGGGCACGGCCAACCGCATGGCGCGCGCCGCGGCCATGCACGTGGCCGGCATGCCGGGCCAGCTCTACAACCCGCTGTTCATCTACGGCGGCGTCGGCCTGGGCAAGACCCACCTGGTCCACGCTGTGGGCAACCGCCTGCTGGCGGACAAGCCCGGCAGCAAAGTTCTCTACATCCACGCGGAGCAGTTCGTCAGCGATGTGGTCAAGGCCTACCAGCGCAAGACTTTCGACGAGTTCAAGGACAAGTACCACAGCCTCGACCTCCTGCTGATCGATGACGTCCAGTTCTTCGCCAACAAGGACCGCACGCAGGAGGAGTTCTTCAACGCCTTCGAGGCCCTGCTGGCCAAGAAGAGCCACATCGTGATGACGTCGGACACCTATCCCAAGGGACTGGCCGACATCCACGAGCGCCTGGTCTCCCGCTTCGATTCCGGCCTCACGGTGGCCATCGAGCCGCCGGAGCTGGAGATGCGCGTGGCCATCCTGATCAACAAGGCCAAGGCCGAGAGCGCCGAGATGCCGGAGGAGGTGGCCTTCTTCGTCGCCAAGAACGTGCGCTCCAACGTGCGCGAGCTCGAAGGCGCGCTGCGCAAGATCCTGGCCTATTCGCGCTTCAACCAGAAGGAGATCTCGATCCAGCTGGCGCGCGAGGCACTGCGTGACCTGCTGTCGATCCAGAACCGGCAGATCGGCGTGGAGAACATCCAGAAGACGGTGGCCGACTACTACAAGATCAAGGTCGCCGACATGTACTCCAAGAAGCGGCCGGCCTCCATCGCCCGCCCGCGGCAGATCGCGATGTACCTGGCCAAGGAGCTCACGCAAAAGAGCCTGCCCGAGATCGGCGAACTGTTCGGCGGCCGCGACCACACCACGGTGTTGCACGCGGTGCGCAAGATCGCCAGCGAGCGCCAGACCGTCACCGAGTTGAACCAGCAGCTGCACGTGCTGGAACAGACGCTCAAAGGCTGAGCTCGGGTGCGGCAGGTAGCTGATGAAAAAGGGGAAAATGGCGGTCGTCCAGACCGGACCGCGCCCCCCACCAAGACAACGCCCAACTAAAGAAATTCAAGAGGAAGAGGAAGGCAACCCATGATCGTCCTGAAGGTCCCCAGGAGAAGGTGCTCTCGGTGCTGCAGTCCGTGGCCGGCATCGTCGAGCGCCGCCACACGTTGCCGATCCTGGCCAACGTGCTGATTCGCAAGACGGCGGGGCAGGTGCAGCTGACGACCAGCGACCTGGAGATCCAGATCCGCACCACCGCCGATCTCGGTGGCGATGCAGGCAACTTCACCACCACGGTGGGCGCGCGCAAGTTGATCGACATCCTGCGCACCATGCCGGCCGACCAGACCGTCAGCCTCGAGTCCAGCCAGAACAAGCTGCTGCTCAAGGGCGGCAAGAGCCGCTTCACGCTGCAGACGCTGCCGGCCGAGGACTTCCCGCTGGTGCAGGAAGCCGCGAGCTTCGGCCCGGTGTTCAGCGTGCCGCAGAAGACGCTGAAGGACCTGCTGGCGCAGGTGAGCTTCGCGATGGCGGTGCACGACATCCGCTACTACCTCAATGGCATCCTGTTCGTGGCCGAGGGCAAGCAGCTGTCGCTGGTGGCCACCGACGGCCACCGCCTCGCGTTCGCCAGCGCCACGCTCGACGTGGAAGTGCCGCGCCAGGAAGTGATCCTGCCGCGCAAGACGGTGCTGGAGATGCAGCGCCTGCTGTCCGATGCCGAAGGTGCCATCGAGATGCAGTTCGCCAGCAACCAGGCCAAGTTCGCCTTCGGTGGCATGGAGTTCGTCACCAAGCTGGTCGAGGGCAAGTTCCCCGACTACAACCGCGTGATCCCGAAGAACCACAGGAATTCGGTCACCCTGGGCCGCCAGCCGCTGCTGGCCAGCCTGCAACGCACGGCCATCCTCACCAGCGAGAAGTTCAAGGGCGTGCGCCTGAACATCGAGCCGGGCACGCTGCGCGTGGCCAGCAACAACGCCGAGCAGGAAGAAGCGGTCGACGAGCTCGATATCGACTATGGCGGCGACGCCATCGAGATCGGCTTCAACGTCACCTACCTGATCGACGCCCTGGCCAACATGGACCAGGACATGGTGAAGATGGACCTGGCCGACAGCAACAGCTCGGCCCTGATCACCAATCCCGAGAACGCAAACTTCAAGTACGTGGTGATGCCGATGCGCATTTGAGGCGGCTGCCGCCGCGCCGCCCCGAGGGTGTCATTGCGGGCTTGCCCCGCAATCCAGTCCGGTGGTGATGCAGGCGCCGTTGCTGGATGCCGGGTCAGGCCCGGCATGACAGCTCCCGGGCCGAGGCCCCGCGACAAGGACCAAGGACCCGCCACCCACGGCGGGTTCGGTCCTTCCAGAGTTTGAGAGAAGTGCCCGAATGTCTGATCAAAACAATGTGAACACCGGTCCCGCAGGCGAGGACAGTTCCAACTTCCAGCCCCAGATCGACACCAACCAGGCCGGCGCCACCGCCGCCTATGGCGAGTCGTCGATCCAGATCCTGGAAGGCCTGGAGGCGGTGCGCAAGCGTCCCGGCATGTACATCGGCGACACCAGCGACGGCACGGGCCTGCACCACCTGGTGTTCGAGGTGGTCGACAACTCGATCGACGAGGCGCTGGCCGGGCACTGCGACGACATCGTGGTGACCATCCACACCGACAACTCCATCAGCGTGGTGGACAACGGCCGCGGCATCCCCACCGGCGTGAAGATGGACGACAAGCACGAGCCCAAGCGCTCGGCCGCCGAGATTGCCCTCACCGAGCTGCATGCCGGCGGCAAGTTCAACCAGAACAGCTACAAGGTCTCGGGCGGCCTGCACGGCGTGGGCGTCAGCTGCGTCAACGCGCTGTCGAAGATGCTGCGCCTGACGGTGCGCCGCGACGGCAAGGTGCACGTGCTGGAGTTCAGCAAGGGCTTCGTGCAGAACCGCATCGTCGAGAAGCGCGACGGCGTCGACATCAGCCCGATGCAGATCCTGGGCGAGACCGACAAGCGCGGCACGGAAGTGCACTTCCTGCCCGACACTGAGATCTTCCGCGAGAACAACGACTTCCACTACGAGATCCTGTCGAAGCGCCTGCGCGAGCTCTCGTTCCTGAACAACGGCGTCAACATCAAGCTGCACGACGAGCGCACGGGCAAGACCGACGACTTCGCCGGCGCTGGCGGCGTGAAGGGCTTCGTCGACTTCATCAACAAGGGCAAGACCACGCTGCACCCCAACGTGTTCCATGCCATCGGCGATCGCCAGAGCGACCAGAACACCAACATCGGTGTCGAGGTCGCGATGCAGTGGAACAGCGGCTACAACGAGCAGGTGCTCTGCTTCACCAACAACATCCCGCAGCGCGATGGCGGCACGCACCTCACCGGCCTGCGCGCGGCGATGACGCGGGTGATCAACAAGTACATCGAGGACGGCGACATGGCCAAGAAGGCCAAGGTCGAAGTCACCGGCGACGACATGCGCGAGGGCCTGACCTGCGTGCTGAGCGTGAAGGTGCCCGAGCCCAAGTTCTCCAGCCAGACCAAGGACAAGCTGGTGTCCAGCGAAGTGCGCGGCCCGGTGGAAGACGTGGTGGCGCGCACGCTGAACGACTTCCTGCAGGAGCGCCCGAACGACGCCAAGATCATCGTCGGCAAGATCATCGAAGCGGCCCGCGCGCGCGAAGCTGCCCGCAAGGCGCGCGAGATGACGCGCCGCAAGGGCGTGCTCGATGGCATGGGCCTGCCGGGCAAGCTGGCCGACTGCCAGGAGAAGGACCCCGCGGGTTGCGAGATCTACATCGTCGAGGGTGACTCCGCCGGCGGCAGCGCCAAGCAGGGCCGCGACCGGAAGTTCCAGGCCATCCTGCCGCTGCGCGGCAAGATCCTGAACGTGGAGAAGGCGCGCTACGAGAAGCTGCTCACCAGCAATGAAATCCTGACGCTGATCACCGCGCTGGGCACCGGCATCGGCAAGGCGGGCACCGCCAACAGCAACGGCAAGGGCGACACCGACGACTTCAACGTTGCCAAGCTGCGCTACCACCGCATCATCATCATGACCGACGCCGACGTCGACGGCGCCCACATCCGCACGCTGCTGCTGACGTTCTTCTACCGCCAGATGCCCGAACTGGTGGAGCGCGGTCACATCTACATCGCGCAGCCGCCGCTCTACAAGGTCAAGGCCGGCAAGGAGGAGCTGTACCTGCAAGGGCAGGCCGACCTGGACACCTTCCTGCTGCGCATCGCCCTGAACGGCGCCAGCGTGCACACCGGCGGCGACAACGGCACCGTCATCACCGGCGACACCCTGGCCGAACTGGCGCGCAAGCACCAGGTGGCCGAAGGCGTCATCGCGCGCCTGGCCAACTACATGGACCGCGAGGCCCTGCGCGCGATTGCGGACGGCGTGCACATCAACCTGGACACGGTGCCCGAGGCGGAAGCCAGCGCGCTGGCGCTGCAGGCCAAGCTGCAGGAGCTGGATCGCGCCACCAACGCCGCGCCGGCCGAAGTGGCCAGCGAGTTCGACGCCCGCACCGACAAACCCATCCTGCGCATCAGCCGCCGCCACCACGGCAACGTGAAGAGCAGCGTGATCACGCAGGACTTCGTGCACGGCGCCGACTACAAGGCGCTGGCCGAGGCGGCCGACACCTTCCGCGGCCTGCTGCACGAGGGCGCCACCGTGCGCCGCGGCGAGGGCGAGCGCGCGAAGGAAGAGAAGGTCGGCGACTTCCGCCAGGCGATGCGCTGGTTGATCAGCGAGGCGGAGCGCGCCACCTCGCGCCAGCGTTACAAGGGCCTGGGCGAGATGAATCCCGAGCAGCTGTGGGAAACCACGATGGACCCCAACGTGCGCCGCCTGCTGAAGGTGCAGATCGAGGACGCGATCGAGGCGGACAAGGTGTTCACGATGCTGATGGGGGATGAGGTGGAGCCGCGGCGCGATTTCATTGAGACGAATGCGTTGCGCGCAGCGAACATCGACGTTTGACGGTATGCAGTGGTCGCAGGTAAAACCTCAGCCACTTCATGCAGCGCGCCTACTACTCAGCGTCGATCACTGACTTCCTCAACCATTCTTCCGACGAAATTCTCGGCGCACTCTCGCGGTCAGCACCCACGCGATTGACCTAACGCAGAAGTCCGCTTGGCTCGCCCAGATCGCGATCCTGAAAGAAGTACTCCCGAAGAGTGCGTTCTTCGGTCGAATCTTCTTCGAATTTGTTGTCCCACGGCTCGGCAAGAGGATCGACACGGTCGTTCTGACACCGGACTTCCTCTTTGTCCTCGAGTTCAAGGTTGGCGAAAGCGAATTCACGCCATCCAGTGTCGACCAGGTTTGGGACTACGCCCTAGATCTCAAGAATTTTCACCAGACGTCTCACGACAAGGTGATCGTCCCTGTGCTGATCGCCACGGAGGCAAGCACCTCTGAGCTGGAACTCAGGCGAAGTAGCGTCGACGACGGCGTTATCGTTCCCGTCAAAGCATCTCGTCATACTTTGCTCGAGGCCTTTTCTCGAGCGAGCGCTGAGATCAGAGCGCGCCCCGTCGACGTGAACGAGTGGGAGGGTGGAAGGTATTCACCCACGCCAACCATCATCGAGGCTGCGACCGCCCTGTACGCCGGCCACGGGGTTGAGGCGATCTCGCGCAGCGGTGCTGATGGAGAAAACCTTGAGAGCACGGCGAAAGTAGTTGATGAAGTGGTTGAGCACTGCCGCGCGCAGTCCAGCAAGGCGATCTGCTTCATCACGGGTGTGCCCGGAGCTGGGAAAACGCTTGCCGGGCTGAACGTCGCGACGAGGCACGTTCGTCCTGGTGAGTTGCATAGCGTGTTTCTGTCCGGAAATGGACCACTCGTCGCGATCCTTCGCGAGGCATTAGCCCGCGACCAAGTTGAACGAGCGGAGCTCGCTGGCGAGAAGATCACCAAGTCAACTGCGAACACGAGAGTGAAAGCGTTCATCCAGAACGTCCACCACTTTCGCGACGAGGGGCTTGTTGACCCAGGTCCACCTGACGATCACATCGTCGTCTTCGACGAAGCGCAGCGAGCATGGAATCTGGCGCAGACATCCGGGTTCATGCAAAGGAAGAAGGGCCAACCTGGCTTTTCGATGTCCGAGCCCGAGTTTCTGATCTCGTGCATGGACAGGCACAAAGACTGGGCCGTCATCGTCTGCCTGGTCGGCGGTGGCCAAGAGATCAACACGGGAGAAGCTGGGATTGTTGAATGGCTGCGCGCTGCATCTGCTCGGTTTGCACATTGGGCCGTTTACATCTCTCCTGAGCTAACCGGTGACGAGTACGGCGGCAGTGCATTGCAGGTCGAACTGGCGAAGCTTCCGCAGGTTTTCACTCAATCGCCGCTTCACTTGAGCGTGTCTATGCGCTCCTTCAGGGCGAAGCACGTCTCGAGCTTCGTCAAACATCTGCTTGATCTTGACGCGGCCGCCGCACGAGATGCGCTGAAACTGGTCCAGGACGACTATCCGATCGTGCTCTGCCGCCGCCTTTCAGAGGCACGCCGGTGGCTTCGCACAAAGGCTCGCGGTTCTGAACGTTACGGGATCATGGTCTCGTCTCAGGCTCAACGCCTAAGGCCGCATGCGATCGACGTGCGAGCCCCTGTCGATCCCGTGCATTGGTTCCTTGATGGGAAGGAAGACGTTCGTTCGTCGTTCTATCTAGAAGATGTTGTTACTGAGTTCCAGGTTCAAGGACTTGAGCTTGATTGGTCTTGCGTGGTTTGGGATGGTGACTTCCGGCACTCTGCTGGCACTTGGCAGCACTGCTCCTTTGTGGGGTCCCGGTGGCAGCAGATACGGATGGCTGAGCGTCGCGCCTACCAAAAGAATGCATACCGTGTTCTTCTCACGCGTGCCCGGCAGGGCATGGTGATCGTCGTGCCTGAAGGCGATGGCGCTGACCCGACTCGTGATCCTGAGTTCTATGACGGCACGTTCTCATACCTTCAGGACCTAGGAATCCCGGTCATAGATTCGCACAGCAAGTGCACGTGCTCCACAAACAACGCAACAGGCCCTACGTGAGTTGGTCAGCGCTCTTCGTCAACGACGAACTTCGAGCAGGCTTCTTGAACACATTGCTCGCATTCCACGCAAGATATTGAGCAGCAGGCGACAAGCCCGGGTCATGCGGCGCAAGGATCTGGCGCCCGTGGAACTGCAGATGCCCAGTGGTGCCTCGCTCACCGCTGATAGCGTACTGGCTGAACACAACTCGATGATTTTGCGGCTCGATGGTGAAAGCGCCCAGATCGAATAGTTTGTGGTGAAGCGCGCACAGCGAGAGTCCGTTTGGCTCGATGTCCGGACCCCCAACGTTGTGCCATTGAATGTGGGCCGCTTCGAGGCCTGCCGGCATGTGGCCGATGCGAAGATCGAAGCCGCAAATGCAGCAACGATATTCATAGGCGCGTAGTACGCGATCACGAAACGTTGGATCGCGGCGTTTGCGCTGAGATTCAGCGTAGGTCTCACGTGCGCTGGGGTCTTCGCGGAGTTCCCGAGGCGGAGCGCTGAGGTCAAGGCCCACAGCTGATGCAATGTCCCCGTGTAGCGAGCTCGGGAAGTAGGTATCGAGCATCCGCGAAGCGACGGTCTGCAGCAGCAATGGATCCGCGCGCAGGGCCGCATCAATATCTAGCGGAAAGCCCCCTTTGACGTGGCCCTGCCGAAGTTCTCCCAGCGTTGGCGTGGCTCCCCGAGCGCGAGCCAAGGTTTGCCTCGGCCCACTGATGTCCCACAGACCGTCTGTAGCTAAGTGCCAGAACGGATAGTGGCGTGAGCTGGGTGCACTGCTTGGCCCGAACTCTGTGAGTAGCTGCTTCAGGGCGCCATCAATCTCCCCGTATTCGACTTGCCGTGGCTCGTCCCGTTGCACCCTTGCCAGTGCAAGCAAGGCCAACAATGGCTTGTGCGGTGCGTACACACCCGCTCGCTGCGCGCGCCGTATGTTCTCAAACGCGTCCAAGACTTCAGCAGGACTCTTCATGTCTTAGCAATGCAGCCTAAACTGCGCGTCTCGATGCTCCTTGCGCTTCGCCGATAGCCAATCCTGTTCAGCCGGATCGACTGGCTGGCGTGCGCGTGCATCGATACTTGAATCGCTTGTTCGTGGAAGGTGCACTGAGCCTGGCGAGCCGCAGCATCCGGTCCCTCCGTCACCGTTATTGAAGGACCTGTCTCGATTGACACGACCTGTCTAACAGGTGGCGGCAGCGGGGACGAACGAGGCGGCACAGGCTGCCCGTCAGCCACATTGCGATCCCCATTGATCGAGACCTGCGAGACGCTCGCGCCTATCTCACAAGGGCTATCCGAGAATGTGACCCTACCGTTCACGACGCACTTGTTCACCACCGTCGTTGCAGGCGACGGCGGAATTCGCCCAGAAGCTGGTGCCGTGCGATCGGGATTCCAATTGCCTGTGAGCTGCGGGTACCTCTTCGCTTGTGGTGCAGCTTGTCCAAAAGGTGCGGAAATCGCCGTCGGTGCCGGAGGCGGTGGCAATCGATGGCTGTCGTCCCACCAGTGGAAGACTTTTAGACATAGGTACGCCAGCGCCACAAAGCCGAAGATGTACTTGAGGCTTAAGCCGAGTGTCGGCTCGGGTGGTGTGAATGGTCGATCTGAGGATTGACGAAGCCGCCGTTCTTCGTGCTCTCGGCGCCGCGCGCGCTCGCGCATGTAGTCGCGATCTGCAAGTCCCACTGCGTACTCCCCATCCCTTCTTCTTGGCAGGGGAAGTTTAGCGACGCATTGAGTTTCACCGGTAGTGGAAATGCAGCGGTCGCCACCGCTCCGGGATAAACCCTGTCAAGCGAAGCACTTGCCGGCGCCCAGCCGCGACTGGAAAGTCTCAGACCGGCTTAGCACCGCGTAGCGTGATGCGCTGCATCACCCTCCTGAACCCGTGATAGTCATTCACCGGGTTGTGCTGCGTGCACCGGTTATCCCAAAAGGCAATCGAGTCCGGCTCCCACACGAAGCGGCACGTGAACTCCGGCTTCACCTGGTGCGCGAACAGGAACTGCAGCAGCGGCGCGCTCTCCTCGTCGGTCATGCCCTTGATGCCGGCGGTGTGCGCCACGTTCACGTACAGCGCCTTGCGGCCGGTCTCGGGGTGGGTGCGCACGACGGGGTGCTCGGCGCGGTACTCCTTCTTCGCCTCCTCGGTGCCGTCGCTCTTGATGCGGTCCTCGCGCGTCTTGCTCACGTCGGCCTTGGCGGAGCTCGAGATCCCCACCAGGCCGTCCAGCAGGCGCTGCATCGTGGGTGACAGCGCCTCGTAGGCGGCGTACTGGCTCGCGAACAGCGTGTCACCGCCGTAGGGTGGCACTTCCTTCGACAGCAGCATCGAGCCCATGGGCGGCTCCTGCAGGTACGTGGTGTCCGAATGCCAGATGCCGCCGAAGTTGACCTTCTCGTGCTCCAGCTTCTTCACCTCGATGATCTGCGGGTAGTCGGGCAGGCCCTTCACGAACGGGTACTCGATCGGCTCGCCCATCGCACGGGCGAAGGCGAGGAATTGCGAAGGGGTGAGGGGTTGGTTGCGGAGGAAGATGACCTGGTGGTCGAGGAGGGCCTGGCGGACTTCGGCGGCTTGGGATTTGTCCAGGCCCTTCGTGAGGTCGATGCCGGAGAGTTCGGCGCCGAGGGCGCCGGCGACTTTCTTGACTTGCATGGGGAGCTTTCGAATTCCAGTTCAAAAGATGGAAGCCTTGGATCCCCGCCTCCGCGGGGATGACAACGGCTAGTCCACCGTCGCACCCGACTGCTTGACCACCACGGCCCAGCGCTGGATGTCGTTGTGCAGCATGGTGGCCAGCTCCTGCGGGCTGGTCATGTGGACCTCGGCGCCTTGCGCGGCGAACTTCTCCACCGTGTCGGGCTGCTGGAGGATGGCGTTGATATCGGCGTTGATCTTTTGCACCACGGCTTGCGGCGTGCCGCCGGTGGCGAAGATGCCGAACCACGGGCTGATGGCGAACGCGGGGTAGCCCTGCTCGACGAACGTCGGGATGTCCTTGAATGCCTCGGCGCGCTGCTTGCCCGTGACGGCCAGTCCCTTGAGCGTGCCCGACTTGATGTGCTGTGCGACGCTGGGCAGGCTGGTGAACACCACCTGGATCTGCCCGGCCAGCAGGTCGTTCAGCGCCGGCGCCGCGCCCTTGTACGGCACGTGCGTCATCTTCACGTTGGCCGCGCTGTTGAACATCTCGCCCAGCAGGTGGTTCACCGAGCCGTTGCCCGCCGAGCCGAAGGTCACCTGGCCCTTGCCGCTGGCCACGTAGTTGGCCAGGTCCTTGATGTTGGCGATCGGCAGCTTCGGATTCGCCACCGCCACAAAAGGCACGTCGGCCAGGTTGGCCACGGCGACAAAGTCGTTCTCGGGATCGAACGGCAGCTTCTTGTAGATGCTGGGGTTGATGGCATGCGAGCCCACGTACGACATCAGCAGCGTGTAGCCATCAGGCGGCGCCTTGGCCACGGCCTCCATGCCGATGTTGCCGCCAGCACCGGCGCGGTTGTCGACGACGACGGGCTGGCCCCATTTCTCCGAGAGCTTCTGCGCCACGATGCGCGCGAGGGCGTCGCTGGCGCCGCCGGGCGTCTGCGGCACGACTAGGCGCACGGGCTTGGTCGGGAAGGCCTGCTGCGCGTGCAGCGGCGTCGCCATCCATGCAGGGGTCAGGGCGAGCAGCGCCGATGCGCGCAGGAAGGTTCGCAACTTCATCAGTGGTGTCTCCGGGATGTGGCGCCGTGGGCGCGATCGGCCCATTGTCGCCACGCCGCGAGGAAGTCGGCAGGGGCTTGTCCCGAAGAAGAAAGCTCGCGACCTCTCCGCCCGCCACTCGCCTGGCCCATCCTGGAGTGGGGACCGGCCCTTGCAGCCGGCCACCAGCCCGGCCTGCAGCCGGGGTTGCAAGGGGTCAGGGGGCGAGAGCGCCCGACGAAACGTAGAGGCTTCCCGGATCACCAAAGAAAGTGCCGGCCGCCAGCAGCGCGTGGCCGGCGTCTCCGGTCAGCGCGATGCTGCGCCACGTGCTGTCGCTGCCCGGCGTGGACAGGCGCGAGAACGAGGCGCCGTTGTTGGTGGAGACCAGCACTTGCCCCCCGTGCCCGACAGCGTGGCCGCGATGGTGGGCGCATCGGCGGCGATGGCCAGGCGCGTGTAGCTGCCGACCACACCGCTGGCGCGGCTGAAGGTCCAGCCGCCCGCTGCGAAATGGCCGACGTACAGGCCCGTGCTGCGGCTGCCGGCCACCACCCCGATGCCGTAGTCCTCGTTGCCCGCCAACGCGAGCGTGCTGCCGTCGCGCGACAGCGCGATGCGATACCAGCCGTCGGCAATTGCACTGCCTGCGACGGAGACCGACAGTGGCACGAAGGTGGCACCGCCATCGTCGGAGATCCACACGTCGCCGTTGTGGCTGGCCGCGACGACACGCATGCCCGTTGCATCGCTGTCCACCGCGCGCCAATAGCCGGTGATCGGCCCGCCGCCCGCGACGGCGGCCTGCGTGAAGGTCGGCGCCTCCGCCCTGCCATCCGCGGACGTCCAGATGCCTCCGCCCATGACGGCGGCCACGATGCGAGCGCCGTCCGCCGACACCGCGACCGATTCGTAGTCCAGGTTCTCCGCCGCGTTGAAGGCCGTGTCGATGCGGCTCCAGCTGGCGCCACCGTCCTTGCTGCGGTACATGCCGCCGTTCAGCGCGACCGCGACGATGACCTGGCCGTCGTCGCTCACGCCAGCGGAGATCCAGATCGTCGCTCCGGCGGGCAGGCCGGCCTGCTGCGTCCAGCTCACGCCCTGGTCCCGCGAAAGATAGACGCCGCCAGGGATCGCCGTGGCCACCATCAACGAGCCACTCGGGTTGGTGGCGGTCCAGTGCCACGCGTTGCTCGACAACCCTTGGGGCGTGGCCCAGGACAGTGCGGCCTTCGCGACGGTCGCGGTGGTACTGGTCGTGGTGGAGCTGGTCGTATTGCTGGCGCCCGGCGCGGCAGGCGGCGGCAGCGGTGCCCCTGCACTGGTTGTGCCTCCGTCTGCGACGATGGGCGTGTCGCCCCCGCCGCCCCCGCACGCCGCAAGCGTGCTGGCCAGAACAACTGCGATGGATGCGGATGCAAACGATGTGCGCATGCTGTGCCTCCCGAGCGGTTGAAGCGGAGTTTTCTGTCTCAGCAGGATGGTCGAACTGCTGACCTACCGCCATGGCTCGTTCAGGCCAGGAGAGACCCGCGGTCCAAGGCGCGCCGCGATCGCTGCGAACCCGACGGGAGACGACAGCTGAGCCAGCTATGCTCGAGCTGGTGAAACCCATCGCTGTCATCGACTTCGAAACCACGGGCCTGTCGCCCACGATGGGCGACCGCGCCACCGAAGTCGCGATCGTGCTGGTGGAGGGCGATCGCATCGTCGACCGGTACCAGAGCCTGATGAACGCCGGCGTGCGCATCCCGGCCTTCATCGAGGCGTACACCGGCATCACCAACGCGATGATCGAAGACGCGCCGCCCGCCGAGGAGGTCATGGCAGAGGCCGCGCGCTTCGTCGCCGAGGCGCCGATGGTGGCGCACAACGCATCGTTCGACAGCCGCTTCTGGCAGGCGGAACTGGCGCACGCGGGCCGGCCCGCCGGGCATGCGTTCGCATGCACGCTGCTGCTGTCGCGCCGGCTCTATCCGCAGGCGCCGAGCCACAAGCTCGGCTCGCTGGCCGCCTTCCATGCGCTGCCGTCGTCCGGGCGTGCGCACCGCGCGATGGCGGATGCGGAAGTGGCGGCTGCGCTGCTGGGCCAGATCCGCCATGACCTGCGCCGGCAGTACGGCGTGGGCGAGTGCCGTCACGACCTGCTGCTGAAGGTTCAGCGCACGGCGCGGCATGCGGTGCCGAAGGTGATCGAGAAGTACCTGCAGGCCAGCGAGCCCGCATCGGCATGAGTGCTGCGCCCGCGGAGCTTCGGCGCGCGGGAAGGCGCTGGTGGGTCACCGCATTCGTCGTGCTGTTCGTCGCATACCAGCTGCCGCAGCTCCTGGTGCGTGTCGGCGTTCACGGCGGCATCGCTTCCTCGTTCATGCTCGTGCTGTTCCCGCTTGCTGCCTGGCTCGCCTGGTGGCGCGGTGAACCGTTCGGCCGCACCTACGCACTGGCGTGGCGTGCGCACTGGTGGTCGTGGCTTGTCGGCCTCTTCATCCTCGCTCTCGCTGCGAAAGCGCTCGCCGTGGTGCTCGGTGTGCGGGCAGGCATCTATGCCTCGCATGGGCCGACGTCCGCGGCGCTTGGCCCTGCTGGCTGGGCCGCGGTGGCGCTGATCACATTCGTTCCCTCGCTCGCCGAAGACATCCTCACGCGCGGGCTGTGGCTGCACTCACCGCTCGCCCGCACCGGCTTCGTCTTCGTCCTCGGCACCGCCGCGGTCTACACGCTCAACCATGTCTGGCGCCTCGCGCTCGGGCCGGCCGAGTGGGCCATGTTGCTTGGCTTCGGCATCGCCTACGGACTGGCGGTCTGGCGCACCGGCACGCTCTGGGCGGCGCTGGGCCTGCACTGGGGCTGGAACTTCGCGGGGCAGGCGCTGGATGCGGTGTGGCAGGTCGACGTGGTGGACGGCACCGGCGCGAAGCTGCTGTCCGCGGCGGCGCATCTGGTGCTGGCGCTGGTCGTCTGGGTCGTGACGCGCGGCAGGTCCAGATCAGCGACGGGCCTGGATGCCGGGTCGGGCCCGGCATGACCGGCATGGCGTCCTAAGCCTCGCCCGCGGCAGCGGCGCGCGCCTCCCTCGGCAGCGTCACGACGAACACCACGAACGGCTCGTGGTACTCGTACACCAGCGTGCCACCGTGGCCGCGGGCGATCTCGCACGCGATGTACAGCCCGAGGCCCATGCCGCCCGGATTGCGGCTGTTGTTCAGCGACGCGGGCTTGTACGCATCGAACAGGCGATCGCGCGACTCGGGCGGGATCGGCGGTGCATGGTTGGCCACCGACAGCGTGACCTGCGTGGCGCTCGCCTCGAGCCGCATGACGATGGGCCGTCCCGCTTCGCCGTGCTGGCGCGCGTTGCCCAGCAGGTTGTCCAGCAGCTGCCGCACGCGCGCTGCGTCGACCGGCACCTGCAGCTGCGGCGGCGCCTCGACGGCCACCTCCACGCCGGGATGGCCCAGCGTCACGTCCTGTGCGGCTTCGCGCACCAGCCGCGCCAGGTCGGCCGGCTTGGGCTCGACGGCGAGTCCCAGGCCGCCCTGCAGCCGTGACAGGTCCAGCAGGTCGCTCACCAGGCGTGCCATGTGCGTGCTCGAGCGCGTGATGCGCGGGCCGACGGTGGCGCTGTCCGCGCCCCGTGCCAGCAGCTGCGAGGCCATCGCGATCGTCTGCAGCGGGTTGCGCAGATCGTGGCCCAGCACGGCCAGCATCTGGTCCCGGTCGCGCGCGACCTGGGCCCGGCGCGCGCCGCCGGCGCGGTGCAGTTCGGCCTGCAGTCCGCGCGCGATCTCTAGTTCCGTGGCCGACCAAGGCACTGCGATGCCGCGCACGGTCTCGCGCCAGACATCGAACGACCCGCGCGGCGTCAGCCGCATGCCGTGCGGGCCGGCCTTGTACACCTTCTCGGGCCGGCCGCCCCAGGCCACGGTCTCGACCTGCTCCGGCCGCAGCAGCACCAGCCAGTCGTGCCGGTTGTCGTCCATCTGCAGCGCGAGGATGCCGCACCAGGGCGCGAGCGCCGCCGACAGCACCGGCGGCAGCTTCGCCTGCTCCGACATCGCCAGCAGTCCCTCGGGCGGCTTGCTGCTGCGCAACCAGCGCAGCAGCTCCGCGCCGGCCGCCGCGCTCACGCCGCCGTGCACGAACGTCTCCGTGCCTTCCGAAGCCACCAGCGCGTCCGCGGCGAACGTGGTGCACAGCGCCGCCGCGTGCGGACGCAACGCGGCCAGCAAGCCGTCGCCGCCCACGAAGGTCTCCATCAGCTGCACGCGCACCGAGCTCGCCGCCTCGATGCGCTTCGCGTGGTCGGCGGCCAGCAGCGTCTGCACGTTGCTGGCCAGCAGCTGCGCCAGCACGTCGCAGGCCATGCGCTTGCCGTACGGCACCACCATCGGCGTGAGGTGGTGGCAGGCGATCATTCCCCACAGCTCGCCGCCGATCACGATCGACACGCTCATCGACGCGGCCACGCCCATGTTGGTGAGGTACTCGATGTGGATCGGCGAGACGCTGCGCAGCGTGGCCCAGCTCATGTCCAGCGGCTCGGCGCCGGCGGTGTGCACCGGCACCGGCGCGGCGCCCACGTCGGCGATGAAGCGCAAGGTGTTGATCACGTACAGCCGCCGCGCCTGCGCCGGGATGTCGCCGGCCGGATAGCGCCGGTGCAGGAACGGCTCCACGTCGGGGCGGCAGTCCTCGGCCACGATGTCGCCGCTGGCGTCGTGGCGGAAGCGGTAGGCCATCACGCGGTCGAAGCCGGTCAGCGAGCGGATTTCGGTCACCGCGACCTGCAGCAGGTCGTCGATCGTGCGCTGCAGCCGCAGCCGGCCGAGCGCGCCGTTGGCGAGTGTGGTGAACGGCCGGATCTCGCGGTCGGCGGGCTGCCGCTCCTCGAACTCGGCGACCACCAGGCGGCCGTTGAAATGCAGGATCAGGTCGAACACGCGTCCACCGACCTGCACCTCCGAGCGCTCCGCCAGGCCGCTGGTGCCGTGGCTGCGCTGCGCGAAGTCGCCGATCGCCTGCGTCACGTGCGGCCAGGCCGCGAACTGCGGCGCATCGAGGTCGGCACCCAGCGCGGGCAGCGCGAAGCCCAGCATGCGCTCGGCGTTGTCGCTGCAGGCCGCCAGGCGCAGCGCGGCGTCGAAGGCGAGCAGCGCGCCGTGCGACTGGATGTGGCCCGGCACGTGGATCGGCTCGCGATCACAGTTGTCCAGGTTCACCGACTCGGTGAGCGTCATGGCACGACTCCGCTCAGGCTGCCGACGCCAGTCCTGGTTGCGCGCGCCGCGACGGCGCCCAGCGCCTGTTCGAGCGCGCCGATGTCCGGCGGCTTGGCGAGGTGCGTGTCGAAGCCCGCATCCACGCAGCGCTTGCGCGACGCCGAGTCCGCATACCCCGACAAGGCAATGAGGTAGAGGCCTTCGAGCGCCTGGTCCTCGCGCAGGGCACGAGCGACGTCGAAACCGCTCACCGCGCCCGGCAAGCCGAGATCCGAGATCACGACATCCGGCCGCATCCTGCGCGCGGCATCGATCCCTGTCTGCCCATCGAACGCCAGCTCCACTTCGTGGCCACTCAGCTGCAGCAGCTCGCCCAGCGACGCGGCGGCATCGTGGTTGTCCTCGATCACCAGGATGCGCAGCGGTTCGCCGCCGGCCTGGTCGCCCTTGCGATCGCGCGGCAGGCGCTCGGTGCGCACAAGGGGCAGGGTGATGGTGAAGCGCGAGCCGTGGCCCGGGCCGTCGCTCTCGGCCATCACGCCGCCGCCGTGCAGCTCCGCCAGTCCGCGTGTCAACGCCAGGCCCAAGCCGAGGCCGCCCTTGCTGCGCGCCATGTCCTGGCGGGCCTGCGCGAACGGGTCGAACAGGCGGCCCAGCAACTCCTCGTCCATGCCCATGCCGGTGTCCGCCACCACGATCTGCACGGTGCCGCGCTCGGGACTCAGCACCGTACGCACGTCGACCGTGCCCGGACCGTTGGAAAAGCGCGCAGCGTTGGTGAGCAGGTTGCCCACCATCTGCGCCAGCCGTACCGGATCGCCTTCCACCCAGGCCGGACCGTCGCAGCCATGCAGCACCAGTTGCTGCTGCGCCTGCTCGAGGCTGGGGCGGTAGTCGTCGGCGGTCTGGCACACGATCGCCGCCACATCGCACGGTTCCTTGCGCAGGGTGAGCTTGCCGCGCGCGATGCGGCTCACGTCCAGCAGCTCGTCGATCAGGCGCGCCATGTGCGTCACCTGGCGGTCGATGATGTCGCGCACGCGCTCCAGCCGCGGCTCGGCGGGGCCGATGCGCTTGAGGATCTCCACGGCATTGCGCACCGGCGCCAATGGGTTGCGCAGTTCGTGCGCGAGCACGGCGATGAATTCGTCCTTGCGGCGATCGGCATCGCGCAGCGCCTCCTCGGCCTGGCGCTGTGCGTTGACGTCGGTGTTGGTGCCGAACCAGCTGACGATGGCGCCGGTCTGGTCGTGCAGCGGGAACGCGCGCGAGAGGAACCAGCGGTACTCGCCTTCCTTGCTGCGCAGCGGGAAGGTGTCTTCCCACGGCTCGCCGCTCGCGATGTGGCGGCGGAACTTGGCCAGCACGCGCGCCACGTGGTCGGGGTGGTGCACCCATTGCCAGCCCCAGCCCCGCATCTGCTCCAGCGACGTGCCGGTGTACTCGAACCAGCGGCGGTTGTACCAGGTGATGTAGCCGCTGGCGTCGGTCATCCACGCCAGCTGCGCGATGTTGTCGGCCAGCGCTTCGAACATCAGCGCATTGGCACGCAACGCGCGTTCGGCCTGCGCGAGCGCCGTCACGTCGGTCTGCGCGACCACGGCGCCCAGGATGTTGCCGTGCGCATCCCGCACCGGGGCCGCGCTGTTGACGACCGTCTTGCGCACGCCGGGCTGGTCGAACGGCTCGATCTCCACGATGTCCTCGTGCACCAGCTCGCCGCGCAGCGCGCGCGCCATCGCCCACTCGCGCAGCTCGATGCGCTCGCCGTGCCGCGGGCTCATGTCGGCCCACCAGCCCTTCCACGCGCGGTACGGCTCGACACTGTCGGTGGGCGGCACGGTGCCCCACAGCTTCTCGTTGGCGGGATTGAAGCGGATGAGGCGGCCCTGGGGATCCGACAAGATGATGCCGGCGGGCACCGCGTCCAGCGTCGCATCGAGCCGCGCGCGCTCGGCCTCGGCACGCTCGGCCAGCTCGCGTGCGTGCGCCTCGCTGCCGCGCAGCGCGAGTTCGGCCTCCTTGCGCGCCGAGATGTCCAGCACGAAAGCGATGCCCTGCTCGGGGCCGGTGCGCGCGGTGCCCACCAGCACCCACACGCGCGATCCGTCGGGACGCGTGTACTGCTTCTCGATGGCGGGCACCCGGCTCTCGGCGCGCAGCCGCTCCAGCGTCTGCCGGTCCTGCTGCGCGTACTCGTCGGGCGTGAGGTCGTCCAGCCAGAGGCCGGGGCCCATCAGCTCGTCGCGGCTGCGGCCCCAGATGCGCAGCAGTTCGTCGTTGGCATCCAGCACGCGCCGATCCATGCTCCAGAACATGATGCCCACCAGGTTGGTCTCGAACAGCTGCTGCAGCTGCACCTGGCTTTGCCGCAATGCGAGCTCGGCGGTGCGCTGCGAGTCCAGCAGCTGTTGCAGCTCGGCGTGCTCGCGTTGCAGGCGCTCGAGCGCCATGCGACGCGAGGCGATCAGCCACACCGACAGCGCGCCCAGCACGAGAAAGGAGCCGAGCCGCAGCCAGCCTTCGGACGTGGCCGGCAACCCGAAGTGGCCGCCGCGCGAGAACATCAGCTGGCCCGCCACCGCGGTGATCAGCAGCGCCAGCATCCCGGGACCGATGCCCGCGTACCAAGCCGCGAGGAGCGGCGCCGCCGACAGGACAAGGAACGGCACCTGGCCGGGCAGCAGCGGCTCCATCGCGTCGCGCAAGGCGATGCACGCGACGCTCAGGAGCACGGCTGCGAGATAGCCACGCAGCGTGGTCTGCCGACCGTCCGCCGGGGAGGAGCCCGATCTCATGTGAAGTCCCACTCTAGCGACGGCCAACCCGTCGTTGGGGTGGCCGCCCGGTAACTTGTGCTCGTCTTTTATTCGGGCCGGCTGGGCCGTGCAACGGTGTGATCCCGCGCGGCAATAATCGCTGCGACTCAACTGTTGGAGCGAGCGATGGCGATGCTGGTACTCGGACTGCTGCTGTTCTTGGGCGTGCATTCCACGCGCATCGTGGCCGACGGCTGGCGCACGCAGATGCTGGGGCGCCTCGGCGAGAAGGGCTGGAAGGGCCTTTACTCGGTGATCTCGCTGGTGGGCTTCGTGCTGATCGTGTGGGGCTATGGACGGGCGCGGCTCGACTCGGTCGTGCTGTGGAACCCGATCCGCGGAATGAACCACCTGGCTGCGCTGCTGATGGTGGTGTCGTTCGTGCTGCTGGCCGCCGCCTACGTGCCGCGCAATGCGTTCAAGGCGAAGCTGCACCACCCGATGGTGCTGGGCGTGAAGGTGTGGGCCTTCGCCCACCTGCTCGCCAACAACACGCTGGCCGACGTGGTGCTGTTCGGCGCGTTCCTCGTGTGGGCGATCGCGGACTACGCGTCGTCGCGCCGGCGCGATCGCGCGAACCACGTGACGTATGCGCCGGGCACGACGCGCGGCACGGTCATCGCAGCAGTGGTGGGACTGGTCGCCTGGGCCGTGTTCGTCTTCGGCGCACACCGCTGGCTGATCGGCGTGAGCCCGCTGGGGTTCTAGCAACTGCTGCCTCGAAGGATGTCATTCGGGTTGATCGAGGCCGGCATGACACCTTCATGTGCGCTAGTGCGAAACCACGGTCTCCACCGCGGCGGTCGCCCGTCCTGCCTTCTGGTCTTCGCCGCCTTCCGGATCCGGATGCGCGTCCTCGCGTGGGTGGCCGTGCTGGCCGCGGCCCGTCATCGCCTGCAGTTCGTCGATCCGGCGTGAGGCCTCGGCCTTCGTCATGGTCTCGTCGAACGGCTGCCTGGCCTCTTCGCTCAGCGTCTTGAGATAGGACCGCTGCGCGCCGGTCATCGGCTCGTCGCCGGTGACCCAGTCGGCCGGGTCCTTCTCCATGTTGGATTGGCCGGCCATGGATTGGGTTTGCTTGTCGGTCATGGGTTCGCGCTCCTGCCTGTGGATTTCCACAGGATGCCGAAGCAGCCCATCGAAGGCTGTAGGAACAGGTCGCCAATCGCCGCTGTTGCCGGCGCTTGCAGCGCGACACAAGGCCGAACGCTCGCACGGGCTTGTCCGACACCAAGGCCGAGAAGGCACTTCGCAGAATGGTCCGCAACCCATTCCAAGGAAGCAATCTCCATGGCAGATCTGAAAGCGAGGCGGCCGCTTGCCGTCGTCACCGGTGCGTCGTCGGGCATCGGCTACCACCTGGCGCGCATCGCGGCCGAGCACGGGTACGACCTCGTGGTCGCCGCCGACACGTCGCTCGACCAGGCGGTGCGCGACTTCAAGGCCGCGGGCGCCGATCGGGTCGATGCACTGCAGGTGGAACTCGCGAGCAAGCAGGGCGTCGACGACCTGCTGGCGCGGCTGCAGGGCCGCGAGGTCGATGCGCTGCTGGCCAACGCGGGCCATGGCCTGGGCGGTGCGTTCCTCGACCAGGACTTCAGCGACGTGCAGCACGTGATCGACACCAACGTCACCGGCACCATCTACCTGATCCAGCAGGTGGCGCGCGGGATGGTGGCGCGCAAGCAGGGCCGCATCCTGGTGACCGGATCGATCGCCGGCTTCCAGCCCGGCGCGTTCCACGCGGTCTACAACGGCAGCAAGGCGTTCGTCGATTCGTTCGCGCAGGCGCTGCGCAACGAGATCAAGCAGACCGGCGTGACGGTGAGCCTGCTGATGCCGGGCCCCACCGACACCGAGTTCTTCGAGCGCGCGCACCTGCAGGACACCAAGGTCGGCGCCGACATGAAGAAGGACGACCCGGCGATGGTGGCGCGCGTCGGCTTCGACGCGATGCTCAAGGGCGAGGCCGACGTCGTCGCCGGCTGGAAGAGCAAGCTGCAGGTGGTGAGCTCCAAGGTCATGCCGGCCCAGGCCGTGGCCGAAGCGCACCGCAAGCTGGCAGAGCCGGGCAGTGCCAGGCACAACAAGCCCGAGCGCGAGGAAGTGCATCCCATCGGACCCCACCACGACGAGGACAAGTGACATGAGCAAGAAGCAGGACTCCATTCGCAGCGAACAGAGCCGGGACAAGCATCCCGAAAAGATGGCCAGCGGCGGCGGCGCGGTGCGCGGCCAGGCCAAGGGCAACACGGCCGACCACCAGGTGCCGCACACCGGCAAGCTGGCCAACGACCACAACAAGGCCGGCGCGCAGGAAGCCACGCAGACCAACCAGGCACAGCGCACGCCGGAGAGCCGGCACGAGCGCGAGGCGCGGGCCGGCACGCACAACCAGGTGCAGGCCAGCACGGGCGGAAAGGGCGGCGGACGCGGATCGCGCGGCGCGGGGTGATCCCCGCACGGCGTCAAGGGGTTCGTCCCTGCGCGACGCGGCTTGGCGCCTCCCTTGTCATGCCGGCCTCGAGCCGGCATCCAGCTGCGGCGCTCCTCAGCCCCGCCGCTGCGCCTCGTCGAGGTTGGCCAGCATCCGCGTCCATCCCTCCTCGGTGCGCTCGACCTGCTCGCGTGCCACCAGGCCCGGGCCCAGGTCGTGCCGCAGCGTGAGCTCGCAGCCGTCGCCCTGCGGCTCGATGTCGATGATCACGGTGCTCTCGGGCGACTTGAACTGCGGCAGCGAGAAGCTGAAGGCGATGCGGCGCGGGTGATCGAGCTGCAGGAAGCGTCCTGCGTGCTCGACTTCCATCGCACTGCCGCCATCGGCTTCCAGCGGCCGGCGATCGACGATGATGAACCGGCCATTGACGCCCGGCTCGATGTCGCAGCGGATCACTTCGCCGGCCGGCGGCGTGGCGAAGAAGAAGCGGCGCGCCGTGTCCGGCTCGAGCCACGCGTCGTAGATGCTGTCCGCGCTGCAGGCGAAGGCGCGCTGCACGCGCACGATGGTGGAAACGCTCATGCCCTCCTTATCGCCGGGGCTGAGGTTGGTGGTCAAGCTCGGCTGTTGATTGCGCAAGACCCAGAGGTTGTCATTGCAGGTTTGACCCGCAATCCAGTCCCGTCGTCAATTTGCGCGCGGCGAACGCAACGAGCACCGCTGCTGGATGCCGGGTCGAGCCCGGCATGACACCCTCCAGAAGCCGTGCGGCGCTGCTTGCTGTTTGCGGGCGTGACCCGCAATCCAGTGCGGCGGTTGCCTCACCCACCATGAGGTTGTGAGCCGCGTGCGCCGACGTGATCGTGCGCCATGCCGTACCACGTCTACATCCTCGCCAGCCGGCGAAACGGCACGCTGTACATCGGCGTGACGAGCGATCTCGTGCCTCGCGTGTACCAACACCGAGAAGGGCTCGTCCAGGGCTTCAGCCAGCGTTACGGGACGAAGCTGCTCGTCTGGTTCGAGTCGACCGATGCCGTGCTGGTCGCGATCGCGCGCGACAAGCAGCTGAAGAACTGGAAGCGGGAATGGAAGCTGGCGCTGATCGAGAAGCGCAATCCGCAGTGGCGGGATCTCTATCCGGAGGTGCTGGGCGTTCCCACGAAGCCGCTGGATGCCGGGTCGAGCCCGGCATGACACCTCCAGACGGACGGCGTCCCAACGTGCCTGTCATTGCGGGCTCGACCCGCAATCCAGTGCGAGGCCAGTCAGAGTGCCCGTCTGGATCCCGGCGCAAGGCCGGGATGACACCTTCTTCAGACGCAGTTCAGAACCGCGACTCCGGCAGCTCGATCTTCACCTCCAGCACCTCCAGGTTGTCCTGGCGGTCCAGCTGGACCTTGATGTCGCGCGGATCGATCTTGATGTACTTGCTGATCACGCCCACCAGGTCGCGCTGCAGCGCCGGCAGGTAGTCGGGCTCGCTCGCGTTGCGGCCGTTGCGCTCGTGCGCCAGGATGATCTGCAGCCGTTCCTTGGCGACGCTGGCGGTCTTCTTCTTCTCGCCGAGGAGGAAGGAGAGCAGGGACGCCATGTCAACGTCCCCCGAACAGGCGCTTCAGGAACCCTTGCTTCTGCGCGTCGACGAACCGCATCGGCTTGTCGATCCCGAGGAAGCGGTCGACCACGTCCTTGTACGCCTCGGACACGTCGCTGCCCTTCATGTGCACCGCCGGCATGCCCTGGTTGCTGGCCTGCAGCACGCTCTCGCTCTCGGGGATCACGCCGATCAGCGGGATGCGCAGGATGTCCTGGATGTCCTCCAGCGACAGCATCTGCCCCTGGTCGACGCGGTTCGGGTTGTAGCGCGTGATGAGCAGGTGCTCCTTCACGGCCTCCTTGCCCTCGATCGCGCGCTTGGTCTTGGACGACAGCATCCCGAGGATGCGGTCCGAATCGCGCACCGACGACACCTCGGGGTTGGTCACCACCAGCGCCTCGTCGGCGAAGTGCATCGCCATCAGCGCGCCGGTCTCGATGCCGGCGGGCGAGTCGCACACGATGTACTCGAAGTCCATCGTGCCCAGGTCCTTGAGCACCTTCTCGACGCCGTCCTTGGTCAGCGCTTCCTTGTCGCGCGTCTGCGAGGCGGCCAGCACGAACAGGTTGTCGCAGTTCTTGTCCTTGATCAGCGCCTGGTTCAGCGTGGCCTCGCCCTGGATCACGTTGACGAAGTCGTACACGACGCGCCGCTCGCAACCCATGATCAGGTCGAGGTTGCGCAGGCCGACGTCGAAGTCGATGACCGCGGTCTTGTGGCCGGCCAGCGCCAGGCCCGACGCGAAGCTCGCGCTGGTGGTGGTCTTGCCCACCCCGCCCTTGCCGGATGTGACGACGATGATTCTTGCCATGGGGACAGGGCTCCTTAGCGGGTTTGCAATGGGTCCATCGCCAGCTTGCCTTCGGCGCCGCCGAGCAGGCGCACCTGGGTGGGCTTGCCGCGCACTTCGTCAGGCAGCGGCATCTCGCTGGTGCGGTACACGCCGGCGATGGAGATGAGTTCGGGTTCGAGGCACAGCGTCAGGATGCGCGCCTCGTCGTTGCCGCGCGCGCCGGCGATGGCCTTGCCGCGCAGCGGTGCGTAGACGTGGATGCTGCCGTCGGCGATGACCTCGGCACCGGGGTTCACCATCGACATCACCACCAGGTCGCGGCCGCGTGCGTAGACCTGCTGGCCGGAGCGCAAGGGCCGGTCGATCACCAGCGCGCCCATGGGCGCCGCGACCACCGCTGGCGCGGGCTTTTCGGCGACCGGCACGCGCATCGCGGGCTGCACGTCTTCCGTGACCACCAGTCCCGCATCGCGTGCGGCGGCCATCTGCGCCTCGCTGCCCGAACGCACCGCGATGGGCAACATCCGGTAACTGCGCAGCAGCGCGATCACGGCCGCGAAGTCGGGCACGACGTCCTGTGCGCGCAGTGGCGACAGGTCGAGCACCAGCGGATCGTTGTCGAAGAACTCGGGAATGTCGGCGAAGCGCGTGTGCAGTTCCTGCGCGAGCGTGGCCAGGTCGGCCGTCTTCAGCAGCAGGGCCACCAGCGGCAGGCTGGCGCTCTTGATCTCGAACGTGGCGGGGGTGCGGCCGGCGAGGGCGACGGACATCGATGGACTGCGGCTGGGACGGCTGGGACGCGAAGCGGGCGCATATTAACGTGGCTGAGCGGTGCAGTCCTACACATTGTGTGTCTGGAAGCGTTCGCCGCCCGCGGCTGTGCGGAACCACACTGACCGCGAGCCCCTGAAGGGCAACGGAGTCGCCATGTCCCTGCAGCAGAAGACGGTATCCAACTGGATCGCGGTGGCCGCGGTGCTGCCGATCACGCTGTGCATGGTGGGCCACGTGCACGGGCAGGGCACCGGCTCGGAAGCGATGTTCCAGGGCCGGCCCGCGATGGCGGGTGCGCAGGGCGGCACCGGCGCCATGGCGGGCCCGCCGCAGGGCGGAGTGGCGCCCCAGAGCGTGGACCAGCCGGGTGGCGGCGTGCAGCTGCGCAAGCCCAGTGGCCTGGACCAGCCCAAGGGCGGTGAGCAGTCGGTGCCGCGCGATCCCGGCGTGGGCACGCCGGACAACCCGGGAAGCGGCCTCACGCCCAAGCGCGATCGCGACTCCGGCGAGGTGGTGAAAAAGGATCGGGACGCCACCGGTGACGCCAACAGCACGACGAAGAAGGCCAAGCGGGGCTTGAAGCGCTCGTACGAACGCGCCCGGCGCGGGGTGTCGGGCATCGACAGCTGAAGCGCGTCGGGGCGCACGCCGCGCGGCCTGGATCCCGGCCTTCGCCGGGATGACAAGATGACAGCGTCACCTCACGCGTGCTTGTCGAGGAACGCGCGCGCCTTCTTCAGATCCGCCACGAACGCCGCGAAGCCCTCTTCACGATCCGCGTCCTGCAGCCGCAGCAGCGCCGACGGATGCAGCGTGACCAGCACCTTCAGGCCGTCGGCCCGCTCCAGCCACTTGCCGCGCTCGGCGGTGACCGCCACCGCATGCCCCATGAGCGAGCGCGCCGCCGTCGCACCCAGCGCCACCAGCGCCTTCGGCTTCACCAGCACGATCTCGTCCTCCAGCCAGTGCAGGCAGGCCGCTGCTTCGCGCTGCGTCGGGCTCTTGTGGATGCGGCGCTTGCCGCGCAGCTCGAACTTGAAGTGCTTCACGGCGTTCGACACGAACACCGCATCGCGCGGCACGCCCACGGCCTCCAGGGCGCGATCCAGCAGCTTGCCCGCGGGGCCGATGAAGGGATGGCCCTGCAGGTCTTCCTGGTCGCCGGGCTGCTCGCCCACCAGCATCAGCGGCGCGTGCAGGCGACCTTCGCCATTGACCGACTGCGTGGCCAACTCGCCGATCGGGCACTCGCGGCAGCGCATGGTGGCCGCCTTGAGATCGGCCAGCGAATGGATGCCGTCCTGCTTCAGCGTGACCACCGGGTCGTCGGCCACCGGACGCGGGATGCGCCGCTGCGGCGCCTGCGCGGGTTGCTCGATCATGGCTGCGCTCCTTTCGTTCGCCTCGGCGGCCAGCTCGCCGATCAGCTTCGATTCGGGCAGGTTGTCCCAGTACTGGCGCGGCATCTCCTTGCGCATCTGCGGCAGGTTCAGCCGCGCGGGATTGAAGATGCTGCGGTAGTAGGTGAGCCAGAGGTCCTCGCCCGCATCGGCCGGCGGTGCGTCGTCGCGACTGCCACCCGGGCCGAAGGCCAGCTTCTCGCCGTCCCAGCGCACCGACCGCTCGGGCGTGAGGATGGCCCAGTGCATGCCGGCGAAGCGGCGCGCGAACCACGGCGCCACCGCCTCGACGATGTGGTGCGCCGGCTCGAACCACGCCACGTGCAGCACCTCGCCCGGGCGCTCGTCGTCGGGCACCTGGCGAAAGCGCAGGAAGGCCTTCATCTTGTGCAGGTCGCGCCGCACCGCCTGCGCCATCTGCTGCGCCAGCAGCATGTCCGGATCGATGGGGTCGTTGCGCAACGTGGGCTCGTGCACCAGCCGCCACAGCAGCCGGTACAGCAGCGAGAAGCGCTGCGGGTCGCTGTGCAGCACGACCACTTCGCACAGCCGCAGGAACGAGGCGGGCACGATGGCGGTGGCGGCACGCGGAATGCCCTTGGACGTGCGGACCTGGTCGGAGCCCTGCGCGGGCCCTGCGAACAGGTCGGTGTCGACCGCCTGCTGGGTCTCCCAGTGGACCTGATCCGGCGGCACCTGGTGCGCGAGCAACTCGCGGGCTTCGTTGCGGAAGCCCGTGAGGTCGGTCGCGCTGGAGAGGCGGGCTTGCATCGCAGGGGCTCGCCTTCAGAACAGGGCGCCCTGGACAGGCGCGGCGCGGGATCGGGACAAGGCCGCTGCGGCCTGGCCGCGCGGCGTGTGGTCCGCCACCTCCACGAAGGGCAGCACCTTGCGCAAGGGCACGTGCAGGCGCTTGAGGTCATCGCTGCGCACGCGGCGCCCCCGGCGCGCGAGCAGCAGGCGGTCGACGGCCTTCACCCCGAGGCCCGGCACGCGCAGCAGCAACTCGCGCGGCGCGCGGTTCAGGTCGACCGGGAACCGTTCGGGATGGGCCAGCGCCCACGCCAGCTTGGGATCGACGTCCAGCGACAGCATGCCGCCCGATGCGGGTGCGGCAATCTCGCCGGCCTCGAAACCGTAGAAGCGCATCAGCCAGTCCGCCTGGTACAGGCGGTGCTCGCGCACCAGCGGCGGCGCCTTCAAAGGCAGCGCCGCGGCCGCATGCGGGATCGGGCTGAAGGCCGAGTAGTAGACCCGCTTGAGCTTGTACGCGCCATACAGCTGCGCGCTGGTGTGCAGGATGGTGGCGTCGTCGGTCGCATCGGCGCCGACGATCATCTGCGTGCTCTGGCCGGCGGCAGCGAACTGCGGGGCGTCGGCCTTCTTCGCGCGCGTGCCGGGCACCAGCGTGATCGGCTTCGCCTCGACCTCACGCTTGGCATCCTGCGCTTCGTCGATGTGCACCCGCAGCCGCGCCATCGACCGCTTGATGGCGGCGACATCCTTCTCCGGTGCCAGCGCGCTGAGGCTCGTCTCGGTCGGCAGCTCGATGTTGATCGACAGCCGGTCCGCGTAGAGGCCCGCCTTGGCCAGCAGCTCGGGCGAGGCCTCGGGGATGGTCTTCAGGTGGATGTAGCCGCGGAAGTCGTGCTCCTCGCGCAGCTTGCGCGCCACCTCGACCACCTGCTCCATCGTGTAGTCGGGGCTGCGGATGATGCCGCTGGAGAGGAACAGTCCCTCGATGCAGTTGCGCCGGTAGAAGTCCAGCGTGAGGTGCACCACCTCGTCGACGCTGAACCGCGCACGCTGCACGTTGCTGCTGGCGCGGTTGACGCAGTAGAGGCAGTCGTACTGGCAGAAGTTGGTGAGCAGGATCTTCAGCAGCGAGATGCACCGGCCGTCGGGCGCGAAGCTGTGGCAAATGCCGGTGCCGTCGTTCGAGCCTACGCCGCGGCCGTCGAGCGAGTCGCGCGCGCGGCCGCCGCTCGACGCGCACGAGGCGTCGTACTTGGCGGCGTCCGCCAGGATCGCGAGCTTGGCTTTCAGGTCCACTGGATGACTGTACAGTGCTCGTGCCCGGGCCGCGCCCTTCGGGGCTTTGCGGCCTGGCCGTCCACGCGAATGCGTGACGGATGGCACGGCGGGACGGTGGCGGCGGCACATGGTCTGGGTTCAGGCCGGCGCGATGTGGGCGTGCTTCTTCAGGCGCCGGGCCCGCAGTTCCATCACGAGGTACATCGCCGCGGCGATCGCCAGCGGGCCGATGTAGTAGAGGGCGCGATACCCCAGCAGCGCGGCCAGCAGGTGGCCTTCGGAGATGCGGTAGCTGAGCATCGCGATGAACACCGCCTCGAAGACGCCCAGTCCCGCCGGCACGTGCAGCACCACGCCCGCGATCGCGCCCACCAGCAGGACAGTCAACACGTCGGTGTACGCGATCTTCTGCTCCAGCAGCACCCAGATGATTCCGGCCATCAGGCTCCAGTTCAGCGCCGAGATCGCCATCTGCAGCAGGGCCATGCGCCAGGGCGGCAGGTACAGCTCGTGGCCGCGCCAGTTCCAGGTGTGGTCGCCCATGCGCCAGCAGGCCAGGATGTAGGCCAGCGAGATCGACATCAGGCCGGCGCCGATCCATTGCAGGCCGTGGTTGCCCATGTGCCACGCGGGCGGCAGCGCGATCGGATGGACCAGGAACAGGAAGCCCGCAAGCAGCTTGTAGCCCAGCCAGTTGGTGAGCATGCTCATGGAGACGATGCGCGTGATCACGCCGGTGTCCAGGCCCAGCCGCGAGTAGAGGCGGTAGCGGAAGCCGACGCCGCCCACGAACGACCCGATGCACAGGTTGAAGGCGTAGCTCACGAACGTCACCGCCATGACGATCGGCGTCTTCAGCGTGTGGCCGGTGTAGCGGCGCCCGATCAGGTCGAAGCAGGCATAGAGCAGGTGGCTGGCCGCAGCCAGGCCGACGGCGGCCAGCAGCGCCGGCGCGGGCAGTTCGCGCAACGAGTTCGCGACATCGCCCCAGTCGATGTGGCGTGCGTAGGCGACCAGGAGCCACAGCACGGCGGCGAAGAACAGCAGCGAGATGCCACGCTTCATCCACGGCCACCACGGCCGGCCGCCCGGCCTTGTCTTGCCCGCGGGCCTGGCGACGGGCTGGCGCCACCCCGAGTCGGCCGCGTCGCCGATCTGGCTGTCGTTGGCGGCCTCGCGCAGGTTGCGGGGCAGGCTGTTCGGTCTCATGGTCGCTCCTTGCAGTGCCCCATGCCGGCATGCGCGAGTTCGTGCGCCATCGCGGCCTCCAGACGAGGACGGTGCCGCGGCAGCAGCGAGGTGAGCATCGGGTACCAGCGCACGAGGTGGAACGCGATGTAGCTGCGCACCACGTTCAAGAGGCCACTCTCGTGCTCGACCTGCTCGAAGGTCACCTGCCTGCAGCTGAGCCGCATCAGATGGTCGAGCCGCTCGTGCAGGTATCCGTTGAAGCCGCGATCGCGGATGAGGACGTTGGCCTCGAGGTTCAGCGACAGCGACAGCGGGTCGAGGTTGCTCGAGCCGACGGTGGACCATTCGTGGTCCACCAGGGCCACCTTGCCGTGCAGCGGCCGGTCGCAGTACTCGAAGATCCGCACGCCGGCCCGGGCCAGGTGGCCGTACAGCGCACTGGCGCCGACCTTGACGATCGCCATGTCGGGCGTGCCCTGCAGGATCAGGCGCACGTCGACACCGCGCCGGGCCGCGCGCCGCAGGTCGCGGATCAGCCGGTAGCCCGGGAAGAAGTAGGCATTGGCGATGACGATGCGCTCGCGGGCGGCGCGGATCGCGACGCGGTACTGGCGTTCGATGTCGGTGGTATGCGCGCCGTTGTCGCGCGAGACCAGCATCGCCCGGGCGCTGCCGGGCTTGGGCAGCTCCTCGGGCGCGTGGCGCGCGCGGCGCCGCCAGCGCCACCAGCGGCGCGTCTGCGGGTTGTGGCGGG
Organism: Ramlibacter sp. MMS24-I3-19; assembly: GCF_050320135.1. NCBI lineage: Bacteria > Pseudomonadati > Pseudomonadota > Betaproteobacteria > Burkholderiales > Comamonadaceae > Ramlibacter > Ramlibacter sp. MMS24-I3-19. The sequence goes on along the minus strand of NZ_CP190017.1, from coordinate 880,638 downwards.
TGCCGGCGGCCAGGTTGGCGTGCACGAAGCGGTGCACCTCGGCCACGATCGGCCCCTGCATCTCGACCGCATAGTCCTGCTTGGCTTCGGGTCCGTAGTCGGCCAGGTGGTCGGCCGAGTAGTTGATGCCGCCGATGAAGCCGATCTCGCCGTCGACGACCACGATCTTGCGGTGCATCCGCCGCAACATGTTCGGGCGCATGCCGAACGGGCGCGGCCCCGGGTCGAACACGTGCAGCCGCACGCCGGCCTCGACCAGCGAGGCGATGAACTGCTCGGACAGGTCGGGTGAACCCCAGCCGTCGATGGTCAGGTCCACCTGCACCCCACGCCGGGCGGCCGCCACCAGCACCTCATGCAGTGCCAGGCCCACCTTGTCCTCGAACAGGATGAAGGTTTCGACGACCACTTCCTTGCGCGCCTCCCCGATGCGGCTGAACACGCGCGGATAGAACTCCTCGCCGTTCTCGAGCAGGAGGAAGTCGTTGCCGTCGTACCAGCGTCCGGACATGGCGGCCGTTCAGAGATGGATCTCGGCCACCAGCGGCGCGTGATCGGAGAGGTGCGACCAGGGCTTGCGCGGAAGCACGACCGGCAGGTGCACCGAGGCGTTGCGCACATAGATGCGATCGAGGGCCAGCATCGGGAAGCGCGACGGGAAGGTCTTGGCCGGCTCCCCATAGGCATTGACGAACACCTCACGCAACCCGATCTCGCGCTCGAGGATGCCGTTGGCGCGGCGACGCCAGTCGTTGAAGTCGCCGGCCACGATCAGCGGGGCGTTGTCGGGCACCTCGCTGCGCACCATCTCGCACAGCAGGTCCAGCTGCTGGATGCGGTGCGACTCGGCCAGGCCCAGGTGGACGCAGATCGCATGCACGTCGATCGCCTGCCCGGGCACGCGCAGCACGCAGTGCAGCAGGCCGCGCTTCTCGGGGCCCGGCAGCGACACGTCGTGGTTCTGGTAGTGGACGATGGGAAATTTGGACATCACGGCATTGCCGTGGTCGCCCTTGGGGTACACCACGTTGCGGCCGTATGCGTACTGCGGCCAGATGCTGTCGGCCAGGAACTCGTAGTGCGGCGCATCGGGCCAGTCGGCGTACTTTTTGCCGTGTTCCTCGTGCGTGCCCAGCACCTCCTGCAGGAACACGACGTCGGCCCCGACCTTGCGCACGGCGTCACGCAGCTCCGGCAGGATGAACCTGCGGTTGAAGCTGGTGAAACCCTTGTGCGTGTTGACCGTCATCACGGTCAGCGGCGGCGCGGCCGGCGTGTCTGGCATTCCGTCAGGACCTCCTGGAGAGAGTTGGTTGTACCGACGGCCTCTACAGGAAGGTGTAGGACGCAAGGCAGGCAGGCTGTCGCCCGAGCTGCGATGTGGCGTGCGACGGCGGAGGGCGGCCGTGTCGCCATCGCACCCGCGCACGCACGCAGCGAGCCACAATGCAGAGCGCTCAGCGCATCGTCGCACCATGACACGCTCAACCGCTGCCCGCCACGTTGCCCGTCTCCTGCTGATTGCGGTCCCCGCGGTCGTGGCCGCCACGCGAGCCGCTGCGGCCGACGAGCCGCCGTCGTTCTTCGTGCAGGCCGGCTCCGGCGAAGAGGCCGTGCGCGCGGCCTCGGTGGGGGGCGCGTGGAACCTGCCCTGGCGCGGCTCGGACGGCGCGGTCGTCGCACGTGCCGAGGCCTTCGTGAGCTCGTGGGACACGCCGAGCCTGGGCGGCGGGCATCGCCGGCTGGTGCAGGTGGGGCTCGTGCCGATGCTGCGGTGGCGCCTCGACGGCGGACGCTCGCCGTGGTTTGCCGAGACCGGCATCGGCGTGTCGTTGCTCGATGGCGACCTGCGCACCCCGCAGCGCACCTTCCGCACGCGCCTGAACTTCAGCGACAACACCGGCGTCGGCCGCAGCTTCGGCGCGCGCAGGGAGCACGAGGTGAGCCTGCGCTGGCAGCACACCTCGAACGCGGGCATTCGCAAGCCCAACCCGGGCCAGGACCTGGTGCTGGTGCGCTACGCCCACGCGTTCTGAGAACAGGTTCTCGCGCAGCGCGCGGGCATCCTGACGCGAGGCCAACACGTGGGCGATGCCGTGCGTGCGCGGCTTGCCAAGTCCTACAGGCATGGTCTCGCGCGTCCGGCACTTCCCCCGCCCGATGGCGCCTTAAGGTTCTTCACACGCCCCGCCTCACGGGGCGGTTCTTTTTGACGAACCTCGAAGGAGTGAAGCAATGCGAACGAAGACGATGTCCCTCCTGCTGGTCGGCCTGCTGGGCGCTGCGACTGCCTGGGCCGAGACGCCGCCGACGGCGACGACCGACGTGCCGGTGGGTGGGCAGGCCAGCACGATGACGCAGGGCCGCCCGAACATGGCCACCACCAACAATCCCGCGGTCGAGAATCCGTCGGCCGTGGGCACGATGGGCGCGAGCGGCCCGATGGCCAGCGATGCGTCCTCGTCCACCAGCGCGATGGGTGCGGCGCCTGCACCGGTGGCCGCGGAGGTCACGCCTTCTTACGGCGCGTCCTCGTCTGACGCCTCGTCCTCGTACGACGCTTCGTCGACGGGCGCGATGGGCGCCGCCGCTCCGGTGCCACAGGACCACATGCGCCGCAGCTGGTTCAACAGCGATCCGCGCCTGGGCACCGGCGAGGAGAGCACGATGGTGAACGGCCAGCCCAATGCCAACCCCGACGATCCGCTGCTGTCCATGACGCGTGAGGAGCGCCGCGCCGAGCGCGAGTTCAAGCAGGCCGATGCCCGCACCCGCCGCGAGCAGGCGATCATGGGATCGCGCAGCGCGCCCGAGCCGTGGCAGCAGCCTGGCGGCACGCCGGAGTAACGCCGCACACGGCAACACCCCGCGCCACCAACGACGAAGCCCGCGCGGTGCGACCCGCGCGGGCTTCGTTCGTTCATCGCACCGCTGGTTAGCGGTTGCCGCCCTGCGGCCCGTGGCCACCATGGCCACCGCGCGGCCCGTGCTGGAACATGCGCGCAGTCTCGGTGTCGAAGGTCTTCTTCTGCTCCGGCGAGAGCTGGGCGTAGAAGGCCTTGGTGGCATCGGCGCGGCGGTCCATCTCGGCGTTGCGGCGGTCACGCATCGCGCGCATCTGGTCCAGCCGCTCGGGCGTGGTCATCGCACCGAGCGCCTGCCGGTCGGGCCGCTGCATGTTGGCCGGCGGCTGCATCGCGTTGGCGAAGCTGGTCCAGGCGGCTTCCTGCGAGGCCGAGATCTGCAGCTTCTGCTTCAGGTCGGCCAGGTGGCGGTTGACGCGTTCGGCCATGCGGGCCGGGTCGAACTGGCGGCCTTGCTGCGGTGCGTTGCCGGTGGCAGCGCCAGGCGCGGTCTGTGCCTGGGCGGCACCGAGGCAGGCGCTGGCGATGACGGCAGCGGCGACGAAGTGCTTGCGGAAAGAGCGGTTCATGGATCTGTCCTTTCGGGGTCTGGAAGGGCCTGGTTCGGTCCGGCTCCGGCCCAGGTTGGAAGCAAGTCTCGCGAGGCTGCGTCAATCGGCCATCGCCGAGGCGTCACAGCGATGTAAAGCTTGTCCCGGCGCGGGCTTGAACACTGCCCCAAGGCTCAGGCATGCGTGCGCCGGGTCCGACAGCAGCTGGTCGCACTTGGTGACAGCGGCGCCGCGGCGGCGCAGCCACCATGAGGCCGACTTCAGGAGACCGCCATGCCTGCATCCCGCCATGGCCCCTGGGCCGTGTTGCTGCTGGCGGTTGCCGCGGCGACCGGCGCGGGTGCCCAGACCACCGCCCCCGCCGATCCGGATGCGCCGCCGCAGGCCCAGCCCGGCCGCGTGCTGAGCGACGTGCAACCGCTGCCGGCCGAAGACCGCGACAGCGACGGTGCCGTGCTGCTGCAGCAGTCACCGGTGCGGGCGCAGAAGGGATCACCACTGCGCTCCGACCAGCGCACGCCGACGCCCGTCGGACGCAATGCGGCGCGGGTGGTGGAACGTGCGCGCAGCTGGGACGACGTGCGCGAGCCCGGGTCCACGCTGGTGCCCGCCGGCGAAGCGTCGGGGGCGCCTCCGGCGGACGGCGCGCCTCCCGCGGGCGGTGCGCCGCCCTGAGCGCGCCTCAGGCGCGCGCTGCCTGCCCGAGCGTCGGGTAGTCGGTGTAGCCCTTGGCTCCGCCGCCGTAGAACGTGGTCTTGTCCGGCGCGTTCAGCGGTGCCCCGGTGCGCAGCCGCTCCACCAGATCCGGGTTCGCGATGTACGGGCGGCCATAAGCCACCAGGTCCGCACCGCGTGACAAGGCCTGCTGGCCCAGCGTGCCGTCGTAGCCGTTGTTGACCATCCATGCGCCCTTGCCGCCGGCCTCGCGGTAGGCGCGCCGCAGCGCGTCGTAGTCGAATGGCCGGTCCGGGATCTCGCGCGGGCCGCCCGTCGCACCCTCGATCACGTGCACATACGACAGCCCCAGCGGCGCGAGTTGCCGGATCACGTATTCGAACAGCGGTTGCGGATCGGGATCGTGCACGTCGTTCGCAGGCGTGACCGGCGACAGGCGAATCGCCGTGCGGCCGCCACCGATCTCGTCGACCACGGCGCGCATCACCTCCAGCAGCAGCCGCGCGCGATTCTCGATCGAGCCGCCGTAGTCGTCGGTGCGATGGTTCGAGCTGCGCTTGAGGAACTGGTCCAGCAGGTAGCCGTTGGCACCGTGCACCTCGACGCCATCGAAGCCAGCGCTGCTCAGGGCATTGCGCGCGGCATGCCGGTAGTCGTGCACGATGCCGGGCAGTTCCTCGGCACGCAGTGCGCGCGGCTCGGAGGTGTCGACGAAGCCGCCCTGGCCGTCCTTGATCAGGTAGGTCTTGGTCTTCGCGGCGATGGCCGAGGGCGCCACCGGCTTCTGCCCGTCCGGCTGCAGGTCGACGTGCGACACCCGGCCCACGTGCCACAGCTGCGTGACGATGCGGCCACCACGTGCATGCACGGCATCGGTGACGCGCTTCCACGCATCGAGCTGCTCGGTGCCGTACAGCCCTGGCACGTCGGCATAGCCCTGGCCCTGGTGGCTGATGGCGGTGGCCTCGGTGATCAGCAGGCCGGCACTGGCGCGCTGTGCGTAGTACTCGGCCATCAGCGGCGTGGGGATCGCGCGCGGCGCGCGGTTGCGGGTGAGGGGCGCCATCACGACGCGGTTGTGCAACTGCAGGTCGCCTGCGCGGACGGGATCGAAAAGACTGGGCATCGGCACGACGTGTTCGAGTTGGAAAGGGCAGGCAGGTTAATGCGCCCTCGATCCACGTGCGACCCGTGCGGGAATCATGCGGTGCTGTCCGACAATGCGCGTCGATGAACACGACGCAGCGATTGCCGCACCTCGCGCTGGCCTGCGCGCTGTCGCTCGGCGCGGCCGTGTCGCTGGGCATCACGCGCTTCGCCTATGGCCTGCTGCTGCCGCCGATGCGCGCCGACCTGCACTGGTCGTACACGCTTGCAGGCGCAATGAACACCGCCAATGCGCTGGGCTACCTGCTCGGCGCGCTGGCCACGCCGCGCCTGCTGCAGCACCTGGGACCTCGCGGCTGGCGGTGGCGGGTTCGGTGCTGGCCACCGTGTTCATGGCGTTGTCGGGCTTCTTCACCGATGCCACCGCGCTGCTGGTGCAGCGCGTGCTGGCCGGCATCGCGAGCGCATTCCTCTTCATCGCCGGCGGGCTGCTGGCGGCGCGCCTGGGCAGCATGCACCCGCGCCGCGCGGGCCTGCTGCTTGGCCTGTACTACGGCGGGACGGGACTGGGCATCGTGGTCTCGGCCGTGCTCGTGCCGGCGGTGCTCGAGGCGGCACGGGTGCAGCCGCATGGCTGGTCGTGGGCATGGTGGGCTCTCGCCCTGGCGTGCGCGGCGGGCACCGCGGTGCTGGCGTGGCCGACGCGCGTGCTGGCGCAGGCGACTGCCGCGCAGCAGTCCACGCATGCGCAGGTCATGGCGGCCGGTCCCGTGTTCCGCTGGCGCGATTTCGCGCCGGGCCTGGCGGGCTACACGATGTTCGGCGTCGGCTACATCGGCTACATGACCTTCGTCATCGCGCTGCTGCGCGAAGAGGCGGTCGCGCCGCAGAAGATCACGTTGTTCTATGCGCTGCTCGGCGTGGCGGTGCTCGCGTCGTCGCGCATCTGGGCCGGCCTGCTCGATCGCTTCCGCGAAGGGCAGCCGCTCGCGCTGCTGAATGCGCTGCTCGGTGTCGCGACCCTGGTGCCGGCACTCACCGCGGCGTGGCCGCTGGTGCTGGCCTCGGGTCTGCTGTTCGGCGCCGTATTCCTGTCGGTAGTGGCATCGACCACCGCGCTGGTGCGGCACAACCTGCCGCCCGCGCAATGGGCCGCCGGCATCAGCGCGTTCACCATCGTGTTCGCTGCCGGCCAGATCGCCGGTCCCACCGTGGTGGGCTGGATCGCGGACGGCCCCGGCGGCCTTGGACGGGGCCTCGTGTTCTCGGCCGCCGCGTTGTGGCTGGGCGCGCTGCTGGCGTGGCGCCAGCCAGCGCTGCCCCGACCCGTGCTTACTTGAGCAGGCCTTCGGCCTTCATCGCTTCCTGCACCGCCGGACGTGCCGCCACGCGATCGCGGAACGCGGTGAGGTTGGGATACGCAGCCAGGTCGATGTTCATCGGCTTGGCCCAGTTGCTCACCGTGAACAGGTAGGCGTCGGCCACGCTGAAGTGGTCGCCCGTGAGGTACTGCTTGCCGGCCAGCTGCTCGTCGACGAACTTGAAGCGGCTGGCCAGGCGCTCACGGTAGATCTGCTTGCCTTCGTCCGGCATCGCGGGATTGAACAGCGGCGAGAACGCCTTGTGGATCTCGGTGCCGATGAACGTCAGCCACTCCTGCAGGCGATAGCGGGGCAGGGTGCCGTTGGCGGGTGCGAGGTTCTTGGTCGGCACCTGGTCGGCGACGTACTGCACGATGGCCGGGCCTTCGCGCAGGCGTGTGCCGTCATCGAGTTCCAGCATCGGCACGTACCCGAGTGGGTTGATGCCGTAGTAGTCGGTACCGTCCTGCAGCTTGTGCGTCTTGGTGCTGGCGAGCACCAGGTCGAAGGCGAGGCCCGCTTCGCGCAGGACGATGTGGGGCGACAGGGAGCAGGCACCGGGGGAGTAGTAAAGCTTCATGTGCGAAAAGTCTCTTCCTCGTTGGGGGGCTTCGGATGCTAGCGGGCCGGCCAATTCCCTGCTGGCCCGTGTCTTGGGACAATCTGCTCATGCGTGCGCAGAACAAGTGGGCCCTGGGCCTCGCGGGGGGAGTGGTGGTGCTGGTGGGGGCGGCGGTGGCCGGACTGGCGCAATGGGCCGGCAGTGCCGACTTCCGGTTGCGGGCCCAGCAGGCGGCGACCCAGGCGCTCGGCGTTCCCGTGCAGCTGGGCGAAGTCGAGATCACCTACTGGCCCGCACTCGGCGTTGCCGTGCATGACGTGCGCGTGCTGACCCGGCCGGCACTCACGCTGGCCCAGATCGAAGCAACGCCGGTCTGGTCGTCGCTGGTGGTGGGCAAGCCGGTGCTCGACGCGCTCGTGGTGCGCAGTGCGGTGCTGCCGCAGCAGGGCATCCTGGCTGCAGTGGCCGCACTGCAGAAGCAAGCGCCCAAGGCCGCGGCGGCCAAGAGCACGAGCGATCCGGCGGCCAGCCTGCCGCGGCGCATCGTGCTCGACCAGGTCACGTGGGTCGATGCCAGCCAGCAGCGCCTGACCGTCAATGCCGAGATCGCCTTCGCCGGCGAACTGCTGCCCGAAACCGCGAAGGTCGACATCGTCGGCGGGCGTTATGCGGGCGCGCAGGCACGGCTGGAGCGCGCGGGCGAGGCCTGGCAGCTGCGCGCCGAGATTGGCGGCGGCACGCTCGCCGGGCCGCTGCGCCTGCAATCGCAAAAGGCCGGCGGCTGGCGCCTCACCGGTGACATCGCGACGGACAAGGTCGAAGTGGCGGCGCTCACCGCGCCCAGCCGCGCGCTGACCGGCAAGCTGAGCGCGCGCACGTCGCTGCAGGCCGACTTCAAGGAGCCCGGCGCGCTGGTGGATGCCATGCGCACGCAGACGAAGTTCACGGTGCACCAGGCGGTGCTGCACGGCATCGACCTCGCGCAGGCCGCGCGCACGCTGGGCATCAGCCGCAGTGGCCAGACCGTGTTCGACACGCTCACGGGCCAGGTGGCCACGCAGGGCAAGGTCGTGCAGCTGAGCAACCTGGTCGCCAACTCGGGCTCGCTGGCCGCCACCGGCAATGTCGTGCTCGCGGCCGACCGGACCCTGAGTGGCAAGGCCAACGTCACGCTGGCCGGCGGCGCCATCGGCGTGCCGTTGACGGTGGGCGGAACCTTGGACGCCCCCTCGGCCTCGCCGGGACTGCCGAGCCTCTTCGGCGGGCGCTGAGCGCTGCCGGGGCCCGCCTACAGCGCGGCGGGCGCCCTGCCGATGACGAACACGGGCGGCGCGGCCTAGCATGCTCGAGCCGTACTTCCGCGGCGCGACGTCTGCCGCCATGCACCTGTCCACCGTCGAGACCCGCCTCACGTACCGCGTGCGCGAGCCATCGCACTGCCGCTTCAACATCGAGGTGGCCCACTGGCCCACGCAGACGATCGTGAGCGAGCAGCTGACGATCACGCCGGAGGTGGCGCTTCACACCCACGTCGAGCCTGCCAGCGGCAATCGCTTCCTGCGCTTCGACGTGCCGCCCGGGCCGCTGGAAGTGCACTACAAGGCCGACGTCGAAGTGCACTGGGAGCGCCCAGCGGACGACCTGCAGGAGCTGCCGGTCAACGAGGTGCCCGATGCGCTGATCGGCGACCTGCTGCCCACGCGCTTCTGCGAATCGGACCTGCTGTGCGCGTTCGCACGCGAGCAGTTCGGGCAGCTGCCGCCAGGCGCGGCACGCGTGCGCGGAATCGTCGACTGGGTCCACCGCCACATCGCCTACCGGCCCGGCAGCACGAACGCGACCAGCACCGCGCAGGACGTGCTGGCGCAGCGCGCCGGCGTGTGCCGCGATTTCGCGCACCTGTGCATCACGTTCTGCCGGGCGCTGAACATCCCGGCGCGGCTCGTCGCCGGCTACGTGTGGTTCGACGAGCCGCCGCAGGACTTCCACGCCATCTTCGAGGCGTGGCTGGGTGGGCGCTGGGTGCTGTTCGACGCCACCGGCATGGCCCCCGTGGATCGGCTCGTGCGCATCGGCACCGGCCGCGATGCCAAGGACGTGGCCTTCAGCACCGTGTTCGGCGCGGTGGAGATGACCGACAAGCTGGTGAGCGTGCTGGAGCACGACCCGCGCGAGCCGGTGGCGGTACAGGGCGCGCCGATGCTCGCCGCCTAGGTCTTGTACGACGCATCCTCGCGATCCAGCTTGCGCAAGAGCGCCGGCCACGCGATGCCCGGACCTTGCCCGGCCGTGGCGACCTTCATCACCTGCCCCATGCCTTGCATGATGGCCGGGTCGACATGCACCAGCTCGCCGCCGGCCTGCGCGTCGATCTGGATCCTGCAGGCGTTCTCGAACGTGTACATCGACAGCCAGGCATCGGCCACGCTCTTGCCCACGGTGAGGAGGCCGTGGTTGCGCAGCAGGAAGTAGGTCTTGGTGCCAAGGTCGGCAACCAGGCGCGGCTTCTCGTCGTCGCGCAGGGCCACGCCCTCGTACTCGTGGGTGGCGAGCGAGGCCAGCACGAAGGTGCTCTGCTGGCTGATGGGAAGCACGCCGCATTTCTGCGCACTGACCGCCACGCCGGCACGCGTGTGGGTGTGCAGCACGCACTGCACGTCCTCACGTGCCGCGTGGATGCAGCTGTGGATCGTGAACCCGGCCGGATTGACGGGGAACGGCGAGTCGATGACCTTGTTGCACCGGGCATCGACCTTCACCAGCGACGAGGCCGTGATCTCGTCGAACAGCAGTCCGTATGGATTGATCAGGAAATGGTGCTCCGGACCGGGCACGCGGGCGCTGATGTGGGTGAAGACCAGGTCGCTCCAGCCATAGGCGGCCACCAGCCGGTAGGCAGCGGCGAGGTCCACCCGGAGCGCCCATTCCTCGGCGCTGACGAGTTCGCGCACGGACGCGATGTGCATGCTTGTCTCCTTCGGCGCCGTCGATGGCGCGCCGGTGACTCTAGACCGAACGCCGGCGTCTGTCGCGTCACAGGGAGGACAGCCGCGCGCGTCCTGCGTCCCGCACACAAATGGCGAGGCCGCCGGCACTTGCGCGCCGGCGACCCGTGGTCCCGGCCTGCGCCGGGGCTCAGCGGATGCGCTCGACCGTCAGAGCTGGGAATCCAGCTGGGCGCGCGTCACCGTGCTGGTCGAGTCGTAGGTGCCGTCGCCATTCGTGTCCACCTGCAGCGAGAAGGTGTCGGTGGACGTGACCGTCAGCAGCAGCGCGGATCCCGAGCCGGTGACCTGGATCGCGCCCGCGGTGACCGAGCCCGTGGACGACACCGCCAGCGGCGTGGGGGTGGTGATCGTGTAGGTCACTTCGCTCGAAGCGAAGCGGCCGTTGCTGGTCTGGACGGTGCCCGACACGGCCAGCGTCGATCCGGTGGGCGATTCGGTTTCCTTCACCGAGTAGTTCGTCAGCGTCACGCTGTGCGAGCCGACGGTGCTGGAGAGCGAGCTCGACGACACGGTGACGCTGGACGACGTGGCGCTCTCCTCGGTGAGCGACATCGTCAGGTCGCCGTTGAACGTCTCGGTCTCGCTGCCGGTCTTCATCGAGAAGTTGGTGCTGACGATGCGCATCGTGATGCTCTTCGGATAGGTCGTCGCGGCGGGGTCGTACGTGCCGCTCACGATGGTGATCGACATCGTGCCGTTCATCACCACGGTGGTGGTGCTGTCGATGCTCTCGGTGCAGTTGTTCGCGGTGAACGTGAACGCATCGCCCGCGGTGAGGCCGTTGGTGCCCGACACGGTCATGTCTTCCGTGATCGAGCCGCCCGCCGTGCAGGCCTGGGTGGTCGCCACGCCGGTGGCGAGCGGGCCGACGGAAGGTTTCGTCACCAGGGACCGGGCTGCCTTGGTCAGCAGCATGGGCCTGGGCCCGGAGCCACCGCTGACCTGCACACCCGTCACGAATGCGCTGCCGGCGGTGGCATCGGTGTTCGTCGATGCGGCCAGCGCTTCGGCCGCGACGGCCTGCGCATTGCTCGAGGTGATCACGACGGCACCCACCGCCGTGCTGCCGGATCCGCCACTGGTGGTGGTCGTCGGGGTCGCGACAGGCGTGCCGGCACTGCCGCCACCACCACCGCCGCCGCACGCGACCAGCGCGAGCGCCGGCACGCACAGCAGGCCGGCGCGCAGCGCACGGCCCCAGTTCCCGAAGCGAACGTTCTTGTTCGATGTCCTCATCACTCCTCCTTTGTGGGAACCGATGAGCTTAGCGACGACGGAAGTTGGCGCTAAGTGGCCTTGTTGTCCAGGCGCAGCAGAAGGAAAGCACCTCCGCCCATTGGCGGAGGTGCAGGCCGACCTCGTGCGTACTTCCAGCGTACTCCGCCCAGTCGGGCGCATCGGGAAGCGAACTCGGCCAGGGAAGAACAGGGCCGGCGTGGCTCCAGGATCGCTGCGCCTACGCCTTCGAAGAACGCGCCGGGCACCCCATCCGGTGGTCGGGAGCGGCAGCCCGGGGGATTGCTGGCGCAAATCGGGCCCCGCTTCTCTTTCTTAGTATTTCTATCTTTTAAATTAGTAGTAGCTAGTAGAGCTCGGCCATTTGTGTGGACAAGCGCCATTTCTCCTTGGTGCACCAAGCACTTACGGCACCTCCCATGCTGTGGGGGAGGGCGCTTCCGGGGTGTCTCGCCAGAATGAACAACTCCGATCCGCGAGCTCTGCTGTGGACAACCCATCGGTTGTGCCGGAACACTCCACAGGGTTGTCCTACCCGCCGAGGTGTTCACCCAGCGTCCCGCGAAGACGACGAAGCCATGCGTCAGTAGGTCGCGGCACACTCGACGCGGCGCGCCAGTGAGCGCTCGCTGGCGCATGTCCCTGCGTCCTGGGTCTTGAAGGCCTCGACCGTACAATCCTTGCCCTCTGGTCTCGTGACCGCCTGCGCCCGGCCAAAGGCGCTGCCTCCCATGCTCTATCCCGAAACTTTCGACGTGATCGTCGTCGGCGGCGGCCATGCCGGCACGGAAGCCGCGCTCGCGGCTGCCCGCATGGGCTGCAAGACGCTGCTGCTCACCCACAACATCGAGACGCTGGGGCAGATGAGCTGCAACCCTTCGATCGGGGGCATCGGCAAGGGCCACCTTGTCAAGGAAGTCGACGCGCTTGGTGGTGCGATGGCGATCGCCACCGACGAAGCGGGAATCCAGTTCCGGATCCTCAACGGGTCCAAGGGCCCGGCGGTTCGCGCCACTCGCGCGCAGGCGGATCGCATTCTCTACAAGGCGGCGATCCGCCGGATGCTGGAGAACCAGCCCAACCTCACGCTGTTCCAGCAGGCGGTCGATGACCTGATGGTCGAGGGCGATCGGGTCGTCGGTGCGGTCACGCAAGTCGGAATCAGGTTCCGCTCGAACACGGTCGTGCTCACGGCCGGAACCTTCCTGGACGGCAAGATCCACGTTGGCCTGAACAACTACGCGGCGGGCCGGGCAGGTGACCCGCCAGCGGCGACGTTGTCGGCGCGGCTGAAGGAACTTCAGTTGCCGCAGGGCCGCCTCAAGACCGGCACGCCGCCGCGCATCGACGGTCGCACGATCGACTTCTCCAAGACCGAGGAGCAGCCGGGTGACCTGGACCCGGTGCCGGTGTTCAGCTTCATGGGCAATGCGGCGATGCATCCGCGCCAGGTGCCGTGCTGGATCACGCACACGAACGAGCGCACGCACGAGATCATCCGGTCGGGCTTCGACCGCAGCCCGATGTTCACCGGCAAGATCGAAGGCGTCGGGCCGCGCTACTGCCCGAGCGTCGAGGACAAGATCAACCGGTTCGCGGACAAGGACAGCCACCAGGTGTTCCTGGAGCCCGAGGGCCTGACCACCAACGAGATCTACCCGAACGGGATCTCGACCAGCCTGCCGTTCGACGTGCAGTACGCCCTGGTGCGCACACTGCCCGGCCTGGAAAACGCCCACATCCTGCGGCCCGGCTATGCGATCGAGTACGACTACTTCGACCCGCGCTCGCTCAGGAGCAGTTTCGAGACGCGCCAGATCGGCGGACTGTTCTTCGCCGGCCAGATCAATGGCACGACCGGCTACGAGGAGGCAGCGGCCCAAGGCATTTTTGCCGGCGTGAACGCGGCGCTTCAATGCCGGGGCGAGGCTGCGTGGCTGCCCGCGCGCGATGAGGCCTATCTCGGCGTGCTGGTCGATGACCTGATCACCAAGGGCGTGACCGAGCCGTATCGGATGTTCACCAGCCGGGCTGAGTTCCGATTGCAGCTCCGCGAGGACAACGCGGACATGCGCCTGACCGAAGCGGGCCGGAGGATGGGACTGGTCCCGGATGATCGCTGGGACGCCTTCAACCGGAAGCGCGATGCTGTTTCACGTGAAACGCAGCGCCTGAAGTCGGTGTGGGTGAATCCGCGCTCGCTGCCTGCGGCGGAATCGGAGCGGGTGCTCGGAAAGGCGATCGAGCATGAACACAATCTGGCCGACCTCTTGCGACGCCCGGCCGTGAGCTATGCAGCGCTCATGAGCCTGGACCTGGGCCGCTACGCGTCGAGCGATGTTTCACGTGAAACGCTCGGCGCGCTGTTCGAACCTGTCGTCGAGCAACTGGAGATTGGCGCCAAGTACGCCGGTTATATCGACCGGCAGAAGGACGAAGTCGAACGGGCCGCGCACTACGAGAACCTGAAGCTGCCCGCCGACCTGGATTACATGGGCGTGAAGGCGCTCTCGATCGAAGTGCGGCAAAAGCTCGACAAGCACCGGCCCGAAACGCTGGGCATGGCGTCCCGCATCTCCGGTGTGACGCCGGCGGCAATCTCGCTGTTGCTTGTCCACCTGAAGAAGAGCAGGGCGAAGGGCTTCACCGCGGCGGCGGCCAACGAACCCAAGCAGGTGGCATGAGTCTGGAGCCGCAACTGCGAGCCGGCATCGACGAGCTCGGGCTGTCCCTCGACGACAAGCAGATCGGCCAGCTCCTGCAGTACCAGGCGCTGCTCGGCAAATGGGGCAAGGTCTACAACCTCACGGCGGTTCGCGATGCGGCGGAGATGCTCACCCACCATCTGCTCGACAGCTTGGCTGTGGTTGCTCCACTGCGTCGGCAGACTGGCTCGGGCCCTGTCCGGTTGCTGGATGTAGGGTCCGGCGCCGGACTGCCGGGCGTCGTTGTCGCGATCTGCTGTCCGGAGATCAGAGTCGATTGCCTGGATGCCGTGGCGAAGAAGGCGGCGTTCGTCCAGCAGGCAGCGGGCACGCTGCAGCTGCCCAACCTGCGCGGCGTCCACGGCCGCGTGGAGCAGGTGCGCGATGCGTACGACGTGGTGAGCTCACGCGCGTTTGCCTCGCTGGTCGACTTCGTCGCCGGGTCGCGCGAGGCGCTTGATCCGTCAGGCATCTGGATGGCCATGAAGGGGAGACATCCCCAAGCCGAAATCGCGGCGCTGCCAGCGGACGTGTTCGTGTTTCACGTGGAACAGCTGCGTGTTCCAGGCCTCGATGCCGAGCGTTGCATCGTCTGGATGCGACCGGCCGCGCCAGACCGCTGACATACACTCGGAACTCCACAAGACGGCTTCACCCGGGAGTTCCATGTTCGGCGTAGCGGATTACGGCGCCTTCGTCGCGGCCATCATCATCTTCCTGGCCATCCCGGGCCCCGGCAACTTGGCCTTGATCACCTCGACAGGGAAGGGCGGCGTCCGCGCCGGATTGGCCGCGACCTTCGGGATCATCGCGGGTGACCAGGTGCTCATGTGGGCTGCCGTCGCTGGTGTGGCCGCACTCTTGATTGCCTATCCCGCCGCTTTCCAGGCAGTGCAGTGGATGGGTGCTGCCTACCTGGCCTGGCTGGGCGCCAAGATGCTGCTCGCCAAGCCCGGCAGCAAGCCGGTCCTGAACATCCAGCCGCGCCACTACTTCCGCCAGGCGGCGGTGATCACGCTCCTGAACCCGAAGGCGATCGTCTTCTACATGGCCTTCTTCCCGCTGTTCGTCGACCCGACCCGGCACCAGGGACTGCTCACCTTCGGCGTGATGGCCGCAACCATCGCCACGCTGACCTTCACCTACGGACTCATCGCCGTGCTGCTCACCCATTTCCTGGCCGAGCGGATGCGCGCCAATCCGCACATCGGCCGCTTGCTCGAAAAGCTGGCCGGCGTGTTCCTCATCGGCTTCGGTGTGAAGCTGGCGATCTCCCGGTGAGCGCGCACATGGCCAAGATCTTCTGCATCGCGAACCAGAAGGGCGGCGTCGGCAAGACGACCACCAGCGTCAATCTCGCGGCGGGCTTGGCCAAGGTCGGCCAGCGCGTGCTGATGGTGGACCTGGATCCGCAGGGCAACGCCACCATGGGCTCGGGCATCGACAAGCGCAAGCTCGAGCTGTCGGTGTACGACGTACTGCTGGAAGCGGCCTCGATCACCGAAGCGCGCGTGCGCAGCGATCGCCTCGTGGAGGCTGGCTGCAGCTACGACATCCTCGGCGCCAACCGCGACCTCGCCGGCGCGGAAGTGGAACTGGTGGAACTGGAACACCGCGAGACCCGCCTGAAGACCGCGCTGTCCCAGGTCCAGGCCGAGTACGACTTTATCCTGATCGACTGCCCGCCGGCGCTGTCGCTGCTGACGCTCAACGGCCTGTGCGCCGCCCACGGCGTGATCGTGCCGATGCAGTGCGAGTACTTCGCGCTGGAGGGCCTGTCCGACTTGGTGAACACCATCAAGCAGGTGCACGCCAACCTGAACAAGGACCTGGAGATCATCGGCCTGCTGCGCGTGATGTTCGACCCGCGCATCACGCTGCAGCAGCAGGTGAGCGACCAGCTCAAGGCGCACTTCGGCGACAAGGTGTTCAACACCGTCATTCCTCGCAACGTGCGCTTGGCTGAAGCGCCGAGCTACGGCCTTCCGGGCCTGGCCTTCGATCCGTCGGCACGCGGCAGCCAGTCGTTCGTGGAGTTCGCCAACGAGATGGTCGAGCGCCTCGGCACGATGAAGGGTGTGACCGCGGTCCGCGCGACGAGCGCCGACCGCCCCGTCAGCCTGAGCGGATTGCTACATAAAAGAGAGCAGTGAAACCAGGCAATGTGCTCGTCCTGCCGGGCTGGCAAGGCAGCGGTCCGCAGCACTGGCAGACGCTGTGGGAACAGCACCATGGCTACCGGCGCGTGGAGCAGCACGACTGGAGGCATCCCCTGCGTGGTGACTGGATCGCGCGCCTCGAAGACGTGGTGCTCGCGTGCGACGAGCAGGCGGTGCTGGTGGCGCACAGCCTGGGCTGCGTCCTGGTCGCCGCGTGGGCCTCGGTCTCGCGCAACACGCGACGCGTGAAGGGCGCCTTGCTGGTGGCGCCGGGCGACACGGAGCGCGAGGAGGTGCGCGGTGCCCTGCGCAGCTGGTCGCCAGTCCCGCTCGACACGCTGCCGTTCCCCACGGTGCTGGTGGCGAGCCATGACGATCCCCATTGCAGCTTCGAGCGCGCGCGCCTGTTCGCAAGCGCCTGGGGCAGCCGTCTGGTCGACCACGGCAACAGCGGCCACATCAACGCCGAATCGGGCCTGGGCAGCTGGCCCGAAGGCCACCTGCTCCTGCAGGAGTTGCTGCAGGACTGACACACACGAGAGACGAGGGCACACATGGTGACCAAGAAACCCAAGGGACTGGGCCGCGGCCTCGAGGCGCTGCTCGGTCCCACCGCGCGCCAGGATGGCGAAGCTGCGGATGCGCCGGCGGCCAACGCAGGCCAGCCGGCGTCGCTGATGCTGGCCGACATGGTGCCGGGCATGTACCAGCCGCGCACGCGCATGGACGAAGGGGCGCTGTACGAGCTGGCCGAGTCGATCAAGGCGCAGGGCATCATGCAGCCGATCCTCGTGCGCAAGCTCAACGAGGGCGCCAACGCCGGCAAGTTCGAGATCATCGCGGGCGAGCGCCGCTTCCGGGCCGCCAGGCTGGCAGGCCTGGACAGCGTGCCGGTGCTGGTGCGCGACGTGCCGAACGAGGCCGCCGCCGCGATGGCGCTGGTCGAGAACATCCAGCGCGAGGACCTCAATCCGCTCGAGGAGGCACAGGGCCTGCAGCGATTGATCCGCGACTTCGGGCTCACGCACGAACAGGCCGCGCAGGCCGTCGGCCGGTCACGCAGCGCGGCGTCGAACCTGCTGCGCCTGCTGAACCTGGCCGACCCCGTGCAGACGATGCTGATGGCCGGCGACCTGGACATGGGCCATGCACGTGCGCTGCTGGCGCTCGAGCGCGCGGCGCAGATCACCGCCGCCAACCAGATCAGCGCGAAGAAGCTCTCGGTGCGCGAGGCCGAATCGCTGGTCAAGAAGATCGGCGCCGAATTCGCGCTGACCTCGCCGAAGCCGAAGAAGGAGAAGTCGCGCGACCTGCGGCGCGTCGAGGAGGAGCTCTCCGACCTGCTCACCGCCGAAGTCGAGGTGCGGCTGAAGAAGCGCGTGAAGCGCCACGGCCGCGTCGAGGAACTCGGCGAGCTGGCGATCCAGTTCGGCTCGCTCGACGAACTCAATGGGCTGATCGAGCGCCTGCGCAGCGGCTAGCCATGCGTCCGCGTGTCCTGCTCGCGGCGTCGCTCGCGTGTGCGCCCGTGTTCGCGCAGCAGGCCACGAATGCGTTCGACGACCCGTTCCTGCGCGCGACGTCGGCCATCGCCAACTGCCCGGTGCCGGCGGGCCCGCTGTACACGCCGGAGCAGGTGCGCGAGCAGGCGCACTCCCGGGCGCAGTCCGGCACCAGCTGCTACTACTCGGGTCGCTGCCGGCTGCCCAACGCCTATCTCTACGACAAGGAGATCGCGCCACGGGTGGTGCAGTACCTCAATCGCGACGAGCGACTCGCCGACAGCAGCGTGTGGATCACCGTGCGGCAGCGGCACGTGGTGCTGCAAGGCTGCGTGCGGACAAAGGAACAGGCCGAGACGATGGAGCGTTCGGTGGGCCTGATCGATGACGTGGTGGGCGTGGTGCCGCAGTTGTCGGTGCCGGGGGAGGCGCCGAAGTATCCGCTGGCGCACAAGCAGTAGGCCTCTGTCATTCCCGCGAAGGCGGGAATCCAAGGCTTGCGCTTCGTGAAGCGGGACGGGAGCTTGGGTCCCCGCCTGCGCGGGGACGACACGGTTCTCGTGTTCGGGTCGACCGGCGCTCAGAGCGCGAAGATCTTCCCCGGATTCATGATGTTCTTCGGATCCAGCGCGCGCTTGATCGTGCGCATCATGTCCACCGCGCCGGCACCGGCTTCGGTGACCAGGAAGTCCATCTTGTGCAGGCCCACGCCGTGCTCGCCGGTGCAGGTGCCGCCAAGGCTCAGGGCGCGCCCCACCAGCTTGTGGTTCAGGTCCTCGGCCACTTCGCGCTCGCGCGGGTCGTTCGGATCGAGCAGGTAGCCGAAGTGGAAGTTGCCGTCGCCGACGTGGCCGACGAGGAAGTAGGGGATGCCGCTGGCATCGGCCTCGGCCACCGAGTCGAGCAGGCAGTCGGCCAGGCGCGAGATCGGCACGCAGGTGTCGGTGGAGATCGCGCGGCAGCCCGGACGTGACTGGATCGCGGCGAAGTACGCGTTGTGCCGCGCGGTCCACAGGCGCGTGCGTTCCTCGGGCGTCGTGGCCCACTCGAACGCGTTGCCGCCGTACTCGCTGGCGATCTCCTGCACGGTCTCGGCCTGCTCCTTGACGCCGGCCGGCGAGCCGTGGAACTCCATCAGCAGCATGGGCTCTTCGCGCAGCCCGAGCTTGCTGTGGGCGTTGACCATGCGCACGCTGTTGACGTCGATGAGTTCCACGCGGGCGATCGGCACGCCCAACTGGATCACCTGGATGACGGTGCGCACCGCGGCCTCGATGCTCGGGAACGAGCAGATCGCCGCCGAGATGGCTTCGGGAATCGGATACAGCCGCAGCGTGACTTCGGTGATCACGCCCAGCGTGCCTTCGCTGCCCACCATCAGGCGCGTGAGGTCGTAGCCGGCCGACGACTTCTTGGCGCGCGTGCCGGTGCGGATCACCTCGCCGCTGGCGGTGACCACTTCCAGTCCCAGCACGTTCTCGCGCATGGTGCCGTAGCGCACGGCGTTCGTGCCCGACGCACGCGTGGCGCTCATGCCGCCGATGGTGGCGTCGGCGCCCGGGTCGATCGGGAAGAACAGGCCGGTGCTCTTGATCTCGTCGTTCAGGCGCTTGCGCGTGACGCCCGACTGCACGGTGACGGTGAGGTCCTCGGCATTCACGGACAGGATCTTGTCCATGCGGCCCAGGTCGATGCTGATGCCACCCTGCACCGCGAGCAGGTGGCCCTCGAGCGAGGAGCCGACGCCGAACGGGATCACGGGCACCTCGTACTGCGCAGCCAGCGCGACGGCATCGGCCACGTCCTGCGTCTTCTCGGCGAAGACCACGGCAGCGGGCGGTGGCACCTGGAACGACGACTCGTCGCGGCCATGCTGCTCGCGCACCGCCATCGCGGTGGAGCACTGCGCGCCGAAGCGCCGGACCAGCGCGTCGAGCAGGGCCTGCGGCACGGGCCGCTGGTGTGTTTCGGGAACCAGGTGCGTGAGGGCGGTGGGCGCGTTCATGGCGTGTCTCCTGCCGGCGCAGTTTACGCCCGGCAGGATGGCGCCATGGCCAGCTCAGCGCAGGCTGTCGTCGTACTCCGAGCGCGACACGACGCCGTCGCGGTTGGTGTCCATGTCGTCGAAGGACATGGTGACCATCGGCAGGCGCAGCGCCTCGGCGCGGGTGAGCAGGCCGTCGCCATCGGCATCGGCCTGCGAGAACAGCTGGGTCACCTGCAGCGCGGTGAGGGGGCCGCCGCCCATGGTCTGCAGCCGGCCCGGCGCCACCGAGGGCACGCCATTGGTGACACCCGCGAAGCCCGAGACCACGGCTGCACCGGTCGTTCCAGCGGTGGTGCCGGTGGTGGTCGAGGTCGTGCCCGTGGTTCCGGTCACGGTGCCCGTGGTCGTCGCGCCAACGCCGGTGTCGACGGGGATCACCACGACGCCGCGCGTGCTGCCGCCCGTCACAGTGGCCGTCGTCTCCGGCGTCGTGCTGCCCGCGCCGACGCCGCCGGTCGTGCCGCTGGTCAATCCTGAAGCCGCGGGCGAGCCTGGAGGAAGCGCCGGCGAACTGCCGCTGGTGAGGCCGCTCGCTGCCGGCGTGCCGTTGACCAGGCCCGGTGCAGCGCCGCTGGTGAGGCCCGACGGCGCGGGCAGGGCGCTGGGCGCCACGCGGGCCGGGGCGGCGCCGGGAGCGATGCGGCGGACCTGGCCGAAGGCGAAGCTGGCCATCAGGCACAGCACGACGGCCACGAGGATGGTGAGCGGGCCGGGATGGAAGCGGTAGGGACGGTGCATGGCGGACTCCTTGCACCTTCATGGTCGCGCCAGGCCGGGCGCGCGGTGTCACGCGAGCACGGTACCCGGCGTAGGACGCCACGCACGCTCATCGCGGCCAGGCCTGGGTGGACAATCGACGGGCGCGGCCCCGTCGCGCTGACGAAGGAGCGACACAGCATGGGCAAGCGCCTCACCCAGATCGCCACCCGCACCGGTGACGACGGCACCACCGGCCTTGGCGACAACACGCGGGTGCCCAAGAGCAGCCTGCGCGTGCAGGCCATGGGCGACGTGGACGAGCTGAACTCGCACATCGGCCTGCTGCTGTGCGAGGCCATGCCCGACCCCGTGCGTGCACTGCTGGTCGAGGTGCAGCACCAGCTGTTCAACCTCGGCGGCGAGCTCTCGATTCCCGGCTTCGAACTGCTCAAGCCCGAGGCACTGGCGGTGCTCGATGCCGCGCTGGCCGAGCACAACGCGCGCCTGCCCAAGCTGGAGGAGTTCATCCTGCCGGCGGGCACGCGGGGCGCATCGCAGGCGCATGTGTGCCGCACGGTCGCGCGACGGGCCGAGCGCGCCGTGGTCGCACTGGGTCAGGCCGAGACGCTGCACGACACGCCGCGGCGCTACCTCAATCGCCTGTCGGACCTGATGTTCGTGCTGGCGCGCGTGCTCAACCGCCTGGACGGCGGCGACGACGTGTACTGGAAGAGCCAGCGGCTGGCGCAGGGCACGAGCCCCGGCTCCGACGGCAACGGCTAGCGGTTCAGCGCGGCGCCAGGATCGCCATCGTGATGCGCGATGCACACGTGGGCCGGCCCTGCTCGTCGTGCAGGTCGATCTGCCAGACCTGCGTGGTGCGCCCGATGTGCACCGGCCGCGTGATGCCGGTCACCCACCCCTGCGTGGCGCCGCGCAGGTGGTTCGCGTTGATGTCGAGGCCGACGGCGCGATGGTCCGGCGGGCTGCTGTAGGCGGCGCCGCAGGATCCCAGCGTCTCGGCCAGCACGACCGACACTCCGCCGTGCAGCAGGCCATACGGCTGGCGCGTGCGTGCATCGACCGGCACGCGCGCCTTGATGAAGTCGTCGCCGACCTCGAGGAACTCGATGCCGAGCCGCTCGACCACGGTGCCCACGTGGGCCTGGGTGAGCAGCTCGACCGAGATGGGCTTCTGCCAGATGCGCATGCGCCCGATGATAGAAGTTGCGTCGCGCTGACTCAGTGCCTCAGTGCGCGGCAGCGCGCGGCGCCGCGTTGGCCGCGGGCCGTTGGGCGCGACCGAGCAGCGCGTACAGCAGGATGGCGCCGAAGGTCGCGGTGCCGATGCCGCCGAGCGCAAAGCCGCCGAACTTGAGCGTGAAGTCGCCGGTGCCCAGCACCAGCGTGAGGGCCGCAACGATCAGGTTGCGGTTGTCCGAGAAGTCCACCCGGTTGTCCACCCAGATGCGGGCGCCTGCGGCGGCGATCAGGCCGAACACCACGATCGAGACGCCGCCCATCACGGGCAGCGGGATGGCCTGGATCACCGCGCCGAACTTGGGCGAGAACCCAAGCACGATGGCGATCAGCGCAGCCGTCACGAACACCGCGGTCGAATAGATCTTGGTGGCCGCCATCACGCCGATGTTCTCGGCATAGGTGGTGACGCCGGTGCCGCCCGACGCGCCGCTCACGATCGTGGCGATGCCGTCGCCCAGGAACGCGCGGCCCATGTAGGCGTCGAGGTTGCGGCCCGTCATCGCGGTGACCGCCTTGATGTGGCCCAGGTTCTCGGCCACCAGGATGATCGCCACCGGCGCGATCATCAGCATCGCGGGGCCGCTGAAGACCGGTGCCACGAAGTGCGGCATGCCCACCCACGCGGCGTTGGCGATGCCGGAGAAGTCCATCGGCTTGCCCATGCCCAGGCCGTTGGTGAGCACCGCGTAGACGATGCTGGCCAGCAGCAGGCCGATGAGGATCAGCAGCCGCTGCACCATGCCGCGCGTGAACACCGCCACCAGGGCCACGCAGACGAACGTGACGGCCTGCATCCACGACTCGAAGTTGTTGGCGGCCATGTTCTTGACCGGCACGCTCGCGAGGTTCAGGCCGATGACGGCCACCACGGCGCCGGTGACCACCGGCGGCATCAGCCGCTCGATCCAGCCGGTGCCCACCGCCTGCACGATGCCGCCGATGATGGCGTAGACCACGCCGCACGCGATGATGCCGCCCAGCGCCACCGCGATGTTGGCGTTCGGCCCCTTGCCCGCGTACGCGGTGGCGGCGATCACCACGCCGATGAACGCGAAGCTGGAGCCCAGGTAGCTGGGCACCTTGCCGCCCGTGACCAGGAAGAAGATGAGCGTGCCGATGCCGCTCATGAGAATGCAGAGGTTCGGATCGAACCCCATGAGGATCGGCGCCAGCACCGTGGCACCGAACATCGCGATCACGTGCTGCACGCCCATCGCCGCGGTCTGCGGCCACGGCAGTCGTTCATCCGGCGCGATCACGCCTCCCTGCTGCAGCACCTGCGCGGGCTTCTCGGCCCAGGCAAACAGTCCCATGTCCGCTCCTTGTTGTGTGAAGCCTGCATGCTAAGCGGGGCAGGGCACTGCAACAAGGCGGCTCGGCGGCGTCAGCCCCCGCGCAGGAACTGCACGAGTTCCCGCAGCACGCGGTTGTCGCCCAGCAGCTTGCGATGGCCCAGTCCCTCGGTGGAGATCAGGCGGGCGCCCGCGATGGCGCGCACGAACGCTTCGCCGTGGGCGAACGGATTGATGCGATCGCCGCGGTCATGCACCACCAGCGTGGGCACGTGGATGCGGCCGCCCACGGCCTGCGGTTCGAAGTTGGCCATCAGCACGCCCTCGCGGGCCTCGATCAGCGCCTGCATGCGGGCGCGCGTTGCCTCCGAGAGCCCGAACACCTGGGCGAAGAAGCGCGTGTAGTCGCGGGCGGAGGCGGGCGGTGCCAGCAGCACCAGGCGCGCGGTCGCGAGCCCGCGGCTGGCGGCATGGGCAGCCGCGTTGGCACCCAGCGAATGCGCCACGATCGCGTGCAGCGCGTGGCCCTCGTGCAGCAGGCGCGCCGCCGCGTAGTCGATCGCACGCGAGAACTGCGGCAGGTTGCTCACCTGGCCCACGTTGTCGCCGTGCGCCGGCAGGTCCAGCAGCACTGGCCGCAGGCCTTCCGCCGCCACGGCCTCCGCCAGCGCGAGCAACTGACCCGCGTGGCCGCCCCAGCCGTGCACCAGCAGCACCGTCGGTGCACCGGACCGGGCAGCCCGTGTGTGCAACGTGAGGCTCGCGTCTTCGAACGGCCACCGCTCGGCATGCCAGTGCGCATCCCAGCGCGTCGGCCGGCGCAGCCAGCGGGGCGGCAACGGCGTGCCGAACAGCCGCAGCGCCGCGCGCACGGCGAGGGCCGGCCAGACGCGCTGCGCCGCGCCCAATGCCCAGCGCGACAGGCGCAGCCCGGGGCTGGCCTGGTAGAAGGTGGTGGTGGCTTCGATGGCAGTGCGGGTCATGGTCAGCTCCTCACCAGAACACCAGGTCGTCGTTGCTGCGCGGCATGTGGCGCAGCGAGGCCAGGACAACGCGGAGGACGCGCCACCCGCCGCAGGCAGCGGCAAGGACAAGGACGATCAGCATGGCGGATGCCTTTCTCGCACGACTGTGCGAAATTAAGTCGGACAGAGGGAATGCCTGTGCATGGCGGCGCTCGGATCAGGCGCGGTAGGTGGACAACAGGCGCTGCCAGGTGGCTTGGGCCCGCTCCGCCGCGCGAGCCTCGCGCAGGAAGCGCGCGTCGTGGATCAGGCCGAGGATCAGCGCATAGATCTCGCTGACCAGCTGCTCGGCATCGGTGCCGGCACGCAGGTGGCCGGCCTCGAGGGCCTGCAGCACGGTGCGTCGCAGCGCGGCGCGCCAGCGGACGACCGCGCCATGCAGGTGGTCGCGCAGCGGTCCCTCGCGATCGTCGAGCTCGAAGGCACCGGCCGAGAAGATGCAGCCGGTGCGCGTTTCGACGTCGCGGGTGCGCGCGATCCAGCGCTGCACGATGGCATCCAGCCGCGGCAGCCCCTTGGGCTGCTGCATGGCCGGTACGAACACGTCGTCGAGGAAGCTGCGACCCCATTCGTCGATGACCGCCTTCTGCAGGGTCTCGCGCGAGCCGACGCGCGAGAACACGCCGCTCTTGGACAGGCCGATGCTGTCGGCCACGGCCTGCAGCGTGATCGACTCCAGCCCCTCGCGACCCGCCAGCTCCATCGCGGCGCCCAGGATGGCGGCGCGCGTGAGCTCGGCTTTCTGGGTCTTGGCATCCATGGCCGGCAATTTAGCACGGTTGTCCGAAAAAACGCAACCGGCCCCTGCCGTGGCTCGGCCGCCTTGCGCCGCACTGCGGATGACCCGCGTAGCCATCCGTGCAGGCCGGCGCTAATCTCGACCGCCATGTCCCGCCGCATCGACAACGCCCCGACCCCGCCCCGCATCCCGCAGATCCGGCTCTACCAGGACTGGCTGCGCGAGCACCGCGGCCTGTCGTTCGACAGTTACGACGCGCTCTGGCGCTGGTCCGTCGAGGACCTGCCCGCCTTCTGGAGCAGCATCTGGGATTGCTTCGGCATCGCGTCACCGGCGCCGTACCGCGAGGTGCTGGCTGACGACCGCATGCCCGGCGCCGTGTGGTTTCCGGGCACGCAGGTCAACTACGTGCGGCAGGTGCTGCGGCATGTGGGCCCTGCCCACCGGGCCGGGCTGCCGGCGCTGGTCGCGCGCAACGAGCGCGGCCGGCATCGCGAGCTGAGCTGGCCCGAGCTGCAGCGGCAGGTGGCTTCCGTGGCGCTGCACCTGCGGTCGCAAGGGCTGCAGCCAGGGGACCGGGTCGCCGCCTACCTGCCCAACGTGCCGGAGGCGATCGTCGCGTTCCTCGCCGTCGCAGCGCTGGGTGGCGTGTGGAGCATCTGCGCGCCTGACATGGGGACCAATGCGGTGCTCGATCGTTTCAAGCAGATCGAGCCCAAGGTGCTGATCGCCTGCGACGGCGTCACCTACGGCGGCAAGGACCACGACCGCAGCGCGGTGGTGGCGCAGCTGCGTGCCGAGTTGCCGTCCGTGCGTCACGTGCTGGGGCTGCAGGTGCTCGGGCCAGGCGGACACGGGGCCTTCCAGCCGGACACCTGGTTCGACGAGGCGGCGATGCGCAACGATGCCGAGGCCGATGCGTTCGAGCCGCTGTGGGTGCCCTTCGACCATCCACTGTGGATCGTCTACTCCAGCGGCACCACCGGGCTGCCCAAGCCCATCGTGCACGGCCACGGCGGGATCATGCTGGTGATGATGGCGCACCAGGTGCTGCACAGCGACATCGGTTGCAGCTACCACCCCAACACCTTCGGCGAGCGCTTCCACTGGTACAGCTCCACGGGCTGGGTGATGTGGAACGCGCAGGTCGCGGGGCTGCTGGCCGGCACCACGTGCTGCCTGTACGACGGCAACCCTGGCGGCCCGAAAGACGCGCCGGACTGGAGCACGCTGTGGCGCTTCGGCGCCGAGGTCGGCACCACGTTCTTCGGTGCCGGCGCCGCGTTCTTCGCCAACTGCATGAAGGCCGGCGTGGATCTCGCGGCGCTGCCGGGGTTGCGCAGCGTGCGCGCGCTGGGCACGACCGGCTCGCCCTTGTCCGCCGACGTGCAGCGCTGGATCAACGCGCAATTCGCCAAGCTCGGCAAGCCGCACATGTGGTGGTCCAACATCTCGGGCGGCACCGACTTCGCCGGCGCCTTCATCGGCGGAAATCGCGAGTTGCCGCTGGTCCCCGGCGAGATGCAATGCCGGCTGCTCGGCTGCTCGGTGGAGGCGTGGAACGAGCGGGGCGAGCCGGTGATTGGCGAGGTGGGCGAGCTGGTGTGCACGCGGCCGATCCCGTCGATGCCGCTGTACTTCTGGAACGACCCCGGCAACCAGCGCTACATGGCCTCGTACTTCGACATGTACCCGGGCGTCTGGCGCCACGGCGACTGGCTGAAGATCACGAAGCGGGGCGGCTGCATCATCTACGGTCGCAGCGACGCCACCATCAACCGCCACGGCCTGCGCATGGGCACCAGCGAGCTGTATGCAGCCGTGGAGGCGCTGCCCGAGGTGCTCGATGCGATGGTGGTCGACCTGGAGTTCCTGGGGCGCGAGAGCTGGATGCCGCTGTTCGTCGTGCTGCGTCCGGGGCTCGCGCTCGACCAGGCGCTCAAGACCAGGATCAACGACGCGATCCGCCACGCGGTGAGTCCGCGGTTCGTGCCGGACCAGGTCTACCAGGTGGCCGAGATCCCGCGCACGCTCACCGGCAAGAAGCAGGAGCTGCCGGTGAAGAAGCTGCTGCTCGGCCAGCCTCTGGAGAAGGTTGTCAACCGCGAGGCCATGGCGAATCCGGCGTCGCTGGACTGGTTCGTGCAGCTGGCGCGCGAGCGCGAGCAGGCCCGCGCGGCCTGAGCGCGGTCAGCGGCTCGCGGGCCTGCGGTTCACCAGCACGATGCCGACCGCGACGCCCAGCAGCGCCAGCACCAGCTGCGTCGTCAGGTGCTCGTGCAGCAGCACCACGCCGAACACCAGCGCGAACACCGGTGTGAGGAAGGTGAACGAGGACATCTGCGTCGCCGGGTAGTGCCGCAGCAGCCACATCCAGGCCAGGTAGCTGATGAAGGCGCCGATGACGGTCTGCGCGGCGAGCGAGCCCCACGCATGCGCGGAGTAGTGCAGCGACCAGCTCTCGCCCAGCACCAGCGAGAGGAACGGCGCGACGACCGCGGTGACCGCCACCTGGTAGAAAAGCGTCTTCTCGGCCGAGGCCGTGGCCAGCCGCGTGCTGCGGATCACCAGCGTCGTCAGTCCCCACAGTGCACCGGCCACCAGCGCCATCGCGTCGCCGCGCAACTGGCGCGCGGTGGTCTCGCCCGTGAAGCCTTCGCTGAACGCCACGGCGACCGCCGCGAACGCGATCACCAGCCCGACCCACTGCATGCCACGCAGGCGCTCCGTCGGCACCAAGCGTGGCAACAGCAACGCCACCACGAAGGGCGAGGTGTAGAGGAACACGGTGAGCCGCGACGCCGTGGTGTTCAGCAGGCCCAGGTAGATGCAGGTGAACTCGCCAGCGAAGAGGGCGCCGGCCAGCAGCCCGGCGCGCAGCGTGCCGTCGCGCGCGAACAGCGGGACGCGGCGGAACGCGCACCATAGCCCGAGCAGCGCGGTGGCACCGGCGAACCGCAATGCCGCCTGCCAGAGCGGCGGCACCTCGCCCACGGTGGACTTGATCAGGATCTGCTGGAACCCCCAGAACAGGCAGCACGCGAGCAGCAAGGACACGGCCAGCGTGTCGAGATGGTGTTTGCGGTCGGTCATCGGCCGCCGATGCTAACGGCAGCCGACGTGCCGCCGTCTCACGCGTGCTGCGCGATCTTCTCCAGCAGCTTGCGCAGCGCCGCCTTCTCGGTCGCACCGAGCGAGCGCAGCACGCGCGCCTCGTGCTCGCGCGCGGCCTCGACCAGCGGCTTGACCAGCCGCCGGCCGGCCGGCGTGACCTTCACCAGCGTGCGGCGCTGGTCGGCTGCGTCGGCGTGCAACGCGACCCAGCCCTGGTCGGCCATGCGCTGCACGAGCTTGGTGACCGTGGGCTGCTTGGACAGCACCTCCTGCGCGAGCTGGCTGACGGTGAGCGGATCGCCGTCGTGCAGCGTGGCCAGCACGCGCCACTCGATCGAGCTGAGGCCGCGCGCGCGCACCTGCGCATCGAACTCCTTGTACAGGGCGTGGTTGGCCTGCCCGAGCAGGTAGCCCAGGTAGGTGTCGACGAATCGATCGCCAGCCATGGGCGTCAGATCGGCAGTTCGGTGTAGAAGCGCCCGCCGTGGAACAGCAACGGAGCGGCGCCCGGCCGCCAGGTGCAGCGCTCGACCTCGCCGACGAAGATGACGTGGTCGCCTTCCTCGTAGCGGCTGCGGTTGAAGCACTCGAAGGTGGCCACCGCGCCCTGCAGCAGCGGCGCGTTGCCGGTGCCGTGCGTGTACTCGACGCCGCCCCAGCGGTCGGCGCCCTTGATGGCGAAGCGCTCGGCCAGCGTCTTCTGCTCGGCCGACAGGATGTTGATGGCGTAGTGCGAGCCGGTGCTGAAGGCTGGCAGCGACGCGGCGGCGCGCGCCAGGCTCCACAGCACCAGCGGCGGATCGAGCGAGACCGAGTTGAAGGAACTGGCGGTCAGGCCGATGGGCTTGCCGTCGGCGGTCACCGCGGTGACGATGGTGACACCGGTGGCGAACATGCCGAGGGCCGAGCGGAATTCCTTCGGCGAGAACGAGGGCGGCTGGGCCTGGCGGGGTGGGCTCATCGGCAGCGTTGCATGAAATTTCATGTAGTATGGTCCAAAGCCCGTGCCCCATGTTGCAGGACACCGCCGACCCCGCCTGGCTCGAAGCCTTCGAACGCGTGCTGCGGCGTTGCGCGGTCGAGCCC
Source organism: Ramlibacter sp. MMS24-I3-19 (assembly GCF_050320135.1). NCBI lineage: Bacteria > Pseudomonadati > Pseudomonadota > Betaproteobacteria > Burkholderiales > Comamonadaceae > Ramlibacter > Ramlibacter sp. MMS24-I3-19. Next base: position 851,643 of record NZ_CP190017.1, on the reverse strand, counting down.
GGCGATACCGTCGCGGTGCTCGCCGAGACCCAGAGCCGTCCCATCCTGGTCCAGCTCGCACAGCTCGCCGCGGCGCGTGTCGGAGCCCACGTCTTCACCCTCTGCATGCCCACGCCGTTCACGCCCGGTGTGCCGCCCGCCCGCTCCACTGGAGCCTCCAATGCTCTGCAAAACATAGCGCCCGCGATCGCGGCACTGGCTGGCAGCACGCTGGTGGTGGACTGCACCGTCGAGGGCCTGATGCACGCGCCGGAGCTGCCCGCCATCCTCGAGGGCGGTGCACGCGTGCTTTATGTGAGCAACGAACACCCCGAAGCGCTGGTCCGCTTGGCTCCTTCGGGTGATGGCTCCTTGGAGCTACGCGTGAAGGACCACGTGAAGCGGTTGCGGGCGGCCAAGCGCATGCGCGTGACGTCTCCAGCGGGCACGGACCTGGCGATCTCGCTCGCCGGTGCGGTCACCGGCGGCAACTGGGGTTACACCACGCGGCCGGGCACGATGACGCACTGGCCCGGTGGCCTGGTGCTGGCGTTTCCCGCGGCGGGCACGGTCAATGGCCGGCTGGTGCTGGCGCCCGGCGACGTCAACCTCACGTTCAAGCGCTACATCGAGCAGCCGATCACGTTGGCCATCGAAGCCGATCACATCACCCAGATCGATGGCAGTGGTGTCGACGCGGACCTGATGCGCAGCTACATCGCCGCGTGGGGCGATCGTTCTGCCTACGCCGTGAGCCATGTCGGCTATGGCCTCAACGAGGCGGCACGCTGGGACAGCATGGCGCTGTACGACAAGCGCGATTTCAACGGCACCGAGCTGCGCGCGTTCGCCGGCAATTTCCTGTACAGCACCGGCGCCAACGAGGTCGCCGGCCGGCACACGCTGGGGCACTTCGACCTGCCGCTGCGCGGTTGCACGGTGGACCTCGACGGCACGGTCGTGGTCGGCGCCGGGAAAGTGGTGGCGTGACCGGCCTGCCGACGTTCACCACGCTGGGCTCCGGTCCCACGGTGCTGATGCTGCATGGCATCGGCGGCGGCCACCTGGCATTCGCACCGCAGGTCGAGACCTTCGCCTCCAGCGGGTACCGGGCCGTCGCCTGGGACATGCCCGGATACGGGCACAGCGCGCCCATCGAGCCTTACACGTTCAAGGGACTGGCGGAGCGCTGCATCGCGCTGATCGAGAGCCTGAAATGCGGCCAGGTCGTGCTGCTGGGCCACAGCATGGGCGGCATGGTGGCGCAGGAAGTGGTGGCGCGGCGGCCCGAGCTGGTGAGCCGGCTGGTCCTGAGCGGCACGTCGCCGGCGTTCGGCAAGTCCGATGGCGAGTGGCAGCGCGCCTTCCTGCGCGAGCGCACGGCGCCGCTGGACGAAGGCAAGTCGATGGCGGACCTGGCCGAGATCCTGGTGCCGCAGATGATCGGCCCGGGCTCGCTGCCCGAAGGCGTGCGGCTCGCGCAGCACTGCATGGGCACCGTGAATCCCTCGACCTACCGCCGCGCGCTGGAGGCGCTGCTCACGTTCGACCGCCGCGCCGACCTCGCGCGCATCCACGTGCCCACGCTGCTGATCGCCGGCGAGCAGGACAAGGTGGCATCACCGGCGGTGATGAAGAAGATGGCGCAGGCCATCATCGGCAGCACCTACATCGAGCTGCCCGGCATCGGCCACCTGCAGAACCTGGAGGCGCCGGACGACTACGACGCCGCGGTGCTGCGGTTCCTGGCATTGCCACGGCAACTGCTGCATTGAGCGATGGACACGAACGCGCCACTCGGCTTCACGCCCGCGGTCGGCGACACCGAGCTGTCGCCGCAGCAACGCTCGCTGCTGGCGCTCGCGCACGAACTGGGTCGCACCCGCTTCGCGCCGCGGGCCGCGCAGTGGGACGCGACGGCCAGCTTCCCGTTCGCCAACTTCGACGACTTGCGTCAGGCCGGCCTGCTGGCGATCTGCGTGCCACGCGACCACGGCGGCGCGGGGGCCGACTACGCCACCTACATGCTGGTGGCCGCGGAGGTGGCGCGCTTCTGCGGCGTGACGGCGCTCACGTGGAACATGCACGTGAGCTCGACGCTGTGGACCGGCGTGCTGGCCGACGGCACCCCAATGACGCCGGCGCAACGCGAGGAGCATGCGCGGCGTCGCGGTCTGCATTTCGATCGCGTCGTGCGCGAAGGCGCCATCTACGCGCAGCCGTTCTCCGAGGGCAGCGCCGCCGCGGCAGGGCGCGCTCCGTTCGGCACCACGGCGCGCAAGGTCGACGGCGGCTGGATCGTCAACGGCCGCAAGATCTTCGCGTCGCTGTCGGGCGCGGCGCAGTACTACGGCCTCCTGTGCACCGAGGACAAGGAGGGCGTGAAGCCCGATGCGCGCGACACGCTGTACCTGGCCATGCCCGCCGGCAGCGAGGGCTTCGCCATCAGTGGCGAGTGGGACCCGCTGGGCATGCGCGGCACCGTGAGCCGCAACCTCACGTTCGAGAACGTGTTCGTGCCCGATGCCGAGCAGCTGATGCCGCGCGGCCTGTACCACAAGGGCGCGCAGACCTGGCCTGCGATGTTCTTCACCCTCGCGCCCACCTACCTGGGCCTGGCCAATGCGGCGTATGACTTCACGGTGCAGTACCTGCGCGGCGAGGTGCCGGGCGAGCCGCCGGTGAAGCGGCGCATGTACCCGACCAAGCAGGTCGCGGTGGCCCAGATGCGCATCCAGCTGGAAGGATTGCGCAGCCTGTTCCTGCGCGCGGTGCGCGAGGCGCGGCCGAGTCCGTCGAAGGACGAGCGCATGCGGCTCTATGCCGCGCAGTACACGGTGATGGAAGGCGCCAACGACATCGCGCGGCTGGCCCTTCGCACCTGCGGCGGGCAGTCGATGATGAAGCACCTGCCGCTGGAGCGCATCTACCGCGACAGCCGCTGCGGCTCGCTAATGCTGCCGTGGACGGCTGAACTGGTGCTCGACCGCATGGGCCGCGAGGCCCTGTACGAGCCGGGCGAGAAGGACGAGGCATAGCGCGGCGTCCTCGTGCGCGTCTTCGCGCCCGGCGGCACAATGGCTGCCCGCCAGCGAGGACCCGATGAGCGCAGACCTTCCCGACACCGACATCGCCACCCGTTTCGGCAGCGGCCGTGCCGTGCCGCGCATCGAGGACGAGGGCCTGCTCAAGGGCGTCGGCCGCTACGCCGACGACGTGCAGCCGGCAGGCGAGTTGCGCGTCGCGTTCGTGCGCTCGCCGCATCCGCACGCCCGCATCGTGTCCGTGGACGCCGCCACCGCGCGCGGCATGCCGGGAGTGGCATTCGTGGTCACGGGCGCCGACCTCGTGCAGGCGGGCGTGAAGACGCTGCCGGTCGACGTCATGTTCAGGCGCGCCGACGGCGCGCGGAGCGCGTCGCCCCAGCGGCCGGTGCTGGCGCACGACCGCGTGCGGTTCGTCGGCGAGCCGGTGGCGATCGTCGTGGCCGAGACGGCGCAGCAGGCCCGCGACGCGGCCGAAGCCGTGTGGGTCGAGTACGAGGACCTGCCCAACGTGACGGACGTGGAGACCGCGACCCGCGGGCAGGTGGTCGCGCTGACCGGCCAGGCACCGGACAACGTCGCGGCGGAGGCCCGCTACGGCGATGCGGCCCAGGCAGAGAGCGCGTTCAGGTCGGCCGCACACGTCGTGCGGCTGGAGGTTCGCAACCAGCGGGTCGCTGCGCTCTCCATCGAACCGCGCACGGTGCTGGCGTGGACGGCGGAGGACGGAAGGCTCACGCTGCGCATGAGCAGCCAGATGCCCTCCGGCGTGCGCACCACGCTGTGCGACGTGCTGGGCCTGCCGCGCGAGCAGGTGCGCGTGACGGTGGGCGATGTCGGCGGCGGCTTCGGCATGAAGACCGGCGCTTATCCGGAAGACGTGGCGGTCGCGTACTGCGCCCACAAGCTGCGCCGGCCGGTCAAGTGGGCCGCCGACCGCAGCGAGGACTTCCTGTCGTCGCACCACGGCCGCGACTTGCGCACGCACGCCGAGCTGGCGCTGGCGGCGGACGGCCGCATCCAGGCGCTGCGCCTGCGATCACAGGCCAACGTCGGCGCCTATGCCACCGGCACCGGCGTCGCGATCCAGCTGTTGATCGGGCCCTGGGTGCAGACCAGCGTGTACGACATCCCGCTGGTGGACTTCCAGTTCCAGGCCGTGCTGACCAACACGGCGCCGACGGGCGCCTACCGCGGTGCGGGAAGGCCGGAAGCGATCTTCACCATGGAGCGCCTGATGGACGAGGCCGCGCGCCAGAGCGGCATCGACCGCATCCAGCTGCGCCGGCGCAACTTCATCCGCCCCGAGCAGATGCCGTACAAGAACCCGATGGGGCAGACCTATGACGTCGGTCGCTTCGAGCACGTGATGGACCAGGCGCTCGCGCAGGCCGACTGGAACGGCTTCGAGGCGCGTCGCGCGCAGAGCCAGGCGCGCGGCAGGTTGCGTGGCCTCGGCATCGCGACGTTCCTCGAATGGACCGGTGGCAATGTGCTGGAGGAGCGCGTCACTGTCGACGTGCTGCCCGACGGCGTGATCGAGGTGTTCTCGGCCGTCAACCAGATGGGGCAGGGCATCGCCACCACGCTTGCACAACTTGTCGTCGACGTGTTCCAGGTGCCGATCGGCCAGGTGCGCGTGGTGCTGGGCGACACCGACCGCGGCGATGGCTTCGGCAGCGCCGGCTCGCGATCGCTGTTCACCGGCGGCTCGGCGCTGCGCCAGGGCGCGGAGCGCACGCTGGACGAAGCACGCAAGCTCGCGGCGCAGGACCTCGAGGCCAGCGCCGCCGACCTGGTCTACGAAGCGGGCAAGTTCAAGGTGCGCGGCACCGACGTGGCGGTCGACCTGTTCACGCTGGCGGGCAAGCAGCCCGGGCAGCGCATCCATCTGGAGAGCAGCACGGCGGTCGCCGGCCCCAGCTGGCCCAACGGCTGCCACATCAGCGAGGTGGAACTCGATCCGCAGACCGGCGCGCTGCAGGTCGTCGCGTACAGCAGCGTCAACGACGTCGGCCGGGTGGTGAACCCGACCATCGTGCGCGGCCAGCTCGATGGCGGTGCGGTGCAGGGCATGGGCCAGGCGCTGCTGGAGCAGATGGTCTACGACCCTGCCAGCGGCCAGCCGATCACGGGCAGCCTGATGGATTACGCCGCACCGCGCGCCGACCTGGTGGCCTGCGACTTCGTCACGCGCATGGACGAATCCACGCCGTGCAAGAACAACCCGCTGGGGGTGAAAGGTGTTGGCGAGCTCGGGACGATCGGCGCCACGCCATGCGTCGTCAACGCCGTCGCCGATGCGCTCGCGCGCGGCGGCCATGCGGCGCTCGCGCCCACGCTGCAGATGCCGCTGACGCCGGCGCGCCTGTGGCAGGCGATGCGCGGCGAGAAGCACTGACGAACACGTGACATGCCAGACGCCGCGCCATTGCTGCAACGCGTGGTGATCGTCGGCATGAGCGGGGCGGGCAAGAGCACGCTGGCGCGGCGACTCGCGCAGGCCATGGGTGCGCCGCACGTCGAACTCGATGCCTTGTTCTGGGGGCCGGGCTGGGAGCCGCACTTTCCGGCCGAGTTTCGCGCGTGCGTGCAGGCTGCCGTGCAAGGCGAGCGCTGGGTGGTGGATGGCAACTACAGCTCGGTGCGCCACCTGGTCTGGCCGCGCGCCACCGCGATCATCTGGTTGAACCTGTCGTTGCCACGCGTGTTCACGCGCGTGCTGGTCCGCACGGTGCGTCGCGCTGCCAGCGGGCAGGTGCTGTGGAATGGCAATCGCGAATCGTGGCGGCGCTCGTTCTTCAGCCGTGAGTCCATCCTGTGGTGGGTGGCGCGGAACCACGCGCCGCGCCGGCGCCAGTTCGCAGCGCTGAAGCAGGCTGCCGGCAGCGGGCCGCCGGCGTGGATCGAGCTGCGGACGCCGCGCGCGGTGGACGAGTGGCTCAGCTCTGTGGAAGGCCGCGGCGGCCTGGCGACGGTGAAAGCATGAGCACGACGATCGTCGATGTGCAGCCGGGCGACGTCGCAGTGATCAAGGCATTCATCGCGCAAGTGATCGCCAACGCCGTGACGCAGGACGAGAGGCTGCTGGGCGACTTGCGGGCCAATGTCGAGGGCAACGTGGACTGGTGGCTGGCGCATCCGCAGGACACCGTGCATCTGAAAGCCGTCCGGGATGGCCGTGTCGTCGGTGTCGTCCTGGTCAAGCAGTTCTGGAACCTGTGCAGCCTGTTCGTCGAGTCCGGGTCGCAGGGGCAGGGCCTCGGCCGCGCCCTGGTCGAGGCGGCGATCGACCGCTGCACCGGACGCAGCCCGAAGCAGGCGTTGTGGTTGAACGCGGCGCCGGGCGCGGGCGGCTTCTACAGGCGCCTGGGATTCACGGAGCGACCCCCGACGCAGGCACTGCCGCCCGGATTCGTCGCCATGGAGCGTCTCCTGTGACGCGAAAGATCAGGCCGGGCTGGTCCGCAGGCTCTCGGGCGACGGCGGCTCGAAGCCGTGGAAGCCGAATGCCATCTGCGGCCGCTCGCCGCTGATCAACGCAGCCATCGCCTTGCCCGAGCCGGCGCCGTGCGTCCAGCCGAGCGTGCCGTGCCCCGCGTTCACCCAGAGGCGATCCACACGCGTGCGCCCGATGTAGGGAATGTTGGTCGGCGTCGCCGGGCGCAGCCCGGTCCAGAAGCGTGGGTTGCCGCCTTCGGCTTCCGTGCGGGTGTCGCACACGCCGGGCATCACCTGCTCGATGCGCGCGGCCAGCATCCGGCAGCGGGCCTGCGCGACAGGCGACGTGAGCGACGTGTCGTAGCCGGCCAGCTCGATGGTGCCGGCCACGCGCAGCTCGTTGCCCAGGCGGCTCATCGCGATCTTCAGTTCGTCGTCGATGGTGCTCACGAAGGGCGCCGCTTCGGGCCGCAGGATGGGGAAGGTGGCGCTGTAGCCCTTGCCCGGATAGACCGGCAGGTCGACGCCGACGGTGCGCAGCAGCGGCGCCGAGTAGGAGCCGCAGGCCACGACGACGGCATCGGCGGCCAGGCTGCGCAGCAGGCCGGTGGCGCGATCGCGCACGCGCACCGCGTTCACCGCGCCGCCGCTGGCCTCGAGCCGGGCGACGTCGTGCCCGTACAGGAACTGCGCGCCGCGCAACTCGCAGCGATCCGCCAGTTGCTCGGTGAACACGCGGGCGTCGCCGCTCTCGTCGCTGGCGGTGTAGGTCCCGCCGACGATGCGGTGCGCGAACGGGCGGAACGCCGGCTCGATGGCCAGCAGCTCGTCGCGGCTGACCACCTTGCGCTGCACGCCGTGCGCCTGCATCAGCGTGGCCGCTTCCGCGGCGCTGTCGAACGAGGCCTGGTCGGTGAAGTAGTGCGCGATGCCGCGCTCCAGCCGCTGGTACTGGATGCCCGTCGCGCGCACCACGTCCTTCAGCGCAGCGTGGCTGTAGGCGCCCAGGGCGACCAGCTGGCGCACGTTGCGCTCGAAGGCGGCGTCGTTGCATTCGGCCAGGAAGCGCAGGCCCCAGCGCCACTGCTGCCAGTCCAGCTGCGGCCGGAACAGCAGCGGGGCGTCATGGCGGAACATCCACTTGAGCAGCTTGGCTGGTGCGTGCCGGTTGGCCCAGGGCTCGCAATAGCTCACCGAGATCTGGGCCGCGTTGGCGAAGCTGGTCTCGCGGGCCGCAGCCGGCTGGCGGTCGACGACGGTGACCGTGTGACCGCGCTCGAGGAGGTGCCAGGCGGTGCTGGTGCCGATGATCCCGGCGCCGAGGACGAGGACGTGCATGGCGCCAGTGTCCGGCGCGGCCTCGCGCCTGGAAAGCGGATTTAAACTTCCGCGCGATCCATCAGCATTGCTAATGAGCACCTACGACCCCGCCGCGCTGGAATGCCTTGCCGCCATCGTCGAGGAAGGCGGCTTCGAACGCGCGGCCCAGCGCCTGTCGATCACGCAGTCCGCGGTGTCGCAGCGGTTGCGGGCGCTGGAGTCGCAGGTCGGCACGGTGCTGGTCGTGCGCAGCCGGCCGCTTCGGCCCACCGCGGCAGGTCAGCTGCTGCTGAAGCACACGCGCCAGCTGCGGCTGCTGCGCGCCGACCTCGAGCGCGACCTGCGCGAACTGGCGCCCAGCTCGATCGGCGGCGGACGCGAAGAGGAGCGGATCTCGATCGCGATCAATGCCGACAGCCTGGCCACCTGGGCACTGCCGGCACTGGGCGGGCTCACGCGCGAGGGCTTGCCGCTGGAGATCATCACCGACGACCAGGACTTCACCCACGAATGGCTGCGCGAGGGCAAGGTGCTGGGCTGCGTCACCACCGTCAAGCAGGCGCTGCGCGGCTGCAAGGTGGTCGGCCTCGGTGCGATGCATTACATCGCGATCGCGACACCCGATTACGCGCGCGAGCGTTGTCCCAAAGGGCTCACGGCGCACAACTTCCGCGAGCAGTCGTTCATCGCGTTCAACCGCAAGGACGACATGCAATGCGAGTTCGTGGCCAAGGCGTTCGGCCTGCGCCGCGTGGGGCTGAACCAGGTCTTCGTGCCCAGCTCGGAAGGCCAGGTGCGCGCGGTGCTGGCCGGCTGGGGCGTGAGCGTGGTGCCGGAGCTGCTCGTGCGCGGGCTGCTCGCGCAAGGCGCGCTCGTGGACCTCTTGCCCGGTCGCGCGCTGCCGATCCAGCTGTCGTGGCATTGCTGGAACCTGCAGTCGGATGTGCTCGATGCGCTGACGCAGGCGCTCGTGCAAGGCGCCCTGAGCGCGTTGGCCCGGCAGTAGAATTTCGGGCCATGAGCACACTCGCCCGGCCGTCCTTCAAGGAGCAAATGCTGGCCGCGCGCGAGGAGGCGATCATCCAGAACGTCAACCGGCTGCTCGCGGAAAAGGGGTTCGACGCGATGACCGTCGACGAGGTTGCCTCCGCGGTCGGCATCGCGAAGGCCAGCCTCTACAAGCACTTCACCAGCAAGGAAGACCTCGCCGCCGCGGCGATGGTGCGGGTGATGCGCCGGGCCCAGCAGTTCCTGAAGGACGTCGACGCCAACCTGCCGCCGCTGGACAAGCTCAAGGCCGCGGTCCGCTGGACCCTGCAGGTGCAACTGGCCGGCCAGATGCCTTCGCTGCCGGGCCAGAACTCGTCGTTGCGTGCCGCGCTGATGTCCAGCCGCGATTACATCGACTCGCGGGTCGAGATCAGCGAGACGCTGGGCGCATGGATCGAAGCTGCCCAGCGCGATGGTGCGGTCAATGCCACGCTGCCTGCCGTGGCCGTGCTGTACACGCTCTACGCACGCGCCTGCGACCCGGTCGTGGAGTTCCTGCGCGGCGGCGGGCAGCTTGGCGACAGCGAGATCATCGAGCTGGTGATCAGCACCTGCTTCGACGGCCTGGCCGCGCGCTAGCCCTCGCCGCCCACCTCCAGCACGAGCTGGGGGTCGAAACCCTCCTGCTCTCCCTTGCGCGCATACCCGAGCGGATTCGCGAGCACGCGGCATCCGCCGAAGGTGTAGTCCTGCCGGCAGTGCAGGTGGCCGTGCAGCCAGAGCTGCGCCTTCGGCAGCAGCTCGTCGAGCGCATTGCAGAACCCCGCCGTGCCCGGCACCAGGCCGTAGCGCGGGTCGGCGCTGCGAAGGCTGGGCGCGAAATGCGTCACCACCACGGTGGGTCCCTCGAAGGGTTGCATGAGCGCGTCGCGCAACCAGGCCTGGCACTCCAGCCCCAGCTCGCGCCACTGCTCGGCCAGGAACGGCTCGCCGCGCCGCGTCGCACCAGTCTTGCCCAGGTAGAAGTTCGCGGCGCGGAACGCCTTGTGCCGTTGCTTGACCAGCCGCGTGGTGTCGGGTGCCTGGATGGCCAGCGCATCGAAGTCGGTCCACAGCGTGGTGCCGATGAACCGCACGCTGCCAATGACAACCGTCTCGCGCTCGAGCCAGGTGATGCCCAGCCGCTCGCAGGTGGCGCGCAGGCGAGCGTGCGTGCTGTCGAAGTCGAGGTTGTCGTACTCATGGTTGCCGGGCACGAACAGCACGGGCACCGGCCATCCGCGGGCCGGCGCGTAGCGCTCCAGGCCGAAGTCGTCGCCGGGCAGGCGGCTGCCGGGCTGGTAGGAGCCGATGTCACCCACCAGCACCAGCAGCTCGGCACCGGGTGCCGGGGGCACCTGCACGTCCGGCTGGGTCTCGAGATGCAGGTCGGACAGGAACTGGAAACGCACGCGTGGGATTGTCAGGGCAGGGGCGCGCGCCGTGGTCCGCGTGGTCACTGCGCCTGCGGGCCGAACACCTTGCGCGCCGCGGCCGCCACGGCCAGTCGCAGCCAGGCGTGGTCGCTGCGCTGCGCCTGCCGGTGGTGCCAGAGCGACTCCACGTGCACCCGCTGCACGTCGAACGGCAGGTCGCGTGCAACCAGCTCGGGGCCCATGCCGGTGACCTTCATGAAGTGCCTCGGCAGCACGGTGAGCAGGTCGGACGTGCGCACCACCTGGCCGGCGGTGAAGAACTGGTTGACGGTCAGCACGACACGGCGCTTCTCGCCCCGCGCCGCGAGCGCCTCGTCGATGAAGCCATAGGGCCGGCCGGAAAAGCTCACGAGCAGATGGCGCGCGTCGCAGAAGCGGCGCAGCGTCAGCGGTTCGCGCGACAGGGGGTGGTCGCCGCGCATCACGCAGACGTACTCGCCACCGTAGAGCCGCTCGTGGTCGAAGGCGGGCCGGTTGCCCGCCTGTGACTGGGCGGTGAGGTCCGCCACCACGGCGGGGAAGAAGCCGATCGCCAGGTCCGCCGTGCCTTCGTCGAGGATAGGCCGGGGGTCCCGGGTGGTGAGCGGCAGCACCCGCACGGAGATCCCCGGCGCATCGCGTTCGAGGATCTCGACGAGGTCCGGCACGAGCGCGGCCGCGGTGGCATCGGCCATGGTGAGCACGAAGGTGGTGTTGGCCTGGGCGGCGATGAACTGGCCCGGGCCCAGGGCGCCTTCGAGTTGCCGGAGCGCCTCGCTCACCGCCGGCCACAGCGCGACGGCACGTGGCGTGGGTTCCACACCGTAGCCACTGCGGCTGAAGAGTTTGTCACCAACTGCTTCGCGCAAGCGATTGAGCGCGTTGCTCACCGCGGGCTGGGTCATCGCCAGGTTGCGGGCCGCGCGCGTGAGGTTTCGCTCGGCCATGACTTCGTCGAACACGCGCAGCAGGTTCAGGTCGAGGGTGCGGAAGTTCGGCATGTATGTATGTGATGAATGATAGGCATCACAACTGCCAATTTGATAAATATCCGGGCAAACCCTAATCTACGGACCGTGCACGCGAAGAGCGTGAATTACAGGAGGACCCCATGACCAGTTTCGTCCACGTCGACTTTCCCACCGAACACCCCGGCGTCGCCCGCGCAGAGCGCGCCCTTTCCACCCTGAGCCAGCTGGGCCGCAGCTTTGACGGTGCCCGCGGTGCCGCCACCCTGCTCCTGGTCGCCGTCGTGGCGTCCCTGCTGGTCGTCGCCAACCAGGTGATCGACACCTGGACCGAGGGCCACCTGCTGGCCGCCTGGATCGTGCTGTGGACCGTCGCGTTCGCCGCGCTCGGCTTGCTGGCGGCTCCGCTGCGCCGTGCCGTGCATTCCGCTCGCACCGGCTGGGTCCGCACCCTGGCGGCCCGCCGCGAAGCAGCACAGGATCGTGAGCTGTGGGCGCTGGCGCTCACGGACGCCCGCGTGATGGCCGAGCTGAGCCGCGCGATGAGCCGCGACACGGCGCGCGACGTCCGCGGCTACCGCTGAGGCTCGCATGCAAGCGCTGATGCTTGCCCGTCGCGGCTGGGAAGTGCTGCTCGCGGTGATCCCGCGGCAGCTGCTGCGTGGCCTGGACGCCTGGGCGCGACGCCGGGCCCAGGCCCGTGCCGAGCGCCGGCGCCGGCTGCTGCGCGCCAGCCAGCCTCGCTGAGCCGCCTTCGCCGACGGACAAAGACAAAGGCCGCCTCCGGGCGGCCTTTGTCATTGGAAGGCGCGGTCAGGCCGCCAGGCGCTTCTCGATCTCGGTCTTGGTGGCACCCAGCTCCTGCGGCAGGTGGTACGACAGCTGCTGGAACAGCTCCGAGTGCAGCTGCAGTTCCTTCTCCCAGGCGGCCTTGTCGATGCTGATCACCGACTTGAACTGCTCGGGCGAGAACTCCAGGCCGGTCCAGTTGAGTTCCTCGTAGGTCGGGCTGATGCCGAACACATGGTCGGTGCCCTGGGCCTTGCCTTCGATGCGGTCGATCATCCACTTGAGCACGCGCATGTTCTCGCCGTAACCGGGCCAGACGAACTTGCCGTCGGCGCCCTTGCGGAACCAGTTCGTGGTGAAGATCTTCGGCGGCTTGGCGCCCTTGGCCTCCAGCTTCTTGCCCAGGTTGAGCCAGTGCTGGAAGTAGTCGCTCATGTTGTAGCCGGCGAAGGCGAGCATCGCGAACGGGTCGCGACGCACCACGCCGACCTGGCCGACGATGGCGGCGGTGGTTTCCGAGCCCATGGTCGCGGCCATGTACACGCCCTCGACCCAGTTGCGGCCTTCGCTCACCAGAGGCACCGTGTTGGAGCGGCGGCCGCCGAAGATGAAGGCATCGATCGGCACGCCCTTGGGATCGTCCCAGGTCGGATCGAGCGCCGGGTTGTTGGTGGCCGCGACCGTGAAGCGGGCGTTCGGGTGCGCGGCCTTGGCGCCGGTCTCCCGGGCGATCTGCGGCGACCACTCCTTGCCCTGCCAGTCGATGGCGTGCGCCGGCGGCTCGCCCATGCCTTCCCACCAGACGTCACCGTCGTCGGTCAGCGCGACGTTCGTGAAGATCACGTCCTTGTCCAGGCTGGCCATGCAGTTCGGGTTGGTCTGCGTGTTGGTGCCGGGCGCGACGCCGAAGTAGCCCGCTTCAGGGTTGATGGCGTACAGGCGTCCGTCCGCGCCGGGCTTGACCCACGCGATGTCATCGCCGATGGTGGTGACCTTCCAGCCCTCGAAGCCCTTGGGCGGCACCAGCATCGCGAAGTTGGTCTTGCCGCAGGCCGAGGGGAACGCCGCCGCGACGTGGTACTTCTTGCCCTGCGGATTGGTCACGCCCAGGATCAGCATGTGCTCGGCCAGCCAGCCCTGGTCGCGGCCCATGGTCGAGGCGATGCGCAGCGCGAAGCACTTCTTGCCCAGCAGCGCATTGCCGCCGTAGCCCGAGCCGTACGACCAGATCTCGCGCGCCTCGGGGTAGTGCACGATGTATTTGGTCTTGTTGCAGGGCCAGCTGGAATCCTTCTGGCCGGGTTGCAGCGGGGCGCCCACCGTGTGCACGCAAGGCACGAACTCGCCTTCCACGCCGAGCACGTCGTACACCGCCTTGCCCATGCGAGTCATGATCTTCATGTTCACCGCGACATAGGGGCTGTCGGACAGCTCCACGCCGATGTGCGCGATGGGCGAGCCCAGCGGGCCCATCGAGAACGGCACCACGTACATGGTGCGGCCCTTCATGCAGCCGTCGAACAGCGGCTGCAGCGTGGCGCGCATCTCCGCCGGGTCCATCCAGTTGTTCGTCGGGCCCGCGTCTTCCTTCTTCTTCGAGCAGATGAAGGTGCGGTCCTCGACGCGGGCGACGTCGCTCGGGTCGGACCAAGCCAGGTAGGAGTTCGGGCGCTTGACGGGGTCCAGCCGGCGGAAGGTGCCGGCATCCACCAGCTTCTGGCAGAGGCGGTCGTACTCCTCCTGGCTGCCGTCGCACCAGTAGACGGACTCGGGCTTGGACAGCGCCACCATGTCCGCCACCCAGGCGATCAGCCGGGCATTGCGCACGTAGTCGGGCGCATTCAGGTTCAGGCCCTGCATCACGGGTGAATTCATCTCGAAGCTCCTAAAGTGAAAAACCGGGTTTCACAAAGGAGCTCAGGGAGCAGGCCGAGCGCGCCTTTTAAAAACCGGGCTTTGGCTCAGTCGGCGTGCGGGCTGCGGTGGCTGCAGGATCGCTGCGGTGCCACCCCGTGCCGCGGGTCGGCTGGAGGTGTCGATTCTATGAACGCCGAACTGATCTGGGTTCGCTGGTCAGGGCGAAACCATGCAAAACCAGCATGACGTTATGCCGGCGAAATGGATGGGCGAAAGAAGAGCCCGGGAGCTTGCGCCGCCGGGCTCGCTGATGGGCTGCTCGCCGATCAGGCCATGTAGATCGCGATGAACGCGAGCAGGAACATCAGCACCCCGCCCACGATCGGCAGCACGATCGGCATAACCGGCACGACGGCCTCGACGCCGTCCTGGGGCTGGGTTTCGTCGCCGTGGCTGTGGCGGACTTCGGTGCTCGACATGATGACCTCGTGACTCGTGGAACGGCGATTTTAGCGGGAGCGAGGCAACCCTACAGGAGGGCGTAGGTGGTCGACGCGCGGCACACGCTCTTGCCGTCGTCGGCGCCGCGGATGTCGATCTCGCCGAAGGCCAGCGACTTGCCTGCCCGCAGCACGCGCGCTTGCACCAGCGCGTCCCGGTTGGCGAGCGGACGCAGGAAGCTGCTGTTCATCTGCACCGTGGTGCACGGACGGAACGCGCCGAAGTGGTTGACCAGCGCCAACACCATGGCGGTGTCGGCAGCCGCCATCATGGCCTGGCCACACAGGATGCCGCCGCTGCGCGCGAGTTGCTCGGTGACCGGCAGCCGCAGCGTCACGCTGTCGTGGTCGAACGCCTCGGCACGCAGCGCCAGGGCCTGCACCCAGGGTGCGAAGTGCGCGGGCAGGGTCGCCTGCAGGTCCTCGAGCGTCATGCGGCGCGATGGTGAAAAAGGCTCATTGCCGATCGGCCTGGAAGCCCGACGTCCGCAGCGCCTGCAGCACGGCCTCGATGTGCGCCGGCCCGCGCGTCTGGATCACCAGCTCGATGTCCACGTTCTGCGCCGCCAGCATCGTGAAGGCGCGCTGGTGGTGCACCTCGTTCACGTTGGCGCCGGCTTCGGCCACGGTTGCCGTGATGCGGGCGAGGGAGCCGGGGACATCGCGCGCGCTGACGCGGATGCGTGCCAGCCGGCCGGCGCGCACCATCCCGCGCTCGATGATCGCGGCCAGCAACAGCGGATCGATGTTGCCCCCGCCGAGCACGAGCCCGACCGTGCGGCCCGCGAAGCGCGCCGGATCCTTCAGCATGGCAGCCAGCCCGGCCGCACCCGCACCCTCGACCAGCGTCTTCTCGATCTCCAGCAGCATCACGATGGCCTGCTCGATGTCGCCCTCGTCGACCAGCACGATGTCGTCGACGTGGCGCTCAATGATCTGCCGCGGCACCCGGCCCGGCGTGCCGACCGCGATGCCTTCGGCGATCGTCGACAGGCCCTGCGGCAGCGAGGCCTGCTTGATCGCGTTGTACATGTTGGGAAAGCGCAGGGTCTGCACGCCCACGACCTGGATGCGGGGCTTGAGGGCCTTGGCCGCCACCGCCATGCCAGCGATGAGGCCGCCGCCGCCGACCGAGACCACCAGCGTGTCCAGCTCGGGCACGTCGGCCAGCATCTCCAGCGCTGCGGTGCCTTGTCCGGCGACGATCGCTTCGTCGTCGTAGGGGTGCACCAGCACCAGCTGCTCGCGCTCGGCCAGCTGCATCGCGTGGGCGCGCGCCTCTTCCAGCGTGTCTCCGTGCAGCACGACCTCGGCGCCGAAGCCGCGGGTGCGCTCGATCTTCACCCCGGGCGTGAAGCGCGGCATCACGATCACCGCGCGCAGGCCCAGCCGTTGCGCGTGGTAAGCGACCCCCTGGGCGTGATTGCCGGCGCTCATGGCGATCACGCCGCGGCGCCGCTCGCTCTCGGTGAGCTGGGCCAGCTTGTTGCACGCACCGCGTTCCTTGAAGCTCGCCGTGAACTGCAGGTTCTCGAACTTCAGGAACACGCGCGCGCCGGTGAGCTCGGACAGCGTGCGTGATTCGACGCAGGGCGTGCGCAGCACCTGGCCTTGCAGGCGACCGGCGGCGGCCTCGATGTCTGGGAGGGTCAGCATGGCCGCCATTGTCGGCGCGAACGCGCCAGGGGCCGCCGCACACGTTCTGCATCAGCGGCTTCCATGGCCGATGAAGCCGCGTTATCGTGCGTGCCGGGGCACCCGTGCCGGGGACCCTCCTGGAGGCCTTCATGGTCAAGCGATCCACCGACGTGCAGCTGCTCGCCTCACCGGGGCTGGCCGATGCGCCGGTGCTCGACCTCATGTGCTCGCATTTCGTGCTCACCCTCGCGGCCAAGCAGGGGGGCAAGTTCAACGTGCGCCGCGACCTCAACGGGCTGCTGGCGCTGGCCGGCCGGCACCTGGTCTGGCCCGCGCCGGCGTTGGCGCGGTTGCGCGAATTCCTCGGCCGCCGCTGCAAGGACAACGAGTTCTGGCGCGGCCACGAGCGCCTCTCCACGGCCGCCTTCCTCGAGCGCCACGGCGTGTGGCGCGGGCCGTACGAGGAGGGCACGCTGTTCTTCTACCTGGACGAGTACGCCAAGGACCAGCCCAAGGACCTGCTGTCCGTGCTCACCGTCACGGGCGAGTGGCTCACCCATGCGCTGAAGAAGCAATCGACGCTGGTCGAGAAGAACATCGACGCGCTCTCCGGGCTCCTGCAGCTGAACCAGGCCGAGCGCGCGCTGCTGCTGTACGGCACGCTGGCCCGCTACCAGCGCGACCTGCGGAGCATCCTGGTCGAGTTCAAGGTGAACAACGCGCCCGAGGCCTACGCGGCCATCGCGGAGATCGCGGGCGTGAATGCGCAGGATGTCGGCGAGGCATTGCGCGCCGGCTCGCGCCTCGAGCGCATCGGACTGGTCGAGAACCTGATCTCCGAGCACAACATCACCGACCTCGCCGACCTGATGAAGGTCAGCGAGAAGCTGCCGCCCGTGCTGATGCGCGAGTACCGCGACCAGAACGAGCTGATGGCGGTGTTCACGCGGCCCTGCAGCAAGAGCGACCTGCGTCCGGTCGATTTCGCCTTCGTGCAGGAAGAGGTCCAGGTCTTGTGCGCGCTGCTGCGCCGCGCCGTCGAGCGCAAGGAGCCGGGCGTGAACGTGCTGCTCTATGGACCGCCCGGCACCGGCAAGACCGAGCTGGCCAAGGTGGTGGCGCAGGCCGCGGGGCTCGAGCTGTTCGAGGTGGAGTACGCCGACCGCGACGGCAACTCGCTGTCGGGCCGCGACCGCTATCGCTCGCTGCAGATCGCGCAGGTCTTCCTCAAGGGCAGCGCGCAGGCCGCGCTGCTGTTCGATGAAGTCGAGGACGTGTTCCCGCCGATCAGCTCCGAGGCGGCGCAGTTGCTCGCGCGCGCCGAGCAGGTCGCGGCGCCCGCGACCGGCAGCGTCAGCGGCAAGGCCTGGGTCAACCAGATCCTCGAATCGAACCCCGTGCCCACGTTGTGGGTCACCAACCGCATCGAGCAGATCGATCCCGCGTTCCGGCGCCGCTTCGCCTACCACCTCGAGCTGAAGTCGCCCCCGCCGGGCGCGCGCGAGGGCCTGGTGCGCAAGACGCTCGAAGGCGTGGCGGTGTCCGATGCCTTCGTGGCCAAGCTCACCGAGCGCAAAGGCCTCACGCCGGCGCAGATCCGCACCGCGGTGCGGTTCGCGGGACTGGCCGGTGGCGAGCATGCGTCGATCGAAAGCCTGATCGAGCGCCAGCTGCGCAACGCCGACCAGGCCTTGGGCAACCGGCTGCCCGCCGGCGCGCGCCGGGCGGTGACGACCTACGACCTCGCGATGCTCAACGTCGAGAGCCGCTTCGAGGTGCCGCGCATCGTGCAGGCGCTGAAGGCGCGCGGCCACGGCACGCTGTGCTTCTACGGCGCGCCGGGCACCGGCAAGACCGCGCTGGCCGAACACATCGCGCGCAACCTCGACCGGCCGCTGCTGGTCAGGCAGGCCAGCGATCTCATGAGCAAGTTCGTCGGCGAGACCGAGCAGAACATGGCCGCCATGTTCCGTGAAGCGGAAGCCGAGAAGGCGGTGCTGCTGCTCGACGAAGCCGACAGCTTCCTGCAGGACCGGCGCGGCGCGCAGCGCACCTACGAGGTGACGGAAGTGAACGAGATGCTGCAGGGCATGGAGCGCTTCGCGGGCATCTTCGTCTGCACCACCAACCTGCTGGACCGCATCGACCAGGCGGCGTTGCGGCGCTTCACGTTCAAGATCAAGTTCAAGCCGCTCACGACCGCGCAGCGCGAGGCGATGTTCATCACGGAAGCGCTGGGTGGCGATGCGAGCGGACTGGCCACCGGCTTTCGCGAGCGCCTGGCGCGGATGGACCAGCTGTGCCCCGGCGACTTCGCGGCGGTCAAGCGGCAGGTGGATATTTTGGCCGCGCCGTTCTCCGCCGAGGAGTTCCTCGAGCAGCTGGAAGCCGAGCACCGCATCAAGCCCGAGGTGCGCGAGGCGAGGTCCATCGGGTTCACGAGCACCTGAACTTGCGGTTCCGGCGAAAGCCGGAATCCAGTGCGTGCGTCGATGCGTTGGCCGTCGCTTGCGGGTCAGGCCCGCAATGACAGCACTGGGCTCTCAGCCTGCTTCCGCCACCACCTGCAGCACCGCCTCACCGTAGGCCTCGAGCTTGCGCGCGCCGATGCCGCTGATGCCTTCCAGATCACTCACGGACGACGGCGCCGCCGCGGCGATGGCGGCCAGCGTGGCGTCGTGGAAGATGACATAGGCCGGCAGGTTGTGCGAGCGCGCGACGTCGGCGCGCCAGGCCTTGAGCGCCGCGAAGCGGGCCTGGCCGTCGGCCGTCAGGCCCGCGGCAGCTGCGGGCGCGGCGGAGGTGCGGCCGCTCGCCCGCTTGCGCGAGGCAGGCTGCGAGATCGATTCGCGCAGCAGCACCTGCTGTTCGCCCTTGAGCACCGCGCGCGAACCTTCGGTGAGATGCAGCGTGTTGAACGCCTGTGCGTCAACGCCCACCGCACCGGTGGCCACCAGCTGGCGCAGCACGCCGCGCAGCTGCGCCTCGCTGTACGAGGCGCCGACGCCGAACGTGGAAACCTGCTCATGGCCGAACTGCGCCACCTTGTCGGTCTGGCGGCCGCGCACGATGTCCATCAGGTGCCCGGCGCCGAAGCCGATGCCGCTCTTCTGCTGCACGCGGTAGATGGTGGACAGCAGCTTGCGCGCGGCGTCGGTGCCGTCCCAGACCTGCGGCGGCGCCAGGCAGTTGTCGCAATTGCCGCAGGGCCTGGAGTCTTCACCGAAATACGCGAGCAGCCGCTGTCGACGGCAATCCGTGGCCTCGGCCAGCGCGAGCAGCGCATCGAGCTTGCCGCGCATCACCTGCTTGAAGTCGTCGCCGGCGGGGCTCTCGTCGATCATGCGCCGCTGGTTCACCACGTCCTGCAGGCCGTACGCCATCCACGCCTGGGCAGGCAGGCCATCGCGGCCGGCGCGTCCGGTCTCCTGGTAGTAGCCCTCGATGTTCTTGGGCATGTCCAGGTGGGCGACGAAGCGCACGTCGGGCTTGTCGATGCCCATGCCGAAGGCGATGGTGGCGACCATCACGATGCCGTCCTCGCGCAGGAAGCGGTCCTGGTTGGCCTGCCGAATTGAGGCGTCGAGGCCCGCGTGGTACGGCAGCGCCTGGATGCCCTGGCCGGCCAGCATCTCCGCCGTCTCCTCCACGCGCTTGCGCGACTGGCAGTAGACGACGCCCGCATCGCCTTCGTGCTCCTGCTCGATGAAGCGCAGCAGCTGCGTGGACGGGTCCTTCTTCTCGACGATGCGGTAGCGGATGTTGGGGCGGTCGAAGCTGCTGACGAACTGCCGCGCTTCCTGCAGCTGCAGCCGTTCGACGATGTCGGCGCGTGTGAGTGCGTCGGCGGTGGCCGTGAGCGCGATGCGCGGCACCGCCGGGTAGCGCTCGTGCAGCACCGCGAGCGCGCGGTACTCCGGCCGGAAGTCGTGCCCCCACTGGCTGACGCAGTGCGCCTCGTCGATGGCGAACAGCGCCAGCTGCCCGCGCTGCGCCAGCGCGTCGAGCTGCGCCAGGAAGCGCGGCGTGGTGACGCGCTCGGGCGCCGCGTACAGCAACGTGAGCTCCCCGCGCTGCAGCCGCTTCTCGACCGCGATCGCCTCGTCGAAGCTGAGCGAGGAGTTGAGGAACGCCGCTTCGACGCCGGCTTCGTGCAGCGCGCCGACCTGGTCGTGCATCAGCGCAATCAGAGGCGACACCACCACGGTGATGCCGTGGTCGGCCTGCTGCCGCGCGATGGCCGGGATCTGGTAGCACAGCGACTTGCCGCCGCCGGTGGGCATGAGCACCAGGGCGTCGCCGCCGGCGCAGACATGGTCGACGATGTCGGCCTGCGAGCCGCGAAAGCGCTCGTAGCCGAAGACGTCGTGGAGGATGGAGGCGGGGGAAGACAAGGGCGCATTCTCCCTGCTGGGCCGTGACCCAACGCAGGGTTCCTACAATCGGCCGACTGCCCGCGTGACTTTTCCTCCTCCATGAAGCCGATCATTTACACCCGTGGCCAGCAGCTGCCCGCCCTGTTGGAGCAGCGCATCCTCGTGCTGGATGGCGCCATGGGCACCATGGTGCAGCGCTTCCGGCTCACCGAGGCCGACTACCGCGGACAGCGGTTCCAGGACCATCCGAAGGACCTGAAGAACAACGGCGACCTGCTGGTGCTGACGCGTCCCGACGTGATCCGCGACATCCACGAGGGCTACCTCGCAGCGGGCGCGGACATCATCGAGACCAACACCTTCGGCGCCAATGCGATCGCCCAGGACGACTACGGCCTGGGCCACATCGCCCGCGAGCTGAACGTCGTGGCCGCGAAGCTGGCACGCGAGGCCGCCGACAAATTCGGCACGGCGGACAAGCCGCGCTTCGTGGCGGGCGCGCTCGGCCCGACGCCGCGCACGGCCAGCATCAGCCCCGACGTCAATGACCCGGGCGCACGCAACGTCGACTTTGAGCAGCTGCGTGCGGCCTACCGCGAGCAGGTCGAGGGCCTGCTCGAGGGCGGCGTCGACCTGCTGCTGGTGGAGACCATCTTCGACACGCTCAATGCCAAGGCGGCGCTGTTCGCGATCGACGAGGTGTTCGAGGCCACGGGCGAGCGCCTGCCGATCGTCATCAGCGGCACGGTCACCGATGCGTCGGGCCGGGTCCTGAGCGGCCAGACCGTCACCGCCTTCTGGTACAGCGTGCGCCATGCGCAGCCGCTGGCGATCGGCCTGAACTGCGCGCTGGGCGCCGCCCTGATGCGGCCCTACATCCAGGAGCTGAGCAAGGTGGCGGGCGATACCTTCATCAGCTGCTACCCGAATGCCGGCCTGCCCAATCCCATGAGCGACACCGGCTTCGACGAGACGCCCGAGGTCACCTCGCGGCTGCTGCGCGACTTCGCCGCCGAGGGCCTGGTGAACATCGTCGGTGGCTGCTGCGGCACCACGCCGGAGCACATCGGCGCCATCCGCGAGGCGGTGGCACCGCTGGCCGCCCGTTCCACCCAGCGCAACTTCTTCTACCGCGAAGCGGCCTGAATCCATGGTCGCGTTGGATGGGCGCCCGCCGGGAGCTTGCGGCTCCCATCCGGTGTCGCTGAAAGCGCGCGCAATGGCTGAGGGACTGGCAAGATGCGGGTTGATCCAACCTCGGCGGTTTTTTGCACGCCCCTGAACCTCCCCATGCCCTGACGACCGGTGCTGCCGGCGGAGCTGCGCCCGTGGCCTGGAGCCTGGAGGAGCGTCTGCGGGCGGCCCTGGAGGCCGGCGGCACCGGCACTTTCCGCTGGGACATCCGCACCGATGAACTGTGGTGGGACACGGCGCTGGACCGGCTGTTCGGGCTGGAGCCGGGCCGGGCCGTGCGCAGCCTCGAGCAGTTCGTGGCCCTGGTGCATCCCGACGAGCGCGCCGAGGTGATCGAGCGCTGCCGGCGCTGCAAGGAGTTCGGCCACGACTTCGACATGGAGTTCCGGGTGGTCTGGCCCGACGGCTCTGTGCGCTGGCTGTACGACCGCGGCCGCACGCTGGTCGGCGCGGACGGCCAACCCCAGGCGATGACGGGCGCCTGCGTCGACATCACCCAGCGCCGCCAGGCCGAGCAGGCGCTGCGCGAGCGCGAGGCGTTCTACCGCCGCACGCTGGAGTCGGTGCCGGGCATCACGTTCACGACGCACGAGGACGGGCGCGTGGACTACATCAGCGAGCAATGGGCGGCGTACACCGGCCGGCCCGTGAAGGAGCACCTGGGCAGCCGCTGGGCCGATGCGTTGCATCCGGACGACCGGTCACGCGCGCACGCGGCCTGGACCGAGGCGTGGCGCGAGCGCAGCTCCTACAGCGTCGAGTACAGGTTGCGCCGCCATGACGGCGCCTACCGCTGGTTCAAGGCGCAGGGCTGCGTGATTCCCGCGACCGGCGATGCGCCCGAGCGCTGGATCGGCACCATCGTCGACGTGCACGACCTGAAGCTGGCGCAGGCGGCGGTGCAGGCGCGCGAGCGCGAGCTGCGGCTGGTGGCGGACAACCTGCCGGACGTGGTGTCGCGCTTCGACCGCTCGCTGCGCCACGTGTTCGTCAGCGCCGCGATCGAGGGCCTGACGGGCCGGCCGGTGTCCGACTTCATCGGCCGCACCAACCGCGAACTGGGGATGCCGGACGACGCGTGCGACCTGTGGGACGGCGTGATCCGGCGCGTGTTCGAGTCTGGCGAGCCAGTCGGCACGCATTTCTTCCTGGAGATCCAGGGGGCGCAGCGCCACTTCACGGCCAGGCTGGTTCCCGAGCGCGACGAAACCGGTGCCATCACGCACGTGCTGAGCGTCACCCGCGACACCACCGACGCGTGGGAGGCGCAGGAAGCCCTGCGCCGCGCCGACCGCCAGAAGGACGACTTCCTCGCCACGCTCGCGCACGAGCTGCGCAACCCGCTCGCCCCGCTGCGCACCGGCCTCACCGTGCTGCGGCGCCAGGCGAGCGCAGGACCGGAGGAGCGCCGGGTGCGCGACATCATGGAGCGCCAGCTGGAACACATGGTGCGGCTGGTCGACGAACTGCTGGACGTGGCCCGCATCAGCCAGGGCAAGGTGATGCTGCAGCGCGAGCCGGTGCCGGCGAGCACCGTGGTGCAGCACGCGCTCGATGCCTCGCGGCCGCTGCTGGAAGCACAGGGCCATGCGTTGACCGTCGATCCCGGCAGCGACGAGTGGCTGGTGCACGGCGATGTCACGCGGCTGGTGCAGGTGGTCGGCAACCTGTTGAACAACGCGGCCAAGTACACGCCCGCCGGCGGCCGCGTCGCGCTGGCCGTCACCGCCACGGCGCATGAGGTGGTGATCGCCGTGGAAGACAGCGGGATCGGCATCCCGCGCGACATGCTCGATCGCATCTTCGATCGCTTCGTGCAGGGCGAGGCCGGCCACGACAGGGCGCAGGGCGGCCTGGGCATCGGCCTCAGCGTGGTCAGGTCGCTGGTCGAGATGCATGGCGGACAGGTCGGCGCCAGCAGCGGCGGCCCGGGCCTGGGCAGCCGGTTCGAGGTGCGGCTGCCCCGGGTCCACGCGGAACGCGCGAGCGCAGCCGTCTCGCCCGCGCCCGCGGCGGCAGGACCGGATCCGCTGCGCATCCTCGTGGTCGACGACAACGTGGACGCCGCCGAGACGCTCGCCATGGCGCTGGAGCTCGAGGGCCACTCGGTCCGGCTCGCGCACGAAGGGAGCGCCGCGATCGAGGTCGCCGAGCAGCACCGGCCGCACGTCGTGTTCCTCGATATCGGCATGCCGGGCATGGACGGCTACGCCATCGCGGCACGCCTGCGCGAACTGCCGGACTGGGAGGACCGCGTGCTGGTGGCGCTCACCGGCTGGGGCGCCGAAGAGGACCGCCGGCGCAGCCTGGCCGCGGGCTTCGACATGCACCTGACCAAGCCGGTCGACTTCGCGGCCGTCGAGCGCCTGCTGACCGACCTGGCGACCGCGCGCTCGCTGGCGGCCGCGGTCAGCAGGCCGCGGCCCCTGGCCTGAGCCTCACTGCGGCTGGAAGCCGCTGGCGCGGATGATCCTGGTCCAGGCCTGCGTGTAGGCGCGTTCGCGGTTCGCGAACTGCTGCTGCGGCATGTAGCCCACCGCCAGGCCCATCGCGGTGAGCTTCTCCTTGACGTCGGGTTGTGCCACCACCTTCGCGAGCGCCTCGCCGAAGCGGTCGATGGCGGCCTGCGGCGTGCCGGCCGGCGCGAACAGGCCGTAGTACGGGACTTCCTCGAACCCGGCCAGTCCCAGCTCGGTGAACGTGGGCGCGTCGGGCACCGCGGCCTGTCGCGCATGGCCCATCACCGCCACGACGCGGATCTTGCCGGCCTTGTGGTTCTCGATGAAGTCGGGGATCGAGCCCACGCCCGCGCCGATCTGGTTGCCCAGCATGTCGGCAATCATGGGGGCGCTGCCGCGGTACGGCGCCGCCTGCAGGTCCACGGAATATTTCTGGCCGATCAGCTTGACCAGGAACTCGGGCACCGAGGCCGGGGCCGGCACGCCGACGTTGCCCTTGCCGCCCTGGCGGCGCACCCACGCGATGTACTCGGGCAGGGTCCTGGCGGGCGTGCCGCCGGACAGCGCCAGCGCGTTGACGAAGGTCGCGAAGCCGGCCACCGGCACGAAGTCCTTCGCCGGATCGAAGCCGGGATTCTTCGTCACCAGCGGCAGGATCGAGATCGTGTGGTCGTGCGTGAGGAACAGCGTGTGGCCGTCGGGCGCCGCGCTCTTGAGCACCTGCGCGGCGATCTGTCCACCGGCGCCGGCGCGGTTGTCGACCACCACCGGCTGGCCCAGTTCGTCCTTCAGCTTTTCGGCCAGCGTGCGGGCGATGGCGTCGGTGCCGCCGCCGGCCGGAAAGCCGACCAGGATGCGGATCGGCGCGTGATCCTGCGCCGCGGCGGGGAGCGCGCAGGCAGCGGTGAGTGCGAAGGCTGCGCCAAAAGCGAGGACGGCACGACGGCCGGAATGGAGCGACATGGGGATTCCTGCGGACGGAAGAGAAACCGCCGATTTTGCGCGACGACCCTGCAGGTAAAATGACGCGTCCCAAGGAGCGTTGCAGCGCCGAGCACGGCGTCAGGCTTGGGAATCCCAACGACGCTCGCCAAGGCCGCGGCCCCGCCGCACGCAAGACCCAAGGTGAGCAGATGTCCGACACCCCCCACGTCCTCCCGATGAAGCTGGCCGGCCTGGAGCCGGTGGCCATCGCGCCCGGCAGCCTGTTCGTCAACGTCGGCGAACGCACCAACGTCACCGGCTCCAAGGCGTTCGCGCGCCTGGTCCTCGCCGGGCAGTTCGAGGAGGCGCTCGCCGTGGCGCGGCAGCAGGTCGAGAACGGCGCGCAGGTGATCGACGTCAACATGGACGAGGCCATGCTGGACAGCAAGGCGGCCATGGTGCGCTTCCTGAACCTGATGGCCAGCGAGCCCGACATCGCCCGCGTGCCGGTGATGGTGGACAGCTCCAAGTGGGAGGTGATCGAGGCCGGCCTGCGCTGCCTGCAGGGCAAGGGCATCGTCAACTCGATCTCGCTGAAGGAAGGCGAGGCCGAGTTCAAGCGGCAGGCGCGCCTGGTCAAGCGCTATGGCGCCGCGGCGGTCGTCATGGCCTTCGACGAGCAGGGCCAGGCCGACAGCTACGAACGCAAGATCCGCATCTGCGAGCGCGCCTACCGCATGCTGGTCGACGAGGTCGATTTCCCGCCCGAGGACATCGTCTTCGACCCCAACATCTTCGCCATCGCCACCGGCATCGAGGAGCACGACAACTACGCGGTCGACTTCATCAACGCGACGAAGTGGATCAAGCAGAACCTGCCCGGCGCGAAGGTCTCCGGCGGCGTGTCCAACGTGAGCTTCTCGTTCCGCGGCAACGACCCGGTGCGCGAGGCGATCCACACCGTGTTCCTGTACCACGCCATCCAGGCCGGCATGGACATGGGCATCGTCAACGCGGGCATGGTCGGCGTGTACGACGACCTCGAGCCGCAGCTGCGCGAGCGGGTCGAGGACGTGGTGCTGAACCGCCGCCCCGACGCCGGCGAGCGCCTGGTCGAGATCGCCGAGCAGGCCAAGGGCGCGGCCAAGGACGAAGGAAAGAAGAACGAGTGGCGCCAGCAGCCGGTGGAGCAGCGCCTGGCGCATGCCCTGGTGCACGGCATCACCGACCACATCGTCCCCGACACCGAGGAGATGTACCAGCAGGTGCTGGCCAGGGGCGGTCGCCCCCTGCACGTGATCGAAGGCCCGCTGATGGACGGCATGAACATCGTCGGGGACCTGTTCGGCCAGGGCAAGATGTTCCTGCCGCAGGTGGTGAAATCGGCGCGCGTGATGAAGCAGGCGGTCGCGCACCTGGTTCCCTACATCGAGGAAGAGAAGAAGCAGCAGGAAGCGGCCGGGCAGGACGTGCGTGCCAAGGGCAAGATCGTCATCGCCACCGTCAAGGGCGACGTGCACGACATCGGCAAGAACATCGTCACCGTCGTCCTTCAGTGCAACAACTTCGAGGTGGTGAACATGGGCGTGATGGTCCCGTGCCACGAGATCCTCGCCAAGGCCAAGGTCGAGGGCGCGGACATCGTCGGCCTGTCGGGCCTCATCACGCCGTCGCTGGAGGAGATGCAGTACGTCGCCGGCGAGATGCAGAAGGACGACCATTTCCGCCTGAGGAAGATCCCGCTGCTGATCGGCGGCGCCACCACCAGCCGCGTGCACACGGCGGTGAAGATCGCGCCGCACTACGAAGGCCCGGTGGTCTACGTGCCCGATGCGTCGCGCAGCGTCGGCGTCGCGCAGAACCTGCTCTCGGAGCAGGCGGCACGCTACATCGCCGAGGTGGAGGCCGACTACGAGAAGGTGCGGCAGCTGCATGCGAGCAAGAAGCAGGTGCCGCTGGTGTCGCTGGCGCAGGCGCGCGCGAACAAGACGCCGATCGACTGGTCAGGGTACACGCCACCGGTGCCCAAGTTCATCGGGCGTCGGGTGATCAACAACTTCGACCTGGGCGAGCTCGCGAAGTACATCGACTGGGGTCCGTTCTTCCAGACCTGGGACCTCGCGGGTCGCTTCCCCGAGATCCTGAAGGACGACATCGTCGGCAGCGAAGCCGTGCGCGTGTTCTCCGACGGCCAGCGCATGCTCAAGCGGCTGGTGGAAGGGCGCTGGCTCACCGCCAACGCGGTGGTCGGCTTCTGGCCGGCTAACACCGTGCGCGACGACGACATCGAGCTGTACACCGATGAATCGCGCAGCGACGTAGCGCTCACCTGGTACGGCCTGCGCCAGCAGACCGAGAAGCCCGTGATCGATGGCCAGCCGCGCCCCAATCGCTGCCTGGCCGATTTCGTGGCGCCGCGCGGTGTCGCGAACGATTACGTCGGCGCTTTCGCGGTCACGGCCGGCATCGGCGCCGAGGTGAAGGAGCAGTACTTCCTCAAGGACCTCGACGACTACTCGGCCATCATGCTCAAGGCGATCGCCGACCGGCTGGCCGAAGCGTTCGCCGAGTGCCTGCACGAGCGGGTGCGCAAGGACCTGTGGGGCTATGCGCCCGGCGAGCAGCTGTCGCTGGAAGACCTGATCGCCGAGAAGTACCAGGGCATCCGTCCCGCGCCCGGCTATCCCGCCTGCCCCGACCACAGCGTCAAGGGCGACATGTTCCGCCTGCTGCAGGCGCAGGACGCCGGCATGGGCCTCACGGAAAGCCTGGCGATGACGCCGGCCGCCAGCGTGAGCGGCTTCTACCTGAGCCATCCGCAAGGCCAGTACTTCAACGTCGGCCGCATCGGCGACGACCAGCTGGAAGACCAGGTGCGGCGGCGCGGCGCGGAACGGGCCCAGCTGGAGCGACTACTGGCGCCCAACCTGGGATGAGCGGCTGCCGGCGCCGCGCCGGCGTGTCCACACTTGCAGTGACTCATCCGTTGAACGGAAACCACTGGAGGACACCATGAAGCAACTCGCCATCGCCGCCGTCATCGCCACCGCCGCCTTCGCGGCCCACGCCGAGCAGGCGCTCTGCGACACCTGCGGGCACGTGCAGGCCGTGACCAAGGAAACCCGCAAGGGCCAGGGCGGCGCGGCCGGCATCGTCGGCGGCGCCGTCGTCGGCGGCCTGATCGGCAACCAGTTCGGCCACGGCAACGGCAAGGCGCTCGCCACCGTCGGTGGCGCCGCCGCCGGCGGCTTCGCCGGCAACGAGGTGCAGAAGCACGTCACGAGCAAGGACGTGTGGGTGACCTCGGTGAAGATGAAGGACGGCTCGGTGCGCAAGTTCGAGCATGCCGCCGCGCCGGGCTGGAAGGCCGGCTCCATCGTCAAGCTGCACGGCAAGAGCATCGTCCGCGCCTGACGCCCGGACCGCGCCTGTCCTCAGGCCGGGGGCGCGAACCGGCTCACGGTGACGCCGGCCTGCGCCAGCAGGCGCGGCCAGGCGTCGCTGGCCAGTACCCTGACTTCGTTGGCCCGGGCCGGGGCAAAGACGTCCCCGACGGCATCCGGGCCTTGGTACGCCGGGTGGCACATGAGAACGTCGCCGTCCATTGCGCGCTGCAGCCAGTCTGCGAGCAGGCGCTCATAGGCCTGTGGATCACTGTCGAAGCCGTAGGCGCCGAGCAGGTGCCCGGAGACCGGAATGCCGAGCTTCGCGGCTCTCGCGCGCAGCCGCTTTCCGCCAAGAGCAGCGATCAAGCGGGGCTTGAGGCCATGTTCTCCGCGCGGCGCCTGAGTTCCTCGCAGCCACGTGCGACGGAGCCCCCGTCTTGCAAACTCCTCGAGGATGGCGTCCTGCACGACGGGAAGCTGGTGAACGTGGTGATGGCCGTCGACATGGTCTGGAACACGTCCCATGACCTGTTCGAAGGCGTCGAACTGCGCTCGAACTTCCATCGCGATGCGGACGGGTGAGAGTCGTCCGAGGTAGGCTCGGGCGATGAATGCTCCGAGTTCGCAACGCAAGGACTTGTCCAGCGGGGACAGCGTGAAGTCCACATGGAGGCCGATGTCCAGAGTCCCAGGAGGCAGTGCTCGCAGGCCAGTGGCCGAAGAGGTCCAGCGGGGACTCCCGACCATGCAGCTGGTCGCCGAGACCGCTCCGAGCTGCGCCAGTTCGAGCACGGCCTGGTCGACGCCGGGCCGCCAACCAAAATCATCGATGCACACCACCAGCCGCCGCACCGGAGCCTTCACCGCATGACCTCGTGGCGCCGACTCGCCAGCTTCGTCGCGGTGGGCTGCACCGCCGCCGCGGTGCACTTCGGCGTCGTGGTGCTGGCCGTGGAAAGCCGCACGGCCACGCCGCTGGCCGCGAACGTCGTCGGCTGGCTGGTGGCGTTCGTGGTGTCGTTCGCCGGCCAGCACCGGCTGACCTTCGGCGACCGCACGGCGCCCATGCTGCGCGCCGTGCGCCGCTTCTTCGCCATCTCGGCCGGGGGCTTTGCCGTCAACGAGGCTGCGTATGCGCTGCTGCTGCACGTGTCGGCGATCCGGTACGACGTCGCCCTCGCACTGGTGCTGGTGGCCGTCGCGGTCATGACGTATGTGCTGAGCTCGCGCTGGGCCTTCCTGCGCAGCTCGGCCCCACCACCGGCACCCAGTCCATGACTTCCCACAGGACGTTGGGACCGCTGCGGGCCACGCGGCGCGCGTTGGCGAGCAGCGGGTAGCGGCTGGTGACTTCCGCTGCGCCGACGACCCAGCTGCGCGCGCCGGGGCAGTTGGGCTGCTGGAGAACCACCGGCAGCAGCAGCGGCGACGCCTTGGGATCCGTGAAGTTCGCGGCATCGAGCAACTCGCGCCGCCAGTTGTCGCCGCGGGTCAGCGCCGGGTCGTCCCAGCGTTCGATCACGGCCACGGGATGGTGCAGGCCCGCATAGAAGGGCAGGTCGAAGAAGTAGTTCTCGACGAAGGCCACCGGTTCGTCGGCATGGGGCTTCAGCGCCGGGGCGAGCTCGCGTGCCGACTTGTGCGGCACGGCCAGCGAGCCGGCAATGACCGCCACGCAGGCGATCGCGGCAACCGGCGCGGTGGCGCGGTGCAGGAGCCCTGCACGGCCGGCACCACGCACCGCCAGCCAGCGGTCGGCGATCAGCCAGGCCAGAGGCGGCACGGCGGGCAGCACGTAGCCGACCAGCTTGGAGGCCGGCAACGAGAAGAAGCCGACGATGGCGACTAGCCACACCCACATCAGCAGCCGCACTTGCCGCTGCTGGGCATCCGCCGCGATCGCGGCGTCCTGCGGACGGCGGCGCAGCAGCCAGGCCGTCCACGGCAGTGCCAGCAACGCCAGCACGGCAGGGAAGAACCAGAACGGCCGCGCGTTGTTGAAGCCAGCTTCGGTGTAGCGGCTGAAGTGCTGGACCACGAAGAAGTAATGCAGGAAATCCGGGAAGCGGTCGCGCATCGCCACGAACCACGGCACCGACAGCACGGCGAACAGCAGCAGGCCGGGCCACCACAGCAGGCGCAGGATCTGCATCGGGCGCCGGCACAGCAGCAGCCACACGACCAGCACCAGTCCCGGCAGCACGATGCCGATCAGGCCCTTGGCCAGCAGGCCGAGCGCAACGCCCACATAGCCGGCGAGCAGGGCAGGACGGCGGCGGGAGTCGCCGGGCGCCAGCAGGGCTGCCCGCGCGAACGCCAGGATGGTCGCGGTGATGCAGCCGGCCACCAGCATGTCCAGGTTGGCGTACTGCGCCGAGACGAACACCAGCGGCATGGTGACCAGCACGAGCAGCCAGCTGCGCGCGAGCGTCTCGCCACCGTGGCGGCGTCCGAACAGATAGCAGCTCGCGGCGGCCAGGCACGCGCCCAGCCATGGCGCGACGCGGCCGGCCCACTCGTGGTTGCCCACCAGCGAGAGCATCGAGGCGGAGATCCAGTAGAAGAGCGGCGGCTTGTGGAAGTAAGGCAGGCCGTCGAGCGTCGGCGTGAGCCACTCGCCCGATCGCACCATCTCCCACGCGACGCCGACGTAGCGGCCCTCGTCGGGCAACGCCAGCGGGCGCAGCCACGAGGTGAAGCCGAGCCACACGAAGGCGAGCGCCAGCACCGCGGCGGTGCCGCGCCTGGTGTCCGCGCTCATCGTGCGTGCGCCTTCAGCCCCTGGCCGTGCACGTCCCTGACCACGTAGAGCGGCCGCGCCTTCACTTCCTCGAAGATGCGGCCGATGTATTCGCCGATGATGCCGAGCAGCACCATCTGGATGCCCAGCAGCAGGGCGACGCCGACCACGATCGTGGTCCAGCCGGACACGGAGTTGCCCCACAGCAGGTACGCCACGACCAGCACGGCGCCGTAGGTGAGCGATGCGAACGCAACCAGCAGGCCGATCACCGTGGCCAGCCGCAGCGGCCAGGTGGTGAAGGCGGTGAGGCCGATCAGCGACAGGCTGAGCAGACGCCGCAGGTTGAAGTGGCTGCGGCCGTGCGCGCGTTCGCCCGGCACGTAGGGCAGGGCCACGGCCTCGAAGCCGACCCACGCATACAGGCCCTTCATGAAACGGTTGCGCTCGGGCAGCGACAGCAGCGCGTCGACCACGGCGCGGTCCATCAGGCGGAAGTCGCCACCGTCGGGCGGCACCTCGAAGCCTTCGAAGGCGTTGAGCAGCCGGTAGAACGCGCGCGTGCCCCAGCGCTTGACGAAGCCCTCGTCGTCACGGTTGGCGCGCACCGCATAGACGACGTCGGCACCCTGGCGCCAATGCGCCAGCATGTCCTCCAGCAGTCGCGGCGGATGTTGCAGGTCGGCGTCCATGCACACCACCACCTCGCCCTGGCTGTGCTCCAGGCCGGCCGTGAGCGCCGCTTCCTTGCCGAAATTGCGCGACAGCCGCACGGTGCGAAACCCCGCGCGCGCCGACCACCTGTGCATGACGGCGGCGGTCTCGTCGGTGCTGCCGTCGTCGACCATCACGATCTCCCAGCGGTCGGCCAGCTTCGACAGCCGGGCCAGCAGCAGGGGCAGCAGGGTCTCCAGGTTGCGCGCTTCGTTGCGGCACGGCAGGACCAGCGACAGGCTCGGCCGTTCGGGTCTCTGGCCGGGAGCAGCGCCGATGCCGCCGGGCAGCGGGCGCGCCGGGACGGGTGGCGGTTCAGGGCGTTCGCCGGTGCCTTGCGGCAGCGCGCGCTCGAGCAGCAATTCGTCGTCTTTCACGGCGTGGCAGTCAGGTGCGGAATCCATCGCGCCCGGGCGACGGACCGCACGGGCAATGGAGGCATTGTGCCTCGCCCGAGCTGACTGGCGAGTCAGCCGGAGGGGCGCCGGTACTGCACCGCCTCGGCCAGGTGCGCGACCTCGATGGCGTCACTGCCGGCCAGGTCGGCCACCGTGCGCGCCACCTTCAGCACGCGGTGCGTCGCGCGGGCGCTCCATCCCAGCCGGGCCGCGGCCCGTTGCAGGAAGGCGCTGCCCGCAGCATCCAGCGGCACGTGGCGGTCGATGTCGCCGGGTTCCAGGGCGTGGTTGGTCTTGCCCTGGCGAGACAGCGCGCGGGTCCTCGCCGCGATGCAGCGCTGTCGCACGCGCGGCGTGGACTCGCCGGGCGTGGCATCGAGCAGGTCCTGCGGCGGCAGCGCCGCGACTTCGACGTGCAGGTCGATGCGGTCCAGCAGCGGGCCGGACAGCCGTGCCTGGTAGCGCGCCACCTGCTCCGGCGTGCAGCGGCAGGCCCGATGCGGCGCGCCGCGCCAGCCACACGGGCAGGGATTCATCGCGGCGATGAACTGGAAGCGGGCCGGGAACTCGGCGCGACGCGCCGCGCGCGCGATGGTGATGTGCCCGGTCTCGAGCGGCTCGCGCAGTGCCTCGAGCGCGGCGCGCGAGAACTCGGGCAGTTCATCGAGGAACAGCACGCCGTGGTGGGCGAGCGAGATCTCGCCCGGGCGGTGTAGCTCCGCGAAGACAGTGCCCAATTTCAGCCAAGCAAATCAACAACTTAGGCATCTCCTTCGCCATGCGCAGATGCTGCCCTCGCCGAAGTGAATGCTCAAGTGCTCAAAATTAGGCGCAGTTGGCGACCAGCGATGCACACGCCAGCGAAGGCCGAACAGCTGGGTGGCATTGCACGAGTCAGGCGCCCCCGCGTCGCCAAGCCCACCCGTGTGTCGACCTGCCCTGTCAGCGAACTCGAGTCCTCAGCTATGCGCCTTGGCTCGCCGGCGCTGCCCGGAACGTACTGCCAGTGCTCCTTGCACGACAAGCGGTCCCATTCGGACGGCTCCCCGCGCAACGGGATCTCGCCGGAAGCTCTGGGAACTCATCGGGTCTTTTGGTCGTAGTCGAGGCGGTCTGCAGCCGCGGAGGCGGGAGGCCGAAGAAGGGGGCGAGCAGACGCTCGCCCCATTTGGCAGGACGGCCGATTTCGGTCCTAGCTCGCAATGCAGAGATTGAAGTGGCTACCTGCGGTCCCCTCTAGGGCGCCGTCGTCGATTCGGCCAAGATCAGCAATCGCGCCATGAGTGTCTGATGGTCCTCCGTGGCCTTGGAAATCGGCGTCATCAGCCCGTTCGCCAGGCCTGACCGCTGCAGTCTTCGCAACGCGTCGTGTAGCGTGTTCTCAGCCGAGAGAGCCTCGTTGACCTCGGCTGCATGCAGCCAGCCGATCGCGACCATGACTTGGGCGCGCGGCCAGCCGACATAGCCGGCTACTCCGTAGATTCGCTCCAGCGTCAGGCTTGCGAGCCGACTCGGCTCTTTTTTTACGCGGTACCAATGTCCGACGGACATGTTCAGAGTGCGGGCTACGTCGACCGGGGCGTCCCCCTTTCTTGGGCCCGCAGAACGATCGCATCCCGCAGATGACCCGCCCGACGAAGCCGCTCCGCTCGATCCATGGTGTTTTTATGCGCTGTCGATGTTTTCACGCGATTTCCTGAAGCGCAGAGAGATCCTCTGCTGCGTGTGTAGAAAGTGATGACGCCGAAAGTCACCAACAACCGGGAACGCGGCGCTTTCGAATCAGGCATGAACGTGACCCGCTCCGCAGGAGTAGTGGTGGGGAAGGAGCGCTGGCCTGATGCTTGCGGACAGGGAGCTACCGGGGAGTTCGAGCGAAGCTGAGTAAGCTGCTGGCACAAAGGCCGCTCTGGTGGGCGGCCTGGCTACCTACTCCGCGACAAGCGAGGGAGACGTGTACACGGCGGCCCGGTTGGTATCAGGTGCAGTCGGGCTGGCGGGCCCATCTTGCAAACAGCCTGCAGGGCCGTCATGCGCATCGACGATACACGCCGAATCAGACGATCGTGAGCATTAACGGGTGGCGCTACTGTTGCCATCGACGTCTGCTATCGAACTGGGTAGTCAATCGTATCGGCTCCAGAGCCGGGCCTTTCTGGTGGTTCCTTTTTTGGGAGAAGGGCGAGCGGGATTGGCGGAACGTCAACGGGTGGTGGGGGCAGCACCCCTGGTTCCGTCCATTCGGCGGGCCACGATCGGAGTACCCCGCTTCTTGAGAGATGCCGCAACGATTCCAGGAAGGCCCATGGCCGTTCCGTCCGGGTGAGCCACTCAGAGTAGGCGCCCCGAAAATTGCTGTCCAAGAGAAGCCAGAAGCGGGGCGCCAGGCGCACGTGATAGCCCCGTCGCACTCTCGTGTAACCTGGCGGTGTTGTACTGTCGCCTATTTCGGCCCACGCGTTCTCTGTCTCGCGGCGGCCTACGCGACGATGGCAACAGCCAAAGAAAGTATCGAACGTGTCGGCGATGCGCGAAAGCGCCGACGGGGATAGCGCGGCCTCGACCTCGCGATCAAAAAAGGAATCCAGTCATAGACGCAGGCCAAGAACGCCCGCAGCGAGTCTGGGTCCAACGCCTGCGAGCTACTCGCAGACCTCAGGTCGTAGCCGCATTGGCATTCATTCGTTCTTCGAAGATCCTGCCAGCCAAGCGGCTTTTCGCAAGCGGGGCACTTCCAAAGTAGCCCGCACTGGTGCACTGGGCATGCCAGCGCGCCTGGGTGCAAAAAGAGAGCGCCGATCTCCAATGCAGCACGTGCGCATTCGGGGCAGACTAGCCGCAACGCGTGCCCCTTACGACCCGCAGATATGAGCGCTGCGGCGAAGTCCTCGCTACGGCCTGGGAAGAGGGTAGCTTGGAAAAGCGCGTGCACTGATGGGCGCTCGACGATCAGCTTCGCGAACACGGCCGGAGGAATCCTATTTGCTTCGGCGACTCTGCACAGGTGCACCGACGGGTGCTCCAACTCTCCGGCGACCGGCACTTTCGGAACGATCTCACTTAGCGAGCGTGCTCGTTCAGCGCGCGCTCGCTCTCCGAGGAACGTGCTCGGTGCATTCGGGTCGGTTGGGAGTAGGACCTCAGTAGAAGGCATGGTTATCTCCATCGACGCCTAAGGACGAAAATGGCTCCCCCAGCTGATCGAGGCGCTCAAACACGAAGTCCTTGTGAAAGGGCCGCCGCTTTTCTGCCACCAGGCTCATGCCCGGCATGAAGTTCCACTCGCGATCGAGCAGACCGATGTCGAGCTGAGCGCCCTTGCTGAACTTGCGGCCAACCCGGACAACGAAGTCAATGACATGCTTCGGTACGCCGTCTGTGGCGTACTGAATGCGGGTAAGGATGTCGGCATCAGCTAAGAAGGCCAAGTGCGCCTCCAAAGCGGTTCCCGCCACAACAGACGCGATAAATCCGCCCAAGTCATGTTCGAAACAGTCATACGAGAACGGGCGCAGAACTAGGTCCTCCCCGGCCCGGTTTTTCCACTGTTTGTTGACGGCGAGGAGATCTCGAATCCGTGGCGCGCCTATTAGGCCGGTCACGCCTTTGTAGTGGTCGTGGAACGTCTTCCAATAGTCGCCCAGTTGAGCATGTGACCGTTGCTGGCCGCGGTCGAGGTAGTGGTGGACTTCGTCTGAGAGCAGCAACTCGCAGCCAGTCCCATTGCTGTAGCCGATTGCGCGGTCTAACAGTTCCATAGCAGTGCCGACGGTGGGCCCGCCGAATGCCTTGCAAAGGGCTGCGAACATGCTGACCGGCGTTGGAGCAGGTGGCACACTGAAATAGACGACTCGTCTGCGCCTTGTGGAGCCATCCCAGCTAGGCGGGTACTGTTCCGCGTACGTCCTGGCCATAGTCGACTTGCCCTGTCCTGAAATGCCCAAAATCTGGAAGTTTTGGACATTGCCGTTCTCCGTGAAGTCCTTGTGAATCTCCGTTATGCGATCCCACGCAACCTGCATCCCGGCGTAGACAATCAAGGGTGTTTGCTCATGAATCTTGTACATAGGAGCGCATCGTCAAACGGTTTAGAACAGAGGGCGCTTCGTCCCTCCGATCTGCTGGAGCGCTTTCGGCACTGAGATCGGGCTAAGCGGTGCAGGAGCGGGCGGGCGAGCAACAGGGATGTGTTCGGCCGTCGACGGCGCAGGAGGAGAGGTTGGGGCCGGGCGAGGAGAAGGGGCGGGCCTCGACGAACGAGTGCGCCTCGGCAGATCGGTACTATGGCTTTGAGCGGCCGACTGTGTGCGCGCGTCAAGGTACTCGGCGGACGTTCCAGGTAGTAGCCCAAGCAGCTGAAGCCCGCGCTTCCGCTGGGCGATGGTCTTGGCTGTCAGCAACCCCAAGCCGATGTCCCGCATCCGGCGGTACGCCTCGGCGACTTGAAGGTGGGCTCCTCCGTCCTTTTCAGATTCCCGTTGCATACGTCGCATTAACTTCACCTGATACGCGCTCTTGTTGCAGGTGTCGGGATCGTGGTTAGGCACCTCGATCCACTCCCCTGTTCCGGGGTGCTTGAACCAAACCTTGTCCAAGAGGGCCTCTCGGTACCTGACCTGAACCTGCACGGTGCCTTGGTGCTCGTACAAGCGCCTAACCGCTTGGAGCGCGTCGGAGTTGAAGCTGCGTAGGTCGGCAACATCCAACCCGTAGGGCTGAATGCGCCGGAGAACTCCAGTTGTGCAAGCCAGCTCCAGCCGGTCGTAGTGGCCCGGCAGACGGACGGGCGTGAGGCTCGTCAGCTCTTGCCAAGTCTTCAGAGGAACGATCTTCGACTTGCCGTGCCCTGAAACGTTATGCACGTCGCAGATATACGTGTGCAGGAGTCGGTGCAGATCGGAAAGCTTGAAAACGGTGTATTGCTCAGGGGGTACCTCCGAAGGCTTGCGGACATGCGGATGGGAACCCGTAGCACCTGGCTGGTTGTCCATGGCTTGGCGATTCAGGTACTTCTGAATGGCCTCGATCAGTCCCTTATAGCGTCCTTTCTTGCGCGGCATCCACGCGAACTCGCTGGCCATAGAGAACTCGATGATGCTCGCCTTGAACTTCGACTTGGAGTGAAACTCCTGTCCGTTATCCATGGCCAGCAGTCCGATCATCCCGTGCATCGGCCACGCATTGCGGATGTCCGGGTAGCGCTCGCGCAAGTACGTCTTTGGCGTGCAAGCGTGCCGAAGTGCCTCAAGGACGGCGGAGGCAGACGGAGCCCCGAATCCGATGCTGTACCCGATGATGGCCTTACACCTGACGTCGATTACGAGCGTCAGTCGCACACGGCCTAAGAAGATTCCCTCGTCGCTGAGCGCATAGATGTCCAGGGGCGTGTGGTCGATCTCCACACGCTCAAGCGGTCTGAGCTTCGCCACATTGCGGTACTTGACCGCGGTGAAGTGCTCGCGAGCGAAGGAGCGACCAAACTTCGCGGCGACCACCTCGTACGCTGGCAAGGAGCGGATGAAGTGCACCATCTGCTTGTAGCCGGGAATTTTGAGTCGCTCCTCCTCCGGGACTAGCTTGTTGTGCGTTTCGAATTCCCGTACTACCTGACGATGGCAATATGAGAACGAGGACCCATCGGTTCCGAAGTAGTGATCCTCCACGCATTGCTGCAATAGTCCCAATGCGCCCTCAATAATGCGCAGCTGGCCCCGCCCGCCGTGGTTGCTGCGGTCGTCCGCCAAGACGACCTCCCAGGGCACTCCGTCGGCGCATGATCACCTTCCTTTGCCACCGCTTCACAGTTTGGCGGCCAGGAGGTTCTTCATCGAACCCACACTCCTTTGCGACGCGCGGATAGTCCTTTTCCCAAAACTCCACGCTGCCCCAGCCAAGTCCCCCCGCCTTGTGCACTGCCGCCAGAAGCTTCTTGCGCGCCTCTCCTCTGGCAAGATCATCAGCTGCAATGTCCTGAGCAAGTGGGTAGACCTTCTTTGTCGAACGCGCCCTTTGCGCAGGTGGCAGTAGGTCCGCATGAACTGGCCGCACATTACGCTTGGCGTATTGGTCCAGCAGGTAATCGAGCGACTTTTCCGTACGAATGCCCTCTGCGTCGATCAACTCCAACTTAGCAGAGAGCGGTTGTTCGTCGACCTGTGCGCGCTTGAAGGACAAGACCTTGTGCACACGGTCGAAGAGCAGGAACTGCGCTTCAGGTTCGAAGGAAACCTGGCTCATACCAGACCCTTTCTCTGCTACGCAGCAGTTGCGTGTTGCGAGTTAAAGGTTGTCGCCAGTCGAAAGTGAACCAGCCGTCAGCGATTGCTCCCCAGGCATGTTCTAGGCCAATCATGGCCTCGAGTTCTCGGACTTGAGCCGAGGCGGGTAGTGCGCGCGAAATCGCTTCGGGAACTGAGACCGAGCGCCACTGAGCCAGATATCGGAGGTTCCCAACTGTCTCCCCCAACGCAGCGATATCTGTATCAGTGACGATTCGGAAGATTTCGCCCCACGCGGCGAAGTGCCGTGCGATTCGCTCCAATCGCTCCGTCTCGCCTCGTCGCCTCAGTTCTTCCGCGCTCTTGCACTCGAGCCATATTCGCCGTTTGCTTTTGATCACGAGGGTGTCTGGCGTGTAGTGGCCATCTTCGAGCGTCAACACTGCTGGCTGCGAAAACACACCGGTGACGGCGCGGCAGGCTCGGGCAATGGTGAGCACGTCGCGCTCCACCTCCGCCTCCCATTGCAGGTCCGATTCCTCGAGTGAGGCGTACTCGCCACGAACTCTGCTCCCGCTTCTAGTGACGAGACGGCGCGGTCGCCGGGTGGCGAGGGGCAGTCCAAGGGGGAGCATTTCGCGGTCCAAGCCACGCGCGAGTAAGCTGGATTCACTGTTTGAGTTGGCCATGAGCATTCCATCTCACGTGGGCAGTCCTGCAGCTTGGTAACATCGGCTGCGAGGCGAACGGTGAGCACCTACCCAGGTGTTTGCAATAGGGAAGCTGAGCTCCGTTTCACGCCGCGGGTAGCTCTGTGTCGCACCGCTTGTGAGCCATGCTGCGGCCGTTCTAGGTCGTGTGGGTAACAGACCAAACAGCGGTGGGCTCCAGTGGTATATCGAAAGTTTCGCCGCGGCCTCGTACGCGGGTTCGAATCATTTGCGTGCCTACTATTGGCCCCTTGCGGTTTCAGGCAGCACCGACGGCATACTGAAAGTAGCCGCAATCAACCGGCCCAAGTCGCGACACGAGCCGAGACAATTTGGGCGCGAGTCCAGGACTCTTCTTCTGGCCCTGGCGCTGGCTCTGGCTATGACGCGGCCGGGCCAGAGTGACATTGCATTAGCTTCGTGCCGGGTAATCGTCACGTGGGCGCTCTACGGCAAAGCTGGTTCGCGGCCGTCGCGAGTTGGCGCAAGGAAAGAAGTACATCGTCCTTGCCCAAGACCCGCACGGGTCATTCAGCCGCCCCGGTCGCACGATGGAGATCTGGGAGTCGCATCTAGCGCGAATGTGAGATGGTTTCCCGCTGTCGCGATCCGCGAGTAGGCGTGGCAACCTCACCAAGCACTAATTCAAGCGACGGTGGTGAGATGCAGATACGTTTCAGAAGCCCTTCATCGGAACGATCTTCCCGGGTGAATGCCAGGACAGCGATGGTGACCATGTGGTCTCCTCCAGCGGCGCTCTAAGTGCAGAGTCCGCTCCAGGACTGCAGCTGGCCATATCGTCCGAAGCGGCTTGAAGGCGAGCTCCTATCTAGTTGGCTCGTTCGCTTGGCGCATCAACACCATCTCTCGGCGGAGAGCTTAGTTTCGGCGTTGCTTGGCACACGCCAGGCCCTGTGGAACAGGGACATCGACCGCACTGCGTCCTCAGCGCTCATTGCCAGAATCGCCCATGGCTGCGGTGAGTCGCCGGATTTTCTACGTTCGCTGACGCTAGAAGATCTACAAGGGGTGATCTGCGAGTCGATGGCTGGTGCAGCCGTGGCAGAAGGGATCCTGCAGCTAGGCATTTACCACCGCCTGCGGCGGCACCACGGATTGATGTACTGCCCTGCGTGCGTACAAGACGACCCAGAGCCGTATTTTCGGAAATCATGGCGAGTCGCCTACCTCTGCGCTTGCGCGGTGCATGGCCTTCAACTTCAAGACCGCTGCCCATCGTGTGCCGCGCCTGTGGTTCCGCACCGGTCTCTTATTCGCGGCTCTCCAGCTCAGGGTGACTACGCGCGGTGCTGGATGTGCGGGACAGGGTTGTGCCATGGTGGGAGTTTGCCTGCCGCCGAGAACACCCGTTACCTTGCCCGGCTTGTGGACGGCGCTCTCAAGCACGGGTTGATCCAAGTCAATGGCGCGGCTGTTCATCCCCTCGCGTTCTTCGCCGGACTACGGGTCTTGTGGGCGTTCGCCAGCCGCCGCCTTGGCATGCCGAATCCCGCCCGAGTATTGGAACGAACGTCCGTGATTGACCGGCTGCGCGTTAGCGAGCTGGTCGGATCTTGGTTGCACCAGTGGCCGCATCGGCTTCTGAACACGATTCGCGAGAACAAGATTCCAGTCACCGCGATATCTCCCCGTGCACGATGTGCTCCGTTCTGGATAGAGCTCGTGGTCTCGCCGATGAGGCGTAAGCAAGCGCGACTTCTGGCCGACGAGGCCGCTGCCATCGTTGCTGCTGCGGGCGGACTGCGGTACGCCCGCATCAGAGGCCGCCATGTTGAACGCCGGCATTTGCCCGTTGAAAGGCAGACTACGAGCGAGGAGGTCTATCAGCGGCTCGTACGCTCTCTTCAAGAGCGTGCCTCCGCGAGCACCGGCCTAGATGCCCGCCGACTGCACGAAGACGTTCTCTGGGTTGAGATTGTTCGCCGAGAGGGTCTCCGATTGGACGAAGTTGCTGCCATGACGATCGCCGCCTTGCGTGAGCTGCGGGAAAGCTGGACTCAAGCTGGACGGCCTTGCGAAGTGGTTCGCCGCGCTGACGTCATATTGGAAGCTGCCACCGACACAGCCACGCTGCGATTAGCGTTTCCCAATGCGAGGACAGGAGAGCGGCTCGGGCGGAACGCATTGTCGGAACGCTTCCGAAAGGCAGCGCAGGCAGCGGGCCTGAGCGGCAGCGGCCTGAGCGTCTTGTACCTGCGACCACCGGGTCGTTCTCGAAAAATGGACGCTTCAGTGGAACTTGGGGATCGTCGAGGCCCGGATTGATGGACCAAATGGTGCCGCTGACTGCAGCGGGCGGGTTAACAAACGCCGCGATCAGGATTGAGGTTGCACGTGTGCCCTGGTGCGGGCGCTCGCTAGGAGGACATGCGTGTCCGAGCCGCTGTTGGGCCGAGGTCGAGGTGGGCGCCGAGAGCGCGCTCTTCACACGGTTCTCGGCCCGGCCGCTCCGCTCCGCAAGTCACCCGTCAGATCTGCCGCCGAAGTGTCGAGAGATTCCGTGGCGCGCAGAGAGCTCCTCTGCGACCCGTGTAGGCGCGCGGTCCCAGCGAGTCGCCACCATTTCCAACGTGAGAGAGGCTCGCCCCCCAAGCGACTGCTAGCGGGGAATTTCTGTCACGCGTACTTCTCGTGGGCAGGATGCTCGCCTACTTCCCGATCGTCGGCTGGGCGTGAGATCTGCGGCCTTCGGTTGAGCAAAGTTGGAGACCAGGAGCGCATGTGCCGCTTTGGGCGATCGACTCGATTGAAGAACGTCCTCAGGTCACCCTAAAACACTGGGCGGTGTTCGATGTGCCCTTACACGGAAGCGACCAGCCATGGACGCGACACCTGGCCGGCTTCGCCCTTGAGGACAGGCAAGGTCAGGTCAGCTCTCCGTCGCGCCGAGCCGTCGCCAGCAGCTGCTGGGCGAGAGCCTGACAGAGTTTTGCGGTGGGCTGCCCCTCCGCTGCACCCGCAGCCACGCGGCAGCTTTTGGCTGCGCTTGCGGGTAGTCACTGGCCTGATTCACTGTATAAACGTACAGCATTCAAGGAGCCTTGCATGGACCCGCAGTACACGGTTTCGCTGCAGGCAGCCCAAACCCTGCCTGCTCCTGAACGCATCGCCGCCGGTCCGTGTCGGGCTGCGACGACCACCGGCGTAGTTCGTCGGCCAGCAGAAGGTACGACCAGCGATCGCGCCCCAGGTAGCCGTCCTCGGCGTCGAGCACCGTGAGACCGGACACCAGCCCGAAGCGGGCGTAGGCCTTGGCGTCCGGGTTCCACTTGCGGTCGAATCGTTCGAGCATCAGGGCGTCCCGGCTGCCCACTTTTTCCATGCGCGTGCCGCAGACGTCCAGGCCGGCGTGGCGCGCGAGTTCCAGCGTCGCGTACTCGATGCGCTGCATGTTCAACTTGTCGTTCTTCTCGGGCAGCTTGGTCAGCCAGATCCGGTTGCCGTCCTCGATCGTCACCTTCGGCCGCGCGCCGCCCATGCTGGTGCCGGGCTCGAGCTGCTCCAGGACCTCGTGCGGGAGCTTGCCGGTCTCCTCCAGCTGTTCGGCCGCCTTGGTCAGGGCCTCCAACTGGTGGGTACGGTTGAACGGGCGCGGCGCAGCAGGCGGCTTGGGCGACGTGCCGAAACGCAGGTTCCCGGCGCCGTCGTCCGGACCGTTGAGCAGATAGTCGATCTCTGAGACATCGGCCTCGGGAAGAGCCAGCTTGGCCTGGATCACGCGTCGGCCCCAGGCGTCCGGGCTCGCATCACGCAAGGCGCCCGGAATGCCCTTGAGCTTGGTGAACTCCTGCGGCCGGCCGCTCAGGGGCAAGTTGTACGGATCCAGGGAGGGGGCGTCTTTGCGGTCCAGATACGTTCGTCCGTAGCGGAACACGCCGCGGTACGAGTCCCGGCCAACC
This sequence comes from Ramlibacter sp. MMS24-I3-19, assembly GCF_050320135.1. Taxonomy (NCBI): domain Bacteria; kingdom Pseudomonadati; phylum Pseudomonadota; class Betaproteobacteria; order Burkholderiales; family Comamonadaceae; genus Ramlibacter; species Ramlibacter sp. MMS24-I3-19. The sequence continues at coordinate 808,624 of NZ_CP190017.1, read as the reverse complement.
TCGCTCACGGCCAGCACGCCGCAGGGCACCCACTCGAAGGTGCCAGGTAGCTGGATGAACGCGTAGCAGGTTTGTTCCTTTGCGGGCATCGATGTCCCCTCAGAAGTCGTTGTTCGGGCCGGACTCGCGCACGCGCTCAGGCAGGCGTGCGAGCTCCAGCGTCTTGCCGTGCTCGTCCGTCTCCGGATTGGCCAGCGCACGGGCCGTCGAAAGGAGACCCAGCGCCCAGAGGACGCTCAACGCGTTGCCGACGGACACGCCGTCGTCGCCCTTTTCCAGGCGACGAATCGTCTTCTCTCCGACGCCGGCCTTCTGGGCGAGTTCACCTTGAAGCATGCGGCGGCGCTTGCGCGCAATGCGCACGTTTTCCCCCAGCTCGCGGGTGGCCTTCTGCACTTCGTAAGGGACGGTGACGGAGATTTCGGTCATGTTAGGGCGGTCTAGTCGGCTTAGCGGTCAAATATGGCCGCTTTCTGACAGTATAGCCCCTTACGTCCATCACCCGATGGCGAGCGTTCATATTCGGCCGGGTTTAGCGCTTTATCGGTCAAATACGACCGATACAGCCCAGACTGGCCGATCATTCCAACCAAGTGGCTGTCGGCCACCACCCTGTGGCCGGACAGTCGGGCGGCGGCCGTATCTCCAAGGGGTCGACCGTCAGCCCGGCCGAGCGGCCTTACCAACTAATTTTGAGAACGGCTAGACCCACGGGGGGCGGCAGAAAGTGAGCCATGCGCCAGGGAGGAAATAGACGCGATGCTGCTTCGAAGCCAGCCCACTGGAAGGGCACTTTAGTTCACTCCGTGTGCACCGCCCAGCAGGAAAGTCCCGACGGCGCCTTGGCTTCCTCCACATTGATGATCGGGGCTGATTCAGGCTGCCGACATGGGACGCTGCAGCGCCCGCATCATCAAGCGTGCATTCACCTGGCCTTGGTCTTCGAAGTTCGTGTTGAAGACCACGTGAACCGCTGCCGCTTGCGAAGCCAGCTTCTCGACGGGTTGAACCAACTGGTCGATCTCTGCCTGGCTGTACCAGTAGTCAAATCTGCTCGAGGACGCCTCAACCTTCTTGTTCCAGGCTGCCGCGTTGCGACCGTGCAGCCGTACGACGCTGAGCGCAGGGTGCGTCACCTCCCACACCGGGGGCACGGAGTTCGCAAACCCCTGTGGACCGTCGACCACGGTGTGAACCACGCCCAGGCGGCTCTCCAGGTCGATCGTCTTGGCAACGCGCTCTGGATCGAGCCAGGTCTTATTGCGGAATTCCACCGAGAGAAGGTGATCCTGCATCTGCTCGACACAGTGCTCCAAGTGGTCCAGGCCGTCGCGGTTGCGAATCAGCCAGGGAGCGAACTGGAAGTGCACCGCACCAAGCTTTCCGTTCAGCCGCAGCGGTGCTAGGGCCTCTTTGAAGCGCCGCCAGAGTTCGTCTCGGATCTCCTGCGGCACGTCACGGTAGTACAGATGCTTGGGCGGGTTGGGCCCAAGCGCCTGCTGAATGTCGCGATGCAAAACGTGGGGCGGAGTCTGGTGCCCGGTGAACAGGCGGAAGGCCTTGACGTTGAACACGAAGCCATCTGGTGTGCGCTCCGCCCACCCCTGCGCCACCTGCGGCGCAGGGATCCCGTAATAACTCGAATCGATTTCGGCCATCGGGAACTGGCTCGCGTAGAAACGCAGCCGCGCCTCCGGTGTATTGGCCTCCGGTGGGTAGAACCGGCCGCTCTCGAGCAGCGTCTTGTCCGTCCAAGACGCTGTGCCCACCAGGATGTTCTCGGTCATCAGTGCCGTGTGAAGGTTCTACCCACGCGCGAGTGTGGAGGCAGATGGCTGATCGTGCAGACGATGAGCTCGGAAACGCACTCTCACTCGGTGCGACCGGGAACTCTCATCGGCTGCGAGCGAGAGAGGACATCACCGCTCGCAGCCCCACCGCCGCGCCGGCATCCTTGCACGTACAGGAGGCTTGCGCCGGATTGGAGATCCGAATCGACATTCAGCTGCCTTTCAAAGTCTCGCCGGAGGAGCTCAGCTGGGCCGAGCGCATGGTTCCCGCGCTGGCCTTGGCGATGCTGGAACTCCGACGCGCCGGAGGCCAAGGTCGCGAGCAGGAACTCATCGCCTTGTTCGCAGCCGACGTGGTTCCGACTCTCCACGACGTACGACGAGCGGTGCGTCAGGCCGAGCTCGTTCGCGCGAAAGCGCGGCGCGCCGCAAGCAGCGAAAGTAAGCGTGTGAGAAGGATGATGGACAAGGGAGATTTGCTCGAGGAGGCCATGTTCATTAAGCGCCTTGGATGGTCCTCGAGCAGGCTGGCCAAGGCCGTGGCCGCTCATCGCGTCTTCTTCGTCAATCATGACGGCAAGCGCCTTTACCCCGCCTTCTACGGTGATCCAGCTTACGACCGTCGCCAGCTGTACTCGGTCACCAGAACACTCGGCGATCTCCCAGGCCAGGCCAAGCTGCAGTTCTTCAGCAGCCCGCGAGGATCCCTCTCAAAGCAGACTCCACTTCAAGCGCTGCACGCTGGAAAGCTCGCATCAGTGAAAGCGGCAGCCGAAGCTTTTGCCGCGCTCTAGGACAGGCATGCCGAAGCTTCAACCGCAGGTCTGTGAACGACGTCACCCTTCACCTATCCCGACGCGAGTTGGCGCACTGGCTGGCACTACTCGCGCTCGGCGACGAACATGGCTGTGTACTGGTTCTCACGCCCTTCGAGGCCTGCGGCTTTGCTGTGATCCCGGCCGAACTCAAGGAGGACGGAGACATCCTCCTGATGGACTGGAGTTGCCCGCAAGTGCGGGACCTGCGCGCACGCTTCGGCCACTACAGCGCTGCCTCGTTCGCCACACGCCTGCAGCAGGGCGAATTCATGGAAGGGCTATGTGCGCTGGTAGACAAGGCTGCGGCGCTGGCTGGGTACGCTGTCATTTGGTGTTGATGACAGGAGCGAGCCGCCGGGATCGAAGCCAGCCGGAGCCCGCAGCGGTGCACCGCCGGAGTCAAGGAGCGAGCGATGAACGAGCCAGCCGAGAGCATGCGTGTGCATGCGGGCCTTGGATGTCGGAAATCATGTCCTCTTTGCAGCCTGTTCTCGAGCACCTTGAGCGGCTGCCGCTGCCTCGTAGGCTGGAGCTCCTACGCACCGCATGGCCAGAGCTTCGTTGTGCTCACCCGGTCCAGACGATAAACGCAGGCCGCTTAGCCAGCCTGCAGGAGCTGGCGGCAAGATTCACTTGAAGGGCGCGATCAAGGCGAACGCAATGACTTGTCGGCAGCAGGGGGTCCGCCGAACCGCAGCTTCCGGGAAAACAGGAGAGTTGAATTGACCACACCCCACCAACGTACTCGGTCGACTTTGCAAACAAGGGAGTTTCTTGCCAGGCTGCTTTCACAAGATGCGTGGCCGGAGCTGCCAACCCAAGTACGAGACGAAGCTAGCCGCCTGCTGCGCCACTATCCTGAAGCGTGGCATCTCTCTAGACTACATGATCGAATCCCTGAAGACTGGGGGTCGCTCGCGGCAGTGCAGGAGGAGATGCTCGGCCTCCCGGTACGACCTGCGCCAGATCAACACTAGGGCGGCTTTCGGCCAGGAGCAGTCGTGCCTTGTTCAGATCGGGGATTGATCGCCACACTCGACTGGTCTGGTGGGGTCAGCGGTGCAGTGAGCTTGTCCACAAACGCTGTGCATTCGAACCACTGCGGCTAGGTGTTGAGGCTCAGTTTTGTTGCACGCCTGCTCTCCTGCAAAGAACGCCCTGCGTGGCGGGGCGTCATTCGGTGCACGGGTCGGCTTACTTCAAAGGCGGCACGCTTGGGGGCACCTTGCGGGCGTGGAACGCCTGCTCGAATGCATAGGCGACTCTGATGACCTGCTCGTCCTCGAACGGGCGGCCCAGGATGTCCATGCCAATGGGCACGCCGATGGGCGCCGTCTCGTTTGCCGCGGAGAAGCCGACGGGCACGTCGATGGCGGGAAAACCCGTCACTCCGGCCAGAATGCCGTTGCGGTCTGCCTGGTTCAGCTCGGTGATCGGAACGACCAGCCGGCGCTGCATCGGGTACACCACGAAGTCGACCTTCTTTTCGGCCATCGCGGCCAGCAGCCGGGTGCGCAGCGCGTCGATCTTCACCTGGCGGGCGAGGTAGTCGGGCTCTGTCATGCCCGAGGCGAAGGCGTCGGTGCTGGCGAGGAACTTGCCGAGCGTGGGCTGGTGGTACTTGCCCGAAGCAATCAGGGCGTGGACATCGGCGACGGGTGCCTGATCGCCCAGCGACTTGAGGTATTCGTTGAACAGCGGCTTGAATTCGTACTTCTGCACGTCCATGTCGCGGCCGATGGCATCGGCATCGAAAAACGGATCGGCGATTTCCACGATGGTGGCACCCGCCTGCTTCATGGCCTCGATGCCATTGGCCATCGCCGCGTTGACCTCCTGGTGGATCGGCTGCGTGCCGAAGAAGCCCTTGAGCACGCCGACGCGCGCGCCCTTGAGGCCGTTGCGGTCCAGGCTGGCGACGAACTTGGGCGCGGGCTTGCCGTAAGCGGCAGCCGTTGCCGGGTCCGCCGCGTCATAGCCCCCGGCCACGACGTCCAGCACCGCGGCCACGTCCGCGACCGAGCGGCCGAGCGGGCCCACGACGTCCTGGGTGCTCGAGACGGGCATCACGCCGGCGCGGCTGACCAGGCCCTTGGTGGTGCGAAAGCCCACGAGGCTGTTGGCCGAGGACGGGGACCGGATGGAGTTGACGGTGTCGGAGCCCAGGCCCACCGCGGCCATGTTGGAGGCAACTGCGGCGCCGGTGCCGCCGCTGGAGCCGCCCGGGGTGCGCGTGAGGTCGTAAGGGTTCTTGGTCTGGCCCGCCAGCGAGCTCACCGTCGTGCCGGACAGCGCGAATTCGTGGAGGTTCGTCTTCATCAGCACGATGCCACCGGCGTTGCGGATGCGCGCGGTGGCGGTGCTTTCGACCTTCGGCGTGCTGTCCTTCAGGAGGATATTGCCGCCCGAGGTGGCCAGGTCGGTGGTGTTGTAGTTGTCCTTGACGGCAAAGGGGATGCAGTGCAGCGGGCCAGACAGCCTGCCGGTCTTCCTGAACTCGGCATCCATCTGCGCGGCGATGTCGCGGGCCTGGGGATTGAGCGTGATGACCGCGTTGAGCGCAGGGCCCTGCTGGTCATAGGCACGGACGCGGGCCAGGTACTGGTCGACCACCTGCACGCAGGTGACCTGCCTGTTCTGCAACGCCTCTTCGATAGCGGCGATGGACGCTTCGTCCACCTTGAAGGCTGCAGCCGAGGCGATGCCGTGGACAAGGAGCGCGGGCACGGAAGCCGCGAGCAATTTGAATTTCATGTCGTCAAGTTTTTTGCTTTGAGTTCAGGGCAGGCACATCAAGCATCTGGCGTGCCAGCCTCGGGAGTTGCCAGTGAGCCATGTGCCTGGCCCGCAGAACAAGGCCGTCCAGCCGATCTACTTGCCGCTTTCCTTGCGACGGATCATCGTCGCAAGGTGCTCGTCCTCCTTGTAGAAGTAGGCCCGATCTCCGTTGCGCCAGGTTCCCAGCCAGAGCATGTTGGCCGAGATGGCATCGTGGTCCTGCCCGCTGAAGGGTCTGTCATAGGTGGAGACCACGCCCCGATAGACCTCTCTCTGGTCTTCGAGTGCGCGCTTGAGCGCCGGACCTGAGAGATCGCCGTTCGCGTGGAACATGGCGTACAGCAGCAGGTACACGCTGTCGTACGTCTGCGCGGCGGACATCATCGAACCGATCGGAGTTTCCTTGCCGAACTTGGAATAGTGTCTCAGGAACGTGCTGTTCCTCTCGAGATAGATATTTGGCAGGATAGTCTGGACCATCAACGTGCCCTCGACTCGGCCCTGCGAGGTCTGGTAGGCCGAGGCGTTGCCCAAACCCCAGGGGCCAAACTGGGGGACCTTCCAGCCGATGGCGGCGCGGCTGGCGGACAGAACACCCTGCTCAGGGCCGACGGTCCACCCGATCACCGAATCAGCACCGGCCTGCTTGAGTTCCTGCAGCTCGCTCTCGAGCGACTTCACGCCGATGTTGAACCGGATCACCTTCACCACGTCGACCGACACCTTGGCCAGCGCGCTCTGCAGATCCTGCAAGCCTGTATCGCCATATCCAGTTCGGTCGACCAGCAGCCCGACGCGTTTCAATCCGCGCTTCTTGATCTCGTTGGCCAGGAACGTGGTCTGCAGGGAGTCCGGTGGGGAGGTCCGGTAGATGAAGCTTTGGGCAGCAGGGTACTTGTGGGTCAGGACAGTTCCTGTGGCGCAGGGGACGATCAGGATCTGCTTGGCGTTCTGGAACACATCCAGCGATCTCATCGCCACGCCGGTGTTGCAAAAGCCGATCGTCGCGGTCACGTGAACCTTGTTCACCAGTTCCTGGGTGTGCTTCAGCCCGGTGTCGTTGTCCGCCCGGTCATCGCGAACGACAAGCTCCAGAGGCCTCCCCAGGTACCCTCCGACCTGGTTGATTTCCTCGACGGCGACCTGCGCGCCGACAAGCGCGCTGTTGCCCATGTCGGCCGAACCACCGGTTAGAGGAAAGATGATCCCCAGGCGCACCGGCTCGGGAGTCTGGGCAGAAGCGGTGGCTAACGATCCTGCGATGGCAACGAACAAGAGTGATTGAATCAGCCGCACGAAATATCTCCTCATCGATACGGTCGATTCTTCATTTGCCTGATCAGCAGGTGAACTGAATCTTTCTGTCACTGGCCTGCCTGGCAACACTCGCAGTACGTCCTTCTCAGTTGCGTCGGTCCGGCACGTCAATGCAGCCGGGAATCAGTCACCGGTCAGCCGATCTGTAGCAGTGTCTAGGAATGGAGGCCGACGCGCCGGCAAACCGATTGAATTAGTCCGGCTCGCTCGCCTGGTCCCTCTGTGAAACTCGTCATCCGGTGATCTGCGTGAGTCGATCCAGGCGCTTCTCTATGTCCGGGGTATTCAAGCCTTCACTTGCCGCTTCGGAGTCACCGAGAATGGCTCGAACTGGCGTCTGCCACGACCGGTGAGCGCCTCACTAAGGGATGAGGCAATCCGCAGCGCAGTCACGAAGGTCCAAAGTTGGTGCGACATGCTCTAAACCCGCGAATGCACCGACGGTCTTCTGCTCCTATCGCACGGGTGACGCTGCGTTTGCTCGCCACAATCGAGCGCTCAACCTAGGACAAGCGTCGCACGAAGCTGTGGGCCGGAGATCTGTGCGGAGATCGGCGACGGTTCCCGCTGCAGCCTGTCGGACCTACGCGCGATCGAGTTGATGGTGACCGCGAGAGGGTGCCAATGCCCTCGCCGACGCTTCTTCCGGCTTTCAGACCCGCTTCTCTCGGGCATTGTCACAGGGCGTGTCCTCAGGCCGTGACGTCAGTTCCTGGCCGGAAGCGGCCGTGTGCCATCGCCGGTGCCCTTTCTACTCGGGGCCGCCTCGATGACGCTCACCAGAAGGGCATCTCCCGAAGCCCGATATACCTTGGCGCAGGGAAATCATCGGCCGAATCCGCCCAGCAGGACTGGTTCAGGACAGAGGGAAGACCTGCATGTCCTGGCTTCCCCGAAGCCGCAGTGGCTCAGAAGCTCTGCCAGTCGTCGTCCGTGCCCGTCCGGACAGTCGCCGCTGCCAGGGCCGTCGTCGGCCACTTGGCTCGTACAGGCTCAAGCGGGCGCACCAAGCGGTCCGGCACCACGGACGTGGTCAATGCCAACGGGCTGTTCGACGCCTCGTGGCCGGCCAGCTTGAACACCGCGACGGCGCCCACCAGATGCTGCGCCTGCGACTTCAGACTGTCGGCGGCGGCGGCACTTTCCTCGACCAGCGCGGCGTTCTGCTGCGTAGCCTGGTCCATCTGGTCGACGGCCGCGCCGACCTGGGCCACGCCCTGGCTCTGTTCGCGGCTGGCGGCGCTGATCTCGCCCATGAGTTCCGTCACGCCGCTGATCGCCCTGACGACCTCGTCCATGGTGGTGCCGGCCTGGTCGACGAGGGCGCTGCCATGTTCGACGCGCTCCACGCTGGTGGTGATCAGCGACTTGATCTCCTTGGCGGCGTCTGCGCTGCGCTGGGCCAGGCTGCGCACTTCGCTGGCCACGACCGCAAAGCCGCGGCCCTGTTCGCCGGCGCGCGCGGCTTCCACCGCCGCATTGAGCGCCAGGATGTTGGTCTGGAAGGCGATGCCGTCGATCACCGAGATGATGTCGGCGATCTTGCGGCTGCTGTCGTTGATGCCCTTCATGGTCTCGACGACCCGGCCCACCACCTCGCCGCCGCGCAGGGCCACGGTGGAGGCGGTCTGGGCGAGCTGGTTGCCCTGCTGCGCGTTGTGCGCGTTCTGATGCACCGTCGCGGCCAGCTGCTTCATCGACGCGGCGGTCTGCTGCAGCGCGCTGGCCTGCCGCTCGGTGCGGCCCGACAGGTCGTTGTTGCCTTGCGAAATCTGGCCGGAGGCGGTGGCCACCGAGTCTGCGTTCTCGCGTACCTCGAGCACCACGCGCGCCAGGCTGCCCTGCATGTCGCCCAGCGCGGCAAGCAGCTGTGCCATCTCGTTGCTGCCGTCGGCCCGAATCGCCAGTGTCAGGTCGCCGGCGGCAACAGCGCGCGACATGGCCACCGCCTGGTTCAGGGGGTGCGTGACCGAGCGGATGATCCAGGCGGCCATCAGCAGCGCGGCCACCAGCGACATCGATCCCAGCGTCCATACCACGGTGCGCACGGAGGCGATGGCGTCCATCGACTTGCGAGCGTCCGCGCGCATGGCGTCCTGCTGCTGGCCAATGAGCTCGTCAAGCAGCTTCAGATAATCCAGCTGCGTCGGGCGCAGATTCGCCACCAGCATCACCTTGGCCTCTTCGTCTTTGCCGTCCTTGAACAATGCGAAGAAGTGCTCCTGCTCCTTGTTGAAGCGGGAGCGAACTTCCTCCACCGCGACATAGCGTTGGCGGGCCCGCGGATCGATCGCGTTTTCCAGCTCGTGGAGCAAGGCGCCGTTGCCCTTGCTCACGTCGGCGATCTGCGCCATCTCCTTGTTGGCGTCGGATGCGGGCAGGAGCAGCATATTGCGCAATTTGCGCGCGATCACGTTCAGGTTGTCCTTGACCGTGGTCAGACTGGCGATGGTCGAGTATTCCTTGTTGACCACCTGGTCGAAAGCGCTCTCGACGCTGCGGAGTTTGAGAAGCGTGACGCTGGCGATGCAGACGATCAGGAGTGACAGCAAGCCGAAGCCGAGTTGCAGGCGCGTGGAAATGCGAAGGTTCTTCATAAAGGAATGGGTTGACGTGGCAGCGAACGGCTAGGGTGTTGCCAGCCGTCGGTACCGGTGCCTGGAGGATGTGGCGAGTGGCACATCACGAGCACCATGTCTACTTCGGCCCGACCCCGTGTTTATTAACCTGAAATGGCTCGTCCGTAACCATTCTGACTACTCCCTGAACATCGACCAGCGGACGGTCGCTGTCTGGCGAACCACCGCGCGCATGCGGCAGCCGTTGCCAGCCGTGCAACCTGGCGTGGAGAGATCGGCGGAACAGCCAACTAGCCGCCGTCCGCTTGACCTTGAAGCCCTGACCCGCGAGCAAGGCCAAGACCTTGTCACAGTGGTCTCCCTGGACTTCCACGACGCCATCTTTCACGGCGCCCGGAGCCGCACGCCGCCTTGTGCTGCTTGGACGTCTAATCAAGGGAGGCGGAATCCATTTCCAGGCCTCGCACGACAGTGACCACCTTCCCGCCGCGTCCCTTGGTCTCCCGGGAGATCCGGACGATGCCGTCGGAAACTGCGGACGCGGGCGCGGATGTCGAGCACGCGCAGAGCGAGATGGCCTTGCGGCAACCGGGACACATGCGGCCCGAGTCTGTGGAGTAGACCAGGCCGCCGATCGACGAGCGGGGCTTCATGGAGCACCGATTGTCGTCCGGCGTCTGCTTGCGGCGGCGGATTCAACCGGTCAATGCAACACGCTACTCTGCGTAAGCAGAAGGAGTGTGGATGCGGAGAAGAAGACCGAGAACCAAGTACACGGAAACTCAGAAGGCCTTGATGTGGGAGCGTTGGAAGAAGGGAGAGACCCTTCACCAGATCGCTCGCTTGTTCGATCGCCCACACACCTCGATCCGGCAGGTCCTCGCCGAATCAGGTGGGTTTCGACCTCCTGAACGCCGCCGCTCCAAACTGGCACTGACCCTCGCTGAGCGAGAGGAAATCTCTCGTGCACTGGTCGCAGGCGAATCGATCCGTGCTGTGGCCACCCGGCTCGCACGTGCTCCATCGACCATTAGTCGGGAGATCGCGCGCAACGGCGGCGCCGCCTGTTATCGAGCAGCTCAGGCCGACCAAGCGGCCTGGCAGCGGGCTCACCGTCCCAAGCAATGCAAGCTCGCTCAGAGTGCTACGTTGGCCCGCCTGGTGACGCACAAGCTCCAGAGCCAATGGTCGCCCGAGCAGGTCGCAGGCTGGCTAAAGCATACTTACCCAGGCGACGAGAGCCTGCAGGTGTCACACGAAGCCATTTACCGGAGCCTCTTCATTCAGGCACGAGGTGCCCTGAAGAAGGAGCTTCTCGAGCACCTGAGGCGAACGCGCGGGATGCGCCGCTCACGCCACCACACGCAGAAGACCGAGGTGCACGGCCAGATCTCTGATGCGGTCTCCATCAGCGAACGTCCTGCGTCCGTAGAAGATCGAGCGGTTCCGGGCCACTGGGAAGGCGATCTGTTCTTCGGCAGCGGCAACAGCCAGATTGCAACGCTGGTGGAGCGCCAGACGCGCTACGTGATGCTGGTGAAGGTGGCAGGCAAGGACACAAAGACAGTCGTCGATGCGCTCGTGCGCCATGCTCGCAAGCTGCCGCAGGAGCTCTACAAGTCACTCACATGGGACCGCGGCAAGGAGCTGGCGGCCCACAAGCGCTTCACGCTAGCCACAGACATCCAGGTTTACTTCTGTGATCCTCAGAGCCCGTGGCAGCGCGGATCCAACGAGAACACCAATGGCCTGCTCAGGCAGTACTTGCCGAAGGGCCTGGACATCTCAAGCTACTCGCAGGCCAGCCTGGATGCGATCGCGCGGAAATTGAACGAGCGCCCGAGGAAGACTCTGGGCTTCAGGACGCCAGCTGAGATGTTCGACGAATGTGTTGCGTCGATCGGTTGAATCCGCCGCCAGAAGCAGCCGTAAGCGGACGCGGCGATAGTCCAACGATCGGGGCTGGGGATTCTCCCCGAACATCTAGGGTCACACACCACGCAGGTTAGCGTCACACCAATGGGTGCGTCATCTGGCCCGGCGGGAACGAACGTCGAGGCGGGCGCTCGGCACCCGAAGCAGAAGAGGTATTCCTCGTATCTCGCGGGTGTGTCATCAGCAGAGCGGCGCGCGTTTGTGCTCGCGATGATTTCGTTCGCATGTGCGCGCGAGACTCGCATGTGTACGCGGCCGCAGCGTGGGCACTTCACTTCCATAAGTGGGTTCATCGATCCTCCGCAGGAGCTCTCACTCGTCATCGGATCCGATTCATGCCGGCCGACGCGCGATGACTGTAAGTACAACCACGCGTGCCCAGCAATCAATCACCCAAGAAGGCTTATGGTCAGCCAGTAGATGCCAAAGAACATCTACGGATTCTGCAAGTTAGGTCACCCGAAGCGCGGGTCCGGTCCTGGCCGGAAGCAGCCATTGCTTCACCAGACCTTGGACTGACCTCAGAACTGCTTGTGGAAGCCGACCGTCAGGCCCCGGGGCAGAGCGGTGGCGGTCCATGCCGAATCCCGCGTGAACTTGTAGTACCCGATCCCCGCGCCCAGGGCCGCGCCCGCGAGGACATCGGTCTGCCAGTGAGCCTGACTCTTGAGGCGCGCCGCACCGACATAGAGCGGCAGCGCCGCCAGCCCCCACACGGCCGGGTGATCGCGGCCGTACTCCGCAATGAACGGGGTGACGATGGCACTGATGTGGGTGACCTCCCCACTCGGAAAGCTGCGGTAGCTGCCGCCCGAACGGAACCATTGGTTCGGATCGTCGAGCTCACGTGGCCGCGGCCTGCGGAACACCCTCTTGAGTCCCGCGTCCGCGACATCGGCGATAAGCATGGCCTCGCTCGCCTTCCAGAACGTCCTTCCGAGTCGCGTCTCGTTGCCCTCCCACAGCGCGCCACCCAGCACCGTGACGGCGGAGATGTTCTGCACGGCGAGCTGGTTGGAGCGCGCCCATATTCCGTTCTCATCCAGCGGGAGGCGGTGGTCGATTCCAAGAGGGCCACCGGCACCCCAAGCGTTGCAGGAGAGGGACGCCGCCACGGCGGCAGCCGAAAGTGCGCGAATGAAGATCCGCATGCTCGTCTCCACTGCGGCGGCTTCGCCACCGCTGGTCGTCACGGGGGACAGGCAGCCCTGCCGGCCGAGTTTATTTGACCTGTGCACGGGAGCAGCAGTGTCATTCGTCGCCGTCATGGGAACTGGATGTGGATGCGGGCCTGCCCCGCACCAGGTGTTCCAGATGACTCCATGCATCGAGGGCCGTCGTGTACGCGCGCGCCATAGGTGACCTGGCTGAGCGCGCCAGGGCGGCGCCGAGAAAGGCCACGGGCAGGGCCGCTGCAATGTCGTACGGAAAATGCACCCCAAGAAACACGCGGCTCCAGCCCACAAGCAGGCCGAGGGCAAACAGGGGAAGGCTCCACCTTGCGAACCGAGCAGAGATCGCCGCCGCACAGGCGAGCGACCAGAACACAGTCACGTGGTCGCTCGGCATGCCAGGATCGGCGACGTGCGCGAGGAACTGCGTGCCCGCGTGGGCCATGAACGGTCGCGGATGGGGCCAGACATGGGTGACGATTTGCGCAACACCCAGTGCGAGCAAGGCTGCAAGCAACATCTCGAGGAGCGCGCGGCGCTGCTCCTCGCGGCCCCGCAGCCACGCCCAGACAAGGGCGACCGGAATGGCCCAGATCACCCATTGCGCGATGACCATGGCAGCGGCGATCTCCCAATGAGGAGTAGCGTGCGTCGCGTTGAGCCGATCGAAGAGGAGTAGCTCGTCCATCTGTGCAGCGTGAAGCCGAAGGCCTTCAGCGCAATCCGGCCGCCGAGTCGAACGCGGCGAGCAGGTCGGCCATGGCTCCTTTGCAAGCGGCTGCATCGGGATGGCTGGCGCGCAGCGCCTCCAGTGCGCGGTCGATCGCCTTGTCCAGCACGTGCCAGTCGCTTGCGGCCCGGGGCTTCAGGCCGGCCTCCGCCTCGTCCCATGCCGCTTCCAGATCCTTGATGCGGGCTTTCGCAGCGGGCAGTGCGCCCTTGTCGACCAGGTTCGAAGTGTCCTGGGCAATCTTGCGGAAGTTCGAGAGATCCCCCAGGCGCGAGGCCTTGCCCTGCGCGGCGTGCGCCGTCGCCATGGGAGACACGGCGGGTGCGACCTGGCCTACCGCCAGCAGCAGGCCGAAAACTGCCCCGGTGATGCCAGTGGCCTGAGACTTCTTCATGGTTCGTCCTTTGTGAATTTGGCCCTTCGGACCGAGGCGCTCAGGATGCGATACGCCGAGGCGGCAGGCTGATGATGAAAACGAGGGCGGCGATCACCGCCAGGAAGACGGCGCTCGTGACAACGGTACCCAGGCCGAGGCCACCGTATTCGCGTGCCTGCGCGAGGAAGTCGCCGAGCGATGCGCCGAGTGGGCGCGTGAGGATATACGCGAGCCAGAATGCCAGCACCGCATTCATGCCAGCGCGCCAAGCCACTGCGATCACTGCAATGAGCCCGCCGAAGACAAGCAGGCCGATGCGAAATCCCAGCCCCAGCGCCTCGGTGGCGAGGTCGCCGGCGGCCGTACCCAGCGCGAAGGTCACGAGAATGGCTCCCCAGTAGAACAGTTCGCGCGAGCGCGTATCGATCGCGTCGATCGAAAGCGTTCCTTCCGAGCGATGCCAGATCCAGAACCACGCGGCCAGCAGCACGCTGAACGCCGCAGTGCTTGCATAGAGACTCACGCTCAGCGTGTCGGTCAGGATGTCTGTGATCTGCGTGCCGACGATGCTCAGGAGAACCACGGTCAGCCAGTAGATCCAGGGCACGTAGCGGCTGCGACTGACCTGGAACACCAGCGCGGCAATCAGCAACACCGTCATCAATGCTGTAGTTCGGCCTGCGCCCAGGCCGACGTGCACAGCAAGGTAGTCGGCCCCCGTCTCGCCCACCGTGGTGGACAGCAGCTTGATCACCCAGAAGCTCAGGGTGATGGCTGGCACCTTGTTCCAGAGGAACCCAGGCAGCGTGCCGGGACGGATGGCTTCCATCACTTCTCCTGGGCTTCCTTGCTGGCTTCAGAAGCCTCCTCCGAAGCGCTTTCCTGCTTCTGCGAGACGATCTTGCCGTTGCGGGCGTCAACCTGGATCTCACTCACGCCGCTCCTGCCCTCTTGGGCAATGTCGAAGGACCAGACCAGTTTGCCGTGCTCGCGTTCCAGCTCGACGCTCTGGACCTTGCCGTTCGGGACGCGGCTCAGGGCCGTCGCGGTGGCCTGTTCCTGCGAGATCTTCGCCTGGGCCTGCAGCTGCGCCTGTGATGGCTCCGCAGCAATCGCGTGGGTGAAGCAGACGGCGCCGGCCAGCGCCAGAACAGAGAGGACAGGCTTGAACATCTGGAACTCCGTGAACAGGCGGCCCGGATGGCCGCGGGTCCAAGGATCATGCGGGCCGCTCCTGAGAACAACCTGAGAACCTCTGCTGCGAAGCGTGGCGAGCCGTGATGGCGGCCAGACGAGTCCTCATCCAGGCGTCAGGTTCCTCCGGTAAGTTGCGGCAGCAAGCCAGAGGAATCCGTCCGTGCGCGTCCTGCTCGTCGAAGACGATCCCATGATCGGCCAAGCCATCGCCCAGGGCCTGGTGGACTCCGCGCACGCCGTTGACTGGGTGCGTGCTGGCGAGCAAGGGCTCGCCGCGGTGCGCGGCGCCCGATACGACATGATGTTGCTGGATCTGGGCCTGACGGGCATCGACGGCACCGAGGTGCTCCGCGCTCTGCGCCGCAGCAACGAGGAACTGCCGGTGCTGGTGATCACCGCGAGGCACCAGATCGACACCCGGGTCGACGTGCTGGACCTGGGAGCCGACGACTACCTGGTCAAGCCTTTCGAGCTGAAGGAACTTCTGGCACGCATGCGCGCCGTCGTGCGCCGAAAGGGCGGCTCGGGCTCGCCGGTCCTCGTCGCTGGAGATCTCAGCGTCGATCCGTCCTCGCGCGAGGCGGAGTTCCGCGGCGCGAGATGCCGCCTCTCCGGCCGTGAGTTCGCGCTGGTCGAGGCGCTGGCACGCCGGCCAGGGGCGATCCTGTCGAAGTCGGACTTGGAGGAGCGCATCTACGGCTGGAACCAGGCCGCGGACAGCAACACGGTGGAAGTGCTCGTGTACGGTCTCCGGCGGAAGCTTGGCAACGAGGTCATCCGCACGGTGCGGGGCGTCGGCTACATGGTGGATGCGCGTTCGTGAGGCCGGTCGCACGACATTCCCTGCAGTGGCGCCTGACGCTTGGCCTCGTTGCCGCGATCCTGCTGACCGGATCCGCCGCCGCGCTGTTCTCTTTCACCTGGGCACTGCGTGACGCCAACGAGATCCTCGATGGCGCCTTGGTGGACACCGCCGCCTTGATCGCGAACGGCCAGATGGCCCTTCCCGACCAACCCGCGAAGCTGCCCGGATCCGAGCCAGAGAACGAGACGCTCGTGGTTCCTCTCCGGGCTGCACCCGCCGGGGGGAGTGGGATCGCGTCTGTTCTGGCCGCCTTGCCAGACGGGATGCACACCGTGCGCTGGCAGGAGCGCAGCTGGCGCGTACTGGTGCGGCAGGTCAGTCCGGACCAGCGCGTCGGGATCGCTCAATGGACCGAGGCGCGCGATGAGATCGCGCGGCACAGTGCATTGCGCACGCTCATCCCTCTGCTGCTGCTGGTCCCCGTGCTCGGCCTCGTCGTGCGCGAGGTGGTCCGGCGCACCCTTGCGCCCGTGGCTTCCCTCGGGCGCCACGTGGACTCCAGCGCGGTCGCGTTGGCGGCTCAACTGCCAGACCTGCAGGTTCCGCTGGAGATCGAACCTTTCGTGCAGTCGATCCGCCGCTTGCTGCAGGAGTTGACGCAGGCACTTGAGCAGCAAAGACGGTTCGTCGCGAACGCCGCTCACGAATTGCGCTCGCCCATGGCCGCCCTGCAGCTGCAAGCCGCCAACCTAGAGCGCGTCTCGATCGGCGAGGAAGCGATTTCGCGTCTGGGGCAACTCCAGCATGGAATTCACCGAATGCAGCACCTCTTGGAACAGTTGCTTGCGATGGCGAGGTCAGAAGCTGGAAGTCGTGAGGGGCAGCCAGTTCGCCTGAGCGACGTCGCGCGCGAGGTGCTGGCGCAATGTGTTCCTGCCGCGCAGGAGAGGGAGATCGACCTGGGGATGGATCGTGCAGACTCCCAACTGCACGTGACCGGTACGTCAATCGACCTCGTCACCTTGCTGCGCAACGTCGTGGAGAACGCCGTGAAGTACAGCCCGCCCGGCACGCAAGTGACCGTTTCCGTTTACCGGGAAGGTGACGAGGCGGTGCTGGCAGTGGAAGATGAAGGCGTCGGTATTCCCGAGCCGCACCGTGCTCGCGCCTTCGAACCGTTCTACCGTGTTCCAGGCGCCGAGGAGCCAGGCAGCGGGCTGGGCTTGGCCATCGTGGCCGCGGTTGCGAAACGGCTCGGCGGGCATGCGGAGCTGCGGCCACGGCCCGGCGGACAAGGCTTGCGCTTCGAGTACCGGCAGCAGGTTGCGCAGGCCTAGCCTGCGTCGCTTCGCAGCCGCTCTCCGCACGGCTGCAGAGGCGCTGATGCAAGGCAGCGCGTGCACCACGACACCTGAAGCACTTTTCCTACGCCGCCCTCAGGTGGGTCTCAGATCGCGCCGGTACCTTGAGGTCCGGTCGGCCCCGCGCCGATCGAAAGGACAAGATGAACAAAGTACCCGTCCTCTCACACTCGATCCAATCCCATTCCGTGCTCCGCAATGCGGTGAGCAAGGTCCCGGAAATCACATTAGGCTTCTGGATCCTCAAGATCGCAGCCACGACGCTCGGTGAAACGGGGGGCGACTGGGTGACCATGTCGCTGAATCTCGGCTATGTCGTGGGCACGCTGATCTTCACCGTCCTGTTCATTGCGCTCGTCGCCGCACAGGTCCGGTCGCCGCGCTTCCATCCCACCCTCTACTGGGCAACGATCGTGGGTACCACGACCTTGGGTACAACGATTGCCGATCTTGCGGATCGCTCCGTCGGCTTGGGGTATCCAGGAGGCGTGGCGCTGGTTGCCTCGCTGCTCGTGATCAGCCTGGCGGTTTGGCACAGGTCCGAGGGAACGGTCTCGTTCCGCAGCATCGTCAAGCCGCGGGTGGAGTGGTTCTACTGGTGCACGATCCTGTTCTCGCAGACACTGGGCACGGCCTTGGGCGACTTCCTGGCTGGAACTGATCGAGGAGGTCTTGGACTCGGGTACGAGAACGGTGCGCTCATCTTCGGCGCCGGGCTCGTGATCGTTGCGGCACTCTATTACTGGACGAGCGTGTCGCGTACCCTGCTGTTCTGGGTTGCGTTCATCCTGACGCGACCTCTCGGCGCCACCCTGGGTGACTTCCTGGATAAGCCAATCGCCCAAGGCGGATTGAACCTCAGTCGCCTGTACGCGTCAGTGGTCCTGCTGGCCTTCATGGTCCTCTGCGTGAAGATGATTCCGCAGCGCCCCGCAGCGGCAGGTTCCATCGGCTAGGCGGGCCAGGTATGCGCCGGCGTCGTAGGTGCGCGCCCGGGCCGGCGCAAGTAGCTCTGAGCACCGTCTTCCAGCACCGGGGATTGTGCGAATGTCCCGTGTGCCCGCGGTCGCCGCAGTCCCGCCGAGTCCGAGGAATGTAACGCCACGTAAACTAGAATCGGAGCGTGGTGAGTCAGCGCTCCTCGTCGGATCCATCTCCTAGCGCACGGCCGCGTGAAACACGGTCGCCCGAGGAGCTCCGCACGTTGGTCCAGTCGCTGGTGCGCCTTGCGGGATTTTCCGACTCCGACGTTCCCGTCCCAGAGGCGTTGCCTGCTGGCGTGACAGAGAACGGAGCCAATTGGCGCATGCCAAGATCACGCCTAGGTGCACTGCGCGACGAGGCAGTACGGCGTGCGGTCGTCTCCGTTCAAGACTGGTGCGACATGTCGCACACGCGTGCTGCGCTCGCATCGCCGGCAGATGCTCCGAATGCGATCCAAACGACAAAGATCCATTCATAGCGCCCGCCCAAGTGGAAGTACAGGCTGGTCACCTAGGAACCCTCCCAGCGTGGCAATGCCGACAACCACGGGCAGTCACCCGCGATGCGCCGCCGCGCCGCCAACCCCGACTCGCGTTCCAGGAAGCTCCCGAGTGCGACCGCCAGGTAACCATAACTTTGAACCAGCTCTGCGACGTTCATGCGAGGCCATCCACCAGCTTGCTTGGGGCGCAAGGACCCGCAGCTGCAGCTCGTGCGAACTTGCGTTTGTGCCACCGAGTCACTGCTGCAGCTGGGTTAAAGCGGAATCGCCAAATTGGACGCCAGCAGCGGGCCAACAAAAAAAGGACGCCCGGGCGCATGGCCCGGGCTGAACAAGCCGCCGCAAGAGGATCGCTCTCGCGCGGCCTTCGCAAGCGTACAGACATATCACGATTGCGCCACCCTCGGATTCCCTGAATTCCGTGGCTCATCGAAGATAAGCATCGGCGTCGGCCTGAGCGGTGCTCCCACTCGACGCTTCTGAAGCGCGAGCCACGCGCAGAGCAACGGCCTCCGGATGCCTACTCCGGTGGCCGTCCTCGGTGAGCACCGCGTCAGTGCGGCTTCACGTTTGCGCCGCGGTTCGACGTGCCTACTGGCTTGGCGACGATACTGGCGGGCTCGTCGCTGTCGCCCGCCGCGACGTACTGCATTAGCAGTTCGGCCAAACTTCCGGGCGACGGCGAGCCGAGGCCCGTGGTCGCATCCCAGCCGGGGCCGGCGGTGTAGCCCGTGACATCGATCGGGTTGCCGGCGGCGTCGAATTCGACGGCCGAGTTGTTGCCCAAAGCGATATCGTGGAACAGGCCGCTGTACAGCGCCGGCATACGGCCGATCTCGTACAGGCCGGCGTTGAGGAAACCCAGCGGACGGCCGGCGCGCTCGTTGGCGATGGCGACCAACGCGGCCCATTGCGGCGCACCGGCGCTTGTGCCGCCGAAGCGGTACCAGCCGCCAGGCAGGCCGGGAATGTCTAGCCGCACCAGCACGCCGTGCAGCACCGCCGCGTTGTACGCGACGTCCGGCACCGCGCGCTGCTTGAGGCCGCGCATCGACGCCTTTTGGTACTTCGGTGCGTCGAACACCGAGCTGTATCCGCCACCCGTGGCGCCGGTCGCGGCGAACACATTGCCGAAGTCACCGTACTTTGGGCCTTCGTTCCAGACGATCTCTGACTGCCACGTGCCCGGCGCCGGGTTCGTCGCCGGGTCGCAGCCGAGCGCTGGCAAACAGAAGCCAGCGGCGCGCAGTTCGGTGCCTCCGACCGCGGTGACCAGCGGGTCGTTCGCGGGTGAGGACACTGCCTTCTCCCAGCTGCTGCCGTCGCAGCTGGGCAGCGCCGCGCCCTGGTCGGCCGAGGAGGCCAGCAGCGTCATGTTCTGGCGGGTCGCCTGCGCGAAGACATGGTGGTACGCGCGGTGGGTGGCGGCATCAACGCAGTTCTCGTTCGCCCCGAAGCTCATGGAGATGACATTGCCCAGGTTGTTGTCGACCGCGTAGCGGATCGCGCTGAGAATGTCCGAGTCGGCGCTGGTCTTCGCGAGCACGAGGACGATCTTCGCGCCGGGCGCCATCGCGTGCGCCCATTCCACGTCCAGACTGATCTCCTCCGCCCAGCCGACCATCACTGGGTCGGCCGGATCGAAAGGCGTAAGCCCGTCGGGCGCCACCTGCGACAGCTGCACGGGCGGCAGGCCGTAGTAGCTGTCAAAGTTGTTCATCTGCGCCTGCAGGTTGGGATGCTGGAACGCATCGACGATCACGATGGTCTGGCCAGCGCCGTCGTAGCCACGTGCGATGAAGCCGTCCAGCTGGTAGGCCTTGCGCATCTGGTACGGGTCGTAGCAGGAGCCCCGCGACAGGCCGACCTGGCACGCTCGCAGCCCATACGCAGGTCCTGCGGACGCGCCAGCCACGCTGACCAGCGCTTCCTGGGGCCCCAGCCTCAGTAGCGGCTTCATGGCCGACCCGGGCTGCCCGGCCGAGGCATGCGGGGACCAGGCGAAGGCGAGTGAGAGGGCAAAAGGAATCAGCTGCCGCAAGCGGCCTAAGAACGTCATCGATGTCTCCCGGTGTGTGGTGCCGCGAATGGACGGCTTCTGGCACCGGCAGGGCGCGCGGTGCTGAGCCTCACGTTACAGCTGAGGCAGTTTCATGTTCACCGGGTTTCTACGTGCCCCAGCTATTCGGCGGCACGGTTGTGCTGGGTGTGGGGTAGCAATCGGGCGATTCCGGGAAGCCGGAAGAGGCCGCTACCCGTGTTGTGAAGGGCGCCACGATGCGACGCAATGTGAGCTCACCAGTACCGAGGACTGAGCAGGCGCGGCGTTCCGGACCAGTTCCAAGCTGGCGGCAGACCCATCATCCAGGTCAGCTTCGAATCAGCAGCGCAGTGAACCCAGCCTACACAGACCCACTCGAAAACGGCACGCTGCTCGCTCACGAGCATGGGCATGCTGGCAGGTCGATGCACCAGCCCGCAGCGTCCACACCGCCGTCGCCCAAGGCCAAGCTGTGGCCTGCGATGAGGGCACGTCCGAAGATGCTCGCCTGCGTGATCTTCGGACTTGTCGTCTTCTATTCGGCGCACTCGGCCCTGCCACTCTCAAGCGCTGCGGCTAGCTTGCTTGCCTGGAACCTCGCCGCGGTTTCATACCTCGCGCTCACCTGGTTGGACGCGCGCCAGACCACTGCGGCGGACATCCAGAAGCGGGCGATCAAGTTCTCGCCCGGTCGCAAGTTCATCTTGGTCACGGTCATCACCGGCGTGGGAGCCGTGCTGTTCGCCGTGGCGACCCAGTTGGCACTGGCCAAGGACATGCACGGGTTCGCTCGTGCGTCGCACCTTGCACTATCCGGCCTGACGATGCTGACTGCGTGGCTCTTCACGCAGGCAGTCTTCGCGCTGCACTATGCGCACGACTTCTACCTCGAGCGCATCCACGAACGTCCCGACCCGCTCCAGTTTCCCGGTACCCGGGATCCGATGTACGCGGATTTCTTTTACTTCGCGGCCATCATCGGAACTTCAGGACAGACCGCAGACGTCGCCTTTAACGGATCCGCCTTGCGTCCGATCGGCACCTTGCACTGCATCATCTCGTTCTTCTTCAACGCGAGCGTGCTGGCCCTGTCCATCAACGTGCTCGCGGGCGCGTTGTTCTAGAGCCGGCCGAGCCGCAGGAGGCCTATCCGGGTCGCAAGCCGCGAGTTGTCGCTGCAGAGCTGCATTTAAGACTTCGCAAACGAGAGCAGGACCTCCCTGAGGCAATCGCCCCGTGTGCACGGGGATAGCGTGAGCGCGAGTGAGCAGTGGGCCTGCGACGCGGAAAGACTCGTTTCTCTGGAGCGTCACTCCCGTCACGTCGCAGGGCGTTCTGAACGGGGTTGGTGCGGCCCCGGCGCCTGCCTAGAATTGTCCTCTCGCAGACATTCCTGGACCGGATGGTCGGCATCGGTGATGTGACCATCTTCTCGACGGACAGCTCGACGCCTGTCGTGATGCTGAAGGGACTTGCCGATGCCGAGCGCGTGCTGGAGAGCCCCTGCGTAACGCCGTGGAGGCGCGGCGAGACCAGAAGCGGTTGCGCGCGAGCGAACTCGAGTGACTCTGGTCCGCGGCCGCAGTTCGATCGACCGTGCGCCCGCCTGGGCGAAATGGTGAAGACGACGGCCAGCGTCCGGCGTCGCGATGGGCGGCCGACCGAGTGCGGGATCCTGGAAATCCTCATGGAAACGGTGCTGGCCCGCGATGTCGTGAGCCTCGCAGCCGGGGACACGATTCGGCCGATTTCCTTCTCCTCTGGGCATCCCTGAACCCCGGCAGGGATTTCATGGCCGTCGCCGCGCTCATCCGAGGAACTGATGATCGCGTACCCGGAACGGCAGCTTCCGGCCAAGAGCAGTCATGTTGGTGCTTCGGCAACGGAAAGGCCACGACCTGATGGCTCCGCGGTGGCGCCGCCCTTTTTCGGTGGCGCCGCTCTTCGCCGGTCCCCTACCTCGTTTCCGCCGCACACTGCACCCAGCCGAGCCGTTTATTCGCTCCTGGTTCCTCTAGGCGTGCACCGCGCTAGGACGGTTCACCCTGCCATTTCAGTATACCGTCGCGTCGCGTGGGCGAGATGCCGTACTTCCTCTTGCTATAGCGGGATAGCAGATATCTGCTGCCATATCAAAGGACCATCTCGTGACCACCACAAAAGCGCAAACCCAAGTCAAACCCCAAACCGCTCAAGCCCAGATCCACATTCAGGCCCGTGGCAAGACGAAACTCTCTCTCGGCGAACTTTCTCTTTGTGCCTACGGCCTTCGGGACGTAGAGGAGATGCATCGCCACGCACCTGACACGTTCTGGATCTCACCAGCAGAACAGCGAGCGAATCTCCAGCCTGGACAGACCGTGAGGCTCGTCTTCCATCAAGGCTGGATTTGTCCTGTCGACGAGCGGATGTGGGTGAGGATCGTGCGGCGGGATGCCGAAGGCTACGTCGGTCGACTAGCTAATGAGCCTCATTTCATCACCGCCCTAAAGCTGGGCGATGTGGTGCGGTTCACCATGAACAACGTGGTCAAAATCTACTCTGCCGAGGACATAGCTATCGCAGTTCGCGAGGGCGCGCTCACCCGCTTCGTGCGCGCCGAAGCGCATGGGCAATGCACATGAGTGCGGGGACGATTGCCTGCGCATCAGACGTGCCGATCGAGCACCTATAAGCGCGGGGGGGCGTGGGCCGGAGGGCTGCTTCCGGCCACGAGCGGACTTCAGCTAACCGCAGGCTGCGAGTTTCGTCGCCGCGTGGCTGCGCGCCAGCAAACTGAAGGGGCTCCATCTTCCGGCGCATTCACAACTACCAGCTACCAAGGTGGCTTCGAACAATCGTAGCGAACGAATCCTCATCGCCGGTGAACGTCGTCCGCTTCATCAAGACGTGTCTCGGCCTTGTTCGGCTTCCCAGCAATCGCGCGATTGCCACGCGAACATCCAGCACAACCGTGCCGCCGAATAGCTGAGGCACGTAGAAACCCGATGAACGTTGGAGCTGCCTCAGCTGTAACGTGAGGCTCAGCACCGCGCGCCCTGCCGGTGCCAGAAGCCGTCCATTCGCGGCACCACACACCGGGAGACATCGATGACGTACTTGCGCCGCTTGCGGCAGCTGATTCCGTTTGCCGTCTTACTCGCCTTCGCGTGGTCCCAACATGCCTCGGCCGGGGAGCCTGGGGCGACCATGAGGCCGTTACTGCGCCTCGGGCCCCAGGAAGAGCTGGCCAGCGTGGCTGGTGCGACCGCAGGGACCGCGTATGGGCTGCGCGCCTGCCAGGTCGGCCTATCGCGGGGCTCCTGCTACGACCCGTATCAGATGCGCAAGGCCTACGAGCTGGACGGCTTCATCGAACGCGGCTATGACGGAGCTGGCCAGACCATCGTGATCGTCGATGCATTCCAGCATCCCAACCTGCACGCGCAAATGGACAGCTTTGACAGCTACTACGGCCTGCCGGCCGTGCAGCTGTCGCAGGTGGCGCCCGACGGGCTCACGCCGTTCGACCCGGCCGACCCAGTGATGGTCGGCTGGGCGGAGGAGATCAGTCTGGACGTGGAATGGGCGCACGCGATGGCGCCCGGCGCGAAGATCGTCCTTGTGCTCGCCAAGACCAGCGCCGACTCGGACATGCTCAGCGCGATCCGCTACGCGGTCGATAACAACCTGGGCAACGTAATCTCCATGAGCTTCGGTGCCAACGAGAACTGCGTCGATGCGGCCACGCACCGCGCGTACCACCAGGTCTTCGCGCAGGCGACCCGCAAGCACATGACGCTGCTGGCCTCCTCGGCCGACCAGGGCGCCGCGCTGCCTAGCTGCGACGGCAACAGCTGGGAGAAGGCCGTGTCCTCCCCCGCGAACGACCCACTCGTCACCGCGGTCGGCGGCACCGAACTGCGCGCCGCCGCATTCTGCTTGTCATCGCTCGGCTGTGACCCGGCCACCAATCCGGCGCCGGGCACGTGGCAGTCGGAGATCGTGTGGAACGAAGGGCCCAAGTACGGCGACTTCGGCGAGGTGTTCGCCGCGACCGGCGCCACGGGCGGCGGATACAGCTCGGTGTTCGACGCACCGAAATACCAGAAGGCGTCGATCCGCGGCCTCAAGCAGCGCGCAGTGCCCGACGTCGCTTACAACGCGGCGGTGCTGCACGGCGTGCTGGTCCGGCTGGACATCCCCGGTCCTGCCTGGCGGCTGGTACCGCTTCGGCGGCACGAGCGCCGGTGCGCCGCAATGGGCCGCGGTGGTGGCCATCGCCAACGAGCGCGCCGGCCGTCCGCTGGGCTTCCTCAACGCCGGCCTGTACCAGATCGGCCGTATGCCGGCGCTGTACAACAGCCTGTTCCACGACATCGCTTTGGGCAACAACTCGGCCGTCGAGTTCGACGCGGCCGACATCCCGATCGATGTCACCGGCTACACCGCCGGGCCCGGCTGGGATGCGACCACGGGCCTCGGTTCGCCCTCGCCCGGAAGCTTGGCCGAACTGCTAATGCGGTACGTCGCGGCGGGTGACAGCGACGAGCCCGCCAGTATCGTCGCCAGGCCGGTGGGCACGCCGAGCCGCGGCGCAAACGTGAAGCCGCACTGACGCGGGGCTCACCGAGGACGGCCACCGGAGTTAAGAAACCGTGTGGCCGTTGCTCGCGCGCGGTTCGCGCTTTAGAAGTGCGCCGAGTGGGTGAGGAGCAACGCGCTCCGCCCGGCGCCAATGCCTATCTTCGATAGTCGGCGAAGTGATTGCCAGCGCCGCAGGATCATCCCAATGACCGCTGTGCCAACAAAGATCGCAAGCAGCCACAGCTCGTCGCGATCATTTGGCGGGTGTTGCCCGAGTCCCGCAATTGACATCCAACACTGCCGGACCTGCATAGATGACTGCTTCCGGCCAGAAGCGGACGACGTCAGTACCGCAACCGGCGCGACAACCTGTACTTAATCAGGTCGCGGCCACCTGTGCGCAGCTCTAGGCGTTGGCAAGCGGGCTGGTGCGCGACGCCTGGCAGCTGCTCAAACAGCGGCAGTGCTGCCACAGGAAAAACTTTCCCTGCTGAACGCTCCCGCCGGATCGGAATTGGCGCCGGTCATCCTCTATCCTCTTCGGCGGAGGAGCTTTCCATGATCGACCACATCCTAGCTATGGCAGGGCACGAAGCCCTGCACCGTCTCATCCATGCGTACGGCGACGCGAAGAAGCGAGGCAACGCCCAAGAATACCTGCTGGCTATGTACGAGTTGCTGGAAACCATGCGACTGAATCAACTCCTGCCGGCTGCGCCAAGCGCAGTGGTAGAGCAGCAGACTGCGCGCGCGCTGGCGCAGGTGCTTGCGGAGGCGCGCGAACACCGGCCAGATTACTGGCCCCTGCAGCAGAAGCATCCGGCACAATTTGAGGCACTGCAGAAGCTTCTCGCCACCACCGATTACGACCTGCGCGACAAGGGCCAGGCGCCGCTGCACCACGTCCCATTCCAGAAGTTCACGTACGAGCTGCGCAGCGCGTTGGAGGGCTTCGGCTGGCAGCTGTATGCGGCGCGCGAGCAGGCCATTCTGAAATCTCGCATTGATCGGGCTGCGCAGTCGTCCGCGCCCAACGCTACCCCTTTACCCCCACGCGAACAGGCGTGAGTGCACACTGCCTGCCGGGTTTGCTTGTCGGTCTGAATGCAGAAACCGGCGACGAGCTCAAGTGGGCGACAAATGCCCATAGTCCCGCAGTGAGACTTCTCAATCCGCTCCCAACACGCGATGAACTTGAGGCGAAGGCAAGTTGGGACCGCGATTGCCGCGCACTGGCGTGCCCTGCCGTTCACCAGGTCAAACAGACGTGGAAAGATGTTGCCCGCGAAGAGCTGGGGCCCTATGTGCATCTACGTGGCCGGTCCCGCATGTTCCTCAAGCGAGAGAGCGGTGAACTCGTCGAGATGCTCTTGAAATAACCTGCCGCGCAATTTGAGGCGGCGAGAGGTGAGCCATGGGCCGCGAGCCTGGTCTGGGCCAAGAGTACGGATCCCTGGCCTCTCCAGCGGTCAAGCGCACGTCCCTAACTGAACGCTCCGCCGCGCCTAGGCAGAGGGGGCCAATACTATGGGTGCAACCAGGAAGTCCGCATGTGCGCGGCATGCGGGGAAAGGTGGCAGTCCGATAAACAAGCCACATGTTCATTTCCCCGGCGTCTACGCGGCGGCAGGGCTGGAAGCACCGTACGCGCCTTGAGAAAGTTGGCACACACAGCGTTCGGCAGAAAGTAGCGCGTTCGCTTCGACGCCAAGAATGACCAGTCGTGGTCCTTTAGTTCGGCAACTACTCGAGGCGAGCCGTGAGCCGCCAGGTATTTTGGGTTTGCGGAGAGCCCGCGCGGCGCCGCGACAAGCCTGCGGCCCACGAGCTTCTCGCCGTGCGACTTCGTGCCTGAGCGTATTGCCAAATCGGAGACGTTCCTTCTCGCAGGTGGCAACGCGGCGCCTGTCAAAACGGCGGCGAGCGCCGGCAGGTCTTTTCATATCGCTGTAACCCAATTGGACTAAGCCATCCGGACGATCACTGTCAATCAAAGGCCTAGTTACGCTCGGTTGCACTTGCTGAGGAGTTCTTTTTCTATGGCTGATCGTCGAATTGCGTGGATCAATGTGCTCGTTGCGAGCGCCGCGGTGCTTGCCGCGTGTGGCGGAGGAGGCGGAGGAGGCACTACCGTCGCGGATGCACCGGCTAGCGCGCCCGCTCCTGGGCCCGCGCCCGCGCCGGCGGCTGCCACGCTGGTTGGGGTCGCCGCCACCGGTGCCGCAGTGCCCAATGCACGCGTTTCTATCACCGACAGCAGCGGCAATTCACCCTGTGCCGAGGCGACTATCACTACGAGCGCCCTGGGAAGCTATTCCTGCACGCTCAAGTCTGGTTCGGCAGCGCCCTTCTTCATCGTCGTGACCGACCCCACCGGCAACACGCCGGCCCTGGTGAGCATCGCGACCTCGACGCCCGCCGCGGGCGCCGCGCTGACCGTCAACGCCACGCCCCTGACCACCGCGATCGTTGCGCAACTTGCCGGCGACGGCAATGCCATGAGCGTCGTCAACGCCAAGACCGTGGATGTGACCGCATTGAAGGCAGTCACGGCCAACGTCGTGGCGCAGCTCGCGTCGGTGCTCTCAAGCATCAATGCGCCGGCCAACTACGATCCGTTCGCCACGTCGATCACCGCCGCCACAGCCGCGGGCACGGGCAACACGGCCGACCAGGTGCTGGACGTTGTCAAGGTGGTTACCGATCCAGGCAGCGGCAAGCTCGCACTGACCACCATCGACAATCCGACGCCCATCGCGCTCGCCACCGCGACCACAGCAGGCACCGCTGTCTCGGCGCCGGACCCGTCGGTCTCGTCGCTGTCGCAGGCCACGCAGATCGCCGCTGCGAAGTTCACCGAGTGCTTCGCCCTGCCCACGGCGCAGCGCGCGCTGCACATCGCGACCCGCGTGCAGAGCGACGGCGGCCCTGAGGTGGACCAGGTTGGCGCGGCCTGCCAGGACTTTGTGGCCGACTCAACCAACGCCGCGGGCATCAACTACCTGCACAACGGCTACTCGGCCGGCCAGCAGTTCTACGGCATCCTCACCAACGACCAGATGACCGGCGCGACCTTTAGCGTGCCGGAGATCATGGCCTTCTATCCGAAGTCGGCCACCGCGGTCGCGCCCGCACCGGACGCCTACGACCGCGCTGTCCTGAACATCCGCTACGTCGACGCGTCTGGCAATCCGGGCAACGTGATCACGGTTGCGGAGAAGATCCCTGGCGCATCGACCGCTGCGCGCCCGACCGAATGGTGGCTGGTCGGCAACCAGCAACCTGTCGACCTCAGCGTGCAGTTGATCACGCGTCGCTTCGAGCAGATGAACACGGCGAATACAGCGCGTCCCAGCACGTTCCAGATGGGGTTCTTGGTCAACGTCAATGGCAAAGGTCCGGGAAGCGTGGACCCCGCCACCAGCAACATTCTGACCTTCGCCCGCGTCACGGGGCCTGGCCTTCCGAGCGGCGGCCTGGTGTTCAAGATGCCGTCGGCGCCAGGTGCCACGGCCCAGGCCTCGATGGACCTGTACAACAAGACGGGCAGCCTGTCGACGGGCAGCCTGTGCGGCAACGGCGGTACGACGTTCAATTGCCCATTGGTCTGGATCCAGCATACGAGGGGCGTGAGCGGCACCGACGCCACAACCTTGGCGGGGAACCCGAACAACATGCTGTGGGCGCAGCCTGCCGATGCGTTCGACGTCACTAAATTCGTCAAGGGCGCCCGATACACGGCGGAGCTGTTCTACGGCGCCAACACCACGACGCCGCTGTACACGGTGACGAAGACGTTGCTCAGTGACTTGGTTCCGGCCACAAGCTTAGTCAACCTGCCGTGGAACTCGCTGGACCGCAGTCCCTGGCCGCCCTCGACCCGAACGGCCCTTACGCCGGCCAGCAGACCGCATTGCATCTGGACTGGGTGCAGAACCCGGCGGCGCAGCAGCAGAACAACGTCGCCGCGGTGGTTGACAACGCCGGCAGCTTTGGGCCGAGCCTCCCCATCCCGCCGGGAGCGACCTCGATCACCCTGAGCAATACGACCGTGCCGGCATTCACGTCGACAACCACCCGGTCCCTGAAGTTCAACTACCGGATGACGGACAGCAGCTTGAAGTCGGCGGTGTACGAGTACAACTGACGCACGTAGCCCGGCGGCACGGCTCGCCGGGCAAGCTCCCTAGGCGCTGCCACCCTCAAGGTGCAGCGCCTACTTCATTGATGACACGGCCGATGGCAGCCGGCCGCGGCCCGCGCGCGTCGAACTGCGCCCTCAGTCTTTCCTCCACCCATCGAAATCAGCAACCGTACATACGCGACAACCTTAGGGTTCGTTCCGAAATGGCGCTCCAAAAAAGCCTGTTCCATGTGCTCGGCGAGCCTTTGAGCTTGTTCGAAGCTTCGAGTGTCGAGCAACGTTTGCACGAAGGCGAACCCAAGACGGTGACTCGTCTTTTCTAGCCGGCTCCGCAGATCACTCAGAGCCGGAAGAACGGATACGGCGAGCTGCCAGCGCTCGTCAAGCTCTGAAAGAGCTTCGGTGAACGCCGCCTCCTGGACGGCTTCGTCGCCCGCGAACTGATGACCCCTCGGGCAGAACGACCGAGGTCGTATTGAGCGCGACGGACTGGGTTCCCAGCTGGAACCGCACGCCTCACGTTCACGCTCAGCACAATCCCCGCGGTTGACGCCGGCGCGCGGCCAGCTTCCAGAGCTCTGGCGCCCACAACGGTTGCCAGTTGGAGCTCGAAAGGCGGGGGTGGCCCGCTGATGTTCGCCTGGGCGCGTTGGCAACTTGCCATCGACTTGGGCCAACCTGATCTCGCACTTCGCAAAATTTATCATCCACTACGCTGAGCTCCAGGCGGGGCGGCGAGCCTCCGCCGACCAGGGCGACGGCGCTGGCCGAATGGTGCGGGCTGCAGGTGGGCCGCACGGCCCAGCGCGCCAGGTCGAAGCGCCCCGCGAGGCTCGCGACCGCCGCGCTTTCCAGCGCTTCCTGCACGCCCATCGGCGGCAGCAGGCCGGCGAAGCGCCGCGCCAGCATCGACTTGCCCGCCCCCGGCGGGCCGACGAGCAGCACGGCATGGCCGCCTGCCGCCGCGATCTCGAGCGCCCGCTTGGCCGCGGCCTGTCCTTTCACGTCACGCAGGTCGTCGACCTCGGCCTGCACGGCCGGTGCGACGGGCTGCAGGCGCTGCCAGCCATCAGCGGCCGCGGGCGTGACGTCACGCGGCTGCAGTCGTGCCACCACGTCCATCAGGTGCCGTGCCCGCCAGACCACGGCGCCGGGCACGAGCGCGGCCTCGTCGGCGCTGCCCGGCGGCAGCACGAGCTCGCCGCCGTCACCTGCTGCCTGGAGCGCGAGGCTCATGGCCAGTGCGCCGCGCACCGGCCGCAGCTCGCCCGTGAGGGACAGCTCGCCGGCGAATTCGTAGCGGGCCAGGCGCTCGGGGTCCAGTTGCCCGCTGGCCGCGAGGATGCCCAGCGCGATCGGCAGGTCGAAGCGGCCGGAGTCCTTGGGCAGGTCGGCCGGCGCGAGATTGACGGTGATGCGGCGGTCGTGCGGGAAGTCGAGGCCGCAGGTGAGAAGCGCCGCGCGCACGCGCTCGCGTGCCTCCTTGACCTCCGTCTCCGCGAGGCCGACCAGCGTGAAGCTCGGCAGCCCGTTGGCGAGGTGCACCTCCACCGTCACGCGTTCTGCGGCCAGGCCGACCAGCGCGCGGCTCCGCACCAAAGACAGGCTCATGGTGTCCCCTTTCCCCCATTGAGTGCGCCGCGCCGCGGGCCGCACGGTTTGCGCTCCGCGTCGCACCGGGCCGGTGCGGCACGCGCGAGCGCAGGGGTGCTGAACCGTGCGGTGATGGATGGCATGGGTCGTGCTTAAAGGGGTCCGGGACTCACATTCATTCACGAAAGACGGAGAAGACCCCCATGAAGCTGAAGGCCACCGTGCTGCTGTCCACCCTCGTCCTGTCCGGCGCCGTGCTGGCCCAGGCGAAGGCGCCCGAGCCGGACTACACGCTCTCGTACAACATCGGCGGCGTCACCGAGTACCGCTATCGCGGCATCTCGCAGTCGGCCCGCAAGCCGGCGCTGCAGGGCGGCATCGACTTCGCCCACAAGAGTGGCTTCTACCTGGGCACCTGGGCATCCACCATCCGCTGGATCAAGGACTCGTCCAATGGTGTGGCCGATGCGAAGGGCCCGGTCGAACTGGACGTCTACGGCGGCTACAAGGGCGCCATCAACGACACGTTCTCGTACGACGTCGGCGGCCTCGAGTACTGGTACGTGGGCAACACGTACAAGAACATCACCGGCACCAACGCGAACACGTTCGAGCTCTATGGCGCGCTGACCGCGGGGCCGACCACGGTGAAGTATTCGCACGCCACCACCGACCTGTTCGGCACCCCGAACAGCAAGGGCAGCGGCTACCTCGACGTGTCCGCCACGTTCGACCTGGGCAGCGGCTTCTCGCTGGTGCCGCACGTGGGCGCCCAGCGGATCAAGAACCTCGGCACTTACCACGATGCATCGCTGACGCTCGCCAAGGACTGGTCGGGCGTGGTCGCCAGCGCGGCGGTCGTCACCACCGACTGGGCCCACAAGTTCGGCTTCGACTACACGCTGCCCGGCACGGGCACCAAGAACCTGGCCGGCACCTCGCTGGTGCTGGGCATCAAGAAGAACTTCTGAAGTTGCTTCAAGGAGCTGCCATGAAACTCGTCACTGCCATCATCAAGCCCTTCAAGCTGGACGAAGTGCGCGAAGCGCTCTCCGGCATCGGCGTGCAGGGCATCACCGTCACCGAGGTCAAGGGCTTCGGCCGCCAGAAGGGCCACACCGAGCTGTATCGCGGCGCCGAGTACGTCGTCGACTTCCTGCCCAAGGTGAAGATCGAAGCGGCCGTGTCCGAGGACCTGGTCGAGCGCGTCATCGAAGCCGTCGAGGGCTCGGCCCGCACCGGAAAGATCGGCGACGGAAAGATCTTCGTCTACGACCTCGAGCAGGTCGTGCGCATCCGCACCGGCGAGACCGGCAAGGAAGCCCTGTAGCCATTCCCCTGACCCGCAGAAAGACACTCCCATGAGAAAGCTTCTCGCCTCCCTGGCTCTCGGCCTGGGCCTGCTGACCGGGTCCGCGGCCGTGCTGGCCCAGGCGCCGTCGGCGCCCGCCACCACCGAAGCAGCCGCGCCCGCGGCCGCCTCCACCACGCCGGCGGCTGCAACGCCTGCAGCCGCCGCAGCACCGGCTGCCGCGACGGCCATGGCGGCCCCGGCACCGGCTGCCGCGACGCCGGTCCCCAACAAGGGCGACACCGCCTTCATGACGGTGAGCACGCTTCTCGTGCTGCTGATGATCGTGCCGGGCCTGGCCCTCTTCTACGGCGGCCTGGTGCGCGCCAAGAACATGCTGTCGGTGCTGATGCAGGTGATGGTCGTGGCCTGCCTCATCTTCGTGCTGTGGGCCATCTACGGCTACAGCGTGGCGTTCACCGGCGGCAGCCCGTTCTTCGGCGGGTTCAGCAAGCTGTTCCTGGCCGGCATCACGCCCGACTCGGTGGCGGCCACCTTCAGCAAGGGCGTGGTGATCCCGGAGCTGACCTTCATGGCGTTCCAGGCCACCTTCGCGGCCATCACCTGCGCGCTGATCGTCGGCTCGTTCGCCGAGCGCATCCGCTTCCCCGCGGTGCTGCTGTTCGTGGTGATCTGGTTCACCTTCGCCTACCTGCCGATCGCGCACATGGTCTGGTACTGGGACGGCCCGGACGCGATCACCGACGCCAAGACGCTCGAGACGGTCACCGCCGCCGCGGGCTGGCTGTGGGCCAAGGGCGCGCTTGACTTCGCGGGCGGCACCGTGGTGCACATCAACGCCGGCGTGGCGGACCTGGTCGGCGCCTACGTGCTCGGCAAGCGCATCGGCTACGGCAAGGAAGCCTTCGCGCCGCACAGCCTGACGCTGACCATGGTCGGTGCCGCGCTGCTGTGGGTGGGCTGGTTCGGCTTCAACGCCGGTTCCAACCTGGAAGCCAACGGCACCGCCGCCCTCGCGTTCGCCAACACGCTGTTCGCCACCGCCGCGGCCACGCTGTCCTGGATCGCCGGCGAGGCGCTGTCCAAGGGCAAGGCCTCGATGCTGGGCGCTGCTTCCGGTGCCGTCGCCGGCCTGGTGGCGATCACGCCCGCCGCCGGCTTCGTCGGCGTGATGGGCTCGCTCGTGATCGGCCTGCTGGCCGGCCTGGTGTGCCTGTGGGGCGTCAACGGCCTCAAGCGCCTGCTAGGCGCCGACGACTCCCTCGACGTCTTCGGCGTGCACGGCGTCGGCGGCATGCTGGGCGCGCTGCTGACCGGCGTGTTCGCCTCCCCCGCGCTGGGCGGCACCGGCATCTACGACTACGTGGCGAACAAGGCCAGCGCCGACTACTCGATCGCCAGCCAGGTCTGGATCCAGTTCCAGGGCGTGCTGACGACGGTGGTGGTCTCGGCGGTGGTGTCCTTCATCGCCTACAAGGTCGTCGACGTGGTGATCGGGCTGCGCGTGAGCGAGGAAGAGGAGCGCGAGGGCCTGGACATCACCTCGCACGGCGAGACGGCGTACAGCCGCTGAACCCGCAAGCCGCCGCGACGGCAGGCGCGGCGGCCCTGCAAGCAAGTCTCCTTTGGATGTTGGGCCCGCTTCGGCGGGCCTCTTTTTTGCCGCGTGCCGCCGCGCTAGGCGAGCACGGGAAACGAGAGCACCGCGCCGGCCTCGTCGCGCGTGAGCTCGACGTCCTCGGCGCGTGCAAGCGCCTCGATCTCGCTCCACTTCATCGGCCGGTAGGGCAGCTCGCCGGTGACGCCGGTATCGCCCTGCGTGGCGTGCACGTGCACCTCGAGGCGCACCATGTCCTCGTCGCCGCTGGCGCGCAGGATGAGGTCGGCGGGCGCGGGCGTGAGGTCCGACAGCGCGACCAGCACGCCGGGCAGCAGCATGCGCAAGGCCGACTTGCCCACCGGCTGTGGCGCAGTCTCGACTTCGCTGCGCAGCGCAAAACCGCGGAAGCTGAAGTTGCTGCGCAGCAGGGCCATCACTTCCTGCACGCCCTCCTGCACCGCCATGGTCGCGCCCGGCTCGGGCGCCAGCCACGTGATCACGTCCAGGCACGACTGCACCGCGGCCTTGGAGAAGTTGTTGATCTTGGTCATGCCGTCGTGCACCTGGGCCAGGTCGGGCGTCGCGGCCCGCAGGCGCCGCTCCATGACTTCGGTGACCATGCCGATGGGTTGCAGGTGCATCACGAGCTGGTGGCGCATCGCGAAGGACAGGCGGCGCAGCAGCGCATAACGCGCGGCCTCGACGCGCATCAGGTTCGCTTCGGCCGGGCTGATGGTGGCGGTGGTGTCGTCCAAGGTGCGAGCATGGTAGCGGCTGATCGCGGCCGCGTGGGCTCGGCAATGGCACGCGCTGCACAATGCCAGCCCCTCCACCAACAAACGTTCGCATGGCGACCTGGCACAGCGTGGTCCCGCAGGCCGACCAGCTCGGCGAATCGCCGTTCTGGCATCCGGACGAGCACCGCCTGTACTGGGTCGACATCCCCGGTCGGCAGCTGCGCCGCACCGATCCGCGCACCTGCGAACTGCAGAGCTGGCCCATGCCGCAGGAGCCTGGCTGCATCGCGCCGGCGCACGCGGGCGGCCTCGTGATCGCGCTGCGCGACGGCGTGTACCGCGCACGCAGATGGGACGGTGCGCTGGAACTCGTGCATCGCTTCGACCACGACCCGGCGACCACCCGGGCCAACGACGGCAAGGCCGACCCGCTGGGCCGCTTCTGGGTGGGCACGCTGTTCGAGCCCAAGCACACGCCGGCGGCCGAGCTGCTCAGCATCGACTGCCGCGGCGGCACGCCGCACGTCGAGCGCAAGGCCGGCGATGCGGTCACGGGCAATGGCCTTGCCTGGTCGCCGACCGCCGACACGGTGTACTGGACCGACACCCAGGCCCACTGCATCCGCGCCTGGGATTGGGACCCGGTGAGCAATGCGATGCAGCGCGGGCGCATCTTCCGCACCTTCCCGGGCAAGCCGGCCGGCTGGCAGCCGGGGCAGCCAGGGTACGGCGGCCGGCCCGATGGGGCTGCAGTGGACGTGGACGGCAACTACTGGTGCGCGATGTACGAAGGCGGCCGGATCGTGAAGCTGTCGCCGGGCGGCGAGGTGCTGCAGGAGATCGCCACGCCGTTCCTGTGCCCCACCATGCCCTGCTTCGGCGGCGACGGCCTGCGCACGCTGTACGTCACCAGCGCCAGCACCCGGGGCGCGGAGGAACTCGCAAGGTGGTCCGCCTCAGGCCATGTCGTCTGGACCCAGGTCGAGGTGCC
The DNA here is from genome assembly GCF_050320135.1 of Ramlibacter sp. MMS24-I3-19. Classification (NCBI taxonomy): domain Bacteria; kingdom Pseudomonadati; phylum Pseudomonadota; class Betaproteobacteria; order Burkholderiales; family Comamonadaceae; genus Ramlibacter; species Ramlibacter sp. MMS24-I3-19. The sequence goes on along the minus strand of NZ_CP190017.1, from coordinate 773,296 downwards.
GGGGCTGCCGGTCAATTTCTTCATCGACTGAGCGCAAAAACTTCAGGCGGCGGCGAGCCCGGCATGCCGCCGCCGCCGCTTACCATCGCCGGGATGGACGCTGCCCTGTCTTCCTGCATCGCCCGCATCCGCGCTGCGGCCGATGCCGGCACGCCGCTGCGCATCCGCGGTGGCGGCAGCAAGGACTTCCACGGCGAACGGCTCGAGGGCGAACTGCTGGACACGCTTGGCCTCGCCGGCATCCGCAGCTACGAGCCCAGCGAGCTGGTGGTCACCGTCGCGGCCGGCACGCCGCTGGCGGAGCTCGAGGCCACGCTGGCCGCGCAAGGGCAATGCCTTCCGTTCGAGCCGCCTCACTTCGGTGGCGCGCCGACCGTTGGCGGGATGGTCGCCGCGGGGCTCGCGGGTCCGGCGCGCGCGAGCGTCGGCTCGGTGCGCGACTACGTGCTCGGCGTCACCATGCTCAATGGCCGCGGCGAACTGCTCAGCTTCGGTGGCCAGGTGATGAAGAACGTAGCCGGCTACGACGTCTCGCGCCTGATGGCTGGCGCGCTCGGCACGCTCGGTCTGCTCGTCGAAGTGAGCCTGAAGGTGCTGCCCGTCGCGCCGGCCGAGGCCACGCTGCGCTTTGCGCTGTCGCAGGCGCAGGCGCTGCAGAAACTCAATGCGTGGGGCGGCCAGCCGCTGCCGCTGAATGCGAGTCGCTGGACGGGCGAGGGCGGCACCGGCGAGCTGCTGCTTCGACTGCGCGGGGCGCAGGCCGCCGTGGACGCGGCGTGCCGCACGCTCGGCGGCGAACGCGTGCCCGAGGCGGAGACCCTCTGGACGCAATGCCGCGATCACGCGGCGCCCTGGTTCACGGCACGCGCGGGCCGCGACTTGTGGCGCCTGTCGGTGCCGCAGACCGCGCCGGTGCTGGACCTGCCCGAGGCCACCCTGGTCGAATGGCACGGCGGCCAGCGCTGGATCGCGGCCGACCGCGGTGATGCCGACCGGGTGCGGCGCGTCGCCGTCGCGGCCGGCGGCCACGCCACCCTGTTCCGCGCCGCGACCCCGACCGACATCCCGCGCTTCACGCCGCCGCAGCCGCCGCTCGACCGCATCCAGCGCGAGCTGAAGCGGCAGTTCGATCCGGCCGGCATCTTCAACCGCGGCCGCCTGTTTTCCGCCTTCTGACGTGCAGACCCATCTCTCCCCCGAATTCGCCGGCACCGCCGAAGGCGCGGAAGCCGAGGCCATCCTGCGCAAGTGCGTGCACTGCGGCTTCTGCACGGCGACCTGCCCGACCTACCAGGTGCTGGGCGACGAGCTCGATGGCCCGCGCGGCCGCATCTACCTGATCAAGCAGGTGCTGGAAGGCGAGGCGCCGACGCAGAAGACGCAGCTGCACCTCGATCGCTGCCTCACCTGCCGCAACTGCGAGAGCACCTGCCCGAGCGGCGTGCAGTACGGCCACCTGGTCGACATCGGCCGCCGCATCGTCGAGGAGAAGGTGCCACGCGGTGCGGGATCGCGCGCGCTGCGCTGGTCGCTCGGGGAGGGGCTGACCTCGTCGGCGTTCGGGCCGGCGATGAAGCTCGGCCAGGCCGTGCGCGGGCTCCTGCCTTCCGCGCTCAAGGCCAAGGTGCCGGCGCGCCAGGACGCGGGCCGGTGGCCCACGCGCACGCACGCGCGCAAGGTGCTGATGCTGGCCGGCTGCGTGCAGCCGTCGATGGCGCCCAACATCAACAGCGCCACCGCGCGCGTGCTCGACGCGGCTGGAGTCCAGGCCGTGGTCGCCCCCGAAGCAGGCTGCTGCGGCGCGGTGAAGTTCCACCTGAACGACCAGGCCGGCGGCCTCGCGCAGATGCGCCGCAACATCGACGCCTGGTGGCCCTTCGTCGGGCGCGGCGACGTCGAAGCCATCGTGATGAACGCCTCGGGCTGCGGCGTGACGGTGCGCGAGTACGGCCACCACCTGCGGCACGACCCCGCCTACGCGGACAAGGCGCGGCGCATCAGCGAGCTCACGCGCGACCTGAGCGAGCTGCTGCCCGACCTGGTGCCGGCGCTGCGGTCACGCGTGCGGCCGCCGCAGGGCGTGCTGGCGTACCACCCGCCCTGCACGCTGCAGCACGGCCAGAAGCTGCGCGGCGGCGTCGAGACGCACCTGCAGCAACTGGGCTTCACGGTGCGCGTGGCGACCAACGAAGCGCACCTGTGCTGCGGATCGGCGGGGACCTACTCGGTGCTGCACCCGGACATTGCCACCGGGCTGCGCGACCGCAAGCTGGGCCACCTGCAGGCGCTGGAGCCGGTCGGCGTGATCTCGGCCAACATCGGCTGCATCACGCACCTGCAGGGCGGCACCGGGCTGCCGGTGCGGCACTGGGTCGAGGTGCTGGACGCGGCGCTGGCGCCCGCGTAGACGGCGCGCGTCTTCAGGCCGCGAGCGCGGCCTCGATGTCGCGGGTGAGCGAGTCCGGTGCGTCCTGCGGCGCATACCGCCTGAGTACCTTGCCGTTGCGCCCGACCAGGAACTTGGTGAAGTTCCACTTGATGCCGGTGGTGCCCAGCAGCCCTGGGGCTTCCTTCGTCAGCCACTTGTACAGCGGATCGGCGCCGGCGCCGTTCACCTCGACCTTGGACATCATCGGGAAGCTCACGCCGTAGTTGCGCTCGCAGAACTGCGCGATCTCGCTGTCGCTGCCCGGGTCCTGCGAACCGAACTGGTTGCACGGAAAGCCGATCACCACCAGGCCCCGCTCGGCGTAGCGCTGGTGCAGCTGCTGCAGGCCGGCGAACTGCGGCGTGAATCCGCAGGCACTGGCGGTGTTGACGACCAGCAGCACCTTCCCGGCGTACTGCTTCAGCGGAACGGGTTGGCCCTCGATGCTCTTCGCGTCGAAGTCGTAGGCGGTCGTGGTGCTCATGGGATGCCCTCGGTGCGTCGCGTGGCGTCCGCCGGAACCCGCGTCCCGGCGGCTCACGCGGCGGATTGTGGCGCCGCCGCGGCCGGGCTGCCAGGCGTGTCCCAGGCCGACCATGCGGCCGCCGCGACCACCAGCGCGCCGCCGGCCCAGACGTTGGACGACAGCTCTGCCGCGCCGAGCACGACCGCCGACACGCTGGCGAACAGCACCTCGCACAGCATCACCAGCGCGGTGGTCTGGGCGGGCAGGCGCGAGGCGCCGAACTGCAGGCAGGTGTTGCCGGCGAGGAACCCGAGGCTGAGCAGCACGGCGAGCCCGATGGCGGTCGGGGGCAGCAACTGCGGCGCGCTCGCCACGCCTTGCGACCAGCCGATCACACCGGCGGCGGCCGCGGCAATGGTGCCGCCCGCGAACATCGCGCCCACGCGCGTCTCGGGCGGCACGACGTGCAGGCGGCGCAGCAGGATGTTGGTCAGCGCGAAGCTGAAGCCGCCGGCCAGCGCCAGCAGGTCGGGCAAGGTGCGCGGCACCGGCAGCGCCGTGCCGGGCACGTGCAGGATCACCACCACGCCCGCGAGCGCCAGCACCAGCCGCAGCAGGTCGGCCGCGGTGGGCCGCTCACCCAGCAGCGGCCAGGCGAGCAGCACGCTCCACGCGGGCATCAGGTAGAACAGCAGCACCACGCGCACCACGTCGCCCACGGTCACCGCCCAATTGAAGCCGACGTTGGTCATGCCGGCCGCCAGCATCAGCAGCCACAGCTGCGGCTGGCCCGCGAAGCCGCGCCAGGCGTGCGGCCGTGCGATCGACAACAGAACCAGCGAGACGATGTAGATGAAGGCCGTGGCCCACAGCGGATGCAGGCCGGCCGACTGCAGTTCGCGGAACGGCCACCAGGAGATGCCCCACACGAAGGCGTTGGCCACCAGGGCCAGCGCGGGCGCGAGGCGCCCGCGTTCAGGCGCCGCCATGCGAGGGGTCTTGCCGCGCGACGCGGAGCAGGTGGTCGAGTTCCTCGCGGTGGACGACCAGGTTGCGCCCATGCCAGCGCTGGATCAGCCACATGATTCCGGACACCACGATGCCGAACGCCGTGATGGCGCTGAAGGCCGACAGGCCCATGCCGGTGAACAGGCTGTAGCCGGCACCCAGCCCGAGGATGCAGGCCTGCTCGTTGAAGTTCTGGACCGCGATGGAGCGGCCGGCGCCCATCAGATTGTGGCCGCGGTGCTGCAGCAGCGCGTTCATCGGCACCACCAGGAAGCCGCCCAGCCCGCCCAGCAGGATCAGGAACGGGGCGGCCACCCAGACGTTGCTGATGAAGTTCATCAGGATCACCAGCAGGCCCATCGCGATGCCCAGCGGCATCACGCTGGTGGCGGTGTCCAGCCGCATGCGCACCGAGGCGACGATCGCGCCCACCGCGGTGCCCAGGGCGACCACGCCCGACAGGCTGGAGGCCTGCGTGGTGCTGTAGCCCAGGGCCGCGGCGCTCCAGGCCAGGATGATGTAGCGCAGGTTGCCCGACACGCCCCAGAACAGCGTAGTGGTCGCCAGCGAGATCTGTCCCAGCTTGTCGCGCCACAGGCGCGAGTTGCAGATCCAGAAGTCGGGCACCAGCTCCAGCGGGTTCTTCGGCACCGGCCGCATCTCCACGCCGGTGTGCGGGATGCGCAGGTTGAACCAGGCCGCCAGTGCGTAGATGAAGATCAGCACCGAGATCGCCGCTTCCGGCGGCGTGTCGATGCCGGTCTGCAGCATGGGGAAGTCCAGCGTAAGCAGGCGGCTGGCGACCGCATGGCCCACCAGCTGCCCGCCCAGCAGGATGCCCAGGATGATCGAGGCGATGGTCAGGCCCTCGATCCAGCCGTTGGCCTTGACCAGCTGCGAGGCCGGCAGCAGTTCGGTGAGGATCCCGTACTTGGCCGGCGAGTAGGCGGCGGCGCCCAGGTCGACGATGGCGTACGACAGCAGCGGGTGGCTGCCGAACAGCATCATCAGGCAGCCGCACACCTTGATGGCATTGCTGATGAACATCACCTGCCCCTTGGGGCGGGCGTCGGCGAAGGCGCCCACGAAGGGGGCCAGCACCACGTAGAACAGCGCGAACATCGGCACCAGGGCAGCGCGTTGCCATTCGGCCGCGCCACCCGACTTGAGCAGTTCCACGGCGGCGACGAAGAGCGCGTTGTCCGCGAGCGACGAGAAGAACTGCGCCGCCATGATCGTGTAGAAGCCGCGCTTCATCGAAAAGGCTGGTGGGCCAACCGCTTTGCGGTGGCGGGGGGAATCACTGCTGTCTCCAAGCGACCGAGGGTTATATCACGTGGGTAATGCGAAAATCCTCGTGTCTTCCTTCCGCCGCCCTGAGCATGCCGCGCCCGATCCAGGCCACGATCCACACCAAAGCCCTGCGGTCCAACCTCGCGCGCATGCGCCGTGCAGCGCCCGACGCACGCGTGTGGGCCATCGTCAAGGCCAACGCCTATGGCCATGGCATCGAGCGCGTGTTCGAGGGCCTGCGGGGCGCCGACGGCTTCGCGCTGCTGGACCTGCAGGAGGCCGAGAGGGTGCGGGCGCTCGGCTGGCGCGGGCCGATCCTGCTGCTCGAGGGCGTGTTCGAGCCGCGCGACCTGGAGCTGTGCTCGCGCCTGTCGCTGTGGCACGTGGTGCACTGCGAGCAGCAGATCGACTGGCTGGCCGCGCACAAGACGCACGTGCCGCACCGCGTGTTCCTGAAGATGAATTCGGGCATGAACCGACTGGGCTTCGCGCCGCACCAGCTGCGCACCGCCTGGACGCGGCTGGACGCGTTGCCGCAGGTCGACGAGATCTCGCTCATGACGCACTTCAGCGACGCCGACGGCCCGCGCGGCATCGCCCACCAGGTGCGCGCGTTCGACGACGCCACGCGCGACCTGCCGGGCGAGCGCTCGCTGGCCAACAGCGCCGCCGTGCTGCGCCATGGGCGCGACGCCGGCATCCGCGCCGACTGGGTGCGACCCGGCATCGCGGTGTACGGCAGCGCGCCCGACTTCCCCGAGCACGACGCGGCGCACTGGCAGCTGCAGCCCACCATGACGCTGGCCAGCCGGCTGATCGGCGTGCAGCAGCTGCAGCCCGGCGACACCGTCGGCTACGGCTCCAGCTTCACCGCCGACGCGCCGCTGCGCCTGGGCGTGGTCGCCTGCGGCTATGCCGACGGCTATCCGCGCCATTGCGGCACGGGCACGCCGGTGCTGGTCAACGGGGTGCGCACGCGCCTTCTCGGACGCGTGAGCATGGACATGCTCACCGTGGACCTCACGCCGGTGCCGCAGGCGCAGATCGGGACCGAGGTGACGTTGTGGGGGCGGGCATCGAACGGCACGGTGATGCCGATCGACGAAGTCGCACGGGCCGGTGGCACCGTGGCCTACGAGCTGCTATGCGCAGTAGCGCCGCGGGTGCCGGTGGCTGTCGCCTAGCGTCGCTCAGCGCTTGCGCATCCCCAGCGCCATCACGGCGCCCACCACCACCAGCGCGCCGGCCACCTGGATCGCAGCGATCGACTGGCCGAGGATCAGCCAGCCGAGCACCAGCGCGCACACCGGCTCGACATTCATGATCGCCGAGTTGCCCACCACGCCCAGCCGCGGCAGCACGGTGAACATGATCGTGAACGCGGTGCCATAGAGGCAGGTGAGGGCCGCCAGGCCGCCCCAGCCCGCGGGTGCGGTGGGCAGGTGGAAGCCGCCCTGCAGCGACACCGTGATGAGCGCCACGATCGCCGCCATCGTCATCGTGGTGGCCGTGCGCACGCGGCCATCGACGTCACCCGCCTCGTGTTGGGTGAGTACCAGCGCGAGGCCGAAGGTGGCGGCCGCGGCGAGCGCGAAGGCCACGCCGGCGCCGATGCGGCTCCACTGGCCGGCCGCGCCGAGCCCTGAGGCGGCGCCGAAGACGTCGAGCGCCAGCGCCAGGCCGACGAGGATCACGGGCATCGCGACCAGCATCGCCTTCTCCGGCTTGTGCCGGTAGACCAGCGCCGACCAGACCGCGGTCCAGATCGGGTAGGTGTTGAACGCCAGCAGCGCCAGTGCCACGGGCAGCCGCGCGACGGCCGAATACAGGCACAGGCTCTGCACGCCGACCAGCAGTCCGATCGCCGGGAGGAAGCGCTTGTGCCGCGCGGTGAACGCGATCCGCACGCGTTGCGAGGCGAGGATCGCCGCGATCACCAGCGCCGTCACCGTGCTGCGCACCACCACCGCGGTGGCCACGTCGGCGCCGTTGTTGAACGCGATGCGCGCGGCCACGTGGTTGGCGCCCATCATCAGCGCGATGAGCAGCAGGGTGGCGAAGGCGGCACCGCTGAGGGCGCGCTGCGAGGGCAGGACCGCGCTCATTCAGTACAGCCCGTGCACCTGCGCATGCAGGCGCGCCAGCCCGAGCAGCGTGTCGGTGAACGGCGTCGGCACGCCGGTGAGCGCGCCGAGTTCCTTGACCACCGTGACCAGCGCATCGAGCTCCACCGGCTTGCCTGCTTCCACGTCCTGCAGCATCGAGGTCTTGAAGGCGCCCAGCTTGCGCGTGACCTGGTGCCGGTCTTCCGGCATCTGCTCGATCGGGATGCCGATGCGGCCGCCGATCTCGCGCGCCTCCAGCATCACGCGCGAGATGAACTCGCGCACCAGGTCGTCGTTGAGGATCCTGTCGGTGGTGGCGCCGGTGATGGCGCTGACCGGGTTGACGGTCATGTTGCCCCACAGCTTGTACCAGGCGTCCTTCTGGATCTGCTCGGACAGCTCGGTCTCGAAGCCGGCCTTCTGCAGCACCGCCACCAGCTCGCGCACGCGGGCCGTCTTCTCGCCCGAGGGCTCGCCGACGATCAGCTTGTTGCCGAAGTGGCGCTTGACGTGCCCGGGCCCGACCAGCGAGCAGCTGGCATGCACCACGCAACCGACGATGTGGCGGCCGGGGATGGCGCGCGCGATGCTGCCGTCGTGATCCACGGCCTTGAGCCGCGTGCCCGCGAGCGAACCGCCGAAGCCTTCGAAGAACCACCAGGGCACGCCGTTCATGGCGGTGAGCACGATGGTGTCGGGCCCGAGGAGCGGCCCGATCGCGCGGGCGACCTCGGCCATGGCCGGCGCCTTCACGGCAACGACCACCAGGTCCTGCACGCCCAGTTCCGCCGGATCGCTGCTGGCGCGCACCGGCGCGGGCAACGTGCCGCCGTCCTCGTCCAGCCGCAACCCGTGCAGCTGCAGCGCGTCGAGCGTGGCGTTGCGCGCGACCACGCTGACCTCGCAGCCGGCCCGCGCCAGCCGCACGCCGATCCAACCGCCGATGGCGCCGGCGCCGTAGATGCAGGCCTTCATGCGGTCACGCCTTGTACGAATCGTCGATGCGATCGACGCGCCGCACGAGCGCATCGAACACGTCCTGGCCGGCGCCGAACTTCTGGTCCCACTGGAACGAGTCGGCGACGGTCCTGGCGGCCACGTGCTCGGGCACCGGCATCGCGGGGCCCAGCGCGGCCTGCGCCACCTGCACGTCGCAGGCGCGCTGCAGCGTCCACAGACGCACGAACGCCAGCGGCAGCGTGCGGCCCCAGGACAGCAGGCCGTGGTTGCGCAGGATCACCGCCGGCTTGTCGCCGATGTTCTTCAGGAGGCGCGGCGTCTCGTCGGCATGGATCGTGATGCCCTCGAAGTCGTGGTACGCCACCAGGCCGTGCAGCTGCGCCGAGTAGAAGTTGTTCTGCGCCAGGCCGGCTGCGGTGCAGGCGACCGCGAGGCCATTGGTCGTGTGCGTGTGCATCACGCAATGCGCGTCCGGGATGTTCTCGTGGATCGCCGAGTGCACCGTGAAGCCGGCCGGGTTCACCGGCCACGGGTTGTCGTCCAGCTTGTTGCCCTGCACGTCGATCTTCAGCAGGTTGCTGGCCGTCACCTCGCTGTAGTGCAGCCCGAACGGGTTGATCAGGAAGAGCTTCGCGCCGCCCGTCACGCTGTCGGGCAGGCGAACCGTGATGTGGTTGTAGATCATCTCGGTCCAGCCGAGCATGTCGAAGATGCGGTAGCACGCGGCCAGCTGCACGCGGGCCTGCCACTCGTCCGGATGCATGGACGACGCGGGCTTCAGGATGGCGTTCATGTGCGGCCTCCTCAGTAGTTCTGCGACTTGGTGGAAGTTGGCGCGGGCGCCGCGCCCTTGAACTTGCCAGCCAGTGCCGTGGTCGCCTTGACCATCAGGTTGGTGTCGGTGCCCAGCGCGATGAAGGTGGCGCCCATCTCGACGTGCTTCCTGGCCAGCGTCTCGTCCAGCGTCAGGATGCCGACCGCCTTGCCCGCCAACTGGATGCGCCTGAAGGCATCGGCGATCAGGTCCTGCATCTCGGGATGCCACGGGTCGCCGACATGGCCGAAGGCGGCGGACAGGTCGGACGGACCGATGAAGACGCCGTCGACACCGTCCACCGCCGCGATCGCATCGAGGTTGCGCATGCCTTCGCGCGTCTCCACCTGCACCAGCAGGCACACCTCGCGGTTGGCTTCCTTGGCGTAGCTGGCATTGCGGCCCCAGCCCGACGCGCGGGTCGCGGCCATGCCCCGGATGCCGTCCGGCGGATAGCGCATGCAGCGCACCAGCTCGCGCGCCTGCTCGGGCGTGTCGACCATCGGCACCAGGATGGTCTGGATGCCCACGTCGAGGTACTGCTTGATCAGCGCCTGGCCCACGTAGCCATGGCCCATGGGCACGCGCGCGACGGCATGCAGGCCCGGATAGCCGGCGACGACCTGCGACTGCTGCAGCAGGGACATCGGGTCACTGGGCGTGTGTTCGCCATCCAGCAGCAGCCAGTCGAAGCCGGCGGCGGCGCAGATCTCGGTGCTCAGCGGGCTGATCAGGCTGACCCACAACCCGTACTGGGTGCGCTTCTCGGCCAGGGCTTTCTTGAAGTGATTGGTCGGCGTCTGCATGCGTTGTCTCCGCGCTAGGTGAAGTGGAACTCGAAGCGGCCCAGCGGGCCGTAGTCGGCATCGAAACGGTCGCCGGTTTTCGCGCCGACGGGGCGCGTGAACGAGCCGGCCAGCACCACCTCGCCGGCCTGCAGGCATTCGCCCCAGGGCGCGAGCTTCATCGCCAGCCAGGCGACGCCGACGGCGGGATGGCCCTGCACGCCGGCGGCCAGGCCGGTCTCCTCGACCGCGCCGTTCTGCCGCAGGATGGCGCCGCACCAGGGCAGGTCGACCTCGCGCGGCTTCACGCGCTTGCCGCCGAGCACGATGCCGGCGTTGGCCGCGTTGTCGCTGATGGTGTCCTGCACCTTGCGCATCGCTTTCGTGTGGCGGTCGAACTGCTCGATGCGGGCGTCGATGATCTCGATGGCGGGCGTCACGTAGTCGGTGACGTCCAGCACGTCGTCGACGGTGATGCTGGTGCCTTCCAGCTTGCGCTTGAGGACGAAGGCCAGTTCCACCTCCACGCGGGGCGCGATGAACCGCTGCGTGGGGATGGCGCCCGGCTCGAAGAACATGTCGTCCAGCAGGGTGCCGTAGTCGGGCTCGCTGATCTGGCTGGCCTGCTGCATGGCCCGCGAGGTGAGCCCGATCTTGTGGCCGCGTACGGTGCGTCCCTGCGCCAGCTTCATCGCCACCCAGGCGCGCGAGACGGCGTAGCCATCCTCGATGGTCATGCCGGGGAACCGCCTGGAGAAGTGCTCGACCTGCACGCGCGACTGCTCGCTCTGCTGCAGCTCGGCCGCGAGTTCAGTGATCAGGTGGGGTTCGAGCATGGTGTCACCTGTTGAACAGCGGATGCAGAGTGGAGTGCTTGCCGTCGTACACCTGCCCCGGGCTCTCGTCGATCTGCAGCGTGATGCCGACCAGCGTGCTGTCGAACCACGGCGCGACATGGTCCTTCACCACGCCCAGCAGCGTGTCGCCGGCGCGCTGCTGCACGGCCTGGCTGCGGCCGGCGGCCATGCGCACGTTGAGGTACATGAAGCCGTAGTCGCCCTGGCCGTCGGCCACGGCGTAGTGGGCGGCGGGGTAGGCGAACACGCGGGTGCCGCCGGTGGGAAAGACCTGCTTGCCCGCCTCGTCGCGGATGGTGAGCATGGCGTCGGCCAGCTTCCGGCACAACGCGCCGACCTGGGCCTTCGGCTCGAGGTTGGGGGTGTAGAGGATCACGCAGTGCGGCATGGCGTCAGGCGGGAATGGGCGTCACGGGAAAGATGGCGTTGATCTGGCCGGTGCCGGAGCTGCCGAAATACGGCGTGACGATCTCCACCGGCGCGGTGTAGCGGTCCCAGCCCAGCAGGCCCAGCAGCATGGCGGTGTCGTGCATGTCGCCTTCGCCCCAACACTTGTCGGCATACATCGGCAGCATGCCGGTGAAAGTCTTCCAGTCGCCGGCCTTCCAGAGCTCCACGACCCGGTGGTCGACCTGCTCCAGGAACGGGTCGTAGACCTTGTGCATGAACTCCGGCGCGCGGCCGTTGTCGGCGAAGTGGTGCGACAGCGAGCCGCTGGCGAACACCGCCACCGTGCCGTCGTACTGCTCCTCGATCGCGCGGCGCACCGCCAGGCCGAAGCGGCCGCTCTCGTGCAGGTCGTGCCAGTCGCACCAGCCGCTGACGCTGATCACCTTGTAGTGCTGGTCGGCGTTCATGTACCGCATCGGCACGAGCGTGCCGTATTCGAGTTCCAGCGTGGTGTCCGAATGCGCGCGGCTCTTCACGCCCATGCCATTGGCCATGTCGGCCATCAGGTGCCCGAGCTCCGGATTGCCGGGATACGCGTACGGCATGTTCTTGATGAAGTGCGGCAGCTCGTTGCTCGTGTACACGCCCTCGAACTTCGGCCCGCAGTTGATGTGGTATTCGCTGTTCACCTGCCAGTGCACGTCGAACACCACGATGGTGTCCACGCCCAGCGCGCGGCAGCGCCGGTCGATCTCCTTGTGGCCTTTGATGGCCGCCTCGCGGCAGCCGAAGTTCGGGCCGGGGAACTCCGACAGGTACATCGACGGCACGTGCGTGATCTTGGCGGCGAGGGCTAGCTTTCCCATGCGACCTCCTGGATGCGGACAGCCGAACGCGAAAGGCGCGAAAGAGACGCGAAAAACGCGAAAGAAGATATCAAGGATTTTCCTTTTGCGTCTTTCGCGATGCTTTTGCATCTTTTGCGTTCCGGAAGTCCGCTTCCCATCACACCCCCCAATGCGGAATGTGGTGCGACCCCAGTGACACCGCGATGTTCTTCGGCTCCAGGAACACCTCGTAGCTCCAGGTGCCGCCCTCGCGGCCGGTGCCCGAGGCCTTGGTGCCGCCGAAAGGCTGGCGCAGGTCGCGCACGTTCTGGCTGTTGACGAAGCACATGCCGGCTTCGACAGCGGCGGCCACGCGGTGCGCGCGGCCGATGTCCTGCGTCCACACGTAGCTGGACAGGCCGTACTGCGTGTCGTTGGCGATGCGGATCGCGTCGGCTTCGTCCTTGAACGGGATCAGGCAGGCGACCGGGCCGAAGATCTCGTCCTGCGCGATCTTCATGCGGTTGTCGACGTCGGCGAACACGGTGGGCAGCACGTAGTTGCCCTTCTTCACGCGATCGGGCAGCAGCGGGGCATCGAGCCCGCCGCACAGCAGCGTGGCGCCTTCCTTCGGCCCCAGCTCGATGTAGCTGCGCACCTTGGCCAGGTGGGCCTGCGAGATCATCGGGCCGACGATGGTCTTGTCGTCCAACGGATCGCCGACGGGGATCTTCTTCGCGCGGGCGGCGAACTTCTGCACGAAGTCGGCGTACACCGACTGCTGCACCAGGATGCGGCTGCCGGCGGTGCAGCGCTCGCCGTTGTTGGAGAAGATCATGAACACCGCGGCATCCAGCGCGCGGTCCATGTCGGCGTCGTCGAAGACCACGAACGGTGACTTGCCGCCCAGCTCCATGCTGAACTTCTTCAGGCCCGCTTCCTTGACGATGCGGTTGCCGGTGGCGGTGGACCCGGTGAAGGAGATCGCGCGCACGTCCGGATGGCGCACCAGCGGCTCGCCGGCCTGCTTGCCGTCTCCGTGCACGACGTTGAACACGCCCGGCGGGATGCCGGCTTCCAGCGCCAGTTGGCCCAGGCGCGAGGCGGTCAGCGGCGACAGCTCGCTCATCTTCAGCACCGCGGTGTTGCCGAACGCCAGGCAGGGCGCGGTCTTCCACGTCGCCGTCATGAACGGCACATTCCACGGCGACACCAGCGCGCACACGCCGACCGGGTGGAACAGCGTGTAGTTCAGGTGCGTGTCGGTCGGGTAGGTGTGGCCGTCGACGCGCACGCACATCTCGGCGAAGTAGTGGAAGTTGTCGGCCGCGCGCGGCACCAGCTGCTTGCCGGTCTGCGCGATCACCTGGCCGGTGTCGTTGGTCTCGGTGCGCGCCAGCTCAGGCACATGCGCGGCGATCAGGTCACCGAGCTTGCGCACGAGCTTGGCGCGCTGCACGGCGGGCATCGCGGCCCAGGCCGGGAAGGCGGCCTTCGCCGCAGCGACGGCGGCATTCACTTCGGCTTCGCCGCCGCTGGCCACCTCGGCCAGCACCTCCTGCGTGGCGGGATTGACGGTCTCGAAGTAGTCGCGGCCGGCGACGGTCTTGCCGTCGATGAGATGGTCGATGCGCATGGGTGTCTCTGATGGTCCGGGGTCAGGCGGCGGCGCGCGCGCGCCGGCTCTCGGGGTCGGCAAGCCGCGGGCGCTTCCCCGTGCCGGGTTGTTCGGAGTCGATCAGTTCGTCGAGCAGCCGGTACAGCTGCTCGAGCTTGGCCTTGCCCAGCGTCTGCTCCATCCACTGGTAGTGCGACTCCACGGCATGCGAGAGCTTGTTCACCAGCTTCAGGCCTCTGGCAGTGGCTTCGACGACGGTACGGCGCTGGTCGGCCGGATCGCGCGCGCGCCGCACCAGGCCGTCGCGTTCCATGCGCGCCAGCACGCCCGTGAGGCTGGGGCCCAGGATGTACGCCTCGCGTGCGACGCGACCGGTCTCCACCACGCCGTGTTCGCCCAGCACGCGCAGCACGCGCCACTGCTGGTCCGACAGCCCGTGCTCGCGCAGCCAGGGCCGGTTGTGGGCCATGACGGATTCGCGCGCCTGCAGCAGCAGGCGCGGCAGGTTGCGGTGGGTGAAGGTGGTGCTCACGGGGTCGCGGATCGGTCGGGCTGTTATTTAACATGTTAAATGATCGAAATCGAAGCCTCCCATCCGGCCCAACCCTGATGGCCGAAGGCGCCGGCATCGGCAACAACACGGAAGCCGGGGATTCCCGCCTCCGCGGGGCTAACAATGGGTGGGCGCCCGTCACGCGGCTGTGCTCCCCTACACTGCCCGGCGATGGCCAAGGAGAAGACGACCTACAGCTGCACCGAGTGCGGCGGCACCACGCCCAAGTGGCAGGGCAAATGCCCCAGCTGCGGCGCGTGGAACACCCTCATCGAAACCGTGGCCGAGACCCCTGCCGGGCAGCGCCATCGATTCGCGGCGCTCGCGCCCACCGCGGCCGTTGCCGTGCTGGCCGACATCGAAGCGGCCGATGTCGCGCGCACCCCCACCGGCATCGGCGAACTCGATCGCGTGCTGGGCGGCGGCATCGTCGAAGGCGGCGTGGTGCTGATCGGCGGCGACCCGGGCATCGGCAAGTCGACGCTGCTGCTGCAGGCGCTCGACGGGCTGCAGCGCGCCGAAGTGCCGACGCTGTACGTCACCGGCGAGGAGTCGGGCGCGCAGGTCGCGCTGCGTTCGCGCCGCCTCGGCCTGGACAACTCGCAGGTGCAGGTGCTGGCCGAGATCCAGCTGGAGAAAATCCTCGGCACGCTGCAGCAGCTCAAGCCCGCCGTGGCGGTGATCGACTCGATCCAGACCGTGTACTCCGACCAGCTCACGTCGGCGCCGGGCTCGGTGGCGCAGGTGCGCGAGTGCGCGGCCCACCTCACGCGTGCTGCCAAGGCCACCGGCACCAGCATCGTGCTGGTGGGCCACGTCACCAAGGAAGGCGCGCTGGCCGGCCCGCGCGTGCTGGAGCACATGGTCGACACGGTGCTCTATTTCGAGGGCGACACGCATTCCAGCTTCCGGCTCGTGCGCGTCATCAAGAACCGGTTCGGCGCCGTCAACGAGATCGGCGTGTTCGCGATGACCGAGAAGGGCCTCAAGGGCGTGGCCAATCCCAGCGCGATCTTCCTGTCGCAGCATGCCGAGCCGGTGCCGGGCAGCTGCGTGCTGGTGACGCTGGAAGGCACGCGGCCCATGCTGGTGGAAATCCAGGCGCTGGTGGACACCGGCGGTCCGAGTCCACGACGGCTGTCCGTCGGCCTGGAGCGCGATCGACTGGCGATGCTGCTGGCCGTGCTGCACCGGCACGCAGGCGTGGCCTGCATGGACCAGGACGTGTTCGTCAACGCAGTGGGTGGCGTTCGCATCAGCGAACCGGCGGCCGACCTGGCGGCGATGCTGGCCATCACCTCGTCGCTGCGCGGCAAGCCGCTGCCGCGTGGCTTCATCGCCTTCGGCGAAGTCGGGCTCGCGGGCGAGGTGCGACCGGCGCCGCGCGGCCAGGAGCGGCTGCGCGAGGCCGCCAAGCTCGGCTTTTCGGTGGCGATGGTCCCGAAGGCGAACGCGCCCAAGAAGGGCAGCCGCGACATCGAGGGCCTGACGATCCATGCGGTCGACCGCATCGAGGAAGCGATGGAGATCGTGCGGGCGCTGTAAAGCCAAAAGCGGACTGCCAAACGCACAAGACGCAGAGCAAGCGCAGAGGACGCAGAAGAAGACCTTTCAAGGAAGTTTTCGGCGATCTCTGCGCTTGCTCTGCGAACTCTGCGTTTGGGAGTCCTCTGCATCCCATCGCCGACAATCGCGCCCCATGAACTTCCAACGCATCGTGGTGCCCATCGCCGGCGCCGTGCTGGTCGCCTATGCCTGGCGCACCTGGGGCTGGGCCGGCGTCGCCCTCGTCCTGGGTGCGATCCTGATGTGGGGCCTGCTGCACTTCACGCGGCTGACCCAGGTGCTCAAGCGCGCCTCCAACCGGCCGATCGGCTACGTCGACAGCGCCGTCATGCTCAACGCCAAGCTGAAGAAGGGTTTGACGCTGCTGCACGTGATCGGCCTCACGCGCGCCTTGGGCGACCAGCGCTCGCCCAAGGACGCGCAGCCCGAGGTGTTCCGCTGGACCGACGGCTCGGGGTCGCATGTCACCTGCGAGTTCGTCGGCGGCCGGCTGGCGGGCTGGGTGCTGGAGCGGCCGCAGGCGCCTGCGGACGAGGCAGCCGGCGATGCGGGCCCCGGCCGGTAAAATCGTCGGCTTGCCTTCCACTTTCCAAGGACAGAGAACATGAGCGTCATTCCTTCCATGGCCGACCGCGACGGCAAGATCTGGATGGACGGCGAGCTGGTCGAGTGGCGTGACGCCAAGATCCACGTCCTCACGCACACCCTGCACTACGGCTGCGGCGCCTTCGAGGGCGTGCGGGCCTACAACACGGTCAACGGCACCGCCATCTTCCGCCTGCAGGAGCACACGGACCGGCTGTTCAACAGCGCCAAGATCCTGCGCATGCAGCTGCCCTTCTCGAAGGAGCAGGTCAACGAGGCGCAGAAGCAGGTGGTGCGCGCCAACAAGCTCGAGAGCTGCTACCTGCGTCCGCTCACCTGGATCGGCTCGCAGAAGCTGGGCGTCAGCCCCAAGGGCAACCAGATCCACCTGATGGTCGCCGCGTGGCCGTGGGGCGCGTACCTGGGCGAAGAGGGCATGCAGCGCGGCATCCGCGTCAAGACCTCCAGCTACACCCGCCACCACGTCAACATCACGATGACGCAGGCCAAGGCGGTCAGCAACTACAGCAACTCCATCCTGGCCAACATGGAGGCCACCGACGATGGCTACGACGAGGCGCTGCTGCTGGACAGCTCGGGCTTCGTCAGCGAAGGCGCCGGCGAGAACGTGTTCGTCGTCAAGGACGGCGTGGTCTACACGCCCGACCTGTCGGCCGGCGCGCTGAACGGCATCACGCGCAACACCGTGCTGCACATCTGCAAGGACTTGGGGCTGGAGCTGGTGCAAAAGCGCATCACGCGCGACGAGATCTACATCGCCGACGAGGCGTTCTTCACCGGCACCGCCGCCGAAGTGACGCCCATCCGCGAACTCGATCGCGTGCAGATCGGCATCGGCTCGCGCGGCCCGGTCACGCAGAAGATCCAGACGGCCTTCTTCGACATCGTCAACGGCCGCAATCCCAAATACGCGCACTGGCTCACGAAGGTCTGAACCGCATGAACGCACCCGCCCGCAAAGAGACGGTCGTCGAACTCTCCGCCAACGACCTGAATGGCAACGGCGGCATCTTCTGCCCCAGCCCGATGGCAGGCATGAAGCTGTGGAACTCGCACCCGCGCGTGTTCCTGGACATCGCCCACGGCGGTGGCGGCCAGGCCAAGTGCCCGTACTGCGGCACCGTGTACAAGCTCAAGGCCGGCGAACAGGTGGCCGGCGGCCACTGACGCCCACCGGTGTCAAGCCCGCCATGACACCCTCGGGACCTCGACACACCCATGACCCGCTCCCTCGTCATCGCGCCTCAATGGATCGGCGATGCGGTGATGACCGAGCCGCTGCTGCGCCGGCTGCATGCGCGCGGCGAGCAGCTTGCCGTCGGCGCGGTGCCGTGGGTGGCGCCGGTCTATCGCGCGATGCCGCAGGTCGCGCAGGTCATCGAGTTTCCGTTCCAGCATGGCGGCCTGCAGCTCGCAGCCCGACGCCGCCTCGCGCGTGAACTGCAGGGCCGGTTCGACACCGCGTACGTGCTGCCCAACTCGCTCAAGAGCGCGCTGCTGCCGCTGCTGGCCGGCATCCCGCAGCGCGTGGGCTATCTCGGTGAGGCGCGCGTGGGCCTGCTCACGCACCGCCTGAAGAATCCCAAGGACCGGCCGCCGATGGTGGCGTTCTATTCGGCCCTGAGCGGCGACAGGGACGGCCTGCAGAACGACCGGCCCGCGCTGCACCTCGAGCCCGCGGCCCTCGATGCCGCGCTCGCCCAGCAGCAGGTGGCGCGCGGCGGCTACTACACCTTCGCGCCCGGCGCCGAGTTCGGCCCGTCCAAGCGCTGGCCCGAGCGGCACTACGCGGAGCTCGCCGCGGGCCTCGACCTGCCGGTGCTGCTGCTCGGCTCGGGCAAGGACGCACTCGTGTGCGACCAGATCGTGCAGGCCACCGCCGGCCGCTGCCGCAACCTGGCTGGCAAGACGTCGCTCGCCGAAGCGTTCGCGCTGATCGCCGGCGCCCGCGCGATGGTGAGCAACGACTCGGGCCTGATGCACGTGGCCGCGGCGTTTGGCATTCCGCAGGTGGCCCTCTTCGGATCGTCGAGCCCGCTGCACACGCCGCCCCTGAACGATCGCGCGCAGGTGCTGTGGCTCAAGGCCGACCCGGATTACCAGCCGCCGCTGGATTGCGCGCCGTGTTTCCAGCGCGACTGCCCGCTGGGCCACCACCGCTGCCTGGAAGACGTGCAGGCCGACCGCGTGGCGGCGCTGCTTCAGGCCGGCGCCAGCAGCGCCTGAAGGCGCTCCAGCGCCGACGACGGCGTGCCGTGCCACACCAGGTGCGTGTGGTTGCGGCGGATCTTGCCCGGCAACTCGTGCTGGCGCACGTCGCTCGTCGCCTTCAACGCAGCCAGCAGCGAGCGTGGCACGATGGCGAAGCCGGTGCCCGCGGCCACGCAGGCGATCATGGCCTGGTACGACGCGAACTCCAGCGTGCGTGCCGGCATCACGGCCGACATGCCCAGCCACTCCTCCACGCGCTTGCGGTACGAGCAGCCGTTGGCGAACGCGATCAGCGTCAGGCCGGCGAGGTCGGACGCGCGCCGCACCGCGGGCACGTCCCGCGCGGTGATCAGCACCAGTTCTTCCTCGAACACCTTCCGTGATTGCAGTCCCGGCGCCGTGAACGGCTCCGACACGAACGCCGCCTCGAGCTGGAAAGTGGTGACGCGCTGGATCAGCGCGCCGGTGGTGCCGGTGGCCAGTTCCACCACCACGCCCGGATGCTGGCGGTGGTAGCGCGACAGGATCGGCGCGAGCCGGCTGCCCGCCGTGCTCTCGAGCGAGCCGATGCGCAGCACGCCCATCGGCGCGCCCTCCTTCAGCCGGCTCTCGGCCTCGTCGGCGAGGCGGAACAGGCGCTGCGTGTACGACAGCAGCAGCTCGCCCTCGGGCGACAGCACGATGGTGCGGCCCTGGCGGCGGAACAGCGTGGTGCCCAGGCGCTGCTCCAGCTGCTTGATGCGCGTGGTGACGTTCGACTGCACGCGGTTCAGCTTGCCGGCCGCGCGGATGATGCCGCCCTCCTGCACGACGGTGCGGAAGATCTCCAGCGAGTCCAGGTCGAGGATTCTCACGGCAAGAACGATCCTTCTCGAAAATTCATTTGTGGCGTGCGGCCATTCTGGGTCTAATGCCCCGCGATGGCAAACGACGACCGCTCCACGCCGGCACCGGGCAGGGCCGTTCCATCGTGGGCGATCGGTGCCGCGGGCCTGCTGTCGCTGGCCGTCGCGATGGGCATCGGCCGCTTCGCGTTCACGCCGATGCTGCCGTTGATGGTGCAGGCCGGGCAGCTGGACCTCACGGGCGGCGGCTGGATCGCCGCGGCCAACTACGCGGGCTACCTCGCCGGCGCGCTCACTGCTTCGCGCCTGGGCTGGCCCGCGCCGCGCCTTGCCGTAGTCGCCCTGGCCGGCACCGCTGTCCTGACGGCGGCCATGGTGATCCCCGGCCCCACCGCGTGGTGGGCGCTGCTGCGCTTCGTCGCCGGCATGGCGAGCGCATGGGCCTTTGTGGGCACCAGCGTCTGGTGCCTCTCGGCGCTGGGCCAGCGGCCGGTCAGTGCGTGGAGCAGCGCGCTGTATGCGGGCGTGGGTCTGGGCATCGCGCTCGCGGGCCTCGATTGCCTCGCGGGCGGTGCCGCGGGCTGGAGCGTGTCGGGCCTGTGGCTGCAACTGACGCTGATCGCGGTGCTGCTCACGCTGCCGGTGGCGTGGGTGCTGGCGCGCCTGCGTCCTGTCACGCCGGCCGCCTCCGCAGCGCCTTCTGCAGCGCGAAGCAGCGGCTCGCACTGGGGCCTCGTCGGCTCCTATGCGGTGCTCGGCTTCGGCTACATCCTGCCAGCCACCTACCTGCCCGTGATGGCGAGGACGGTGGTGCCCGACCCGCGGCTCTTCGGGCTCGCGTGGCCGGTGTTCGGCCTGTTCGCCGCGCTGTCCACGCTCGTGGCAGCGCGCGTGTTGCGGCGCGCCTCGCGGCTGCAGGTCTGGTCGGCGTCGCACCTGCTGATGGGCGTGGGCGTGCTGCTGCCCAGCCTGTGGCTCACCGGCTGGACCATCGGCCTGTCCGCGCTGCTGGTGGGCGGCACCTTCATGGTCGTGACGCTTGCGGGCGTGCAGGAGATCCGCGTGCGGGCCGGGGCCGATGCCACGCGCATGGTCGGCCGCATGACGGCCGCCTTCGCGATCGGCCAGATCGCGGGCCCGGTGCTGTCCACGGCGTTGCTGCATGCCACGCCGGCGCACGGCCTCGACCTCGCGCTGCAGGCCGGCGCCATCGCCCTGTTCGCGTCGGCGGCCTGGCTGTGGCGCGCCGCCACACTCCCGAATTCGACACCACTCCCGGAGACCTCCCATGCCCGCTGACACCGATCCCACGCTGCGCCAGGGCGGCACCATGCCGTGGCGCGAGCGCCTGCCGCTGCCCGCGCGCGAGTCCATGAACGAAGAGCAGCGCGCCGCCGCGCAGGCCCTGATCGACGGCCCGCGCAAGGGCGTCTACGGGCCGTTCCTGCCCCTGCTGCGTTCGCCGCAGTTGCTGGAGCGCATGGGCAAGGTCGGCGAGTACCTGCGCTTCGGCAGCGTGCTGGAGCCGCGCATGCGCGAGCTGGCGACCTGCATCGCGGCGCGCCACGTGGGCAACCAGTTCGAGTGGCACATGCATGCGCCGCTGGCCATCCAGGCCGGTGTGTCGGCCGAGGCCATCGACCTGCTGCGCCAGGGCGCCCGCCCGCAGCCGCTGGCCGACGACGAAGCGCTCGCGTACGACGTCAGCGAGGAGCTGCTGCGCACGCACGGCGTCAGCGAACCGACCTATGCGCGTGCGGTGCAGCGCCTGGGCGAGCAGGCGCTGGTCGAACTTGTCACCCTCGTCGGCTATTTCGTGATGGTGTCGTGGCTGATGAACGTGGCGCACACGCCGGCGCAGAAGTCCGCGGGCGCGCCGCTGCCGGCCTGGCCGGCCTGACGGCCGCTACGACTGCAGCGCGCCGACCGGCAGGTCGGCGGGCGCGGACACCGCGCGACCTTCGGTGGCCGCAGCCATCGGCAGCCGCAGCACGAAGCAGGCGCCGCCGCCTTCGCGCCCTTCGCAGTGCACCGAGCCGTGGTGCCGCTGCGCGATGGACCGCACCAGCGCCAGCCCCAGGCCGACGCCGCCTTCGCGCTCGCTGGCGCCGGGCAGGCGGTAGAACGGCTCGAAGATGCGCTCGCGCTGCTCGGGCGGCACGCCCGGTCCTCGATCGCACACGCTCAGCATGGCGTGGCCGGCGTCGTGCTGCACGACGACTTCCACCGGGCCGCTGCTGTAGCGGCGCGCGTTCTCCAGCAGGTTGCGGATCGCACGGCGCAGCAGCTTGGACACGCCCTGCACCACCATGTCGGTGCTGCAGCCTTGCGCCTCCAGGTCGGCGCCGACGCGCGCGCATTCCTCGGCGGCCAGCCCGGTGAGGTGCACCTCCTCGAAGGTGCCGATGTCGGTCTCGCGTGCATCGAGGCGGCTGGCCAGCAGGATCTCCTCGATCAGCTGGTCGAGCTCGCCGATGTTGCGCAGCATCTCCTGTCGCTGCGACGCGCTGGGCGCGCCTTCCATCAGTTCCAGGCCCATGCGGATGCGCGCCAGCGGCGAGCGCAGCTCGTGCGAGGCATTGGCCAGCAGCGACTTGTGGCTGCGCACCAGCAGCTCCACGCGCTGGGCCGCATGGTTGAAGCGGCTGGCGAGGAACGCCACCTCGTCGTTGCCCCGCTCCTGCACGCGCGCCGACAGGTCGCCTTCGCCCCAGCGCTCGACGCCGCGGCGCAGGTCCTCCAGCCGCTGCGTGAGGCGCCGGATGATCGGATAGGTGGCGACCGCAACGGCGAGGCCGACGATCGACAGCATCAGCAGGAACGGCGTGCTGCCGCGGCCCCACGGCCCTCCCCGCGCCGGCGGCGGCTCTCCCGGCGGGCGCGGCCGCGGCGGCAGTTGCACCGTGTAGACGCTGCCGTTGTTCATCGCGACCTGGAACTCCGTGCCCTGGCCCGGCACGCGCACCGGACGCGTGCGTGCCTGGCCCATCACCTCGCCGGCCTCGTTGCGGATGATCACGTCGCGCGGCTGCGGCTGCTGGTCCTCGGCGACCTTGTGCACCAGCCAGCCGGCGGCCAGCGTGAGCACGGCGACGCCCACCACCACGGCCAGCCAGATGCGCACGTAGAGGGGAACGCGAAGCATCACGGTCGGGGACTCAGTCCTGCTGCTTGGCGAACACGTAGCCGACGCCACGCACGGTGAGGATGCGCTTGGGATTCTTGACGTCGTCTTCGATGGCCGCGCGGATGCGGCCCATGTGCACATCGATCGAGCGGTCGAATGCCTCGAGCTCGCGGCCGCGCACCGCTTCCATGATCTGGTCGCGCGTGAGCACGCGCCCGGCCCGCTCCGCAAGCGCGGCCAGCAGGTCGAACTGGTACGAGGTCAGTTCGCGCGGCTCGCCGCCGATGGTGACGGTGCGCGCATCCTTGTCGATCTCCAGCGAGCCGAAACGCATGTGCTTGGCGGCCGGCGGCGCGGCGCCCTCGACGCGCCGCCGCAGCACGGCGCGGATGCGGGCCAGCAGCTCGCGCGGCTCGAATGGCTTGGGGAGGTAATCGTCGGCGCCGAGTTCGAGGCCCACCACGCGATCCATCGGGTCTCCCTTGGCGGTGAGCATCAACACCGGCACGCGGGCGGTCTCGCCGCCCATGGACCGGATGCGGCGGCAGACCTCGAGCCCATCGATGTCGGGCAGCATGAGGTCCAGCACGACCAGGTCCGGCATGCGGCCCGCCGGCTCCTGCAGCAGGGCCAGCCCCGCGGTGGCGTCGGCCGCCCGTGTCACCGTGAATCCCGAACGCTCCAGGTACTCGCCCACCATCTGCGCGAGCCGCGCATCGTCTTCGATCATCAGGAGGTGCTGCATGGGCGCATGGTACTGACCCCTTTACGGGGCCGACGTCAGCATCGTTCGCACGCGGCGCATGGCGTTGTCGCGGCGGTAAAGTTAGGTAAATGGCCGTGGCAGCCGACGATCCGCACACGTTGCCCGAGGTGCTGGCAGGGCAGGCGGCGCTGCGTCCGGGCCAGGTCGCGTTGCGTTTCGATGCGCAGGCCATCACGTATGCGCAGCTCGCCGCGCGTGTCGATCGTGCCGCGGGCGTGCTCGCGCAGGACTGGCATGTGCGCGCAGGCGACCGGGTCGCGTGGCTCGGCCTCAACCATCCCGCGCACCTGGTGCTGCTTTTTGCGCTGGCGCGCCTCGGTGCGGCGCTGCTGCCGGTCAACGTGCGGCTCGCGGCGGCCGAATGGGATTCGCTGCTGCAGTCGGTCGGTCCGGTGCATCTGGTGCACGACGCTGCGTTCGCGCAGGCGGCGACCGCGCTGGCCGGCCGCGCCGGGATCGCTGCGCATGCGGCGGCGGCACTCGACGGGCCGGAACGCGCGTCGACAGCTGGTGCCGCTTCGCCCGACGCAGCCGCGCTGCTGGTGCAGACCTCCGGCACCACCGGCGGCCCGCGCGTGGCGGTGCACACGCAGGCTCAGCTGCTGGCCAACCTGCGCGTCGCGGCGCAGGTGCAGGCGATCACGCCGGCGGATCGCGTGCTCACGGTGCTGCCGCTGTTCCATGTCGGCGGCCTGTGCATCCAGACCTTGCCCGCGCTGTCGGCCGGCGCCACCGTGCTGCTGCATCCGCGCTTCACGCCCGAGGCCACGTTCGATGCGCTCGCGGCCGAGCGACCCAGCCTCACGCTGCAGGTGCCTGCGACGATGAAGGCCCTGGTCGACCATCCACGCTGGAACGGTGCCGACCTGCGCTGCCTGCGCGCGGTGTGGGCCGGCTCCAGCCTGCTGCCCGCACCGCTGCTGGAAGCGTTCCATGCGCGCGGCATCCCGGTGTGCAACGTCTACGGCGCGACCGAGACCGGACCGTTCTCGATCGCACTGGGGCCGGACCATGCGGTCGATCACATGGGCTCGTGCGGCTGGCCCGCGCCCGGCGTCGAGGTCCGGCTGCACGGCGAGCCGGGCCACGAAGCGGGCGAGGTGTGGCTGCGCGGCCCGAACGTGGTGCGCCGCTACTGGCCCGACCTGGCTGCCGTCGACGCCGAGGGTTGGTTCCACACCGGCGACCTCGCCACGTGCGCGCACGACGGCAGCTACACCATCGTGGGCCGCGCGCGCGATCTCGTGATCTCCGGCGGCGAGAACATCCATCCGGCCGAGATCGAGGCGGCGCTCGCGCTGCATCCCGACGTGCTGGAGTGCGCCGCGTTCGGCGTGCCGGATCCGCGCTGGGGCGAGACGGTCGCTGTCGCCGTCGTGCTGCGCGAGGGTGCCAGCGCGAGCGACGATGCCCTGCGAGAGCATCTCACCGCGCGCCTGGCACGCTACAAGCTGCCGCGCCGGTGGTTGCGCGTGAACGCGCTGCCCAAGACAGCCCTGGGCAAGGTGCAGCGCGGCGCGCTGGCGGGGCTGGTCGGCCGCTAGCTGGCGGCGGCGGTGGCGGCCGAGGCTTCCTTGCGACGCTGCAGGCGCCACAGCCACACGATCAGCAGCATCGGCGGGATGGCGGTGAGGCCAGTGGCGACGAATGCCGTCGCATAGGCGCCCAGCAGGCCATGCGTGGGCGTGAGCGCATCCACGCCGACACCCGAGAAGCCCTTGAGCAGCTTGCCCAGCACCGCATAGGTCGACGACAGCATCGCGTACTGCGTGGCCGTGTAGCCCAGCGTCGTGAGGCTGGACATGTAGGTCACCAGGGCCACGCCGGCGAATGCCTGCGCGAAGGCGTCGAGTGACATCACGGCGGCGAAGGTGGTGGCGTCCGCATGCAGGCTCAGGAGCGCGAACGCCGCGGTGCCGAACCCTTCCAGCATCAGCCCGACCACCAGTGTCGGCAGCATGCCCGCGCGCACCGAACACACGCCGGCAGCGGCCAATCCCAGGAACGTGGCGCCGAGCCCGAACGAACCGCGCACCAGGGCCACCGTGTCCTTGCTGAGGCCCAGGTCGTGGTAATACGGGTTGTACATGGGGCCCATGATGAAGTCGGGCAGGCGGTACAGCGCGACCGCCAGCAGGATCAGCAGGCCCGTCATGCGGTGCTTGGAGAAGAAGTCCACGAACGGGCCGACCAGCGCATCGAGCAGGCCGCGGCCGGACCACAGCGGCGCCTTGGCGTGCAGCACCGCGTCGGCACGCGTGGGCTCGAAGGCGAAGAAGGTGGCCACGATGCCGACCCCCATCAGCACGGCCATCGCGGCGTACGAGATCGGCCAGCCCACGCGCTGGGCCGCGGCGATGATGGCCGCGTCGGTGACGATCAGCGCGATGCGATAGCCCAGCTGCGCGGCCGAGGTCATGAGGCCGACCTCCTCGGCGTCAGAAGCGGCTTCGATGCGCCAGGCGTCGATGGCGATGTCCTGGGTGGCGGAGGCGAACGCGGTCAGCAGCGCGAAGGCGCCGATCACGCCCAGGCCGGCCGACACGCCCACGAACGACATGCCCAGCAGGCCGAGCGCCACCAGGATCTGGCACAGCAGCATCCAGCCGCGGCGCCGGCCCAGCCGGCCGAGCAGCGGCACGTCGACCCGGTCCACCAGCGGCGACCAGTACACCTTGAACGCATACGCGAAGCCGACCCACGAGATGAAGCCGATGGCCATCAGGCTGGTGCCCTCGTCGCGCAGCCAGTAGCCGAAGGTGTTGGCGGTCAGCAGGAACGGCAGACCGGACGCGAAGCCCAGCGCCAGCATGACCGCGACCTTGGGCTGGCGCAGTTCGCGCAGCACGCCCAGCGCGGAGCGCTTGCGCGCGGGCTGTCGGGCTGGCTGGGAAGGCGAAGTCTGTACGTGACTGGGGGTCGGCTCTGACATGCGGGCGTTCGTTCGTTCGTAGTATTCAACCATGTGCCAGCTCTGCGTCTCCAATCAGTCCTTCTGGCGTGGTCGGCGGGGTTTCCTGCTGGCTGCAGGTGCGGCGGCGGCGACGCCGGTGCTGGCGCAGGTCGACGTGGGCAAGGGTTCGCGGGCCGCGGGCCTGGTGCCGGCCGAGGAGATCGAGGCCGCGTCCGCGCAGCAGTACTCGCAACTGCTGGCCGAGGCCAAGTCGAAGGGGGCGCTGGCGCCCGAGAACAATCCTTCGCTGCAGAAGATCCGCGCGATCGCGCAACGCATGATCCCGCAGGGCCTGCGCTTCAACGAGCGCGCGAGGAGCTGGCGGTGGGAGGTGAACCTGATCGGCAGCAAGGAGATCAATGCCTTCTGCATGCCGGGCGGCAAGATCGCGTTCTTCACCGGGCTGCTCGAGCAGCTGAAGCTCACCGAGGATGAAGCGGCGATGGTGATGGGCCACGAGATGGCGCACGCGCTGCGCGAGCACGCCCGCGCCCGCGTTGCCAAGGAAGAGGGCACCAACGTTGCGATCGGCCTGGTCACGCAGCTGTTCGGGCTGGGCCAGCTGGGGCAGATGGGGGCCAACCTCGGCGCGCAGCTGCTCACGCTGCGCTGGTCGCGCGCCGACGAGAGCGAGGCCGACCTGGTGGGGCTGGAGATCGGCGCGCGCGCCGGCTACAACCCCGATGCGGCCGTTTCCCTCTGGACCAAGATGGAGCAGGTGGCCGGCGGCAGCAATGGCCCCGCCTGGTTGTCCACGCACCCGTCGGGCCCCGACCGGCTGGAGCGGCTGCGGCAGAACATCCCGAAGGTGCGCGGCCTGTACGAGCAGGCCATCGCGCACCGGTAAGGTCACGCGCGCACCGGCGCCGGCGCGGCGCGCGCGGGCCACAGCACCGACGCGATCGCGCCCACCATCAGGGCCACCGCGGCCCAGTCCTGCCAGTGCAGCGCTTCCTTCAGCCACAGTGAGCCCGCGAACACGCCCAGCACCGGGATGAACATCACGCTGAGCGTGGAGGCCAGCGGCGGCAGCGCGCGGGCGAGCGAGAACCAGGCCGCCTGCGCGAAGCCGAAGACCAGGATCGCGTTGAACCAGATCGCGGCCCAGGTGCCCGTCTCGGGGGCGCGCCACTGCCCGCGTTCGAACAGCGCCAGCACCGACATGACGGCGGTGGTCAGCAGCGTCATCCAGAACGAGATGGTGAGCGTGGGGCGATCGATGGTCGTGCGGCGCAGCAGCTGCGTGCCCAGCGCCCAGGTCGCGGCGGCCACCAGGGCGAGCACCACGCCGCCCGGGCGGCCGGCCAGGTTGGTGAACTCGTGCCACAGGAGCAGGGCCACGCCCAGGGCCGCCGCGCCGACGCCCAGCCACGCGCGCCGGTGCAGCGGTGCGGAGAACACCAGGGCGCCGAGCAGCGCCGAGAAGATCGGCATCGTGTAGCCCAGGATCGCCGCGCGTCCGCTGGAAAGCGTGCGCACCGCCAGGATGATGCAGGCGTGCCAGACGAACATGTTGGTGGCGGCCAGCCAGAGCAGCTCGGGCCAGTGGCGGCGCGGCAGCGAGAACGGCACCTTCAGCGCCAGCAGCGCCCCGGCCAGCAGCGGCAGCCCGAGCCACATGGAGATCGCGCGGAACGTCAGCGGCGGGTAGTTGCTCACGCCCAGCTTCATCACCGGCCAGTTGAGGCCCCACACGAGCGTGAGCAGGACGAGGAGGACCAGTTGCTGACGGCTGAGTCTGTGCATCGGGTGATTGTGGGCGATCCCTACAATCGGCAGCCATGACCTTCGTGGAGATGCTGCACGGCGCGCAGGCGCGCAACGGATCGATGTTGTGCGTGGGGCTCGACCCCGAGCCCGGGCGCTTCCCGGGGCTGCTGCGGGGGACACCTCGCGCATCCACGAGTTCTGCGCGCGGATCGTCGATGCCACCGCCGACCTGGTGATCGCGTACAAGCCGCAGATCGCCTACTTCGCGGCGCACCGCGCGGAGACGCAGCTCGAACGCCTGGTCGCCCACATCCGCAAGGTGGCGCCGCATGTGCCCGTGATCCTGGACGCCAAGCGCGGCGACATCGGCAGCACGGCCGAGCAGTATGCGGTGGAAGCGTTCGAGCGCTATGGCGCCGACGCCGTGACGCTGTCGCCCTTCATGGGGTTCGACTCGGTGCAGCCGTACCTGAAGTACGAGGGCAAGGGCGCGTTCCTGCTGTGCCGCACGTCGAACCCGGGCGGCGACGATCTGCAGAACCAGCGGCTCGCCTCGGTGGACGGCCAGCCGCTGCTGTACGAGCACATCGCGAAGCTGGCGCAGGGGCCGTGGAACACCAACGGGCAGCTCGGGTTGGTGGTCGGCGCCACGTATCCGAACGAGATCGAGCGGGTGCGCGCGCTGGCCCCGAAGGTGCCACTGCTGATTCCTGGCATCGGCGTGCAGGGTGGTGATGCCGTCGCGACGGTGCGGGCCGGCTGGCGTGCCGACGCACCGATCGTGGTCAGTTCGTCGCGCGCGATCCTGTATGCGTCCAGTGGGGACGACTTCACCGATGCGGCGCGGCGCGAGGCGCAGAAGACGCGCGACACGCTGGCGGCAGCGCGGGGCTGACCGCACGCCCTCGAGGCGCGGGCCTGGATTGCGGGACAAGCCCGCAATGACAGCGCGCTCAGCCCCGATCCAGTTCTTCCTTTACCCGCTCCGAATTCGTCGTCGCGCGGCTGCCCTTCAGGTGCATTTCGACATCGGCGGCCTTGTCGCCGACCGCGCGCACCGCGTCGCGCAGTTCGTCCTCGCTCGTGTCGAGCTTGCGCGCCCACTGCGCACAGGCCTGGGGGTCGTTCACGTCGATCTTGTCGGAGGCGCCAAGTTGCTGGGTCATGGGCATGGGATCGGTTCCTGCAGGTGATGTCTTGCTGCAACCGTATCGCGCGCTCCGAGCCACGGATGTAGGCCCCGGCCGCAGCCGGTCCGCTCAGAGCAGCCGGCCGAGGTAGTGCCCGGTGTGGCTGGCCGGGTTGGCCGCCACTTGCTCGGGCGTGCCGGCCGCGACCACCGTGCCGCCACCCGCGCCGCCCTCGGGCCCCATGTCGATCACCCAGTCGGCGGTCTTGATCACGTCGAGGTTGTGCTCGATGACGACGATGGTGTTGCCCGCGTCGCGCAGCTGGTGCAGCACCTTGAGCAGCAGGTCGGTGTCGGCGAAGTGCAGGCCGGTGGTGGGTTCGTCCAGGATGTACAGCGTGCGGCCGGTGTCGCGCTTGGACAGCTCCAGTGCCAGCTTCACGCGCTGCGCCTCGCCGCCCGAGAGCGTTGTCGCCGCCTGGCCGAGCTTCACGTACGACAGGCCCACGTCCAGCAGCGTCTGCAGCTTGCGCGCGATGGTGGGCACCGGCTTGAGGAACTCGTACGCGTCTTCCACCGTCAGGTCCAGCAGCTGGGCGATGTTGCGGCCCTTCCACTGCACCTCCAGCGTCTCGCGGTTGTAGCGCGCGCCCTTGCAGACGTCGCACGGCACGTAGACGTCGGGCAGGAAGTGCATCTCCACCTTCACCACGCCGTCGCCCTGGCAGGCCTCGCACCGTCCGCCCGCCACGTTGAACGAGAAGCGACCCGGGCCGTAGCCGCGCTCCTTCGCGGTCGAGGTCTCGGCCATCAGCTCGCGGATCGGCGTGAACAGGCCGGTGTAGGTGGCCGGGTTGCTGCGCGGCGTGCGGCCGATCGGCGACTGGTCGACGTTGATCACCTTGTCGAAGTGCTCGATGCCGTCGATCTCGTCGTGCGGCGCCGGCTCCTCGTGGGCGCGGTACAGCTCGCGCGCGACGGCTGCATAGAGCGTGTCGTTCACCAGCGTCGACTTGCCCGAGCCGGAGACGCCCGTCACGCAGGTGAGCAGGCCGACGGGGACATCGACGGTGACGTCCTTCAGGTTGTTGCCGCGTGCGCCCGCGATGCGCAGCCGCTGCACCTCGCCAGGCTTGCCGCCTTCGAGCGGCAGCCACGGCGTGCGCTTCTTCGGTACCGCGATCTTCAATCGGCCCGACAGGTACTTGCCGGTGAGCGAAGCGTCGCTGGCCTCGACCTGCGCCGGCGTGCCCTGCGCCATCACCTTGCCGCCGTGGATGCCGGCGCCCGGCCCCATGTCGACCACGTGGTCGGCGGCGCGGATCATGTCCTCGTCGTGCTCGACCACCAGCACGCTGTTGCCGATGTCGCGCAGGTGCTTCAGCGTGCCGATCAGGCGGTCGTTGTCACGCTGGTGCAGGCCGATGCTGGGCTCGTCCAGCACGTACATCACGCCGGTGAGGCCCGAGCCGATCTGGCTGGCCAGGCGGATGCGCTGTGCCTCGCCACCCGACAGCGTCTCGGCGCTGCGGTCCAGGCTCAGGTAGTTGAGGCCGACGTCGTTCAGGAACTTCAGCCGGTTGCCGACCTCGCGCACCACCTTGTCGGCGATCTCGGCCTTGGCGCCGGTGAGGCGCAGGCCGGTGAAGTACGCCAGGCACTCGCGCAACGTGACGTGCGCGATCTCGTAGATCGTGCGGGCCTGGTCCTGGTCGCCGATGCGCACGTGGCGTGCCTCGGTGCGCAGGCGCGTGCCATGGCACTCGGGGCAGGGCTGCAGGCTGCGGTAGCGGGCGAGTTCCTCGCGGACGGCCGGCGTGTCGGTCTCGGCATAGCGCCGCGCCATGTTCGGGATCACGCCCTCCCACGGGTGCTTCTTCGCGACCTTCTTGCCGGCGGTGGACCCCGACTCCATCACGTAGTTGAAGCGGATCTCCTCCTCGCCGGAGCCATGCAGGATCGCGTGCTGCACCTTCGGGTCCAGCTTCTCGAACGGCGCGTCGACGTCGAACTTGTAGTGCTTCGCCAGGCTCTCGATCAGGGTGAAGTAGTAGGCGTTGCGCCGGTCCCAGCCCTTGATGGCGCCCGAGGCCAGTGACAGCGAGGGGAAGCCCACCACGCGCTGCGGGTCGAAGTACTCGCGCTGGCCCAGGCCGTCGCAGGACGGGCAGGCGCCCACCGGCGAGTTGAACGAGAACAGGCGCGGCTCCAGCTCGCTGATCGAGTAGTGGCAGATCGGGCAGGAGAACTTGGCGTTGAACAGGTGTTCCTTGCCGCTGTCCATCTCGAGCGCCACCGCGCGGCCGTCGGCCAGCCGCAGCGCGGCCTCGAAGCTCTCGGCCAGCCGCTGCTGCACCTCGGGCCGCACCTTCAGGCGATCGATCACGACGTCGATGTCGTGCTTCTCGTTCTTCTTCAGCTTGGGCAGCGCGTCGGCCTCGACCGCCTGGCCGTTGATGCGGAACCGGATGTAGCCCTGGGCCTGCATCTGCGCGAACACGTCCTCGAACTCGCCCTTGCGCTCGCGCGCGATCGGCGCCAGCACCATCAGGCGCGTGTCGGCGGGCAGCGCGAGCACCGTGTCGACCATCTGCGAGACGGTCTGCGAGGTGAGCGGGATGTCATGGTTCGGGCAGTACGGCGTGCCGGCGCGCGCGAACAGCAGCCGCAGGTAGTCGTGGATCTCGGTGACCGTGCCCACGGTGGAGCGCGGGTTGTGGCTGGTGGCCTTCTGCTCGATCGAGATCGCGGGCGACAGGCCCTCGATCAGGTCGACGTCGGGCTTGTCCATCAGCTGCAGGAACTGCCGCGCATACGCCGACAGGCTCTCGACATAGCGCCGCTGCCCTTCGGCATACAGCGTGTCGAACGCAAGCGACGACTTGCCCGACCCGGACAGGCCCGTGATCACGACGAGCCGGTTGCGCGGCAGGTCCAGGTCGACGTTCTTGAGGTTGTGGGTGCGCGCGCCGCGGATGGCGATGCGCTGCGCTTCGAGCGCGCGGCCGAGGTACGGGCCGTCTTCGGTGGACTGCAGCTGGAGGCCGTCGGTGGGCGATTTCACGGGAGCGGGACGCGCGCGGAGGGGAACCGGCCATGATAGCCCGCCGGGCTCGCGCGGCCGGAGTCTCGGCAGTAGGCCATCCCCGGCCCGCGTCGGCAGCCCGCGGGGCGATCACGGACAATCGTGCTTCCTGTCCGTTTCCGATTCGTCGTCCGCGTGCCCGCTTCCTCCGGCTCCGCCGCCTTTCCCGCCTCCAGCACGACCATGAACGCCCTCGAGCGCCGCGCCAGCGGTTCGCTCGCGCTGGTGTTCGCCGCCCGCATGCTGGGACTGTTCCTGGTCCTGCCGGTGTTCGCGCTGGAGGCCGCGCGCTATCCGGGCGGCACCGACCCGGCGCTGGTCGGGATGGCGATGGGCATCTACGGCCTGACCCAGGGCGTGCTGCAGATTCCCTATGGCCTTGCGTCCGACCGCTTCGGCCGCAAGCGGGTCATCGTGCTCGGCCTCGCGGTATTCGCGGCCGGCAGTCTGCTGGGCGTCTGGGCGCCGACCCTGCACTGGCTGGTGGTGGCACGGGCCCTGCAAGGGGCGGGCGCCATCTCGGCTGCCGTGACGGCGCTGCTGGCCGACCTGACCCGCGACGCGGTGCGCACCAAGGCGATGGCGATGGTGGGCGCGAGCATCGGCCTGATGTTCGCGGTGTCGCTGGTCGCTGCACCCGCGCTCGCGGCGCACGTCGGCCTGTCGGGCCTGTTCGCGGTCACCGGCGCGCTCGCGGTGCTGTGCATGGCCATCATCGGCTGGTGGACGCCCGCCGAGCCCCGAGTGCACGCCAACGTGCCGCGCGGGCGGATCGCCGACGTGCTGGCGCTGCCCGCCCTGGTGCGACTGAACGTGGGCGTGTTCGTGCTGCACGCCGTGCAGCTGGCGATGTGGGTCTCGCTGCCCGCGCTGCTGGTCCAGGCCGGGGTGGCCAAGGCCGACCACTGGAAGGTCTACCTGCCGGCGGTGCTGGCGTCCTTCGTCGTGATGGGCTTCACGCTGTTCCCGCTGGAGCGGCGCGGCTACTTGCGCGCGGTCTTCCTGGCGGCCATCGGCCTGGTCGGGCTGGTGCAGCTCGGGTTGGCGCTGGTGGCGCCGCACGCCGGCATCGCGGCGCTGGCCGTGCTGCTGTTCCTGTTCTTCTGCGGCTTCAACGTGCTCGAGGCCACGCAACCGAGCCTGGCGTCGCGGTTGGCGCCGGCGCACGCGCGCGGGACGGCGATGGGCATCTACAACACCCTCCAATCGCTGGGCCTGTTCGCGGGCGGGGCGGTCGGCGGCTGGCTGGCCAAGCACGTTGGCATGGCGGGGCTGTTCGCCGCCTGCGCCGCCATGATGGTCCTGTGGCTGGTGGTGGCCTGGCCCATGCGCGCGCCCGGGCGGGCGGCGTCGGCCGAGGAAGTGCTGGCGGAAGAAGCCCAGGCGACATAGATAATCGGCCCAACACACCAGAGGAACCCGCCATGGCATCGGTCAACAAGGTCATCATCGTCGGCAACCTCGGGAAAGATCCCGAGATGCGCACCTTCCCCAGCGGTGGCAGGGTGTGCAACGTCACCATCGCCACCTCCGAGCGCTGGAAGGACAAGCAGACCGGCGAGCAGAAGGAGGCCACCGAGTGGCACCGCGTGGTGTTCAACGACCGCTTGGCCGAGATCGCCGGTGAATACCTGAAGAAGGGCTCCCAGGTCTACGTCGAGGGCAGCCTGCGCACCCGCAAGTGGACCGACGCGCAAGGCGTCGAGAAATTCACCACCGAGATCCGCGCCGACGAGATGAAGATGCTGGGCAGCCGCCAGGGCATGGGCGGTGGTGGCGGCGGCGGCGGTTCGTTCGAGGGCGACGATGGCGGCTATGAGAGCGCCCCGCGCCGTTCGGCCCCGCCGGCGCGCGCGCCGGCACCCGCGGCGCAGCGCCCGGCCGCCGGCAAGCCGTCGTCGGGCTTCGACGACATGGACGACGACATCCCGTTCTGAGTCCGCGCGCCGTAGGTGCACCGCAGGCGAGCCGGCTGGCGGCCTGGCCTGCACCGTGTGAGCAATAAGTCCGGGCCCGTGCGGCCCGGTCTTCCTTTGTGGAGGGCGGTCGCTACACTGCCCGCGTGCTGCAACTCATCCGTCTCACCGCGAAGCGGGCGCGCGAAGAGCGCTTGCCGCAGGTCGCCGGCAGCCTGACCTTCACGACGATGCTGTCCACCGTGCCCCTGCTGGCCGTGGGCTTCGCGCTGTTCGCGCGCTTTGCGCTGCTGCGGCCGATCGGGGCGATCCTCCAGGAGCACCTGCTCGAAGGGCTCCTGCCGGCGGAGATCGCGCGCATCGTGCTGCGGTACCTGCGCCAGTTCACGGCCAACACGGGCGGCCTCACGCCGGTCGGATTCCTGTTCCTGGTGGGCACCGCACTCGCCACGGCGTTCACCGTCGAGCGGGTCCTCAACCGCGTGTGGCAGGTGCGCAAGGAGCGGCCCCTGCTGCGCCGGCTGGGCCTGTTCGTCGTGATGGTCGTGGTCGCGCCGGTGCTGGTGGGCACGAGCCTGTGGGTGACGTCGCTGTGGCAGTCCGTCGGATTGCTGCGGCCGCTGCCGACCTGGGCCGGCTATGTGCTGGCGATGGCGCCGGTGCTGCTCGCGGCCGCGGGGTTCGCCGGCCTCTTCTACTACGTGCCCAACGCGAATGTGCGCCGCCGCGAGGCGCTGGTCGGCGGCTTCCTGGCCGGCATTGCATTCGAGCTGGGCAAGCTCGGCTTCGCCATCTACCTGCAGAACGTGCCGACCTACCGCACCGTGTATGGCGCGTTCGCGCCGCTGCTCGCGTTCCTGCTGTGGGTGTACTTCTCGTGGCTGGTGACGCTGGCGGCGGCGCTGGTCACCGCCAACCTGGGACGGGCCGGCAAGCAGCCGGCGCGGCGCCTGGCGCGCGCCTAGCCGTTCAGGCGGCCGCGGCCGCGGCGATCACGCCGCCACCCAGGCACACGTCGCCGTCGTACAGCACGGCCGACTGCCCCGGCGTCACCGCCCATTGCGGCTGCGGGAACGCGAGCTCGAACGCGCCGTTGGCACCCGGCGCGAGTCGGCACGCCGCGTCGGCCTGCCGGTAGCGCGTCTTCGATCCATAGCTGCCCGCGGCCGGCGCCTCGCCGGCGATCCAGCTTGCGTCGTCGGCCTGCAAGGCCAGCGACTGCAGCCAGGGATGGTTGTGCCCCTGCACCACCCACAGCGTGTTGTGCTCGGTGTCCTTGCGCGCCACGAACCACGGCGCGTGCTCGCCGCCGCCACGCTGCGCGCCCTTGGCCTTGACGCCGCCGATGCCCAAGCCCTGCCGCTGGCCCAGCGTGTAGAACGACAGGCCCTGGTGCTGGCCGATCACGCGGCCGCGCTCGTCCTTGATCGGGCCGGGCTCCTTCTGGATGTAGCGGTTGAGGAACTCGCGGAACGGCCGCTCGCCGATGAAGCAGATGCCGGTGGAATCCTTCTTCGCCGCATTGGGCAGCCCGATCTCGGCGGCGATGCGCCGCACTTCCGTCTTGTGCAGCTCGCCGACCGGGAACAGCGACTTGGCCAGCTGCGCCTGCGTCAGGCGGTGCAGGAAGTAGCTCTGGTCCTTGCCGGGGTCCAGGCCCTTGAGCAGCTCGAAGCGGCCGTCGTTCTCACGGACCCGCGCATAGTGACCGGTCGCGATCTTTTCGGCGCCCAGGCGCATCGCATGGTCGAGGAAGGCCTTGAACTTGATCTCGGCGTTGCACAGCACGTCGGGGTTGGGCGTGCGCCCGGCCTGGTACTCGCGCAGGAATTCAGCGAACACCCGGTCCTTGTAGTCGGCGGCGAAGTTGACGTGCTCGATCGGGATGCCGATCACGTCGGCCACGCTGGCGGCGTCCAGGAAGTCCTGGCGCGACGAGCAGTACTCGTCATCGTCGTCTTCCTCCCAGTTCTTCATGAAGATGCCGACGACGTCCCAGCCCTGCTGCCGCAGCAGCCAGGCGCTGACCGCGGAGTCCACCCCGCCGCTCAGACCGACCACCACGCGCTTGCCGTTTGCCATGCACCGAATTATCCCAGCCGGTCATTGACCGGTGCCGCGCAAGGACGTGCGCGGTTCAGGCGTAGACGCTGGCGTCGGTGGTGACCAGGTCGAGCGGATGGCGCGTGCCGGCGAGGTAGTCCTCGATGCAGCGCAGCAGCAGCGGGCTGCGGTGGCGCTCCCTGCTGGCGCGGATCTCGTCGATCGTCATCCACAGCGTGCGCACGATGCCGGTGTCCAGCGCCCGCTGCGGATCGGGTGCGCCGACGGTGCCGCAGAAGGCGAAGCGCAGGTAAGTGAAGTCGTCTCCGGGCCGCCGCACGCGCGACAGGTACACGCCCACCAGGTGCGTGGGCGTGAAGGCGCAGGCGGTTTCCTCCAGCGTCTCGCGCACGCAGCCCTCGATGGGCGATTCGCCGGGGTCCAGGTGCCCGGCGGGGTTGTTGAGCCTGAGTCCTTCGCTGGTGTGTTCCTCCACCAGCAGGAAGCGCCCGTCGCGCTCGATCACGGCGGCGACGGTGACGCTCGGTTTCCAGCGCGTGTCCATGCGGCCGATTATGGGCAGCGCCGATGCGGCGCGGGCCGACAGGTCCGGCGGCGAGAGGCTCCCAGAATCCGCGCCATGGCGCATCCCGCGGCCCTGCTTGTCGTGACCGTGGTGTACCCGTTGTGGGTGGGTGCGGGCCTGGCCGACTGGGCCTGCCACCGCGCCACGCGCATCGCCACCACCAGCGGCCTGCGCGAGAACCTGCTGCACCAGTTGATGTTCGTGCAGATGGGACTGGCGATCGCCGCGATGGCGCTGCTGCAGGTCAACGCCGGTGTGCTGGTGCTGGTGGGCGTCCTGTTCCTGCTGCACGAAGCGACCGTGTGGTGGGACCTGCGGGTGTCGCTGCCGGTGCGGCGCGTCAGCGCCATCGAGCAGATGGTGCACAGCTTCCAGGAACTGCTGCCGCTGGTCTCGCCGCTGCTGCTGATGGCCATGACGTGGGACCAGGCGCTGGCCCTGGTGGGACTGGGCAGCGAACCCGCCGACCTGCGCCTGCGCTGGAAAGACGACCCGCTGCCGCCCGCGCTGCTGGTGGGTGGCGCGGCGCTGGCCGCGGTGTGCAACGCGCTGCCGCTGGCGCAGGAGACGCTGGCCTGCCTGCGCGCGCGGCGGTCGAGGGCCTGAACGCCCTCAGGCCTCGTACTCGTCCGCGCCCTGCACCCAGATGAACGACTGCACGTCGATCATGTCGCGCGCCCGCAGGCCCGGACGCCGGTCCAGGTCGCGCCGGATGATCGCGCCGAAGGTCTGCAGCCCGTGGTACACGGCCCAGGACGGCTCGGGCCTGTAGCCGAAGTCGAAGCCATAGGCGCGCGCCGCCTTGCGCGTGACGCGGGGCTTGAGGAACAGGTGCTTGTCGGGCCGGGCGATGAAGGGGAACACCGTCACCACGGGCCAGGTGAGCACCTTGCCGCGACCTTGCGGCAGTTCGCTCACGGCCTGGATCCAGTCCTCGAACCGGCGCTGGGCCGAACCGCGCCCGTACAACAAGGCGTAGAGCTCGTGCGCGAACAGGCGCGCGCCGGCCGGCGAGCGCAGCGCGTCGCGCAACGCCATCTTCTCGAACGAAAACAACAGGTTGGTGCGCGACTCGATCCGGATCGCGATGTCGGCGATCTGCCGGAACTCGCCACGGGCGAGCAGCTTGCGGAAGGCGGCGGGGCCGAGTTCGGCCTGCCATTCGACGTGGGCGCGTTCCTTGTACGCCCGCTCGGCGATCAGGTAGGTCTCGTCCTGGAAGCCGTCGGGATAGAACAGCTCGAATTTGCGGCGTGCGCGGGCTGCCCCGAGGTAGCACACACCGTTGGCACGGGCGCCCGTGAGGGGGTTGGAGAGGAATGCTGGGCGTTGCATGCCGGTCAGTTTTCGATTTGCGCCCAGCTCATCCGCGTGGGACGCAACCTTGCCTGCTTGTAGGACCACGACCGGCCCAGCCGGACGACAGCTCAGCCGGCCACCAGCCTCAACCGCGTGATCTCCGACGGCGCGCCGAACCGCTTGGGCGGCCCCCAGTAACCTGTTCCGCGGCTCACGTAGACCCAGAGCCGTCCGAGCCGATGCAGCCCGGCCGTGAAAGGCTGCTGGAAACGGACGAAGAACACCCACGGCAGGAACTGGCCGCCGTGCGTGTGCCCCGACAGTTGGAGGTCGAAACCGGCCTGCTCGGCGGCTGTGGCGCTGCGGGGCTGGTGCGCCAGCAGCACCTTGGCACCAGCGTGTTTGGGCGCCCCCGCGAGGGCGGCGTCCGGATCGCTCTGGTGCGTGGCGTCGAAGTGGTGGGCCGTGAAGTCGGTGACGCCGGCGAGCACGAGCGCGCTGCCCTCGCGCTCGATCACCACGTGTTCGTTGAGCAGCACGCGGATGCCCAGCCGCCGCACCTCGGCCAGCCAGGGCGCGGCGCCCGCGTAGTACTCGTGGTTGCCGGTGACGAAGAAGCTGCCATGGCGCGAGCGCAGACCGGAGAGCGGCGCGACGTGCGGCCCGAGCTCG
The DNA here is from genome assembly GCF_050320135.1 of Ramlibacter sp. MMS24-I3-19. Classification (NCBI taxonomy): domain Bacteria; kingdom Pseudomonadati; phylum Pseudomonadota; class Betaproteobacteria; order Burkholderiales; family Comamonadaceae; genus Ramlibacter; species Ramlibacter sp. MMS24-I3-19. Next base: position 734,678 of record NZ_CP190017.1, on the reverse strand, counting down.
TGCACCGGACCGTCGACCAAGTCGCCGGTGATCGCGACCGCATCGGCCTCGAGCGCATTGACCCGATCGACGATGCGCTGGATGTAGCGGGCGCGGATCGTCGGGCCCACGTGCAGATCGCTGATCTGGGCAATGGTGAAGCCTTGCAGCGCCGCCGGCAGGCCGGCGATCGGCACGTCGACCTGCTTGACGCGCGCCGTGCGCCGCGTGTTCAGGAAGCCCACCAGCGTGGCGGCCAGGGCGAGCAAAGGCACCCACGGCGCGGTGGCGTTCGCCAGGCCCGCCGGCGCCCCCGCCAGCCAGCCGGCCAGCAGCACCAGTTCGCGCAGCAGCGTCAGCACGAACTGCGAGGAGAACAGGCCCAGCGCAAACAGTCCCGCGCCTGCCAGCTGGTCCGAGCGCGGCGGCCGTGCCCAGCGCCGCGCCGTCAGTCCCATGGGCACCAGCACGGCCGACGCGAGCAGCCACAAGCCGAGCGCGATGGCGCCGGGCAGCGGCAGGTGCGCAAGAAGGCGCAACCCGATCAGCAGGTGGAGCAGGCCGGAGAGGAAGAACAGGCGCATCAGGCGAAGCATCGTGCGGGGCAGAGGGAGCGCGCAGGTGAGGCTGCAGGCGCGGAATGCAAGCCATCAGCGTCAGTTCAGGTAAGCTTGAACGAAGTCTTACAAACAGGCATCGAGGAGACATCTATGCACATTGGCGTTCCCGCCGAAACGATGCCGGATGAAAAGCGGGTGGCGACCGTCCCCGCGGTGGTGGAGAAGCTGGTCAAGCTCGGGTTCTCGGTGGCCGTGCAGAGCGGCGCCGGCGATGCCGCGAACTTTTCCGACGACGCGTACCGCGCGGCCGGCGCCGAGGTGGTGCCCGATGCGCCCACCCTCTGGCAGCGCTCCGACATCGTGTTCAAGGTGCGGCCGCCCACCAGCGCCGAGGTCGGCCTGCTGCGCGAGGGCGGCATGCTCGTCGGCTTCGTCTGGCCGGCGCAGAACCCGGAACTGATGCAGCAGCTGGCGGGGCGCAGGGCCACCGTGCTGGCCATCGACGCGCTGCCGCGGCAACTGTCCCGCGCCCAGAAGATGGACGCGCTGACCTCGATGGCGGGCATCAGCGGCTACCGCGCGGTGATCGAGGCGGCCAATGCATTCGGCCGCTTCTTCAATGGCCAGATCACGGCCGCCGGCAAGATCCCGCCGGCCAAGGTCTTCATCGCGGGTGCCGGCGTGGCCGGGCTGGCCGCCATCGGCACCGCAGCCAACCTGGGCGCGATCGTGCGCGCCAACGACACCCGCGCCGAAGTGGCCGACCAGGTGAAGTCGCTCGGCGGCGAGTTCGTGAAGGTCGACTACGAGGAAGAAGGCTCCGGCGGCGGCGGCTACGCCAAGGTCATGAGCGAGGGCTTCCAGCAGGCGCAGCGCGCGATGTACGCGCAGCAGGCCAAGGACGCCGACATCGTCATCACGACCGCCCTGATTCCCGGCAAGCCGGCGCCCAAGCTGATCACGGCCGAGATGGTGCGCACCATGCGGCCGGGCAGCGTCATCGTCGACATGGCGGCCGAGCAGGGCGGCAACTGCGAGCTCACCGAGCCGGGCCGCGCGGTGGTCAAGCACGGCGTCACCATCATCGGCTACACGGATCTTGCAAGCCGCCTGGCCACGCAGTCGTCCACGCTGTACGCGACCAACCTGCTGCGGCTGGCCGAGGAGCTGTGCAAGTCGAAGGACGGCGTCGTCAACGTCAACATGGACGACGACGCGATCCGCGGCCTCACGGTGATCAAGGACGGCGCCATCACCTGGCCCGCACCGCCGCCCAAGCTGCCCGCCGCGCCTGCGCAGGCCAAGCCGGCCGCGGCCGCACCGGTCGCGAGCAAGGGGCACGGCCACGGCCCGGGCGAACCGATGTCCGGCAAGTCGCTGGCGATCGTCTTCGGCGTGGGCGTGCTGCTGTTCCTGCTGGTCGGGCTGTACGCGCCGGCCTCGTTCCTGTCGCACTTCACCGTGTTCGTGCTGGCCTGCTTCGTCGGCTACATGGTGATCTGGAACGTGACGCCGTCGCTGCACACGCCGCTGATGAGCGTGACCAACGCGATCTCCTCGATCATCGCCATCGGCGCGCTGATCCAGGTCGCGCCGCCGATCACCGGCGCCGGCGCGTCGCGTCCCGCCCAGCTGATCCTCGGGCTGGCCGTGTTCGCGCTCGCGCTCACGGCCGTCAACATGTTCGGTGGCTTCGCGGTCACGCGCCGCATGCTGGCCATGTTCCGCAAATAAGAAGGCCAGCAGATGTCCTCCAGCCTCGCTTCGATGGCCTACATCGGCGCCACCATCCTGTTCATCCTGAGCCTGGGTGGTCTCTCCAATCCCGAGACCGCGCGCCGCGGCAACCTGTTCGGGATCATCGGCATGGCCGTCGCGGTGCTTGCCACCGTGTTCGGCCCGCGCGTCACCCCGGCCGGCATTCCCTGGATCGTCGGCGCACTGGTGGTCGGTGCGGCCGTCGGCCTGATCGCTGCCAGGAAGGTGCAGATGACGCAGATGCCCGAGCTGGTCGCGTTGATGCACAGCCTCGTTGGCCTGGCCGCATGCCTCGTGGGATTTGCCAGCTACGTCGACACCTCGATCGCGTTCGAAGGCGCCGAGAAGGCCATCCACGAGGTGGAGATCTACGTCGGCATCCTGATCGGCGCCATCACGTTCTCCGGCTCGATCATCGCGTTCGGCAAGCTGTCCGCGCGCATCGGCGGCAAGCCGGTGCTGCTGCCCGGTCGCCACTGGCTCAACCTCGCGGGGCTGTTGGTCGTCATCTGGTTCGGCCGCGTGTTCCTGCACGCCGAGACCATGCAGGGCGGCATGACCGCGCTGATCGTGATGACCGTCATCGCGCTGCTGTTCGGGGTGCACATGGTGATGGCCATCGGCGGCGCCGACATGCCGGTGGTGGTGTCGATGCTGAACAGCTATTCGGGGTGGGCGGCGGCCGCCACCGGCTTCATGCTGTCCAACGACCTGCTGATCGTGGTGGGCGCGCTGGTCGGGTCGTCGGGCGCGATCCTGTCGTACATCATGTGCCGCGCGATGAACCGCAACTTCATCAGCGTCATCGCGGGCGGGTTCGGCTCCGGTGGCGGCGCTGCGCCTGCAGCCGCGGGCGGTGCGCAGCCGGCCGGCGAGGTCACGCCGATCAGCGCGGCGGAAACGGCCGAGATGCTGCGCGAGGCCAAGAACGTGGTCATCGTGCCGGGCTACGGCATGGCGGTGGCGCAGGCGCAGCACACTGTCTACGAGATCACCAGGCTGCTGCGCGAGAAGGGCGTCAACGTGCGCTTCGGCATCCATCCGGTGGCGGGCCGCATGCCGGGGCACATGAACGTGCTGCTGGCCGAGGCCAAGGTGCCGTACGACATCGTGATGGAGATGGACGAGATCAACGACGACTTCCCGGACACCGACGTCGCGATGGTGATCGGCGCCAATGACATCGTGAACCCGGCGGCGCAGGACGATCCGGCGAGCCCCATCGCCGGCATGCCGGTGCTGGAGGTCTGGAAGGCCCACCACTCCATCGTGATGAAGCGCAGCATGGCCTCCGGCTATGCGGGCGTCGACAACCCGCTGTTCTACAAGGAGAACAACCGGATGCTGTTCGGCGACGCCAAGAAGATGCTCGACGAGGTGCTGGCCGCATTGAGGGCCTGAGCGCCCGCGCGCTGACCGGCGCGGCAATCACCGTTTCGTGTCTGGACACCGGCCGTGGCGCCGGCGGCGGGATCGTGCTGCCGCAGCGCGCGCTGGCGACAGCAGGAGCAGGAACGCCCGGGACACAATCGGCGTGCCCCGGAATTGAAGGAGACAGAAGAATGAGCAACCGCCCCTGGCTAGGCGCCTATCCCCCCGGCGTGCCGGCCGACATCGATGCCTCGCAGTACCGCTCGCTGGTGCAGCTGGTGGAGGAGAGCTTCCGCAAGTACGCCGACCGGCCTGCCTACAGCTTCATGGGCAAGGACGTGACGTATGGCGAGACCGATGCACTGAGCCGCGCTTTCGCGGCCTACCTGCAGGGGCTGGGCCTCGCCAAGGGCGACCGGGTGGCGATCATGATGCCCAACGTGCCGCAGTACCCGGTGGCCGTCGCCGCCGTCCTGCGCGCGGGCCTGGTGGTGGTGAACGTCAACCCGCTGTACACGCCGCGCGAGCTGGAGCACCAGCTGAAGGACGCGGGCGCCAAGGCGATCGTGATCCTGGAGAACTTCGGCCACGTGCTGCAGCAGTGCATCGCCAACACGCCGGTGCAGCACGTGGTGCTGGCCGCGATGGGCGACCAGCTGGGCGGACTGAAGGGCGCGCTGGTGAACTTCGTGGTGCGCAAGGTCAAGAAGCTGGTGCCGCCGTTCCGGTTGCCCAGCGCCGTGCGCTTCAACGACGCGGTGGCGCAGGGCGCACGCAGTGCGCCGCGGCCGGTGGAGATCGGGCCCGCCGACGTGGCGGTGCTGCAGTACACCGGCGGCACGACCGGGGTGTCCAAGGGCGCGATGCTGCTGCATCGCAACGTCATCGCCAACGTGCTGCAGTCGGAGGCGTGGAACGCGCCCGTGATGGGCAAGGTGCCCGCCGGCGAGCAGCCCACCGGCGTGTGCGCGCTGCCGCTGTACCACATCTTCGCGTTCACGGTCGGCATGATGCTGTCGATGCGCACGGGCGGGAAATTGATCCTGATCCCGAATCCGCGCGACCTGGCCGGCACGTTGAAGGAGCTCTCGAAGCATCGCTTCCACAGCTTCCCCGCCGTCAACACGCTGTTCAACGGCCTGGCCAACCATCCCGACTTCAACAAGGTCGACTGGAGCCACCTCAAGGTCTCGGTCGGCGGCGGCATGGCGGTGCAGGGTGCGGTCGCCAAGCTGTGGCTGGACAAGACCCATTGCCCGATCTGCGAAGGCTACGGCCTCTCGGAAACCTCGCCGTCGGCCAGCTGCAACCCGGTGACCAGCACTGCCTACAGCGGCACCATCGGCGTGCCGCTGCCCTCGACGACGATGAAGATCGTCGACGACAACGGCAACGACGTGCCCATGGGCCAGCCGGGCGAGATCGCCATCCAGGGTCCGCAGGTGATGGCGGGCTACTGGCAGCGCCCCGACGAGACCGCCAAGGTCATGACGCCGGACGGCTTCTTCAAGTCGGGCGACATCGGCGTGATGGACGAGCGAGGCTACTTCCGCATCGTCGACCGCAAGAAGGACATGGTGCTGGTCTCCGGCTTCAACGTGTACCCCAACGAGGTCGAGGACGTCGTGGCGCAGCTGCCTGGGGTGCTCGAGTGCGCGGTGGTCGGCGTGCCCGACGAGAAGACCGGCGAGGCCGTGAAGCTGGTGATCGTGAAGAAGGATCCCGCGCTGACCGAGCAACAGGTGCGCGACTTCTGCCACGCCAACCTCACCGGCTACAAGCGGCCGCGCGTCATCGAGTTCCGCACCGACCTGCCCAAGACGCCGGTCGGCAAGATCCTGCGCCGGGAGCTGCGCGATCGCAGCTAGCCTGGCGCGCGACTTGCGTTCCACGATCCGCTGCCCATGCTTCGCTTCCTTGTCACCCGCCTGACCCTCGTCATCCCGACCTTCATCGGCATGACGCTGCTGGCGTTCGTGCTGATCCGGCTGGTGCCGGGCGACCCGATCGAGACCATGGCCGGCGAGCGCGGCATCGACGCGGTCCGGCACGCCGCGCTGGTGCACGAGTACGGCCTGGACCGGCCGTGGTGGACGCAGTACGGCCAGTACATCGGCCGCGTGCTGCACGGCGACCTGGGCAAGTCGATGATCACGCAGGCGCCGGTGCTGCAGGAGTTCGGTGCGCTGTTCCCCGCCACCGTGGAACTGGCGCTGTGCGCGATCGTGTTCGCGCTGCTGCTGGGCATCCCGGCCGGCATCCTCGCGGCGGTGCGACGCAACTCGGTGTTCGACCACGGCGTCATGGCCACCTCGCTCACCGGCTACTCGATGCCGATCTTCTGGTGGGGCCTGCTGCTCATCCTGCTGTTCTCGGTGCAGCTGGGCTGGACACCGGTGTCGGGGCGCATCGCGGTGGAGTACTACATCGAGCCGAAGACCGGATTCCTGCTGGTCGATGCGCTGCTCAGCGACGACAAGGGCGCGTTCGGTTCGGCGCTCAAGCACCTCGTGCTGCCCGCCATCGTGCTGGGCACCAACCCGCTGGCCGTGGTCGCACGCATGACGCGTTCGGCGATGCTGGAGGTGCTGGGCGAGGACTACATCCGCACCGCGCGCGCCAAGGGCCTGCCGCCGCTGCGCGTGGTCGGCGTGCATGCGCTGCGCAACGCGCTGATCCCGGTGGTCACCGTCATCGGCTTGCAGGTGGGCGTGCTGTTCACCGGCGCCATCCTCACCGAGACCATCTTCTCGTGGCCGGGCGTCGGCAAGTGGCTGATCGACGCCATCAGCCGCCGCGACTACCCGGTGCTGCAGGGCGGCCTGCTGCTGCTCGGTGCGGTCGTGATGCTCGTCAACCTGCTGGTGGATGTGGCGTACGGCTTCATCAACCCGCGCATCCGCCGTTGACCCCATGGCCGACATTCCCGACGCCCTGACGTTGCCCGCCGGCGCGCCGACGCAGGTTCCGCCCGGACCGCTGCGCGAGTTCTGGATCGCCTTCAGCGCCAACCGCGGCGCGGTGATCGGCCTCGTGGTCATCGTGCTGCTGCTGCTGACCGCGGTGTTCGCGCCGTGGATCGCGCCGCATGCGCCGCAGGACACCAACAGCGCCGCGTTCCTCAAGCCGCCGGTGTGGCAGGACGGCGGCAGCGCCCAGGCGCTGCTGGGCACGGACGCGATCGGCCGCGACATCCTCTCGCGCCTGGTCCACGGCGCTCGCCTGTCGCTGTCCATCGGCCTGGGCGTGGTGGCGATCTCGCTGCTGGCCGGCGTGTCGCTGGGCCTGGCGGCCGGCTTCGCCCGCGGCTTCGTCGAGATCGCGATCATGCGGGCGATGGACATCCTGCTCACGCTGCCCAGCCTGCTGCTCGCGATCGTGGTGGTGGCCATCCTCGGGCCGGGGCTGGTCAACGCGATGCTCGCCGTCGCGGTGGTGCTGCTGCCGCACTACGTGCGGATCACGCGTGCCGCGGTCGTGACCGAGATCTCCAAGGACTATGTGATGGCCGCGCGCGTCGGCGGCGCGGGCACGTTGCGGCTGATGTTCAGCGAAGTGCTGCCCAACTGCGCCGCGCCGCTGATCGTGCAAGCGTCGCTGGGCGTGTCCAGCGCCATCCTCGACGCGGCCGCGCTGGGATTCCTGGGCCTGGGCGCGCAACCGCCCGCCCCCGAGTGGGGAACCATGCTGGCCGACGCGCGCGAGTTCGTGCTGCGCGCCTGGTGGGTAGTCACCTTCCCCGGCCTGATGATCCTGATCGCCGTGCTCGCCTTCAACCTGCTGGGCGACGGCCTGCGCGACGCGCTCGACCCGAAGCTGAAACGATGAAACTGAAGACGGACATCCGAACGCAAAAGACGCAAAAGTGCGCAAAAGGCGCGAAAGACACCCCTTGAAAGATGAGTTTTTTCGCGTCTTTCGCGTCCCTTCTGCGTCTTTTGCGTTCGGCTGTCCGCATTGACTTTCATGCCCCTGCTTGAGATCGAAGACCTCCACGTCGACTTCCCCACGCAGGGCAGCGTGCTGCATGCGGTCGAAGGCGTGAGCCTGAAGGTGGACCAGGGCGAAGTGCTGGGCATCGTGGGCGAGTCGGGCTCGGGCAAGAGCGTCTCGATGATGGCGCTGATGGGGCTGGTCGGGCATCCGGGGCGGGTGCGGGCGAAGGCGCTTCGCTTCGGCGGCCACGACCTGCTCGGTCTCTCGCCGGCGCAGCGCCGCCGGCTCGTGGGCAAGGACCTGGCGATGATCTTCCAGGACCCGACTACCAGCCTCAACCCCTGCTTCACCATCGGCGACCAGCTGGTGGAGACGCTGCGGCTGCACCTGCCGCTGGACCGGGCCGGTGCACGGCGCCGTGCCATCGAGCTGCTTGAGCAGGTCGGCATTCCGGCCGCCGCCAGCCGCATGGGCGACTACCCGCACCAGCTCTCGGGCGGCATGAACCAGCGCGTGATGATCGCGATGGCGATCTCGTGCAACCCGCGCCTGCTGATCGCCGACGAGCCCACCACCGCGCTCGACGTCACGATCCAGGCGCAGATCCTCGACCTGCTGCAGCGGCTGCAGGCCGACACCGGCATGGCCCTGGTGCTGATCACGCACAACATGGGCGTGGTGCACGAGATGGCGCACCGGGTCGCCGTGATGTACGCGGGCCAGGTGGTCGAGGAACAGGCCGCCGATGCGCTGTTCGCCCAGCCGCAGCATCCCTACACAGAGGCGCTGCTGGCGGCCCTGCCCGAGCGCGGCGACGCCGGGCAGCGGCTGGCCACCATTCCCGGTGTCGTCCCCGGCGTGTTCGACCGCCCGACCGGCTGCCTGTTCGCGCCGCGCTGCGCCTATGGCACCGCGCATTCGCGTGCCGTGCGGCCCGAGCTGCGCCCCTGGCAGGGCGGGCAGGTGCGCTGCCATTACCCGCTGGGCGATCCGCAGCGCGACGCCGCGCGCGCCCACGACGCCCCGGTCGGGGCGGAGGCGTCCGAATGAGCGTGGTCGTCGAAGCACAGGATCTGCGCCAGGTCTATCGCGTGCGGCGCGGCCTGTTCAAGCCGCCGGCGCAGCTGCAGGCGGTGGGCGGCATCTCGTTCAGCATCGCGCCCGGGCGCACGCTGGCGGTGGTGGGCGAGTCGGGCTGCGGCAAGTCGACGCTCGCGCGCATGGTGTCGCTGATCGAGAAGCCGACCGACGGCCGCCTGCTGCTCGATGGCATCGACGCAGTGCAGCCGCCGTCCGGCGAGCGCCGCCACCTGCGGCGCTCGGTGCAGCTGGTGTTCCAGAACCCGTACGCGTCCCTCAATCCGCGCAAGAAGATCGGCTCGGTGCTGGAGGCGCCGCTGGCCATCAACACCGACCTGCCGGCGGCCGAGCGCGCCGACCGTGCCCGCGAGATGCTGGCGCAGGTGGGCCTGCGGCCCGAGCACGCCAACCGCTATCCGCACATGTTCTCGGGCGGCCAGCGCCAGCGCATCGCCATCGCGCGGGCACTGATGCTGCAACCCAAGCTGCTGGTCGCCGACGAACCGGTATCGGCCCTCGACGTGTCGATCCAGGCCCAGGTGCTGAACCTGCTGGCCGACCTGCAGGCGAAGTACCAGCTGGCCTACCTGTTCATCTCGCACGACCTCGCGGTGGTGCGCCACATTGCGCACGACGTGCTGGTGATGTACCTGGGCCTGGTGATGGAGCAGGGCCCGCGCGACAAGCTGTTCGCGCAGCCGCTGCATCCGTACACGCAGGCGCTGCTGGCGTCGACGCCCGGTGTCGGTTCGCGCCAGCGCCGCATCGTGCTGCAGGGCGAGCTGCCCTCGCCGCTGGCGCCGCCGGCGGGCTGCGTGTTCTCCACCCGCTGCCCCTATGCCGTGGAGCGGTGCCGCGCCGAGCGTCCCGAAGCGCGCCTGGTCGACGAACGCCGCGTCGCCTGCCACTTCGCCGACGACTTCCTGCGCTCGGGTTTTCCCGCCCCGCGTGCTTCCGATAATCAAACCCCCAGCGCCGCAGCGGCGCGCTAGCACTGAAGGAGAAGCTCGATGCAAACGTTCCCCTCCCGCAAGCAGGTCGCCCTGGCCGTCCTGGCGCTCGTCTGCGCCGCCGGCGCCTCGGCCAAGACGCTGGTGTTCTGCTCCGAAGGCAGCCCGGAGAACTTCTATCCCGGCGTCAACACCACCGGCACTTCGTTCGACGCCAACGAGCCGGTCTACAACCGCCTGGTGGAGTTCGAGCGCGGCGGCACCAAGGTGGTCCCCAGCCTCGCCGAGAAGTGGGACATCTCCGCCGACGGCAAGGTCTACACCTTCCACCTGCGCAAGGGCGTGAAGTGGCACAACGCGCGCGCGTTCAAGCCGACGCGCGACTTCAATGCCGACGACATCGTGTTCTCGTACGACCGCATGTGGCACGAGAGCAATCCGTACTTCAAGGTCACCAGCTCGAACCACTCGTACTGGAACGACCAGGGCTTCCCGCGGCTGGTGAAGGCGATCGAGAAGGTCGACGACTCCACGGTGCGCATCACGCTGAACCAGGCCGAGGCGCCGTTCCTGTCCAACCTGGCGATGCCGTTCGCGGCCATCCAGTCCAAGGAATACGCCGACGCCATGCTCAAGGCCGGCACGCCCGAGAAGATCGACCAGGACCCCATCGGCACCGGCCCGTTCTACCTGGTGCAGTACCAGAAGGACGCGGTGATCCGCTACAAGGCCTGGGCGCCGTACTGGGGCGGCAAGGCGAAGATCGATGACCTGGTCTACGCAATCACGCCGGATGCGTCGGTGCGCTGGGCCAAGCTGCAGAAGGGCGAGTGCCATGTCATGCCGTACCCGAACCCGGCCGACCTGGAGGCGATGAAGAAGGACCCCAACGTGAAGGTGCTGGAGCAGCCCGGCCTGAACGTGGGCTACCTCGCGTACAACGTGACGAAGAAGCCGTTCGACGACGTGCGCGTGCGCAAGGCCGTCAACATGGCGATCAACAAGAAGGCGATCCTCGACGGCGTGTACCTGGGCACCGGCATCCCGGCCAAGAACCCGCTGCCGCCGTCCATGTCCGCGTACAACGACGCGATCAAGGACGATCCGTACGATCCGGAAGCCGCCAAGAAGCTGCTGGCGCAGGCCGGCCTCGCGAACGGCTTCACCACCGACCTGTGGGCCATGCCGGTGCAGCGCCCGTACAACCCGAATGCCAAGCGCATCGCCGAGCTGATGCAGGCCGACCTGGCCAAGATCGGCGTCAAGGCCGAGATCAAGACCTTCGAGTGGGGCGAGTACCGCAAGCGCATGCAGGCCGGCGAGCACCAGATGGGCATGCTGGGCTGGACCGGTGACAACGGCGACCCGGACAACTTCCTGGCCGTGCTGCTCGGCTGCGATGCGACCAAGAACAACGGCTCCAACGTGTCGAAGTGGTGCTACCAGCCCTTCGAGGACCTGATCCAGAAGGGCAAGGTCGAGACGAAGCAGGTCCGAGCGCGACCGCCTCTACAAGCAGGCGCAGGTGGTCTTCAAGGAGCAGGCGCCCTGGTTCACGATCGCCCACGCCGTGCAGCTCAAGCCCGTGCGCAAGGAAGTGGTCGACTTCAAGCTCAGCCCGTTCGGGCGCCACACCTTCTACGGCGTGGATATCAAGTCACAGTGAAATCGCTGCGCGATTTCACTCTGGTTGTTTGATCAGTTGAACGAGGACCGGCGGAGCCGGATCCTCGCTCAAGGTGTGTTCGCGCCGCGCGCTGCGCCGCGCGAACGGTTCGACCTGCGGTCGTAGACTGCGGCGATGCGCACCGCCATCGTCGCCGCCATGCAGGAGGAACTCGCCGCGGTGCTGGCGCTGATGCCGCACGAGGGCAAGGAGGTGGCCGCGGGGCGCGAGTTCTTCGTGGGCGACCTGCATGGCCGTGAGGTCGTGGTGGTGCTCTCGCGCATCGGCAAGGTCGCGGCGGCCACCACCGCGACCCTCCTCGTCGAACGCTTCCACGTCGACGAGATCGTGTTCACTGGCGTCGCCGGCGGGCTTGCGCCCGGCGTGGACGTGGGCCACGTGGTGGTCGCGGACCGCTTCCTGCAGCACGACCTGGACGCCTCGCCGATCTTCCCGCGCTTCGAGGTGCCGCTGTATGGCACCAGCACCTTCGCCTGCGACGCCGCACTGACGGCGCGCGTCGCCGCGGCGGCCGCGCGCGCCCTGCCGGGCGTGCACCTGCACCGCGGCCTGGTGGTGAGTGGCGATCGTTTCGTGGCCACCACCGGCGAAAGCCGCGCGCTGCAGGCGGCCCTGCCCGCCGCGCTGGCCGTGGAGATGGAAGGGACCGCCTTCGCGCAGGTGTGCCACGACTGCGGCGTGCCGTTCGCCGCCGTGCGCACGATCTCCGACCGCGCCGACGACATGGCGCACATCGACTTCGCCACCTTCATCCGCGACGTGGCCAGCCGGCACTCGGCCGCCGTCGTCCGCGCACTGCTCGCCTGAGCAGGAAAACGTAACCATCTGCGCGCGAGCTTCCCGCGCGCTGTTGCACGTGCGCCGCGCCGTGCGGGCATCTGCACCGCCACTGGCTCGACGTCGAGCTCCTCGATGGCTCAGCCATTGCCGAATTGCTGAGCCGCATCCGCACCACGATGCGGCGAGGTGGTGTGACTTCTGCCGCACCTGCGGAAGCTCATGTTTTCTTACGTTTGTAGTCGGTCGCCTACTGGCCTGTAGGACCCTGCCGACACTAGAGTCCCGGCTCCTGCTGAGCCTCCTGCGCACCACCGGTTTCTTCCGGCCCGCAGACGAGTCAGCGCCTGCAATCGGCCCGCCCGGCATCGCTCCCGGCGCAGGCCCTTCACGGAGCCCCTGCCTTGAAACGTCGCCTGTTCCTCCTGTCCGGATCTGCATCTGCCGCTGCTGCTGCGCTCACCGCTTGTGGCGGGGGCGGCGGTGGAACCGCCGCCGACGTGGCCGCGAGCACCGACGTCGCGAACACGGCTGCGGGGACGACTGTCGGCACCACGGCCGCCAGCACGCCGGTCGCGACCACTGCCGCGACGGCCGGCACGACATCCACGGCCGCGACTCCGACGACGAGCACGAGCACCAGCACGCCGACGCAGGCCTCGAACACCCAGACGCAGGCGTCGACCAGCCAGACGCAGACGTCCACGCAGACGACGCAGCAGGCCAGCACCAGCACCACCACCACCGGATCCACCATCGGCGGCCTGCCGTCCAAGATCCTGGGCTGCTACTACACCGCCTGGGACACGTCGTACCGCATCACCGACGTGCCGCTGGACTTCAACGTCATCTACCTGTTCAACGCCCAGAACGGCGGCACCAACACCGGCGACGGCTCCTGGACCTGGCCGTTTGCCAGCGAAGTGCCCGCGGCGCAGATCCAGCAGGTGCGCCAGCGCGGCCAGAAGGTGATCCTCACGGTCGGCGGTGCAGGCCTGGGCTTCGTCTACACGAACCGCACGCAGTCGACCAACTGCGTCAACTCCATCAAGTCCATCGTCAGCCAGATCGGCGGCATCGACGGCGTCGACTTCAACAACTACGAAGCCGGCATCATGAATTCGGGCAACGTCTCGGCCATGTGCACCGAGATGGTCTGGATCGCGCAGCAGCTGCGCGCGACCTACGGCCCCAACTTCGCCATCACCTCGCCCGCGGGTGCCGCCGGCACGCTGGACGAGAACCTGATGGTGGCGCTGAAGAACGCCGGCCTCCTGACCTATGCCGCGCCCCAGCACTACGACTGGAGCGGCTTCAACGCGGTGGGCTACATCGCGAACTCCGTCGACACGTGGTCGCGCGCGCTGGGCGAGTCGCAGGTCGTCGTCGGCCTGTCGGCGAACTACAGCAACGGACCGTCGCTGAGCGACTGCACGCGCGAGTGGGCCACCATCAAGGCGGCGCACCCGAACATCCGCGGCCTGTTCTGCTGGAGCGCGCAGACCAACATGAGCGGCGGCAACGTCTGGGGCTCCACGATGAAGGCGGCCCTGGGCTGACCGGTTCGCCGTCGCGGCACCGCCGCCGTGCCGGCCCTTTTTCCTTGACGCCACCCGGCGGCGCTGCCCGCCCGGTGGCCTTCCTGCGCCCACGTGCCGGATCGATACGTGCTTCTACGCACGCCGGTGTCAGTAGCGGGTCAGGGCTCCTGCGGATAACCCCAACCATGAAAATCCGGAAGCTGGTTCTGGCGGCTTGCCTCTGCCCGCCCGTTTGGGCTTGCGCGCAGGCCGCCATGCCCGTGCTCACCTTCCCGCAGGCCATGCAGGCCGCCCGCGACACCGTCGAGGTCTCCATCGCCCGCCGGGCCGTCGAGGGCGCTCGGGCCGATGTCGCCACCGCCGACCATGCGCCGGCGCCCGTGCTCACCACCAAGGCGAGCCAGATGGACCTGCAACACGGCATCGGCCCCGGCAACCTGCTGCGCGACAAGCGGATCGACAAGTCGGTCGGCGTCGACTGGACCTACGAGCGGGGCAACAAGCGCGAGCTGCGCACCCGCGCCGCAGCGCGCACCGCCGACGCCGCCGCCTCCGACTTCCAGGAAGTGGTGGTCCAGCAGCAGATCGCCGTCGCCGCCGCCTACTGGGATCTCGCCGCGGCGCAGGAGCGCGTGCTGCAGGTCGCCGACATCACCCGCAGCGCCGCCGACCTGGCGGCGGCCTCCAGCCGGCGCCAGCGCGCCGGCGACATCTCCCAGCAGGAGAGCCTGCGCACCGAGATCGAATCCAGGCGCGCCGAGGCCGACCTGCGCGCCGCGCAGGCCGATCGCGTGCGGGCGATGCTCGCGCTGGGCCAGCTGCTTGGCCAGCGCGGCGAGTTCGCCGTCGAGGCGAGCTGGCCCCCGGTCACCGCGGATGCCGGCGCGCAGCCCGACCCCGAGCAGCGCGCCGACGTGCGGGCCGCCCGGCTGCGCGTCGAGGCCGCGCAGGCGGCGTTCGACAACGCGCTGGCGCTGCGCCGCAACGACGTCACGATCGGCTCCTCCATCGACCATTGGCCCGGCACCTCGAATCGCCTGGTGGAACTGCGCCTGTCGATGCCGCTGGCCGGCGTGCTGGGCAGCTACAACTACGAGGGCGAGATTGCCCGCGCCCGCGCCGGCCTCGACCAGGCGCAGGACCAGCTGGAAAAGGCGCGCCGCGCGGCGCTGGCCGAGACCGGCCGCCTCGGCGAGGAACTGCGCGCCACCGCCGCCCGCGCCGCCGAGTTCGAGCAGTCCATCGTGCCGCGGACCGCCAGGTCGCGGGCATGGCGGAGCTGGCCTACTCGAAGGGTGCGCTGCCGCTGGTAGACCTGATCGACGCCCGTCGCACCCTGCGCGCCGTGCTCCTGGACGACATCGCCGCGCGCGCCGAACATGCGCGCGCACAGGCCGCCTGGCAACTGCGCCAGGCCAGCGCCACACCGTGAGACCCAAGCCATCGTGAACCGCTCCATCCTCGTCCTCCTCGTCACCGCCGCGCTCGGACTGGCCGCCTGCCGCGACGAGCCGCGCAGCGCTCCCGAGCCGGCTGCGCCGACCCTGCAGGGCCGCACGGTCGTCTATCCGGACCACCACCCGCAGCTGGCGCAGCTGGGTGTCACGCCCGCCGCGCCGGCACGCACGCTCACCGTCGAACTGCCCGCCCGACTGGTCTGGAACGAGGACCGCACGCAGCGCATCTTTGCCGCCTTTGCCGGGCGCGTCGCGAAGATCAGCGCCGACGTCGGCCAGCCGGTCAAGCCCGGCACCGTGCTGGCGCAGCTCGCCTCGCCCGATTTCGGCGTGGCGCAGGCCGACACCGCCAAGGCGCAGGTCGACGCGCAACTGGCCCGCAAGTCGCTGGCCCGCCAGCGCGAGCTGTTCGAGGCCGGCGTCACCGCGCGCAAGGAACTGGAGCAGGCCGAGGCCGACGCCGCCCGGGCGCAGGCCGAAGTGCAGCGGGCCGAAGCCCGCACGCGCCTGTACGGGGCGCGCACCGGCGGGGTCGACCAGCGGCTGGCGCTGGTCTCGGGCATCGCCGGCGTGGTGGTCGAGCGCAACCTCACGCCCGGACAGGAACTGCGGCCCGACCAGATGGGGCCCGGCGTGCCACCGCTGTTCGTGGTGAGCGATCCGTCGTCGCTGTGGGTGCAGATCGATGCCCGCGAGACCGAGGCCGGCACGCTGCGCCCCGGCGCCGCGTTCGAACTGGTCGTGCCGACGCTGCCGGGCGAGAAATTCGAAGGCAAGGTCATCGCGGCGGCCGACTTCATCGACGCGGCCACGCGCACCATCAAGGTCCGCGGCCTGATCGCCAATCCCGACCGCAAGCTCAAGGCCGAGATGCTGGCCACCGCACGTGTCGAGCGCACGCCCGGCGCCGGCGTGGTGGTGCCCGCATCGGCCGTGCTGCTGCGCGACACGCGGCAATCGGTGTTCGTGCAGGTGCGCCCCGGTGCCTACGAGCCGCGCGACATCGCCATCGGCTGGCAGGGACCCAAGGAAGTCCTGGTCAGCCGCGGCCTCGAGGCCGGTGAGCTGGTCGTGACCGGGAACACGCTGCTGCTGGCGCGCCAGTACGCACTGCTGCGCGATGCCGCGGGCAACGAACCCGCTGCGGCAGTCAGTGCGGCCGGGGCGCCGCCGTCACCCTCGGGCGACAAGGCTGCCGCGAAATGAAGAAGCTGATCCACTTCGCGCTGCACCAGCCACTGTTCGTGGTGCTGGGCACGCTGCTGTTCGCGCTGGCCGGCGTCATCGCGTTCAGCAACCTGTCGGTGGAGGCGTTCCCCGACGTCACCGACACGCAGGTGACGGTGATCGCCCTCTATCCCGGCCGCGCGGCCGAGGAAGTGGAAAAGCAGGTGACGCTGCCGATCGAGGTGGCGCTGTCGGGCCTGCCCAATTCGATCCGCGTGTTCTCGCACACCCAGTTCGGCCTCTCGTTCACCGTGGTCACCTACGACGACAAGGCCGACGTGCTGGCGGTGCGCGCGCAGGTCAACGAGCGGCTGCGCTCGGTGGACCTGCCGCCCGGCGTGGAGGCGAGCATCGCGCCCAACGCCACGCCGGTGGGGGAGATCATGCGGTACCGGGTGCGCGGCGACGGCCTGAGCACCACCGAGCTGCGCACGCTGGAGGACTGGGTGGTGGAGCGCACGCTGCGGCAGGTGCCCGGCGTGGCCGACGTGGTGGCCATGGGCGGCTACATCAAGCAGTACGAAGTGCAGCCCGACATGGACAAGCTGCGCGCGGCCAAGCTCACGTTCCAGAATCTGCTGGATGCGCTGGGCCGCGGCAACTCCAACGCGGGCGGCAGCTACGTCGCGCAGGGCGCGCAGCAGTACGCGATCCGCGGCATCGGCCTGCTGCGCTCGCCCGACGACATCGGCCGCATCGTGGTGGCCACCCGCGGCAGCACGCCGATCCTGGTGCGCGACGTGGCGCAGGTGAACCTGGGCTCGGTGCCCAGGCTGGGCACGGTGGGCCAGGACAACGACGACGACGTGGTCACCGGCATCGTGGTGATGCGCAAGGGCGAGAACCCCAGCGTGGTGCTCAAGGGCGTGAAGGAAAAGATCGCGCAGCTGAACGAGCGCGGGCTGCCCAAGGGCGTGCAGGTGGTGCCGTTCTACGACCGCACCTGGCTGATGGGCAAGACGTTGTCGACGGTGTTCCGCAACCTCGTCGAAGGCGCGCTGCTGGTCTCGCTGGTGCTGTACCTGTTCCTGTCGAACCTGCGTGCCAGCCTCGCCGTGGTGGTGGTGATCCCGCTGGCGCTGCTGGCCACCTTCCTCGGCCTGAAGATCATGGGCGTGCCGGCCAACCTGCTGTCGCTGGGCGCGATGGACTTCGGCATCATCGTCGACGGTGCGGTGATCGTGATCGAGAACGTGATGCACCGGCTCGCGGAGCGCGGCGAGGACATGAGCCCGGCCGAGCGCCGCGCCACCATCGCCGACGCCGCCAACGAGGTGGGACGGCCGACGCTGTTCTCGATGCTGATCATCATCGCGGCCCACATCCCGATCTTCGCGCTGCAGCGCCACGAGGGCCGCATCTTCCAGCCGATGGCCCTGTCGGTCACCACCGCCCTGGTCGGCTCGCTCGTGTTCTCGCTCACGCTGGTGCCGCTGCTGGCGCTGTGGATGCTCAAGCGCAAGCTGCCGCACGGCGACAACCGCCTCGTCACGGCCTGCAAGTCGGTCTACGAGCGCGTACTCGGCTGGGCCCTGGCGCGCCGCAAGCTGGTGATCGGCCTGGCACTGGGCGCGTTCGCGCTGGCCTTGGTCGCGGCCTCGCGCCTGGGGTCGGAATTCCTGCCCGAGCTGAACGAGGGCACGATCTGGGTCAACCTGCGCCTGCCTTCCAGCATCTCCAACGACGAGGCCACCCGCGTGCTGCACGACGTGCGCCGCGCCCTGCTGACGGTGCCCGAGGTGCGCACGGCGGTGTCCAAGGCCGGCCAGCCGGAGGACGGCACCGACCCGAAGACGATCTCGATGGCCGAGGTGTTCGTCGACATCAAGCCGGCCGAGGAATGGCGCAAGGGCCTCACGCGCGAGCAGCTGCTGGACCAGATGGACCGCGCGGTGTCCGCCATCCCGGGCATGGAACCGAGCTTCTCGCAGCCGATCCGCGACAACGTGCTGGAGTCGATCTCGCAGATCGACGGCCAGATCGTGATCAAGGTGGCCGGCGACGACCTGGTGGAACTGCGCCGCGTGACGCAGGACATCGAGCGCGAGATCAAGCAGGTGCCCGGCGTCTACCGGGCCGAGATCGACCGCCTGGGCGACCTGCCGCAGGTGGTGATCGACATCGACCGCGATCGCGCCGCGCGCCTGGGCCTGAACGTGCAGGACGTGCAGGACGTGGTCGAGGCCGCGCTGGCCGGCAAGGCCGCCACCCAGATCTGGGAAGGCGAGCGCAAGTTCGCGGTCGCGGTGCGGCTGCCCGAACCGAAGCGCGCACTGGCTGCGCTGCCGCAGACGATCATCCCGACGCCGGATGGCGGCTACACGACGCTGGGCGCGGTCGCCGAGATCCGGCAGGTGAGCGGGGCGATGAACATCGCCCGCGAGAGCGGCCGCCGCACGATGGCCATCGGCATCTTCATCAAGGACCGCGACATGGGGTCGGTGGTGAAGGACATGCAGGCGCGCGTGAACCGCTCGATCAAGCTGCCGGACTCCTACACCATCACTTGGTCGGGCGAGTTCGAGAACCAGGAGCGGGCGATGAAGCGGCTGTCGGTGGTGGTGCCGATCTCGCTGCTGCTGATCTTCGTGCTGCTGTTCGACGCCTTCAAGTCGGTGCAGCTGGCCGCGCTGATCCTGGTCAACGTGCCGCTGGCGCTCATCGGCGGCTTCGTCGCGCTGTGGGTGTTCGGTATCCCGCTGTCGGTGTCGGCGGCGATCGGCTTCATCGCGCTGTCGGGGCAGGCCGTGCTCAATGGCGTGGTGATGCTGTCGGTGTTCCAGCAGCTGCGCGCCAACGGCGCCGACGTGCTGTCGGCGGTGCGCCTGGGCTCGATGCAGCGGCTGCGCACCGTGCTCATGACGGCCATGCTCGCCGCTCTCGGCCTGCTGCCGATGGCGCTGTCGCACGAGATCGGCTCCGAGACGCAACGCCCGTTGGCCATCGTCGTGATCGGCGGCCTGATCACCGCGACGCTGCTGACGCTGGTGGTGCTGCCGGTGCTGTACGTCGCCTGGTTCGGTCGCAAGGCGGCGGTGCGCAGGGAAGCCGCAGCGCTGGTCGAAGCACCGGCTGGCGCGGAGTGAGGGCGGCGGGGCTCGGTCCCGCGCCTAGAACTCGCTGTGCCAGCGCACCGTAACGACACGGGCTGGGCCGCGGTCGCGGTTGTAGCCCGGGTTGGCGATGTGCTGCAGGCCGGCACTGAAGGCGTTCTGGACCTTCGCGCCACCGACGCCCAGCTCGGGCAGCACCCAGCGGTAGTAGCCCTCGGCCACGCGCTCGGTGCCGTAGCGCAGCGCCCCATCGCCGAGGAACGCGCCGAGCCCACCCTGCGCGAGATAGTCGCGGTGGCTCGGTGACAGGCCGTTGATCGCGTAGGCCAGTCCCCATCGGTCCTCGCCGCGTCCCCACGCGGCGCCGCCGAACTGGCCACCGACCGAGACCTGCCGGTCGATCTCGGTGAAGGCGTAGGTCTCCACGCGGCCGTCGTTGCGGTTGGCGCGCACGAACAGGCCCTGGTCCGGCCCGAGCGGCGCTTCCAGCGTCAGGCCCCACCCGATCTTGGACTGCAAGCGGCGCACGGTCGACACGGCAGGCGCCGCGTCGATGGCCTGCGCAATGGCGTCATCGAAGCGGCCGCCGTTGACGCGGTTGCGGAACAGCAGGGCGCGTGCGCGCAGAGGTCCGGCGGGCAGGTGCACGGGCAGGTCGGTCTCGGCCTCGATCTGGTCACCACGCTGGCGACCGAGGTCGTGGTCGAGCTTCGGGCCGTTGCTCTCGCGCGGCTGGGCGGCGCGACCGAAGCGCACCGCCCAACCCGGCGCGCGGTATTCGGCGATCGCGGCGAGCGTGTAGCCGCGCGCATCGGCGGCGTAGTCCCAGGCGCCGTGCGTGAGGAACGCCCAGTTGGTGAACTGGCTGCGCGGATCCTTGGCGTAGGGGTTGGGATCGAAGAAGTCCAGCAGCGAGAGCAGGCCGGCGGTGAAGGTCCAGCGTCGCGTGGCCGCCGTCCCGCCCAGCTCGTTGAAGCCGGCCTCGACGCGCTCGGTCTCGCCGCCGACGTCGACGCGCTGCTGCACGAACAGCCGCGCCGGATAGCTGCGCAGCGTCCCCGAGCCGCCGCGTTGCAGCTCGCCGTTGCTGATGCCGCCCGCGCCGGCCAGGTGCGAGAGCGGTAGCCCGCGTGCCGCTTCCGGATTGACGTGCAGCTGCGCGCCCGGCCACAGGCGAACGCCCAGGTCCGCCGTGGTCGTGAAGGACATCGACCATTCACGCTCGGTGCGCAGCGAGTTCGGTCCGCTGTAGAGGGCGTCCAGGGCGGGCTTGTACTGGCGGATCCAGGTGGCCTGCGCATGCAGGCCGACGGCGGGCATGTCCTCGTCGCCGGCGGCCGCCGCGAACGGGACGAGGAGGAGGGGAAGCAGCCAGTGGCGCGGGCGGATCATGGACGCCGACCTTAGCAGCGGCGACATGC
The DNA here is from genome assembly GCF_050320135.1 of Ramlibacter sp. MMS24-I3-19. Classification (NCBI taxonomy): domain Bacteria; kingdom Pseudomonadati; phylum Pseudomonadota; class Betaproteobacteria; order Burkholderiales; family Comamonadaceae; genus Ramlibacter; species Ramlibacter sp. MMS24-I3-19. Next base: position 713,881 of record NZ_CP190017.1, on the reverse strand, counting down.
CGCGACGTGACAGACGAGGGCTAACGCAGCCAGCCGCGCTTGCGGAAGTACCACATGGGCACCAGCGCGCTGGCGGCCATCAGGATCAGCACGTACGGATAGCTGATGGAACCCAGGATCTCCAGCTCGGGGAACTTCAGGTTCATGCCGTACAGGCTGGCCACCAGCGTCGGCGGCAGCAGGGCGACGCTGGCCACCGAGAAGATCTTGATGATCTTGTTCTGGTTGATGTTGATGAAGCCGACGGTGGCGTCCATCAGGAAGTTGATCTTGTCGAACAGGAACGCCGTGTGGTTGTCCAGCGATTCGATGTCGCGCAGGATCTGCCGCGCCTCCTCGAACTGGCCGGCCGAGAGCATGCGGCTGCGCATCATGAAGCTCACCGCGCGGCGCGTGTCCATGACGTTGCGGCGGATGCGCCCGTTCAGGTCCTCCTGGCGCGCGATCTCGCCCAGCACCTCGCCGGCCAGCGTGTCGGTGACCTCGCCGGCGAGCACTTCCTTGGACACCTTCTCCAGCTCGTCGTAGATGCCCTCCAGCGCGTCGGCCGAGTATTCGGCGTCGGCGTCGAACAGCTTGAGCAGCACGTCCTTCGCGTCCTCGATCAGGCCGGGCGCGCGCCGCGCACGCAGCCGCAGCAGCCGGAACACCGGCACGTCCTCGTCGTGGATGGAGAACAGCACGCCCTTGCTGCGCAGCTGCTCGTTGTGCTGGTTGAGGATGAACGCGACCCGCACGTTCTGCGGCTCCTCGTCGTCGGCGATCAGGAAGTCGCTGCGGATGTGCAGCTCGCCGTTGTCCTCCTCGTAGAAGCGCGCCGACTCCTCGATGTCCTCGTCCATCGCATCCTCGGGGATCGACAGGCCGTAGTACTGCGCGACCCAGCGCTTCTCCTCGATCGTGGGCGCCTCCAGGTCCACCCAGATCGGCTGGAAGCGGGACAGCTCCTCCAGCGCCTCGATCTCTTCCTGGAAGAGACGGCCGTTGGCGAGCGAGAAGATGTTGAGCATGGATTCCCTGGCGTGGCGGTTGGCGCTCGTGGCGCGTGGAAGGCAGGTGCGAGCTTCCAGCGCGGGTCAGGGGACGCTGGAAGCTACCGACTCGGTGGCGTTTCCAAGGCTTGCTCGTGGGGTGGTGCGACGGGTCGCGATTATGCCGCGCGTCATGCCGTGCGCGCCCCGGCGAAGGCCAGCAGTGCGTCCTTCCTCGCATACGCATCGCGTTCGCCCAGGGCGATCAGCGCGCCGATGAACCCTGGCTCGAACAGCAGGTAGCTGGCCAGCGCGCCTGCGCCCTGGCGCGCCGTCAGGCCCCCGAGTGCGCGGCGCACCGCCGGCGGCAGTTCGTGGACGTGCGCCTGGGCGAGCGCGTCGACCGATTGCGACGGCTGCAGCGACAGCACCTCCACGCTTCGGTACGGCAGCATCGCCGCCACCTCGCGCGGCAGCTGCTGCAGCGTCTGCGTCACGCGTTGGGCCTGCTCGACGTCGGCCTGCAGCGTGTCGTGGAACACGCTGGCCATGGCATGGCCCGCGATCGCGCCCAGGCCCGGCACGCCATTGGGCGGGCCGCCGACCAGGCCCGCGCGCTCGGGCTGTCCCACACCGACCACCAGCACCTTGTGCGCGCCCAGGTGCATCGCGGGCGACAGCGGCGAGACCTGGCGCATCGAGCCGTCGCCGAAGAACTCGCGCCGGCCGTCCACCCACAACGGCGTGGCCGGGAACAGGAACGGGATCGCGCTGGACGCCATCAGGTGCTCGATGGTGAGCGGCTGGAACTCGGCGCGGCGGCCGGGCCGGTTCCACGGCTCGTGCCAGCGGTCCTGCGCGCTGTGGCAGAAGGTCCAGTGCACGCCGGTGGTGTAGCTCGATGCAGTGGTCGCGACGGTCTGCAGCGCCCCTTGCTCCAGCGCCTGCTCGATGCCGCCCAGCGCGATGCCGCGATGCAGGGTGTCCACGAGCGGCATGGTGTCGAGCACCGCGCCTTCGCGCCGTGCGCGGCCCCACAGGTGCACGGCGGCGAGCAGTCGCGACACCCGCATCCACGGGGACAGCTGCAGCGCGTAGACGTCGCGGCTGCGCAGGCGTGACCAGAAGGTGCCGAGGTGGTCGAACGCGGCCAGTCCCTGGGTCGCGGCACTCGCGAGGCAGGCCGCATTGATGGCACCGGCGGACGTGCCCACCAGCACCTGGAACGGAAAGGCCTCGTCGGCACTGGACTGCAGCCGCAGCATCGCGCCGTATGCCTTGAGCACGCCGACCTGGTAGGCGGTGCGTGCGCCGCCTCCCATCAGCACCAGCGCGCGCACGGGGCGCCCCGGCTGCGCCAGCGTCGAATCGATGATGGTCCCCAGACTCATGCCGCTCCTCGCGGCCGATGGTAGGGGAGTGGACTGGCGGCGAGTGGCGCGTCAGGCGGCTGCAGTGGCCCGCACGTCGGTCGAAGGCCGAACGTCGCACTTGAGGACGTTGCCCATGTACTCCAGCGCGCGGGCCTTGGCATCTTCGGTCTCGGCCGCATTGCAGTCGGCCGGCACCCAGATCCTGAACTCCCGCAGGAACGCGTCGGCGGCCGTGAGCTGCACGCACATGTCGGTGGCCAGGCCGCAGATCACCAGTTCGCGCGCGCCCATCTCGGTGAGCAGCAGCTCCAGCGCCGAGGCGTAGAACGCCGAGTGCCGCGGCTTGAGGATCGTGATGTCGTCGGCCTGCGGATAGAGCAGCCGCGCGATCTCGCCGGCCGGCCCTTCGAGCCCGAGGCAGGTGGACACCAGGCTGTGGAAGTCCGACTGCCACACGCCGTAGTTGTCGTTGGCATAGATCGTCGGGACGCCCTCGGCATGCAGCCGCTGCTTGAGGGCGGCGGTCGCGCGCGCCGCTTGCAGCGCATGCGGCTCCAGCTTCTCGGAGCCTGGGAAATCGAGCGAGGTGATGAAGTCGACCAGCAGAAGTACGCGCTGACTTGTCGGCAGCTTCGCCGGCCGCAAGCCCGTGCCGCGGGGAGTGGAGGGCATGGCGGCGATTGTGCGAAGGCGGCTGCCTCAGCCGTGCCATCCGCTGGCTGCCCCAGCCGCAGGAGTCGTCCTACAAAGCTGGGCCGACCTGTCCGACATCCCCGATGAGGTCGTGTCCCTACAGTCCTTCTGTACCCCGGAACAGCACGTGCTGCCGTTCCGCCAAGGAGCCCTTCCCCATGATCCAGCTAGCGAACGACCCGAACGCCAGTCGCATGAGCTGGCGTCCCAACGCCCAAGGCGACAAGTCGCCTACCGAGGAGCAGCGGCGCCGCCGGACCGGCCACGCCTGGCCGTTCCTCAGCCCCCACGCGAACCGGCCCGAGCGGCCGGCCGCCAGCCAGACCCCCAGCAACGACAGCGGCAGCTGAACGGCCGCACCCACCATCGAAGAGGCCATCATGCTGACCGAATCCAAGAGCCCGAACAAATTCATCGACGCGCCACGCGAGAAGCCGCAGGGCGATCGCGTCGAGCACGCGAACCTGGAGCGCCCGGGTGCGCAGGCGCATCCGCGCATGCGTGGGTGCACCGACTGGAGCCGCTACGCGCATCGCGCCGCCGGCTGGCGCTGGAACTGATACCCGCGCGGGCACATCCCGCTCGCAATGAAAAAGCGGCCCTGCGGGCCGCTTTTTTATTTTGTGACCGGTCTTTGTCGGCCATTGCCTTTCGCCAGGGTGCGGCGCATAGTGGTCCGCAGCGCAGTTCAAGCTTCCCCCTCGCCGGCGGGTCCCCCGCCGGGCATTCCAACCGAGCGAACCAGGAGGTTTTGCATGAACTTGACGATCAGCGGTCACCATCTCGAAGTCACCCCCGCTCTCCGTACCTACGTGACCACCAAGCTCGATCGCATCACCCGCCACTTCGACCAGGTGGTGGACATCAAGGTTCTCCTCACCATCGAAAGGCAGACAGAAAAGGAACGACGACAGCGCGCGGAGTGCCGCATCCACGTCAAGGGCAACGACATGTTCGCCGAGTGCGCCCACGAGGATCTCTACGCGGCACTGGACGACCTGGTCGACAAGCTCGATCGCCAGGTCGGCCGCCACAAGACCCGTCTCCAGGACCACCACCATCCCGCGCCCAAGCGTGTGATGTAGCGCGTGGTGTGACGATCGGCGGCGCGTTGACGCTGCACGTCCAGGGGCTCCTTCGGGGCCCTTTTTTCTGGAGAGCCACCCACGGCCGGGGTTCAGGGTTTGCCCGAGGGCAGGGTGCATAATCGCTCGCCGACCATGAATCGTCTCGCCGCCATCCTGCCCGCTCCCCAGGTGCTCGTCGGTGTCGAAGCCACCAGCAAGAAGCGGGCATTCGAGGAAGCCGGCCTCCTGTTCGAGAACCTGCACGGCCTCTCCCGCGCCCTGATCACCGACAGCCTGTTCGCGCGCGAGCGCCTCGGCTCCACGGGCCTGGGCCATGGGGTGGCCATCCCGCACGGTCGCATCAAGGGCCTGAAGGCACCGATGGCGGCGCTGTTCCAGCTGGCGCAGCCGATCGGCTTCGATGCGCCCGACGAGCAGCCGGTGAACCTGCTGATCTTCCTGCTCGTGCCGGAGGCGGCGACGCAGAAGCACCTGGAGATCCTGTCCGAGATCGCCGAGCTGCTGTCGGACGCGCCACTGCGCGAGAAGATCAAGTCCAGCCCCAGCGCTCCCGACCTGCACCGGCTCATCGCCAACTGGCAGTCCGCGCAAGCGGCGTAGCCGACCCGCGGACGTGAAGCCCACCGTCGTTAGCGCCGATGTCCTGTTCGAGGACCACCGCGCGCAGCTGAAGTGGGAGTGGGTGGCCGGCCTCGGCGCATCGGAGCGCCGGTTCGACGAAGTGGCCGTGCGCGCCGCCCGCTCGGGCGCCGACCTGGTGGGCTACCTGAACTACATCCATCCGTACCGGGTGCAGATCCTGGGCGAGCGCGAGGTGGCCTACCTCACCAACGCGACGGCCGACGACTGCGCACGCCGCATCGCGCGCATCGTCACGCTGGAGCCGCCGGTGCTGGTGCTCACGAACGGCCAGACGGCGCCCGAGGCGCTGCTGTCGATGTGCGAGCGGGCGCAGATCCCGATGTTCTCGACCAAGGAGCCGTCGGCCTTCGTGATCGACGTGCTGCGCGCCTACCTGTCCAAGCACTTCGCCGAGCGCACGTCGATGCACGGCGTGTTCATGGACATCCTCGGGCTGGGTGTGCTGATCACCGGCGAGTCGGGCCTGGGCAAGAGTGAGCTGGGCCTGGAACTCATCACCCGCGGCAACGGCCTGGTGGCCGACGATGCCGTCGACCTGTACCGCGTCAACCAGACCACGATCGAAGGCCGCTGCCCCGAGCTGCTGCAGAACCTGCTGGAGGTGCGCGGCATCGGCCTGCTGGACATCCGCGCGATCTTCGGCGAGACCGCGGTGCGCCGGAAGATGCGCCTGCGCCTCATCGTGCACCTGGTGCGGCGCGAGACGCTGGAGCGCGATTACGAGCGGTTGCCCTACGAGCCGCTGGTGCAGGACGTGCTGGGCGTGCCGGTGCGCAAGGCGGTGATCCAGGTGGTGGCCGGCCGCAACATGGCCGTGCTGGTGGAGGCGGCCGTGCGCAACACCATCCTGCAGCTGCGCGGCGTGGACACGTACCAGGAATTCGTCGAGCGGCACCGCCGCGCCATGGACGGCGGCGGCTGACCCGTCACCGCTTCGGGCGGTTCGGGCAGTCGGTCTTGGTGCAATGCGCGTACAGGCTCAGCGCATGCTCGGCGATCTCGAAGCCCTTGGCCTGCGCGACGGCGTGCTGGCGCTTCTCGATCTCGGCGTCGTAGAACTCCTCGACCCGGCCGCAGTCCAGGCACACCAGGTGGTCGTGGTGCGTGCCCTCGTTCAGTTCGTAGACGGCCTTGCCGCTTTCGAAGTGGCTGCGCGAGAGGATGCCGGCCTGCTCGAACTGCGTGAGCACGCGGTACACGGTGGCGAGGCCGATGTCCGAGCGTTCCTCCAGCAGGACGCGGAACACGTCTTCGGCGGTCATGTGGCGTTGCGATCCGCGCTGGAAAACGTCGAGGATCTTCAGCCGCGGCAGGGTCGCCTTCAGGCCGGTGTTTTTCAGTTCGTCGATGTTCGCCATGGGTGCCGCGCAGCAGGGCGCCGGAGGGGCTGCCGCTACAATGAGTCGATCATATCGCCAGCCCCCGACCCATGCGCCTGTCCCCGTCCAGCCTGACGCGCTGCGGCCTCGTGTTTGCCGCCTGCGCCGCTGCGGCGGGCTGCGGCAGCGTCGACGCGGTGAGCCACCGCATCACCGATGCCATCACGCCCTACCGCGTCGAGGTGGTGCAGGGCAACTTCGTGTCGCGCGAGCAGGTCGACCAGCTCAAGCCCGGCATGACCCGGCAGCAGGTCAGGGAGTTGCTGGGCACCCCGCTGGTCACCGACATCTTCCACGCCCAGCGCTGGGACTACGTGTTCACGCTGCGCCGGCAGGGCGTGCCTGACCAGGCGCGCCGCCTCACGCTGTACTTCCAGGGCGATGCGCTCCAGCGCTTCGACGGCGACACCATGCCCAGCGAGACCGAGTTCATCGCCGCGATCAACAAGCGCCGCGGCGGCAAGATCCCGCAGCTGGAAGCCACCGAGGAACAGTTGGAGCGCGCCGGCAGCAAGCCGTCGACGGAGGCGCGCGCGCAACCGGCCGAGCCGCCGCCGGCGCCGGCGGCGTCGTACCCGCCGCTCGAGCCCACCACCCGCTGAACGCCGTTTCGCAGATGCACCGAGTCGCCGTCGCCGGAGCCACCGGCCGCATGGGCCAGATGCTGATCGAGGCGATCCGCGCCTCTGGCGACTGCCAGCTCGCGGGCGCCATGGACCAGCCCTCCAGTCCCGCCATCGGCAACGACGCCGCCGCCTTCCTGGGCCATGCCAGCGGCGTGCCCGTGGTGTCGGATGTCCGCAAGGGCATCGTCGGCGCGCAGGTGCTGATCGACTTCACGCGGCCCGAAGGCACGATGGCGCACCTGGCGGCCTGCCGCGCCGCCGGCGTCAACGCCGTCATCGGCACCACCGGCTTCTCCGACGACCAGAAGGCCGCCATCCGGGAGATCGCGCGCGACATCGCGATCGTCATGGCGCCCAACATGAGCGTCGGCGTCAACGTCACGCTGCGGCTGCTGGAGATGGCGGCGCAGGCGCTGGCCACGGGCTACGACATCGAGATCATCGAGGCGCACCACCGCCACAAGGTGGATGCGCCCTCGGGCACGGCGCTGAAAATGGGCGAAGTGATCGCACAGGCGATCGGCCGCGACCTGAAGGATTGCGCGGTGTACGGCCGCGAAGGAATCACCGGGGAGCGCGACCCGTCCACCATCGGCTTCTCCGCGATCCGCGGCGGCGACATCGTGGGCGACCACACCGTGCTGTTCGCGGGCACCGGCGAGCGCATCGAGATCACGCACAAGGCGTCCAGCCGGGCGACCTATGCGCAGGGCAGCCTGCGCGCCGTGCGGTTCCTCGCCGGGCGCAAGAGCGGCCTGTTCGACATGTTCGACGTGCTCGGCCTGCGGTGACCATGCGCCGGCGCCGCGCCGGTTGACGGGAGGCAGCGATGGATGTGATGCAGCTGGTCGGGCAGGCCGACGCCATCGGGCGCGTCGTGGCCCTGTTGCTGCTGGTGATGTCGGTGGCCAGCTGGGTCGTGATCCTGTGGAAGGCCTGGCTGCTGCGCCGCGCCACCGGCGACGTCGGGCGTTCCACTGCCGCGTTCTGGCAGTCGCCTTCGCTGGACGATGCCCGGGCGCGCGTCAGCGGCTTCGACCGCGACGCCCTCGTGCTGCCCCTCATCGACGCCACGGCCTCGCAGCAGCCCGGATCGCTGGCCGCTGCGGGCGATCGCAGCCAGCAGCTCACGCGCATGCTGCGCGATGCGTTGCATGACGTGCTGGACAAGCTGCAGTTCGGCCAGGTGCTGCTGGCCACGGTGGGTTCCACCGCGCCGTTCGTGGGGCTGCTCGGAACGGTCTGGGGCATCTACCACGCACTCACCGGCATCGCCAGCGCCGGGCAGATCAGCATCGACAAGGTGGCGGGTCCGGTCGGCGAGTCGTTGATCATGACCGCCGCCGGCCTGGCGGTCGCCATCCCCGCCGTGCTGGGCTACAACATCTTCGGTCGCCGCATCGGCCGGATCGAGGCCGACCTCGAAGGCTTCGCGCGCGACCTGCGCGAACTCATGGTGCACCACCAGGGGCAACGCTGATGGCCTTTGGACGCCTGGAGCGGTCCGAGGGCCCGCGTCCGATCAGCGACATCAACATGACGCCGCTGGTGGACGTCATGCTGGTGCTGGTCGTCATCCTCATCATCACGGCGCCGCTGATGGCCAGTTCGCTGCGGCTGGACCTGCCGCGCGCCGAGGGCACCCAGCCCAGCGACGCGCCCAAGTTCGTCACGATCGGCATCGAGGCCGGCGGTCGCACCTTCTTCAACGACCAGCCCGTGACGGCCGAGCAGCTCGCGCAGCGCCTGGCGGAGGCGGCGCGGCAGGCGCCCGACACCGAGGTGCAACTGCGCGCCGACAAGGCCGTGCCCTACGGGCTGGTGGTGCAGGTGATGGGCGCGGCGCAGAAGGCCGGGCTCAATCGCGTCGGCTTCGTCGCTGAGCCGGGCTCCTGAGCAGGGCACTCCGGTTCACGCGGGTGCGGACGGGCCATGCGGTCCGAATGCCTAAAATTCCCGCCATGCAAGACAAGTACAGCCACCTCGATGTGGAGCGCGCCGCACAGGCGTACTGGACCGCGCGCGACGCCTACCGGGTGGTCGAGGATCCCCGCAGGAAGAAGTTCTACGCCTGCTCGATGCTGCCCTATCCCAGCGGCAAGCTGCACATGGGGCACGTGCGCAACTACACCATCAACGACATGTTGACGCGGTACCTGCGCATGAACGGCTACAACGTGCTGATGCCCATGGGCTGGGATGCGTTCGGCCTGCCGGCCGAGAACGCTGCGCTGAAGAACAACGTGCCGCCGGCCAAGTGGACCTACGACAACATCGCCTACATGAAGCGGCAGATGCAGTCGATGGGCCTTGCCATCGACTGGTCGCGCGAGGTCGCCACCTGCGACCCGAGCTACTACAAGTGGAACCAGTGGCTGTTCCTCAAGATGCTGGAGAAGGGCATCGCGTACCGCAAGACCCAGATCGTCAACTGGGACCCGGTCGACCAGACCGTGCTGGCCAACGAGCAGGTCATCGACGGCAAGGGCTGGCGCACCGGCGCGGTGGTGGAAAAGCGCGAGATCCCCGGCTACTACCTGAAGATCACCGACTACGCGCAGGAACTGCTCGAGCACGTGCAGCACCACCTGCCTGGCTGGCCGGAGCGCGTGAAGCTGATGCAGGAGAACTGGATCGGCCGCAGCGAGGGCGTGCGCTTCGCCTTCACGCACGACATCAAGGGCGACGATGGCCAGTTGATCGGCGGCGGCCGCATGTACGTCTTCACGACGCGTGCCGACACGATCATGGGCGTGACCTTCTGCGCCGTGGCGCCCGAGCATCCGCTGGCCACGCATGCGGCCCGCAACAACCCGAAGCTGGCGGCCTTCATCGAGGACTGCAAGAAGGGCGGCACCACCGAGGCCGAACTCGCGCTCAAGGACAAGGAAGGCATGCCGACGGGCCTGGCCGTGACGCATCCGCTCACGGGCAAGCCGGTCGACGTCTGGGTGGGCAACTACGTGCTCATGGGCTATGGGGACGGCGCCGTCATGGGCGTGCCCGGGCATGACGAGCGCGACTTCGCGTTCGCGCTCAAGTACGACCTGCCCATCATGCAGGTGGTGCACGTCGATGGCGAGACGTACGACTACAGGCAGTGGCACGACTGGTACTCCGACAAGGAGCGCGGGGTCACGATCAACTCGGACATCTACAGCGGCTTCGGGTACCAGGAGGCCGTGAATGCCGTGGCGCACGCGCTGCAGCAGAAGGGCCTGGGCGAGAAGAAGACCACCTGGCGCCTGCGCGACTGGGGCGTCAGCCGCCAGCGCTACTGGGGCACGCCGATCCCCATCATCCATTGCGCCGAGCACGGCGCGGTGCCGGTGCCCGAGAAGGACCTGCCCGTGGTGCTGCCGCAGGACTGCGTTCCCGACGGCAGCGGCAACCCGCTGAACAAGCGCGAGGACTTCCTCGCCTGCACCTGCCCGGTCTGCGGCAAGCCGTCCGGCGCGAGACCGACACCATGGACACGTTCGTCGACTCGTCCTGGTACTTCATGCGCTACTGCGACCCGAAGAACGACCGCGCGATGGTGGGCGAGGGCACGCAGTACTGGATGCCGATGGACCAGTACATCGGCGGCATCGAGCACGCCATCCTGCACCTGCTGTACGCGCGCTTCTGGACCAAGGTGATGCGCGACCTCGGGCTGGTGAAGATCGACGAGCCGTTCACCAAGCTGCTCACGCAGGGCATGGTGCTGAACGAGGCCTTTTCGCGCACCACCACCGGCAAGCAGTACTTCTGGGCCCACGAGTTGGACATCGTGCGCGACGAGCACGCCAAGGTGCTGTCGGCCACCGCCAGGGCCGACGGGCAGCCGGTGACGTACGAGGGCTGGACGACGATGTCCAAGTCCAAGAACAACGGCGTCGATCCGCAGGACCTGATCGAGAAGTACGGCGCCGACACCGCGCGGCTGTACACGATGTTCACCGCGCCGCCCGAGGCCACGCTGGAGTGGAACGACGCGGCGCTGGAAGGCAGCTATCGCTTCCTGCGCCGGGTCTGGGCGTTCGGCCAGCGGCTGTCCGGCAGCAGCGGTGCCGTGGGGCACCACGTGCAGCGACTGGCCGGTGCGGGCACCTTCGGCAAGGGCGCGAAGGCGCTGCGGCGAGAGGTGCACACGGTGCTCAAGCAGGTGGACTACGACTACGTCCGCATGCAATACAACACCGTCGTCTCTGGCGCGATGAAGATCCTCAACGCACTGGAGGACTTCAAGGCCTCCGCGGATGCCGGCGCCGACACGGTGCTGGCCGAGGGCTTCGGCATCCTGCTGCGGGTGCTGTATCCCGCCACGCCGCACGTTGCGCATGCACTGTGGCACGAGCTGGGCTACAGCGAGCTGCACGGCGACCTGCTGGATGCACCGTGGCCCAAGGTGGATCCGGCCGCGCTGGAGCAGGACGAGGTGGAGCTGATGCTGCAGGTCAACGGCAAGCTGCGTGGCTCGGTGTTCGTGCCTGCCGGCGCCGACAAGGCGGAGATCGAGCGCACCGCGCTCGCCAGTGAAGGCTTCCAGAAGTTCTCCGGGGGCGCGCAGCCGAAGAAGGTGATCGTGGTGCCGGGCCGCCTGGTCAACGTGGTCGTCTGATGCTGCGCCGCTCCTTCGTCGCCATCCCCGCCGCGATCGCATTGGCAGCCTGCGGCTTTGAGCTGCGACGCGCGCCCGAGTTCGCGTTCAAGACCATCGCCGTGCCCTCCCAAGGCGCGATCGCCATCGAGCTGCGGCGCACGCTCGCGTCGGCGGGCACCTTGCAGGTGCTGCCGACGACGGCCAAGCCCGATGAGGCGCAGGTCATCCTCGACGTGCTGTCCGAGAACCGCGAGAAGGTGATCGTGGGCATCAACGCGTCCGGCCAGGTGCGCGAATTCCAGCTGCGCACCCGGCTGCACTTCCGCCTGCGCACGCCGAAAGGGCGCGAGCTGATTCCCGACACCGAGCTGCTGCAGACGCGCGACGTCAGCTTCAACGAGTCGGCGGTGCTGGCCAAGGAGGCCGAGGAAGGCCTGCTGTACCGCGACATGCAGACCGACCTGGTGCAGCAGCTGATGCGCCGCATCGCCGCGGTCAAGCAGATCTGACCCATGGAGCTGGACCGGGCCGACCTCAAGCTGCTGGAGTTGCTGCAGCAGGATGGCCGGGCCACCATGCAGGCGCTCTCGGAGGCCGTGCACCTTTCGGCACGCGCCACGCTCAATCGGGTGCGGCGCCTCGAGGCCGGCGGTGTGCTGGAGGGCTATCGCGCGCTGATCCGGCGCAATGCTCTCGGTGAGCACATCAGCGTGTTCGCCGAGATCGCGCTGAAGGACCAGCGCCAGGCCTCCGTGCAGCGGTTCGAGCGTCGCATGGCCGAAGCGCCGGAGGTCGTGGCCTGCTGGATCGTGAGCGGCCGCTACGACTACCTGGTGCGCGTCTCGTGCCCGGCGCTGGACGACTACCACCGCCTGATCAACGGCTGGCTGGACGAGCCGGCGCTCGGCATCGAGAAGATCGTCAGCAACATCGAGCTGCAGACGATCAAGGAATTCACCGGCTTTCCGGTCCCGCGCCTCCCCGCCCGCAACGGCTGAGCGCGCCTCTGCCGTTTCGGAAGCGGCGGCCTCGCATCTCGGCCGTTGCGGCAGCTCCAGGCCTTCCGAACCGCTCCCTGCGCAGCAGACCGCTGCCCACAATGGCCGTGGCACAACGGGAGATCGCCATGGAACAGAAAAGCGGAACCACCGAGATGTACATCGGCCTGGAGCAGCGCTACGGCGCGCGCAACTACCACCCGGTCCCGGTGGTGGTGGACCGGGCGCTCGACTGCCTGGTGTGGGACGTGCAGGGCCGCGAGTACATCGACATGATGGGCGCGTACTCCGCAGTGAGCCACGGCCACCTGCATCCGCGCCTCGTAGCCGCCGCGAAGCGCCAGCTCGAGAAAGTGGCGGTCACCTCGCGGGCGTACCACAGCAACACGCTGGGCCCGTTCCTCGCGAAGCTGTGCGACGTCGCCGGCTTCGAGCGCGCGCTGCCGATGAACACCGGCGCGGAGGCGGTGGAGACGGCGATCAAGTGCGCGCGGCGCTGGGGCTACCGCGTCAAGGGCATTCCCGACGGCCAGGCCGAGATCCTGGTCGCGCGCGGCAACTTCCATGGCCGCACCAACACCATCATCGGCTTCTCCAGCGAGGCCGACTACCGCGCCGGCTTCGGGCCGTTCACGCCGGGATTCAGGCACTTCGATTTCGGCGACATGGCCAGCATCGAAGCCGCCGCCGGTCCCAATACCTGCGCCGTGCTGATCGAGCCGATCCAGGGCGAGGCCGGCATCGTGCTGCCGCCGCCCGGGTTCTTCCGCGCACTGCGCGACTGGTGCACGAAGAACCGCGTGCTGCTGATCGACGACGAGGTGCAGGCGGGCCTTGGCCGCACCGGCAAGTGGTTCGCCTTCGAGCACGAGGGCATCCGGCCCGATGCGTTGATCCTGGGCAAGGCGCTGGGCGGCGGCCTGCTGCCGGTCAGCGCATTCCTCGCCGATGCGGCCGTGATGGACGTCTTCAATCCCGGCAGCCACGGCTCTACGTTCGGTGGCAACGCGCTGGCTGCAGCCGTGGCGCTGGAGGGCCTGCAGGTTCTGGAAGACGAGAAGCTGGTCGAGCGCGCCGCGCAGATGGGGCCGCTGCTGATGGAGCGCCTGCTTGAAGTGCAGAAGGCCGCCGGCCAGCTGGTGCGCGACGTGCGCGGCCGCGGCCTGTGGATCGGCGTCGACATCGACCCGGCCCATGGCAGCGCGCGCGAACTGGTCGAGCGCATGGCCCAGCGCGGCGTGCTGTCCAAGGAGACGCACGAAACCGTGATCCGCTTCGCGCCGCCGCTGACCGTGACGCCGGCGCTGATCGAGAAAGCCACGCGCATCTTCCGTGAGGTGGCGGTCGAAGCACGGGGCTGAGGCGGGGGCAGAACAAAGACAAACAGCCGGACGCAGAGGACGCAGAGGACGCAGAAGTTTGCGCAGAAGGCGCAGAAGGAACCATTCAGGTCTTCCTGGTTGTCTTTCGCGTCCTCTGCGTCCGGCTGTTGGGTTTCCAGTGTCCGCCGCTACACTCGCGGCCATGCAGCTTGCCGCCGCCCAGCTGAGCGCCCACCTGCAGAAGGGCCTGCGATCGCTCTACACCCTGCATGGTGACGAGCCCCTGCTGGTCCAGGAGGCCGCCGACGCGATCCGCGCCGCGGCCCGCACCCGGGGCTACACCGAACGCACCGTGCACACGGTTGCCGGCGCGCACTTCGACTGGAGCGAGGTGCTGGCCGCCGGTGGCTCATTGAGCCTCTTTGCCGAGCGGCAGATCGTCGAGGTGCGTATCCCGTCCGGCAAGCCGGGCAAGGACGGCAGCACGGCGCTGCAGCAGCTCGCGCAGGCGGCACAGGGCAACGACTCGACCCTCACGCTGGTGCTGCTGCCGCGCCTGGACAAGATGACGCGGGGCGGCGCGTGGTTCGCGGCGCTCGACAGCTTTGGCGTCACGCTGCAGGTCGACCCTGTGGAGCGCTCGGCGTTGCCGCAATGGATCGCCCAGCGCCTCGCGCAGAACGGCCAACGCGTCGTGGCCGGCGACGAAGGCCATCGCACGCTGCAGTTCTTCGCCGATCGCGTGGAAGGCAACCTGCTCGCCGCGCACCAGGAGATCCAGAAGCTCGCGCTGCTCCACCCGGCCGGCGAGCTCACCTTCGACCAGGTCGAAGCCGCCGTGCTGAACGTCGCGCGCTACGACGTGTTCAAGCTCTCCGAGGCGGTGCTGGCCGGCCAGGCGGCACGCGTGCAGCGCATGCTCGATGGCCTGCAGGCCGAGGGCGAGGCCGAGGTGCTGGTGCACTACACGCTGGCCGAGGACATCCGCGCGCTCAAGCGCGTGAAGGACGCGATGGGGCAGGGACGTCCGCTGCCGATCGCGCTGCGCGAACAACGTGTGTGGGGATTGAAGGAGCGGCTGTTCGAGCGCGTGCTGCCGAGGCTGTCGGCCACTGCCCTCGACAACCTCCTGCATGCCGCCCACGTGGTCGACGGCATCGTCAAGGGCCTCAAGGCACCGGGGTGGCCCACCGACGGCTGGCAGGCCCTGCAGCGCCTGGCCATGCAGCTGTGCGCCGAATGCACCACGCAGCAGGGCCAGACCTCGCGTGGGACAATGGCGGCGTGAACGCGCTGAACGTTTCCGAGTACATGCAGGCGCTGGGCGCACAAGCCCGGCAGGCCAGCGCGCGCATGTCCGCGGCCAGCGCGGCGCAAAAGAACGCCGCGCTGCGTGGCATCGCGCGCAGGCTGCGCGCGTCGTTCGAAGCCCTTGCAGCCGACAACGCCAAGGACCTGGAACGCGCCACCGCGGCTGGCCTGGCAGCGCCGATGGTCGACCGCCTGAAGCTCACGCCGAAGATCCTGGAGACGCTGGCCGAGGGCTGCGAGCAGCTCGCTGCCATGCCCGACATCGTGGGCGAGATCTCCGGCATGACCGAGCAGCCCAGTGGCATCCGCGTCGGCCGCATGCGCGTGCCGCTCGGCGTGTTCGGCATGGTGTTCGAGAGCCGGCCCAACGTCACCATCGAGGCGGCCAGCCTGTCGATCAAGAGCGGCAACGCGTGCATCCTGCGTGGGGGCTCGGAGGCGATCGAGTCCAACAAGGCGCTGGCGCGCCTGGTGCGCGAGGCGCTGGTCGAGGCCAGGCTGCCCGAGGACGCGGTGCAACTGGTGCACACCACCGACCGCGAGGCCGTGGGCCAGTTGGTGGCGATGCCGCAGTTCGTCGACGTGATCATTCCGCGCGGCGGCAAGGGCCTGATCGAGCGCATCAGCCGCGAGGCCAAGGTGCCGGTCATCAAGCACCTGGACGGCAACTGCCACGTGTACGTCGACGACCCGTGCGACATCGCGATGGCGGTCGCGATCGCCGACAACGCCAAGACGCAGAAGTACAGCCCCTGCAATGCCGCCGAAGGCCTGCTGGTCGCCGAGGGCGTGGCGGCGCAGTTCCTGGTGCGCATCGGCGCGATCTACGCGGCCAAGGGCGTCG
Organism: Ramlibacter sp. MMS24-I3-19; assembly: GCF_050320135.1. NCBI lineage: Bacteria > Pseudomonadati > Pseudomonadota > Betaproteobacteria > Burkholderiales > Comamonadaceae > Ramlibacter > Ramlibacter sp. MMS24-I3-19. Next base: position 698,049 of record NZ_CP190017.1, on the reverse strand, counting down.
AGATGCGCTGTGATCCACGCGCCAAGGCCATCCTGGCCGACGTGTCCGGCGCGCAGCTGGTCGATGCCACCGAGCAGGACTGGTCCGAGGAATACCTCGCCGCCATCGTCAGCATCAAGGTGGTGAGCGGGCTCGACGAAGCCATCGCCCACATCAACCGGTACGGCAGCCACCATACCGACGCGATCGTCACGCGCGACCACGTGCATGCGCAGCGCTTCCTGCGCGAGGTGGATTCGGCCAGCGTGATGGTCAATGCCAGCACCCGCTTTGCCGACGGCTTCGAATACGGCCTGGGCGCCGAGATCGGCATCAGCACCGACAAGTTCCACGCCCGCGGACCGGTGGGCCTGGAAGGCCTGACCTCGCTGAAGTGGGTGGTGCTCGGCCAGGGCGAGATTCGCACCTGAGCGCGTGGCGGCCGCCGCTGCGGCCGAGCTGGCCTTGCAAGCCGCAAGGTCGGCCTCATTTCCCTAAAATTCACTCAGACATTCGCCGGCGCGGCCGGCCGCAGAGGGCCCATGGTTCCCCATCTCGTCACTGCCCTCTCCGGGCCCATCAACGAACTCGAACAGCGCATCCTCGAATCGATGCCCGCCATCGAGCGCTGGTTCCGCCTGGAATGGATGGAGCACACGCCGCCGTTCTACAGCTCGGTCGACGTGCGCAACGCCGGCTTCAAGCTGGCACCGGTGGACACCAACCTGTACCCCGGCGGCTGGAACAACCTCACGCCCGAGATGCTGCCGCTGGCGGTGCAGGCGGCGATGGCGGCCATCGAGAAGATCTGTCCGGAAGCGCGCAACCTGCTGGTGATCCCGGAGAACCACACGCGCAACACGTTCTACCTGGCGAACGTGCTGCAGCTCAAGCGCATCTTCCACATGGCCGGGCTGAACGTGCGCATCGGCTCCATCAGCCCGGAGATCACCGAGCCCACCACCATCAACCTGCCCACGGGCGAGTCGATCGTGCTGGAGCCGGTGGTGCGCAGCAAGCATCGGCTGGGCCTGAAGGATTTCGACCCCTGCACCATCCTGCTGAACAACGACCTCTCGGCAGGTCCTCCCGGGATCCTGGAGGACCTGCACGAGCAGTACCTGCTGCCGCCGCTGCACGCAGGCTGGTCGGTGCGACGCAAGAGCCGGCACTTCCAGAGCTACGAAGAGGTCGCCAAGCGCTTCGGCAAGATGCTGGGCATCGATCCGTGGCTCATCAACCCGATGTTCAACAAGTGCGGCGAGATCAATTTCGCCGAGGGCTCGGGCATGGAATGCCTGACGAGCAACGTCGATGCACTGCTGACCAAGGTGCGGCGCAAGTACAAGGAATACGGCATCAACGAGAAGCCGTTCGTGATCGTCAAGGCCGACAACGGAACCTACGGCATGGGCATCATGACCGTGCGTGACGTCAAGGACCTGGAGCAGCTCAGCCGGCGCACGAAGAACAAGATGTCGGTCATCAAGGATGGCCAGCAGGTGCAAGACGTCATCATCCAGGAAGGGGTGCAGACGTACGAGCGCATCCACGACGCCGTGGCCGAGCCGGTGGTCTACATGATGGACCGCTACGTGGTGGGCGGCTTCTACCGCGTCCACCCGGAGCGCGGCATCGACGAGAACCTCAACGCACCCGGCGCCGGTTTCGTGCCGCTCGCGTTCGCCGAGAGCACCCGGCTGCCTCAGCCGGGCGAGAAGCCGGGCGCCAGTGCGCCGAACCGCTTCTACATGTACGGGGTGATCGGTCGCGTGGCCATGCTGGCGGCCAGCTACGAGCTGGAGGCCACCGACCCCGAGGCCGAGACCTACGACTGAGCCTCGGCAGCGCAGTTGCTGCGCTGCAACATAGCCCGGCCAGCCGAGTGGCCGCGGCGCACAATAGCGGTCCCAAAGGAAACGGAACCCCGCCGCCGTCCACGGCGCCAAGACGGGGCCCGCTCGTGCAACGTTCGAAATCCTCGCTTGCGGCGCTGACCCTCGGCGCCATCGGTGTCGTCTACGGTGACATCGGCACCAGCGTCCTGTACGCCATGAAGGCTGTCTTCGAGACGGGGCACATCCCGTTCACCGAGGCCAATCTCTACGGCGTCCTGTCCATCTTCTTCTGGACCCTGACGGTCATCGTCTCGATCAAGTACGTGCTGCTGGTGCTGCGCGCGGACAACAACGGCGAGGGCGGCCTGATTGCGATGCTGGCGCTGGCCTCGCAGGCGGTGAAGGACAAGCCGGCCTTGCGCAAGGTGCTGCTCGGCGTGGGCATCTTCGGCAGCTCGCTGTTCTATGGCGACGGCGTGATCACGCCGGCGATCTCGGTGCTGTCGGCGGTCGAGGGCCTGGAGGTGGTCTCGCCGCGCTTCAAGGAGTGGGTGATCCCGCTCACGCTGCTGATCCTGTTCTGCCTGTTCGCCATGCAGAAGCGCGGCACCGGCGGCATCGGCCAGTTCTTCGGGCCGATCACGTTGGTGTGGTTCCTAGTCATCGCGGCGCTGGGCGTGGCCAACATCGCCCAGCATCCCGCCATCCTCACGGCGCTGAGCCCGCACCACGCGGTCCTCTTCATGGTCCACCACCCGGTCACCACGTTCGTGATCCTCGGGGCGGTGGTGCTGTGCGTCACCGGGGCCGAGGCCTTGTATGCGGACCTGGGCCACTTCGGCAAGCAGCCGATCCGGCTGGCCTGGTACACGGTGGTGATGCCCTCGCTGACGATGAACTACTTCGGCCAGGGCGCGCTGCTGCTGCGCAATCCCCAGGCGGTGAAGAACCCGTTCTTCCTGATGGCGCCCGAGTGGACGCAGCTGCCGCTGGTGCTGCTGGCCACCGCCGCGACCGTGGTGGCATCACAGGCGCTGATCACCGGCGCGTTCTCGGTCACCAAGCAGGTGATCCAGCTGGGCTACCTGCCACGGCTGAACGTGCAGCACACCAGCGTGCGCGAGACCGGGCAGATCTACATCCCGTTCGTCAACTGGGGCCTGTTCGTCGCCATCGTGCTGGCCGTCGTGCTGTTCCGATCCTCGACCGCGCTGGGCGCGGCCTACGGCATCGCGGTCACGCTGGACATGCTGATCACGACGACGCTGACCTTCTTCGTGATCCGCTACGGCTGGAAATACCCGCTGTCGCTGTGCATCGCGGCCACCGGGTGGTTCTTCGTCGTCGACGTCACCTTCTTCGCCTCGAACCTGCTGAAGCTGATCGACGGCGGCTGGTTCCCGCTGATGATCGGCAGCGCCATCTTCCTGCTGATGATGACGTGGAAGAAGGGCCGCACCATCCTCAACGAGAAGCTGCTGCACGACGCCATCGATCTCAAGAGCTTTCTGGAATCGGTGTTCGTCAGCCCGCCCACGCGGGTGGAAGGCACGGCGGTCTTCCTCACCGCGGAACCCGGCACGGTGCCGAACGCGCTGCTGCACAACCTGAAGCACAACAAGGTCCTGCACGAGCACAACATCTTCGTCACCGTGCGCAGCCACGAAGTGCCATGGGTGGGCCTGAACCGCCGCCTCGAAGTGGAGTCGCTCGGCCACAGCTGCTGGCAGGTGGTGATCCACTACGGCTTCAAGAACGACTTCGACGTGCCCCGCGCGCTGGAGCACATGCGCGGCATGGGCTGCGTCATCCAGCCGATGACCACCAGCTACTTCCTGTCGCGCGACGTGGTGGTGCCCACCATCGGCGGCGGCATGGCCACCTGGCGCGAGAAGCTGTTCGCCCAGATGCACCACAACGCGAGTGCCGCCGCCGACTTCCTGAAGCTGCCGAACAACGCAGTGGTGGAGCTGGGGTCGAAGATCGAAATCTAGGACCACCCCGAAGCGCCTGCGGCGCCTCCCCTCAAGGGCGCCACCAGCGGTCCGGCAAAACCGGTTCCACGGTGGCACTTGAATGTGGCGACTGGTAGTTCTGCTCCGAGAACAAAAGGGGCGCCGGAGCGCCCCTTCTATGTGACCGTGACGGTGATCAGGTGGCCGGCTTGTCGCTCAGGTCCTTCAGGTTCTGCTTCAGCTCCGGTCCCATCGGCAGCTGCAGGTTGACGTTGTTCGGCGGGATGGGCGAGGTGAACCACTTCGCATAGAGCTTCTCGAACTGGCCGTTCTTCATCATCGTGCCGATCACGCGGTCGACCAGCTGCTTGAACTGCGGATCGTCCTTGCGGACCATGCACGCATAGGGCTCGACCTGCAGCGAGTCGCCCACCACTTCCCAGTCGGCCGGGTTCTTGTCGTTGGCCTTCAGGCCGAACAGCAGGATGTCGTCCATGCCGAAGGCCACCGCGCGGCCGCTCTCGACCAGCAGCTTGGAGTCGTCGTGGTCCTTGCCGGTGATGATGTTCATGTCCAGGTTCTTCTCCTGGTTGTACTTGCGCAGCACCTGGAAGTTGGTCGTGCCGGCCGTGGTCGACACGGTCTTGCCCTTCAGGTCGGCGTAGTTCCTGATGCCGGAGTTCTTCTTCACCAGCAGGCGCGTGCCGGTGTAGAAATGATTGATCGCGAACGCCACTTCCTTGCCGCGCGTGGAGTTGTTCGTCGTCGATCCGCACTCCAGGTCGATGGTGCCGTTGGACAGCAGCGGGATGCGGTTCTGCGAGGTGACCGACTGCCAGGCCACCTCGAGGTTGAGCTTGTTGGTCACCTTCTTCACCTCGGCGGCCACTGCCTCCGAGATCTCGACCATCATCCCCACTGGCTTGCCGGGACCGGCTAGATAGCTGAACGGCACCGACGACTCACGGTAGGCCAGCGTGAGCTTGTTGGTGTCGGACACCTTCTTCAGCGTCTCCTGGGCCGACGCGCCGGCAGCGGCCAGCGCGAGCACCAGGGGGAGCAGGGTCGTCATCTTCTTCATTCGTGAACTCCTAGTTCGGGTGGGAAAGGAACGCCGGCGAACCCAAGCATGCGGCGTGCCCGGCAGTGTAGACAGGCGGGCCTGGCGTCCGCATTCACGGAAACGCGAACACGGCGCGCGGCGCGGCAGGCCCGAAGCTGCTACGGTGCCGCCATGACCAACCTGTCCGCGTTTCCGCTTTCGGCCTTCCCGATCACCCGCAAATGGCCCGCCAGCCACCCCGACCGCCTGCAGCTGTATTCGCTGCCCACTCCCAATGGCGTGAAGGTGTCGATCGCGCTGGAGGAGACCGGGCTGCCCTACGAGGTGCACCGCGTCGACTTCGAGAAGCACGACCAGACCTCGCCCGAATTCCTGTCGCTCAATCCGAACAACAAGATCCCGGCCATCCTTGACCCCAACGGTCCGGCAGGGCAGCCGCTGGCCCTGTTCGAGTCGGGCGCGATCCTGCTGTACCTGGCGGAGAAGACCGGCCAGCTGCTGCCCAGCGACCCCGCGGCGCGCTGGCATGCGGTCCAGTGGCTGATGTTCCAGATGGGCGGGATCGGACCGATGTTCGGGCAGGTGGGGTTCTTCCACAAGTTCGCCGGCAAGGACTACGAGGACAAGCGCCCGCGCGATCGCTACGTGGCCGAAACGAAGCGCCTGCTGGCCGTGGTCGACCAGCAGCTGTCGACGAACAAGTGGATCGCGGGCGACACCTTCAGCATCGCCGACATCGCCGCCTTCCCGTGGATCCGCAACCTGGCCGGCTTCTACGGCGCGGGCGAGCTGGTGCAGTTCGAGCAGTTCAGGAACGTGCGGCGCGCGCTCGACGCCTTCCTGGAGCGCCCTGCCGTGCAGCGTGGGCTCACGATCCCCAAGGCTCCTTGAGCGACGCCTGCGGCCGCAGGCGATTTGTGCAACAGTAGCGCCCCCATGCCCGGACCCAAGACCCTGCTTTTCGTCGCCGACCCGCTGGAGGCGTTCAAGATCGCCAAGGACACGACGTTCTCCATGATGCGAGAGGCGCAGCGGCGCGGCCACCGCATCGCGGCGTGCGAGCCGCGCCACCTGGTGTGGCGCTCCGGCGGCCCGGTGCAGGCGATGGTGCGCGACATCGAACTCACGGGCGGTGGACCCTACGACTGGTTTCGCGAGACCGGCAGCGCGATGCGGGCGCTGAAGGAGTTCGACGCCGTCCTGATGCGCAAGGACCCGCCGTTCGATCCCGAGTACTTCTACGCCACGCACCTGCTGCAGCAGGCCGAGCGCGATGGTGCGCGCGTGTTCAACAGCCCGCGGGCGCTGCGCGACCATCCCGAGAAGCTGGCGATCATGGAGTTCCCGCAGTTCGTCAGCCCGACGCTGGTGACGCGGGATCCCGAGGCGGTGCGCCGCTTCCATGCCGAGCACGGCGAGATCATCCTCAAGCCACTCGATGGCATGGGCGGCATGGGCATCTTCCGCGTCGGTCCTGATGGCCTGAACCTCGGCTCCATCACCGAGACGCTGAACGGGCAGGGCACCACCACGCTGATGGTGCAGAAGTTCGTGCCCGCGATCGCGCAGGGCGACAAGCGCGTGCTCGTCATCGCGGGCAGGCCGGTGCCCTTCAGCCTCGCGCGCATTCCGCAGGGCAGCGAGATCCGCGGGAATCTCGCCGCGGGCGGCAAGGGCGTGGCGCAACCGCTGTCGGCGCGCGACCTGGAGATCGCCAATGCACTGGGGCCTGTGCTCGCCGCGCGTGGCCTGCTGCTGGTGGGCCTGGATGTGATCGGCGACGTGCTGACGGAGATCAACGTCACCAGCCCGACCTGCTTCCAGGAGATCACGCAGCAGACGGGCTTCGACGTGCCGGCGATGTTCGTCGACGCGCTCGAGGCTGCGCTGGCCTGAGCGCCGGCGCCTAGCCGTCGGCCAGCGCCTCGCCGTCGACGAACACCCGCAGCTCGCCCGGCCGCATCTGCGTCCAGGTCTCGTTGGTGGTGAGCGGTGCGGTGACCACCACCGCCACCTTGTCCTGCGGCGTCGTGTGGTGCGCGAAGTTGATCGATAGATCCTCGTCCGCCAATTGCGCATGCGCGAAGGGGTGCTTGCGCTCCAGGTGGAACAGGTTCGTGGCGCAATGCGCCCACAGCGCCTCGCCGTTCGAGAGCAGGAAATTGAACGGCCCGTGGCGCGCGATCTGCGGCGCCAGCTCGCGCAGCGTGAGCGTCAGCTCCTGGACACTCGGCACCCCGGCATGCGACTTCCACAGCTCCTGCATGATCCAGCAGAAGGCCCGCTCGCTGTCGGTGCTGCCCACCGGCCGGAAGTTGGCATGCAGGCGCGGCGCGAAGTCCTTCAGGTCGCCGTTGTGGGCGAAGACCCAGTAGCGGCCCCACAGCTCGCGCACGAACGGATGGCAGTTCTCCAGCGCGATCTCACCCTGGGTCGCCTTGCGGATGTGGGCGATGACATTGCGGCTCTGGATGGGATAGCGGCGGATCAGCTCGGCCACTGGCGACTGCGCGGCGGGCTGGTGGTCGACGAAGTGGCGCAGCCCGCGGCCTTCGAAGAACGCGATGCCCCAGCCGTCGGCATGGTGGTCGGTGCGCCCGCCGCGCTGCGCGAACCCGGCGAAGCTGAACGTGACGTCCGTGGGCGTGTTGCAGTTCATCCCCAGCAGCTGGCACATGGATCCATTATTTGCCAGCGGTGCTGCCGCGTGGGGAGTCGCGCAGCTGCAGGGCTGCGACGATGGCCACGCCACACAGCGCCGCCAGGAGGAAGAACGACTCGTTGAAGGCCGCCAGCCGGGCAGCGCTGGTCTGCGGATTGGCCAGCGAGTCGCCGTGCGCCGCAATGCGCCACTCGAGCACGATCGCGCAGAGGCTCACGCCGGTCGCCCCGCCCAGCATGCGCAGGAAGTTGATCGCGCTGGCGCCGTGCGGGATGAGCTCCTTGCTCAGCGGTCGCATCGAGCCGAGATTCAGCGACGGCAGGATGAAGCCCAGCCCGATACGTCCGAGGATCGCCCAGGTCACCAACACCCAGAGCGGCGTGGCGAGGCCCACGGTCGGCATCAGCACGAACGACGCAGCGAGCAGTGCAAGCCCGATGGTGACCAGCACGCGAGTCGGCACGCGTCGCACCAGCCTTCCCACGCCGCCGATCGTGAACGCGAGCACCAGCCCCGCCGGGAACAGGATCGTGCCCACCTGCGAGGCTGGCAGTTTCAGTCCCATCTGCATGAACACCGGCAGCAGGTAGGTGGACCCGAACAGCGCCGTGCCATAGATGAAGGCGACGATGCTGCCCATCGCGTAGGTGCGGTAGCCGAACAGCGCCAGGTTCATCAGCGGCTCGCGACCGGTCGCCGCGGCGCGGCGCTGCCAGGCGATGAAGACGAACAGCGCGAGCGCGGCGCCGATCAGCAGCAGGCCCGCGGTCGTGTGCGAGCGGCCGTGCAGTTCGACGAGGCCGTTCAGCAGGCACAGGGTGCCGCCCGAGGCGAGCACGAGCCCGCGCCAGTCCAGCTGCGCACCGCGCTGCGCCTGCGCGCCGCCGGGCGCGCTCGCCGGCACGAAGGTGTACGCGAGCGCGATCGACGCGAAGCAGAACGGCACGACCATGAAGAAGATCGAGCGCCAGCCGAACCAGTCGACCAGCAGGCCGCCGATGCTGGGGCCGATGGCCGGTGCGAGCACCACGCCCATGCCGAACATCCCGCTCGCTCGGCCCTGTTCGCTGGGCTCGAAGGCGCGCAGCATGACGATGGCCGGGATCGGCTGCACGACGCCGGCGGCCAGGCCCTCGGCCACGCGCGCGGCGAGCACCATCCAGAAAGCAGTGGCCACGCCTCCGCCGATGCCGCCCGCCAGCAGCAACAGCATCGTGGCGACGTAGGTCATCCGGTAGCCGAAGCGCCCCAGCACCCACGGCGTGACCAGCATGCCGACGGTGGACGACACCATGAAGCCCGAGCTGACCCATTGCACGCGGCTCTGGTCGAGCGTGAAGTGGTGGCTCATGTCGGGGATGGCCACGTTGACGATGGTCGACGACATGATCGACGCCATCGTCCCGACCATGAGGGACAGCAGCAGGTACCAGCGGTAGCGCGGTCCCCAGCGGGCGCTGAGTTCCTGGACGGTGGAGGGCCGGCCGCTCACCGGGCTGCCGGCGCCGCGCAGCGGGCGCAGATGCAGGCCCGGTCCTGTGCTTCCGCCGGCACTCGGTCCAGCAGGTCAGCGGTGAAAGTCGCGCGCGTGCACCAGCACGGCGGTTGTGGCTCGCCAGTGCGGCGCTGCGCCTCCATCGCGCAGCCGTTCGCGCCGCCGCACAGAGGGCAACGCGACGGGTCGGGACGCTCGGGCACGGCAGCCATGCGGGCAGTCTACCCGCGGGCCACCGCGCAGGAGGCGGTCAGCGGCCCGCCTTCACCTTCAGGCGCCACGCATGCAGCAGCGGCTCGGTGTAGCCGGAGGGTTGCTCCTTGCCCTTGAACACCAGGTCCTGCGCCGCCTGGAACGCCGCCGAGTTGGTCCAGTTGCCCGCCATGGGCTGGTAGGCCGGATCGCCCGCGTTCTGCTTGTCGACCACGGCAGCCATGCGGCGGAAGGTCTCGCGCACCTGGTCCTCGGTGACGATGCCGTGCTGCAGCCAGTTGGCGATGTGCTGGCTGGAGATGCGCAGCGTCGCGCGGTCTTCCATCAGGCCGACGTTGTGGATGTCGGGCACCTTGGAGCAGCCCACGCCCTGGTCGATCCAGCGCACCACGTAGCCGAGGATGCCCTGCACGTTGTTGTCCAGTTCCTGCTGGCGCTCCTGCGCCGACCAGGTGGCCTTCTCCGCGACCGGGACGGTGAGCAGGCCGGTGAGCAGCTTCTCGCGCTCGGCTTCGGCGTCGACCTTCTCCAGCTCACGCTGCACCTCGGCCACGTCGACCTGGTGGTAGTGCAGCGCATGCAGCGTGGCGGCGGTTGGCGACGGCACCCACGCGGTGTTGGCGCCGGCTTTGGGGTGCGCAATCTTCTGGTCCAGCATCGCGGCCATCAGGTCCGGCATGGCCCACATGCCCTTGCCGATCTGCGCGCGGCCACGCAGGCCGCAGGCCAGGCCGACCAGCACGTTGCTGCGCTCGTAGGCCTGGATCCACGCGCTGGACTTCATGTCGCCCTTGCGGATCATCGGGCCCGCGTACATCGCGGTGTGCATCTCGTCGCCGGTGCGATCGAGGAAGCCGGTGTTGATGAAGGCCACGCGCGCCGGCGCTGCGGCGATGCAGGCCTGCAGGTTCACGCTGGTGCGTCGCTCCTCGTCCATGATGCCCAGCTTCACCGTGTCGCGCGGCAGCTTGAGCATGTCCTCGACGCGGCCGAACAGTTCGTCGGCGAACGCCACTTCCGCGGGGCCGTGCATCTTCGGCTTGACGATGTAGACGGAGCCGGTGCGCGAGTTGCGGATGCCGTTGGCGCCGTGGCCCTTCAGGTCGTGGATGGCGATCGCCGACGTGATGACGGCGTCGAGGATCCCCTCGGGGATCTCCTTGCCACCGTCCCACAGGATCGCGGGATTCGTCATCAGGTGGCCCACGTTGCGCACGAACAGCAGCGAGCGGCCATGCAGCGTGACCTTGCCCTTGCCGTCGGGGGCGGTGTACTCGCGGTCCTTGTTCAGGCCGCGGGTGAAGCTCTTGCCGCCCTTGTGCACCTGCTCCGTGAGCGTGCCCTTGAGGATGCCCAGCCAGTTGCCGTACGCCAGCACCTTGTCCTGCGCGTCGACGACGGCCACCGAGTCCTCCAGGTCCATGATGGTGGAGAGCGCGGCCTCCACGATGACGTCGCTGATGCCGGCCGCATCGGTGCTGCCGATCGGCGAGTTGCGGTCGATCACGACGTCCAGGTGGATGCCGTGGTTTCGCAGCAGCACCGAGCTGGGCGCGCCCGCGTCGCCGCGGTAGCCCACGAACCTGGCCGGGTCCTTCAGCCCCGTGGTCTCGCCGCCCTTGAGCGTGACCGCCAGCTTGCCGCCCACGACCTTGTAGCCGGTGGCGTCCTTGTGCGAGCCCGATGCCAGCGGCGCGGCCTGGTCCAGCACGTTGCGCGCATAGGCGATCACCTTGGCGCCGCGCACCTCGTTGTAGCCCGGGCCCTTGTCGGCGCCCCCGTCCTCTGGGATGACGTCGGTGCCGTAGAGCGCGTCGTACAGCGAGCCCCAGCGCGCGTTGGCGGCATTGAGCGCGTAGCGCGCGTTCAGGATCGGCACCACCAGCTGCGGGCCGGCCTGCAGCGCCAGTTCGGCGTCGACGTTGGTGGTCGTGGCCTTGGCACCCTTGGGATGGGGCACCAGGTAGCCGATCTGCTCCAGGAACCTGCGATAGGCAGCCATGTCCCGGATCGGCCCGGGATTGGCCTTGTGCCAGCGGTCGATCTCGGCCTGCAGCCGGTCGCGTTCGGCGAGCAGCGCCAGGTTCTTCGGCGCGAGGTCGTGCACGATCGCGTCGAACCCTTTCCAGAACGCGGCGCTGTCGACACCGGTGCCGGGCAGCACCTGGTCTTCGATGAACCGGTACAGCTCGGTGGCGACGGCAAGGCGGTGGACGGTGGTGCGGGCGGTCATGGAGGCTCCTGGCAAACGGTGACAGCAATGCGGCGCGACGGCCGCGAGACAGGTCGAAACTGTATTTGAACCTTGTGCCCGCGTTTAGCAGCCCTGCGGTGATTTGATTCTCAACTTGGGCGCGCCTAATCGCTGGGCTAGGGAGATGGAGTCTTCGAGTTCAGCCCCGTTGCCGAGATGCTGACAGTGCCTCCGGGACCAACCCAGCTCAGCCTGAAACGGCTGCGAATCACCCCAGATTCGGAACCTCCATGCGCATAATTCGCTCGCCATGGACAAGCTGAAGCAACTCGAGTCGTTCGTCTCGGTGGCCACGCGGGGCAGCCTGACTGCCGCTGCCAAGGCCGAGGGCGTGGCGCCCGCGATCATGGGCCGGCGGCTCGATGCGCTGGAAGAGCGGCTGGGCGTGAAGCTGCTGGTGCGCACCACGCGGCGCCTGACGCTGACCCACGAAGGCAGCGCGTTCCTGGAGGACTGCCAGCGGCTGCTGGCCGACATCGCCAATGCCGAGGCCAGCGTCAGCGCCGGCGGGGTCAAGGCCAGCGGCCACCTGCGCATCACCGCCCCGGCCGGCTTCGGGCGGCGGCACGTGGCGCCACTGGTGCCGCGGTTTCGCGAGCAGCACAAGGACGTGACCATCTCGCTGAACCTGAGCGACCGCGTCGTCGACCTGGCCGGCGAAGGCTACGACTGCGCCGTGCGAGTGGGCGACATGCCCGATTCGTCGCTGGTGAGCGTGCGCATGGCGGACAACCGCCGCATGTGCGTGGCCACGCCCGAATACCTGCGCCGGCACGGCACGCCCGAGCATCCGAACGACCTGGCGCGGTTCGATTGCCTCACGTTGTCGAGCGACGCCTCCCAAGTGCGCGGCTGGGCATTCCGGGTGCCGCGCACGGCGCCAGGGCGGCACAAGGATGCCGTGGCTGACGCTGGCGTGCCCGAGGGCTACGAAGTGATCCACATGCGCCCGGGCGGTCCGCTGGACTGCAGCGATGGTCAGGTGCTGCACGACTGGTGCCTGCAAGGCTACGGGATCGCGTGGCGCAGCACCTGGGAGGTGGAGGACGAGATCGCCTCGGGCCGGCTGGCCGAAGTGCTGGCCGAGTTCGCCGCACCGCCGAACGGCATCTATGCGGTGTTCCCGCAGCGCAAGCACCTGCCCGTGCGCGTTCGGCTGTGGATCGACTTCATCAAGCAGCACTTCGGCCGGCCCGAGTTCTGGCGCGGCACCTGAAGCCGGCGGCAGGCGCACCGCCGCCGGCGCCCGCGGGACCTCAGGCCTTCTTGCGCAGGCACTCGCCCATGAAGGCCTTGCGCTCGGCGCCCTTGAGAGCCTTGGCCTTGGCATCGGCATTGCAGGTCTTCATGCGGCTTTGCTGCGCCACCCTGCTGTCGGACGGCTTGGCGTCGGCGGCCGGGGCTTCCTTCGCGTTGGCGGCAGTGGCGAGCGACAGCGCCAGGGCGGCGGCGACGAGGGACAGGGACTTGTGCATGGATCCTCCGGTGTGAACGAGTGAATGGGATCGCTGTTGTAGTAGGGCGTGCCTGCGCCGTCGTCCCCTCATGGCGTGAGGCCATCCCCAAGCCTGGGGGAGGCTCGCTGCGAGGCGGCCGCATGACCGCACGGATGGGTCGGCAGGCGCCGTTCCTTAGAATCCCGCGATGCTCCTCGTGAAAGAAGAATTGCTCGGCGCGCTGGCTGCCGCGCTCGACAAGCTGTCGCCTGGCGCGGGAGCGAAGGCGACGTTCGAGTCGCCCAAGGTCGCCGCCCACGGCGACCTGGCCTGCACCGCCGCGATGCAGCTGGCCAAGCCGCTCAAGCTCAATCCGCGCCAGGTCGCCGAGTCACTGAAGGCCGACCTGCTGCAGACGCCTGCGTTCCAGCGCTGGGTCGATGCGCTGGACATCGCCGGTCCCGGTTTCATCAACATCCGCCTCAAGCCCGCTGCCAAGCAGCAGGTGGTGCACGAGGTGCTCGCTGCAGGTGAGGCGTATGGGCGCCGCGCTGCGATCGGCCGGCAGGTGATGGTGGAGTTCGTCTCCGCCAATCCCACCGGCCCCCTGCACGTGGGCCATGGCCGGCAGGCCGCGCTGGGCGACGCGATCTGCAACCTCTATGCCTCGCAGGGCTGGAAGGTCTTCCGCGAGTTCTATTACAACGACGCCGGCGTGCAGATCGCGACGCTGGCCACCTCGACGCAGCTGCGCGCCAAGGGCCTGAAGCCGGGTGACGCGGGCTGGCCCGAGTCGGCCTACAACGGCGACTACATCGCCGACATCGCGAACGACTTCCTCGCGAAGAAGACGGTGCGCGCCGACGACCGCGAGTTCACGGCGTCGGGCGACGTCGAGGACCTGGAAGGCATCCGCCAGTTCGCGGTGGCCTACCTGCGGCACGAGCAGGACCTGGACCTGCAGGCGTTCGCGGTGAAGTTCGACAACTACTACCTCGAGTCCAGCCTCTACACCTCCGGCAAGGTGGAGGCGACCGTGCGCCGCCTGCAGGACGCGGGCAAGACCTACGAGCAGGACGGCGCGCTGTGGCTGAAGTCCACCGACTACGGCGACGACAAGGACCGCGTGATGCGCAAGTCCGATGGCACGTACACCTACTTCGTGCCGGACGTGGCGTACCACATCGCCAAGTGGGAGCGCGGCTACCAGAAGGCGGTGAACATCCAGGGCACCGACCACCACGGCACCATCGCACGCGTGCGCGCCGGCCTGCAGGCCGCGGGCGTCGGCATCCCGCAGGGCTATCCGGACTACGTGCTGCACACCATGGTGCGCGTGATGCGCGGCGGCGAGGAAGTGAAGATCTCCAAGCGTGCCGGCGGCTACGTGACCCTGCGCGACCTGATCGACTGGACCAGCAAGGACGCGGTGCGCTTCTTCCTGCTCTCGCGCAAGCCGGACACCGAGTACGTGTTCGACGTCGACCTGGCGCTGGCGCAGAACAATGACAACCCCGTGTACTACGTCCAGTACGCGCATGCCCGCATCTGCTCGGTGCTGGCCGCATGGGGTGGCGACGCGGCAACGCTGAAGGACGCGGACCTCTCCGCACTCGAGAGCCCTCCGGCGCTGGCCTTGATGCTGCAGCTGGCCAAGTACCCCGACATGCTCACGTCCGCCGCGCAGGATTTCGCGCCGCACGATGTGACCTTCTACCTGCGCGATCTCGCGAGCACGTACCACTCCTACTATGATGCCGAGCGCATCCTGGTGGACGACGAGGCCGTGAAGCGCTCGCGTCTGGCACTGGTGGCGGCCACGGCGCAGGTGCTGCGCAACGGCCTTGCCATGCTGGGCGTGGGTGCACCGGAGAAGATGTGAGAAAGAGCTTGAACAGACAGCGTGGCAACGTCCTGGTGGGCATCATCATCGGGATCGTGATCGGACTGGCGGCCGCGCTCGCGGTGGCCGTGTACGTCACCAAGGTCCCCGTCCCCTTTCTCAGCCGCAACCAGGGCCGCACGGCCGAGCAGGACGCGGCCGAATCGAAGAAGAACAAGGACTGGGATCCCAACGCGCCGCTGTACGGCAAGAACCCGGCCAGGACGCTGCCGCCGGCAGCTGCTCCGGCCCCTGCGGCCGCTGGCTCGGCGCCGGTGCCGCCCGCCGTCGCCGGCCCGTCCGAGCGGCCTGCCGCTCCCGCTGTCGGCAGTCCCGGCAAGGGCGCCGCCACGGACCCACTCGGCGACTTCGCCACTGCGAAGGCCAGCAGCAGTGCCACGCCGGAACCGTTCCTGTACTTCGTCCAGACCGGCGCGTTCCGCTCCCAGGACGACGCCGAGGCGCAGCGCGCCAAGCTGTCGCTCATGGGCGTGGAAGCACGCGTCACCGAGCGCGAACAGTCCGGCCGCACCGTGTACCGCGTGCGCGTGGGTCCGTTCGACAAGAAGGACGATGCCGATCGCAGCAAGGGCAAGCTCGAGGCCGGCGGCATCGAGACTGCCCTCGTGCGCGTGCAGAGGTAGGGAACCAACCGGGCCGCAGCGGCTCAGACGGACGCAAGGAGTCACAAGCACATGAATCGACGCGAGTTTTCCGTGGGCACCACCTGCCTGCTGGCGGCAGCCAGCGTGGGGTTCCCGCACCTGGTGTGGGCGCAGGGCAAGCCCGAGGAGGGCCGCGAGTTCAAGACGCTGGACAAGCGCGTGCCCACCGAGGCGCCGGCCGGCAAGGTCGAGGTCATCGAGTTCTTCTGGTACAGCTGCCCGCACTGCAATGCGTTCGAACCGCAGCTGGAAAGCTGGCTGAAGAAGCTGCCGCCCGACGTGTCGTTCCGGCGCGTGCCGGTGGCCTTCAACGACAGCTTCGTGCCGCAGCAGCGCCTGTTCTACACGCTCGACGCACTGGGGAAAGTCGACGAGATGCAGCGCAAGGTGTTCCAGGCGATCCACGGCGAGCGCCAGGCCCTGAACAAGGAAGACCAGATCCTCGCCTGGGCCGAGAAGAACGGCTTCGACAAGGCCAAGTTCAAGGACACCTACAACTCGTTTTCCGTGCAGACCAAGGCCCGCAAGGCCACCCAGCTGCAGGAGGCCTACCAGGTCGAGGGCGTTCCGGCGCTGTGCGTCGGCGGCCGCTGGTACACCGACGGCTCGCTGGCCGGCAACATGGGCCGCGCGCTGCAGGTCACCGAGTTCCTGATCGCCGAGGCCCGCAAGAGCCGCTGACCGCATTGGCGGTGCGCTCTCCGGACCAGCCCGCTTCGGCGGGCTTTTTCGTTCGTCGCTGCGAGAGCGCTCGGTACAATGCGCCAGCAAGTTTCATGCCTTTATGAACTCCCCCTTCCTGCCCGTCCTTCTCGCCCTGTCGCTGGCGTGGCCCGTCGCCGCGCTGGCCGAGAAGGCCGACCGCGACAAGCCGATGAACGTGGAAGCCGATTCCCTGCGCTATGACGACCTTCGGCAGGTGAGCGTGTTCACCGGGAAGGTCGTGCTGACCAAGGGCACGATCGTCATTCGCGGCGCCCGGCTCGAAGTGCGCCAGGACCCCGACGGCTTCCAGTACGGCATCGTCACCGGTGAGCCCGGCAAGCGCGCCTTCTACCGCCAGAAGCGCGAAGGGCTGGACGAGTGGATCGAGGGCGAGTCGGAGGTCATCGACTACGACGGCAAGGCCGACCGCGTGAAGTTCATCCGCCAGGCCGAGCTGCGCCGGCTGCGTGGCGCGACGATCGTGGACGAAATGATCGGCAGCCTGATCACCTACGAGAACACCACCGACGTCTTCACCGTCGACGGTGGTCCGGCCTCGCCGCGACCCGGCGGCCGCGTGCGCGCCGTGCTGGGCCCGCGCGAGGCGGCGTCCGCGCCGGCCAGCGGCACGCCGCCGGCACAACTGCGGCCGGCGCCCGGCATCTCGGGGAGTCCCCGGTGAGGATCGATCCCGCAGCCGCCGCTGACGGGGCGGCGCTGCCGCCCGCTGCCCGCAGCCGCCTGGAGGCGCGTCACCTGCAGAAGTCGTACGGCAGCCGCAAGGTGGTCAAGGACGTCTCGCTCGGCGTCGACAAGGGCGAGGTCGTCGGGCTGCTCGGCCCCAACGGCGCCGGCAAGACGACGTCGTTCTACATGATCGTGGGTCTGGTGCGCGCCGATGCCGGCGAGATCTCCATCGACGGCCGGCCGGTGGAGCACATGCCGATCCATCGCCGCTCGCGCCTGGGCCTGTCGTACCTGCCGCAGGAAGCGTCGATCTTCCGCAAGCTGAACGTCGCCGACAACGTGCGCGCGGTGCTCGAGCTGCAGCGTGGCCCGGATGGCAATCCGCTGGCCTCCGACCAGATCGAGGAGCGCCTGGCTGCGCTGCTGCAGGACCTGCGCGTCGACCACCTGCGCGATTCGCCGTCGCTGGCGCTCTCGGGCGGCGAGAGACGCCGGGTCGAGATCGCGCGCGCGCTGGCCACGCAGCCCCGCTTCATCCTGCTGGACGAGCCGTTCGCGGGCATCGATCCGATCGCCGTCATCGAGATCCAGCGCATCATCAGCTTCCTGAAGTCGCGCGGCATCGGCGTGCTGATCACGGACCACAACGTGCGCGAGACGCTGGGCATCTGCGACCACGCCTACATCATCAGCGACGGCAACGTGCTTGCGCAGGGCACGCCGGCGGAGATCGTCAACAACGCCGACGTGCGCCGGGTCTACCTCGGCGAGCATTTCCGAATGTGAGCGTCGTGCACGTGCAGTTCCCATGAAGCAGGGCCTCTCGCTTCGCGTCTCGCAGCACCTGGCGCTCACGCCGCAGCTGCAGCAATCGATCCGGCTGCTGCAGCTGTCCACCCTGGAGCTGGCCCAGGAAGTCGAGCAGATGCTGGGCGACAACCCGTTCCTCGAGCTCAATTCCGACGAGGCACCGCGCGAGGAGTTCGGGCTCGACCGCGCCGACACGCCGGCGCCGCAGGACGAGCACGAAGGCGAGTTCGTGCCCGTCGCCGACTTCGGCGGCACCGAGAGCGAACGCACCGCAGCCGGAAGCACCGACGCCGATTCGGCCCCCGTGGACACCGAGCCCACGGACTGGGAAGGCGAGGGCAGCACCGAGGTGATCGCCGACGACGGCGAGTGGGGCGGCGAGGCGCAGGCCCGCCGCAACAACAACGAGCTTGGCGACGACGTCGAGGCCGCCGACATGGCGCATCCGCACGTGTCGCTGCAGGACCACCTGCACCGCCAGGCGCTCGCCTTGCGACTGGCCGACGAGGATCGCGCGGCACTGCGGTTCCTCATCGAGTCGCTCAACGACGACGGCTACCTCGAAGACACGCTGGAAGACCTTGCTGCGGGCCTGGCGCCGGACGACCTGGAGCAGCAGGAGGAACTGGTGCACCGCTTCACGGTGGCGCTGCGCCTGCTGCACCACCTGGAGCCGGCGGGCGTCGGCGCACGGTCGCTGGCCGAGTGCCTGACGCTGCAGCTGAAGGCCCAGCAGGCCGAGCGCCACGACGCCGTGCGCGAGACCGCACTGGCCATCTGCCGTCATCCGATGGACCTGCTGGCGCGCCGTGACGTCAAGCGGCTGGCGGCGCTGTGCAGCGAGCCCGACACGGCGATCAAGGCCGCGATCGGCCTGATCACGCGGCTGGAGCCCAAGCCGGGCCGCCGCTTCGTCAACGTCGAGCGTAACGTGGTAGTGCCCGACGTGCTGGTCACCAAGGTCGGCCGCGGCAACCAGGTTCGGTTCCGTGTGCAGCTCAATCCCGACGTGATGCCGCGGCTGCGGGTGCACGACGTGTACGCGGGCGCGCTCAAGGCGCACCGCGGCGAAGGCCACCAGGCGCTGCAGCAGCGGCTGCAGGAGGCGCGCTGGTTCATCAAGAACATCCAGCAGCGGTTCGACACCATCCTGCGCGTGTCGAACGCCATCGTCGAGCGGCAGAAGAACTTCTTCGTCCACGGCGAGCTGGCGATGCGGCCGCTGGTGCTGCGCGAGATCGCCGACGAACTGGGGCTGCACGAGTCCACCATCTCTCGCGTGACAACCGCCAAGTACATGGCCACGCCATTCGGCACCTACGAGCTGAAGTATTTCTTCGGCTCGGCGCTCGGCACCGAGACCGGCGGCAACGCGTCGTCGACGGCGGTGCGGGCGCTGATCCGGCAGTTCGTCGCCGCCGAGAACGTGATCAAGCCGCTGTCGGACAGCCAGATCTCCGACATGCTCAAGGAGCAGGGCATCGAGTGCGCCCGCCGCACCGTCGCCAAGTACCGCGAGGCGCTGCGCATCTCGCCCGCCAACCTGCGCAAGGCCCTGTAGCCTCCCTGCCATGTCCGACCTGCAACTGTTCCTGCCCTGCGCGGCAGGCGTCGAAGATCTTCTTGCCGATGAAGTGCATTCGCTCACCGGCCTTGCCGGCGACGCGCTGCTCGTCGGCCGCGGCGGCGTCGAGGTGCATGCGCCCTGGCGCGAGGCCTTGCGCCTGAACCTGCACAGCCGGCTGGCGCAGCGCGTCCTGGTGCAGCTGGTGCATGCACCGTATCGCGCGGAGGACGACCTGTACCAAGCGGCCTCGGCGGTCGCGTGGGAAGCGTGGTTCACGCCACGGCAAAGTTTCAAGGTCGAGATCACCGCGCAGCACAGCCCGCTCAAGAGCCTGAACTTCGCGGCGCTGCGCATCAAGGACGCGGTCGCCGACCGGTTCCGCGCCAAGTCCGGCGTGCGGCCCGACGTCGACACGCAGCGGCCCGAGGTGCGGTTGCACGTCCATCTCACCAGCACGCACTGCACGCTCTACATCGACACCTCGGGCGAGCCGCTGTTCAAGCGCGGCTGGCGCGAGGACAAGGGCGAGGCGCCGCTGAAGGAGACGCTCGCGGCCGCGATGATCGCCGCCAGCGGGTGGGATGCGGCGACGCCGCTGTACGACCCTTGCTGCGGCAGCGGCACCATTGCCATCGAGGCCGCGCAGGTGGCTTGCAATGTCGCACCGGGACTGCGCCGCCGCTTCGGCTTCGAGCGCCTGCTGCCGCACCAGGCCCATGTCTGGGCGCAGTTGAAGCAGGAAGCGCAGGCCGCGCAGCGCGAGCCCGCAGCGCCGGTCTTCGGCAGCGACGTCGCGTTCCGCATGGTCGACTTCGCGGCCCGCAACGCGGAACGCGCCGGCGTCGCGCACGCGGTGCAGTTCCGCGGCGGCGACGCGCTGCAGCGCCTGCCGCCCAGCGAGCGACCCGGCGTGATGCTGGTCAACCCGCCGTACGGCGAGCGCATCGCCACGGCGGGCGTGGCCGGCCGCACGCAGCGCGGACGCGAACGCCCCGAGGCGGGCGATGGCGAGGACTTCTTCGTGCAGCTGGCGGCGCACTGGAAGAAGCACTACGCGGGCTGGACGGCGTGGGTGCTCACGCCCGACCTGAAACTGCCTTCGCACATGCGGCTGAAGGAGTCGCGGCGCGTTCCGATGTGGAACGGCCCGATCGAATGCCGCCTGTTCCGCTTCGACATGGTGGCCGGTTCGGCCCGCGCGCGCGATGCAGCCGCTGGTGCTTGACACCAACGTGGTGCTGGACGCCTTCGTCTTCGACGACGAGGACGCGCAGCCGTTGCAGCCCGCGCTCGAGTCGGGGCGCCTGCAGTGGCTCGCGACGGCGGCCATGCGCGAGGAGCTCGCGCGCGTGCTCGGCTATCCGCGCATCGTGCCGCGGCTGGCGTTCTACGGGCTCGACGCCGCGCAGGTGCTGGCGCACTTCGACCGCTTCGCACACGTGGTGGATGAGCCGGACAAGGCTCCGGCCACCTGTGCCGATCCCGACGACCAGAAGTTCATCGACCTTGCCGTGGCCCGCGGCGCGCTGCTCCTGTCACGCGATGCCGCCGTGCTGTCCATGAAGAACCGGCTGGCGCGTCTCGACGTCGCGGTGCGCGCGGCGCTCGGCCCCCAGCCCTCGCCTGTCCCATGACGACCACCAGCCCCGACGACAAGCCCCTCGGTCCCGACGACTTCGATGCCCAGGATGCCGTGCTCGACCAGCTGCGCGAGCAGGACGAGCTGACACCCGACTGGGAGTTCTGCGAGGGCTTCCTGGCCGCGCTGGTGTGCTGCCGCCGCG
Organism: Ramlibacter sp. MMS24-I3-19; assembly: GCF_050320135.1. NCBI lineage: Bacteria > Pseudomonadati > Pseudomonadota > Betaproteobacteria > Burkholderiales > Comamonadaceae > Ramlibacter > Ramlibacter sp. MMS24-I3-19. The sequence goes on along the minus strand of NZ_CP190017.1, from coordinate 677,054 downwards.
AGATTCCGCCGGAGGAGTACTGGCCGGTGCTGCTGGGCGAGCGCTTCGCGCCGATGACGCAGATGGAGTTCGTCTGGCGCTGGCGGCGGCGCTGGCAGGAGGTGGCCGCTGCACTCGATGTCGACGTGGACACGCTCGAGGACGAGCGCTCCTACCAGCCGGAAGTGCTGGATGTCCGGGGCGCGATGCTGGCGTTGCCGGAAGAAGAGCGGGCCCAGGCCGACATCGCGCAACTGCCGTCGTTCGCCGAAGCATGGGCCCACGGCTTCCTGCATGCGGTGCACAGCTGGCCCGACGACTGGGCCGCGCCGCGTGACCGCGAGGCCGCCGACATCCTGCGCGACGCGGTGGATGCGATCGGCGAGCTGGCGCGTCCCGACACCGGGAAACCGGTGTTGAACATGCACACGGAAGACGGTCCGCCGAGCGTCAGCGACGCGCGCTTCGACGCCTTCGGAGAGGCGTTGTGGGCGGTGTACGACCTGCGCCAGCTCTGGAAGAGCCTCGGGCCGCGGGTGGCCACCGTCCGCAAGGCCCCCGAGCCTGGCCGCAACGATCCGTGCCCGTGCGGCAGCGGGAAGAAGTACAAGAAGTGCCACGGAGCCTGAGGCTCCGCGTCGTCACTTCTTCCCGGACGCCTCGCGCTCCTTCATGATGGCTTCGCGGTCGGCCGGGTCGTACGCGATGCCGCCACAGCGGGAGTTGTAGGCGCTCAGGTCCTTGTTGAGGGACTCGGCATCGGGCCCGAACTTCTCGGACTCGGCCTTCGCGGCCGCCGCCTTGCGGTCGTACGCCGCCTTGCGACGCTCCAGCCGGTCGCGCGACATGCCCAGCATGCTGGAGCTCTTCTCCTGGCGGTCGATCTCGCGCTGGATCTCCTCGCCTTCCGTCTTCAGCTCCTCGTTCGCGGCATTGAGCTGCGCCGAGCGTGTCTTGAGCGCCTCGCTGCGCGCCTTGATGCTGTCGGCGGTGTCGAGGCAGGTGCGCAGCTCGTTGCGGTCGACCTTGCGCGTGGCGGCGGTCTGGGCCTGGGCAAGCGACACCGACAGGGCGGCGACGGCCAGGGTGGTGGCGTGGAGGAGATGCTTGTTCATGGGCCGCGATGCTAGCGGCAATGCCGCGTCCGCGGCCCCGGACCTTCCCGGGATCAGGAGGGCTCGGCCTGCACCAGCGCCAGCAGGCGGGTCAGTGCGTGGCGCACCGTCGCTTCACGCACCGCGTAACGGTCGCCGTCGAACTGGCGCAACTCGCTGGAAAGGCGCCCGCCCACCGAGAAGCCGAACCACACGGTGCCCACCGGCTTGTCGGTGCTGCCACCGGTGGGACCGGCGATGCCGGTGACGGCGACGCTGGCCTGCGCATGCGAGTGGCGCAACGCCCCGAATGCCATGGCGCGCGCGACCACTTCGCTCACGGCGCCGTGCGAGGCGATGGCGGCCGGGTCCACGTGCAGCAGCTCGCTCTTGGCCTCGTTGGAGTAGGTGACGAAGCCGCGCTCGAACCAGGCGCTCGAGCCTGCCAGGTCGGTGCAGGACGCCGCGATGAGGCCGCCGGTGCAGCTTTCCGCCGTCGCCATGCGCCAGCGGCGGTCCAGCAGTGCCTGGGCCAGTCGCGCGCACAACGCGTGCACGGTCGCGTTCATGCGAGCGTCCTCCACAAGGCGATGACGAGGAGGGTGCAGAACGCGGCCACCAGGTCGTCCAGCACGATGCCGAGGCCGCCGCGCCAGCCGAATCCATGGAACAGGTTGTCGGCCCATCCCACCGGGCCGGGCTTGGCGGCGTCGAAGAAACGGAACAGCGCGAAGGCGATCAGCTGGGCCAGGAGCCCCGCGGGCAGCAGCAGCCAGAGCACCAGCCAGAACGCCACGACCTCGTCGATCACGATGCTGCCGGGGTCCATCACCGCGAGGTGGCGTGCCGTCACCGTGCTGGACCACCAGGCGACGGGCAGGCTCGCGAACACGATCCAGCCGATGGTGGCGGGCGTGAACCAGGTCTGCAGCACGAGGAATGCGACCCAGGCCCAGAGGGTGCCGACGGTCCCCGCGGCGACGGGGCTCAGGCCGGCACCGAACGCGAACGCCAGCAGGTGCGCCGGATGCGCGAACAGCATCCGCAGCGTGGGGCGTGCGGCAGGAGGTGGCATGGCGCGCATGCGGCGATGGTAGCGGCGGCGACCGCGTGCGTGCCTAGTGCGGACAGGGTCCGTGCTGGCGCCGGAACGCGCGCGGCTCCAGCGGCCGCGGCTGCGACCACAGGCCGCGGTGCGCCTCGCGTGCCTGCGCCTGCAGCGCGGCATACACGCCGGGCCGGTGCTGGAACCCCGGCGACCAGGCGAGGCCGTTGACGACCAGCCAGCCGCCGACGTCGCGGCCATCGACCGACAGGCGCGCCAGCACGCGGCCGTAGGCATCGCGGGCATGTTCGTCGACCAGCACGCGGCGCCCCAGCACCAGCTTGCGCAGCGCGTCGCGCGACTGCACGCCCCAGCGCTGGCAGATCTCCGGCGCATCGATGCCCTGGATGCGGATGTCGACGCCCGCATCGCCCGAGGATCGGCGCACCCACAGCGTGTCGCCATCGACGACGGACGTCACGACCGCGCGGTACGCGCGCGCCGCCGCAGGCAGCGGCAGCGCCAGCGCGGCAAGCAGCCAGGGAAGTGCGAGCAGCCGCCACATGGCGCCGCAACGGCCCACGTCGGCTGCGTGCCGACTTGGGTTCATGGTTGGCCTACGCGAAATGGTCGAAGCTCCGCGCCGGCATGGCCACGGGGCGGCCTCGTGCATCGACCAGCCTGCAGCCGGGGGCGGCCTCGATGGAACCGATGCGGGTGACGGCCGTGCCGGAAGCCTGCCCTGCGGTCATGACCGCTTCGCGTTGGTCCGGGCTGGCGGTGAATGCCAGTTCGTAGTCGTCGCCGCCGGCCAGCACCCACGCGAGCAGCTGGTCGTCCGGTGGCAGGGCTGGCGCGTTCGTCTGCCGGGCCGCGAGCAGGCCGAGCGCCACGTCGGTGTCGATGCGCGCGCCGACGCCCGACTGCTGCAGCACATGGCCGATGTCGCCCAGCAGCCCATCGCTCACGTCGATGGTGGAACTCGCGATGCCGCGCAGGGCTTGCCCGAGTGCGACGCGCGGCGTCGGTTGCTCCAGGCGGTCACGCGCCGCTGCAAGCATCGGCGCGGGCAATGGCACCGATCCGCGCAGCGCTTCCAGTCCCAGCCGTGCATCGCCCAGCGTGCCGCTCACGTAGAGGTCATCGCCCAGCCGTGCGCCGGAGCGCAGCAGCGCCTGTCCGGTCGGCACTTCACCGAACACGGTGATGCAGATGGCCAGAGGTCCGCGCGTGGTGTCGCCGCCGACCAGCGCGCAGCCATGCGCATCGGCGAGGGCCAGCAGGCCGCGCGCGAACGGCGCAAGCCACGCTTCGTCCGCGGCCGGCAGGGCGAGTGCGAGGGTGAAGGCGAGTGGCCGTGCACCGCACGCGGCCAGGTCGCTGAGGTTGACGGCCAGCGCCTTGTGGCCCAGCCGCTGCGGGTCGACATCGGCAAAGAAGTGGCGGCCTTCGAGCAGCAGGTCGGACGACACCGCCAGCTGCATGCCGGGTTGCGGTGCGAGCAGCGCGCAATCGTCACCGATGCCCAATGCCACGCCGCGTCCGGCGGCCGGGCGCCGGAAGAAGCGGTCGATCAGCTCGAATTCGCCCATGGGTGCGCGAGCATACGCGCACCCGCTGGAACGTCAGATGCGGGTCGAGCGGCCGCGGATCAGGCCGTAGATGACCAGCAGCACCACGGCGCCGATGACGGAGGCGATCCAGCCGGCCGGCTGGTCGGCCGTGTACAGGCCCATGGCCTGGCCCGCATAGCGGGCGATGAAGGCGCCGGCGATGCCCAGCAGCGTGGTCATGATGAGGCCCATGCGGTCGTCGCCCGGCTTGATGGCCCGGGCGATCAGGCCGACGATGAAGCCGACGACGATGGTTCCAATGATCGACATCGAGGACTCCTGCGGTCGTGGTGTGGATGCAGCGGATGGTGGAACCGCCCAGGCGTGCCCCGCGTAGGACGAGCGCCGCTGTGCGATTAGGAGCGCCGTCCCTGCGGACCGCGGAAACGCTGCGCGCCCTGCCGCACCACTTCGGCCAGCAGCCGCTCGCGTGACTGCCGCTGGCGCAGCCAGCGCGCGTCGTTCGCGCCCTGTTCCACGTCCCGGGCCAGCATCTCGAGCGCGGGCCCGGCGCCCAGTGCCTCCGCATGCGGCGCCAGTCCGCGAAGCGTGGCCAGCAGGTGGTCGCGCAGCGGCTGATGGCGCCCGGTCGCCGGCTCGACGTACACCGCCTCCAGCCCGAACCGGCAGGCCTGGAAGCGGTTGTATGTGTAGACCATGTAGTCGTCCTCCTGCGGCATGAACGGCTGCTCCTGCAGGAACCAGGCCCCCAGCGCCTGCACGAAGGCCGCCAAGGCCGCGGCGCGTTCCACGGTGAGGGGCGTGTCGAACACCCGGATCTCGATCGTCCCGTACTCCGGCTTGGGACGGATGTCCCAGTAGAAGTCCTTCATGCTGCGCACCACGCCGGTCCGCGTGCTCCTGGCGAAGAACGCCTCGAACGCCTGCCAGGACAGCGTGAACGGCGCCCGGCCCGACATGGGGAACGCGGACACCGAATTGAGCCGCGCCGAATCGAACTGGGTGTCCTGCCCCTGCACGAAGGGCGAGGAGGCCGACAGCGCGATGAAGTGCGGGATGTAGCGCGACATCCGGTGCAGCATCAGCAGCGCCGCGTCGGGATCGGGACAGCCGACGTGCACGTGCTGGCCGAACACGGTGAACTGCTTGGAGAGGTAGCCGTACAGCGCGGACAGCTCGCGAAAGCGCGGCTTGTCGTAGATGCGCTGGTGGTGCCACAGCTGGAACGGATGCGTGCCACCACCGACGACGGCGATGTTGAGCTTGTCGGCACAACGCAGCAGCGCCTCGCGCAGCTGCGTCAGCTCCTCCAGCACCTGGGTGCCGGAGCGGCACACGCCGGTGGACACCTCGATCATGCTGGAGGTCATCTCGGGCACCACCGCGCCGGGCCACTGCAGCCTGGCCATCAGGCGCAGCATCTCGTCGGAGTAGGGCGCCAGGTCGTAGTCGTGGGTGTTCACGAGCTGCAGCTCGAGCTCGACGCCCAGCGTCAACGGCTCCGACGCGCGAAAAGGCTCCAGGGCCGGCGGGGCAGAGGGCGCATCGCCGGCCGGCGTGATGTCGGGCGGACGCGGCTCAGCCATCCTGCGCTTCGGTCACGACCGTCCTTGCATCGCCGCGCGAGGTCTCGCGCGCCAGATGGATCACCAGCGTGGCGACGATCGCCCCCAGCACCTCCAGCAGCAGGATCGCCGGCAGGGCGATCGCGGCGATGCGCGGGCCGAGCGTCACGGAGGCGGAGGCGAACTGCGACACCAGGAGCAGCGCGAGCGAGGACATCGGCGTCATGGCCCAGCCGGTGAGGACCGCCTGGTGCCAGCGCATCCCGCTGCCGTGGTTGGCGGCGGTCACGCCCAGCACCTTGGCCAGCCCGCGTGCCACCACCAGGGCGACGACGGCGCTGGCCAGGAACGGATCCCAGCCCGCCTGCGCAGCCACCACGCCGACCAGCACGAAGGTGAGCATGACCAGCACCGACGAGGCGGCTCCCAGCTGGCGGGCCAGCGCCCAGGGGCGCGAATGCAGTTGCTTGAGCAGCAGACCTGCGAGCAGCGCTGCCAGTGGCGCGGAGCCGCCCAGGTACGACGCGATGGCGATGCCGGCCGCGATGGTGGTGACCAGCAGCACCGACGTGTTCTCGCTGTTGGGGCTCATCACGTACAGCGCCAGGCGCAACACCACGGCCATCGCCATCGCAACCAGCACCGAGAGGCCGAGCACCACCGCGATCGGCAGCAGCAGTTCGACCCAGTTGGTCTCCTCGCGCTGCAGCATGCCCACGCGCGCCGCGACCAGTGCCATCGCATAGAGCGCGCCCAGCGTGGCGAGCACCAGGGTGCGTTCGGTGACCGGCCCGGCCGCACGCAGGTCGGTGGCGACGCGGTTCAGCACCGACGGCGAGGACACGATCGCCACCAGGGCAAGCGCGTCGGCGATGGATTCGCGCACCTCCAGCCAGCGCAGCGCGGCGTAGACCAGCGCATAGGTGAGTGCCGCCTCGAACAGGCTCTGCAGCAGCACCATCGGGTTGTGGCGGAACCAGCGTAGCGCGATGCGACCGCCGGTCTCGAACAGCACCAGCGACACGCCCAGCTCCAGCAGGAACAGCCCGACGCCCTGCAGCGGCCAGTCCATGCCGCTGAATCCGGCAAAGCCTGCGCCGACGCCGACGCCGGCGTAGCCCACCACCTTGGGCAGGGCCATGCGGGACTGGACGAGGTGGCCGGCGGCGGCAGCCAGTGCCAGCAGCAGTGACCACTGGACCGTGGGCAGGCCGGCTGAAGGCTTGAGCCACTGGCCCCAGATGGCCGTGATGTCGATCATGGGTGCTTCGCTCGCGGCGCAATGTAGCTGCCGGGTGGAGCTCAGCCCGTAGGACAACGCGCTGACGCGGCCATACGACCCCGCGGCATTGCCGATGGGGGCCGCCCTAGTGCAGCACGCGGCGGCTGCCGTCCTCGAGGAGGAAGGGAGCGATCTCGACTTCGAACCGCTCGCCGTCCTCGGCGACGCAGAAGTAGCTGCCGTGCATCGTGCCGCTCGGCGTGCGCAGGCGAGCGCCGCTGGTGTACTGGAACGACTGGCCCGGCTGCAGCAGCGGCTGGTGCCCCACCACGCCCAGTCCCTTCACCTCCTCGATCTTGCCGGCCGCATCGGTGATGAGCCAGTGGCGCGAGATGAGCTGCGCCGCGATCTCGCCGGCGTTGGTGATGGTGATCGTGTACGAGAAGCTGAACACGCCCTGCGAGGGGTCAGACTGCTCGGGAAGGAACGCGGGCTGGACCTCGACGCGGAACTGGTAGCGGGGCATCGGGCGATCTTACGTGCGCAGGGATGCCGGTGCCCATTTGCGAGAATCGGCGCCATGAGCACCACGTACCGCATCGCGCCGTCGATCCTTTCCGCCGACTTCGCCCGGCTGGGCGACGAGGTTCGCAACGTGCTGGCGGCGGGCGCGGACTGGATCCACTTCGACGTGATGGACAACCACTACGTACCCAACCTCACCTTCGGGCCGATGGTGTGCTCGGCCCTGAAGCCGCATGCCAAGCGGCCGGATGGCTCACCGGCGCCGATCGACGTGCACCTGATGGTGCAACCGGTCGATGCCCTCGCACAGGCGTTCGCGCAGGCCGGTGCCGACTACATCTCGTTCCACCCCGATGCCTCCACGCACGCGCACCGCAGCGTGCAGGCGATCAAGGCGGCAGGCTGCAAGGCCGGCCTGGTGTTCAACCCGGCGGCACCGCTGGACGTGCTGGACTGGCTGGTGGAGGACATCGACCTTGTCCTGATCATGAGCGTCAACCCCGGCTTCGGCGGGCAGGGCTTCATCGACTCGGCGCTGCGCAAGGTCGAGCAGGCTCGCAAGCGCATCGACGCGAGCGGCCGCGACATCCGGCTCGAAGTGGACGGCGGCATCAAGGGTGACAACATCGCGCGCGTCGCCGCTGCCGGCGCCGACACCTTCGTCGCCGGCAGCGCGATCTTCGGCAAGCCCGACTACAAGTCCATCATCGACGGCATGCGCGCCGCGCTGCGGGCCTGAAGCCACTTCAGGGGCGGAACTTCTTCTGCCCGTCGGGCAGGTCCTCGCGCAGCTTGTCGTAGGTGGCGTCGAGCTCGGCGCCCTTGCTGGTGTCGGCGACGCCGCGTTCGGCGTCCTTCTGGGCCGCGCGGCCCACGCGCTCGTTCGACGGCTCCATCTTCGGCTGTTCGTCGGCCGACTCGTCGCGCTCGTGCGGCATCCGCGGCACCGGGTGCTGGTCCTCGCCCTGCGCCATCGTGGTGTTGCCCTTGCCGGCCACGGGTTTGTCGGTGCCCAGGCCCGTGTCGGGCGGGTTGGTCATGCGCTCGCGCATCGTGTGTCCTTGTCCAGGGTCTCGGTGGCTCGATGCTCGCGCCGTTGCGGCGCCGGATGGGTAGGACGCCGGCGCCGGGGAGCGACCCCGCACGCTGTCGGCCATGTCCTACGGCGGCAGCCGGTGCTGTCGGACAAACCCGCCCGCTGCCCGGCTACGGGGGTGTCCCCATGAGCTAGCTAAGCTGGCTCTCCACGTTGAGAGCGGACACGAAGGAGACTGATGCCATGGACATGATCGCCGCGGTTCCCGAATGGCTGGTCTGGTGTGCCGCCTCCGCCGCCGGTGCGCTCGCACTGACGCTGGTGGTCAACACCATCGAAGCCGCGCTCGACCTCGAGACCTGAGCCGAACAGAACGACCGCGCCCGGACCGACCGGCCCCGCGGCCCCAGGGGAGCATCCATGGCCCAGTCCAAGCCGGACGCCACGCGCAAGCCGAAGTCCGGAGACGCTGCTGCCGCCAAGCAGAAGCAGCTCGACACCTTCACCCAGACCCACGAGCCGGTCCTCACCACCAACCAGGGCGTGGTCGTGAGCGACGACCACAACTCGCTGCGCGCCGGCCTGCGCGGCCCCACGCTGCTGGAAGACTTCCTGCTGCGCGAGAAGCTCACGGCGTTCGACCATGAGCGCATTCCCGAGCGCGTGGTGCATGCCCGCGGCACCGGCGCGCACGGCTATTTCGAGCTCACCAAGCCGATGGGCCAGTACACCCGCGCCGACTTCCTGCAGGAGGCCGGCTTGCGCACGCCGGTGTTCGTGCGCTTCTCCAACGTCGCCGGTGAGCGGGGATCGTCCGACACGGTGCGCGACCTGCGCGGCTTCGCGGTCAAGTTCTACACCCGCGAGGGCAACTACGACCTGGTGGGCGCGAACGTGCCGGTGTTCTTCATCCAGGACGCGATCAAGTTCCCCGACCTGATGCACGCCTGGAAGCCCGAGCCGCACCACGGCATGCCGCAGGCCTCGAGCGGGCACGACACGTTCTGGGATTTCGTGTCGCTGATGCCCGAGACCACGCACGCGCTGCTGTGGCTGATGTCCGACCGCGGCGTGCCGCGCAGCCTTCGGATGATGGAAGGATTCGGCGTGCACACCTTCCGGTTCATCAACGCGCACGGCGCCGCGCACTACGTCAAGTTCCACTGGAAGCCGAAGCAGGGGCGCCATGCGCTGTGCGCCGAGGAGGCGCGCAAGATCGCCGGCCAGGACCCGGACTTCCATCGGCGCGACCTCTGGGACGCGATCGCGCGCGGCCACTGCCCGGAGTGGGAGCTGGGCGTGCAGATGGTGGAGGAGGGGCGCGAGCAGCAGCTCGGGTTCGACCTGCTTGACCCCACCAAGCTGATCCCCGAGGAGCTGGTGCCGGTGCAGGTGATCGGCCGGCTGGTGCTCAATCGCAATCCGGACAACCACTTCGCCGAGACCGAGCAGGTGGCGTTCCGTCCCGGCCACCTGGTGCCCGGCATCGACTTCACCGCCGACCCGCTGCTGCAGGGCCGCCTGTTCTCGTACATGGACACCCAGCTCACGCGGCTTGGTGGCCCGAACAGCCACGAGCTGCCGATCAACCGCAGCCTGTGCCCGTTCCACAACTACCAGCGCGACGGCCGTCATCGCAGCACGATCGCGCGCGGTGCGGTGAGCTACGAGCCGAACAGCCTGGCCACCGGATCGGAGTTCCGCGTCGATGGCGGCCAGCAGGGATTCCAGAGCTATGAGGAGCCGCTGGAGTCGCCGAAGGTGCGCCGGCGCAGCCCGAGCTTCGACGACCATTTCAGCCAGGCCACGCTGTTCTGGAACAGCCAGAGCCCGGCCGAGAAGGAGCACATCGTCAGCGCGTTCCAGTACGACCTGTCGCGGGTGCAGGTGCCGGCGATCCGCCAGCGCGTCGTGGACAACCTGGCGCATGTCGACGCGCGACTGGCGCGCAAGGTGGCCGAGCCGCTGGCGCTGGCCGTGCCGGACCCCAAGGCAGCGGCGGGACGCGCCGGCTTCCGTGAGAGCAAGGCCAAGCTCGCGATCGAGGCTTCGCCCGCGCTGAGCATGGAAGGCTCGAACGGCGGCATCGCCACGCGCCGGATCGCGGTGCTCGCGGCAACCGGCGTGGAGATCGGCGCCTTGAAGATCATCCAGCAGGCACTCACCGACGCGGGCGCGCTGTGCTGCGTGATCGCCGACCACCTGGGCGTGGTGTCGACGTCCTCGGGCCAGCAACTGCCGGTGGATCATTGCTTCATGGGCACGTCATCGGTGCTGTTCGATGCCGTGCTGGTGCCAGGCGGCGCGCCGCACGCCGAGGCCCTGGCGCGCAACGGCAACGCCGTGCATTTCCTGCTGGAGGCATACCGGCACTGCAAGCCGATCTGCCTGATCGGGCCGGCGACGGAGCTGCTGCGCGCGGGCGGCATCGACGTGTCGGACCAGCCTCCGGCGGGCGTGCTGGTCGGCAACGGCGACCCGACAACACGCGTGCCCCTCGCGCAGGAGTTCGTGGCCGCCATCGCGCGGCACCGGCACTGGGCGCGCAGCCCGCTGGACACGGTGCCGGCCTGACGCCGTCCGCGTGCTTCGCTGGCACGACCGGTGCTGGTGCACACTCGTCCGATGCTTCTTCCCAACGACCTCGCGGCCGCGATCCTCGACCTCGATGGCACCCTGGTGCACACGCTGGGTGACTTCAGCGCGGCACTGGCGGCCGTGCACGAGGAGCTCGGGCTGCGCGTGATCCCGGCCGGCGACGTCGAGTCGATGGTCGGCAAGGGTTCCGAGCACCTGATCCGCTCGGCCCTGCGGGCTGCAGGTGCGGGCGAGGACCGGTACGACGCCGCCTGGGAGGCCTACCAGCGGCACTACGCGCGCATCAACGGCGAGTTCGCGCCGGTCTACGACGGCGTGCAGGCGGGCCTGCACGTGCTGCGCGAACGGGGCCTGCGCCTGGCCTGCGTGACCAACAAGCCGACGGCGTTCGCGCGCGAGCTGCTGGCGCGCAAGCACCTGGCCGGCTTCTTCGATGCGGTGTTCGGCGGCGATGCGTTCGAGCGCAAGAAGCCGGATCCGCAGCCGCTGCTGGGCGCGTGCGAGGCCCTGCGGAGCGCGCCCGGGCAGACGCTCGTGGTGGGCGATTCCAGCAACGACGCAGCCGCGGCGCGCGCAGCCGGCTGCCCGGTGCTGCTGGTGACCTACGGCTACAACCACGGGGAGCCCGTGCGCGCCGTCGATGCCGACGGCTTTCTCGACTCGCTGGCGGACGTGGCGCGCTGGCTGTAGGCCCCTGCGCCGATGTCAGGCCGGATGGCCGAGCAGCGCGTCCTTCAACTTCCAGTCGGCCGGAACCGGGCCCAGCCAGATGCGTAGGATCGCGTTGAAGAATTCCAGCTCCTTGAACGGATCGCCCTGCTGCACGCCCTTGACGCTGACGATGGTGCCCTTGCCCGGCACCCAGTCGAGCGTGAAGCCATCGCCGGACTTGAGACCCTTGATGTCGCTGAACAGCTGGCTCATGCGCATCACGCCGGGAATGAGCTTGGCGAAGTCCTTGCGGTCCATGTTGTCCTCCATGCCGCGGGCGAACAGCTTGCCCAGCTCGCCCGAGTCGATGTCGCGCAGCATGGTGACCGTCACGCGCTTGGCGCCGGGCATCGCGAGCACCTCCTCGGTGGTGCCCACCTTCTTCGGAAGGTAGAGGGCCGCGGTGTAGACCTTGAACACCGCCTTGTAGCGCGTGCCCGCGCCATTGAGCTGCAGCTTGGCGCCGTACAGGTCCAGCGTGTCGTCGTACTTCACGCCGTTGACCGTCACCTCGGCCTGGGCAGCCGCGGCCACCATGAGCAGTGCAACCGCTGCCCATCTGAATGTCCTGATCCACATACCTCTGCACTCCTCTGTGCGCGAACCCAAGCGCAGTTACGCATTGTTGCATTCGCCTTGGACCAGCGCAACGGGCCGTCGGGGCGCAAGTCGCGTTTGCTACACTGCCCGCGATGTTCTTCCACCGCACCGTGATGACAGGCCGCGCCAGCCGGGGAGCCTGGCCCTGGCGCAAGCCTGTCGACGTGCGTTCCTGATCCGCACGGGGCAGCCCGTGCCCCGCGTCCCACCCGGGACACTTTCGTTGGATGGCGGCCCCGGCCGCGCGAGCTTGTGGAGGCTCACCGTGATCACCGAACTCGAATTCAAGAGCCTGGCCTTGCAGGGCTTCAACCGCATCCCCTTGATTGCGGAAGCCTTTGCCGACCTTGAAACCCCGCTCTCCCTGTATCTCAAGCTGGTCCACGGCAAGGGCAATGGCCGCCACAGCTTCCTGCTGGAGTCGGTGGTCGGCGGCGAGCGCTTCGGCCGCTACAGCTTCATCGGACTGCCGGCCCGCACGCTGCTGCGCGCCACGGGATTCGGCGCCGACGCGGCCACCGAGGTGGTCACCGACGGACAGGTGGTCGAGCGCGTGCGGGGCAACCCGCTGGAGTTCGTCGCCGAATACCAGAAGCGCTTCAAGGTGGCGCTGCGCCCCGGCCTGCCGCGGTTCTGCGGCGGTCTCGCGGGGTACTTCGGCTACGACGTGGTGCGCCACATCGAGAAGAAGCTGGAGAAGTCCTGCCCGCCCGACACGCTGGGCTGCCCCGACATCCTGCTGCTCCAGTGCGAGGAGCTGGCCGTCATCGACAACCTGTCGGGCAAGCTCTACCTGATCGTCTATGCCGATCCCTCGCGTCCCGAGGCGTATGCCAACGGCAAGAAGCGGCTGCGTGAACTGAAGGAGCAGCTGAAGTACTCGGTCAGCGCGCCGCAGGTGCGCCAGACCCAGGGCTATCCGACCGAGCGCGAATTCGCGAAGGCCGATTACCTGGCTGCGGTCGATCGCGCCAAGGAGCTGATCGCCGCCGGCGACTTCATGCAGGTGCAGGTCGGGCAGCGAATCAAGAAGCGCTACACGGAATCGCCGCTGTCGCTCTATCGCGCGCTGCGCTCGCTCAACCCGAGCCCCTACATGTACTACTACGACTTCGGCGAGTTCCAGGTCGTGGGCGCCTCGCCGGAGATCCTGGTGCGGCAGGAGCAGACGCCGGAGGGCCAGAAGGTCACCATCCGGCCGCTGGCCGGCACCCGTCCGCGCGGCGCGACGCCCGAGCAGGACAAGGCGGTGGAGCAGGAGCTGGTGAACGACCCGAAGGAGCGCGCCGAGCACGTGATGCTGATCGACCTGGCGCGCAACGACATCGGCCGCATCGCTAAGGTGGGCAGCGTGAAGGTGACCGAGGCCTTCGCCGTCGAGCGGTACAGCCACGTGATGCACATCGTGAGCAACGTCGAGGGCCTGCTGAACGACGGCATGACCAGCATCGACGTGCTCAAGGCCACCTTCCCGGCAGGCACGCTGACCGGCGCGCCGAAGGTGCACGCGATGGAACTGATCGACCAGCTGGAGCCGAGCAAGCGCGGCCTCTATGGCGGCGCGTGCGGGTACCTCAGTTATGCGGGCGACATGGACGTCGCGATCGCCATCCGCACCGGCATCGTCAAGGACCAGACGCTCTATGTGCAGGCCGCGGCGGGCGTCGTGGCCGACTCGGTGCCCGAACTCGAATGGAGGGAAACCGAGGCGAAGGCGAGGGCGCTGCTGCGCGCGAGCGAGCTGGTGGAGGAGGGGTTGGAATGACAAGCCAACTTCCGGACGCAGAGGACGCAGAGATTCCGCAGAAGACGCAAAAGGAACAGCCGATTGAAAATGACTGCTCCCACGCGATCATCGGCGCGGCTGTCGAGGTGCAGAGAGTGCTGGGTGTTGGGCTTCTCGAGAGCGCTTACGACGCAGCTCTCGCCATTGAGCTTCGGGAGCGCGGGCTGAAGTTCCAGCGCGAAGTGCCAATGTCCGGCAAGTACAAGGGGCACGACATTGGGCTCGCGTACCGTGCGGACTTCATCGTCGAACAAGCCGTCATCGTGGAGGCCAAGGCGGTGGATGTGCTTGCCGACATTCATCGCTCCCAACTGCTCTCGTACCTCCGCCTCTCTGGCCTGAGGCTCGGCCTCCTCATCAACTTTCACGCATTCCCTGTCGTCAAGGGCATCCAGCGGCTCGTGAACAAGCTATGAAAGTTCTTCCTGTCTTGTTCTGCGTTCTCTGCGGAACTTCTGCGCCCTCTGCGTCCGGTTGTTTGGTTTTCAGGAGCGAAGCATGAAACTGCTCATGGTCGACAACTACGACAGCTTCACCTTCAACCTGGTGCAGTACTTCGGCGAACTGGGCGCGCAGGTGGAGGTGTTCCGCAACGACGAGATCGATGTCGCAGGCATTGCCCAGCGCGCGCCGGATCGCCTCGTGATCTCGCCCGGTCCGTGCTCTCCCGCCGAGGCGGGCATCTCCGTCGAGGCGATCCGCCACTTCGCCGGCAAGCTGCCCGTCCTGGGCGTGTGCCTGGGCCACCAGGCGATCGGGGCGGCGTTTGGCGGCAAGATCATTCGCGCGCAGCAACTGATGCACGGCAAGGTCAGCGAGATCACCACCACGCGCGAAGGCGTGTTCGCAGGCCTGCCGGAGCGCTTCACCGTCAACCGCTACCACTCGCTGGCCATCGAGCGCGAGAGCTGTCCCGCCGACCTGGTGAAGACCGCGTGGACCGACGACGGCGAGATCATGGGCGTGCGGCATGCATCGCTGCCGATCCAGGGCGTGCAGTTCCATCCGGAGTCCATCCTCACCGAGCACGGCCATGCGTTGCTGAAGAACTTCCTGGAGCAGGCATGAACGCCGTTGTCGATCTGCGCAGCGACACCGTCACGCGGCCGACCCGCGCCATGCGCGAGGCCATGCTCGCGGCGCCGCTCGGGGATGACGTGTTCGGCGACGATCCGACGGTCAACGCGCTGCAGGAACGCATCGCCGGCCTGCTCGGTTTCGAGGCCGCGCTCTTCGTGCCCACTGGGACGCAAGGCAACCTGTGCGCGCTGCTGGCGCATTGCCAGCGCGGTGACGAGTACATCGTCGGCCAGCAGCAGCATTGCTACCGCTGGGAAGGCGGCGGCGGGGCGGTGTTCGGCAGCATCCAGCCGCAGCCGCTGGAGCACCAGCCCGACGGCACTCTGGCCCTGGCCGACATCGAGGCCGCGATCAAGCCGGACGATCCGCACTTCGCCCGCGCGCGGCTGCTGGCGCTGGAGAACACGCTCGGCGGGCAGGTGATGCCCATGGCGTACCTCGAGCAGGCGACCGCGCTCGCCAAGCGCAAGGGCCTGGGGCGCCACCTCGATGGCGCCCGCTTGTTCAACGCCGCCGTCGCGCAGGCGCATGCCAGCGGCTCGGACGCCTTCACGGAGGCGCGCCGGATCGCTTCGCTGTTCGACTCGGTGTCGGTGTGCTTCAGCAAGGGCCTGGGCACGCCGGCTGGTTCGGTCCTGTGCGGCGGCAAGGACCTGATCGCGCGCGCGCGGCGCGTTCGCAAGATGGCCGGCGGCGCGATGCGCCAGGCCGGCCTGCTCGCCGCAGCGGCCTCGCACGCGCTCGATGCGCACGTGGAGCGACTAGGGCAGGACCACGCGCTGGCCCGGCGGCTGGCCGAAGGGCTGGCCGGCATCGAGGGACTGCGGGTCACGGCACCGCAGACCAACATCGTGTTCGTCGACCTCACGGGCACCGCGCGCGAGCGATCGGCAGCGTTGCTCGATCACCTGCAGCAGCACGGCGTGCTCGCCACCGGCCTGTACCGCCTTCGCTTCGTGACGCACCTGGACGTCGACGAGGCGGGCATCGACCGCGCCACTCGCGCGATCCGCGGCTTCTTCGCTGCCTGAGCCCGCCATGCCCGACCTGCACCAGCTGCTGCTGTTCATGGCCGCCGGCTGGCTGCTGAATCTCACGCCCGGCCCGGACGTGCTGTACATCACCAGCCAGTCGCTGCGTGGTGGAGCGCGCGCCGGCATCGTCGCGGGGCTGGGCATCACGGCGGGCTGCTTCGTGCACGTGGCCGCCGCTGCCCTGGGCCTGGGCGCGCTGCTGGCGGCCTCGGCGATCGCGTTCAGCGTCCTCAAGTGGCTGGGCGCGGCCTACCTGCTCTGGGTGGGCGCGCGGCTGCTGCTGGCCCGCACGCCGCCCGCCACGGACCTGCAAGCCCTGGCGCGGCAGCAACCCGAGGTCGGGCTGCGCGCCGTGTTCCTGGGCGGCTTCTGGACCAACGTGCTCAATCCGAAGGTCGCGATCTTCTTCCTGGCCTTCGTGCCGCAGTTCATCGCGCCCGATGCCACTGACAAGACGCTGGCCTTCCTGCTGCTCGGCGCGCTGTTCAACATCAACAGCGTGCCGGTCAACACCGGCTGGGCGCTGGCGGCCGCGTGGATGGCGCGCCGCGGCGCCGTGCAGCGCAGCCTGCATTGGCTGGATCGCGCCGCCGGCGTACTGTTCATCGCCTTCGGCCTGCGCCTAGCCCTGGCCGACCTACCTTCCCGCTAACGAGGAGCTTCCATGTCCATCACCCCGCAGGAGGCGCTGCAGCGCACCATCGAGCACCGCGAGATCTTCCACGACGAGATGCTGAAGATCGTGCGCCTGATCATGAGTGGCGAGCTGTCGCCGGTGATGACCGCGGCGCTGATCACGGGGCTGCGCGTGAAGAAGGAAACCATCGGCGAGATCACCGCGGCGGCCGAGGTGATGCGCGAGTTCTCCACCAAGGTGCACGTGGTGGATCGCACGAACCTGGTCGACATCGTGGGCACGGGCGGCGACGGCTCGCACACCTTCAACATCTCGACCTGCTCGATGTTCGTCGCGGCGGCCGCCGGCGCCAAGGTGAGCAAGCACGGTGGCCGCAGCGTGAGCAGCAAGTCCGGCAGCGCGGACGTGCTGGAGAACCTGGGCGTGAACATCAACCTCAGGCCCGAGGCCATCGCGCGCTGCGTGCAGGAAGTGGGCATCGGCTTCATGTTCGCGCCCAACCACCATCCGGCGATGAAGAACGTGGCGCCGGTGCGCAAGGAACTGGGCGTGCGCACCATCTTCAACATCCTGGGCCCCCTGACGAATCCGGCGGGCGCGCCGAACATCCTGATGGGCGTGTTCCATCCCGACCTGGTGGGCATCCAGGTGCGTGCGCTGCAGCGGCTCGGCGCCGAGCACGCCTTGGTGGTTTACGGCCGCGACGGCATGGACGAAGTGAGCCTGGGCGCGGCCACCTTGGTGGGCGAACTCAAGGACGGGCAGGTAAAGGAGTACGAGATCCATCCCGAGGACTTCGGGCTCGCGATGGCCAGCAATCGTGCGTTGAAGGTCGAGACCGTCGACGAGTCGCGGGCCATGCTGCTGTCGGTGCTGGACAACCAGCCTGGGGCGGCGCGCGACATCGTGGTGTTGAACGCCGGCGTGGCGCTGTATGCGGCCAACGTGGCGCCCAGCATCCAGGACGGTATCGCCGCTGCGCGCACCGCGCTCGCGTCGGGTGCCGCCAAGGCGCGGCTCGACCGGCTGGTGGCGGTGTCCAACCAACTCGGGAGTTGAGGGCGATGGCGGACATCCTGGACAAGATCGTCGCGGTCAAGCGCGAGGAGATCGCGGCAGCCAAGAAGAAGGTGCCGCTGGAGGCCATGCGCGCCGACGCCGAGAGCCGCGTGCTCACGCGCGGCTTCGAGGACGCGCTGCGACGCAAGATCGCGGCGGGCCGCGCGGCCGTGATCGCGGAGGTGAAGAAGGCCAGTCCCAGCAAGGGCGTGCTGCGCCCCGACTTCATCCCGGCCGACATTGCGCAGAGCTATGCCGAGCACGGCGCGGCCTGCCTGTCGGTGCTCACCGACCGCCAGTTCTTCCAGGGCCGGCCCGATTACCTGAAGCAGGCCCGCGCCTCGTGCGACCTGCCGGTGCTGCGCAAGGACTTCCTGGTCGATCCGTACCAGGTCTACGAGTCGCGTGCGATGGGCGCCGACTGCATCCTGCTGATTGCCGCGTGCCTGGACGACGCGCTGATGGCCGAGCTGGAAGCCATCGCACGTGGCCTCGACATGGCAGTGCTGGTGGAAGTGCACGATGGTGCGGAGCTGCAGCGGGCGCTGAAGCTGAAGACGCCGCTGGTGGGCATCAACAACCGCAACCTGCGCACGTTCGAGGTCTCGCTCGACACCACGCTCGGGCTGCTCGGCGAGGTGCCGAAGGACAGGCTGCTGGTCACCGAGTCCGGCATCCTGGGCCCCGCGGACGTGCGCCGCATGCGCGAGGCCGGCGTGCATGCCTTCCTCGTCGGCGAGGCCTTCATGCGCGCCGACGAGCCGGGCGAAGCCCTTGCGGCACTGTTCGGCGGCTGAGGCGGTGGACCAGGCCAGCCTGCCGCTCGAGGCGGATGGGCCGCCGCGGCTGCGGGGCTGGGACCCTTCATCGCTGAGGCTCGCGCCGGGGTGGGAGCAGGTCGTCGGCGATTTCTTCGCCAGCGAGGCCGGCCGGGCACTCAGCACCTTCCTGCAGGCGCGGCTTGCCGCCGGTGCGGTGATCTACCCGCCGCGTCCGTTGCGTGCGCTGGAGACGACGGCCCTGGATGCCGTGCATGCGGTGGTGCTCGGACAGGACCCGTACCACGGGCCCGGCCAGGCCGAAGGCCTGGCCTTCTCGGTGGCGCAGGGCGTGAAGCTGCCGCCTTCGCTGCGCAACATCTTCAAGGAACTGCACTGCGATCGTCCGCAGTCACTGCCCACCAGCGGCTCGCTGCTGCGCTGGGCGGAACAGGGCGTGCTGCTGCTGAACGCGGTCCTCACCGTCGAGGACGGCCAGCCCGGCAGCCATGTGCGGCGCGGCTGGGAGGCGTTGACGGACGCCGTGCTGGCGCGAGTCGCTGCGCACGCGTCGCCGTGCGTGTACCTGCTGTGGGGTGCGCATGCACAGGCGAAAGCCGCGTTGATCGCGGCCACCGCAGCACGTCACGGGCGCGAGGCGTTGCTGCTGCAGGCCAACCATCCGTCCCCGCTCTCCGCGAGCCGCCCCCCGTGCCGTTCCTCGGTTGCGGGCATTTCGCGCAGGCGCGCGAATGGCTCGCGCAACGCGGGCTGCCGGGCTACTTCGCCTAGGAGCCGCGGCGACGCAGCAGCCGTGCCAGCCACGGCCGGAAACCACCAGGCGGCCGCGTGGCGCCGGATTCCGGCTGCGCCACCGACACGCGCGTGTCGTCGAGGTAGTCGCGCCGGATGTCCACCGTCCCGTGGTGACCCAAGGCGTCGTAGTGGCGCTGCAGCCAGTGCGTGGCTGCCTGCTGGCCGATGCGGAACAGCGTTTCGATCATCGCGGCGTCGGTCGAGGTCTTGGTGGATCCCGGGAAGGCACGGATCGCCTCGCCGCCATCGACGCGGTGCATGCGTACCGTCTTGAGGCTGGTCCCTCGCAGCGCGCCGGCGGCGATCAGCGAATTGACCGACTCGATCGTGTGCATCTGCGTCAGCAGGCTCGCGTTGAAGGTGAGTTCGTTCACACGGTCCTCGATGTCCGCCGAGCTCTGGGGCACGCCCGGCACGCGCAGCGGGTTGATCTGCACCAGCATCAGGTCGGCGCTGGTGCAGCCCTGGATCAGCGGCGTCAGCGCCGGATTGGCCGAGTAGCCGCCGTCCCAGTACGGCTCGCCTTGGATCTCGACGGCCTTGAACAACTGGGGCAGGCACGCGGAGGCCAGCACGGCCGCTGCGTCGAGGCGGGCGCCCGAGAAGATCACCGCGCGGCCAGTCGGCACGTGCGTCGCCGTCGCGAACACCTTCAGCGGGCCATCGGCCACGGCGTGGAAGTCGACCTGCTCGCGCAACAGGTCGCGCAGCGGGTTCAGGTCGAGTGGATTGGTCTGGTAGGGCGACAGCGACCCGCCCACGGCTTTGCTGAGCCAGTCACTGCCATGGGCCAGCGCTGCTCCACCCCAGAGGAGGCGTGCCCATTGGCGCTGCCAGGCGCCGAGCGCGTCCCACGAGCCGATGGTTTGCCACAGCCTCGCCAAGGCGTCGCGCGCACCCTGGCGTGGGTCATGCCCGGCCGCGCGCGCGGTCGCGTAGCCGCTGGCCAGCACCACGGCATTGACGGCGCCGGCGCTGGTGCCCGACAGGCCTTCGAGTGCGATGCGCGGATCGGCCAGGAATGCATCGAGCACGCCCCATGTGAATGCGCCGTGGGAGCCGCCGCCCTGCAGGGCCAGGTTGATGGTTCGCATGCCTCAACCCTGCAAGAACCATGCGGAACCGCCATGCGCGCCGCCGTTTGCCCCTGCGGCGGAGTGCAAAGGCTGGCCTGCGCCTTCACAACGTGGTATATTTCGAGGTTCGCCGGAGGGGTGCCCGAGTGGCTAAAGGGGGCAGACTGTAAATCTGTTGGCTTACGCCTACGCTGGTTCGAATCCAGCCTCCTCCACCAGAGCCTCGCAAGGGGCTCGGCGATGTGCAAGTGACGATCGAGTGGTAGCTGAAGGGAAGCTCGCAGCCGTGGGTTGCGGGGCCGCCAGGGGCTCGTGGATTGCGCCCGATGCGGGTGTAGTTCAATGGTAGAACCTTAGCCTTCCAAGCTAATGACGCGGGTTCGATTCCCGCCACCCGCTCCACAGGTTGTCGCATGCCGGCAGACGATGTGGTTGTCCCGAATGGGGCAAAGAATTCGCCCTTGTGGCTCAGTGGTAGAGCACTCCCTTGGTAAGGGAGAGGTCGCGGGTCCGATTCCCGCCAAGGGCACCAGTTTTTGATCGCTAAGGTTCTTTTCGGAAGGCGAAAAAATGGCAAAAGGTAAGTTCGAGCGCACCAAGCCGCACGTCAACGTGGGCACCATCGGCCACGTGGACCACGGCAAGACCACGCTGACGGCGGCCATCACCACGGTGCTGTCCACCAAGTTCGGCGGCGAAGCCAAGGCCTACGACCAGATCGATGCGGCGCCGGAAGAAAAGGCGCGCGGCATCACGATCAACACCGCGCACGTGGAATACGAGACGGCCAACCGCCACTACGCCCACGTGGACTGCCCGGGCCACGCCGACTACGTCAAGAACATGATCACCGGTGCTGCCCAGATGGACGGCGCCATCCTGGTGTGCTCGGCCGCCGACGGCCCGATGCCCCAGACGCGCGAGCACATCCTGCTGGCCCGCCAGGTGGGCGTGCCGCACATCATCGTGTTCCTGAACAAGTGCGACATGGTCGACGACGCTGAACTTCTCGAGCTGGTCGAGATGGAAGTGCGCGAGCTGCTGACCAAGTACGACTTCCCCGGCGACGACACCCCGATCATCCACGGCTCGGCCAAGCTGGCCCTGGAAGGCGACAAGGGCGACCTGGGCGAGAAGGCCATCATGAAGCTGGCCGACGCGATGGACAGCTACTTCCCCACGCCCCAGCGCGCGGTGGACGGCGCGTTCCTGATGCCGGTGGAAGACGTGTTCTCCATCTCCGGCCGCGGCACCGTGGTGACCGGTCGCGTCGAGCGCGGCGTGATCAAGGTCGGCGAGGAAATCGAGATCGTGGGCATCAAGCCCACCCAGAAGACCACCTGCACGGGCGTGGAGATGTTCCGGAAGCTCCTGGACCAGGGCCAGGCTGGCGACAACGTGGGCATCCTGCTGCGCGGCACCAAGCGCGAGGAAGTCGAGCGCGGCCAGGTGCTGTGCAAGCCGGGTTCCGTGAAGCCGCACACGCACTTCACGGCCGAGATCTACGTGCTGAGCAAGGACGAAGGCGGCCGCCACACGCCGTTCTTCAACAACTACCGTCCCCAGTTCTACTTCCGCACCACGGACGTGACGGGCGCCATCGAGCTGCCCAAGGACAAGGAGATGGTCATGCCCGGCGACAACGTGTCGATCACCGTCAAGCTGATCGCCCCGATCGCCATGGAAGAAGGCCTGCGCTTCGCCATCCGCGAAGGCGGCAAGACCGTCGGTTCCGGCGTCGTTGCCAAGATCATGGAGTGATTGGACGGAGGGGTATAGCTCAATTGGCAGAGCGTCGGTCTCCAAAACCGAAGGTTGTAGGTTCGATTCCTACTGCCCCTGCCACCTGAGTGGCGCCATCCAGAGCCCGTGAGGGCGACAGAAACCAGGCCCGTCCGCGTGACGGGCTCACTGTCTTGTAGAGACAGGCTTTTTTTCAGCAGGAACCAGCCTTTCCATGGCCACTTCGCAAGTTGAGACCGTCAGCACGGGCGCCGACAAGGCCAAGCTCGGCGCGGCGATCGCCCTCGTCATCGCATCGCTCGCGGGCTTCTACCTGCTTGGCCGCCAGGGCGCCGTCGCCCAGTGGGGCGCGCTCGTCGTCGGCCTGGCCGCGGCGTTCGTCCTCTTCATGGCCTCCGAGTCGGGCAAGGAGCTGGCCGCCTTCGGTCGCGATGCCTGGAAGGAAGTGAAGAAGGTCGTCTGGCCCACGCGCAAGGAAGCGATCCAGATGACTGCCTACGTGTTCGGCTTCGTGGTCATCATGGCGCTGTTCCTGTTCCTGACCGACAAGACCCTGGAGTGGGCCATCTATGACCTGCTCCTGGGCTGGAAGCACTAAATGAGCGATACCGATACGTCCGGCGCCGCCGACCAGGCCGCGCCCGCCAAGCCGGTCAACCCCGACCTGCGCTGGTACGTCGTGCACGCGTACTCGGGCATGGAGAAGGCCGTCGAGCGCAACATCCGCGAGCGCATCAATCGCGCGGGCATGCAGGACATGTTCGGCGAGATCCTGGTGCCCACCGAGGAAGTGGTCGAGATCAAGAACGGCCAGAAACGCACCTCCGAGCGCCGCTTCTACCCCGGCTACGTGCTGGTGCAGATGATCATGAACGACGACACCTGGCACCTGGTGAAGCACACCAACAAGGTGACCGGTTTCGTCGGCGGCGCCAAGAACCGCCCGGCGCCGATTTCCGAGGACGAGGTCGCCAAGATCCTCGGCCAGATGGAAGAGGGCGTGGAGAAGCCGCGCCACAAGGTCGAATTCGTGGTGGGCGAGTACGTGCGCGTCAAGGACGGCCCGTTCACCGACTTCAACGGCACGGTCGAGGAAGTCAACTACGAGAAGAGCAAGGTGCGCGTGTCGGTGACCATCTTCGGTCGCGCGACGCCCGTCGAACTCGAGTTCAGCCAGGTCGAGAAGACCTGAGCCGCCGGTTCGCGCTCGCCGACTCGGCGCGGACTGCACAAACCAAGAGTCGTTAACCCCGGGGAGCCGAGGTCGGAAGACCGAGGCGTTATCACCCGCAAGGAAAGCAAGACATGGCAAAGAAGATTGTCGGCTTCGTCAAGCTGCAAGTGCCGGCTGGCAAGGCCAACCCGTCGCCCCCCATCGGCCCGGCCCTGGGCCAGCGTGGCCTGAACATCATGGAGTTCTGCAAGGCGTTCAACGCCCAGACCCAGGGCGTCGAGCCCGGTCTGCCGCTGCCGGTGGTGATCACCGCGTTCGCGGACAAGAGCTTCACCTTCATCATCAAGACGCCCCCGGCGACCACCTTGATCAAGAAGGCGATCAAGCTGGACAAGGGTTCCAAGACCCCGCACAGCGACAAGGTCGGCAAGATCACCCGCGCCCAGCTGGAAGAGATCGCCAAGACCAAGCTGAAGGACATGAACGCGGCAAGCATCGACGCCGCCATCAAGACCCTCGCCGGCTCGGCCCGGTCGATGGGCGTCACCGTGGAGGGCGTGTAAATGGCCAAGCTCACCAAGAAGCAGAAAGCCCTCGAGGGCAAGGTCGACAGCAACAAGCTGTACCCGCTGACCGAGGCGATCACCATCGTCAAGGACGCGGCCACTGCCAAGTTCGATGAGTCCATCGACGTGGCGGTGCAGCTGGGCATCGACGCCAAGAAGTCCGACCAGGTCGTGCGTGGCGCCGTCGTGCTGCCCAACGGCACCGGCAAGACCAAGCGCGTCGCCGTGTTCGCCCAGGGTGCCAAGGCCGAGGAAGCCAAGGCTGCCGGCGCCGACGTGGTCGGCATGGACGACCTGGCTGCCCGCGTGAAGGCCGGCGACATGCCGTTCGACGTGGTCATCGCCGCGCCCGACGCCATGCGCGTGGTCGGCCAGCTGGGCCAGATCCTGGGCCCGCGCGGCCTGATGCCGAACCCCAAGGTCGGCACCGTGACGCCCGACGTCGCCACCGCTGTGAAGAACGCCAAGGCCGGCCAGGTGCAGTTCCGCGTCGACAAGGCCGGCATCGTGCACGGCACCATCGGCCGCCGTTCGTTCGACAGCGACAAGCTGCAGGGCAACCTGGCCGCGCTGATCGATGCGCTGAACAAGGCCAAGCCGGCATCGAGCAAGGGCGTCTTCCTGCGCAAGGTGGCCGTGTCCTCGACGATGGGTGTGGGCGTCCGCGTGGACATCCAGTCCCTGACGGCGCAGCAGGCGTAAGAGATTCCGGCCGCCGCGAGGTGGCCGGTGTGGTGGGCTGCCGGTCCGCAAGGAACCGGCAGGCCATCCAGGACCGTTGGCGCGGGACAACCCGCTTAATGGCCGGCCGCAAGGACGGCTGCCAACGCAGATGGCGATCCCGCCGAGATGGAATTCGAAGAGTTTCCTCGAGGTTTGGTCGCTGCAAGTGAAGCGCGCCGCGCGGGTGCAAACCCAAGGGGCGCATTGGAAGGAGTAGAGCTTGAGTCTGAATCGCAGTGAGAAGCAAGCGGTCATCGACGAAGTGACCGGCCTCGCCGCTAAAGCTCAAACGCTGGTGATGGCGGAATACCGCGGCATCACGGTCGCCGACATGACGAAACTGCGCAACGACGCGCGCAGCAAGGGCGTCAGCCTGAGTGTTCTGAAGAACACCCTGGCCCGCCGTGCTGTGGCCGGTAGCCAGTTCGAAGTCGTCGGTGACCAGATGACCGGTCCGCTGATCTACGGCTTCTCCGTGGACGCTGTGGCCGCCGCCAAGGTGGTGGCCGACTTCGCGAAGACCAACGACAAGCTGGTCATTCGCGGCGGCGCCTACGGCGGCAAGTCGCTGGACGTCAACGGCGTGAAGCAGCTGGCCAGCATTCCGAGCAAGGAAGTGCTGTTGGCCCAGCTGTGCGGGCTGCTGAAGTCGCCGATCTCCCGCACCGCCGTGGTGCTGGGCGCGCTGGCGGCGAAAAAGGGCGAAGCAACCGAGGCCGCCGCTGCTTGAGCGCCGGCCAACCAACCCAACCTTAGGAAACTGAAAATGGCATTCGACAAAGACGCATTCCTGACCGCGCTGGACAGCATGTCGGTCATGGAACTCAACGACCTGGTCAAGGCGATCGAAGAGAAGTTCGGCGTGTCCGCCGCCGCGATGGCCGCTCCGGCCGCCGGTGGTGGCGCTGGCGGCGGTGCCGCTGCGGCCGCGGAAGAGAAGACCGAGTTCACCGTGCAGCTGCTGGAAGCCGGCGCCAACAAGGTGTCGGTCATCAAGGCCGTGCGCGAGATCACCGGCCTGGGCCTGAAGGAAGCCAAGGACCTGGTCGACGGCGCTCCGAAGCCCGTCAAGGAAGGCATCGCCAAGGCCGACGCCGAGGCTGCCAAGAAGAAGCTGGAAGAAGCCGGCGCCAAGGTCGAACTCAAGTAATTCGTCCCTGGACCGGAGGCTGGAGGTGCCCGAAAGGGCCTCCAGCCTTTGGTGCTTCTAAAGGTGTGCGCTGAACGCACCCGAAAACACTGGTCCAATCGAGGGTTCCCCCCAGTGTTTTCGAGTGTCTTCTGACCCGACTGCAGAAGAGACCTTGGTTCGGGCCGTGTGCAATGCACGGCCGTCCGCCATGGTTGGTAGTGGCCAACCCGCCAAGCAACGCCGCCCCTCGCGCCCGGGGTGCGGCGCGTCAGTTGCGCAAGAGCTCATAGCCCGGAGATCTCATGGCCTATTCCTATACCGAACGCAAGCGTATCCGCAAAAGCTTCGGCAAACGCGACAGCGTCCTCGAGGTGCCGTACCTGCTGCAGATGCAGAAGGACGCGTACACCGCCTTCCTCCAAGCTGACACCGCGCCCTCCAAGCGCACCGTCGAAGGCCTCCAGGTCGCCTTCGATGCCGCCTTCCCGATCGTCTCGCACAACGGCTTTGTCGAGATGAAGTTCATCGAATACAACCTGGCCAAGCCCGCCTTCGACGTGCGCGAGTGCCAGACCCGTGGCCTCACCTACGCCTCGGCCGTGCGCGCCAAGGTTCAACTGATCATCTATGACCGCGAGTCGTCCACGCCGCAGTCCAAGGTGGTCAAGGAAGTGAAGGAGCAGGAGGTCTACATGGGCGAGGTGCCCCTGATGACCGACAAGGGCTCGTTCATCATCAACGGCACCGAGCGCGTGATCGTGTCGCAGCTGCACCGCTCGCCGGGCGTGTTCTTCGAGCATGACAAGGGCAAGACGCACAGCTCGGGCAAGCTGCTGTTCTCGGCCCGCATCATTCCGTACCGCGGCTCGTGGCTGGACTTCGAGTTCGACCCGAAGGACATCCTGTACTTCCGCGTCGACCGCCGCCGCAAGATGCCGGTGACGATCCTGCTGAAGGCCATCGGCCTGACGCCCGAGTCGATCCTGGCGAACTTCTTCGTCAACGACAACTTCCGCCTGATGGACAGCGGCGCACAGATGGAATTCGTGCCCGAGCGCCTGCGCGGCGAAGTGGCGCGTTTCGACATCACCGACAAGTCCGGCAAGGTGGTCGTGGCCAAGGACAAGCGCGTCACCGCGCGCCACACCCGTGAACTGGAGCAGTCCGGCACGACCCACATCTCCGTGCCCGAGGACTACCTCGTGGGCCGCGTCGTGGCCCGCGCGATCGTCGACCAGGACACCGGCGAGATCATCGCCAAGCCGAACGACGAACTGACCGAAGCGCTGCTGAAGAAGCTGCGCGCCGCCGGCGTGCAGGACCTGCAGGTGATCTACACCAACGAGCTCGATCAGGGCCCGTACATCAGCCAGACGCTGCGCATCGACGAGACCGTCGACGAGTTCGCCGCGCGCGTGGCCATCTACCGCATGATGCGCCCCGGCGAGCCGCCGACCGAGGATGCGGTGCAGGCTCTCTTCCAGCGCCTGTTCTACAACCCGGACACGTACGACCTGTCGCGCGTCGGCCGCATGAAGTTCAACGCCAAGGTCGGCCGCGACGAGAGCACCGGCCCGATGGTCCTGACCAACGAGGACATCCTCGCGGTGGTCAAGATCCTGGTGGACCTGCGCAACGGCCGCGGTGAAGTCGACGACATCGACCACCTGGGCAACCGCCGCGTGCGCTGCGTCGGCGAGCTGGCCGAGAACCAGTACCGCACCGGCCTGGCTCGCATCGAGAAGGCCGTCAAGGAGCGCCTGGGCCAGGCCGAGCAAGAACCGCTGATGCCGCACGACCTGATCAACTCCAAGCCGATTTCCGCGGCGCTCAAGGAGTTCTTCGGCGCGTCGCAGCTGTCGCAGTTCATGGACCAGACCAACCCGCTGTCCGAGATCACGCACAAGCGTCGCGTGTCCGCGCTCGGCCCGGGCGGCCTGACGCGCGAGCGCGCCGGCTTCGAAGTGCGCGACGTGCACGTCACGCACTACGGCCGGGTGTGCCCGATCGAGACGCCGGAAGGCCCGAACATCGGCCTGATCAACTCGCTGGCCCTGTATGCGCGCCTGAACGAGTACGGCTTCATCGAGACGCCGTACCGCCGCGTGCATGACGGCAAGGTCACCAACGAGATCGACTACCTGTCGGCCATCGAGGAAGGCAAGTACGTCATCGCGCAGGCCAACGCCACGCTCGACGCCGAAGGCCGCCTCACCGGCGAGCTGGTGTCCGCACGCGAGAAGGGCGAATCGATCCTGGTCGGCGCCGACCGCATCCAGTACATGGACGTGTCGCCGGCGCAGATCGTGTCGGTGGCCGCCTCGCTGGTGCCGTTCCTCGAGCACGACGACGCCAACCGCGCGCTGATGGGCGCCAACATGCAGCGCCAGGCCGTGCCCGTGCTGCGTCCCGAGAAGGCCTTCGTCGGCACCGGCATCGAGCGCGTCTCCGCGGTCGACTCCGGCACGGTGGTCACCGCCAACCGCGGCGGCGTGGTCGACTACGTCGATGCCACCCGCATCGTGGTGCGTGTCAACGACGACGAGGCGCTGGCCGGTGAAGTCGGCGTCGACATCTACAACCTGATCAAGTACCAGCGTTCCAACCAGAACACCAACATCCACCAGCGCCCGATCGTCAAGCGCGGCGACAAGATCGCCAAGGGCGACGTGGTGGCCGACGGTGCGTCCACCGATCTGGGCGAGCTCGCGCTTGGCCAGAACATGCTGGTGGCGTTCATGCCCTGGAACGGCTACAACTTCGAGGACTCGATCCTGATCAGCGAGCGCGTCGTCGCCGACGACCGCTACACCTCGATCCACATCGAGGAACTGGTGGTCATGGCGCGCGACACCAAGCTGGGCGCCGAGGAAATCACCCGCGACATCCCGAACCTGTCGGAGCAGCAGCTCAATCGCCTGGACGAGAGCGGCATCATCTACGTGGGCGCGGAAGTGATGCCGGGCGACACGCTGGTGGGCAAGGTCACGCCGAAGGGCGAGACCACGCTGACGCCGGAAGAAAAGCTCCTGCGCGCCATCTTCGGCGAGAAGGCGTCCGACGTGAAGGACACCTCGCTGCGCGTGGACCAGGGCTCGCAGGGCACGGTCATCGACGTGCAGGTGTTCACCCGCGAAGGCATCCAGCGTGACAAGCGCGCCCAGCAGATCATCGACGACGAGCTGAAGCGCTTCCGCCTGGACCTGAACGACCAGCTGCGCATCGTCGAGGCCGACGCGTTCGACCGCATCGAGAAGCTGCTGAACGGCCGCGTGGCCAACGGCGGCCCGCAGAAGCTGGCCAAGGGCACCAAGATCGACAAGGCATACCTGGCCTCGATCGAGAAGTACCACTGGTTCGATGTGCGCCCCGCCGAGGACGACATTGCCGCGCAGCTGGAATCGATCAAGAACTCGATCGAGCAGCAGCGCCACAACTTCGACCTGGCGTTCGAGGAGAAGCGCAAGAAGCTGACACAGGGCGACGAGCTGCCCGCGGGCGTGCTGAAGATGGTCAAGGTCTACCTGGCCGTCAAGCGCCGCCTGCAGCCCGGCGACAAGATGGCCGGCCGCCACGGCAACAAGGGTGTCGTGTCCAAGATCGTTCCGGTCGAGGACATGCCCTACATGGCCGACGGCACGCCGTGCGACATCGTGCTCAACCCGCTGGGCGTGCCTTCGCGCATGAACGTGGGCCAGGTGCTGGAAGTGCACCTGGGCTGGGCCGCCAAGGGCATCGGCCAGCGCATCGGCGACATGCTGCAGCAGGAAGCCAAGCAGGCCGAGCTGCGCAAGTTCCTCGACGAGCTGTACAACAAGTCCGGTCGCAAGGAAGACATCAGCAAGCTGTCCGACGAGGACGTGCTGGAGATGGCCGGCGAGCTCGCCAAGGGCGTCCCGTTCGCCACCCCGGTGTTCGACGGCGCGGCCGAGGCCGAGATCCGCGGCATGCTGCAGCTGGCCTTCCCCGAGGACATCGCGCAGCGCAAGGGCCTCACGGCTACCCGCACCCAAGCGCACCTGTACGACGGCCGCACCGGCGACCAGTTCGAGCGCCCGGTCACCGTCGGCTACATGCACGTGCTGAAGCTGCACCACCTGGTGGACGACAAGATGCACGCCCGTTCGACCGGCCCCTACAGCCTGGTCACGCAGCAGCCGCTGGGCGGCAAGGCGCAGTTCGGCGGACAGCGCTTCGGCGAGATGGAAGTGTGGGCGCTGGAGGCCTATGGCGCCGCGTACACGCTGCAGGAAATGCTGACCGTGAAGTCCGACGACGTGCAGGGCCGCACCAAGGTGTACGAGTCCATCGTCAAGGGCGAGCACGCCATCGAGGCCGGCATGCCGGAATCGTTCAACGTCCTGGTCAAGGAAATCAGGTCGCTGGGTCTCGACATGGAACTCGAGCGGTCTTAATTAGGAAGGGATTGAGTCAATGAAATCGCTACTCGACCTGTTCAAGCAATTCACGCCGGACGAGCATTTCGATGCCATCCGCATCGGCATGGCCTCGCCGGAGAAGATCCGTTCGTGGTCGTTCGGTGAGGTGAAGAAGCCCGAGACGATCAACTATCGCACCTTCAAGCCGGAGCGCGATGGCCTGTTCTGCGCCAAGATCTTCGGCCCGATCAAGGACTACGAGTGCCTGTGCGGCAAGTACAAGCGCCTGAAGCACCGCGGCGTGATCTGCGAGAAGTGCGGCGTGGAAGTGACCCAGACCAAGGTGCGCCGCGAGCGCATGGGCCACATCGACCTGGCCGCGCCCTGCGCGCACATCTGGTTCCTGAAGTCGCTGCCGTCGCGCCTGGGCCTCGTGCTCGACATGACGCTGCGCGACATCGAGCGGGTGCTGTACTTCGAAGCGTACGTCGTCACCGATCCCGGCATGACCCCGCTGAAGAAGTTCAGCATCATGTCCGAGGACGACTATGACGCCAAGCGCAAGGAATACGGCGACGAGTACGTCGCCAAGATGGGCGCCGAGGGCATCAAGGACCTGCTGGAAGGCATCGACCTCGACATCGAGATCGAGAAGCTGCGCGGCGACCTGACCGGCTCGGAAGTGAAGGTCAAGAAGAACGCCAAGCGCCTGAAGGTGCTGGAGGCGTTCAAGAAGTCCGGCATCAAGCCCAACTGGATGGTGATGGACGTGCTGCCCGTGCTGCCGCCGGACCTGCGTCCGCTGGTGCCGCTGGATGGTGGCCGCTTCGCGACCTCCGACCTGAACGACCTGTACCGCCGGGTCATCAACCGCAACTCGCGCCTGCGTCGCCTGCTGGAGCTGAAGGCTCCGGAGATCATCGCGCGCAACGAGAAGCGGATGCTGCAGGAAGCCGTCGACTCGCTGCTGGACAACGGCCGCCGTGGCAAGGCCATGACGGGCGCCAACAAGCGTGCGCTGAAGTCGCTGGCCGACATGATCAAGGGCAAGAGCGGCCGCTTCCGCCAGAACCTGCTGGGCAAGCGCGTCGACTACTCGGGCCGCTCGGTCATCACCGTGGGCCCGACCCTCAAGCTGCACCAGTGCGGCCTGCCCAAGCTGATGGCGCTGGAGCTGTTCAAGCCCTTCATCTTCTCGCGCCTGGAGGCGATGGGCATCGCCACCACCATCAAGGCGGCGAAGAAGGAAGTCGAGAGCGGCACGCCGGTGGTCTGGGACATCCTCGAGGAGGTCATCAAGGAGCACCCGGTCATGCTGAACCGCGCTCCGACGCTGCACCGCCTGGGCATCCAGGCGTTCGAGCCGATCCTGATCGAGGGCAAGGCGATCCAGCTGCACCCGCTGGTGTGCGCGGCGTTCAACGCCGACTTCGACGGCGACCAGATGGCCGTGCACGTGCCGCTGTCGGTGGAAGCGCAGATGGAAGCCCGCACGCTGATGCTGGCCTCCAACAACGTGCTGTTCCCCGCCAACGGCGAGCCGTCCATCGTGCCGTCGCAGGACGTGGTGCTGGGCCTGTACTACACGACCCGCGAGCGCATCAACGCCAAGGGCGAAGGCATGATCTTCGCCGACGTCGGTGAAGTCGTGCGCGCGCTCGACGCGGGCCAGGTCGAACTGACTGCCAAGATCAGCGTCCGCCTGACCGAGTGGAACAAGGACAAGGCCAGCGGCGAGTTCGTGCCTTCCACCAGCCTGGTCGACACCACCGTCGGCCGTGCCCTGCTGTCCGAGATCCTGCCCAAGGGCCTGCCGTTCTCGAACATCAACAAGGCGCTGAAGAAGAAGGAGATCTCGCGCCTGATCAACGTCAGCTTCCGCAAGTGCGGCCTGAAGGAGACCGTGGTCTTCGCCGACAAGCTGCTGCAGAACGGCTTCCGCCTCGCGACCAAGGCCGGCATCTCGATCGCCATCGACGACATGCTGGTGCCGCCGCAGAAGGCCGAGATCATCGGCCGCGCGGAGAAGGAAGTGAAGGAGATCGAGCAGCAGTACGTCTCGGGTCTCGTCACCGCCGGCGAGCGCTACAACAAGGTCGTGGACATCTGGGGCAAGGCCGGCGACGAAGTGTCGAAGGTCATGATGGCCCAGCTGGCCAAGCAGAAGACCCAGGACCGCAACGGCAAGGACGTGGAGCAGGAGTCGTTCAACTCCATCTACATGATGGCCGACTCCGGCGCCCGCGGCTCGGCCGCCCAGATCCGCCAGCTGGC
Source organism: Ramlibacter sp. MMS24-I3-19 (assembly GCF_050320135.1). Lineage (NCBI taxonomy): Bacteria > Pseudomonadati > Pseudomonadota > Betaproteobacteria > Burkholderiales > Comamonadaceae > Ramlibacter > Ramlibacter sp. MMS24-I3-19. The sequence continues at coordinate 644,868 of NZ_CP190017.1, read as the reverse complement.
GGGCATGCGCGGCCTGATGGCCAAGCCGGACGGCTCGATCATCGAGACGCCGATCACGGCCAACTTCCGCGAAGGCCTGAACGTGCTGCAGTACTTCATCTCCACCCACGGCGCCCGCAAGGGCCTCGCGGACACGGCGCTGAAGACCGCGAACTCCGGCTACCTCACGCGCCGCCTGGTCGACGTGACGCAGGACCTGGTCGTGACCGAGGACGACTGCGCCACCACCGATGGCTCGCTGATGCGCGCCATCGTCGAGGGCGGTGAAGTGATCGAGTCGCTGCGCGACCGCATCCTGGGCCGCACCGCGGCCGAGGACGTGGTGCACCCCGAGTCGCGCGCCGTCATCGTGGCCGCCGGCAACATGCTGGACGAAGACGCGATCGAGGAGCTGGAAGCCGCCGGCGTCGACGAGGTGAAGGTGCGCACCGCGCTCACCTGCGCCACGCGCTTCGGCCTGTGCGCCCGCTGCTACGGCCGTGACCTCGGCCGCGGCGGACTGGTGAACGTCGGCGAAGCGGTCGGCGTGATCGCCGCGCAGTCGATCGGCGAGCCCGGCACGCAGCTGACGATGCGCACGTTCCACATCGGTGGTGCCGCTTCGCGCGCTGCCATCGCATCGAGCGTGGAAGCCAAGTCCAACGGCGTGATCGGCTTCAACAGCACGATGCGCTACGTGACCAACGGCAAGGGCGAGCTGGTGGTGATCGCCCGCTCCGGCGAGGTCGTCATCCATGACGAGCACGGCCGCGAGCGCGAGCGCCACAAGGTGCCGTACGGCGCCACGCTGACCGTGAAGGCCGACCAGCAGGTCAAGGCCGGCACGATCCTGGCCAACTGGGACCCGCTGACCCGACCCATCATCACGGAGTTCGCCGGCAAGGTGAAGTTCGAGAACGTGGAAGAGGGCCTGACGGTCGCCAAGCAGGTCGACGAGGTCACCGGCCTGTCGACGCTGGTCGTGATCGACCCGAAGCGCCGCGGCTCCGCGAAGGTGGTGCGCCCGCAGGTGAAGCTGATCGACGCCAGCGGCGCCGAGGTCAAGATCCCCGGCACCGACCACTCGGTGACCATCGGCTTCCAGGTCGGCGCGCTGATCCAGGTGCGTGATGGCCAGGACGTGGCGCCCGGCGAAGTGCTGGCGCGCATCCCGATCGAAGGCCAGAAGACCCGCGACATCACGGGTGGTCTGCCGCGCGTCGCGGAACTGTTCGAAGCCCGCTCGCCCAAGGATGCCGGCATCCTGGCCGAGATGACCGGCACGGTGTCGTTCGGCAAGGAGACCAAGGGCAAGATCCGCCTGGTGATCACCGACCCCGAGGGCAACGAGTGGTCCGAGCTGGTGCCCAAGGAGAAGAACGTCCTCGTGCACGAAGGCCAGGTGGTGAACAAGGGCGAGAGCATCGTCGACGGCCCGGCCGACCCGCAGGACATCCTGCGCCTGCTGGGCATGGAGGAGCTCGCGCGCTACATCGTCGACGAGGTGCAGGACGTCTATCGCCTCCAGGGCGTGAAGATCAACGACAAGCACATCGAGGTGATCGTTCGCCAGATGCTGCGCCGTGTCGTGGTCGAGAACCCGGGCGAGTCGGGCTACATCGCCGGCGAGCAGGTCGAGCGTTCCGAGATGCTGGACACCAACGACCGCCTGCGGTCCGAGGACAAGATCCCGGCGACCTACAGCAACCTGCTGCTCGGTATCACGAAGGCCTCGCTGTCGACCGACTCGTTCATCTCCGCGGCCTCCTTCCAGGAGACCACCCGCGTGCTGACCGAGGCGGCCATCATGGGCAAGCGTGACGAGCTGCGTGGCCTGAAGGAGAACGTCATTGTCGGCCGCCTGATCCCCGCGGGCACCGGCATGGCGTACCACGCGGCGCGCAAGGCGAAGGACGCGATGGACGAGGCCGAGCGCCGCGCCATCGCCGAATCCGAGGCGGCCGAACTGGCCAGCATCGGTGCCGACGCCGCGGCGCCGGAAGCCACGGAAGGCGCCGGCGGCGAGTAATCGCACCGCTTCGGTAGACTCGACGCCCCACCCCTTCGCGGGGGTGGGGCGTTTTTCTTGCCGCACATGCCCTCCACGCTTGTCTCCTCGATCGCCGGCGCCGTGCTCCTGTTCTGGGGCGTGGGCGCCTACAACCGCCTCGTGCGCCTGCGTGGCGAGGCCAACACCGCATTTGCCGAACTCGATGGACACCTGCAGCGCCAGGTGGAGCTGGTGGATGCCGTGGTCGGCGAGGAGCCCGAGTCGATCTTCGAAGGCGCGCAGTCGTCGTTCTGGGGCGGGCTGCAGGGCGCGGCGGCACAGTTGCGCGCGTCGCTGGCCGCGGCGCGGCAGCGGCCGCTGGATCCCGAACGCATCGCCGCACTCGGCTCGGCGCAGAAGGTGCTGGTGGTCGCCTGGGAGCGCGCCGAGCGCGACGACGCACACGACCTTGCGGGCGCCCGTCTGCCCGAAACGCTGACGGGGCAGCGCGCCCAGCTCACCTCCAACTGCATCGCGGGGGCCGAGCGCTTCAGCCGCGCGGTGGACAGCTACAACGAGGCCATCGCGCAGTTTCCGGCGGTGCTGCTGGCGGCGCTGTTCGGCTTCCGCCCGGCACGGCGGATGCCGCCGATGCCCGCGCCCAAAGGCCCCGCGGTTTGACAGTGTCTTTTGCGACGGGCCATCATCGTTGCCCTTCGTCGACAACAACCAGGAGAGTGAGATGCTGCGCATCAACGACACGGCCCCGAATTTCACGGCCGACACCACCAAGGGGAAGATCGATTTCCACCAGTGGATCGGCGACCAGTGGGCGATCCTGTTCTCGCACCCGAAGGACTTCACCCCGGTCTGCACCACGGAGCTGGGGTACATGGCCCGCATCGAGCCCGAATTCACCAAGCGCAACGCGAAGCTGATCGGCCTGTCGGTGGACCCGGTCGACAGCCACAGCCGCTGGCTCGGCGACATCGAGGAGACGCAGGGCGCGAAGGTCAACTACCCGATCATCTCGGACAACGACCTCACGATCTCCAAGCTGTACAACATGTTGCCGGCCGAAGAGACGACATCGGATGGCCGCACTGCGACGACCAACCAGACCGTGCGCTCGGTGTTCGTCGTCGGGCCCGACAAGAAGATCAAGCTGATGCTCACGTACCCGATGACGACCGGGCGCAACTTCGACGAGATCCTGCGCGTGCTTGACTCGATGCAGCTGACCGCCAAGTACAAGGTGGCCACGCCGGCCAACTGGAAGCAGGGCGAAGACGTCATCATCGCGGGCTCGGTGTCCGACGAGGACGCCAAGAAGCTCTTCCCGCAGGGCTGGAAGGCGCCGAAGCCCTACCTGCGCGTGACCAAGCAGCCGGGCACCTGATCGCGCGTTGAGCACCATCCCCCTCTGGCGGCAGCTTCAGGCTGCCGCTTCCGTCTTGGGCGCCGTGCGTGCGGGTGAGTCCGCCACGCCCGCCATTGCGCGTGTCGAAGCAGACCTGCGTGCCGCTGCGCAGGCGCTGGCCTTCCAGGCACTGCGACAGCTCGGTCGGGCGGAAGCCCTGCAGCACCAGCTCGCACGTCGCGCCCCGCCACCAGCGGTGCAGGCGCTGCTGTGCACGGCCCTGGCGCTGTGCTGGCGCGAGGACCAGGCGCCGTACACGCCCTTCACGCTGGTGGACCAGGCGGTGGAAGCGGCCAAGCGCTCGGCCACCACGCAGGCGCAGGCAGGATTCGTCAATGGCTGCCTGCGGCGATTCCTGCGCGAGCGGGACGCCCTCGTGGCTGCAACCGACAAGGACCCGGTGGCGCGGTGGAACCATCCGCGGTGGTGGATCGATCGCCTGCGACAGGACCATCCCGATCGTTGGGAGCTCATCCTGCAGGCGAACAACACGCCGGCGCCGATGACCTTGCGCGTGAATGCACGCCAGGCAAGTCGCGACGAGGTGATCGCGCGCTACGCGGCCGAAGGCATCGAGGGCACGCCGGTCGGAGCCTGGGGCATCGCACTTGCGCAGCCGCGGCCGGTGCATGAACTGCCAGGCTTCGACCAGGGCCTGGTCTCGGTCCAGGACGGCGCGGCGCAAATCGCGGCGCCCCTGCTTCTCGAGGGGCTGGAGCGCCCTGCGGACCGGCCATTGCGCGTGCTGGACGCATGCGCGGCGCCGGGCGGCAAGACAGCGCACATCCTGGAACTGGCCGATGCCGACGTGACCGCGCTGGAACTCGACCCCGTCCGCGCGCGCCGCATCGACGACACCCTGCAGCGTCTTGGCCTGCGCGCGCGCGTGGTCGCGGCCGATGCAGGGGATGTGCGGGCGTGGTGGGACGGGACACCATTCGACGCCATCCTGCTCGATGCGCCGTGCACGGCCTCGGGCATCGTCCGCCGCCATCCCGACGTCCGGTGGCTGCGGCGGCCCGGCGACGTCGCGCAACTGGCCTCCCAGCAGGCCCGGTTGCTGGACGCGCTCCGGCCCCTGGTGGCCCCCGGCGGCAGGCTGCTCTACTGCACTTGTTCGGTGTTCCGGGCCGAGGGCGAGGCCCGTATCGAAGCGTTTCTTGCGCACAACAAAGCGGCCCAAATGCGGCCCGGCCCAGGCCATTTGCTTCCGGGGCTGGCGGGAAACGGCAACCCCGTCCGGGACAATCCCTGGAGTGACCACGACGGTTTCTTCTACGCCCTGCTGGACAAGGGCCTGCCAGAGGCCCGGCCGACTGCGCCCGTTCCTTGAGCGGGCGCTGCATGCTGTCGTCGCATTGGTCATTGCCGTGGCCTCGGGATTTGCCTGGGCCGACGTGGGCGAGGTCACCCAGCTGCGGCTCGAGCGCACGGACGAAGGCGTTCTTCTCAGCTCGTCCGTCAAGTTCGAGCTGCCCCCGTCGGTCGAGGACGCGCTGCTGAAAGGCCTCCCGATGTTCTTTGTCGCCGAGGCCACGCTGCTGCGCGACCGCTGGTACTGGTACGACAAGCAGGTGGCCAGCGCGCAGCGACACATGCGCCTGTCGTACCAGCCGCTCACCCGCCGCTGGCGGCTGCAGGTGTCGTCGCAGCCGATCGGCAGCGCGGGACTGGCGCTCGGCCAGAGCTTCGACACGCAGGAGGAAGCGATGGATGCGGTGAAGCACGTGGCGCGCTGGAAGATCGCCGACGTGGCCGACCTGGAGCCCGACGCGCGCTACAGCGTGGACTTCCGCTTTCACCTGGACGTGTCGCAGCTGCCACGGCCGTTCCAGATCGGCGCCGTCGGCCACGCCGACTGGAACATCAGCGCGGCGCGCACCCAGCGGCTGGCCCTCGAGTCCGGACGGTGACCACGCACCTCGCGCCCGAAGCCCCACCCGCGAAGCCCAACTTCGGCAGCTCGCGGGCGATCCGCTGGGCCGTGCTGGTGGGCGCGGCCGTGATGGTCGCCATCGCCATCGTGCTGATGTTCCTGCTCACGCAGGCCACCGGCAATCGCGAGCTGTACGAGCGCAATTACGGCCGGTTGTTCGCGATCAACATGGTCGTCGCCGGGCTGCTGCTCACCGTGATCGGCTGGGTGGCGGTGCGGCTGTTCACGCGGCTGCGGCGCGGCAAGTTCGGCAGCCGCCTGCTGGTGAAGCTGGCGGCGATCTTCGCGCTGGTCGGCTTCCTTCCCGGGCTGCTGATCTACGTCGTGTCCTACCAGTTCGTGTCGCGATCGATCGAAAGCTGGTTCGACGTGAAGGTCGAGGGCGCCCTCGATGCGGGCCTGAATCTCGGCCGCTCGACCCTGGACACGTTGGCCAGCGACCTGGCCAACAAGACGCGTTCGGCAGCCAACATGCTGGCCGAGACGCCAGACGCCTCGGCAGGCCTGGCCCTCGAGCGCGTGCGCGAGCAACTCGGGGCCAGCGACATCATCCTGTGGAGCGGCAGCGGCCAGCTGATCGCCGGCACGGGCCAGTCGCGATTCCTGCTCAGTCCCGAGCGCCCATCCGCGCAGCAGGTGCGGCAGGTGCGCAGCCAGCGTGCGGTCGCCGTCATCGAGGGCCTCGACGAACCGAATGCACTGGCGTCGGGGCAGGCCCGAATCAAAGCCATGGCGGTGGTCCCAGGGCCCGGTCTGGGGCTGATCGCCGAGCCCCGGATCCTGCAGGTCACCCAGGGCATGCCGCCCACCCTGGTGGGCAATGCGATCGCGGTGCAGGAGGCCTACCGCGAGTACCAGGAGCGAGCGCTCGCAAGGCAGGGCCTGCGCCGCATGTACATCGGCACGCTGACCCTCAGCCTGTTCCTGTCGGTCTTCGGCGCGATCCTGCTGGCAGTGCTGCTGGGCAACCAGCTGGCACGGCCACTGCTGCTGCTGGCCGCAGGTGTGCGCGAAGTCGCCGCGGGTGACCTGTCGCCCAAGCCGGTGCTGCAGGGCAAGGATGAACTGGGGGGCCTGACGCGCTCGTTCGCCGAGATGACGCAGCAGCTGGCCGATGCGCGCGCGGCCGTCGAGCAGAGCATGGGCCAGGTGAACGCCGCGCGCGCGCACCTGCAGACCATCCTGGACAACCTCACGGCTGGCGTCATCGTGCTGGATGCACAAGGACGGATCGAGACCGCCAACCCCGGTGCCACGCGCATCCTGCGCGTGCCGCTGGCCGCGCACGAAGGGCAGTTGCTGGTGGAGGTGCCGGGCCTGGAGGCCTTCGGTGCCGCAGTGCACGCGCAGTTCGAGGACTTCGCCAACGATCGCCGGCAGCACGGCCTGGACCACTGGCAGCAGTCGTTCGAGCTGAATGCATCGCTGCCCGGACTGCCGGCCAACAACGACGCCATCACGCTCGTGGCGCGAGGCGCCGAGATGCCCGAAGACGCCGTCGGTGGATCGGCGCGCCTGCTGGTGTTCGACGACATCTCGGAGATCGTGTCGGCGCAGCGCGTGCAGGCCTGGGGCGAAGTGGCACGCCGCCTGGCGCACGAGATCAAGAACCCGCTGACGCCCATCCAGCTGTCCGCCGAGCGCCTGGCGCACAAGCTGGATGCAAAGGTGGCGGAGCCCGAGCGCGTGGTGCTGCGCAAGTCGGTGCAGACCATCGTCGACCAGGTCGATGCCATGAAGCGCCTGGTCAACGAGTTCCGCGACTACGCGCGCCTGCCGGCCGCCGAACTGAAGCCCCTCGACCTGAACCAGGTCGTGTCGGATGTGCTGCAGCTGTACGCCCGCGAGGGCGAGGCGGCTCCATCGACCCACGTGCCGATCCGGGCCGACCTCGATCCGGCCTGCCCGCGCATCCTGGGCGATGCCCAGCAGCTGCGGCAGGTGATCCACAACCTCGTGCAGAACGCGCAGGATGCGACCGAGGGCCTCGGGCGCGGCGACGTCGTGATCCGCACGCAGTGGAACGCTGCCAATCGTCGCGTGCGCCTGGTCGTGCAGGACTGCGGCACCGGATTCCCGGAGCACATCCTCAAGCGCGCCTTCGAACCCTACGTGACCACGAAGGACAAGGGCACCGGGCTCGGACTGGCGGTGGTCAAGAAGATCGCGGACGAGCATGGCGCCCGCATCGACGTGAAGAATCGGGTCGACAACGGCGCGGTTGCAGGGGCGCAAGTCTCGCTATCATTCGCAGTTGCGGCGTAACAACAGCAAGCGGACCGCGCAAGCACCACCCACACACATGGCAAACATCCTGGTCGTCGACGACGAACTTGGCATCCGTGACCTGCTGTCCGAAATCCTCAACGACGAGGGACACAACGTCGAGCTGGCGAACAACGCTGCCCAGGCGCGCTCCGCGCGCGCGAAGGCAAGGCCAGACCTCGTGCTGCTGGACATCTGGATGCCCGACACGGACGGCGTCACCCTGCTCAAGGAATGGTCCGGCACGGGGCAGCTCACGATGCCCGTGATCATGATGAGCGGCCACGCCACGATCGAGACGGCAGTGGAAGCTACCAAGATCGGCGCGCACTCGTTCCTGGAGAAGCCGATCACGATGCAGAAGCTGCTCAAGGCCGTCGAGGCCGCGCTGCATCGCGACACCCTTGCGCCCAGCGTGCGCAAGCCAGGCCCCGGCTTCGTGACCGCGCCGCCGCCGGTGGCCGAACTCACGGTCGAAGCCGCGATGACCGGCGGGCAATCGATTCCGGCGCCGGTGGAGATGGGCCCGCAGGCCCGCCAGACCTTCGAGTTGGACAAACCGCTGCGCGATGCGCGCGACGAGTTCGAGAAGAGCTACTTCGAGTTCCACCTGGCCAAGGAAGGCGGCTCGATGACGCGCGTGGCCGAGAAGACCGGGCTGGAGCGCACCCATCTCTATCGCAAGCTCAAGCAGCTGGGTGTCGATCTCTCGCGCGGCAAGCGCGCGGCGGGGTGAGGGCGTCGGCTACGCTATAATTTCCGGCTCACGGCCCGGTAGCTCAGTTGGTAGAGCAGCGGATTGAAAATCCGCGTGTCGGTGGTTCGATTCCGCCCCAGGCCACCATCTTCGAAACCCGCATGGAATCTAGGTTCCTGCGGGTTTTTCCTTTTGAGGCCGTCCCGCCACCTTTCACAATCCGTGTGCAATTTCGTTGCACACGACTGTGGCGGGTTAGCCGCAGCGCGCTGCCGAGGCGCGGGGTGATTGCGCCTTGAACGCCGCCCCGGTACCAAGACCAGCCTGCACAAGGAGGGCCACGGTGTACACGCGGTGTTCAATTCGATCGAGCGCATGCGGCTGGCGGCCGCACTGCAGGGTGAAGAGGGATCAGGAGGGCGCCATGCCGGTCGTCGCCGCTTCGGCCGCATTCATGGCGTCCTGGACGACTCGAAGGAACACCGATCGCGCCTGATCACAGAGCGGCACCTGTGAGATGAGGCCGTCCTTGGCAAACTCCACGCAGGCCTCCTCGACCAAGATGGCTGCGGGTGATCCGACATGCCATTCGTTGGGTCCGTTGGTGCGGATTGCATGGATGGCGACATCGAACAGCTCGGGAGAGCGGCGACGTACGCGCAGAGCCCTATTCCAGTTCCGATGCCACGTTCCATCATCGTGCCTGCGCTGGGCGAGCCACCATATGGCGTGGCGTTCGATGGGCTGGAGGAAGCCTTGGCCCTCCAATTCAATAGAGACGTGTTCTGGGATGGTGGCCATGACTCCTCCTGGCATCAATTGTGGGACAACATCAAGACCCGCGCGAGTGGCCAGCGGAAACGGCAAATTGCGCATACATCGGCTAAGCGTGGGCAGAAAGAGCTCCTTTAGACTTGCCCGAGGCGCCGGGTTGCGCCCAAGAGCGGAGAGCCAATGCATCGAATTCAGAGTATCGACACTCAACTGAGCCAAATGTTTCGTGGTTTCGACGAGATAGCGCACTCCCTACAGCTTCAAGGGATGGGTACGCTCCGCAAGATCAGTCGTGACGACTTGCCAATTGCAGGCATCTACTTCATCGAGGTTTGGGCCGGTCGAAAGTCCACGCTGCAGGACTGGCTGACGGAATTCCAGGCCGCGTTTGATCGGGAGGAGTTCAAGCAATGGTTCGTCCCTTCATGCCAGAAGGGCCGTATCAGGAGGCATGAGGTGCTGCAGGAGTGGATGCCTCTTTACCTGGGCAAGGCGAAGAAGATCGGAAAACGTTTGTGGGAGCACCTTTATCTCGAAAAGCAGCATCGCACGTTCGCGCTAAAGCTTCAGGCGCGCGAGTTACTCGCACCGTACCGGTACCGACTCTCAGTGCTGCCGTTAGAGGTTAGGAACTACGACGTGATCGCGCCACGGCTCGAAGCGGCACTCCGGCGCAAACACTTGCCGTTGGTGGGAAGGCAGTAGGGCTCTCTAGTTCTACAAAGTCGTCTCCCTCAGTGGCGAGCAGCGTGGCATTGCGCCCGCTAAGATGGCAATGCGCCAACGCACACTCTGGGGATTGTTGAAAGCGCTCGACGAGATACTTCACACCTGAACGGGCGAGTACGACCAGCAGGGCCAGCTGCGCCACGGCACCACAACGACATGACCATTCCAGTCGAGTTTCTAGTACATGGGCGGCCATCTTCTGTTAACGCGACCAGCGCCAAGAAGAAGGTTTGGAAGACCGCCGTGAATGCCGCCGCCGCCAGTGCCTTGGGTTCCTCGCCTCCACCGCCTCATGCGGGAGAGGTCACCGTCAAGTTCTTTTTCTTCCCCACTTCTAGGCAGTACACGGATGTGGATAACGGAATCAAGCACACACTTGACGCAATCTCTCCGCCAGTGCTACAGAACGACAAGACGGTCATGCGCGTCGTCGCAGAGCGATTCGTTCCTGAACCCGGCTCGTCATTGATCGTGCCCGTCGGCATCGCCCCCATTTTGGCCAATGCGCTCATGAGTGCTAGCGGGCAGAGTGCGTTCTTGGCGGGGGCAGGGAAGCCTCAGTACGCGACCGCCATAAAGGTCGTGCCGTATACCGAGAAGAGCGGCGAGCACTGGTGATGCGGCGAGACTACGAGCAGTATCAACTGCACCTCATCGCTGCGGAGTACCGGGCCAAGGGATATACCGTTGATCTCGAGGCCTCAGTCCCTGAATCAAACGGGAGATTTGATGCGCTCGCGCGGAGCCCCGAGGGAGCTGTCGTAATCGTCGAGCTTGTCAATGCCCAACGCGAGACTGCGAGCGATGCGCGGCTTGAAATTCTGAGGCAGGCCGCATCCTTCTTTCCCAATGCATCGGTGGATCTCAGGTACCTGGACCCAGGAAGATCAGCCTTCGCCGTGCATACGCAGGAAGATCGCGAGACTGAACAGGCCCAGGGCGACCCTTCGGAGCGTCTCAACACACTCCTGAAGATGAGAGTTCCCAAGCAATCCGGCGGCTCTCGCATTTCCCTTGCGCGGCTCTACCTGGGTCTCTGGGCACTGCATGTTGCAACCCTTCGTGAGTTTGCAGCAATGGCAGCTAGTGAGCCGGATCGTTCCCTCGCGGTATTGGATCAGTACGATTTGCTGTTGAAGCAGGACTTGCTCGTCGCACCAGAGCAGACGGAGGACTCGGCTCAACTTGACCTACACGAACTGCACCAGATCGCTACAGCGCTCCTGCAAGGGGCGTCGGTGACTTCGATGGAGGCCCGTGAATTGCGTACGCACATCCGTTCGGTGCGTGCACAGATCAGACGCTGGAAAAGGATGACGGTCGCAGCGGTTACGCAGAAGCTTGGAGGTGAAGGAGGGGAGTAAAACGTGCTGCGTCGCAGCCACTTCAGCTTGGCCCCGAACTGCCTTACGCCCCAGGCGATCTAAGAATCGCGTGTCGACGGTTCGATTCCGCCCGAGCCACCACCTCCAAACCCGCATGAAACCTTGGGTTTCTGCGGGTTCTTTCTGTTTCGGAGCCCGTTGGCATCTTTCCGGGTGTGTCTGCAATCTCGTTGCACACGAGCTGTGGTGCTGGAGCCCCGCCTGAGCGGGGCAGGCAGCCGTTGGCCCCAGTGTCCTTGATCGGCTGCGGGTTCGTGGCTACGGGCGAGCACGTCACCGCCGCCCGCGCGTTCGCTGCGCCGTACCGCGGCGGCACGGACGTCGAGCAGCGAGGCGCGCGTGCTCGCACGTGGCGCGCGCGCAGCAGCATTCATTTCGCGATCGACACCTTGCTACCTATACGAGGCCCGTGCAGCTGCACTCTCTTCGAATCTTGAAATGAACCGTATGACCCTGTTCGCGCGCTCCTCGTACAAACATCGCATCGAGGAACAGCTCGTGCGATGCCGCCAAGTTGCGTCCAGCAAGGGCCTGCCCTTGGAAGGCGCACAGATTCTCATGGACACCGGCCCCAGAGCGGCGGCCCCTGTCGCGCGCAGGCCCGCGTACGGGAAGCTTGTGGAGTCCATCCGCAAAGGTCGTTGCGACTTGGTCGTCGTCGACGAGGTAATTGTGCTCACCAGCGACATCGAGGAGTTGGCGCACCTCTGGACCTACGTCAGAGCCGGGGCTCTCCGGCTCGTCACTGCCGACGGCGTCGACACTGGCTGGCTCTGCGCGCGGCAGCGCGCGCGATGAACAAAGGGGGTGGGCTTCGCGCCCACCCCCTTTGTTTGTGTCTCTAGTGGCGGCTTGCCACCGGAGATCATCACTTCATGGTCTGACCACTTGCGAGGGCGACGGCAATGCGGGTCACCACACCGCTCACGAGTGCATTGCCCATGAGGAAGGCGCGCTGCGAAGCGCTGAGGCCCTCTGCGTCCGTGAACCCACGCGGGAATCCGTTCAGCTCCTCGAGTTCTTCGGGAGTGAGCCGGCGAAGGCGGCCGCCGGCCGCCGCCACGGCGTGGCGCGTGCGCGAAGCGCCAGAACCACCTTCCGACGTGATGATGGTTCGGGACGGCCTGTCCAGCGGGTCAGGGAAAGGCACTGCGCCCTCGCAGTACGTGTACTCATGACCATCTGCCTTGGTGCGTAGGATGGACTTCGCGCCCTTGAGATAGCGCCAGCGCTCCAGGCTGGCTTCGCTCAGGTAGTACGCGCTCGGAACGGACCCGGTCTTCGCCACCACGTCCCCCAGAGTGCGCGCGTGCTGGCGCATTTCGGACGTCGGCGCCGCCTTGGCTTGCGCGGTCCACGCCGTGCCGTCGATGCACACACCGACGGTGGCGAACCTCGTCCGACCAGCGCGGCCCGTGTTGTACGACTGCTGCGCGGCGTACGCACCAGCGGGCACATCGAACGCGACGAGGTCGCCACTGAGGGCGACCGGCAAGCCCGCGGCAAGCGGCGAGCTGCCGGCGAGCCATTCGGCCGGCGCACGCTTCGCGCCGACCCAGTGGGTGCATTCGGGGCTGCTTCGGTGCACCGCCGTGATGAACACGCGCCGGCGACGTTGCGGGTACCCATACTCGGCAGCGTTGACCACCTGCCAGGCAACGGCATAGCCCAACGCCTGGAGGCTTCCAAGAATGACGGCGAAGTCCCGGTCCGGGCAGGCAGCCGGGCTCGCCAGCAGGCGGTCGACGTTCTCCAACAGAACGACCTCGAGGGGCCGGCCCGCGCTGATGCGCGCCTGCAGCAGGTTGTGGATGGCCCACCAGAGCACGCCCTTCTTTCCCTCGATGCCGGCGCTCCGCGATGCCGGCTTGGCGACGGAGTAGTCCTGGCAGGGGAATCCTGCCACCAGCATGGTGGGCGCAAGAGCGTCCACGCGCGCCATCTCTTCGGCGTCGGTGAGCACCTCGAAGAGATTACGGTTCACCGGAGCATGGCCCCAGCGTGCCTCGTACACGCGCGCAGCGTTCTGCTTGCGCGCCCCAGGCTCCCACTGGTTAGCCCAGACGACTTCGTAATGCTGGGCGCAGCCGACCGACAGGTGCCGATTGGCTTCCTCCAGTGCGAAGCGGAATCCGCCGACACCGGCGAAGAGTTCGAGAACGCGATGAGCGCGGGGTTGGTGAGTGCGGTGGGCACCGTTGCACGACATGAGGGTCTCCGGGCAAGGGCCCGGCGACCGCGTCAGCGAGTGCTATGGACGATCCACAGCGTTGGACGACTCAGATCGGCGCGTAGCGCCGGGCTGAGTCGTGAAGCCATCGACTTTTATCCGTCGGTCCTCTGGCGCTGCGTGTGAGCGGCCACAGGCAGGCTCATGCGTGCCTGGAGGGGTTCGCGCGAAGACGAAGTGGGAGGAACAGGCGCGCTTATCGCGTCGGCATCAGCGCACGTGCGTGGAGGGGCGCCGCGCCGCGCACCAAAAACACGTTTTCTTGAGGTCACTACACGAAGGGTCGACGCCGTTTGGGCGCGAGCAGGAAAGAAGCGATCGAGTGGGCTGCCCGGCGGGCTCCCATCAAGGCCACACCTCACAACAGGACATCTGTCAAATGCACCCAGCACTCTCCGAGCTGCTCGACCTCATGGTCGATCTAGCAGCGAAGAACCAACATCACCAACTACGGGAGACAACAACTCAATGTCAGTCACAGGAGCGTATGCCCGCTACTCACCCGGAAACGGGCAGCGCGAAACGTCCATCGAAGACCAGCTCCGGCGTTGCCGGCAGGTCGCGGAGAGGGAGGGGCTCGCGATAGACGAGAACTTCGTCTTCGCGGACCAGGCCATCACGGGCAAGGCCGAGGGCCTGGCCAAGCGGACCCAGTACCGCCGGCTCCTCGACGCCATCGAGGCGAGGGAGTGCTCCATCGTCATCGTCGACGAAATTTCGCGCCTGACCCGGCACGTCCGCGAAGGCGGCCGGTTGATGGACCTGGTCGACGAGATGGGCGTGCGCTTCCTCACCAACGACGGCATCGACACCCTTCGTGACGGGTGGCGGGCGCTGTGGATGGTCAAGTTGATGGCGGCCAACATGGAGGTCGAGAGCACGGGCAGCCGCACCACGCGGGGGATGGTCGGGCAGTTGGAGCGGGGCTACCAGATTGCGCAAGCTCCATACGGCTACCGCGCGATTCCGGAGGTCACCGACGCGGGCAAGGTTCTCGGGACGAAGTGGTCCATTCACGAGCCCGAGGCTGAGGTCATCCGCCGCATCTATGCGTGGCGGCATCAGGGACTGTCATGCCCCACCATTGCCGCGACGCTGCAGCGCGAAGGCGTCCTGCCGCCGGGCAGTGCGCGCAAGCGCGGGCAGGTGCGGTGGCGGGCCGCGTCCGTTCACCGCCTCATGTCCAATCAGATTTACCGTGGACTGTTCATCTGGAACGGAAGCGGCTTCACCAAGGCCCGAGCTCGAAAGAAGCGAAAGGAAGTCAAGGAACTTCCGTTCGCGCGGCCACAGCTTAGGCTGGTGAGCGACGAACTGTGGTTCTCGTGTAATCCTCGTGGCAACGGCGAGCAACGATCCCACCGCCCACGCGGTGGGGGCAAGAACGTCTTCTCGGGGCTCGTGCGCTGCGGCGTGTGCGACTCGTTGCTGTCCATCGGCAGCAACAAGGGCATGAACTGCCCAGGCTGCTACCAGGCAAAGCGTGTCGGAGCGGTAGACCAGTACATGGGATACACGTCGGTCACCGCCGCGAAGCTTGCACTGGAATGGGTGTTGGCGGCGCTGTTCACGGGCGAGGTGCGTCAGGAGCTGAACAAGCGCTTGACTCACAAGCTGCACACCGGGCCTGCGAAGGAGCTGGAGGAAGTGACCGGCCGGCTGAAGGACATCGAGGCGAACATCGACCGAATTCAGGAGTTCATGCTCAACCCGAATCTGGACCCGGCAATCTGGGTCAAAAGGCTGGAGGGCTTTGCGCAAAGCAAGCAGGCTTGCGAACATCGCCTGTCGCAGCTGCGGTCAGCGAGTCGCAAACTGACCCCGGCAGTCCTGCAGGCGCAAGTTCACATGGACCCGCTGCCGGCGCTGCGTGAACTGCTGGACGGACAGATGGAGGCGTACAAGGTGCGCGCTACCTTGCGGCGCCTGCTCGCGACCTTCACGTTTGTCGCCAAGCCGTCGCGCTATGTCAGCGTCTTTCGGCTCGCACTTCAGCCGGGGGTCTGCTTGGCTGAACTCTCGGACACCGACGTCATCGACAACTCGCTGTTCCAGTTCGAGGTCACCTGTTCAACCACTGCAAGTCGGCCCGTCGTGTGGCATGTGAGTGGAAGGGCAGTATCAGCGTGATTGAGAAGGGGCCGTGACGGCCCCTTCTTCACTTTCGGCGTCGAGTGGCGTGGCCGGTCTGATCCGATCACGACGACCACATGCTCGGCGATCGGCGCCTCGCGCTCCCGGGAGGTAGCTACACCAAAGTGCGGCATGGGCCGCATCCAGGAGTGCGAATGAAGCAAGCAGCAATTTACGTCCGATGCGTCAGACCTGATGCGTCGTCGCAAGAGCAGAAGTCCGCCTGTCTTCAGGCAGCGGCGCTGCATGGGTTCGAAGTGTCGGAGGAACATGTGTTCACCGACCATGGGGTGAGTGGATTGAGGGTTCGTCATCGCAGCGGGCTTTCTGCCCTGCGCAAAACTCTGAAGGACGAGTCGATGGAGGCTGTGGTCTTGCAGGACCTGTCGCGGCTGTCGCGAGACATCCGCCAGTTGGCAGGGCTGCTCAGGGAGTTTGAGGAAAAAGGCGTTCGGGTCATCGAGGTCGGACGCGGCGAATGCCGCCGCTAATTCCAAGGGGGCGTGGCCCCCTTTTCTTGGCCGCAACGTCGGTCTTTCTGCGGGAGTCGCCAATGCGATCTCATCCGCTTCTGGGACCTGAAGTGGGAGATCTTGCAGTCGGAGGCAAGGTCGCCGGCGCGGGAGTTGGTTCGGAGCGAGTTGCTACACCCAATGCCATTTGGCAAACAAGAGGACATCATGAAACAGCAGACGACTGAAGACAATGAAACGAGCTTCCGCATCGCACCGGGCGTGTACTTGGGAGTTTTGATGACACCCGACGAGGTGGCTCGCGCCACCGCGGACCGCGACCACCCCGTATACGGCTCATTGCATCGGTGGACCTTGTGCGGTGACGTGTCGCCGGCGGCGTTCGACCTGCTGCAGGCGTTGCACAACCCGGCCGCCGTGAATGAGCGCTTGACAGCGTTCTCGTCACCCGCCGGACACAGCTACGTCGTGTTGACACATCAGGTCAGTTCCTATCAGCACCGCTACTTCGTACCGCTGTACGACTCGAAGGTAAGAAACTGCATAGAGGACATCACTCGCAACGGTGCGCTGGGGTACTCGCTCGCTGGTGAGAGCCACCAGGCGCTCGTATGGAGCAGCTGCATCGGCGCTCGGGACTTTGTGCCGCTCAAGGCAATGTGCGGAGCCGTTCCGGAAGGCGAGGAGGAGCCGGTCCTGGAGGAATACTCCAGATTGCTTGCAGAGGTGCGCCACCCTGCGCGAATCCCGTCAGTGGTGGAGGGAGTCACGGTGCGGTATGCAAGCGTTACCGCAATTCCTCCCGCGGAAGTGATGGCGCAGCTCGCACGCCGCTATGGGGTGCGGGAATGAGCCAGCCTAGGCCGGTTCCCTTACCCACACGCCACCCCCTGTACCTGGCCAGGAGCAAGCGTGACGGCGCGGCGATCGCGCTGGTGGAAGCGCGAGACGACGAGCAGGCGGCCGCGCGGGTCGCGTACGTGGTGGGACAGCTTGGGCTGAGTGAGTGGCAGGAAGTCGAAGTCCGACCTGCGGAAGGCTACCTATCCAGGGTACCTACGTTCTTGGACGGCTTCTTTCGAGCCAGCAGGATGCAATGCACCACACATTGAGCAACGCCGACGAACAGCGGCATCGAAATGAGGAAAGCAATGGACAAGCAGACAGGAACGACCGAGTCGAACGGTCGCATCGGAACCAAGGCGTGCAACAAACAGGTGCACGAGCGCTGGAAACGGCTCTATGCCGCTGCAGGCGGCCCGCTGGTGGGCTGGCTATTCGAGGAGGCCTCGAATAGGAGCTGGGACATCGCCGATTTGGCGCGTGAACTCCGGGTCACCGTAGGGTATCTGGCGCAGCTTCAAGCCGGCATTCGGGACTGCGCGAACATCTCGCACGATTTCGCGGCGGCATGCGCCGTGTTCTTGCAGGTGCCCGCCGTTGTGGTGCTCATCGTCGCCGGTCAGCTCAAGCTGATTGACTTCGTCTGCGCCACGGACTTCGACCGCTGGGTCGAAGCGACAGTCGGACACGAAGGCGGCGAGCCGGTGCACTTGACTTGCGGTGCGCAGATAGGGGCAGAGGAGTTGCGGTTAGTGCCGCACATGGTCAAGGCACTTAGCGCTGCCGCGAGCGTTCACGAAACGCGAGCGAGAGCGGCTTGATTGAAGGGGTGAACGATAGCCGTTCACCCCTTTTTCTCGGAAGAGTGTCTGAGCGGCTGGGTACGCTGGGACAGCTACTTCAACCAAGTTATGGCGACGAGAGATGCGACCAAGCACATCACGGCGGCCAGAGAACACCCGAGCAGAACAACCCTTTCTGCATGTTCCGGGTCACGCAGAAGCGCGCGTACTGAGCTCGGGACAGGAACACGTCGCATGATCACTCGGTATCCTAGCCTTGAGTGAAAGCAGGTGCGCGGCGAATTCAACTCGCTTGCCAACCCGCTTTGACCTGCGCCAGCACGGCGTTCACCTTGTCGATGACCGTTGCGTCAACCGGACTTCCGTCCCCGACCTCCACGGTCACGTGAATGCGCAGCGGGTGCCCGGCAGTAGCTTCGCGCAAGGCGTCGATGTGTTCGGCAAGGTCCTGCACCTCATGCGTCTGCAGATCTGCGCTGGCCGACTTCGATCCGTACTTCTGAGACGGAGGCGGCTCCTTCGCCTCTGTCTTTCGCTTCAAAATCTTCACCGCGGCGGCACCGCCCAGATCGCATGGCCAGGGACCGGAATCGAGCGCTCGCTCGATGAGTCCAAGCCGGAATGCCTCGTCGAGAGCCGCGGCGACGCGCGTCCAAGGTAGCACCTTCCCCGCCTTCGACGAGAGCGCCGCATGAACGAGATGGGCATTGGTTGCGTCAGCTTGCCAAGCTGTCGGCAACTGCGCAGGTAGCACGTCAACGCTCGCCAGCGGTACCGGCGGCGAGAACAATTGCGCGGTGTCGTTGACGAAACCAGCCGGGACGTCCTCGCCCAGGACGCTGACCGTTCCGTTCAACAGCCATACCCGGCCGCTCTTCACCGCGCCCGCGATTGCGTCGGTGACCGCCTGCAGTGTGGCCGCAGGAATCAGCAGGTTCTCGGTGTAGCCACCCTTGTCGACTTCGACGAAGTGCTTGCCCGAAAAGTACGCCGAGAGATCTGCTAGGGTTACGGGCTCCTTGTCCCACAGGCCGGGAAGCTTGCTGGGGCCGAGCAGCTGCGCGTCCAGCTCCGAGAGCGAGGCAGCGTCCGATAGAACGACTTCGAGGCTCGAGTCCTGGACTGCGTTGTCGTCGGGGCGGCACTTCCAGAAGGTCCGCGTCGACTTGTCCGCGCGCGTCACGCGCAGCACGAACTCGCCTGCCTCGCAACCCTGCAGCAGCGTCTCCAGGATCGCTGCCCGGTTCAGCATCTTCGGCAACTTGGCCGTCGCTGCGAAGGCTCCGACGAGATCCTTGACGAAGCGCGCATTATCGCCAGCGCTCCACAGATCGAACGGTCCACCAGGCAGCAGTGCCTCGGCGTTGACGGCCGTGCTTTCGATCCGCAGGCGCTTGTCGGCCACCATCTTGGGGAACAGCGGGTCGTTGTCGACGTTGATCCGGTATGCGGCCACCTCGTTGCCGTCGTTCACCGTCACCGCGATGCAGTAGGCCATGACGATCTGCGACACCATTTCGCCACGAGCCGCGCGAATGTTGCCGTCGAGGCGCGTCGTTGCAGCCGTGTCGATGTCGCTGCGCTCCTTGAGCATCTCGCGCACTTTCTCCCAACCAAGCAGGTCACGCACCTTCTCTCGGGCGACGTCGATGCCGTCCTTGGACGGGACGGCCAACACCACTGCATTGCGATTCTGCGCGCGGGGCTTCTCGGGGGCGGTCGTTTCGTCGATGAAGCGCTTGGCGTCGGCACTGGGTTTGCCGTTGCTCGCCGCTTTCGGGCCTAACACCGCGTAGTGAAACTCACCGTCGTCTTCAATGTCCGCCGGGCGAGCCGGCAGCACGTGGACCCTGGCGCCAGCTCCGCGTGCGCCCTCGGTCAGCTTACCGGCGGCGCGGATCTCCTTCTCAAGCACCTCATCGACCAAGGTGGCGCTGACGTTCTGGCGCGCGTCGTGATGCATCTGCTTGAGGTTGGGCTTGGAGCCGAGGCGCCACACCTTGGGCAAGCCGCCCTCACGATCTCCTGTGAACGTGTCATCGAGATACCAAGACGCATCGGACCAGCGAGTCAGTCCTTTGTCCAACTCGATCCGATCCGGTGAACCCACACCGATCAGGACCTTGAGTTCGCGCGTGGTCGCACGCTGGCCGATGGGCTGAGAGTGCAAGAAGGTCGCCATCACCGCCTGTTCAATCTCCCGGTGCTGGACGCCAAGTAACCCGTCCTGTGCCTTGCGCGCATGTCCAAGCTCGGCTTCCAGGATGGCGGTCCAGTTCTGTCGGCGGCCTTCGTACAGCTCCAGCTGCGCCACGTTGGCCAGCTCACGCGCTGCGACACTGAGTCCATCTGACTTCGGGTCGACCAGGAATATCTGGGGGCCGATGAGCGGCTGCTGGTCCCACTTCACTGCGTCGCGCAACGCGGAAGCCAGGGTCTTGAGGATGCCGCGCGTCTGCTGGAACCCCTCGAGCTGCGTCCACTTTTGGTACAGGGCCTCGATCAAGGCAGGGTGAAAGGGGTATGCGTCGGTGTAGCGCTTCTCCTCGGCGGCACGATTCTTCGCGGTGTAGTCGTCGATTCCTTGCACGCCATTGAGCGCCCCGAAGACTTGGCTGGGCCACTGCAAGCGGTCGGTATAGCTCTCCAACTTGAGCAGCCGACGTCGGAGGATTTCGGGCACATCCTGGCTTTCCACAGGCTGGATGCCTTCGTCAGCCACCCGCTTGAACTCGTCGTAAAGCTCTTTACTGATTTGCTTGCCGAGCTCATCCATCTTGCCGGGATCAGACGCGAGCAGCGAGGCCACCAGGCAGCACTGCGGCACCTTGGCGACGGCCTGGGTCAGGCTATGCATGAACTCGCGCATGCGGCCAATCCACGCCGGATCTGTATCTGCCATCACACGGACGAACCAAAGCACCTCGTCGAACAGGATCAGTACGCCGACCCCGTTCTTGCGCGCGAGCTTGAGCAGGTCCTCCATTACTCCGGTGGCGGGGGGTGTCGCGCGCTCGGTACCGTCGTCTTTCAGCAGCTTCATGCCCGCAGTGCCGGCCAGCTGCCAGGCAATCGCGCTCCAAGGCATCTTGACCGTCGCAACGCTCCCGTCCGGTGCGGTCACTTCCATGCCCTTTTCGGCGTCCAAGCGGTCGAACACCACCGAGGCCACATGCGCCTTCGGCAGCCCACCTTCGAGGGCGCAATGCGCCTTGAACTGCTGCACCGCCGGGATGTCGGGCAGGGCTGCGGGATCGCGCACCAGATGCACCAGCGTAATCAGAGAGTGCGTCTTGCCGCCGCCGAAGGTCATGTGCAATTGGCGGACGGCTTTCTCGGACTTGCCCGCCAAGCGGTGCGTTACGTCACGCGCCAGATCACGTAGCTTGACGGTGGGGTAGGTGAGTGCGAAGAACTCCTTGGCGTCGTGGTAGACGCCGGGGTTGCGGCCCAACACGACGTCGTACAAATCCGCGGCGAATTGCTTCTGCGACAGCTCCTGGTTGGTGATGTCGTCGCGCAGTTGCACCACCTGATGCCAGGGCTTTGTGGTGGGTTTTGCCATCGTTGCTTCTCCTTGTCCTATTCCAGCCCGAGCGCGGTCTGCGCGACGCTGCCGACAGTTCGCAGGTAGTTCTGCAGCCGCTCCAGGATCGAGCACTCTTCAGAGCAACCCTCTGCACGGCTCTTCTCGATCAAGGCTTGAATCAGCTGCGCGAAAACTTGGCTACGGCGCAAGGCACGGCTGTCCAGGTATTCGTTGACCTTGACCACATCGCCTGCCACCCAGAGCTGCATCAGCTTGTGCACCTGGTCAATCAGCGGAATCGCGCGCCCGCTGGTCGTCTCCATACCCAACGAGCGGTGCTTGCGGTTACGCCAGTCCTTGAGTTTGTACTTGCCTCCACCGCCGGACGACGTCTCCTCGGTATCGCCATCCCCGTCGTCGTCCGAATCTGCGTCGTCGACATCGGCAGCATCGCCGCCGCGGGCCAGCAGTTCATATTGGTCAGCAAGTTCGCGCTCGGATAGCGCGCAAGACACGGCGTATAGGATGCACGGGCCCGCTGGCGCTTCCTTGAGACCGAAGTCGTTACGGTGGAGCAAGTAGTAGGTGGTGACATCGTCCAGCGGATGATCGCCGGGCGTGGGCTCGGACTCTCCGTGCGAGAGCACGCGGCCGACGACGAAGTCCACCACGATGCGGCGCACGTGGCCCAGGAAATCGGCGACCGACATCAACGCGCCGGGCTCAGACGCCTTCTTGACCGCCGGGTAGCGACTGTAGGCTTCCAGTGCCGGGCCAGTTGCCGCCCAGATGAAATCAGGGCCACGAATGCCGGCATCCCAGAATTCACGCAACTTGGTTGTGATATTGGACTCCATCTCCTTAAGCACCTGCGTGTCCCAACCAGCGCGAGCGAGCGGGTCACGCTTTCGGCAGACGAGCCATATTGACGAAGCCAACGTTGCGGAGGTCAGAGCATTGGTCCTTGCCGCACGCTCCGTTTGGATAGGCCAGGAGCCGTCGACGGTGAACCCGGATCGAATCAGTGCCGCGACCAGCGCTTCCCACGCATCCGGGCTCTTGTTGGCGAAGACCACGACCAGGCGACCCGCATCAGCAAGACAGTCGTAGCACTTACGGAAAACCACCGCCATCCCGGACTCATAGATTTGCCTTGATCTAGCAACGTCGTTTTCGAAGCGACCGGGTTGATCCACCAGCTCGCCATCGCCTTTATCTCGATCCCACTTCGGACCGAGTGGCTCAGAGAAAGCATTCGACATCGATCCAGACAGGCCCTCCAGCGTCCGGCGAAGCCAGACGTAGAAGAAGTCCATTAAATCTGAGTACGGGATGGCGTCGTAGTACGGCGGATCCGTCACGATCTGATCGAACTTGCCTGAGACGGCCGTGATTGCTGACTCTCGAATTAGCGTCGGTGCCGGTGCACACGACGTGGCATTCAAGCTGTGCACTAGGAATCGTGACACCCACTCAACGCCCTGCAGGAAACCACCAGACGAATCAGCCAGCGGATTTGACTCAGCGAAGTCCCAAGGTAGTTGCAGCACGAACTTTGCGAACGTGTGGTTTATCTGCTCTGCGCCGCTCTGCCAGGTTGCAATAACGCTAGCCCTATCTGCGAACCTACTGAGCGCGCAGGCCAGATAGCAGCAGATCGCCTCGCCCCAGCCGGTCGAATCCCGAGGAAACAACTGATGCTCCCGTACGGATCGCTGCGCGAGACTCAAACTCGCAATCGCCAGTCGCTGGCGGCGAGAGAAGACGTTGCTCCAGGTCGTCACACCATAGCGGGTCAGGCCGGAAACGCCACGCGTATTGGGTGAGGGCCGCTCGGCGGATATGGGTTCCTGAAGTTCTCCGAACGGCAATGCCGCAAACGCTTTTGCAAGCGCCTCGTCTACGTCGGAACCCAAGGAACGTTCGAGGAACGTGACCTCTCGATATTCTTTGCCGCTCGGTCCGTCGGTGACCGCAGCGACTAGCTCTTCGCCGATGCGGCCAGCTCGGGCTTCGAGCTGGATGTCTGTCATCGTCATGATGGTCCCGCAGCAGGGGCAGGTCGCGCCAGCCCGGCTGATGGTTCCCGACCCTTGTCGCTTGTCAGACTCGCGCTTCTGCGCCGCATTCCCGCCAACGACCTTCGCGTTACGGTCGAGCCCGAAGACGACGCCGGTGCGCTCAGAGTTGGGCGTCATCGTCAGCAGGACCCGCTTGTTGTCCTTTTTCACAAGCCACCGCGTCTTGAGCAGCGGGACGGTCGCCCGACACGCCTTGCACTTAACTGTGCGCGCCCAGAGGTAGGCCACCGTTGGTTTGGCGATCCATCGCGGATTCGCTTCGCTCTCGAGGTAGGTGCGATCAAAGCCTGCATTCAGCAGATCGATCTGCGGTTCGCCATCGTCGCTTACAGGCACGAGCTTGAGAGGTTCGTCTGTGTCGAGTTCAACGCGCGCGTACGGCTTGAGACGGCAGTACTCGGCGTATGTGGGGTAAAAGTGAGCCAGGTGTGTGCGCGCTTGCTTGAGAACCCACAGCCCCCAGGCGCGCACATGCCATGCGAGATCGGCTTCGAGGTCTTCCTCGGTCAGATGCAGCCGCGCAAACAAGTCGCCCTGCTGACGGTCTGGCGTCGTGCGGCCCATACAGCCCACGTACTGCGCGATGTCGGCCGGCTGCAGCCCCTTGGCTTTCAAGTAGGCCGTCATGAACTCTGTGTCCGCCAAGGCGAATTCTGGCAAGCGCTTTCGTTGACCGGCGAATTTCTGCGGGTACTCCAGCGTGCATTTGAGGATCAACCAAGCCACCGGGTTGATGTCGACTGCGGTGACTTCGCAGCCCAGGCGCATGGCTTCGAGCGGAATGGCACCCCCCCAGCGAACGGGTCCAGCACCTTCGGCGCACGGTCGCCATAGACTTTGCGAATTTCCGCTCGGAACCATTCGAGGTCCGGGTCAGACTCGCGCCCCCAATGCAGGACGCCTCCTTTCGTTTCAAGCCCCTCAACTTCTTCGATGCGCCCGTTGGGCATCTTCTTCTTCTTGACTGTTCGTACCAGCGAGCCGCCGAGACGCTGGAGAAGCTCGTCTCGCTTCTCCTTGTCACCCGGATCCGGCAGCAGCGTTGCAATCAGTGCCGCGCGGCTCGCAGCAAGCGGGCGTCGTGCAGGTCCAGATGTGCAGCGTCGAAATGTGCCCGTGACGCACGTTCTTTTCGTGCACCGAGTCGATGGAGGTCTGCTTGAGCGGGAAGGCGACCTCAATTAGCCGCTTGTCATTATTCATGGTAGCCCTTCAGGTCGCGCCGGTTCGGATGTGTGCTGGCATGGTGGCGATAACCACCAATTGGCTTTCCTCGTCCCAGAAGTAATAGATGCGCAGACAGCGTCGCGGATCGCGCGTATTGCCGCCGTTCTTGAGATGCCATTCGACGGGCACCCTGCGAGGACCCCAGCCGAACTCGAAACTGTCCGCTCCGCAGCGATCGTTGTGGATGCCCTCGTCGATGGGCTTGCGCAAGTCGCCACTTGCTCCGTTGATGCGCGAGTCGCGGTACTCGTTAGCCAGCCAAAGTAGGCAACGAGCGGCGGTCTGGGCGTCATCGAACTCGGCGGACTTGATCTCCCTGCGTGCCCTGCCCGAGAGCACGACGCGGCCGCTGAGTACCTCGTCGCACCAGTCGGCGAACGCGTCCCAGTTGTCCGGAAGCCGAATGCCAGCATCGGGCTCGTCTCCACGTGCCTTGATTTGCTCCAACAGCTGATGGATGCGAAACTGCGCGCCCCGGAGCTGTTGCTCCAGGCTTTGTGCGTGCTCTTCGATGGACTTATGTTCGTCCGAGAGCCACTGCTGGGTCTCAGCTGACCGACGCACGTCGTCCTTCAAGGCATCGATCTGTGCCTGCGCGGCGCGCAGCTGTTCGATTTCGGCGGACCCTGCCTGCTTCAGGCGCTGGCGCTCGACATCCAGACTGGCTTCACGCACGGCGGAGAACGCCAGCACGTCAGTGCCAAGCTCGAATCGGCGGACGCTCTCATTGGCAGCAATCCAACGAAGGGCTGTGAGCGTCGATCTCGCCCGCTCATCGTTGCCGCTGGCGGCCGTGAAGAACAGGCGGTGCGCGTACGGATTCGCATCATACGAAAAGCCCGGCATGTACGCGCGAAGGGCACCGTTGTAGACTGAAAGCGGTTTTCCCAGTTGCTGTGTTAGAACCCACGTGCGGCTAGCCGGAATGACCACGATTCTGGCGATTCCCAAGGTCACCTTCGCGAGCAGTTGCGTGTTGATTCTGGGCTCCGTCTCGCGGTCCGGGACTGAGCAAACCATGTACGGCACGGCACGCGCGGAGTCCAAGAGCTCCGCGACCAGCTGCTCGGCGTCCTCATCTGATGAGATGTGCCATGCGCCGCCGTCCAACCGAGTTCCGCCTTGCTGCAGTCCGCATGCGGTAGCGATTTGGCGAACGAGCCCGGGAACCGCGGGCTGGACCTGGAGCGTTGACTCAGGGGTACTGGCAAGAAGCCGCAGGCTGAACAACGCACTCGCAGTGCCCGGTGCATGACCGATCACAACCTCGGTGGTCCAAGTCCGCTGCGCAACACTCGCATCTGGACGATCCACTCGCAGCGCCCAGAGTGAGCGATACTCGTCAGAGAACCCTGTGCCGATACAAACGCGTCCCCCCGCAAGTGCTCGAACGCGTGGCCCTCCATCGCTGGCGCGGGCAGGTGATCGCCAACTTGCACGGCTGCCCACTTCAGAACTTCCCCGCGAGCGGCTTCCACTGCCGAGCCTGCGTCGGCAGCGGCGAGTCGCCCCGCAACCCGTAGTAGCTCGCGTTCGCGGACGCGAGCGCGTTCTGCGTGTGTGGTGAGCCGGGGACTGACTCCGGCGGTGACAACGGGGGAGCTCATTCAACGGCCTCCGATGCGTTGGCGATGTCGCCGTAGGCAATGACGACGCTACCGCGTGCCTTTGCAATCAGCTTAGCGAAGGGGTCCTGTACCCGGAGGAGACGGGGCTGAACGCCGCCGCAGTCGAAGACGGCATACAACCAATAGCGCTCGCGCAGAATGCAGGCGCGGGCCCATTCGTTTTCGGTCAGCTCGATCTCACCGACGCCGACACGGCCCTTGACCTCGATACCGCGTTCCTCGCTTGCGCGCTTGGACATCAGGTCGAAGCCCGGGTAGTCATTCAAACCGGCCAAGCGTGCCTTGGGCGGCGTTGAAACATCACGAACGTCGGCACCTTGTGCAGCCTCAAAGGCGATGGCCACTTCGACCGCAATTCTTTCGACCTCGGCGTCACGTGCCTTGATGTCCTCCGGGTCGGTGGAGGGCTGAACCAGGGCACTCGCCAGCATCTCGACTTGGCCTGCCTGGATCAGTTCGACCTCCCGCCTCGCCTGAAGCAGGGCCCGCTCGCGCCGCTGCGCAAGGCTCTTCTGCTGCGCCTTGATCCGATCTAACTCCGCATGGGCAGCCCGATTGCCGTCGCGTGCCTTCTCGGTGAAGCGCTTTCGCGCTGCGGCCAGCTCCGATTCTTGATAGTCAAACGCCCGCTGCAGGTACTCCTCGGTTTCCGCGAGCCGTGACGTGGCGTTCATTCGCTGCAATTCCGCCAGCTTGCCGACGACATCGCGATGGATGTGTTCCTGCGCCGCCAGACGCCACGTGTCGCTTTGGGCGAGAAAGACCACGCTCCCGGGGCTGGGCTTCGCAGTCGGCTTCAGGAGCAGCAGGTGCTCGACCGGCGCTTCGATCAACCGCCCGTCTGCGTATTGCTTCAGGCCGACCAGGCGCTGCTCAACGGCTTCTGGGCTGTGGAATGCAGGCAATCCGGGATCAACACCGCGCTCCACGCTGACACGCGCGACGTGGAATAAGTAAGGGGCTGTGGCGCTGACGTCCGTGAAGATCGCGCCGCGCAGGGCCTGACTGCGCGCGCTCTCGATGGCCATCGCCGACAGGCGCTCGAAGACGGGCTCGCCTGGATGCAGGAAGATGGCGTCGCGCCGGTCATCCGGGCGATACACGGTGAACCGGTTGCGCGCAGACTCGGGGTACGTTTCGAGCACCGGCAGGACGCTGTCTAGCACGCCGCGCTTGCGCGGTCGCATGAAGAAGCTGTCTTCGAGATCACCGACCACGTCGATGCCGATCACGGGCGCAGCGTGCTCGAGATACCGGCGAACGTAGCCAGGTAGAAGCCGGCGCATCTCCTCGATCGCCATCGCTTCCCGGAGTTGGGGCAGGTCGATCCGAACGTCACCGCCCTTGCCGTAAATGGATGCCTCGCGGGCCTCAATGGCCTTGATCTGCTCCGGCGTGAGTTGACCGGCGAGTTCCAGCGCCTTCTTGTCGGCCTCGTCATCCGATTCGACGGCGAGCTGGATGTAGTCGGTAATGGCCATGCCTTCGAAGATGCGGCCGACGACGTCGAACACTTTGTCCGATCCGAGTTGCTTCCGGATTTCTTCGAGCTTGTCCAGGAGCGTCTTGATGACCCGGCCCTCTCGCGTCTTGCCCGCAACGAGATTCACGATGGCGACGCGGTCGCGCTTCTGGCCGTAACGGTGAATCCGGCCCATACGCTGCTCAAGACGCGCCGGGTTCCAGGGAACGTCGTAGTTGAACAAAATCCAGCAGAACTGCAGGTTGATACCCTCAGCGGCAGCGTCGGTGCCGATGAAGAAGCGCGCCCCCTTGCCCTCGGCGTCATGCGGGCGGCGGAAGCGCTCGACCTGTGCGTCGCGCTCCTCGAAACCGAGACCGCCGTGGATGTAGGCCACCTGGTCGGCGTAGCCCATCCCCTCGAGGCGTCGCGTCAGGAAGTCGAGCGTGTCGCGATGCTCCGTGTAGATGATGACCTTTTGGTCGCGGTACTGCGGCGACCGCAGCAGCTCCGCCATGCGCTCGAACTTTGACTCTTGTCCGCTGGCGTGGACCGCCTCGGCAAGTGCGATCAGCTCCTGCACCTGCGCCCGCTCGTCCATGAGCTCCGCCAAGCTGGTGGCGATGAAGGCGCCAAGCGCTTCGGCTTCGCTTTCTTCGTGCTCCTCTGCGCCCGCCCTTGCGGTCTCCTCGTCGCCGGTCTTCGCCGCGAGAACGTCAACCAACCGCCCCTCGCGAACCTTGCGGTTCAACCGCTCTTGCTGCGTCCGCAGTTCCTCCTCAGGTACACGGCCTGATTGGATGTCGTCGATCAGGACATCGAGCTTGGCGAGGCGATTGCGGAAGGAGCAGAGCAATGCCCACGTGCTGCTTGCCATGCGCCGCTGGAACACGGTCATAGCGAACCGTGCGGCTTGTCGGTTCAACAGGCGAGCTTGGTTGTAGTAGTGGCGGATGTATGCGGTCGTGCGGTCGTACAGCGCCTGTTCGCTGATCTCCCCCTGAGTGAGGTCGTAGCTTACGGTGTCGCAAAGGCGCTCGGGATAGAGCGCCTTGCCACGGAGGTCAACCATCTCCTCTTTGACGCGGCGGATGAAATACCGGCTGCGGGACTCGGGTGGGAACTTGGCGAACGCCGTCTCGGTGCTGAATAGCTCGGGTTCCAGCAGCCGCCACAGGCAGTAGTACGGATATTCCTTGCCCATGTGAGGAGTCGCGGTGAGCAGCAGTAGATGGTGCGCTGCCCAAGGCATCTGCCACTCTTCGGGCAGCTCTCGCACGCCAGCGATCGCCTCGGCAAGACGGTAGCGATCCGTGGCCCGGAAAGTTCCATCCAGGTCGCGGTTCGCCGAGAGCTTGTGCGCCTCGTCGAACACGACTAGGTCATAGGGCGCAACTTGAGGGTCGCGCAAAGCATTGAACAGGCGCGGCGCGCGCAAGCTGTCGACGCTCACCACAACGAGGTCGCTGCCGGTCCCAATAAAGGGATTGCCGTCCTTGGTGTCGGCGCCGGTCACGATGTTGAACTGCAACTGGAAAAGCTTATGCAGCTCGCGGTACCAGTTGCCGACCAGGCCGGCGGGCGCCACCACCATCACGCGGCGCATGGTCCGGCGGGACAGGCTCTCCCGGACGTACAGCCCCGTCATGATCGTCTTGCCCGCCCCCGCATCATCGGCCAGGAGGAAGCGCAGGCGATGCTGGGGCAGCATGTGCTGATACACCGCAATGCGCTGATGCGGCAGCGGGTCAATCTCGCTGATCTCGGTAGCGAACGCCGGATTGAACAAATGCCCGTACGAGAGACGTTCTCCCTCGACGAGTACGCGCAACGCGTTGGCATCGCCAAGGAAGTCCAAACGGGGGACCTCGCCCTGCTCGTCAGGCGGAATGGCACTGGCGGATGACGATGCCTCACCTGCGCGTCCGCTGCCAGCGCGATCACTGAGCTCTTGCAGCTTCGCCAAGCCCATGGCCGACGGCTTCGACTGGCCGTTCTCCCAACGGTTGAGCGTGACGAACGAGACGCCCAGCAGATCCGCGAACTGCTGTTGCGTCAGGTCGAGGTTCCTGCGAAGGTGTCGGATTTCGGCTGGCGTCATGGGCGCTTCGCGTGCGTTTTGAACGAGTTTATATCGAGTGATATAAAGAGCGCAATCTCATCGCACGCCGTTCCGCCAGCTCCGTTGTTCGGGCGTTGTTCAAAAAGAGTTGACTCCGGATTTTGTGGCGCGTAGGATTCGCCCCTGAACAACGGTGGAACAACGAAATGGAAAAGCGATTTGCAGCAAGCCTGAGTCGATCCCAAGGCCGCAGCGCTTGGGCGGTGATCTTTCGACATCCGGTTCGCGTGGACACGAACACGGGTAACCCGGGGCTCAGGGTCCGACAAGGATTGGGGACGTCGGATGAGGCGGAAGCGAACGAGCTGAAAGACCAGCTCAACCAGTTGCTTGCGGATGAGGCTTTCTGGAGCCTGCCGGCACGGGCGGAAGCCGAAAAGCGATTCCCGCGCCGCGTCGTGGAGATCTTCTATCACGGCATGGAACCGACCCAGAACGACTTCAGCGCGATTCGCGACGCGATCCTCCCATTGCCAAGCTCTGCGGATTCCGACTACCGGCGAGCGCTGCTTCTTGGGACGACTGGCGCCGGGAAGACGACGCTTCTGCGGCAGTTGATCGGCACCGACCCCGAAACGGAGCGGTTTCCCTCTACGTCGACGGCAAAGACCACGGTGCATGAGACCGAAGTTGTCCTTGCCGACGGGCCGTACCGCGCTGCGGTCACCTTCTTTCCCATTGACGAAGTCCGTGAGCACTTGAACGAGTGCATCTCCGAGGCCGTACTTTCCGCGTATCGCGGCGACAGTGATGCCGAAGTTCTGCGCAAGCTTCTGATGCACGTCAACCAGCGGTTCCGGTTCAACTACGTGCTCGGAAATGGACCGCGGGCCGTAACCCCGGAAGTGGAGGAGGACGACGAGGAGGACGACGTCACGGCGCCGGCCGATGAGACGGCTGCCGAGAGTGTCATTGACCTCGACGCTACGAACGTCTTGTTGGCCAAAACGCTGGCGGCACTGCGCGCCATCGCTGCACGACATGGCGATCTGCTGAAGGCCGAAGTTGGCGCGATCGACGAAAAGGATCAGCGGGTCGTTGACGAGCTCTTCGAGGAGGAGCTGGATCGGAGGTTGCGCGAAGACGAAGAGTTCCACCGCATTAGCGACGAGCTCATGGACGAGATCGAGCTCCGCTTCTCGCTTCTCACGGAAGGGACGGTGAGGCGCAACAAACAGGGCTGGCCCGAGTCTTGGTCGTGGGAGACGGACGACCGCGCAAGCTTCATCAAGACGGTCACTCGGTTCTCCAGCAATCACGCACCGCGCTTCGGCTTCTTGCTAACTCCCCTTGTGAACGGCCTCCGTGTAGTGGGGGCGTTCCTGCCAGCGTGGAACGGTGGTCAGCAGCCGAAGCTCGTGCTGCTGGATGCCGAAGGCCTGGGGCACACACCGAAGTCGGTTGCTGCCATCTCGACTTCGTTGACTCGGCGCATTGAGACGACCGACGCCATCGTTCTGGTCGACAACGCTGTCCAACCTATGCAGGCTGCGCCGGTGGCCGCCATGAAGGAAATGATCACGTCGGGCAGCGCCAGCAAGCTGCTGCTCGTCTTCACGCACTTCGACGAAGTCAAGGGCGACAACTTGCCCAATGCTGCTGCCAAAGAGCAGCACGTCTTGGCGTCTGCGGAAAATGTCTTGGCTTCCATCGGTGAAGAGCTGGGCCCGTTCGCGGAACGCGCACTGCGCTGGCGGCTCAAGGAGGCTTGCTTCTTCGTCGGCGGCATCGACGAGAGCCTCGACCCAGCGAAGAAGCCTCACAAACGGACCATCGGGCAGTTGCAGGCGCTGCTTGCCGCTATCGACGGGATCGTCGAGAAGCCCGCGCCCGTGGCGGCGAAACCGGTGTACGACCGGATGAATCTCGTGTTGGCTGTCAAGAACGCGGCCGAGAGCTTCCACGAGGCCTGGTGGCCTCGCTTGGGTCTTGCCTACAAGCCCGGCGTCGGGAAGGAACACTGGAAGCGCATTTGGGCGTTGAGCCGCCGACTGAGCACGCCGGGTCTCGGTGACGAGTACGACACCCTCAAGCCCGTTGCGGATCTGCGGAAGCAGCTCCAGGACCGCCTCTATGTGCTGCTGCAGAACCCGCTTCGGTGGGACCCCGCGGAGCCGACCGACGACGCCCACAAGCAGCAGGTCTTCGACGGATTGGCCAACGCGCTGTCCGCCAAGATGCTGGATCTCGCCACCCGGCGCGTTCGAGCCGAGCGGATGTCGGACTGGCAGTCGGCGTTCAATCAGTCGGGGCGCGGATCGAGCTATGCACGTGCCTCAATCATCGGCGAACGCATCTACGAACGGGCGGCACCTATCCCCGACGTGACGCCCTCGCCGGATCGCAACTCGTTTCTGCACGAAGTGGCGGCGCTGGTGGAGAGCGTTTGCGACGAGCTTGGCGCCAAGCTCGCGTAGAGCGCACTGCGTTGCGCTGTACTGTGTTTGACGCCGCAGGTGTCGGCTCCCGCGGAACCTGCCGCCGGAGACGACCTGCTGCTGCAGAGCGCGTGGCACATCCAATACGGGAAGAGCGTCGTCGCGGCGCCTTCGCACAAAGACTGAAGGGACAAGGATGAGTGAAGTACTCTTTCCGCGAGCGCTCTGCGCGGCGACTCTAGGAGAGCTCGCCGCCTGGACTTCCGTGGCAGATCTGTTGGCTGCAGCACGCATCCTCGAAGGGCGCACTCTGCCGGAGGATCAGCCAAGTGACACCCTGTGCATGCCCCTCGAGCACGATGAAGGTGCGTTCCGGGACATCTTCGCAATCTTGCTCGGCTACTTGATTGAAGGCTACTCAGTACCCCAGCAGAAGATCTCCGTCGCACGCATGCTGGATCGTCAAGTTTCCCCGAGCACAGCAGCTCAGTTGGAGGCGCTCCGCTTCAAGCCCACGGTCCGGACCGGCGCCTCCCGCAGTTTTCCGGAAGGGTGACGTTCGTCATTGAGGATGAGCCGGCCGTAATAGAGCTAATCCGGGCACCCCTCAACTGCCTCATGGACATCTACTTGAGCAAGTACGAATTCGCGAAGTCACTGCGTGACATCGTGGTCGACTACGGAGAAAGGACGGGAGGCTCTCCGACTATTTTTCACCGCCCGTACGCGGATGCCCGGTTGCCGAGCCTGATCGAAGCCGCTTGTTTCTACTCGCTCGGGCTCGATGTTGGGACACGGTTTGCTGAACCTGGTCTGAACAATGTTGATAACGCGTACCGCGCGGTCAATTTGCAGGCCGCACCACCAGTCGATCCGTCTCGACTTCTGCTGGCCTTGCAACTGGGAATGAAGGCGCCTCATGGTCATCTCTGAACCGCTCCTGCCGCACTTGCACAACGTTAGCCCGATTGGGGATCGAATTTCTCCCGCTTGCAACGTTACGCTGGTGAATCAAAGCGCCGGGACTCCTGCCTACGCAGATGCGCTACATGGGAACTGTTGGAGTTGGACGCCGGCGGTGGGGGCTGCCGTGTACGGTCGAACCGAGGATTTGCCATCTACGTCGCTCGATTCGCTAGGGAACGGCACTTACCTCCGCGTTCCTTATCGGCGCGTGCCTGTGATCGACGCACACTCCATAGACGAAGTGGTCGACATCGCCCAACGTGTGCAGCCGAAGGACCCCGGCTTTCGGGGCGTTTGGCGGGGCCAGGTTCGGCAACATACGACAGAAAAGAAGGCGCGTACGCCCGAAGAGTTACTGAGGCTATACGGATCTGCGGACGTTCAGGAGCCTTCACTCCTGCCATCAGCGGCGCGGACTGACTTGTACTTTCCAGACAGCTTCGCTGCCTGGTCGGCGCTTCTCGACGTCTATGTGCACGAACGGGCCAAAGACGCGGGCATGCAGCGCGAGCTCCTGAATTTCGTCAACTCTTATCGGTATCGACTCTGGGGATTCGCGACCGCGCAGCACTATGGCCTGCCGAGCGTTGGGCTCGATGTCACTCATGACATCAACGTCGCCTTGTTCTTCGCGCTCCATTCGATCAGCACCGACAAAACTACGGGTGTCGCTACCGTGGCCCGAGCTCCAGAGTCCGAGTCGCCGATCATCTACGGGTTAGGGGGCTTTGCCGACCATGAACTGCTGCCTGACGACCAACTTGCGCCCATGCGGTTGCTCTGTGCGCGACCTTCGGCTCAAGCTGCGATGTTCTTCTCAACAGGGTGGGGGCACGCGCCAAACTACGCCGCGCAGCGCATCTACGTAGCGGTGCGCCTGATAGGTCACTCTAAGTGGAAATTCGAAGGGAACGCCGCGTCCTATTTCCCAAACGCTGGACGCGATGAGTTTTTGGCATTCTTGCTCGATTCCAAGCGGGTGTTCCAGGTGCCGAGCGTGCAAGACCTTCTCTCGAAGATCTACTACATCCCTTGAGTGCCCTGTGCGCTTAGAACCACCGCAAGTCAGGCGAGCAGCGAAATGCCGTGCAAGGAGAACCGCTTCAAGACTGCTTCTGCATCTCCACAGTCGCGGGCGAGCCAGCACTCGTTCAAGATGAAGGCCAGCCCGCAACGTTCGTGGCGGGTAAGGCCCTGCAGCTTTTCACGGAAAGTACTCTCCTCCGAGAAGCTCGCCGTAGCTGCCAAAGGGCAGTCGATTGAGCACAAGTCAGCCGTCAGCTGGCGGTCGCTTTGGGCGCGCCGACCTTCGGCGACCATCGAGTAGATCTCTGAAAGCGTGAAGCCGGCGCGATTGATTCCGTCTTTCCATTCATGGATCAACGACGTGAATAGTGCGTAGGTGAGCTCGTGAATGGCTGTGTCTTCGATGCGCTGCTGGATGCGGTGCAGGGTACTGGAAGCGCTGGCGGACGGAACGATGTGCAACTCGCGATGAGGCATGACTCGATTCTTGGCTTCTTCGGGTTGGCAGTGAGTGTGTTCGCCGTTGCCCGCCAGAGTCAAGGACGCTGGCCGCGGTTCGGCGCCTGTGTTGCCGGAGTGACTCAAAGAAGATATTTCTG
This sequence comes from Ramlibacter sp. MMS24-I3-19, assembly GCF_050320135.1. Taxonomy (NCBI): domain Bacteria; kingdom Pseudomonadati; phylum Pseudomonadota; class Betaproteobacteria; order Burkholderiales; family Comamonadaceae; genus Ramlibacter; species Ramlibacter sp. MMS24-I3-19. The sequence goes on along the minus strand of NZ_CP190017.1, from coordinate 610,193 downwards.
AACCTGGTGAGCGGAAATTAAGGCTCCTTGAAGGAATCACTTCACGTTCCAGCTAGAACAGTGGCTTGCTCTTGCCGATGAAGCTCTGGTAATGCTTCAGCGCGCGGTCGAGGCGTGCCCCGATCGCATAGTTGCAGTTCAAGGTCGTCTGGTTGAGCGGGGCCGGGGGTTTGTCGCCATAGGTTAGGCTGATACAGCCCGGTGCGGTGCATGTGAAATAGACCGCTGATGAAGACGCCGTGGTGGCCGATCTGGACAGATCGATCACATACGTGAACTGCCGCGTGTCGTACTGCAGTTGCGTGCCGGTGAGGCTCGCGTCGTTGATCGAGCCGTCGCAACTGCGCACCGCATCAACGATGTACGACTCCGTTTCCGCACGCGTGGGGGTGCTCGGCGCGGGCGCCGGTGACGGTGCAGGTGTGGCGGATGGTGCGGGCACCGGGTGTGCTGGCGCGCTCGGCGCATTTGATTGTGTGGGCGCCGTGGCAACGCTCGACGGGCAGGGCCATTTGGCCTGCAACGCTGCGGTTACGGTCCATGAGCCTGGCATGGTGCGGGCTTTCGGCATGCCTTCGAGCACGCGCCGCACCGCCGCGATCACATCCGGGAGTTTCGCATCGCTTGAGGCGCAGTGCTCTTTTCCGAACGTCGCTTCTCGCACTCCGCCGATATAGCCGATCGCCAGCGAGCCGTCTCGTTGATCGTTACTTTGCAGCCACCTCAAGAGGGTGTCGCCGCCGATGACGGGCGGTGCCGCTTGCGACGATGCAGCAACGAAACAGGCGGCCAATGTCGCGGCGACCTTCTTCAACGGGAGTGGGCAGGGGATCGCGCGATCGACGCGGCAAGTCGGGTAACGGGGCTCTGCGGCGAGCCGAGGCACTCGCGCGAGATGCTTCTGCATTTGCTGTCCTTGGTACTGCTGACGAGATAGTAACCGCGCGCACAAGGCAAGCTGCCGCGCGGCGACAACGAAGGCTGAAGAGGATTGGGATTCGCCCGGGTACGTCGTGCCCGGAGAGTCTCGGCGAGGTTTCGCATCTTGGGGAACATGGAACTCGGTGGAGTTGTCCTTCGCGCTGCCGAGAGCTGCCCTGACCGTCAACAGAGTGAGCCGAGCGCAATCTGCGGCCCGGGTTCTGTATGTCCTCCGAGAACGAGGACCTTGAAGGCGGCCGCGCGCCGGGTCTGGGCCTGGTTCCACCGGGCTGTTGCCGCTGGTTCGACACCCGTCCGATCGGGTGCGACCGTGATGCAGCGGCCACGCCAGGGCGGGAACCATGCGCGGCAACCGGTGCTGGGCGCGGTGGCCGACTTCGCGCGTGTTAACCGCGGTCCGGGAGACCCCTTGAATTAATGCTGTAAATATCGGGCTTTACAGCACAAACGCGGGGGGCGACGATTGCTGCATGAAAGCAGTCGATGGTGGAAATGGTGCAGCGGGTCGCAAGAAGCGAGGCCGGGCCGACGGCGTCCAACTGTCTCCTGTTTGCATCAAAGGACTACGTGAGGAGGCCGATCTCACGCAAGAGCAGGTCGCACAAGGGATGCACCGCTTATTGCACCCAAAGGGGTCGCCGACCTCCGACAAGGCGCAGCTCACCACGTACCAACGCATTGAAGGTGAGGGCAGAACGTCGCGGAAGCGCGCAGAGGCGTTGGCGCGGTTCCATGGAACGACAGTGGCCGTGCTTCAAGGCGACACGCCCGAGGACGGCCCGACCCTGTCGCGGCGCATCGAGACTCAGGTGCGCTCACAACTTGCCGCTGGTGCGAGCCCGGCACTGTTGGGCAGGCTCGAACGGATGCAGGGCGATGGCGATCACGTGGAGTGGCTCGCTGAAGACCTCGCGCTCGAGGCCGAAGAGGCTCAACTGCCGCAGATAACGGTGGAGCTCTCCCGGATTGCGTGCCTCATAGGCTGGTCCGAGCGCCAAGTGCAGAACGCCGGCGCGCAACTTGGCTACTGGACGCTAGTCTCAGCCCTTCGTCGGATCTCGCACATCACGACTGGACTGCAGTCCGTCCTTCAAATCGTCAAGGACGAGAGCGTGGAACTGCTACGCATCGTCGGCACTGACGCGACGATCACCTTCAGGGAGGAGCTTCCCTGGCTGCGCATCGAAATCTCGAGCCGACGTTGGGTGCGCAGCGGCAGACCGCCCATGGTGTTCAGCGTGGTGCGGTGCTTGCCGACTTCTCGCGGAATTGAATGGCAGAACCCTACTTGGCGTGATCGGTCCTGGCTTGACTGGTATTTGCCTCGTTGGGCGTATACGCAGGCCGAGTTCGTCAACTGGCAAGGTAAGACGCGACCGCGAGACGTTCGCCAGCTCCGGCTGTTGATTGAACGTTGCGTCGGCAGCGGAGAACCCGAGCAGGTTGCAGTTCATGAGGGCGACCTCCCCGATGTTTCGGAAGAGTATCTGCAGCGGCTGGTTGACACTGACGCCGCTCACGAGCAAGTCCTATGCATTCTGCGGGTCGAACTGTTTGACGCCCTTGTCCCGCACTTGATGAACTGGCCGTTGGAGCACTGGCGCGTCAACGCCGGCGAGGCGGGCATCGCGGTCACTCTCGATCTCTCCAGCGTGCCGTATCGCGTCGTTGCAGGCGCGGAGCAGCGGCCTGCTAACTACGCGATCCGCCTTGTGGAGCTCGATAATGCAAAGCTATGGCCTGCGCCGTGGCGCCAAGCCAGCTTGGAAGCCGTCGCGAAGCATCTCTTCGAGCGGCTGACCAGCGCGATAGCGGAGGTCGCAATTGGGCCGCCGCGACCAGATCGCTGGCAAGGCAGGTAAGTCTTTCCCTTCATCAATCGAGTCGCGCCGGCGTTTGGTCCCGGGGCTGGCGCAGCTCGTTCTTCCTTTCCGGGACTTGGAGATGTCACATGAACACATTCCTCGAAAACGCACCCAGTAAGAACCCTGGCAAGCCTTCGGGTGGCGGCCGCGGCAACAATCCGCCGAAGAAGTAGCGAGTTCGCGGGCCGGGCGCGGTCGCGAGTGCGATCTGATCGGCAGCGGCATCGTGTCGCTCGGGAAGCGAGAGCACCCGCTGCCGATCGGCCGGCCCGCGACGGCTCTCGTTCCTGCGGCAATTCGCTCGAGGATCGCAAGGGCGTCGATACGGCCAAAGACGCGGCCAGCCGGTGAAGCGGCTCGTGGCCAGCCAAGAGAACCCGTTCCGCTGCACGGAAGGACGGTGGCTCACGATCGCATTGCTCCAACCGAGCTCGGTACCTACACGGGATTCCTCAAACCGAAAGGAATCCTGAATGTCCCATCCCCATCCTGACCTCTGCCAGCAACAGGTTGACGCGCTTCTGCGTCGAACGGGGCTCCTGCGCCCCCGTGGTTTCGAGGCCGACGCGCTGGCTTCCGTCGATGCATTGCGTCAGCAGGCAGCGCACTTCGGCCCGCCCGTGGTCCTTTCACTTCTCGCCGCGGAGGTGCCGGACCTCATTCCCCAGTCGCTCAGTAGCGCGCAGGTGCTGTACTTCGTCCTGCCCGAGTCCATGGAGTCGCTGGTCCCGCAGCTTCTGACCGCGCGGTGGGACTGCTACGGCCATCTCACTGAGCATCCGTGGACGCACGGCGTCTATCTCGCCCTGAAGGAGGGCGTCGACGCCTGTGCGCACGCCGCGGCGCACTCAGCCCCCTTGCTGGCCTTCCGCTCAGAGGCGATTGACCTTACTCACGCGTTTGGCGAAGGCTTCGCCATCCTGATGTTCGACTGTGCAGGGCAGCTGTGGGCTCGCGGGATTCCCAGCGGCGAAGACCTGGCCACAGGGCTGTCTGCCTGTACGCAAAGCACGTTCCAGCGGCCATTGCGCATCCACTCCGTGAAGAGCCTCCAGGAGCGCACGCGATTGGTTGAGGAGACTGGCGTCGACCCGGAAGGGCCGGCCGCCGGTGGTTGCCCGGTGCTTCCGGTGGTGTGCTCAGAGCTCGCATGGCCCAAGCCGTTCGACCTCGCGCAGCTTCCCGAGGCCAGGAAGCGGCATCTGCCGAAGGCGAGTTGGCATCGCATCTGCGATGCGGCCCTCGGCTGGCTGCCCGAGCTCACTCACTTCCAGGAGGAGTGCGCAGGCGAATCGCCGCTGGTGCTCAAGGTGACGGTGATGCCCGAGATGTTCAGGCGCATACAGTCCGGCGACTTCTCTGCCGTGGTGCGGTTGGCGGCTCAATGCGAACGGGCAGAAGACCCCATCTACGTGTTGATGGTGGAATCGGCGCACGAGCTCACTGTCGTGACCATGCCGTCATGCGACCGGCGGTTCCGCGCGGTCTATAGATACTGGGCCCGCGTCGGCAGATGCCAGCTCGTCTTCGAGAACTTCCACAACGGGCGGCTGCACCGCAGCCGAGTGGCTTGGCCGGCGACCGCGCCGCGCAAGTGCGACCCTGTGGACGGTCTTTCCGAATCGGGGGGCAGCTGCTCGTGTGCGTACGGCTCCGCAGCCGATGCACTCGTCAATGAGCGTGTCCGCGAAAACGGCGCATGCCTCACATGCTATGTCTGTGGGGTCACCGACCAGGAGGGTTGGCGCCAGGCGCAAGAAGACTGAAGGCGCGTCGTCGCGCACTGGCGGGTACAGGGCTTGCTCATGACCCTAGGCTGCCCCGGCTGAGCGCATCGGTCGGGGCTTCTCGTTTGCGCGCACGGGCCTTGATCTCCAAGAGGGTTCGCATGCGATCGCTCTCTGACGCTCCGAGGCGCTCCGCGACGGCCGCGAGCTTCTGCACCGATTCCCGTTCGTACAGGAGCTCATTGCCTGCATCGTCCAGCAGGTCTTCCTTTTCCTTTTGCCGCAGGTGCGCCAGATAGGAGTCAATGAGCGCGGAGGGCACGCCGAGCGCCTTGGCGAGTTCCTTCGCGCGCTCTTTGCGCCGGCCGTCCTCCAGCGCCTCCAGCTGCGGCAGGAACCGAATGTTGCGAGCGTGCGTGTAGATCTGCATGGACGCCGGGCTGTGGTGCCCCACCAGCGACATGATGCGAGAGTCGTCGAGATCGGAGCTCTCCACCAGGCTCGAGATGAATTCGTGGCGTCCGTTGTGTGCACGCAGGGACTTCGGAAGCAGCTCGTCGCGCTTCATGTCGCGCATCGTTCCGGTGTACTGGATGGGCGCGAGCTCGCCATCGCGCCCAACGGTCGGGAAAACCCACTCGCTGCCCGCGAACTGGTCGAAAAGGTTGATGGTGATGTCTTCCAGTTGTGCGCTGAGCAAAGCCATGGCGGCAGCCGTGAGCGGCACCGTTCGCGGCATCCTCTTGTACTTTGTGTTCCTGAAGACCACCTTCTGCGTGTCGAGGTGCAGGTCATCCCACTGCGCAGCAGCCCATTCGCCTGGGCGAGCGCCCGTTTCGCGGACCAACAGGGCCAGTCGAGCGACGGCGCGATAGCGGTACTTCGGGTGAGTGAGCACCTTCATCAGTGCGCCTTGGTGACCCTCGGGCATCCGCTTGACAACTGGCGGGGCGCTCGGGCGCTTCACGCCGATCGTGACGTTCGCTGTCACAAGACTCTTCTTGCGGCAGAAGTTCAGGATGGACGACATCGCCGCGACGGCATTGCGGATCGTGTCCGGCGCCTTGCCCGCCCTGGTCTGTGCAATGATGAACGCGTCCACGTCGTCGGCTGTGAGGGACTTCACCGCCCGGTTGCCCAGCACCGCCAGGGCTGCCTTGACATGGGTCTCTTCTGAGCGGCGCGTGTTGTCCTTCTTCTCCAGGAACGCGCGGGAGTCGATGTACAGCTCCCAAGCTTCCGTCAGAGTCAGACCGCGTGCCTTGACCGGCTTCCCGCTGGTGCCCCCGCCCAAGTACCGCTCCTGGGTCGCGCGCGCATCGGCTGCGGTGTCGAAGGTCTCGTCCACCTTGAGGCTGCTGCGGCGGATCTGCAGGCGAAAACGGCCGGAAGGAAGTTGCTTGATGCCCATGTGCAATGTGCACCGCGATGCTGCGGCAGCTCAGTTGTGTGCAAACGTGTGCAATTAGACTATGCGCAGGCCGCACTGGCAATAGACATCAGAGGACTTGAGCTAAATCATAGGATTGAAAATCCGCGTGTCGGTGGTTCGATTCCGCCCCAGGCCACCAGTTACTGCATCGCGAACGTTCGCCGACGTTCGCGGAAAATCGAAAAGCCCTTTGGTGACAGCACCTTAGGGCTTTTTGTTTGTCCGCGGGCGTTCGCGAGCGTTCGCAAAAAGTCGGTCTTCGACAGCCACGGTTCCAGTAACTCGGGCGGTAACTCTGAAGAATCAGAGACCGCTGCAGAGTTCCTGTAGCCATCCATCAACACAGGCGCCTCAGGCGTCATGGAGGCTGTTATGCAATCTGGTGCGGTCCAGAACGAGGTCAAGAACGACGAGGTCAAGAACGACAACGAGCCGATCGGGCCGGCAGAACTACGGCCGTGGCCTGTATCTTCTACCAGCGGAGAACTCTACCGGGCGGCGCTGGTGGCGTTTCGACTACCAGTTCAACGGTCGTCGCAAGACTCTGAGTCTCGGCGTATATCCGGACGTCAGTGTGGAGGCCGCGGGGGATAAGGCGGGCGCCATGCGTCTGATGATCGGGCAGGGCACCGATCCCTCCAAGGACCGGCGCAAGAAGAAGCGGAGCACGCCGAGACCTGTGAAAGCTGCCACGGTTGCCGTCGCTGCGCGGCCCACCGATGTTATTCCCGGCAGCTTCAAGGATGTCGCGGAGCGCTGGTACAACGGGAAGCTCAAAAAGTGGCATCCCAATTACGCGCCGAAGGTGCGTGGGCGGCTCGAGAACCATCTGTATCCGCTTCTGGGTCGTCGGCAGATGAGCGACATCGAGCCTCTGGACCTCCTGACGGCATGTCAGCGCGTCGTGGACAAGGGGACCATCGAAACGGCCCGGCGCGTCTGCAAGATTGCGTCAGGCGTGTGGAGCCTGGCGGTGGTCGAAGGTTGGGCCCAGCGCAACTTCTTCAAGGAAGTCCTCGACCAGCTCCCCATGTACCACACGCGCAACTTCGCGGCTATTACGGACCCCCGGAGCCTGGCCACGCTTCTCAAGGACATCGACACATACGAGGGCACATTCATCGTCAAGAGCGCCCTGCGTCTGGTGCCGTTGCTGATGCTACGCCCTGGCGAACTGCGCAAGGCGCTCTGGAGTCACATCGATCTGGAGAACGGCATCATGCTCGTGCCAGTCGAGCATCGGAAGCTCGATCCGAAGCACCGGGAAAAGGCCGTGGATCACCTCGTGCCGCTCGCCCGACAGGCGGTGGCAATCCTGAAGGAGCTGTTCCCGCTTACGGGCCGCACCGGCATCGTGTTTCCCGGCGTCGGCCCGAAGGGCAAATTCATCTCCGACGGCACTTTGAACAAGGCGCTCCGGCGCATGGGCTATTGCACCCAGACTGAGGTGACCGGTCACGGATTCCGGGCCACTGCGCGCACGATGCTGGCTGAGAGGCTCGGGTGGGATGCGATGTACGCCGAGCTGCAGTTGTCCCATGAGGTCCCCGACGCGAACGGGACGGCGTACAACCGGACGGAGTTCGAGGATCCCCGGGTTCTCATGATGCAGGCGTGGGCGGACTTTCTCGATGAGCTTCGGCAGGGGAAGATCAGCGTCAAGCTGAGCCTGCGGGAGCGGTTCACGCCCGTCACGCTGGATTCCGCAGGCGCCTCGACCGCGGCGTAAGCAGCAGAGTGGGGCGCGCGGCCAGCAGTCTGGCCGCAGGGATCTGCACAACCGGCCGTCGGATCGCGCAACGCATTTGATCTCGCACCCCCAATACGGGTGAGGACGCGGAAAGCCCGCCCTCAGCCGGCCTTCCCAATCCCGGGCAGTTCCGGCTAATATCAACGTTCCAACTGCGGCCACGCGCGACCATTCGGCGCTCGTAGCCACGCAAAGGAGTCAATGATGCATCCTCACGTCGTTCAGGCGTGCGCTGCGCTGTATTCGCGTATCGCCCGCTGCCAAGGATTCGACCACTGGTCGACCGACCAGGCCGAAGAAGCTCTCAACGAGCTCGTGGCCAATCCCCATAGACCCGATCCGCCTGCGCACCAGGTGCGCAATGCGCTTTCGAACGCAAGCAAGAAGCTGCAGCGGCGTTCGGCGCTCATGGACGAGTTCTCCGCCACTCTGACGTTCGGAATCGACGTCCCGACCAACCACAGCATCGCTGAGAGCGCGCACGACATCCACGCAGTCCTGCCCCGGTTGTCCGCTTCGGAGCGGCAGATCATCGAGCTGGCGGCGGATGGCTCTGACGCGGAAGACATCGCTGGGCAGCTCGGAACCCCGGTCCAGCGGTCGCGTGAAAGGCTCAGCCGGGCGCGCGCGCGCGCGCGCTCGCTCTGGGAGGGGAAGCAGTGATCGGTCGCAAGCACAGGGTGTTCAAACTGGATCCTTGGCTTGTGCGTGCTCTCATTCCGCGCGGCCGCCCCGGCACGTACCTGTTGTATCGGATGGGACGCCCCGTGTACGCGGGTCGATCTGATCTGGATCTTCAGCACCGCCTGATTACTCACGCGCGCGCAGGACGGGGAGACTACTTTGGATTCAATACCTATCCAGACCCTGCACGTGCGTTCGATATGGAATGCGCGTTGTTCCACGCGCTGAAGCCCATTGCGAGCAACGTCATCCACCCCGCGTCGCCAGGCCATAGTGGAAGGAAGTGCTTCATCTGCGGGCACCTCTAAAAAGTTTGGGGCGCGTCGCAACGGAAACGTGGCGGCGCCCCTAATACAACGAGGCCGGCAATTGGCCTCGCTTCATCAACCCGCCGAGTCAGATCACTGGACCGACTCAGCAAACAGGAGAATGAAATGAACGCATTGGAAATCCGCGCCCCGCTCACGCACCAGGGGCAGGCACTTGAAAGCTCGCGCGACTCTGGCTTCGACCTGAGCGCCGCCGTCGGTGAACCGGTCGACAACTCGTGGGAGGCTGGTGCCTCCACGGTGCGCATCCAAACCGTGAGAGAAGACGGTGGTTCCATCACTGACATCGGCATTGCCGATAACGGTGCTGGCATCCCCGCTGAAATCCTGCCGAACGTGCTCTCCGTCGGCTACTCATCTCGCTACAACTCGCGGAAGGGCCTGGGCCGTTTCGGAATGGGGCTGAAGCTCGCCGCCCTGAGTCTGGGACGGCGTGCCGAGGTGTACACGAAAGCCCGGGGGAGCCGACCATCTACCGGACGGTGCTGGATCTCGATGATGTCAAGAGTGGCAAGCAGCGTGATCTCTCCATCGAGGAGGTGGCCGCATGGCCTGCGGATTTCGCCCACCTGATGGCGCACCCTGAAACGAAGGAGCCGTTCAATCATGGCACCCTCGTCGTGTGGCGCAAGATCGATCGCCTTCGTTTCGGCGGACACTACGGGACCGGGCTGAAGGAGAGGATGCAGGACCTCACGAAGTTCATCGCGCGGGCGTACCGGCGCTTCATCGACAAGGGGCTGTACATCGAGCTGGATGACCGTGAGATCACGCTGCACGATCCGCTGTTTCTTCTCAGCAACCCGCGCGTCGTCAAGAAGTTCGGGGAAGACCTCCGTGCCAAGATCGTTGACGAAGGTCATTTCACTGTGGACGGTCACTCCGTGAACTGGAGGGTGTCTCTTCTCCCGGAGGAGGTCCGTCGTAAGCGCGGGGAAGGTGGCCGTGCGGGAAAGGGTCGCGAGGACTTCGAGGATCTCTACATCCCGGACAACGTCGGCCGGATCAGCATGCTGCGAAACGACCGGGAGATCTACTACGACGTCGTTCCCCGGCTGCTGCCGAACGGCGTCGACAAGGTGGACCGCTTCATCGGGATCGAGATTTCCTTCCCCGCCGAGCTGGATGAATACTTCCAAGTGCGGAACGTCAAGCGCGGCGCGGAACCCGTGAGCAAGCTCAGGGAGGAGTTGAAGAAGGCCCTCAAGAAGCCCGTCGACGAAGCAAGGAAAGAAGTGCGTCGATACTGGGGCGAGGTCGAGCAGAAAGAGGCTCTGGCGACTGGCGACGCACATATGGGCGCCCACGAGGCGGTGGACAACTTCGACCGCACCGCCCCGAAAGGTCAAGCCGGTTTCGACGGAACCGACCAAGCCACAGTGGACGAAACGCTGCAGCAGCTGTTCCAGGACCTCGGCCTGGATCCCGGCAAGGAGGACGATAAGGCGAAGGCGGAGTGGATTCGGGAAAGCTTCGACAGTCGTGCTCTGACTGTTGTGGACGCGGCGTGACCCGGAAAAGAGCTCTTCGAGATCAAGCACCTTACCGGGAAGGCGATCATCAAGCTCAACACGCGGCACCCCTTCATGTCGGAGATCGTCATGCCGCTTAGGGGGATGGCGGCAGTTGAGCCTGACGAAATCGACGCACGCGAAGTCTCAGAGCTGCTCAAGAAAGTCGCTGCAGGGATTGACCTGTTGATCTTGGCCTATGCGAAAGCCGAGAACATGCATAACGATCCCGAAGAAGCCTACGGGGAGCTTCGCTCCCACTGGGGATTGTTCGCGCATGGGTTGGTGCGCGAGTACCAGCGGAACACCTAGGCGGCAGAGGGGGCGCGGCTCCCTCTTTCCCCGGTTCTGTACCAAGGTGCGACCGAGCCTGGCCAACCGATCACTCAAACGCGCCGACCTAGTCGAATAAGGGCCCTGCGGCGTCGAAACGCACAACCGCCTCATCATCACCGGCAAGTTGCCGGGGTCCAAGCTCAAGTCCATCAAAAAAACCGCTTATGCCGAAGTCTGCAACCGCCATCGCCAGCCGCGTCGAAGCCATCTTGCGAGCGCGCTTGCGCCAAGTAGGGGAGGAAATTCAGTACACGTCCAAATTCGACACGGCGCGGGGCCGTCGCGTCATGCTCAAGCGCGCCGTGAACTTCCGAGGCCTTTACTCCGAACGGTTCCCGGGCGATGGCGTCATTCCCGGTGTAAAGCTGCGCGTGCACGCGAAGACGCCCGGACATTACCTGCCCAGCGATCCTCGTGCTGCCAGCATCGCGAGCGACCCGAAGCTCGGGATGGGCTGTGAGGCGTTCTATGTGGAGTGCGAGGACGATTCCGCGGTCGAGCGCTTTATCGACTGGTACGAGACGCAGTAGCCTAGCCGCGCAAGAAGAGTTGCTGCTCCTTCTCAAGCGCACTGCGCACGTTATTCAATACACAACGGGATGCTTCGGCTTGTTCAACCACAGAAGGAAACCTCGATGACACTCCGTGAACGAATGTTGGATGCCATGTTGGACGGTGAACTTGGTCAGGGGGTCGTCGTTACTCGCCAAGAGCTTATCGGCCACTTCACCGATGTAAATGAGGCCACGACAGGAGTCTTCCTCTCGAATTCCGAGATCACAACGGGGGCTGCTCACAGTCCCAACTACACACACTTCACACAGAGACTGTCTGAGGGGCGATACCGTGTTTACCCCCTCACTCTCGCCGAGCGCCTGGCGGAACGTGGTGGCTAGCCTTACCTAGCCACTGCAAGCACGCGGATGCCCTAACAGCCGGCGCTGCCTACTGTTGAATTCCCGGTGATTTTCTGGGATCAGCATCAGCATGGTCGGATTGACTTCGCCTGGTTCCGGAAAGGCAGGCGGATACCGCACGTTGTGTTCGAGATTGAAGGCATCGACGTGCAGAAGCCGAGCCTGCGCGAGGATCTACATAAGTTCCGGTGGTCCCGGGCCACGCACAAGGTAATCTTTTTGTATTCGGAGCGAGTGGGCTTTCCGCTGATGGCCAATACCCAGCTCGCCGCTCGGAAAGTGCAGAAGCGCATCACTGAGATTCAGCAAGGTGGAAATCGAGCGCAGCAGGTCACAGTGATTGCCGTGACCCGTGAGCCGTGAGGACGCCATGGCGCACCTGCTGCAAGCAGCCGGTGAGACTTGGGGCGCCGAAGTGTAGTCGGCCGGCGCTCGAAGCCCTTCTAGCGTCCAAGGCGCTCAAACTCAGTTCAACGTCGTCATGTTGCGCGCGACGTCGCCGCGCTTAGAACCCGCGCCCCACAGCATGATCTGATTCAACAGCCAAACTGACGCTGGTTGGTAGACTCATTCCCTAGAAGGAGACATTGAGATGGAGAAGAGCGAGCACCAGCCCGGGAGCGACGAGTGGTTCTCAGAACGATCCGCGCAACTGGAAGCAATGTACCGGGGGACTGACTTGTTGGTGATCCTCGAGTTTCAGGAAAATCCAAAGCGGGCCAAGTGGAGCGGGAGCGATCTCGTGAAGTTCAGACTTCGCGCGCGCGGGGTGCTCTCTTTGGAAATCTGGGAGCCCAGGGGGATGGACCCGTTCGTGCGGGTCCATCACAGCCCCAACGTCGCCGAGACAGACCTCATCGCGAGGATCAAGACGCTACCTGGCGCGCAGCTGCGTGACTATGACAAGGATGGCGTGAACCTGTTCGGCGACCACATGGCCATTGGCCAGCAGCTCGCGCTGGCGCTGCGCGGCTAACACGAGTGACTACAGGAGCGCACCATGGCAACTACGCAGCTTATCAATCCATCTACATTTCTGGAGCCATCGAGCGTCACGATCGTGACCCTTCTCTCAAACAGTCGGTACCAGATCCCGGACTATCAGAGAGACTACAGCTGGACGGCTGATGAAGTACAGAAGCTGTGGGATGACATCTCTAATACAGCAAAAAGGTCATTCAATGCGGCGGGAATGCTCGTCACGAGCCCGACGCCCCACTTCCTGGGGTCTGTCGTCCTCCAGTCATTCCCCGCTTCTGAGAACCGTCCACCGGAGGTGATAGACGGGCAGCAGCGACTAGTCACACTGACCGCGATGCTGTCAGTGTTCTCTGAATTCTCCGAACAGCTTTCGACAGCGCAAGAGCGCCTGCGCTGGACGAGTTCCTTGCATCAGCTTCTCTTTATCTATGTCGGGGGAGAGAAGGTGCCGAGAGTCAGCTTAGCGCGCGACGACGAGCATTACCAAGCAGTGGTGTGTGACAGATTCGTTCAATCTGAGAGAGACGCGTATTTTGAGTCAAAGGGCGCCCCATTCCGGTCTGTTTTGGGGCGTCTCCAAGTTTGTACGCGTTTGCTCTTTACCAACATTTCTGAGTACATAGGTCCTGAGGGGGCTGCTGGGCGCGACGCCAAGTTGGTGCAGCTCCTTCAAGCGGTAATGCAGCTGACCGTCGTTCTCCAGATGAAGGTTCACGAGCAAGGCGTCGCGTATGAAGTCTTCGAAACACTCAATGCGAGAGGCCTCGAGCTGCAGCAGGCTGATTTGCTAAAGAACAAGCTCTACGCGCTCGGCGATCAGCAGGGCATGAAAAATGAAGTTGCCTCTGCTTGGGGTCGCATATTGAAGGCGGTGGACCAGCAGTCCATGCTCTCTCTCACAGAGCTTTTTCATCTCCACCTCCTTTCGAAGCATCGGGAATCCAAGCAGTCGGACTTGTACAAGGAGGTGCTCGCCCACCTAAGCACGCCCGGGGTGACCGCGAAGGACTATGCCGAGGACGTGGCCAAGACTGCAGAAGGACTGCAGCAAATTTTGGAGGCGGGTGCAAGTTTCACCCCCGCTGTCGCACGGGACGTCGAGAGTATTCGCGACCTGATACCGAACATGTACGCGCTGACGCTCGTGATCGCCGGGCTGGCCAAGTTCTCGCCCACGTCAGCAGAGATGGCTAAGGTAATCAAGTTGACGCACCACTATGTGTTCCGTCGGTTTGTGGTCGGCTCTCTGAGCCTAAGCGCCTACGCGTCCGAAATCAGCAAGGCAGCTAGGGACTTCGCCGCACCGAATGGTCCGATTGCCGATCCGACCGCGTTGGCGACCCGCTTATCTGCGTTGGCCGATGATCTGTCGTTCAAAAATCGCTTCTCACTATTTTCGGCCGCTACCAACAAAGCCGCCTTTTATGTGATCGAGATGATCGAGAATTACATCACGGCGGATGCTGGCACGTATGTTCAGCGCCAGAGCGTGTCTCAGCACCTTGAACACATCATGCCCAAGCGGCCTGCGCCAGCTGAATGGCCGCACGTGTACCAACACCCAGAGCACGGCGACTACGTCAATCGAATCGGTAACTTCTTGGTCCTCGAAGCCAACATCAACTCGTACATCCGGAACAGGGCTTTTTTGTACAAAGACGTCAACGATTCGGGGCGAGACTATCAGCACAGCCACATGACGTTCCCGAAGTTGGCCCGGAATTTCCTTGAGGCTGGGAATTGGACCTTTAAGAGCATTGCAGACCGGCAAGCAGACCTTGCTTCGCAGTACGCCCTGCAGGTCTGGGACTTGCAATGACTGGCTGGCTGCATTCGAATACGTTCCCGTTGGACAGGGGAGAAGCGGGGCTTCCGGGCGGCCCGCGATAGACGTTGGGCGACGATGAATGGCCATAGGGAGTCCTGGCCGAGCGGAAAGGAGCAGCCCGCACCTCCGCTCCGACATGCCTATATTGGCGCTGACCCCGCAGGTGGCGCAGAAAGCCTTTTCGTCGTGAGTTGTTGCATGAGTTCCGCAGCGCGCCGTTCCAGGGCTTGGAAGGACTCAGCCCCGGATTTACGCTCGCTGCGCTTGCCGACGAGATCCTCTACGATCTGATCTATCGCAAGAAGCTCCGAGTCGTAGAAGTCTGCGAGGAACGATTCGAATTGCTCCCAGAACGCAGTCTGCACGGAGGTTGCGGAGTCCCTGTAGGCCGACCGAACGCCGTCGCGTGCATCTCGGAGTTGAAGACGGTACTGCTCCTGCTGCCGGTCCTCTGCGATTTGCGCGACGACAGCGAGTACGCCGCCCACCGCTGAAATCACACGGCCTGCATTCCCGATCGCCCGCGCAACCTTCACAGCGCCCCAGGGTTGGAACTTCACTCCGAAGAACTTGCCGACGTTGTAGACAGCCTTGTGAGCGTCGCTCCCACGAGCGGCGGTCGCGCCAAAGGCCGACGCACCTTCAGCTGCCGGACCTGTGGCCCATCGCGCACCCCAATTGCCAATCTCCTTCGCGATGTTTCCGACTTTCTTTGCCTTCGCAGGCCAGTCGGCAAGGCCCTCCTCCTTACTCCGCGGCTCCCAAGCGGGCGAGGCGGAGTCGGTACGACCGGCGCCGCTGGCGGATGCATTCTCAACGTGCCCGATCAGCTCGTGAGCAAGCACTCCTCTACTTAGGACCTGCAATTGGGACCGAAGCTCGTCGAGTTCGGCTTCGACGCACCGGCGTCCTTCATCGGACAGCGCTTGGCTTCGAGCATTGGCGCGAGCCAGGGCTGCGGCGTTGAGCGCAGCCAGATCCTTCTCGGTCTTGCCTGGTTCAATGGCCTCCGCCACCTCATCGCCATACATTCCGATGTCTGAGACGGCGCGGGCGATTACGCCGCTCATCGTGGTACGTAGACGAGCCCGCGACGCGAGGAGGATGCTGCGCTTCCGGTGAAGGAGCTCGAGCGCGGCGCGCTCTTCAGGGAAGTGGGTCGAGAGCAGAGCAGACGCCTGTTCGGCAATGCCACGCATCGTGAACAGAGGCGCGGACAAGCGTCCCGCCAGCCCCCGCTCAGCGATGAACCCATTGAGCGCCTGCCTAAGGCTCCCGATGTTGGCGATTCCAAGAAGGTCGCTACGATCCTCATCGTCAGCGACTTGCGCCTCAAGCCACGAACGCGCGTCGATGAACACGCAACGGAAGTCTGCAATCGAGAGTGGTGCAATCACCTTCTCGATGTCAGGACGTTTTGTGTCCGGCGTCCCCGGGTCTTGCCCCATCTTGTTGACGACGAGAAGCATCCGCCCGGCGTGGTGCCGGTTGAATGCAAGCTCGCGAAAGTGGCGCCCGATAGTGTCATCAAACAGCTCATTGGTGATGACGAACACGAGGAGGTCGGCACGGTCGATGATTGCGTAGGTTCGATCGTCGTGCTCCGGGCGCCCAGCGTGGATGCCGGGCGTGTCGAGAAGCAGCACGCCGTTCCAGTCATACGCCGTCACCTTGTCTGTGGAGACATCGGAATCGATCACGATGTCCTCGCGACCTGTTAGCACGCGAAGAATTGTCGATTTGCCGGCGTTGTACTGTCCCACGAACGCCATAGTTAGCTGAGGTGCATCGCTAGACGCTCCGACGACTCTCACCTCGGCGAGCTCGCGAGAAAGCGCCTTAACCTTGGGATCATCCGAGCGCGTTGTTGCCGCACGCAGATCTTGCTGAAGCTGCTGGGTAGCGGACAGGATCTCGCCGAATTCAAAAGATGGGCCGTCAGTCATGCGCTTCTAGTTCCTCCCTGATCACTTTGATGCGGATGGCCAGGAGACGACTCGCTAGCGATACGTTGCTCCCGCGTCGCCCTATAGCGCGTCCCACCTCCTTTTCGGGGACACGAACTATCGCTGCTTGTGCGGAGACGGCAACTGCCGTGGGCGAGACCAAGGCTGGACGCAGCGCCAATGCGACCTTCTGGACGACGGGGCCATCAGGAACTCCGTCTACCCACTCGCCGAGGGCGATGCCTACGTGCTTGCAGAATGATGGGTTGTGGCTGCCGTCGCGCCAGAGAAATTTGGTCCGTACACCCGGGTCCCGGGCTACGCGTGCAACGAGTGCTTCTTCGACAAGAACTCCGACGAACTGGCCGGTGCGGACTAGGAGACGGCGGTTGAGCTCCTCGACAATCGATCCTACTTGGCGTGCACCATCGTCCAGAGACCGCGACACGTCTCGCATCCCACTGTATAGCTGCTTTGTGTCTTTGCGGATGGCGCGCACCAGCCGGCTCGTCACACTCGAGTAGAACCATTGCTTCAGTCCTTTTGCGACGTCCTGCTCCAGCTTCTGGATGTTCTCGCGCAGCTGCAACGCGGCCTTCGCCTTTTGTCGCTGAAGTTTTTGCTCGCGATCCCCGAAGAGCCAGGATAGCCCAAGCGCAACCACGCTTACACCACCAGCGATCCACCCGACAGGGTTCCAGAAGTTCGCTGCGCCAAAGTATCCCGCCACGGCCGCAACGCCTGCCAATGCGCCGCCTGCCGCCGATGCCCAGCGAAGCGAGCGCTTTACATCCCATGGGTCAAACTGAGATGGAGTGGCGGCGTCGAATTCGCCGATCAACTTGGACTCAACCGACATCTCTCGAGAGAACTCGGCCAGCCGGATCCGAAGCTCATCAAGGATCGACGTTTGCTGTTGCTTCAGCCAGCCTTCGACGTCCAAGGCCTTCACCCTCCGGTTCCAGCGTTCGCCAACATCATGGCGCTCAATGTTCTCGTCGATGAAGGTGGACACCGAAGCGCGCAGGGGCTGAACCAGTTGGGCGACCTCGGTTTCCGTACGCGAGTTCGTCGACCGTATGAAACCTTCCAACCACGCGTCCAGCTCGCTAAACTTGTCCTCGAGGTACTGGGCCGTGCGCCTCACCGTCTTTGCTTGTTCGGCCAACTCCTCTTGCAGGTCCAGCAGCGACACTTGCGTGCCGTCCACGATCGTCTGTACTCGGCGAACGGTTCCCCGCCAAGCGACCTCGGACCTGAGCTCCTCTAGGAGATCGCCGAGTCGGCAGTGCTCGGCGAGCATCTCGGCGTGCTCCGCATGTTCCGGCCGCGTTGAAAGGTAAGCGGCTTGAGCGTGGATGGGAACGATTCGAACATCCCGCATCCCGAGGTATTCGCCGGCGAGCTTGTGAATGCGATCGAAGTGTCCCCGAAGTTCGTTGTCGTCGAACACCGTGCGCGGGTCCTTGAGGAACCGCCGCATGTTTACCGGCTTCTCGAGGTCCCGTTTCACGTTCAGGACAAAAAGCAGCGGCTTATTGTGCTGCCTCAATTCCTGCATTCCCTTGAATGACTCCTCCTGGATGCCATCCGAGCTGGCGAGAAACAATACGACATCAGTTTCATCAATGACCGAGATCGCCTTGGCACGATCTTCGTTGCCTGCGTAGGCACCAATGCCAGGGGTGTCGATGATGCGAAGCGAGTTCCAGGTGTACTCACGGACCTCCAACGTGGTGCGCTGCGCGCCCTTGCCGATGGTCGTTCCATCGCCGCGGGTGAGCGCCTCTCGGATCGTGCTCTTGCCCGCCATAGTTCGACCGAAAAGGGTCACCGTGAAGCGGTTGAGTGCGCCTCGCTTTGAGTGAAGGGTTGCTTCAGCCGCTCGCAACGAGCCCGCAAGTGTCGTCTCCAGCTTCGTTCCGAGTTCCTCGAGGCGATCCGGGCATCCTCCACAGCGGCACCGTCCGCCGGTGCACGGCGGGCCACTGCGGCTACCGCTGCCTTCAGGTGCAAGCCGATCTGCTCCACCTCGTGGAGGGCAGCTGCGGCGACAGTGAACTCTTCTCGTGCGATACGCGCACACTTTTCCAGCGCACGGTGGTAGTCATCGTCACGTCGCCGGCTCTCCCGTTGGCTCCCTGGGTTCGAGCCTTGTGGCGGGTTCTTGGAACCTTTGGGTACGTTCATCGTGAGGCCATCCCGCGCCTGGTATTCACAGGTGCAGTGCGCGCAGAAACGGGAGGGCGCAACTCTGTAAGCGCGACCGTTTAGTTAGGCGGCGTTCGGTCAAGTGCTAGGCGCGTTTGCGAGCCGGCGCCTTCCGCGCTGCCGCCCTAGTGGCCGCAGCTTTCTTGGCCGCTGCCGATCGCTTGGCCGCGACTGCAGCAGGAGGCGCTCGCCGCACCTTCTTGATGGTATTGCCCTCCTTGCGTGCCTTGCTCCCGCCCAGAAGGAGATGGGCCGCAAGCTGCTCCCAGTCGTACCAACGCATGTTCTTGCTGTTCTTGTATGGCTTCCACTGCACGGCGCCTTGGCTAATGCGTAGCTGCCCGACGCCGGCAATTTTGATGACGGTATCGGCATAGCCGACCTCCACGGGCCCCGCTAACTTGATTGCGACCGTTGGCATTCGCGCTGCTCCTTAGTGTTTGAATGTTGCTTCGCCGCCCCAGTGTCCTTGCCAAGTGGCCGCGCGCGGGTAACGCCTCTTTTCAGAAGCGGTGCATGCGCTTAATATCTTGACACATCTTTGGCAGTCGCTGAAATTGCCGCATCGCACGAGGAGAAGCTGTTCTGCGTTGTATGAATTACCTCGCGCGGCGCGGTGTGCGTACGTCGCCGCGCATTGACGCCTCTGGTGGTTCCTTGTGACCAGCACGTCTTTCCTGGACGTGTCCGTGGCGCGTCACTACAACAGTGATGAATGCGATGTCCTCACTGACTTCTACCAGCCGCTCTTAGACCAAGCAAGCCGGTACGACCGTGCCGTCGGCTACTTTTCGTCATCCGCGCTCCGCGCTTGCGCTCACGAGCTGGGTGGATTCGTTGGTAGAGATGGCCGAATACGGTTTGTCATTGGGTGCCTTGTCTCGAAGGAAGACGCGCAGGCGCTGTCGCCAGAGGAGCTCACGGGAGACGAGCGGAGGCTCATACGGGAGCGACTGCACAGGGAGTTGAACGAGCTGAAGACCGTCGACATGCCTGCAGCGGTTCTCTTTAGCCAACTTGTGGCATCGGGAGTGATTGAGCTGAAGTTCGCTGTTCGCTCGGCTGGCATTTACCACGAGAAGTTTGGTATTTTCATCGACGCGTACGGAAACAAGGTGGCCTTCATCGGGTCCACGAACGAGACGGAAGCCGCCCTCTCTGCCGGAAGAAACCACGAATCGTTTTCTGTTTTCCATTCTCGAGAGCCCTCGATCTACGAAGCCTATGGCGCGCCTCTTGAGCAGCGCTTCGCCGACCTGTGGAACGGGCGCACAAAGCAAACCCGGATTTACCCGTTAGACGAACAGTCACTGGCGATGATGCGCGAGATTGCCGACTCTCATGTGAGCTCGCAGCATCCACACGCCGCAGCACTCCCGGGGCTGGCGAGCCGGTACTCATTGCGGCCCTATCAGCACGAAGCGCTTCAATCGTGGAAAGCCCACCACTATCGAGGCATCCTGGCTATGGCTACCGGCACCGGGAAGACCCTCACCGCAGTGGACGCAGTGAAGCGGTTCCGGGGGGCGGTACCTGGCGGAGCAGTCGTCATCACCGTGCCGTATCAGAACCTGGCCCTGCAGTGGATCGATGCACTGCGCGAGCAAGGCATCGACACCTTGGCGGTCTTTGATTCGTACACCCGCTGGCATAGCCAGGTGAAAAACTACTTTCTCGCATCTCAGGATGCGCATATCGGTTCAATGCCGTGCTTTGTGTGCGTGAATGACACGTTCCGCGATGGACGCTTCCAAGAGCTAACCGGGTTACTCGCCACAGCGAAGCAACGGCACCACTTGCTTATCGCGGACGAGTGCCATCACTTCAATGGACCAGAACAGATCGGCAAGCTGCCGGAGCACTTTACGTTTCGGCTGGGGCTCTCTGCTACGCCGTACGACCAATACGCCGAGCACTACCTAGACCGATATTTTGGCGGGATTGTGTTCGAGTTCTCCCTTGGCAAAGCCATCAAGGAAGGCTTCCTCACCCCGTACAGGTATCACGTTTTTGGAACCAGCCTGGACCAGGAGGAGACCGAGCAGTATGAGGAACTAACGCACCGCATCGTCAAAGTTGCCGGGAGTGATGAGAGTTTTACGCCCGAGACGCTGGCTAAGGTTCAACACCTGCTGCTCGCCCGCGCGCGAATCGTGGGCGCTGCTAGGGGGAAGCTTGAGCAGCTCGAGAAGCATCTCTCAAGCGCCGTCCATTCCCCTTCACGCTGTTCTACTGCGGCGACGGTTCACTCGAGGAGGACGGCGATCGCCAGCGGCAAATTGAACTCGTTTCCCAATTGCTCCACCGGCTTGGCTGGAGGTCGTCACGGATCACGGCGGAAGAGAGCCTGAAAGAGAGAGAAAGCTTGCTTGAGGGCTTGCGCCGAAGGAGCATCGACGCGGTCGTCTCCATCAAGGTTCTGGACGAAGGTATTGATGTCCCTGTATGCCGGCGTGCATACCTTCTCGCAAGTCAAAGCTCCGACAGGCAGGGTATCCAGCGGCGGGGCCGAGTGCTGCGAAAGGCGGAAGGCAAAGATGGTGCTGACTTGTACGACTTCCTGGTCACCGGAGGCGCGACTCAATCGAAGTCCATGCAGAACCTGGCGCGAAAAGAGATGCGCCGAGCTTGGAGCTTTTCAAATGACGCTGCGAATGTGGAGCCTGTGCGCTTGGAGCTCCGGAGCATCGCCGAACGAACGGGTGTAGACGTGGAGAAGCTAGATGAAAAACTCTGATGGACAAAAGCAGCGCTCAGGCTTGGCGGAGCTCATGGGCGAACTAAGTGACGAGGTAGAGAGTGAAGCGTTCGCAGTCATGAAGCCTGACCAGCAAAAGCTGGAGACGATCGCAAGAGAGATGCTGAAGCTGGAAAAAGACATGACTGTCCCTGGATCGACCCAGCCGGACGGAGTGCGCGTGGATCGACTAATGCAATTCATCGAAGAGCGGGACTTCTAATGCGCCTCCTCTCCCTCGAACTGAACAACTTCCGCGGGTTCTATGGACAACACCGAGTCGAGTTTGCAGCGGAGGACGAACGCCGCGTCACTATATTCCACGGAGAGAACGGCGCGGGAAAGACGAACCTGCTAAACGCTATCCACTGGTGCGTTACCGGCAAGTTCACCCCCCGCTTCCAAGATCGGCAGCTGCTGGTCAACAAGGAGGCGTATCGGGAGGGTGCCCGTGAGTGCACCGTTGAATTGACATTCAGCGACGTTGCTGGGGGCGTCAGCACCACATACCGAGTGCGCCGGAGTGCGAGCAACCAGGCTCAGACCGCGTTTGATGTCTTCAGGGTCACCAAGGGAAACTCGACAACTGTCCCCAAAGGCGACAGTCTGCTGCGCAGCTTACTGCCTGACGCGCTGGCGAGTTGGTTCTTTTTCGACGCGGAGGCCATCGGCAGCTTGGAGCTCTCCGGAAGCGATCAATTCAAAAGCGAACTTCGGAAGACATTGGGATTCGATTTGGTGGACAAGTTGCTCGCGGACTTGGACCGCGTGCGAACCCGACGCAGCGGAGAAGTGGCGAAGCAGTCCAATGACCGTAACCTCCAGGACATTCAGGCTGAAATTGAGAATGTAGAACACGTCCTGCCAGGACACCACGAACAACGGCAACAACTGGACCGAAAGCGGGTCGAGCTCGTGGCTGAGTACGAGCGCGTGCGTACCGAGCTTGCGAAACAGCCGCAAGCAAAGCCGTTAGAGCAGCGCCGTCTAAAGCTCGAGTCCGACATCAAACGACTGAGGGACGAGAAGGTAGCTGCAACTGCAGCCGTCGCACAGACGATAGGGAATGCATCGGCCCCTGTCTTGCTGGAAGCGCTGACCAGCCGGCTAGAGGGACAGCTGAATGAGCAGGAGGTGAGGGGTCGGCTGCCTTCACCGTACAGCGATCAGTTGATCAAGGACATCTTGGAGGCGAAGACCTGCATCTGCGGACGCCCGGTTGACGAGGGGAGTCATGAGTCTCACCAGATCGCGAAGCTGATGGAGCATGCGACTACTGGGGCATTGAACCAGCGCATCTCGCAACTGCGGTACTTCCTAATTGAAGTCTCAAGCCAGGCTGAGAGGTACCCGCTGCAGCTCCAACAGGCCCGCTCTCGCATAGCGGACATCGACACAGAGCTCGGGCGTCTCGAAGAAGAGTGGACGGAGGTGACCAAGGAGCTTCGCTCAATCGATCAAGAGGCCATTCAACGCCTGGAACGCGAGAGGGTGGACGTAGAGCGGCGACGCGACCAAGTAAATCAGGAGCTCGGCTCCGTCAACCGGATCATCGAACTCACCGAGCGGCGAAAGGCTGACGCGCAGGCGCGATACGAGGCCGCGGCAAAGAAGTTGCACGTCAGCGCGAAGTTGAAGCGCGAGTTGGATAAGACAACCCGTCTGATCGACCATATTCGCAAGGCGGCCGGCGCTCAGGAAAAGCAGGCATTGCTGATCCTCTCCCAGGAACTGAATCTCGTTCTTGAGCGGTATCTCACGAAGCACTACCAAGCCAGAATTGATCCGTCGAACTACGCAGTCCAGTTGCTAGACCAAGAGGGCCGGAAGGTCGGCCACAGTACGGGCGAAGGGCAGGTTCTGAAGTTCGCCTTCATCGCGACCGTGGTCGCCATGGCCGCGAAGAAGACGACACAGAAGATTCAGTGGCTCAGCGAGCCGACGATTGCGCCTCTCGTTCTCGATGCGCCCTTCTCGGCCCTGGATCCGGAATATCAGGGCTCTGTTGCTCGCAACCTTGCGACACAGGCCACACAGCTCATTCTCATGATCTCATCCGCGGCATGGTCCGAAGCCGTAGCTGCTCCTTTGGAGCCGTTGGTCGGCAAGCGATACCTGATCTTGTCGGTTGAAGCTGGGCCTCGCGGTGACAAGCCGGTCAAGTCCGTGGCAATTCGAGGACGTAACTACATGCTGAACTCGTACGGCGGCGAGCGCTCCGAGTCAATGTTCGAGGAGGTCCGATGATGCGGAAGCCGAGTCTGCTGACGCGAGAGCGGATCCTGTACTGGCCAGGTGAGTTCTCGGAGATTGTCGACCTGCTCACAAAGCGAGGCGATGATGGGCGCTCGCAGCCAGGAGCTCCATTCACGCTGAACGTAGGCGTCATTGCAATGGCAGCCGCCCTCGGACTGCGAGAGGGGCGCAAACGTGAAGTAGGCGCTAACCGGAAAGAGATCAGCAGCACCACTTTTCACATGCAAGGCCTGGAGCTGTACCTTCTGCTTATCCCTATCCTCTCCCATCCCGAGGCTGCAACGGAGGCGCTCCGTCCGGAAAACGAGGAGGCCACGTTGAAAGAGTTCGAGCGGTACGCGGCCGGAGGGCTGGAAGTGCTGGCTGGCGAGTTTGAGCGCTCGGCAGGACGGGAAGTGGACGTTGTGCTGCACAGTCTGCTGAAGCCAACCTCAGCCCGTCAAGAGTCTGCGTTGAGCGACTTGCCTGACCTGCTCTAAAGCTTCAGGGCCGCTACTGCTTCAAGACAGTTGAATATGGCAAAACTGGGAATCAGAGACGCCTTTGCGGCCTTCGGGGCGACTCTGCACAACGTTAATTGGTCCGTGTCAGCGTGGAACGGTGATGACGAGTTGGTCGTCAGTATGTGGGCGCATCACTACTGCCCCGGTCTGGACAAGAGTGCCGAGTACCACGGGCACAGCTCGCGCTGGCAGGTTCCGGGAAGAACGAGTTCGTTCGGAATGTACAGAAAGCATTCGACACTCGCCGGCCGGTTCGCCTGGTGATCGTCTCGACCACGGAGCCGGACCGCGTCGAAGCGGGAGAGGACGCCAGCAAGTTGAAGAAGGAGTTCTATCCTCGTCCCGACCTTGTGGGTTCAGTCGTCGCCTTCGACGGCGACGCGTACACGATACGGTTCACCAAAGCGTAGCGCACCGAAGTGAAAGCCGTGAACCTCCAGCCACCATGCGTGTTCTGTGAACTGCCGACGTCGCGGGTGGAAGTCGAAAATCAACTTGCCATCGGTTTCTCCGACGCCTTCCCGGTAACTGCAGGCCATCGTCTTGTCATTCCACGCCGCCACGTTCAGGACTACTGGAGCTTGACTGCAGAGGAGCGCGAAGCTTGCCATGAGTTGCTGGTCAGTCTCCGGCAAGCAATCCTTGCCAGTGACCCAACCGTTTCGGGCTTCAATGTCGGGGTAAATGCGGGTGCTGCTGCTGGGCAAACGGTCTTCCATTGCCATTTCCATTTAGTCCCGAGGCGCGTGGGCGACGTCACTGATCCTCGCGGTGGAATCAGGCATGTGATTCCGGGCAAGGGCCGCTACTAACTCAGGTCGAGGTCCTGTGCTCCAGACCTGACTTGCCAATCTGCCGAGAAACCCTGTTGCCGCGCGATGTGCGCGAGTGGAGTTAACGAGGCGCGGCACTCTTGCAGAAATCGCTCATCGCTAAGCGCAAGA
The DNA here is from genome assembly GCF_050320135.1 of Ramlibacter sp. MMS24-I3-19. Classification (NCBI taxonomy): domain Bacteria; kingdom Pseudomonadati; phylum Pseudomonadota; class Betaproteobacteria; order Burkholderiales; family Comamonadaceae; genus Ramlibacter; species Ramlibacter sp. MMS24-I3-19. The sequence goes on along the minus strand of NZ_CP190017.1, from coordinate 585,294 downwards.
AGTTCCGGCCTCGGCACCTTAAAGTGCTGCTCGTAATCATCAACAATCACGGATCCCGGCACTAGGCGAATCGCTCGTAGATGGAGCTTCGCCAAGCGAGGTATGTAGATCTCTAAGTCGGGTAGACAATCTGATTTAGAGGAATTCGTCGAGACGCTCACTGGAGTCAGATTCCAGAGAAGGTCATGGGCGACGAAAGTCCAGGGGAGCACATGGTCGATTGCGAAAAACTCGGCAAGCTGCTCACCACTGTAGATGTCTCGGAACTCATTGCCGCACCCGGCCGATTCCATACAGCTGCGAACCTGAGTCCAAGCATCCCTCGCAGTCTTCAAATTCCGTCGTATCGGGGGTTTCGTCTTGTTGACTATGCCGGGAACACTCGGATTCTTTGACTGAAGGAACTCCACAAACGCGTGCTCCGCGAATGCTTCCACGAGTGGCATGTTCTCGGACAAGAAATGCATCCACGGCGGGGTCACTTCGATCACATCACCGTCGAGAAAGTACGGAGGTGCCTCGCTTGTGCTGCGGGCGCGAAACGCAAGATCTCGAATAAGTGCGTCCCGAGCATGGTCTGGCGTTCCTCTGAGACTCTCCCGAAACCAGGGCGTCAAGAACCGCGTGGGAACATAACGTTCGAACTTCTGAAGCTCGCTAAGCGTGCCCGATTCACGCAGGGTCGTGCGGACCGCATTCGGTCCCGCGGCGGCAGGTACACCAAGCCGGTCGATCGTCGTTCTTAGCCAAGTGGCGAGCTGGTCTTGCTTCCCGAACGAAAGCAAGTACAGGCAGGCCGCGGGCCACGCCAACACAGCCGCCTCCACGAACGCCTCGGCGAGGGTGAACCGCGCACTTCGCCCGCGAGTTTCTTTGACCAAACGCAGGAGCGCCAAAAACCACACGATCTTGTACGAGTTAGTGGTGTCATGGAACACCCGCGCCAACATGACCGCAGGACCCCTGAATGAGGGATTCACTCCAGATTCGCCGCTCACTCGCGGCTCTGTCTCGGGTATCGGCATGCGGCAGGTAAATGCGGCCTAACTAGGCCTCCGCGATCACAAACTCGCCCGCCATCGCTTCTGCCTGCATTAACGAATCAGCCCTGGATGTTAGGTAGCTCAGTCCTCTGTGCAAATGGCGCGTCAGGGTTCCCTTCACTCCTTCGGCCGTCGCCTCACCCTCGTCCTGCAGGCAGCGCACCACAAGAAGATTGAGATACGTGGCCTCCGCCTCGCCCGCAAATACGCGCCATTCAATCTCCACTCCCCCCGCATATTGATGCGTCTCATCAGCGACAGCCGAGGGGTTCGCAAGTGACGCGCATAGAGCGTGTCGACACAACACGTTGTAGTGCTCAATACCGGTGCGGCGTTTTAGCGTGACCAGCTGCTGCTTTGCTGCAGAACTTAGCCTGACTCTGTCGATGCTGTAATCCATGATTTAGGCCGCTTCAAGAAAAACCTGATCCACCATCGACCTCTCAACGATGGAGCGTCGCTCCTCGTCGGCAAACTGAATCACAAACGAGGCCGACGTGTGCCTTTGCATGGCCTCATGAACTGTCCCCTCTACTTCTTCATCGGTGGAGAGAACGAGCACTTGATGTGAAATCTTTGCAAAGAATCGCTGAATGAGAGCTTGGCGGTGTGTGCGGTCAAGTCGCGCCAGCGGCGTGTCTACAACGACGGGGAAGAGACCCTTGCGCTCGCGAATCAGGGCGCTAAGTACCGCGATCGCCAAGAGCTGACGTTCGCCGTCCAGAGGCGCTCTATCGGCAGCACCTCTCCGCCTCGACTGATGATGCGGACCATGTAGGTGTCAGCTGCCACCTCGACACGCTGAATGAGTTTTTGTTTGCGCAGGAGACTCTGGAATTCGGCAGTGATCATGTCGGATAGCCAGGCAGCCTTTGAGGCCAGCAGGCGATCTTTGAACGTGCTCAAAACGAGCCGTGTTCTTTGTGCTGCCTCGATCGCACGGCCGTCGAGCTCTTTCCCCTTAAAATCGTCGCGCATGCGACCGGTTGCACTGTCGACCCGTAGCTTGAGATGCGCAGCGCGTCCTCGTTCCTCTTGGAGATGCGCCTCAATGAGCTCGGTCTCTGCTTCGGCGCGAGCCACAGCTGCGGCCCCTTCGCGCAGCCGCTCCAAAACGTCCGCGACCTGGTCTTTTGAGGGGACGGCAGCTAACCTGCGTTCGGTTTCATGGAGCTGCCCACGCGTCTCCGCAAGGCGAGCGCAGGTCCAGCTGGTGACGTTCCATCGCGACGCGAATCTGGAGCTCCACCTCTCCTGGGCTCGGTGCAGCGCCCAAATGGCAATCCACCTTGCTCGCTTTGATGTACTTCGAGTTCTCCTGCTGCAGAATGGATTTCAGAGTGTCCAACGCCTTAGGGGCGACCGCCGATTCAAGAGATTTCAGCACTCTCGCGTCGCGCTTCTTGAGCTCGGCGAAAACGGACTTGGCGGTTTGACTATCTGCCTCGCTGCTCCATTGATCCCTGTACGCACTCCACAACGCGCCAACCCTAGCGAGCGGCAAGAACGGGCTGCCGAGAGCCAGTCGCACTTCCTCCTCAGCCGCCTGTAGCTGTTGCCTGAGAAGTTGTTCGGCCGCACGAATGTCGGCGGCTTGTTCATAAGCCGCGAGGCCTTGCCGAGCGGCGCGGGCTTTGAACTTTTCGTGTTCTTCGACGGCTTGCGCGAGCTTTCCTTTTGCGGCGGCGCTGCGTTGCGACTCCATTGCAATGCGTTCCTCCGTCTGGCCCAGGTCGCGTTCGAGTTGCTCCAGCTCCTCCTTCGCCGCGACGTAGTCGGCGTCTACGCTCTTCGCATGCAAAAGTGCCCGCCGTTCGACTGCGACCAAATCCTTGGTCAATGCATCAATGCCTCCAATCCCGAGAAATGCCTCTGTGGCCCGTCGAAGCATGTCGGGCAAGCTTCTTGGATTTGCCAGAGCTTCGATCTTCTCCCCGTCGAACAGAAAGAGCTGGAGCAATTCCGAAGGCAGGATGCTGTCGATGAAGTCTGGCCAATCTTCAGTGAGATGCAAGTCAGGGACTGCATCACGCAGGACCTCTAGCCGCTCATTAAGCCGCGCACTGTTTGGCGCCCACTCGCGCACCACGGTGAGCTGCTCCTTCTCGCCACTCGTCTCGATCGTCAGATCAAGTGAGATCCTGGGTCGGCCCGTGGCGTCCGATCGCTGCAAGCCGCGCATCAATTGCTCGTACTCACTCGACTTGCTGCTGAAGACCTTGCTGCCGTAAAGAACGACCTGCAGGCATGTCAGAAGCGTCGTCTTGCCGCTTCCGTTGAGGGCCTTAATCAGAATGATTGGCCGGGAGCGTCGCACTCGCAAGTCAAGCTCTTGCAGCTCGCGGAAGGGCCCTAGGTTCTCAACGGTAACCTTGTTGAAGGTGATTTTTGCCATGCTAGGTAGAAGATGGTGCCGTGTGGATCGGGATCACCTTGCGAGCGAGGGTCGAATCGAGCTCGGGGCTTAGCGCTTCGTCCTCTTCAACCGATGAATCCGCACTAGCATCGCCCAAGTGCTTCATTGCAAACTGCAGGGCATCCTGTTCGTCAACAAAGGCGTACGCCTTCAAGATGTCTTGTAGTTCATCGAGTTGCCGAGACCGACGCCTGCTTTGCAGGCCCCGAAAACCGGATGCCAACAGCGTCCTGGTTAGCTTGTACAACTCAGCTCCCCGGTCACGTGCTTGGTCCACGTTAGGAGCTGGCGACGAGTTCGCGGCTTCCAAGGCGACTGACCGCAGGAGAGCTAGGTCAGCGGCATCTAGAGGCATCGAATCAAGTTCTCGACCTGGATAGGGACGGTCCATCGCCTCGACGTAAATGTTCGGAACGAGGTCCTCAATTTCACCCTTCTCGGCGACCCAGATTCGCCGGATCTCCTCCAATTCGGAAACCGTGATCAGCTCGAGGTCGTTAAAGCCTTGGCTCTTCCCACGCTCCGCTGCTTGCCGCTGCGCGGTTAGCAAAGCTCTCAGGAGCTCTGCGCGCCGCTCTTGTGTGTACGGCCCGTGCACCAGGCGATCTGTCATGAGAAGCAAGCTGCCATTCATGCGGCGAAAGTCGCGGTACTCGCGGTCCGGCACGGCCAAGTAGTTGTCTCGGAAATCGAGAATCGGTTGCATCCACGACTTGCTTTCATCGTTAAGGATCATCGCCTTCAACGACTTGTCCTGCGTGACCATCGTGCACACGTAGCAGCCGAAGCGGCTGTCGCCGCAGCTGGGCGTAGATCGATCCACGACGATCGGGCACTCAGCATCGGGCGTTGCGCCACGATAAATGTCGAAGAGCTCTTGGTTGTCCGTGCCCCATGGATTCTTGTTTTCCATCAAGAACTCCCAGACGTCATCACTCGACCAGCTCTCGATAGGGGCATACACCCAAACTCGAGACAATTTCGGATCTGAATTTCGACTGAGCTTCTCTCGTGTGCTTCCCTTGTATTGGTCCATCACCTTGTCGCGGCCGCGCTCTCGCCCCGCCTGGTGCCGAGCACCAGAATCGCTTCGCCGTTGGTCTCGGAGAGGTTCTGAATGAATTTAGTAGATGCGCTGATCTTCAATCGATCTGTGCACCAACGGAACTTCGGGCGCGGGGCGGGGTAGCCCTTTCCAATCAAGTTAACCCAGAAGCGGTTCTGCAAATCTGGAGCTAGAGGCGTCTCGATGATCGGCAGCCCGTCGCGTTTCGCCGCGACCCCCATCCGAAGCAGTGAGACCTGAACCCACTTCGCGATGATTGGGTTTTCGACGAGCGTGTCAGTACTGATCACATAGACGGGCTTGAACTTTCGACGCTCGACGGGCAGCTGTGAAAGTGCCGTCCACAAGAGCTGCAATGACGCTGTTGAATCTTTGCCGCCGCTGTAGCCGACGATCCAAGGGATCGAGTCAGAGAGGTAAAGCTCTTGGATCTCAGTGATGATGTGTTCGGGAGACACTGGCATTCAGGCTGCCTTTCTTCTAGATGGGGTATTCCCACGTGATTTTTGGTACGCCGCCTCGGCGCTCTGTTCCTCGGCGTTCAAAGGCAGGCCCAAGACACGCTTAATTTCATTGCAGGTGAGCGTGACGTTCTGACCCGACTTCGCCATTGCGCCGCCAACCATCGCGCGACCTTCCCACACTGACGCATTGCTTCTGGACCAATCAACCTGCTTCAGACGCTGAAGACGTTTTCGGAGCTCGTTGGGATGCTTCTCGTAGAGAGTGCGTCCTGCGCGTCCAGGGCTTGCAGCACGATTGCATGAGAGTGGATGAAGTCCCGCCTCACTTCCCCAGACGTCATCTTTGATTCACGTACATACCGCCACTCTGGGATCTGCTCTGCGACCAGCTCCCAGAATTCCTGACAGTGTTGAGAAGCTCGCGGAAAATCCTGCTGCTCTTTTTGAGGAACAAGTTCGATACACGCGTTGTGCAGGGAACTGAGTGTGAATAGCTTCCGCGAGCGGGGGAGAGTGTTGACCGCTCAGCCTCGATAAGGCCTTTGAACACGGGCGAGGTCAAACTCACATGCTTTGCCACCTTAGCAGTCCCACTTCGGTGGTCGTACAGAATTCCTAGAGAGGCTGACGGCTTGACGGCATGTCGATTCAGGTCCGCGAACATCTGCTGGCATCGCTGAAGGCCGTGATCGACGAAGAACACGACGGCGATCGTCTCTTCGCCCAATTCTGGGGCTGAATTCAATGCCGCTTCGATCGCGGCGCGACGATGCTGCCCATCGTTCACGACAAACTTGGCGTCCATGGGAACCGTTAGAGTGCCCATGCGAAAGGTGCTAGAGGTGTCTTTGCCGACGGGATCAAACTGGACTTCGCCGTCGATGGACGCCGTGATAGCCGAAAAGACGTAGCTGGCTTGGTTTTCGAGGATGTAGCGGGAAATCTCCGGTACACGGGCTTTATTCAGGGAGCGCTGCGCCCGCAGCTCAGGCACGAGTTCCTCGTCGTCGAAGTGGAACATCCTTGGCAGGAGCCGAAGAGGGCACATAGAGGCGTAATACTCCCGCCCTGCCTGGATACCGCGGATCGCGGGGAAGGTATAGGAAAACGCGCCCATTCTGACTCCTCACGTACGTTTGCATGTTAATGTGCAAACAAGGCCGAGTCAACTCAGGCAGAGCTACTTGGGGTATAGCCGCGGAACGAGGGCGCCGGAGGCGGTCGGGCGCATCTCGTAGGCCTCACGACAGCCCTGTGGACCGTAGCTCACGTGGAGTGGTCGATCGTGACCATAGTAGTAAAGACGATCGAAAGGTAGATTCTCGATGATCCAATCGGCGACTTCACGCATGCTCTCGTCCTCCACAAGGAAGTCGCAAGCCGCGCCCCCGCGACTGCACACCAGAGCACCCGACCGCCCAAGCTCACAACTCGAATGCTGGTCCAGTTTTGGCGCGATCCTTCGATCAATCTTGGCGGCGAGGCCTGGACAGCTGAAGCCGTAAGTCAGGCGGATACCGCCAAAGTAGTCTATCAGCGGGTCCAGGATCTGGATTGCCAGCGCATAGAGTGCGTTGTACGTCTGGGATCGGAGAGGGATATTCGGTATGCCCAAGCGGCGCTGCGTCTCGCCGCATTCGACAAAGCTGCGATAGGAAAAGTGACGTCCGCAAGCTTGGTCAAGAGGCGGGATCCTGTCGCTTGACTCAAAGCCTTCAGGAGTGACCCTGATGCGCCTCAGCTCCAGCGCCGCGAGAAGGTCTTCCTCAGAAGGGCCATATTCATCGTCTTCTTCAAGCATCCCCGTGGCTAGTAGTGCCTCGTCGAACGACACGTGCTTTTCAAAGCCTGGATACTCCTCGTTGATGAAACGGCTCTTGCGATACAAGAGTGGCCTCGGTGTAGTAGCACTGCCGTAGTCGAAAATGCTGTAATCCAGCCGCCTCAAGTTGATCTTGATGCGTCTTTGCAGGCGCGGGAGCAGCTGCCCGTCAAAGTCATCAAACTCCAGCAGCGTGAGCTTTCCACTGGTGATATGAATCTTCACCAATTGCACAGCGCTCGTTTCATCCCACAGGATCAAGCCGCAGCCGACGTAGGCTCGCAAGATGACGGGAAGGCGCTCGACCATCGACACGTGGAGTTGCAACGAGTGATCGGCTTCCAAGTGGCCGACCCCGCGGGAGGACGCCTCCTGACACGCCTCGAGAAGTTTCGACGGCTCTCCCGTTTGTCGGAGCAGTGACGCAGCCGCCGAGTAAGCCGCGCCGTAGGCGCCGAAGAATGCCCTTATGTCACGCTGTAGCCGCTCATCGAGTCGCTTGTATGCGGGCCGTCTACTGAACTGCTGCATGGCGAGAAACAGCAGGACATCGTCTCTCCGCGCTTGAGAGGCTGCGTGGAGAACGCGATGATCTGAGGTCCGCTGCACCAGCCGCAGGGCCCGCGTCAACGAGATTCCCTTTGACTCGATAGTTTGGAGATTTGGCACTTCTTCCGCCACCGGCCACCGGCCAAGATCAAGTGCAAGCTCCCACAGCCCACTAAGCAAGGGCCGAAGCTCTTCACGCCTCTCTTGGGCTACAGTCGGGTGACGCTCCCGTTGCGGACGCGGAGGTTTCGTGCGGCGAGCGACTGCAGCAGAAGAAAGAAGTCGAGTCGCAACATCTCGTTTGCGGAAGCGCTTGATCAGGAAGCTCTGTTCGAGCTCACGATCCTTGAACACAAGTGCAATCCCTGGCGCCGCCATGGACACGGGGAGTTCCAAGGCGTGTTCAAGGTAGTCTCGAAATTCCTCCTGCGAAAAATACTTCTGGAAAGTATTGCGGCTACTTAGTACCCCATCGCTGAACGCAACGCCTCCGTTCGAAGCGTTCTGGAGCATGACGCTAACGATAAGGGCCCGTCGCGCTAGGGCGGCGGCACAACGAAGCGCTTCGGCTCTCTCGACGGGATCCTCAATAACATTGATCACGAAGCCAAGATTCACGATGTCGGCCTTGCTTCGTGGCCAGTCGGCCGCGTAATAGGGATCCCAACCCGTCGCCTCGAAGCCGGCGCTCTGCAGACCGCGTAGGTCGTCCCCTTTGCCACACCCGTAATCGAACAACGTAGTTCCTGGAGCCAGGAGTCCAGTGCGGAGCAGCAATTGGACTGGGGCGGAGAGGCAAGGTCGAGACAGCGCCGTTAAATGGCGTTGAACAACAGTCGTGTCCAGGGCGTCCACAGCCTCTAGCGCTTGCGGATCTCGCTGTCTTGTATTTCCTACCGGGACTAGGTGACCTTCGACTACTTCATAGCCTTTGGCGTCCAGCAGCCGCCTCCAGTTGTCAAGGAAGCCGATGGTGTGCGTCTCATCGAAGAGCCCCAGCGATTCAGCGAGGATCGTGGTCTCCAGCCACTCGCTTCGCCGAGGCCAGCCTTCAGGAACTAGCAGCTCCTTGCGGTGCAAGATCGGCGGGTTCAAGGACTCGGCGTACGTGCGAAATCTCAGCGTGCGTTCAGCGCCCTCCGTCCAGCTCGCGGCGAGGCGGGGGAAGGGGTCCTCGTCGAAATCAGGGTAGCTGAGAAGCGAGATCCGGTTGTCACGGGTGTGTACCTTGATGATGTTGGGCGTCCCAACGTTCAGCGGCTGAACTTGTTCGAGAAGAGATCTCACCTTCTCTACTTGGTTCAAATCGAGTAATGCTCCTACCGCACTGACATGAACGTACAGCGCGTCGGCGACCCTCTTTCCCGTGAATAGGCTCTCGCCCATATGAGTAATCCAGAGTGAATTGGCTGCCAGCGGTGCAGTGCCAGGTTCCGTCGACGTGAACTCAGTTGCCGGTCTCTTCCCCTCGACCGAACACCGTGAACACTCCCTCGCGGTACCACTGTGTTGTCTGTGTTCGATCCGCTGCCGCATTGCTCTGTACACGACCTCCAACCACTACGCCGTCGCGCACTTCCAGCAGAAGATCGCGCTCGAACGTGCTGCCGAACGCCATGTGTACGTCGTTAAGCTCGCGCCCTTTCGGGACGCGCAGCGTTCCGGTGTACCAGTCGGACAGTGGTGTGCTGGACATGGCCACGCCCTCGCCTGGGAAGCGCAAGCCTTCAGAGATCTTTGTCGTCATGCCGAACCCACGCAGTGGGAGGACCGGCTAAGCGCCTCGCCGGTCATCGGGTTCACCCGAGGCAGCGAAGGCGCGAGAGCCGAATGGCCGGGCGCCGAGGACTGCGCAGAACCGCGTATGGTCGTTGACCAAGACTTAGCCTCGCCGACCGTGGGCTTCTGGTGGTCTCGCACACGCAAGTGTTGAAAGTAGCGGCGCATCTCATCATCGTAATCGCGTTGGCTTCTGCTACCAAATCAATGCTGGCCTCAAGTCATCCGACGACGGACGAGGGGGCTCACGGTGCCGAAGGAGCTCCAAAATAAAGGCTCCTTAACTTCCAGCCTCGCCGTCTGGGACGTTGTGCGCCACCTAGACTGTCAGGAGTGACGTCGCAGAGTTCGGGCATTAACGGCCCATAGTGACGCCACGCAGGCTCTCCCGCGAGGGCGCTGGTCGGTCCACACGTGACCGGTCGGGTAGTGCTGGACCACGGTGATGACCCACCCGTGAACATGCCGCTTCTGCGGCGGGTTCACGCGCGTGCGCGAGCTGAAGCAGAAGTGGCTTTCTTCAACGTCGAAAGGAAAGCCATGAAAAACGCCACCACTACTACTGCTACTACCAACACTGCCAAATCCACGCCGACAACAACCGCCAATCCTGTCGACGTCACGCTCGACGAACACGACGCCGGCACTTTACCGGCGGTCGGCACCCCCGCCCACCCCAAGGATGCCTCGTCTCGTCCCCTGCTCGCATCCGCTCCTCGGGTCGAGTACCTTGACCCGAGCACCATCTACGAAGGCAGCGGACCGAACAGAGACGAAAGCGCCTTCGTCTCTGAACAGTTCGAACAGCTCGCGCTGAGCATCCTGGCGATGGGGGGCAACACCACGGCCATCGAAGTGCGGCCGGTCACGACAGCAGACGAACTGCCGGCAGGTGGGCCGTATCAGTACGTTCTCATTAGCGGAGCACGCAGGCTCCGCGCCTGCAGGCAGCATCAACTCCAGGTTTACGCCACGGTGAACGACAAGCTCACCCCGTTAGAGGAAAGCTTGCGCCGCCTCGCGGAAAACTTCAACCGTGAGTCTCCCTGCGCCATAGAGTTGGGCTGGCAAGTCCAGTTCATCCGGACACAGTACCCTGAAGCGAAGCTGTCCGATGCGGCCATAGGCCGGATGATCGGCGTGGACAAAAGCATCGTTTCCAAAGCGCTGACACTCGCCAGCCTGCCCAGGAAAGTCATTGATTGCTTTGAGTCCGTGGACCAACTGCGATACGCAGACGCCAAGCCGCTGGCGGACGCCTTCACTGCCGCTCCAGAAGAGGTGCTGGCAGCTGCAGTGCAGATCCGCGCCGGCCAGCAGTTGAAGGCTTCCGAGGTCCTAGAGCGGCTCACAAATGCTGCGGCCAATGCGCCCGGGGCCGCAGCAACGAAGCCGAAAAAGACCGGCGTTGAACGGTTCAACGCTCCGCTGGAGGCGGGTGGAAAAGTGTTCGGTGACCTGACTCAGACTAAAGCCGGCGACCACGTGATAACGCTGCAGATCGCGCTCACGGAGGCGCACCGAATGGCCTTGAGCAAGCACATCACCAGCTTCGTTCGATCGAAGGTGATGGGCCTCAAGCCGGAAAAGGGCATGGGGAAAGGCGGCAAGCCTGCGACCGCAATAGCGTCAACGAAGGAAGCCCAAGGAGCGCCGTCGTGAGCAGCGCGGCCGAAACAAAAGGCGGTGCCGAAGCAGTTCCGATCACGAAGGAACCCGATAACGAAGGGGAATTCACATTACCGGACGCGGGCCGGCGGATACATCCGCCGGGAGACAGTAACCTCCTCAGTAAAGCAGTGGCCAACCGTCCGGTAATGTGGGCCGGACCCGACCGAAGGGAGGGGGCGCGTAGCGCAGGCCCTGAGTCGACGGGAGCAGGAACCGTGACAGGCCTGCCGCATGCGCAGCATGCGAGCAGGCTTGGCGCGGCTCCTGCTACCGGCGGAGCGGCAGTCGTGGCGAAGCCGGGACTGCCCCCGCGTTCGGTCGCGAAGCTGAGCGTGATCGAAGAGAGTTTCGAACGCGAAACAGCCAACGCGACCGAAACGGCTACGGCGACAGTGCGGCTCGAAGTCGAAGATGATGGAGAGCCAGCGCCGAAGCGCTTGTTGGCGGCAGGAAGCATCGATTCCGATGCGCTTCGGTTCGCATTCGCAGCGGCCGCACGAATCGGCGACGAACAAGCTCGGAAAATCGTGGTCGCTGCGAGGGCCCGGCTCAGGGCCGCCGACGATGACCGGCGAGCGCGCAAAGATACAGCGGCATCAGGGGAAACCCTTGCCGACTATCGCAAGAGGTGCGAGAACCTGGACGCGGTAGTACGCGCATCTGCGAAGCCCCAGCCAGATGCACTTCGATCAGCATTGGGGCAGTACGCAGGCGCGCGCCAATCTTTCCAAAAGATGAAGTCGGCAGCGCGTACCCTCACGCTCGCGCGAATCAAGCTTCTCCTGAGCCAGCAAGACAGGCTGCAGCGTGCGCGAGGAACGCTCGAGGAAAGTGAGTGGAGGCCGAAGTGGCTGGCTTGGGTGGCAATGATTGACTGGGGCCTGTCCGATCTTGAAGTCATCGATGGCCTCAAACGCGACGAATGCCTGAAGTCCGAGGGGCTAGCTCCAAAGCCATCCAGGTCAAAACGCAAGGATGTGCCCCGGTTCGACTCCAACTGGCGTGATCGGTTTCTTCACACGAACGAGCGGTCTGCAACGTACCGCGATGCGGGAGTGGTGCTGCGGTTCACAGGCGTGAGACCCGCAGAACTGGAGCGCGGCGTCCGGCTGCGACGGACCGAGCACGGTATACGGGTGAGGGTCGCCGGCGCGAAGGTCCGTGAAACCGCAGGGCAACCATGGCGAAGCTTCTCACTTGACGTGGCTGAGTTGCCCCGATGGTTTGTCGAACTCCTTCCGACGAACCGCAGCCTTGTCATCAAAGCGCAGGCCGACTCGATGCGGAGCCACTTATATCGTCAGACTCGACCCGTGCTCAACCCCACGGGCAGAAAAAGTATCGCGCACATCAACCTGTCCGCATACACCTTCAGGCACGCCTTGGTGTCGGACTTGAGGGCAGCCGGCTGGACCGCGGAAGACATTGCCCCTGTCATAGGAGAGAGCTCGGCACGCACAGCGAATCTGTACGGATCGGCGCACACAACCGGAAGTGTCAGGCCTGCGATCGTGGCCGGAAGCGTTCGTGTGCCGCGGGCAGTGAAGGAGCTGGATCGCTCCGGACTGCGGCACTTCGCCCAGTCGTCTACCATTGCAGCGCGGGACCGCAAGGCGAAGCCAAAGGGACGATGATCGAGACCTGCTCTGCACGACGATTCTCGCTGTTCTTTCGCAGCACACGCTCGCAATCCCAGGTGGTATTCAGTAGGCTCGAACGAGGGTTGTACTTCGTGAGGTCGGGGCTTTACCGGTACCCGCGCCCGTGGTGCTTCTGCGTTAAGTGGGCGCGTGTCGCGACGCTGTTCTTCCTTCACGGCCCGCAGGTCTCCTGAGTCCTCTCGTAGTCGTTCAGCCGCTGGACATGCGTGCTGGCGCGGAGACGCGGAGACGGTCCCCACCGCCTGGTTGACGTGTTTGTGCCGCCCGGCCGCACCATCCGTACTGGTTCTCCGACCTGCGGGTCAACTGTATGAAGGTGCTGGTGCACGACGGCACCGGCGTTGGGTTGCGGCCCGGCGGCTGAACCAGGGAACGTTCGTCCGGCCTGGCGATAACGGCGGCGCGGCCTCGACCACGATACCCGCCGATGTGCGCGGCGGCAGTCTCCTGCTCCGAGGCGCTCACATTTCCGCTGTCCAGCCCTCATAGGCTTGGTCAATCATGGCCTGCTGCTGTCTGGTTCGGGCGCGCGTGATGTGGGTCGGCAACTCGATGCAGACGTAATCAGAACCTAGAACGATTGGTCCGTCGGCGTCTTTCGACTCCGTGGAGATCGTCGGAAAATCCATACCAGCGTAACCCGGGTGATCCGGAGAGTTGGGCTCACTCATGGATGTCATTGTGGCGGGAGCAGCTAAGTTCCGTCTACTGGCCCGGTGTCCTGTCCGCGTGCAGTCTCACAATCGGCGGAAGCATTCGGCCTGGTCAAAGTCGTTCCGAGTTGACGCGTAGGCAGGGCCGGCGTAGGGTCAAGAGGTGGCTAGCCTTCTCGCCTTCGCACACGCCTATGGTCCGTTGCTGGTGGTCTGGGCTCTCGGCGTGGTGCTGGGCATCGGCTTTATCTTCTCCGCCCGGGCGGAACGTCGCCGGATCATGGAAGAGCGCTCAAAGCGAGGTTCCACGCGTGCAAAGAAGGTCGTCTAGAAGCTGGCCAGCCGGTCGGATCGATTAACTGCTGTCATCTCGGTGGGCGCGGCCCACGGCTCCCAAGCGCGGCGTCAAGACGGGTCCACGGGACGGTACCGTTCTTTCCGACATCCGCGTTTGCGGAAAGTGACGGTCGTCCTAGTTGCCCAATAGGAGCGGGAGGCTCAACCGCGATCTATGCTCGAGGAGGGAGATCAAGCCGGTGGCCGGATGACGAGCGCTGTACCGGGCTTGCGCGAGGCGAGTAGTGCACAACGGCGAGGACTTGTACTGTTTGGCAACACCGCTGCGCGCCGACGCGCAGCGCTGCACTTTCTGGCCGGCACGCATGCATCCGAAGAACGCAGCGGCTTCCAGCTCCCTGTAACTCGAAGCAAGATGGAATCGCCGGCGGCTCACTCCACTGGAAAACGTGTGAGCCAGTTCGTCGCTTGGTGAAGCTCGGGAAAGCCGGCAAAGGCACGCATGTGAGGAGACGGTAGGCTGAGCTTCCGCCGGCAGCCCGGCTCTTCGCTTCTACTACTTGGCGTCGCCGCTGGGCGCGTCATCCGGTACGTGGACCATTAAGTCTTCAACCTTGCACCCGAAGTAGGTGCAGAGCCGATCGATGGAATCAACGCTCGCGTTGTAGCCCCTCACGTTGAGCATCTTTGAAAGCGTGGACCTGTGAACGCCGGTCGCTTCTGCCACGCTTTTCCAGTCCTCGCGCTTGCCGCGACGAAACGCGAAATCGGCCATCACCTCGGCCAAACGGAATCGAATCATCCAGCCCTCCTGGGGCTAGTCTAGCGTTCAGATGTCGCGCAAAGGCGACAGGTGATCTGCTTGCACCCGGCCGAACCTTGGGGATTTCTGTGCAATCTTCGATGATTGTTTTGCGCGACGTTGCGCAGTACCAGGAAATCACGAAATGCAAGAAACGCAATCCACCGCCGACCTTCGCCCCATCGCGCAGGCAGCGGCCGAGTTCACCAAGCCGTCGACCGTGCCGATCTCTGAAGCGCGCGAACAGGCTTTCACGCTCGACGAAATGTGGGCAGTCATGGAGGACGTGGCCACACGATCTCTCAGCCCGATCAGCGGCCGAGACGTCCCCACCGATGCCGACATTGGCTGGGCCGCAGGGCTCATGGACGGTGAGGGGTGCGTCCACATCGCCAGGCAGACGTACCCTGGCACCGGAGAGTGCAAAAGCTTTTCGCTTCGCATTCAGGTGGCGCAGTGCAGCCTGGCCGTGCTGCGGGAATTCGAGTGGGCCGTCGGTCTACGAGGGCGGATTAGCAGCCCGAAGCCCAAGCGACTGCAAACGCGCGTTTGCCACTATCTAAACTACAGCGGCATGCGTGCTTTCTTCGTGCTCGAACGCCTGCGCGAGCACCTGCGTCGCAAACGAGAGCATGCCGATCTGGCTCAAAAATTCCGCGTCGATTGCCTGATTCATGTGCACCCGGGCTGCAGGGGCACATCCCCAGAGGTCTGGAGACTGCGGCATTGGTATTACGAGCGCATGCAAGAGTTGAACCGGGGCTCGTGATGGCCATGCGGCCCAGGGCATACCGGGACCTGGTGCAGCAACTGGCTGCAGTGCGCGGGATCGCAGCAGGTTTGCCCATGACTTCCTCGAAGAGTCCGCCCGCCGCCGCGGCGAGAATCGGGGCCGACAGGGGCGGCACGCCTTACTGTGATCGCACAGCAGACGACCCGCGCCACACGCAACTGGCGCGCCGACTGCTGTATGACCAGGTGGACTTCGAAGCTCAAGTCACTTGGGCAAAGAGTCTGTCCAAGGACGCAGGCGCGGGGGTCTTGACCGAACTCGAGAGAGCGCAACAGCTGGGGCCACTTCGTTACCTGTGCGCGGGCGGATCCTTCGATGACCTGGAGCAACTCCGCATGGATTTCCCGACGTTCTCGAAGGTGATCGACTTCGTCTGGAGTCGGGTGATGCTCGCGCGCTTGGTCCACCCGCCGGCCGTCCGCATCCCACCAATTCTGCTGAACGGTCCTGCGGGAACGGGAAAGACAGCGTTCAGCAAGCGTCTCGCCGACTGGCTCAACGTTCCCATCGTCGAAGTAGATGTAAGCATGCTGGAGACCAGCTTTAGGCTCACGGGCTTGGACGCGGGCTACGCCACCGGGAAGCCTGGGCGGGTGTGGGAGGCGCTCCAGTGCGAGTCGATGTCTCCAGTCATCGTGCTCGACGAAATCGACAAGCGACCCGATTCCACGCGAGATAGCGGGCTCTCATTTTTGCTGGGCCTGCTAGAACCAACGAGCGCCGTCCGCTTTCAGGATGCGTATGTCGGGCTACCGATTGATGCTTCCCAGATCGCCTGGATTGCCACGTGCAACGAACTGGGAAGCATCGAAGCACCCCTGCGAAGTCGCTTTAGGATTTTCAACATCGAGGCACCGTCGCGCGAGCAGATGGCGGCCGTCATTCAGAGCGTCTTCAGGTCACTTCGGCACCAAGAATCATGGGGCCGGGTATTCCCCGAAGTTCTGCCAAGTGAAGTGATCGCGCGACTGTTCAACGACTCGCCCAGATCCGTTTGGCAATCACTCGAAGATGCGTGCGCAAAAGCAGCGGCTGCTGGGCGCCGTTATCTGGTTGCCCAGGACGTGACACCGAACCGGCCAAAAGCTTCAAGGAACATTGGGTTTTTGGCGACGAACAGCTTAATTGCTGACAGTAATAGGAAGCTGCCGTGATGAGTGGCGAAAGGGAGAGATCCGAGGCTGGGGAGTCCCGTTTCACCGAGAGCCTCCGATTGCTGGATCAACGCATTGACTGGATTCCATTCGGTTGGCAGCGCCTGTACGGGGACCTTCGCTCCAAGTTAAAGGCGGTGCGGTCGCCCAGGCGTGATGCAGTTTTTGTCCAAGGCGCATACGAACACCACGGCTACCTGCATGTGGAGGCTGTCACTGACGACAAGGTGCTTCAGGGGATCTTACGCAAAGCGCGAGCGAAAGCCACTTTCACTTGCATGGCATGCGCTCGGCAGGGAAGGCCGCGCGACGTCGGTGACACCTACATGTCTCTGTGCGGGGCATGCGCTGGGTACGTCGCATTGCGAGAGGATGCGCAGACCGCGCGCAAATCGCTTCGCCCGCTGCTACTTGGAACGGTCGAGCAGGACGGTCAGAACAGTCTGCTGAAAGCCGCGGTGTGCGCCTCATTGCGGTCGACTGCAGGTGTTCGCGAGCAGTCAGAGGTGAGCTCAGAGACGTTCATGGAATGGCTGGACGCCATCCTGGTGGTGCTCGATCAACTCCTCGATGGCGCGCGGCCGTGAAACGCCAGCTCCCATTCAGCCAGGGTCCTCTGCAGCGGACCACGGCCAAGAAAAGAGTTACCTCAGGATCCCATAGGAACTAGTCGCATGCGGGTTGTTGGACACACGCTCACTCGCCGCCGGTACGTCGAATGTGGGCCAAGGAACTTGCAGCAACGGAGTGAGCGCGTGTGTGCGCAGCACGCCACTCAGCGAAATCTTCGGCACCAGCGAACCACTCAGACCCGTGGGCTTGTGAACGACCAATGCGATCGAGTATTAGAAGCATATTGCGCCGAACCGTTCGAAGGTCTCGCGACTGGAGGGCAGCGGGCAATTCGGCGAGAGCATCACGAACGCCGGGGTGGGAGATACCTCGGTCGACATTTGTGTAGCCGCGCTTCGCCGCGATGAAGGCGTCGACCTCATCTCCGGACCGCGCCGGAGTCTAAAAAGACGATGAGATCGGAGGCTTCGTCGACAGCTGCTTGGTCGGTGGGCCATCGCTCGCGTTCGCGCGCAGCAAGCTCCTCCTCACGCTGGCGAAGGCGCACTTCTTCCATGTACTGGGCGTACGCCTTGGCCCACGGGCGGAGGGCCTGAAGGTCGAAAGCGAGCCGGGAGACGACGGACGCCGCCGCCTTCAGTGCCAATAACTGTTCTGGGTTCAACACCTCCACGAACTTGTCAGCCGTGTTCTTGAGCTGGGTAGCACTACGCGCGGCTGACGCCGCGCTGTTGGCTATACGCTTTTCCAGTTCATACGTGGTGTATGCGAACTTGCCGGCCAGTTCTAAGTTGATGTTCTTGCCGTGATATTTGAACTCCTCGTTGATCATGGCGCGTATTCCCCTCGCGTTGAGCCCGAGCGCTCGGCGATGGCTTGCTTGATCACATCCTTCAGTTCGCCGTGCAGCCAGACGGCCGTGCGCTTACCCATTCGTATGGGCTTGGGGTAAATGCCAAGCTTGATCCCTTCGTAGAAGGCAGTCCTGCCGATTCGAAGGACCTTCAACACCTCTGGCAGTCGTAGTAGCTGCGAATCCCCATAAACGTCTTGCATGAAACACTCCTGTGGTCTGCGGGCGAGTGCCCTGAATTGATGACCATTGAAGTGTCCGGGGCGCAACCGCTGATTTCGCGGCGGCATGGATTTGAAGAGCCGTCTTTCGAAATGATCGTCAAGATGTTGACGATATTGAGTTCGCCGTGACCGCGGGGGCGGATCGCAAGAGCCGGATCTACTGGTCGTGGAGGGCGGTGGGAAGGTGGAGTACCCTCAGCGCCCCTACTACTGAGTTTTCATTTAAGTGCGAGTGGCTCGCTTAAAGCGGCATAAGCAATCGCGCGCAAACATGCATCTCACCATTTCGATGTGAAAGAGGGCCTATCAATAGCGCCTCGAGGCCTCGTCTCGTACCTCGCTGATAGACAAGCCTCTGGGCGCACTTGCGGATCGACGGGGACGCACCACCTGTGGATGGCAGCACGTAGCTAAACGCAACGTCTATGACCTAGCTCGCGTAGAGCGGGTTGCTTCCCATCGGAGATCTGAAGATGCAGCAGTTGGATTACTTAGACGAACTCGCCCAGAAGTTGCGCGAGGGGAAGAAAGTGGGCTTTTGGGTGCTAAGCAGTGGGGAGCGCGTATACGTCGCTCTTGCTGCAGACCGCGCCGACCTTCTAAAGGAAGACGGCTACACCCTGGTCCAGGCTTGGGCGCGACTGGATCAGGGCTGGGCGTCGGAGCTAACGCAGCGGTGGCGGTACTAACCACCGCAAGCGGCGCGAGTCTCGCGCGCGGCTCGAGCGGCGGTCGGCGAAGCGACGGAGGGCGGCGGCCAGGGCGAGCTGGTGTCAAGGTCAGTTCGGCGGCGGTCATGTCGTTCAGGGTTGCCTCAACGCAGTTCCCGTTGCAACTATCCCCAGAATGACGGTACGCCAGGCCGGCCAGCAGCTCTAGCCGAAGGGTGCAGGAGGCGGCCTTTAGGCTTACTGGAGCCGCCGCGCGCCACCGTCCCTCGGCAGACCTAAGGTTGACCCGCCGGCGTGCGGTCCAAGCGAACAGCCGTGCTCGTGGAGGCCCTTAGGGGGAAGACGCTCTGCTGCCCGAGCCCCAAGTCCGGAGCCGCGCCGCGAAAGCGAACGAGTCAAGAAGGAGTTCGGTGTGAGGGCCTGGCGGCGAACGCAGACCGCCAACAACCTCCCCACGCGCCGTGCGTCTCTGCGCCAGGCAAGTTTTTACCCTTCATTGGGCCGCTCACGGGAGCTCAACTCAAGCCGTTTAGCGGCAATCATGCACACGGCGGGAACCAGCTTGCGGTAGGCGGGACCCGCGATGCTGTATGCGGTGAAGAGAAAGGCCAGTCCCGCTCCTACTGGACCTGCCCAGCCCGCCATTGCAAGCATCAAGCCTCCAGTTCCAAATCCCATGAGCGCCGCGCCGCCGGCGAAGTACCCGCTGCTGAGGATGATGCCCTTGAGCACCACGAACTGCAGGAAGTTCAGACCCACGACGCCATAGATGCCGGGCCCAGCCAGGACCAAGCCGCCTAACGTGCCGCCGATGTCGACCCCACCTGTCTTCACGAACGAAACGATCTCTTGGAATGCAATGCGCTGCTCAATCCCTCGCGCACCCAGCTCGGCTTGCACCCGCGTCACGACGTCGGCTTTCTGGGATTCATCAAGCTTTTCAAGAGAGAGCTCGACAACCTTGAATAGAATCATCCGCTCGAGCTCGCGCACATGCACCCTCGAAGAGCTGGGAAGTTTCAACTGCTTCGCCACCAGTGCGACAGTCTCGGGATACGTAGGGGCGGCTGCCCACGGCCAGGAGTAGGCGGCTGCATCCGAGAAGCTCGCGACAAGCAGCCGACGAAGTTCGGGAGCTTCCATCTCCTCCAGATTTCGCCTGCGTCCGAACGTGTCGCGGAGCATTCCTGTGAGTTCTCGTTTGTCCATGCTCCAGAGGACCTCAGTCAGCGTCTGGTCGTCACCTTCGGGGGTGGCTGGCTTTCGCGGCAGTAGGTCCAGCATGGCGTCGACGGCACTGCCGGTCACCTGCGCAAGGCTTCTGCCGAAGTTCGCGGCCTCGGCGCGCACCATCTCACGCAGCACCGCGATCTGAGGTTTTCCGAACAGAGCGTGCGCCTGCTTGGCCACAAACTCAATCACAGAGGTCACCACTGCGATGCTCAGACCGAGGCCCGCCTTGACGGTCTCAAGAATGCGTGCCTGCTCACTCGGCTTCAATGCCCTCCATCCCATCCAGATCGCGCCCACTGCGGCACAAGTTATTGCTACAGGGCTCACTGCCATCGTCACTGCGGAGACTGCAGCAGTCAGGGGATTTCCCAAGAGCAGCTGCCCAACAGCGATCACGGCCACCGGCGTGACGTATCCGATCATGAAGCCCGACTTCGCCTCGGCGAGAAGGTCGCCCGTACGGGAAATCGTGGCGTCATCCGAGGCCTTTAGTGCGGCAATGTGCGAGTTCATGAACTCGTTCAAAGCAGAAGCGGTGCCGTAGATTGCCCGAAGCGCATCTGTCAAAGGCGAGCTGGGAATCGCGTGGGTCGACTCGGGGTTCAATGGTGGTCCTCAAGAAAGTGCATTCTGGCCGCGCTATGAACGCGCGCTCGCCATTGGGAGACATCCCTCATACTGCATCCACACTGAATCGACCCGTCTGGGTATCAGGCCGCTGCTGTCGTCCGAGAGCCTTGCCAGCAGTCGTGCCGCCATGTGCTGCATTGCGTTGGACTGCCGCACGACGTTTGCAGCCAACTCATGCGGGAACCCCTCGCTGGTTCGCACCAGGGGATGCAATCCGGCATGCACGAAGGAGTTCATCGCATCCCAGGAAACATCCCGGATCTCGGCTAGTGGCTTTACAAGGCCTAACAGCGCAGGATTGGCCTCCAGGGACTTTTGCAGCTGCTCCAGCATCGTCTTGGCGCCTGCCACGTTCTTGGCCGCCTGCTGCGAGTCGGGCTCCAACGAGGCGGAAAGCTTTTCCGAGGCTGCAGCAGGTGCTGCATAGATCAACCATGCCCCTCGCAGCAATGCCTCGTATTGGAGCCGGAGAAGTGCGCACGCGGATTGTGGTGCTCCTGCGGAGAACAATAGACGCAACGCACCTGCATGCTCAAGGCTGAGTGCGGCGGCCGTTGCGGCAGGAAAGTGCGCGGAGGCGGTGATCGGCAGGTCTTCCAAGAACGATGCAAGGTGTTCGCTGAAGCGGTTTGACAGATCGAGTAGCTGCTCAATGTCCATAAACGCTCCCGGGCGACTTACTCAGAAGCAGTATTCGGGGTCTTTTCGAAGCCGCGCACGACAGCTGTCACCTCCGGCGAAAGCGACCTGAACGCGACAATTCGGACATCGAGCGGCAGATGGCTGCAAACCTCGAACGATCTGCGTATCGCGGTGGCGATCCACTTCGCATCGTTGCCGAAGGCGCCTCCCCCCACGCTTGTCAGGAATGCCAGAGGCGAACCTCGCTGAGCGAAGTTCAGAGCGCCCCCCAACAGCGTTGCTTCGTACGTGCCTTCCAGAACGAGTGTTGCAAAGCGCGCCCACAAAGCTTCGGGGTAGGCACGGTTGTATGCCACCGGAAGGGCCGAGCAGTACGCCTGGGAGACGTACTGTTCGTCGTTCGCATCAGGCAAGGTCACCTGGACGTTCCAGTGAAGGCCGATGCGCAACAGGTCGCGCCACCTGTCAATCTGCAGCGCGGACGCGCCCGCCAGCATGGCGTCGATCTTCTCGAGTGCGCCTGGCCGCAGCATCGCGTAGCCGTTGCACATCGACCAGAGTTCGCCTCTGGCATTCCCCAGAGCCATCCCGAGGTCCGCGAGGCAGTCGATCTGCCGTTGCCGGGACTGGCCACGGCCGTCCGGAAGATCAGCCAGGTAGTTTCTGAAGATTGTCCCCGCACCAGCGGCTATGGCGCACGCGGGCCCTTGAGTGGCGTCATGCTCGTAGCGGGCCACACCGTCCTCGGGCGAGACGTCTTGGCTGACCATCTCCAGCAGATTGAACTGACTGGCAGCCTGAAACAGCGCGTGTCGATGTGGAGGTGAGGCATGGAGCTCCTGTACGGTACCTCGAACAATAGAGACCTTGAGGCGTTCGGACCCGGGCTGGAGGGCTCGGACCCGCTCGCGCAACTCTGCGAGGGTCGGCGTCTCCAGGTGGCCCATTCCCCAGCTGCGTTCTCCGTCGGCATGCAGCAGTCGATCGCTCTGAACTCGCAGCATTGGCTGCGTCTCCTCATACCCCCTTTCGCGAAAGCCTGTAAGCCTTGCAAACCAGTCCCGCTCACGACCGCTCATGTTGAAGAAATATCCCTCGGTAGATCGGGCAAGTGTAGGCAGTTGATCGTCGGGTGAGACCTAGGATTCACACCATCCAGTTGCAAGCCCGAGAACATCTTCCGCCAGCGGGCCCGCTCGCGAAGCGGTCTCGACTGCCCAGAGCGCGAGTTGGGAGGAGTCGAGCAGGTTCGGTTTCTCACGTAGCAGGCGAACAACCGAGGCAAGGTGGTCGGACGGTGCTGCCATCAATAGGTGCACTTGTGCTTCGTCGGCTGCGTCTTGGCGACTCATGTGAGCCGCAGCGATGCTAGGCGCGACCGACCACATGCGCTTTGCCGCTTGCGGACCGAACCAGGCATCGGCAAGCCATCGCTCAAGCGCTTCTACTTCGCCGGCACCGATCAAGGCGATGGTGGCGCGGACGGCCGTGTCTTGTTTGCGAGGTTCGGCGCGTAGAAGTAGCCAACTGCGCAGGTGCGGCGGAAGCATGGAAGGTGTCGACCAGAGCAGGTGACGGTGCTGCTCGTCGAGGACCCGATCCGCCTCTTCTGCGGAGATGCTTCGCAGCACCCACTGCCGGATGGGTGAGTACAGGAAACGCCAGGCGCCGACGTCCCCTTGGCTGCGGGCTGCGGCGCTCAGGTACACAGGGAGGAGCCAACCAGGTGCCGGCTGGCCCGCCACACGCTGAAGAAAGAAATCTTCGACCTCGCTCTTCCCCACGACCGCTTCCAGCCACTCGGACGGAGCGGGCCTGTCTTCGCGCACCGCGCGAGCGAGAAGAAGCGGAGCGAGGAACGCTGGGGGCGCATCAGTGCCCCCCTTGAGCGACGTGACCACCCGCTCCGCCACGTCCAGCAGGGGTGCATGCGTTCGCGCGCCGAAGGGGTCTGCCGCCATGAAGAGTAGATCAAACACCGGGGGGTCAGACCGATCACCCGGCCAGGCGGGGAAGTGCCAACCCCAGTGCGGAGGAACTGCGGCGAGTGGCGGGTCGGCCATCAGGCTCCATATCCACATGACCGACAGATGCTCGCACGCTTGATCCCTCGTCTCTGCAGGCCTCGTCCAGAACGAAGGGCCGGAGAAATCGTCCCTTTGCAGGCTTGGAAGCACACGTCCCGCGATGCTGTGCAGAGAGCGAGGCACCGGGACACCACGTGCGGCCAAGTTGCCGACCGCGAAGAACAACGCTTCTGCCGCAGCGATGGCCAGCGGATTGCCTGGCGCCATGCTCAGAACTTGCTCCTGCACCTGCAGCAATGTCTTAAACGGGGTGACCCGCAGAGCGGCGTCCACCAACCGCCGGCGGGATGCATCGAAGCACAGCGCAGCCCACCGGTCGATTTCCGCGCTGCTGACCAGTTGCAGGATCTGATCGCGCGCCACCAAATCGGCGAGGAACGCCGGCTGCAGGGCGTATTGATCTGCCTCCATCTCCATAAGCAGCCGGTTGGCTTGCAGACCTGCGAGCGACCTGCTTTCGGCCGCGGCGAGCACTTCGGCTGCCAGCTGCCGACGTGCAGCCTTGGACGGGGCATCTGCGATGGCGTTGACAGCTTCGGCATCTGCGGGCGCCGCTCCTGACGCTCCCAGAAACTGCAGCCAAGTGTCGCCGGGCAACTGGCTCCTCCAAGGGCTACGACGGTCTGTCAGGGACGCCCGCACCAAGCGCGAGAACTGATTGGCGCGATGAGGATTGAGACCGGTGAGGTGACGCAGCAGTCGCGTTCCTGCATCGGGCGCTCCCGCCGGGGGTAGGGACCTCTCCGGAATGCTGTGGCACAGATGGCAGATGGCCATCAAGTCTGCTGGACGAAGCGCATCGAATTCGGTGCTGAACCCACTCATCCAGCGGCGGACACCGGAAGCGCTCAGAAGAGTTTCGTTCGTTGCCGCTCCGATGCGCCGCTCCACCCACAGAAGCAGCGTGTCCTGCCAGTCGGTAAGAAGCCGCCACTCGTATCTTTGGATGCCTTCGCTGCGATCGTCCGGGTTGGTCAATGCCATGCTGCGGCGCTGCAGACGATCTGCCTCGAAGAATTCCCAAGTGGCGAAGGTGTGTGCGGCGGCCCGTTCAGCTGCGGGCAGAGCTGGAACCGGAAAGGGAGCGACGACGAGTACGGGCAAATCCAGCTCACGGGATGCGAGCACATGCACGTCCTGCGCGTCTTCGCGGTCGACACGGACGGCAAAAGGCCTCATTTCGAGAAACCGTCGACTGCATTCGGACAGCGTTTCGACCCTCAGGTACTCGCCACGCCCACGGCTCTCCAGCCACTCCCACAGGAGGTTGAGGCCGGTCCCGGGCGGTACGTGCAGCCAGTGCACGGTTCGGTCGGGCCGCTGGGCAGCGCGGGAATCCGGTTCGAACCAAAGGGCCAGGTCATCCCAGCTCTCCCCGTATGGCTTGCCTTGGAAATCCGTTCCCAAGCGCCAGGGCGCGGCGAGGCGACATGGCCGCTCCTGACGCAACTTCAGCGGTGGCAACTCGGGAAACCGACTGAAGGCATGCGCATCCACGGGCTCGTGAGCGTGCAGTCCGAGGTCAATGGCGGGCACTTGCAGGAGCGCAGCCAGTGCCTCGCCGTGCTCCGGCCGTTTCAGCCACCAGCCACGTCGCCCGAGGTCGATCTCTCCGATCTTTGCCCCCAGCGAACGGGCTGATGGCCAGTCAAGCTGACGCGAGGCTTCTATTAGCCGGCGGGCAAGCTGGTCGTTTGACGAGTAGTTGCCACGGGAGAGGGCGGACGCAATCGGCTTGAAGGTCTGCATGTCCCGAGACTAGCGGATGACGCTCGAACAATGCAATGAACGATGCATCGATGCATTGCATTGCTGTGCCATTGCAACAGGCGACGGCGCGGGCAATCCTCGGGACCTCAAAACTGTTTGGAGGTGATGGATGAAAGTGCGATTTCTAGGTCCCGTTGGCAAGGTCACCGGCTCCTGCACTTGGATGTGGGACGAGAAAAAGGGCTGGAATTTTCTGATCGACTGCGGAATGCAGCAGGGCGAGGCCACCGCAGCGCAATGGAATCGGAGTGAGTGGCCGTTCGATCCCGGTCAGATCCAGTTTGTGGTGCTGACACACGCGCACGTGGACCACTGCGGCCTGCTGCCCGCCCTATACAAGCGCGGTTTCCAGGGGAGGGTGTTCTGCACTCGTGAGACCGCAGCGCTTGCCACCTTGCTACTAAAGGATGCCGCCAAGCTCTCCGACCTTGGGTACGCCCCGGAAGACGTTGACCTTATTCAGTGGCACGAGCCGGGCGCCGGCCAGCTATTTGGTAAGTTCCACCCCGCAGGGCAGGACCTGTTCCTCTGGTTCTACCGGTCCGCTCATGTCGTCGGCGCGGTCTCTGTGGCCGTCTACTGGGGAGCGCCGAAGGCAACGGACCAGCGCAGCATCCTTTTTTCAGGTGACTTGGGCCCTAACGAGGAGGACACGGAGGCGCTGCCCTTCCTGCGCCACCGCATGGGGGTCTGGCCGCATGACTTCGCCGTTGTGGAATCCACATACGGCGCGACGGTGCGCGATCGGGCGCAGACCAGACCAACGATGCGGCGACAGCGCCTCGCTCAGCTGCTCGATCGGACGCTAGAGGACGGCGGCACTCTCGTGATCCCGGCGTTCGCCTTTGGAAGGACTCAGGACGTCCTTTTCGATCTTCACTGGCTGGCCGCCGAATACCCGCAGCGCTATGGCTCCCTCCCTGTCTTTCTGGATTCCCCCACGGCCCGGAAGATCCATCGCGTTGTGCTCAATGCCCTCGAGCGCACGGAGAGCAACGGCCGAAAGGGAAAGGTACGTCCTTTGTGGATGGGCAAACAGATGTTCACGTGGTTTGGGTTGGATGGAGCGTGCCCCGACGACATCAAACGGGCCCTGCAGATCTGCGGCGAAACCCTAGGCCACCGTGCCGGGGAGGGAGTCGACATCCGTCTGCGCGGAAATGACCTGGCGAGGTCATGGCGTGGAATCGTTCGGGCCCCGATGGGGCGCGCGGAACTCGCTGGCGCGCTGGAGGCTACGCCCGGCGTTCTCGTGCTCAGTTCGGGGACCTGCGACGGCGGTCCCGCCGCGCACTGGCTGCCCAAGCTTCTGGGCGATGTGCGCAACACGGTCGCTCTCGCAGGCTTTTGTGCTCCCCGCACCATCGGAGGCAAGCTGCTGGCGCTGGCGAATCTGCCTGAAAGCGAGCGCCAGCGCCTGTCGGCTTCGCTTGAGTGGCCGGACGGTCCCACTCTCAAGGAACGGGAGGTGAGGGCATCCATCACGCGGCTGGAGGGGTACTCGGCACACGCAGACCAGGCCGGGCTGGTGAACTGGACCATCGGTCAGTCGGATGGAAATCCGTGCGCTGCCGGCAAGCTGGTCTTCATCCAGCACGGGAATGAAAGCGGAAGGCTGGCTTTGGAACAAGCGATCCGAGCCCGCTCGACCGAGGTGGGCTTGGACATCGCCACGTCAAGACCCCAAAGCGAGGAGATCTACGACCTCGACAAGGCGGGGGCAATCATCGATCCGGAGCGCGAACTGCGCGAGATTGAATTGCTGCTGGCCCAACTGGAGGCGCAGCGGAAACGTCTGCGCGGTTGACGAGCGGTAGGCGGGTGTGCGTAAGTGCCGCAGGTGCCCGTTGCATGCAACGTGCGATCGCAGCGCAGGCAGTGGGAACGACGCGCTTGGCGTTGTCGTGCGTGCCAAGTAGACTCCCGCCGTGGCTTGTCGAAGGCGAGCCCGGGGCGGTTTGCCGGCCAGCGCCGAGGAGGTGCAGTAACCGGCGCAGTAACCGCGCAGCACCTTTCCGCTAAGTCCTTGATTTGTAAGGCAGGCGGACGAGAGTTGCGTTCCGCCCCAGGCCACCAGTCTTCATGCGCCCCAGCGCCCGATTCGGGTTCTGGGGCGTTTCACTTTTGCGGCTCCCGCGCCGTCGACAGCCGCCCACCAATGAAAAATGCCCGCCGAGGCGGGCATTCCATCAGGTCAGGCGACGATCAGAAGCGATAGCCGACGTTGAACGACACGCCGTCGATCTTGGTGTCGTCCTTCTTGTAGTAGCGCATATAGTCGACCCCGACATACGCGCGCGGCGACACGTTGAAGTTGCCGCCGATGCCGTACGAGAAGCTGCCGTCGCTGCTGGTGTCCGTTGCGCTGGCGCCCGGAACGGAAGCCGTGGCGCGCAGGCGCGTGTCGGCATACCCCAGGCGGCCGAACAGCTCGAAACCGTCGCCCACGGTGACCTTCGGCTTGACGTACACGCCGACGATGTGGCGCACGTCGCCTTCGACATTCACGGGCACGCCGCCGACGGTGGTCGTGGTGCTGTCCTTGCGCACGCCGAAGCCGAGCATGCCTTCAACGGCCAGGAAGTCGTTGAAGTTGTAGCCGACGATGCCGCGCAGCAGGCCGGGCTTGACGCTGGTGCCCGTGTCGTTGATCTTCAGCTGGGCATAGCCCAGTTCGCCGTAGGCGGTGCCGGTGGTTGCGGACCGGGCCATCTGTGCCTGGGCGCCACCTGCCAGGAGCATGGCGGAAGTGGCAGCGGCGATCGCGATCAGTTTCATTCTTGTTCCCCTATCTAGGATGTTGGAGCTCAGGATCGAGCCCATCGTCAGTCTAGCGATCGGCCTCATCCGGCAGCAAGCGGCGCAGGCGTGGTGACAGTCTTGCGTCGCATGCGAGCGACGCTGCAATTCACGGCGACTGCCGCATTTACAAGTCCGATACACGCGACACCTTCCGAGCGCGCATCCGTGGCCAGAGCACGTTGAGCGCCAGGCCGGCCATGACGAAAGCTGCGGCAACCAATTTCCAGACGGGCAACGGCTCGTGCAGCCACGCGGCCGAGGCGCCCATGCCGAACACCGGCACCAGCAATGCCATGGGCGTGACTGCAGCGGCGGGGTAGCGGGCTAGCAGCCAGCTCCATGCGGCATAACCGAACAGGGTGTTGCCCCACGCCTGCCAGGCGACCGCCAGCCATGTGCCTATTCCAGCCTGCGAGATGCTGCGGGCGATCCGGTCCGAGCCCTCGAACCCCAGCGACAGCGCGAACAGCACCGGCACCGAGAACGCGCTGGACCACACCACATAGGCCAGCATGTTGATGCTGCCGGCCTGCTTGGTCAGGATATTGCCGCCCGACCAGGACAGCGCTGCACCCAGCACGAGCAGCAGGCCGCCCCAGGTGGTGGTGGCATCCGTGTGCAGGGCCACGACCCCGAGACCCGCAGCGGCAATGGCAACCGCCGCCAGCTGGAACATGCGGACCCGCTCGCCGGCCAGCCAGATCGACAGGCCAATGGTAAAAAACACCTGCGTCTGCACCACGAGCGATGCGAGCCCGGGCGAGATGCGGCCGTTCACCGCGATGTAGAGCAAGCCGAACTGGCCCGCGCCGATCAGCAGCCCGTACCCGGCCAGGTTGCCCAGCGGAACGCGCGGCCGCGGCAGGAAGAAGGCCGCGGGCAGCAGTGCCAGCAGGAAGCGCAAGGTTGCGAACAGCAGGGGCGGCAGGTCGTGCAGCGCGGTCTTGATGACGACGAAATTGGTGCCCCACACCGCCACCACGGCCAGTGCGAGCAGGAGATGCAGGGGAGCGAGAGAAACCATGCCGCCGAGCATAGGCTTTCACGCATGACGTTCCTGCCGGGGACCACCTGTCGGCGCGGACTGACAACAAGGGCCGGCCCCTGCCGGGTGTGCAGGCCAAGTCCTGTGCCCAGCATGAGGACACGTCGCCGTGCCAGGAGGAATGTCATGTGCCCGACCGATACCACGCCGGACCCGCGCGACATGCAGCGCGTGCCCGAATCGCAGCAGATCCCGCAGCCAGGACCCAAGGCGCGCAGCGACGATGGCACGCCCGACATCGCGCATCGCCCGGGCCTGCCCGAACATCCGGAACGCATGGCCGCCGACATCGAGGACGAGGAAGCCGACCCGGTCGTCGACGAAGGGCCCGGCATCACCGACGGCAGGAGGCGCCAGCCATGAGCGCGATCCGCACGTCCGACGTGCCGGCGCCCGACTCGGTGCCGCCGGTGAACAACCCCGATCCGCAGCCGGGTGATGGCAAGCCGAAGGCGCCGCCCTCCGAGGGTGGAAGGACGCCACCACCTGTGGAACTGCCCGGCAGGCCCAGCGTGCCCGAACGGGTGGAGTCGCGACCCGGCCGCGCAGCTGCCTAATCGCGCGTGACGCGCAGCAGCTCCTCGCGGGAGGTGATGCCCTCGCGCACCAGCCGTTCGCCGTCGTCGCGCATCAGGGTCATGCCGGCCGACATGGCCGCCGCGCGGATGTCGGCCTCCGAGGCCCGGTTGTGGACCATGGCCCGGATGGTGTCGTCGGCCACCATCAGCTCGAACACGCCCGTGCGGCCCTGGTAGCCGCTCTGCGCGCACTCGGCGCACCCGGAGCCGTGGCACACCGGACAGAGCTTGCGCACGAGGCGCTGCGCCAACACGCCCAGCAGCGAGGAGCTGAGAAGGAACGGCTCGACGCCCATGTCGGTCAGGCGCGTGACGGCGCTGGACGCGTCGTTGGTGTGCAGGGTGGCAAGCACCAGGTGGCCGGTGAGCGAAGCCTGGATGGCGATCTGCGCGGTCTCGTGGTCACGGATCTCACCGATCATGATCACGTCCGGGTCCTGGCGGAGGATGGCCCGCAGCGCCTTGGCGAAATCGAGATCGATCTTCTCGTTGACCTGGGTCTGGCCGATGCCGGGCAGCTCGTACTCGATCGGGTTCTCCACGGTCATGATGTTGCTGGTGCCGGCGTCCAGCCGCGACAGCGCCGCATAGAGCGTCGTGGTCTTGCCCGAGCCGGTGGGACCCGTGACCAGGATGATCCCGTGTGGCTGCGTGATCAGCTGCAGGAAGCGGTGCAGCGTGTCGCCGGTCATGCCGACCGACTCGAGACTCAGCTTGTTCTCGCTCTTGTCCAGCAGGCGCAGCACGGCGCGTTCGCCGTGCGCGCTGGGCAGCGTGGACACGCGCACGTCGACCGCGCGGGTACCGATGCGCAGCGAGATGCGCCCGTCCTGCGGCAGGCGCTTCTCGGCGATGTCCAGGTCCGCCATGATCTTCAGGCGCGAGATCAGCGCGGCGTGCAATGCGCGATTGGGTTGAACCACCTCGCGCAGGGTGCCATCGACGCGGAATCGCACCGACGAGTGCCGCTCATAGGGCTCGATGTGGATGTCGCTCGCACCGTCGCGCGCCGCCTGCGTGAGCAGGGCGTTGAGCATGCGGATGATGGGTGCGTCGTCGCTGGTCTCCAGCAAGTCCTCCACCGCGGGCAGCTCCTGCATCATGCGCGACAGGTCGGCGTCGTTCTGCACCTCGCTGACCACGGTGGCGGCGCTCGATTCGCCCTGCGCGTAGGCCGCCGTGATGCGCTGCGCCAGCGCGGCCGGGTCGAGCTGCTGCAGGCCGCGCACCTGGAACTTGCGCATCACTTCGCTCCAGGCGCCGGGCGCGGGTGCTCCCGCGTGCCAGAGGGTCACGGCTTGGCCGTCGTCCTCGAGCAGCAGCTGGTGGCTGCGGGCGAAGCTGTAGGGAAGCGGATAGCGCATCGGGATCGGTGTCTCAGCGGGTGTTGGTGTTGGGCGGTGCCGCTTCGTTCGGGACCGGCGGGCCGGGAGGCGTGGCACGAGCCGGGGCCGGCGTCCGCGAAGCTGGCGCAGGCAGCACGGGCGACTCGTTGATCGGGACCACCACGCTGTTGCGCGGCTGTGCAGCCTGCTGCTTGGTCCGCATCAGATCGTAGCGATCGAGCGAAAGTTCATCGCTCTCCGCACCGTCGCGTAGCACGATGGGCCGCATGAACACCATCAGGTTGGTCTTGTTGCGGCTGCGGGTCTCGGCCTTGAAGAGGTTGCCGAGCACGGGCACGTCGCCCAGGCCCGGAATCTTCTGCTGGTTGCCAGCGTATTCGTCCTGGAGAAGGCCGCCGAGCATGATGACGGCGCCGTCATCCACCAACACGTTGGACTCGATCGAGCGCTTGTTGGTGATCAGGCCGGTGGCCGAGTTCACCGACGCCTGGTCGACGCTGGAGACCTCCTGGAAGATCTGCAGCTTCACCGTGCCGTTCTCGTTGATCTGCGGCCGCACCCGGAGCGTCAGGCCGACATCGCGCCGCTCGATGGTCTGGAACGGATTGACGGCGCCGTTGGTGGCGCCGGTGTTGGTGAACTGGCCCGTGATGAAGGGCACGTTCTGGCCGATGACGATGCGGGCTTCCTCGTTGTCCAGGGTCACCAGGTTCGGCGTCGAGAGCGTGTTGCCGTCGGCGTTCGTCTCCAGGAACCGGGCCAGCGCGCCCAGCACGTAAGTGCCGCCGAGGTTGCGGACGAAGCCGACGTTGAAGCCGCTGGACGGCAGCGTGGGCGTGGTGCCGCCCTGTGTGTTCAGGCTCAGGATGTTCTGGCCGCCGATCGTGAAGTTGGTGCCCAGCAGGCCGATGCGGCTGGAGTTCTGGTTGCCCAGCACGTTCTGCCACTGCACGCCGAATTCGGCCGCCTTGTTGGCATTGACCTCGACGATCAGGCTCTCGATGAACACCTGCGCCCGGCGTTCGTCGAGCCGGTCGATCACGGCGCGCAGTTGCCGGTACTGCGGCTCGGGCGCCGTGATGATCAGCGAATTGGTGGCCGGATCGGCCTGGATCTGTCCGCCGGTGGAAGGCTGGGCCAGGGGCTGGGCCGCGGCTGCGGCCTGCGCACTGGTTCCGCCTGCCGCCGTGGCCGCCGTGGTGGGCAGCGTCGACGCCTGGCCTGCGGTAGGAATCGAGGTGGCTCCGCCGCCCGTGAACGCACCGGTGGTACCGGTCGCCGTCGCTGCCAGCGCCGCGCGCAGCGTGGTGGCCAGGCGGGTCGCATCGGCGTTCTTCAGGTAGACCACGTAGATGTTGCCCGATGCGCTCTGCGCGCCCGGCTGGTCGAGCCGCTCGATGACCGTGCGGACAAGATTCATGCGGGCCGGATTGGAAGCACGCACGATCAGGCTGTTGCTGCGGGGCTCGGCGATGACGGTGGTGCGCGTGGCCGTGTCCACCTGCCCTTGTGCCGCGGTGGGCGTGGCGCCGCCCGCGTCGACCAGCCGCTGCACCACGGGCGCCAGGTCGGAAGCCAGCCCGTTCTTCAGCGGCACGACCTCGACGTCGGTGGAGTTGGAGACGTCGAGCGCCGAGATGATGCGACCGAGGCGCTGCAGGTTGTCGGCGTAGTCGGTGATCACCAGCGAGTTGGTGCCGGGGTTCACGTTGATCGTGTTGTTCGGCGTGATCAGCGGCCGCAGGATCGGCACCAGGTTGGCCGCGGTCTCGTAGTTCAGGCGGAAGATCTGCGTGACGATCCCTGAGCCTGCAGGCGCCTTGCCCACCGACACCGTGCCGCCCTGCAGCTTGGCGTCGGCCTCCGGCACCACCTTGAGCAGCCCGCCGGAATCGACCACCGTGAAGCCGGACAGGCGCAGTGTCGACACGAACTGGTCGAAGGCTTGCTGCGGCGGCACGGGGCGTTCGGTGCTCAACGTGATCGTGCCCTTCACCCGCGGGTCGACCACGATGTTGCGGCCGGTGATGGTGGCCATCGTGCGCGCCACGGCCTCGATGTCGGCATTGGCGAAGTTCAGCGTCACGGGCTCGCGCGATCGCTGGGCCTGTGCGGGGCCCGTGGCCATCACCGCCGCGGCGGCCAGCAGGGAAAGCAGTGCAGGTCGGAAGTTCATGACGGTGAGCCTATGGTGATGATGGAGCGCGCGCCATTGCGGCGGCCGATGATGTTCAGCAGGTTGGCCAGGGCGGTCTCGCGGTCCGGCGCCGCACTGGCCTCGCCGGTGAACCGCAGGCGTGAACCCACCCACTGGCCGCTGCCCTTGAGCTGCAGGGCGCCGCCGACCGTGGTCAGTTGCAGTGCGGGTACCGGGCCGCCGGTCAGCGTCAGCCGGTAGCTCCCCATGGGGCGCACCGTCGACAGGCGCGAGGCCACGCCTTCGGCCGTCAGTTCGGCGCTGCCATCGACCTGCAGCCGGCCCGCGGCCCAGCGCAGCTTCAGGTCCTGGGTGCGCAGGTCCAGGTCGCCTTCGAGTTGCAGGGTGTTCCACGGCGTGCCAAGCCCCGCGAGGATGGCCGCCGGCCAGCGCGAAGTCGCATTCACCACGTCGACCCGGGTGCTGCCCAGCCCCAGGCCGATGGACATGGCCAGGGGCTGCGGCGTGCAACAGGCGCTGGACAGGTGCAACCGGAGCCCTGTGAACGAGGGCCCCAGGCGCCAGTCCACGCGGGTCGGAAGGGCGGCCGCATCGTTGCTGCCCGAGCCGCCGGTCAGCACGAATTGCGCAGAGCCGGTCCAGACGGTGCCGCGAGCATCGAGCAGCAGCACCTGTCCGCCGGTGGCGGCGGCCACGCGTGACGTGAGCCAGCGCGCGGGTGCGAACAGCACCAGCGCAAGGAGGCCGCCGATGCAGGCGCCCAGGACGGCCCAGCGCCAGGGCACGTCGGAACGCGGGAAGGAGGTGGCGCGTCGCACGGCGTCTGCTTGCGGGCTAGCGGGCCGGCAGGGTGAGCACGAGCGTTCCGTCCCAGCCACCGCTGGCGGCGCGCGTGAGCCGGGCCTCCGCGGGCAGGGCGCGCGCATTGGTGCGCGCCTCGGCCAGCCACGTGGCGAGCGCGTCCGGCGGCGTGCCGGCGAGCGTGAGCGTCACGCGATCGCCTGCGACGGTGGTGCGTGCGGTTGTTCCGAGGCGCTGGCGCACGGCGTCTTCCAGTGCATGCAGCGACTCGTCGTGGCCCTGCTTGGGCTGGCCCTGCAGCGCGCGGGCCTGCTGCTGCAAGGCCCGCATGTGCGCGAGCTGGGCGTCCAGCTCGCGGTGCTGGGATTCCGAAGTCCGCAGGACGGCCAGTGCCGGCCCGATCAACACCCACCACACCAATGCGACCAGCACCACTACCGCAGCGCCCGAGGCGAGCAGCTTTTCGCGAGGCGCCAGGCCGCGCCAGCTCTGGGACATGCGCTCCGGCATCTTCATGGACGGTCCTCCGGCCGCACCACCAGCACGTCGCCCTGCAGCGCGCCCGAATAGCCGCGGCTGCGCAGCGCCATCAGCAGCGGCTGTGCCTGCGCTTCCGACGTCGCGATGCCGCGCACGCGCAACTCGGTGCCGGAGTACTCGACGCTCGTGGCACTGCGCCCCGGCGGCAACGCGCTGGCGAGGGCGCCCAGCATGGCTTCCAGGTCGCGAGTGGAGATGCCGCCGGCGACCTGCCGCAACGCGGCCACTTCACGTTCCATCTGCTGCGGTGGATCGACGATCGCGCGCACATTGGGGAACGTCTGCGTCAGCAACGTGCGGCTCGCCTCGCGCTTGGCGGCGAGCGCGTTGCGCTCCTTCCAGGCCCACGCATTCAGGCCAATCAGCTGCACAGCCACGAGGGCGACCGCACCCCATCGCGCCGGACGCCATTGCGGTGCGCGCAGCAGCCCGGCCCAGCCGGTGGAGAGCTTCTTGAAGGCGCGCTTGCGTCCGCTGCTCTCGAACTCGAGCTGCGCGAGATCCCACCGCGTCTGCGCCGCCCCGAGCAGCCGCTCGCCTGGCGGCTGCAAGCGCGGCTCGTGTCGCAACAACTGCTCGGCCAGCGCGGCGACGGCTGGTTCTGCGACCACGGGCGTGGAGTCAGGCAGGTTGGGTGGCAGAAGCCCCAGAGATGCGGCCGACAGGGGAACGGCCAGCACGCCCTGCCTGCCGGCGCACACCAGATGGGCGTTGTCGGGATCGCCCAGCGCATACAGGACCGGATCGCCCTCGGGCGCGAACTCGGGCACCACGCGTGACACGGGGCGTCCCGCGGATTCCAGCACCTGCAGGGCGGCGCGCAGGCGGGTCCGGTCGCACACGGCGACCCACGCGGGCTGCTCGGGCGTTGCGCCCGGTTCGAGCGCGAAGTGCAGGTCCTCGAGTTCGTCGAGGAGGC
Organism: Ramlibacter sp. MMS24-I3-19; assembly: GCF_050320135.1. Lineage (NCBI taxonomy): Bacteria > Pseudomonadati > Pseudomonadota > Betaproteobacteria > Burkholderiales > Comamonadaceae > Ramlibacter > Ramlibacter sp. MMS24-I3-19. The sequence continues at coordinate 550,252 of NZ_CP190017.1, read as the reverse complement.
GGTCCTCCAGCAGGCCTTCGAGCACGGCGCGCAGTCGCGGCGAACGCGGGCCCGTGCCCTTGGGAAGTTCGACGCGCTGCCACGACATCGCCGCCGCGGGAACGATGACGACGGTCTCGCTGCCCGCGCCAGCCGGTGCCGGCAGCAATGCGGCCTGCGCGTTCGCGTGTGCCGAGACGCTGCGGCCATCGGGCGACAGCAGGTACTCGAACTCGGTGGACGCGGTGGCCGTCGATCGCGGCAGGAGGACGAACAGCGAACTCATGTGACGGGCATTGTAGAAAGCCCGCAACTCAGCCGTGGAGTGTTTGTCAGCGATTGCCCTGTGCCTGCGCCTGCGCGACGGACGAGGGGTCGACGACGCCGCGTTCGCGCCAGACCGTCTTGACGTCCAGGCCATCGCGCTGCAACAGCGAACGTTCCTCGATCACCATGCGGTCGATGCGCAGCCTGCCTCGCACTTCGAAGAAGCGCGTCGCGACGTCGACCGTGCCCTCGTTCAGCGCGGCCGTATGCTGCGGCATCAGCTGCGTGGCTTCCTGCCGGGTGCGGAATGGCGCCTGCGCGCGGCGGGCCACCATCTCCTGGGCCTCGGCGAGCGTGAGCCCGTCCACTGCTGCGTAGATGACTTCCGCCGGCGCGGTATTCAGGTTGATCGCCGTGCGTCCGATCGGAAGGATCGTCACGTAGGGAAGGAGGGCCGTGACGGTGGCTGGCGACACGCCCAGCCACGCCATCTGGTCGGCCCGCTGCGGCATCAGCGGCGCCTGGCTGGCGGACTGGTTGTCTGTGCTGATGTCATTGGCCAAGCGCATGTTCTCGGCCAGTTGCTGCAGCTGCGACTGCGGCAGGCCGAGGAGGGCGAACAGGCGCTGGAAGCTGCGCATGCCGGTGCGGGAGAGGCTGCCGCCTTCGACCAGGTTCGCGAGGTTCAGCAGCCCCTGTGCATCGGTGATCGATCCCGACAGAAAGGTGTCATCGGCGGCGCCGCTGGTGTCCGCATTGCGGTCCGCCGCGAGGAATGTCGACAGCCGCGCCTCCTGCAGCGGCACCGCCCAGGGTTCGGCGAGGTGGTCCGCACCGCCCGTGCGTGAATCCTCTCGAATGATCAGGCGCGACCAGTCGAGGGCGCCCGTGAGCACCCAGCCGGCCTGCATCCGCGAACGTTCGGCCGCTTCAACCTCCACGGTGCGCCACTGCTGCCACAGGGCCGCTGCGGCGAAGGTGGCCACCAGCGTGACGATCAGCATCGCCACCAGCAGCGCCGCCCCGCGCTCTGCACGTCTCATGAGCGCCGCCCCCCGACCGTGGGCCGCACCCAGTCGCGCGTGAGGTCACCGCTGATGGTCTGCCCCGGAGCCAGCGTCAGCACGATGCGGATGCCGTCGGGCGTGACTGCTGCTCGCGTCACCGTCGGGGTTGGCGTGCCCGACGTCGTCAGCGGCGTGCTGGCGGTTGTCGTGTTGGTCGTGTCGCTGGAGAGCGGATTGGTCCAGGCATCGCTGCGGTAGTAGAAGATCTGCCAGTCCAGCAATCCGGTGATTGCGACCTCGTCGGCGCCAGCGGCCGTGCCACTGTTCTGGGCCCACGCATCGGCCAGGCGCCAGGCGTCGTCCAGTTGCCCACGCGTGAGGGCTGGCGGCGACTGCCAGCGCATCCAGCGGCTGCCGGCCGCGTCCACGCGGCGGCTCCATCCAACCACGACGACCCCACGCGCCGGGTCGCCCGGTGCTTCGCGCAAGAGCCGGAACACACGCCCGTTCCAGTCGACGGCACTCATTTGCGGGACCGTCACCAAGGCATCGAGATCCGCGGCCCATTGCGCCAGTCCGACCTGCAGCGCCTGGACTTCGTCGGCGCGCACACGGGTCTGCTCGCGAGCCTTCACCATGCCGTCGATGCCACGCCAGCTGAGCATCGCCAACAGCGACAGTGCGAACAGCGCGACCAGCAGTTCGACGAGCGTGAAGCCGGATTGCGGGCGCCGCATCTTCAGTACCGTCCAACCACGGTGGAGATGCGCAGCACCGCCGAGCCGGCGTCGAACACCTGGGTGTCCACGCGCAGGAAGTTCGGGTTGGGCGTCGGTGCCACCACCACCGCGACTTCGAAGTCGGTGTTGCCCTGCCGGCAGCCCACGCGCTGCTCGCCGACACCCGGCAACTGGCGCGCGAGCCGCACCCTCACGAGTTCGTTCTCGGCGCACAGCTGGGCCAGCAGCACGCTGGACTGGCGCTGGGCGTTGTTGGTGAGCGCCGTGGTCGCCTGCAGGCCGGCGGTCAGCGCGATGGCGACGATGCCAAGGGCGACGAGGACCTCGATCAGCGTGAAGCCGCGCTGCGGCCGACGGGTCATGGGGTGGGCTCGGTGACGGTGAACGGCCGCAGTCCGTCGGTCTCGATGCGCAGGCTTCGCTGGGGCACGGCCGTGGAGGCAATCACCACGGACTGGCGACCGATGATCGGTTCCGGCCCGAGCACGATCGCCGGGCCGCCCTGCACGTAAGTGCCGCTGCTCAGCCAGTGGTCGGGCAGTGCCTTGTCGGGCAGCCCGTCGAAGCGGAATCCGCCGTCCACCGGGTGCCACACGACAGCGACGCCGCTGGTGCGCGACTGGGCGCGCGCCGACTCGAACAGGGCGGACAGCCGCTGCGCCTCGCGATCGAGCTGCGCCGCGGCGCTGTCGCGGATGGCGAAGCTGACGCCGGCCGTGGCGATGGCGATGATCGCCACCACCACCATCAACTCGATCAGCGTGAAGCCGGACGCCCGCAGGCGTGAAGGGGCGGCAGTTGCACTACTGCCAGGAACCGATGTCGGCATTCTTGCCCTCGCCACCCGGCTGGCCGTCGGCACCGAACGACATCACGTCGATCTCGCCCTTCACGCCGGGATTGAGGTACTGGTAGGGCCGGCCCCACGGATCCGCCGGGAGCTTGTCGAGGTACGGCTTCCAGTTCGGCGGCACCGGCGGTGCCGAAGGACGCGTGACCAAGGCCTGCAGGCCCTGCTCGGCGGTCGGATAGCGCTGGTTGTCCAGGCGGTAGAGCTTCAGCGCCTGCATCAGGTTGTTGACGTCGGTGCGGGCGGCGGTCGCGCGAGCATCGTCGGCGCGGTCCAGCACGTTGGGAACGATCAGCGCCGCGAGCACGCCGATGATGACCAGCACCACCATCAGCTCGATGAGGGTGAAGCCGGCCTGCGCGCTGCGGCCGAGGGAACGGAAGAGCTTCATGGGGGGTCGCGATGGGAAAGCGATCAATGATAATCGTCGCATGGTGCGCATGAGGGACAGCAACAACTGGACCGTCCGTGGGACGACGTTCGTTCTATGGGCCGTCGCTGGTGCGAGTGCCATTGCCTGGGGCTTGAAGCTCGGCAACCCCAACACACTCGGGGTCGCTCCAGCAGCGGTGCGTCCCCCGCTGGCGGCGGATCCGGCGGCGGTGGCGCGCTTGCTGGGGCATGTGCAGGGCAGCGGGCCAGCTGCCCCGGCCGCAGCGCCTCTGTCCAGTCGATTCAGCCTCGTCGGCGTGGTCGCCGCCCGCTCGCAGCAAGGGGCCGCGCTGATCGCGATCGACGGGCGTGCGCCCAAGCCGTTCCGCGTCGGCAGCAGCGTGGACGAAGGGCTGGTCCTGCAATCCGTGCAGGCGCGGCGCGCGGTCCTGGCCGCAACGCCGGATGGCCCGCCCGTCGTGACCCTCGAACTGCCGCCGCAGCAGCACTGAGCGGTTGGCGCGCCCTCAGCTGCGCAGGAACAGCCGATACGCCGGGTTGGCGGTCTCGTCGACGAAGGGGTAGCCCAGCGTGTCCAGGAACGCGCCGAACGCTGCATCGTCCGCTGGCGGTACCTGCAGGCCGACCAGGATCCGTCCGTAGTCGGCACCTTGGTTCCGGTAGTGGAACAGCGTGATGTTCCAGGTCGGCCGCAGCATCGACAGGAACTTCATCAAGGCGCCCGGTCGCTCGGGAAAGACGAAGCGCAGCAGCCGCTCGTCCTGCGCCAGCGGCGAATGGCCGCCCACCATGTGCCGCAGGTGCTCCTTCGCGAGCTCGTCGTGCGTCAGGTCCAGTGCTTCGAAGCCATGGCGCGTGAAGTTGGCAGCGATGCGCGCGGACTCGCCCTTGCCATGCGTGGCCAGGTCGACGAAGACGTGCGCCTGCCGCGAGTCGCTGATGCGGTAGTTGAATTCGGTCACGTTGCGCGGACCGCCGGGCAGGGATCCGATCAACTCGCAGAAGCGTCGGAAGCTGCCGCGCTCCTCGGGGATGGTGACCGCCAGCAGGGCCTCGCGCTCCTCGCCGACTTCGGCGCGCTCGGCGACGAATCGCAGGCGGTCGAAGTTCATGTTGGCGCCGCACAGGATCGCCGCGTAGGTCTCGCCCCGTGTCTTGTGCTGCGCCACGTACTGCTTGATGGCTGCGACGGCCAGCGCCCCTGCGGGTTCGACGATGCTGCGGGTGTCGACGAATACGTCCTTGATCGCGGCGCACACGGCGTCGGTGTCGACGGTGATGAACTCGTCCACCAGCTCCCGTGCGATGCGGAAGGTCTCCTCGCCCACCAGCTTGACGGCAGTGCCATCGGAGAACAGGCCGACATCGGGCAGCGTGACGCGCTTGCGCGCCTGCACCGATTGCAGCATCGCGTCGGAGTCGTTCATCTGCACGCCGATCACCTTCACTTCGGGCCGCACGGCCTTGATGTAGTTGGCCACGCCCGAGACCAGGCCGCCGCCGCCGATGGCAACGAAGACCGCGTGCAACGGCCCCTGCTGCTGGCGGAGCATCTCCATCGCGATCGTTCCCTGGCCCGCGATCACGTCGGGATCGTCGAAGGGGTGGATGAAGGTGAGGCCGCCCTCATCGCGCAGCGCCACGGCCCGGGCATACGCGTCGGAATAGCTGTCCCCGTGCAGCACGACTTCGCCGCCGAGCGCCTTGACCGCGTCGACCTTGACGCTGGGCGTCGTGACAGGCATGACGATCACGGCGCGGGTTCCCAACCGGTGCGCCGCCATCGCCACGCCTTGTGCGTGGTTGCCCGCCGATGCGCAGATCACTCCGCGTGCCAGTTCCTCGGCCGAGAGCTGCACCATGCGGTTGTAGGCGCCGCGCAGCTTGAAGCTGAAGACCGGCTGCTGGTCTTCCCGCTTCAGCAGGACCTTGTTGTGCAGCCGCCGACTGAGTGCCTTGGCAGTCTCGAGCGGCGTCTCGCTGGCGACGTCGTACACCCGTGCCGTGAGGATCTTCTTGAGGTAGTCGGCCGGCTTCAGGGATTTGGTCATGGGCGCGATCCTAGAAGGCGCGCTCCGCAACGGTCGGGCTGCGCCGGACAGAAAAGGCCCCCAGACCTTGCGGTCCGGAGGCCAAATCCACCAAAGGGAAGGTGGAGGAGACAATCGGGGCACAACCGTTTGGTTATGCTGCAACACCAGTATAACGGTGAAATGCTGCGACGCAGCAAGTCCTCCGCCGCGTTGGGCGGCACTACTTCACGCCAAGCTCATCCGCGGCAAGGCAAGGACGACAAAGATGGAATGCACGGTGAGTTGGACCGGGGCCGCCGGCACGCGGTCCGGCATGGGCTTCGTGGCCGAAACGGGAAGCGGCCATGTCCTGGCCATGGATGGTGCGCCCGACGAAGCGCGCCCGGAGAACGGCGGGCTCAATCTCGCGCCGCGCCCGATGGAGACCGTTCTGGCAGGCACGGGCGGCTGCACGGCCTATGACGTGGTGCTGATCCTCAAGCGGGGACGGCACGCCGTCTCGGGCTGCAGCGTCAAGCTCACGGCCGAGCGCGCGCCCGTGGATCCGAAGGTGTTCACGAAGATCCACCTGCACTTCACGGTGACGGGCAAGGGGGTGCCGGCAAGCGCCGTGGAGCGTGCCGTGGCCATGAGCCACGACAAGTACTGCTCGGCGACCATCATGCTTGCGAAGACGGCCGAGATCACCACCAGCTTCGAGGTGCGCGAGGGCTGATCAGACCACGTGGGCCGTGGTCGTCATCACCTTGGCGGCCGCACGCATGAGGCCCTTGGCCAGCGCGGGCAGTTCAGCTGCGCCTTGGGCCAGCGCCTGCGCGGCATGGGCGGCTTCGTCCGCTTTCATCTGGGCCACCACGGCGCGTGAGGCGTGATCGGCCGCAGGCAATCGCTCCAGGTGCGACTCGAGGTGCGTCTCCACCTGGCGTTCGGTCTCGACCACGAATCCGAGGCTCACGCGATCGCCGAAGCGGCCTGCCACGACGCCGAGTGCGAACGCGCCCGCGTACCAGAGCGGATTGAGCAGCGAAGGGCGTGCACCCAGTTGGTCCAGCCGCGCGCGCGTCCATGCGAGGTGGTCGGTCTCCTCGCGCGCAGCGCGCTCGAAGTGCGTGCGCAGGACCGGGTCGCGCGTAGCCGCCGCTTGCGCGGTGTAGAGCGCCTGCGCGCAGATCTCGCCCACGTGGTTCACACGCATCAGGCTGGCCGACTCGCGCCGCTCTTCTGGCGTGAGCACGGTCTCGTCAGCGGGAATCACGGGACACGGCCGGGCGCCGCGGGGAGGAGCGAAGAGGGTTCGGAGCGCGCCGTCGGCGGCCCCCAGCAGGCGGTCCATGGGGAGGCAGTTTACGAGGAGGCTTCGACAAGCGCCGTCAAGGCCGATCCGCACTTTCAGATGAGGCTGGCGGAAGGGTGTTGCGCGTCTCCCACTCAGCGGTTCGGCATGTTGTCCTCGTGCAACGAATACGCCCGGCGCGGGCTAAATACTTTGCGAAAGAAAAGTCCGTCTGGTGCAATAGCAACAACTTCCCAAAAGGAGGTTGGCCCGGGGATCCGGCGGGAGCACAAGAGTGCCTGCATTTGGTGAGCCCCTTCGCACCGGAGCCCTCTGTTTAACCTTGGAGAAACTTGCAATGAAAAAGAGCCTGATTGCTCTCGCCGTGCTGGCTGCCGCCGGCACCGCCTCCGCCCAGTCGTCGGTCACCCTGTTCGGTATCGTTGACGCCACCATCCAGCGCGTGTCCAACGGCGGCGCCGGCGGTGGTTCGGTGACCCGCCTGCACAACTCGGGCGAGAGCAGCTCGCGCCTTGGCTTCCGTGGCACGGAAGACCTCGGCGGTGGCATGTCCGCCTCCTTCTGGCTCGAGGCCGGCGTGAACAACGACGACGGCACCGGCCAGACCCTGAGCACGAACAACCAGTTCGCAGCGACCAGCGCGTTTGCATCTGGCGGTGGCGAAGCCGGCCGCAACGCCCGCGCCCAGAACGGCACGGGCCTGGTGTTCAACCGCCGTTCGACCGTCAGCCTGGCTGGCGGCTTCGGTGAGATCCGCCTGGGTCGTGACTACACCCCGCAATTCTGGAACCTGACCGTGTTCGATCCGTACGGCACCGTGGGTGTCGGCACGAACCTGATGACGTCCCTGAACGTCAGCGGCCCGACCTCGGTGCGTGCTTCGAACACCATCGGCTACTTCCTGCCCGGCAACCTGGGTGGCTTCTACGGCCAGATCCAGCACTATCGTGGCGAGAACTCCAGCACCGTGGCCAACTCCGGCGACGGCAACGGTACCGCCTTCCGCTTCGGCTACGCCGCTGGCCCGGTCAACGTCGCGATCGCTTCTGGCCGTACGTCGTACTCGCTGGTGACCGCCCTGGCGACGGCGACTTCCGTCACTGGCGGCGCGCAGCCGGCCGGCTCGACCCGTGCGACCAACATCGCCGGTTCGTGGAACTTCGGCTTCATGACCCTGATGGCCCAAGCGTCGCGTGACAAGGCCGACGCACTGGCCGGCGTGGGCGGCGGCAGCGCCAAGGGCAAGGGTTACCTGCTGGGCGCTACCGCTCCCATCGGTGCCGGCGTCCTGAAGTTCGCCGCGTCGCAGTACACCACGGACTACGCCGGTGCCGGTACCGACCCGCGCGCACGCAAGTACGCCCTGGGTTATGTGCACAACCTGTCCAAGCGCACCGCGGTCTACACCACGATCGCCCGCGTGCAGAACAACTCGACGTCCGCCGTGTCCGTGTTCAACGGTGCCGCTGCTGCTCCGGCGCTCGGCGCGCACTCGACCGGCTACGACCTGGGCATTCGCCACAGCTTCTAATTGCAAGGCTGGCTCACCAGCCGAAGACAATAAGAAACTTGAAAAGCCGCCTTCGGGCGGCTTTTTGGCCCGCTGCTTTGCGGGCCCACGTGTTTGCCCGGGGCTGGCCCGTGGCTTGCTCTGCTAGCATCGTTGCGCCGCACGCCACCCGATGCTCGCCTTTCTCCTCCGACGCTTGCTTCAGGCCGTGATCGTCATGGTCGTCGTGGCGTTCATCGCATTCCTGCTGTTCCAGTACGTGGGCGATCCGGTCGTGTTCCTCCTCGGACAGGACGCCCGCCCCGAGCAGATCCGCCAGATGCGGGCGGACCTCGGTCTCGACCAGCCCTTCTTCGTGCAGTTCTGGCACTTCCTCGTGAACGCCGCGCAGGGAGAGTTCGGACTCAGCCTACGCCAAGGGGCCAAGGTGTCGCGATTGATCGGCGAGCGCTTCCCCGCGACGTTGGAACTGTCGCTCGTCGCAGCGGTGCTGGCCCTAGTGATGGGCATTCCGATGGGGGTCTACGCCGCGCTGCGCAGGAACAGCGCGCTCAGCCACCTGTTCATGGTGATCTCCCTGCTCGGGGTGTCGCTGCCGACGTTCCTGATCGGGATCCTGTTGATCCTGGTGTTCGCCGTCATCCTGGGCTGGTTCCCCAGTTTCGGGCGCGGCGAAACGGTGCAGCTCGGATGGTGGACCACGGGTCTGCTCAGCCGCGACGGCTGGATGCACATCGTGCTGCCGTCCGTGACGCTGGCGATCTTCCAGCTCACCTTGATCATGCGGCTGGTGCGGGCCGAGATGCTGGAGGTGCTGCGCACCGACTACATCAAGTTCGCGCGCGCCCGCGGGCTGCCCGAACGCACCGTCCACTTCGGGCACGCCCTGAAGAACACCTTGGTGCCGGTGATGACCATCACCGGCCTGCAGCTCGGAGGGTTGATCGCGTTTGCCATCATCACCGAGACCGTCTTCCAGTGGCCTGGCATGGGGCTGCTGTTCATCCAGGCCGTCACGTTCGCTGACATTCCCATCATGGCGGCGTACCTGTGCCTGATCGCCCTCATCTTCGTCGTGATCAATCTCGTGGTCGACCTGCTCTATCTGGCTGTCGATCCGCGCCTGCGCCTGAGCAGCGCCAAAGGACTCTGATGCTTGCCACTGCCGGCGGCGCCCGCCTCAAGGCCAACGGCCGCGCCTTCGCCCACATCGCCAGGTTCCACCCCGAACTCACCGCGTTCCGGCGCGACCTGCACGCGCATCCGGAACTGGGGTTCGAGGAGGTCTACACCGCCAGCCGCGTGGTCGAGGCGCTGCGCGTGTGCGGCGTCGACGAAATCCACCAGGGGATCGGGAAGACCGGCGTCGTGGGCGTCATCCGCGGTCGCCAGACGAACAGTGGCCGGCTGCTCGGCCTGCGCGCCGACATGGACGCCCTGACCATGGCCGAGGACAACGAGTTCGCCTGGAAGTCGGCGAAGAACGGGATGATGCATGGCTGCGGCCATGACGGGCACACCGCGATGCTGGTGGGCGCGGCGCGATATCTCGCGGATACGCGCAACTTCGACGGCACGGCCGTGGTCATCTTCCAGCCCGGTGAGGAAGGCTTCGCCGGTGCGAAGGCAATGATCGAGGACGGCCTCTTCGATCGCTTCCCCGTCGAGGCTGTCTACGGGATGCACAACTGGCCGGGGCTCAAGCCCGGCGCCATCGGTCTCAACCCCGGCCCGATGATGGCCGCCGCGGACAAGGTGACGATCGAGATCACTGGCAAGGGCGGCCACGGCGCGCATCCCTACCTGGCCGTCGACCCGGTGCTCGTGGCGGCCCACATCATCACGTCCGCGCAATCCATCGTGTCGCGCAATGTGCGACCCATCGACGGAGCCGTCGTGAGCCTCTGCGCCATGCAGGCGGGCGACGTGCATGCCATGAGCGTGATTCCCGGCAAGGCGGTGCTGGTGGGCACGGTGCGCACCTTCACGTCCGACGTGCAGGAGCTGGTGGAGCGGCGCCTCACGGAGCTGTGCAGCGCCATCGCCCTGGGCTTCGGGGCGACGGCGTCGGTGAAGTACGAGCGGGTCTATCCGGCCACCACCAACAGCGCGGCGGAAGCGGAATTCGCCGCCGACGTGGCCGAGTCCCTCGTCGGCGCCGACCATGTCGTCCGCGACCTGGAGCCGAGCATGGGCGCCGAGGACTTCTCGTTCATGCTGCAGGTCAAGCCGGGCGCGTACCTGCGCATCGGCCAGGGCGGCGAAGGCAGCTGCATGCTGCACAACCCGCGCTACGACTTCAACGACGACATCCTGCCCCTGGGTTCGGCGCTGAACGCCAGCCTGGTCGAACAAGCCTTGCCGCTCGCCGCGGCCTGATCCTGCAGCCGCTCACCACTAGGAGAACGCCGATGAGAACCAAGACCCTGCTCTGCGCAGCCATCCTGTGCGCCTTTGCCAGCCTCGCCGGGGCGCAGACCGTGCGCATCGCCAACCAGGGCGACGCCCTGTCGATGGACCCGCATTCGCTGAACGAATCGCTGCAGCTCTCGGTCACCGGCAATGTCTACGAGCCGCTCGTGGGGCGCGACAAGAGCCTGGCCCTGACGCCCGCACTGGCCACGTCGTGGAAGCAGGTCTCGCCGACGGTGTGGCGCTTCGAGCTGCGCAAGAACGTGCAGTTCCATGACGGCAAGCCGTTCACCGCCGACGACGTGGTGTTCTCGCTGGCGCGGGTGGCGGGCGAGGGCTCGGACCTCAAGAGCAACGTCAACGACATCAAGGAAGTGCGCAAGGTCAGCGACTACGTCGTCGACATCGAGACCAAGACGCCGTTTCCCATCCTGCCGGACCAGCTGTCCAACACCTACATCCTGAGCAAGAAGTGGTGCGAGGAGAACCAGGCCACGAGACCGGTCGACCGTCGCAAGGGCATCGAGAACGCAGCGTCCTTCCGCGCCAACGGCACCGGCCCGTTCCGCCTTCGCGAGCGCCAGCCCAACGTGCGCACCACCTTCGTCCGCAACGGCAACTACTGGGGCAAGATCGACGGCAACGTGCAGGAGGTGATCTTCACCCCCATCGGCAATGACGCCACGCGCGTTGCCGCGTTGCTGTCGGGCGAGGTCGACGTGATGGAGCCGGTGCCAGTGCAGGACATCGAGCGCATCAAGGCTTCGCCGACGGCCAAGGTCGTGACGGACCCGAGCTGCGCACCATCTTCCTGGGCATGGACCAGAAGCGCGACGAGCTCCTGTATTCCAGCGTGAAGGGCAAGAACCCGTTCAAGGACAAGCGCGTGCGCCAGGCCTTCTACCAGGCCATCGACATCGACGGCATCCAGAAGACCGTGATGCGCGGCGCCTCCAAGCCCACCGCCGAGATGTGGGGGCCGGGCATCAACGGGTTCGTGCCCGAATTGAACAAGCGACTGCCGTACGACCCCGAAGCCGCCAAGAAACTGCTGGCCGAAGCGGGCTACGCGCAGGGCTTCGAGGTGACGATGAACTGCCCGAACGACCGCTACGTCAACGACGCGCGGATCTGCCAGGCGGTGGCGCAGAACCTCGCGCGCATCGGCGTGAAGATCAATCTCGCCGCCGAGACCAAGGGCACCTACTTCCCCAAGATCCTGCGTCGCGACACCAGCTTCTACATGCTGGGCTGGACGCCGACCACCTACGACGCGCACAACGCGATGAATGCGCTCATGGCCTGCCCCGACGACAAGGGCACCGGGCAGTTCAACCTGGGCAGCTATTGCAATCCCAAGTTCGACCAGCTGACGCGCGCGGTGCAGTCGGAAACCGACAAGGCCAAGCGCATGGCCATGATCAAGGAAGGCATCGAGATCCACGCCGCCGACGTCGGCCACATCCCGCTGCACCAGCAGGCACTGGCGTGGGGGATGAGCAAGAAGGTCGACCTGGTTCAACTGGCCGACAACTTCATGTTCTTCAAGTGGATCAGCATCAAGAAGTAATCCGCTGAGGGCGGCCCGCGCAGCCGCGGACCGCCCGATTCCCCATGCGACAGACCCTCGCCCGCTGGCTCGACAGCGACATCGGCTACAGCTTCAGGACCTCCCCGATCGCCATCGCGGCGGCGGCCATCGCATTCGTCTGCGTGTTCTGCGCCGTGTTCGCCAACTGGGTGGCGCCGCACAACCCGTTCGACCTGACGACGCTCGTGCTGTCCGACGCGCGGCTGCCGCCCGCCTGGCGCGCCGAGGGCAACGCCAGCTACCTGCTGGGCACGGACGACCAGGGCCGCGACATCCTGTCCACGCTGATGTTCGGAGCCCGCATTTCCCTCGTCGTGGGCCTGGCGTCGGTGGTGCTGTCGATGGTGATCGGCGTGGCCCTCGGACTGCTGGCGGGATTCCGCGGTGGCTGGGTGGACAGCTCCATCATGCGCCTGTGCGACGTGATGCTCAGTTTCCCGGCAATCCTGGTGGCGCTGCTGATCGCTGGCGTCGGCAGGGCGTTGTTCCCCAACGCCCACACGAGCGTGGCGTTCGGCGTGCTGATCCTCGCGATCACGCTCACAGGGTGGGTGCAGTACGCACGCACCGTGCGCGGCTCGACGTTGGTGGAGCGCGGCAAGGAATACGTGCAGGCGGCGCGCGTCACCGGCGTGGCCCCGATGCGGATCATGTTCCGCCATGTCCTGCCCAACGTCACCGGTCCGGTGCTGGTGCTTGCCACCATCCACGTGGCCACCGCGATCATCACCGAGGCGACCCTGTCGTTCCTCGGCGTCGGCGTACCTCCCACTCAACCCTCGCTGGGAACCTTGATCCGCATCGGCAACGATTACCTCTTCTCCGGCGAGTGGTGGATCACCGTCTTTCCCGGCGTGATGCTGGTGCTGATCGCCCTGTCGATCAACCTTCTGGGCGACTGGCTGCGCGATGCGCTGAATCCGCGCCTGCGCTAGCGCTGTCATGAACCTTCTCGACGTCCAGGACCTCGTGGTCGAATTCCCCGGCCGGCGCGGCACGCTCCGTGCGCTGGATGGCATCTCCTTTTCCATCGCGCCGGGCGAAATCCTGGGCGTGGTGGGCGAATCGGGAGCCGGCAAGAGCCTGACAGGCGCGTCCATCATCGGCCTGCTCGAGCCGCCTGGACGTGTCGCCTCGGGACAGATCATGCTCGAGGGACAGCGCATCGACCAGCTGTCTGCCGACCGCATGCGCCACATCCGCGGTCGCAAGATCGGCGCGATCTTCCAGGACCCGCTCACCTCGCTCAACCCGCTGTACACGGTGGGGCGGCAATTGGTCGAAACGATCCGGGCCCACCTGCCGGTCAGTGCGGCCGAGGCACGACAGCGCGCCATCGCCCTGCTGGAGGACACCGGCATCCCGGCGCCCGCGCAGCGCATCGACCACTACCCGCACCAGTTCTCGGGCGGCATGCGCCAGCGCGTGGTGATCGCGCTTGCCCTGGCCGCCGAACCGAAGCTGATCGTCGCGGACGAACCGACCACGGCGCTCGACGTCTCGATCCAGGCCCAGATCATCCAGTTGCTCAAGCGCGTCTGCCGCGAACACCACGCGGCCGTCCTGCTGATCACGCACGACATGGGCGTGATCGCCGAGACATGCGATCGGGTGGCCGTCATGTACGCCGGCCGCATCGCCGAGATCGGGCCCGTGCGCGAAGTCATCCACCAGCCGGCGCACCCGTACACCCTCGGCCTGATGGCCTCGATCCCCGACATGACCAGCGATCGCGAACGCCTGAACCAGATCGACGGCTCGATGCCGCGGCTCAACGCGATCCCGCCCGGCTGCGCCTACAACCCGCGGTGTCCGCGCGCGTTCGATCGCTGCACGCGCGAACGCCCGGACCTGATGGCTGCGGGAGCGACGCGCGCCGCCTGCTGGTTGCACGACGCACACGCCGGAGCATCGTCTTGAGCGCCAAAGCCGACGAGATCCGGGCGGCCTCGCCAGCAGAGGGATCGGCGCCGCTGGTGCAGGCGCGCGATCTCGCGAAGTCCTTCGACGTCTCCGCGCCCTGGCTCAATCGCGTGCTGGAGCGCAGGCCGCGCCAGTTGCTGCACGCGGTGGACGGTGTCAGCTTCGAGATCGCGCGCGGACAGACCCTGGCCCTGGTCGGGGAGTCGGGCTGCGGCAAGAGCACGGTGGCGCGCCTGCTGGTCGGCCTGTACGAGCCCTCGCGCGGCAGCTTCTCGTTCAATGGCCAGGACGCGCATGTGGCGTACCGGTCCTCCCAGAGCAGGGCGCTGCGCCGGCGCATCCAGATGATCTTCCAGGACCCCTACGCGAGCCTTAATCCGCGCTGGACCGTGGACCGCATCGTCGCCGAGCCGCTGCACGAGCACGGGATCGAGCGCGACGCCGCGACGTTGCGCGAGCGCGTGGCACGGTTGCTGCAAGGCGTGGGGCTGTCGGCGCAGGACATGACCAAGTACCCGCACCAGTTCTCCGGCGGCCAGCGCCAGCGCATCTCGATCGCCCGCGCGCTGGCCACTGAGCCGGAGTTCCTGGTGTGCGACGAACCCACCAGTGCGCTCGACGTGAGCGTGCAGGCGCAGGTGCTGAACATCATGAAGGACCTGCAGCGCAGGCAGGGGCTCACTTATCTGTTCATCTCGCACAACCTCGCCGTCGTGCGCCATGTGAGTGACCAGGTCGGCGTGATGTACCTGGGCCGGGTGGTCGAACTCGCGGGGAAGCATCAGCTGTTCGGCAACCCGCAGCATCCTTACACGCGCATGCTGCTCGATGCGATCCCGGCGATGCACGACACGGGACGCGCACGCACGCCGGTGCAGGGCGAAGTGCCGAATCCGCTGAGTCCCCCGATGGGCTGCGCCTTCAATCCACGCTGCCCGCATGCCAACGAACGCTGCCGCGTCGAGCGGCCACAGCTGCTGCCGTTGCGTGGCGTGCGCGTGGCCTGCCACGCCGTCGAGGAAGGCCGCATCTAGGGCGGCCCGGCCAGCCTACAGCTCTTCGCTCCAGCAGTAGCCGTCGCGCGCGATCATCGCGCTGGCGGCGCTCGGTCCCCAACTACCGGCGGCGTACGGGCGCAGGTCCGCATCGTTGCCCTGCCAGGCATCGAGCAAGGGCTCGACCCAGCGCCACGCCGCCTCCTGTTCGTCGCTGCGCACGAAGAGGTTCAGCCGGCCGTCGATCACGTCCAGTAGCAGCCGCTCGTACGCACCCACGCGCTCGGCGCCGAAGCGCTTGTCGAAGTCCAGGTCGAGGTGCACCGGCGTGAGCGACTGCGAGTGGCGCCGGTCGTCCTGGCCTTGCGCCAGCAGGTGCAGTTCCAGGCCATCGCGGGGCTGCAGGTTGATCACCAGGCGGTTGGCCGCCCCGAGCGGCGTGCGGAAGATCGCGTGCGGTGCCGCGCGGAAATTGACGACGATGTGGGCGTCGCGGGCGGCGAGCCGCTTGCCCGTGCGGATGTAGAACGGCACGCCGGCCCAGCGCCAGTTGGCGATCACGGCCCGCAGCGCCACGAAGGTCTCGGTCGTGCTCTGGGGCGACACGCCGGGCTCGTCACGGTAGCCGGGCACGGGCTCGCCGCCTACGGTGCCCGGGCCGTACTGGCCGCGGATCGCGAATTGCGTGATGGCTTCGGGCGTCCAGGGACGCAGCGAGCGCAGCACCTTCAGCTTCTCGTCCCGGATGGCGTCCGCGTCGGCGCTGATCGGCGGCTCCATGGCCAGGGCGCAGACCAGCTGCAGGGCGTGGTTCTGCACCATGTCGCGCAGCGCGCCGGTGCTGTCGTAGAACGCGCCACGCTTCTCGACGCCGAGGTCCTCCGCGATCGTGACCTGGATGTTGGCGATGTTCTCGCGCCGCCACAGCGGCTCGAACAAGGCATTGCCGAATCGCAGGGCGAACAGGTTCTGCACCGACGGCTTGCCCAGGTAGTGGTCGATGCGGAAGACCTGCTCCTCGCGGAAGGCCTTGCGCACCGTGTCGTTGATCTCGCGGTTGGAGGCGAGGTCGTGCCCGAGCGGCTTCTCCAGCACGATGCGGGTCTGCGGCGTGCTCAGGCCGGCGGCAGCAAGCTGCTCGCAGACGGTGGCGAACAGGCTGGGCGCGGTGGCCAGGTACATGAGCACCACGTCCGCGTTGCGCTGCGCCAGACGGTCCTTGAGCCGGCCGTAGTCACCCGGCCTGGACAGGTCCAGGCGCTGGAAGTGCAGCAACTCGGCGAACCGGGCGAACTCCTCCGGGCTCGGCCGCTTGGCGCCTTCGACGCCGGCGAAGCGCTGCTGGATCAGCTGGCGGTATTGCTCGTTGGTGAGGTCGTCGCGCGCGATGCCCAGGATGCGTCCATCCTTGGGCAGGGTACCGTGGCGGAAGGCCTGGAACAGGGCGGGCATCAGCTTGCGCCAGGCAAGGTCGCCGGTGCCGCCGAACAGGACGAGGTCGAAGCTCATGGAGAAGTGGGAGCGAGAGGGCTCCTACTGTAATCGGCTCGCTTCTGCCGCGATTCCATGCTGCCTTGATGAGCAGCGCAGGCCGGGATAATCGAGCGATGAACCAACTCGACGCACTGAAGCAATACACGACGGTGGTCGCGGACACCGGCGACTTTCGCCAGCTGGCCCAGTTCCATCCCCAGGATGCCACCACCAATCCATCACTCATCCTGAAGGCGGTGCAGAAGGCCGAGTACGCGCCGCTGTTGAAGGAGACCATGGCCCGGTTCCGCAACAAGCCGCTGGACGAAACCATGGACCGGCTGCTGGTGCGCTTCGGACGCGAGATCCTGACCCTCATCCCCGGCCGGGTGTCGACCGAGGTCGACGCGCGCCTGAGCTTCAACACCGAAGCGAGCGTCGCGCGCGGCGAGCGGATCATCGAGCTGTACCAGGCCGAGGGCGTTCCCGTCGACCGCGTGCTGATCAAGGTTGCGTCCACCTGGGAAGGTATCCAGGCTGCCGCGCAACTGGAACGGCGCGGCATCCACACCAATCTCACGCTGCAGTTCTCGTTCTGCCAGGCGGTGGCGTGCGGGCAGGCCAAGGTGCAGCTCATCTCACCGTTCGTGGGCCGGATCTACGACTGGTACAAGAAGAGCGCCGGCGCAACCTGGGACGAAGCCGCCAATGCGGGTGCCAACGACCCGGGCGTGAAGTCGGTGCGGCAGATCTACCTGCACTACAAGCACTTCGGCATCCGCACTGAGGTCATGGGCGCCAGCTTCCGCAACGTGGGGCAGATCCTCGCACTGGCCGGTTGCGACCTGCTCACGATCAGCCCGGATCTGCTCGCGCAACTCGCCGGCACCGAGGCGCCCGTCACGCGCGCCCTCGACCCTGCACACGCGAAGGCGATGGACATCGCGCCCGTGCAGTTCGACGAGGCCAGCTTTCGCTTCGCGCTGAACGAGGACGCGATGGCGACCGAGAAGCTGGCCGAGGGCATCCGGGCCTTCGCCGCCGATGCGATCAAGCTCGAGCACCTGATGAAGGAGGCCTGACCGATGGCCACCCAGATGCACCCGCGGTGCGACCAGGCCGCCGCCTGGGGTGCGCTGCAGCGACGCTTCGCGTCCGAGGGCCGGTCGTTCGACGCCAGGCATGCGCTGCGCGACGACGCCGGGCGCGTCCAGCGCTTCAGCCAGCAGGCGCCGTTCGTGTTCGCCGACATGTCGAAGAACCTCATCGATGCGGCCACCGAGGACCTGCTGCTGCAGCTGGCGCGTGACTGCGGGCTGGAGGCGCAGCGTGATGCGATGTTCCGCGGCGATCCGATCAACGCGACGGAAGGCCGCGCCGTCATGCACTTCCTGCTGCGCACGCCACAGGGCGGCGAAGGGCCAGCCCAGGAGCTGGCCGAGGTGCATCGCACGCTCGAGCCGATGCTGGCCTATGCGGAATCCGTGCGTGCCGACTCGCAGATCACGGACGTCGTCAACATCGGCATCGGCGGTTCCGACCTCGGCCCGCAGATGGCGGTGCAGGCGCTCGACAGCTTCGTCGCGCCGGGAAGGCGCTTCCATTTCGTGTCGAACGTCGACGGGCACGAACTCGCGGGCGTGCTGCGCGGCCTGAAGCCACGGAGCACGCTGTTCCTCATCGCCTCCAAGACCTTTACGACGCTAGAGACGATGACCAACGCGCGCTCGGCGCGGCAGTGGTTCCAGTCGCAAGGCGGCACCGACATCGCACGTCACTTCGCTGCACTCACCACCAATGTGGGTGCAGCGGCCGACTTCGGCATCGAGCGCACGTTCGGCTTCTGGGACTGGGTCGGCGGCCGCTACTCGTTGTGGTCCGCCATCGGCCTCCCGATCGCGATTGCTGTCGGGGCGGAGAACTTTCGCGCGCTGCTGGCCGGCGCGCATGCGATGGACCGACATTTCCGCACCGAGCCGCTGGAGCGCAACCTGCCGGCTCGAATGGCGCTGCTGGACCTCTGGTACCGCAACTTCCATGGCTTCGGCAGCCGCTCCGTCGCGCCGTACCACAGCGCGCTGCGGCGCCTGCCGGCGTACCTGCAGCAACTGGAGATGGAGAGCAACGGCAAGCGCGTCGACCGCGAGGGGCAGGTGGTGCCCTATGGCACGTCGCCGGTGGTCTGGGGCGAGCCGGGCACCAATGGGCAGCACGCGTACTTCCAGATGCTGCACCAGGGCACGGACGTGATCCCGGTGGAGTTCATCGCCGTGAAGGAGCCTGCCCACACGCTGCGCGAACACCATCCGCAGCTGCTGGCCAACGTGCTGGCGCAGGCCCAGGCCTTGATGCAGGGCAAGGCGGACCCGGGCGGCCACAAGCACTTCCCCGGCAACCGGCCCAGCACCATGCTGTTGCTGGATCGGCTGGAGCCGCAAAGCCTCGGCGCGCTGATCGCGCTGTACGAGCACCGCGTGTTCTGCGCCGGCGCGCTGTGGGGCATCAACAGCTTCGACCAGTGGGGCGTCGAGCTCGGCAAGGTGCTGGCCAGGGACATCGCGCCGCGACTCGCCTCCGGGGACACCGCGGGCCTGGATGCATCCACCGCAATGTTGATCCGGCGGCTGGCCAGCTGAGCTCGCCAAGCTCTTTCGTGCCGCCTATCATCCGCCCGGGCCACATGGCCCGAGAGGAGATCACATGGAAGAGTTCCAGCACGCAGTCAAGACCTGCTTCAACAAGTACGCCGACTTCAGTGGCCGCGCGGCGCGGCCGGAGTTCTGGTGGTTCTTCGCGTTCCAGTTCGCGGTGTATGTCGTCACCAGCTTCGTCCACGGCCTCATCGAGCTGGTCGCCTTCCTGGCGCTCGTCGTGCCCGGACTGGCCGTGGGTGCGCGGCGCATGCACGACACGGGCAAGAGTGGCTGGATCCTGCTTCTGGCGCTGATCCCCGTCGTGGGCGGCCTCGTGCTGCTGTTCTTCGCGGCCCAGCCCGGCGAACCGCATGACAACGCGTATGGTCCGGTGCCCACGGGTGGCGGGCAGCCCGCGCTGGCCCCGGGACAGCAGTAAGAACCTCGTCGCGCACAAAAAAGGCCGGGATGTCTCCCGGCCTTTTTTGTTGCTGGCACAGCGGGACGCGGCTGCGTCCCGATGCAGCGCGGACCTTACATGTCCATGCCGCCCATGCCACCCATGCCGCCCATGCCACCGCCGGGCATCGCGGGCGCTTCTTCCTTCGGCGCCTCGGCGACCATCGCTTCGGTGGTCAGCATCAGCGACGCGACGGACGCGGCGTTCTGCAGTGCGGTGCGGGTGACCTTGGTGGGATCCAGGATGCCCATCTCGATCATGTCGCCGTACGTGTCGTTGGCGGCATTGAAGCCGTAGTTGCCCTTGCCATTCAGGACCGCGTTGACCACGACGGAGGCTTCGCCGCCGGCGTTGTAGACGATCTCGCGCAGCGGCGCTTCGATGGCCTTGAGCACCAGCTTGATGCCGGCTTCCTGGTCGGGGTTGTCGCCCTTGATCGTGCCGGCAGCCTGCTTGGCACGCAGCAGCGCGACGCCACCACCAGCCACGATGCCTTCTTCCACGGCAGCCCGGGTGGCGTGCAGCGCGTCTTCCACGCGGGCCTTCTTCTCCTTCATCTCGACTTCGGTGGCGGCACCGACCTTGATCACCGCAACGCCGCCGGCCAGCTTGGCCACGCGCTCCTGCAGCTTCTCGCGGTCGTAGTCGCTGGTCGCTTCCTCGATCTGGACGCGGATCTGCTTGACGCGCGCCTCGATGTCGGCAGCGGCACCGGAGCCGTCGATGATGGTGGTGTTTTCCTTGCCCACTTCGATGCGCTTGGCCTGGCCCAGGTCGGCCAGCGTCACCTTCTCGAGCGACAAGCCCACTTCCTCGGCGATCACCTTGCCACCGGTCAGGATGGCGATGTCTTCCAGCATCGCCTTGCGACGGTCACCGAAGCCCGGCGCCTTGACGGCCACGACCTTCAGGATGCCGCGGATGGTGTTGACCACCAGGGTCGCCAGCGCTTCGCCTTCGACTTCTTCCGCAACGATCAGCAGCGGACGGCCGGCCTTGGCTACCTGCTCCAGCGTGGGCAGCAGGTCGCGGATGTTGCTGATCTTCTTGTCGAACAGCAGCACGAACGGGTTGTCCAGGATCGCGCTCTGCTTCTCGGGGTTGTTGATGAAGTAGGGCGACAGGTAGCCGCGGTCGAACTGCATGCCTTCGACGACGTCCAGCTCGTTGTTCAGGCTCTTGCCGTCCTCGACGGTGATCACGCCTTCCTTGCCGACCTTGTCCATCGCGTCGGCAATGATCTTGCCGATCGACTCGTCGCTGTTGGCGGAGATGGAGCCGACCTGCGCGATCTCCTTGGAGGTCGTGGTGGGCTTGGACGCCTTCTTCAGCTGCTCGGTCAGGGCCACGACGGCCTTGTCGATGCCGCGCTTGAGGTCCATCGGGTTCATGCCGGCGGCCACGTACTTCATGCCCTCGCGCACGATGGCTTGGGCCAGCACGGTGGCGGTGGTGGTGCCGTCACCGGCGTTGTCGCTGGTCTTGGAAGCGACTTCCTTGACCATCTGCGCGCCCATGTTCTGGAGCTTGTCCTTGAGCTCGATCTCCTTGGCGACCGAGACACCGTCCTTCGTCACGGTGGGGGCGCCGAACGAGCGCTCGAGCACCACGTTGCGGCCCTTGGGGCCCAGGGTCACCTTGACCGCGTTGGCCAGGATGTTCACGCCTTCGACCATGCGGGCGCGGGCGTCGCCGCCGAAAACCACGTCTTTTGCTGCCATGTCTTGACTCCGAAATTCAGTTGAGGGGAGGAGGGGCGATTACTTCTTCTCGACGACCGCGAACAGGTCGTCTTCCTTCATCACCAGCAGTTCGTCGCCATCGACCTTGACGGTCTGGCCGCTGTACTTGCCGAACAGGACCCGGTCGCCGACCTTGACGTTCGGGGCAATGAGGTCGCCCTTGTCGTTCTTGCGGCCGGGTCGACGGCAAGCACTTCACCTTGGTCCGGCTTCTCGGCTGCGTTGTCGGGGATCACGATGCCCGAGGCCGTCTTGGTCTCGTTTTCCAGGCGCTTGACGATCACGCGGTCGTGCAGGGGGCGAAGCTTCATTGCATCTCCTTTGTCTTGAAACTCGATGGGGACATCAAAAAGCGCCAACGCAAGTTAGCGCTTCATAACCTGCGGAGCGCTGGCCAGCTCATCTGCTAGCACTCGCGTCCGGAGAGTGCTAATGATAGGGCATCGGATGTCGGTTTCAAGCCCCCCGGGCTGTCGGACGCGAGCTTGCGGGAGCCCTGCCGCGTACGCGGCGCCCGGCCGGAAGGCCCGGCTCTCAGCGGCTGTGCTGGCGTCGCCAGCTGGCGACCGCCTCGACCGTCGTGCAGGCAAGGCGGTGTGCACGCGCGAACGCGGCGACCTGGTCGCCGCGCGCCATGCTCCCGTCCGGGTTCATCAGCTCGCACAGCACGCCGGCCGGAGCCAGTCCGGCCATCTGCGCGAGGTCGACGGCCGCCTCGGTGTGGCCCTGGCGTTCCAGCACGCCGCCAGGGCGCGCCACCAGCGGGAACACGTGGCCGGGGCTGACGATCTCGGCGTGTTCAAGCGTCGAACGCAAGGCGCACTGGATGGTCTGCACGCGGTCGGCGGCCGACACACCGGAGCCGATGCCGTGTGCTGCCTCGATCGATTGCGTGAACGCCGTCGCATAGCGCGACCGGTTGATCTCGACCATCGGCTTCAGCCTCAGGCGGCTTGCCATCTCGGGCCGCATGCACAGGCACACGATGCCGCTGCCCTCGCGGATCATCAACGCCATCACGGCCGGCGTGATGCGCTCGGCCGCGCAGATGATGTCCGCCTCGTTCTCGCGGGCGACGTCGTCGAGCACCAGCACGGGCCGGCCGGTGCGGATCGCCTCGATCACCTCGGGCATGGGTGCCAGCGCCAAAGGCGTGGCGGACCCGGTGGGGGAAGGTACTGCAGTCGTCATGAAACGCTCCTGTCGGTTGAGAACAAAAACGCTCCAAGGCACGCAAAGAACGCCGCAGCCCGCGCGCGAACGCGGACGACGGCACATCGCGCAGGCTTGCGCCTTCGCGAATCTTCTTTCATCCGGACTGTCACCGTCGGCCCCAGCATCGGACTGGGTCTGCTGACCCCGCGCCGCACGAAGGCGGCCCGGGCGCTCGCGGGCTCGCGGCTTGCGCCGCCTACCGCCGGTGGGGAATTCCACCCCGCCCTGAAGACCGTTCCATCCTAGTCACGGGCCTGGGCTAGAGTTGCCGCCATGGAGACACCCGATGCCGGCTGAAGGACGCCCTGGCAGTTGGCAGCGGCACCCCTGGATGCGGCGCGCCTCGCTCGCGCACCGCCGCGCCGGCCGGTTGCCGGCGACCGTGCGCGGGCTCATGTGGTCGGCCACCTCCGGCCTGGTGTTCGTCCTGCTCAACACCGTGATGCGCGGGCTGGCGATGCAGCTCGATCCATTCGAGACCCAGTTCCTGCGCTACCTGGCCGGCATCCTGGTGATGCTGCCCATCGTGCTGCGCAGCGGCCTGCGGTCGTACGTGCCGCGCAACATCGGCGGCCAGTTCCTGCGGGGCGGGGTGCACACGGTGGGCCTGTACCTGTGGTTCTTCGCGCTGCCGCACATCAGCATTGCCGACACCACCGCGATCGGCTTCACGACACCGATCTTCATCATGTTCGGTGCGGTGCTGGTCCTGAAGGAGCCGATGCGGTGGGAACGGTGGGTGGCCGCCGCCCTCGGCTTCGCGGGCGTGCTCCTGGTGGTCGGTCCGCAGCTCACCGGCGGCAGCTACTACGCGCTGGTGATGTTGTCCTCCTCGCCGGTGTACGCGGCGTCGTACCTGATCACGAAGGCGCTCACGCGCTACGAGCGTGCGGCGGTCATCGTGGTGTGGCAGGCCATCAGCGTCACCCTGTGCAGCCTGCCGCTGGCGGTGCTGCACTGGCATTGGCCGACCGCGGGTCAATGGGCGCTGGTGCTGCTGTGCGGCGTGCTGGGCAGCACGGGCCACTACTGCCTCACGCGGTCGTTCAGCGTGACCGACATCTCCGCCACCCAGTCGGTCAAGTTTCTCGACCTGGTGTGGGCAGCCCTCCTGGGCTGGATGGCGTTCGGCGACTGGCCCAGCCAGTGGTCGCTGGTCGGGGGCGCGGTGATCTGCGCGTCGACGGTCTGGATCGCGCGTCGTGAATCGCGCGGACCGGTCCCAGCTTCAGCCTGAGCGCAACGCGAACGCCGCGGGAGTGCCAGCGCCGGCGGGTGCGATGTCCCAACGCTTGTTGTGGAAAGCTGCAAGTGCCGGGCGATGGCCGATCGACACCAGGCCGCCCTGGCGCCGCTCGATGCCCGCGAGCAGTCGCGCGTACAAGGCCTTCTCGGCGGGCTCGTCGAGCGCGGAGGTGGCCTCGTCGGCCAGCACCCAGCGCGGGTCCTTCAGGAACACGCGTGCCAGCGCGAGGCGCTGGCGTTCGCCGCCGGACAGCTTCTGGCTCCATGCATCCTCGTCGTCCAGGCGCTCGGCCAGCTGCGGCAGCAGAGCTTCATCGAGCGCGTGGCGCAGCGCGGCGTCGCCGTAACGCGAAGCCGGTTCGGGATAGGCGAGCGCGTCGCGCAACCTGCCGTCCGGGAAGTAGGGCTGCTGCGGAATGACCATCGCATCGTCCGGCATCGTCACGCGCCCGCGGGCGAAGGGCCAGATGCCTGCGAGGGTGCGCAGCAGCGACGACTTGCCGCTCCCCGACGGTCCCTTCAGCAGCACATGGTCGCCGGGTGCTGCGCTGACCGCGACGCCGGACATCAGCAGGGCGCCCGAGGGCAAGGCCAGGTCCAGCCCGCGCGTGGTGACTTCCTCGCCGGCGCTGCGGTCGACACCGCTCGCATGGCCCTCCTGCGCCGACACGCTTTCCTCGAAGCTCGTGAGCCGGTCCGTCGTCGCGCGCCAGGACGCCAGCGCGCTGTAGTTGTCGACGAACCAGGCCAGCGCGTCCTGCACCTCGCCGAAGGCGGACGAGATCTGCATCAGCTCACCGAGCTGGATCGCGCCACTGAGGAAGCGAGGTCCCGCGAGCAGCAGCGGGAACACCACGGCGGCCTGGCCGAAAAAGGCGGTGAACCAGGTGAGGTTCTTGCGCGCCCGCAGCAGCTGCAGGTAGTTCAGCAGCACCTGCGAGAAGCGCACTTCCAGCTGCCCGCGCTCGACCTGCTCGCCGCGGTCCAGGGCAATGGCTTCGCTGTATTCGCGCACCCGCACCATGTGGTGCCGGAAGTCGGCCTCGAAGCGTTGCTGCCGGAAGTTCAGCCCGATCTGCGGGCGGCCGATCGCATGCGTGATCGCGCTGCCGCCGATGCAGTACGCGAGTGCCGCCCACACCATGTAGCCCGGGATCGCGTACGTCGCTCCGGCGAGCTGGAAAGTGAAACTGCCGCTCAACGCCCAGAGGATCCCGATGAAGCTGGCCAGGCTCACCAGCGCATTGAGCAGGCCCATGCTGAGGGAGACGCTGTACTCGGTGAACAGCTGCAGGTCCTCCTGGATCCGCTGGTCCGGGTTGTCGGGGGCGCGTTCGCCGGAGAAGCGGGCCAGCTCCATGCGGTAGAACGCCTGGTGCTGCAGCCAGCGCTGCAGGTAGTTGCGCGTGAGCCATGCGCGCCAGCGCAGCTCGAGCAGCTGGGTGAGATAGAACCGGTACACCGCGACCAGCACGAAGCTGAACGCGAGCACGGCGAACACGCCGACCTCCCGCCAGAACACCGGCGCGTCGCGCGCCTGCAGGGCGTCGTAGAACACCCGGTTCCAGTTGGTGATGCGCACCGACACGTACACCGCCGCCAGGTTGAGCACGACGATGGCCGCGAGGAGCCCACGGGCCTTCCACCTTTCTTCGGAGCGGAAATAGGGCGCGGTGAGCGCCCAGACCCGGCGGGTCGTGGCGGCCGAGGCCGAAAGGCGGGATGCGACGGACATGGGACCTCCAGTGAGGACCATGCTAGCGGCCGACGCTGAAGGCAGCCTTAGGTGTTGCTGATGCCGCCGGACACGTGGCCGGCCGGCACGTGGCGCGCGGCATGGTCCACGTGCCGCGTCTGGTCGTCGAAGAAGAAGTCGGGTTCGAACTCGCGCAGGAACTCACCCTTGGGCAGGCCGCCGAGGAACATCGCCTCGTCGACGTGGATGTTCCATTGCATGAGCGTGCGGATCGCGCGCTCGTGCGCCGGGGCACTGCGCGCCGTGACCAGCGCGGTGCGGATCTTCATGGCCGGCGTGCCCGCGTTCTGCAGGCGGTGCAGGGCTTCGAGGAACGGCTTGAACGGCCCCTCAGGCAGGGGTTGCAGAACCTTGTCGCTCTCGTGCCGCTGGAAGGCGTCCAGGCCCTGGCTCTGGAACACCCGCTCGGCTTCGTCGGAGAACAGCACGGCGTCGCCGTCGAAGGCGATGCGCACCTCGTCCGGGTAGTTGGCGCCGGCGAGCGTCGACTCGGTCAGCACGCGCGCGGCAGGGTGGCCTGCCGCCAGTGCCTCGCGCACGTCTTCCGCGTTGGCCGAGAGGAACAGGTGCGCCTGCAGCGGCTTGAGGTAGCGGAACGGCGGGCGGCCCTGGGTGAACACGCCGCGCTCGAGCTTGATCGCATTGGCGTTGCCCGAACGGAAGATGCGCATGCCGGAGACCGGGTCGTTGCGCGAGAGGATCACCACTTCGACGCGCTGCGTGGCCTCGTCGTTGAAGGCCAGCAGCTTCTTGATCAGCGAAAAGGCGATGCCCGGGCGCGCCGGTTCGTCGAGCCGCTGCAGCTGCAGCGCCATGTAGGCCTGCGGATCGCCGCTCTCGAAGATGCGGTTCTCCTCCTCGAAGTTGAACAGCGCCCGCGAGGAGATCGCCACCACCAGCTTGTCGGCCGGAAACACGCTCATGTCAGCGCACCAGCTGGTTGAGCTGGATGATGGGCAGCAGCACCGCCAGCACGATCAGCATGACGATGAGGCCCATGCCGACGATCAGCAGCGGCTCCAGCACGGTGGCGAGCTGCATCGCCCGGCGCTGGACCTCGTTGCCCAGCTGCGTGGCGGCGCGCTGCAGCATCAACGGCAGCTGGCCGGTCTGCTCGCCCAGGCGCGCGAACATCGACAGCAGGCCCGGGAAGCGCTTCTTCTGGGCGAGGGCCGACGCGAGCGGTGCGCCTTCGCGCACCAGCACGAGCGCGTCGAGCGCATCGGCGCGCATGGCTCGGTTGTTCAGGGTCTGGGCAGCCGCCTGCAGCGCGCGCAGGATCGGCACGCCGGCCGACGTGAGCATCGCGAGCGTGTTGCCGAACTGCGCGCTGTTGTAGCCGCGCGAGATGCGGCCCAGCAGCGGCAATCGAAGCCACGACGCGTCGAACCGCTCGCGGAACCCCTCGTTGCGCAGCATCACCCGCAGCACCGTGAAGGCGCCCACGATGACCAGCAGGAACAGCCAGCCCCAGTTGCGCACGAAGGAACTCAGGCCCAGCATGGCCACCGTGAGGAAGGGCAGGGCGCGCTTGGTGCCGGCGAAGACGCTGGCCACCTGCGGCACGACGTAGGTGACCAGGAACACCACGATCACGACCGCGACCAGGGTGACGATGGCCGGATAGAGGGCGGCGCCGATCAACCGGGCGCGCAGGGCCTGCCGGTTCTCCAGGTCGTCGGCCAGGCGCTCGAGCACCATGCCGAGGTCCCCGCTCTGCTCGCCGGCGCCGACCACCGCGATGTAGATGTCCGAGAACTCGCGCGGGAAGTGCGACAGCGCATTGGCGAACGTCGATCCGGCATTGACCTCGGCGCGCAGCGCGGCCACCAGGTGCCGTTCTTCCTCGCGATCGGTTTCTTCGGCCAGGGCCGTGAGTGCACGCTCGAGCTGCAGGCCCGAGGTGACCAGTCCGGCGATCTGGCGCGTCCACACCGTGAGGCGGGTGTCGTTGAACACGCGCCGGCCCCAGCGACTGACCGCGGCGCCGCGGCCCGGCCCGCCGGCATCCACCGGCGTGACCTGCAGCGGGATCAGCGATTGCGCGCGCAGCTGGCCGCGCGCGGCTTTGGCGGTGTCGGCCTCGAGCAGGCCGCGCCGGGTCTGCCCCTGCGGATCCAGGGCCTCGAACGAGTACGCGGGCATGCGGCCATTATCCAGCCGTTCGCCGGCGCGCCGGCCCGGTCGCGCTCAGGCGCCCTGCATCTGGCGCAGGCGGAAGCGCTGCAGCTTGCCGGTCTCGGTGCGCGGCAGGCCGGCCACGAACTCGATCTCGCGCGGGTACTTGTAGGGCGCGATCGTGGACTTCACGTGTTCCTGCAACGCACGCACCATGTCCGGTCCCGCGGCGTGCCCGGGCTTGAGCACGCAGAACGCCTTGACGATCATCCCGCGCTCCTCGTCCGGCTTGCCGATCACGCCGCACTCGGCGACCGCGGGATGGCGAAGCAGCGCGTCCTCGACCTCCGGACCGCCGACGTTGTAGCCCGCGGTGATGATCATGTCGTCCGCGCGGGCCTGGTAGAAGAAGTAGCCGTCCGCGTCCTGCACGAAGGCGTCGCCGGGGTAGTTCCAGCCGCCCTGCACGTAGCTGGCCTGGCGCGGGTCGTCCAGGTAGCGGCATCCCGTGGGGCCGATCACGGCGAGCTTGCCGACCGTGCCATGCGGCACCGCGTTGCCGTCGTCATCGACCACCTTCGCCTGGTAGCCGGGCACCACCTTGCCGATGGCGCCGCGGCGCACCTCGTCGCCGGCCGACGAGATGAAGATGTGGAACATCTCCGTCGCGCCGATGCCGTCCACCATCTCCAGGCCGCTCGCCTGCTTCCACAACTGGCGCGTAGCGTCCGGCAGGCCCTCGCCGGCACTCACGCAGAGGCGCAACTTCCCGGTGCCGCGCTCGCGCGCGAACGGCGCCATCTGCCGGTAGAAAGTCGGCGCGGTGTAGCAGATGGTGGCGCCGACCTCGTTGATCGTGCGCACCAGCGCTTCGGGCGTGTAGGGCCCATCGCCGAAGTACACCGAGGCACCGGCCCACATGGGAAACACCAGCAGGCCCCCGAGGCCGAACGTGAACGCCAGCGGCGGCGAACCGACCACGATGTCGTCCGGCGTGGCGCGCAGAACGTGCCGCGGCCAGGCCTCGCACGCGGCCAGCACGTCGCGGTGAGTGTGCACCGCGGCCTTCGGCTTGCCCGTGGTCCCGGAGGTGAATGCCATCAGCGCAATGTCGTCGCCTGCGGTGGGGCACGGCGTGAAGCCCGGCGCCTTGCGTGCCGCGCGTTGCTCCAGCCCGCCCGGGTCCTGCGAATTGAAGGCCACCACGGTGCGCACGACGGGACGCTCGGTACAGGCCGCCTGCAGTTCGCCCAGCAGCGCCGCATCGCAAAGCGCAACGGCAGGTTGCGCCTTGTCGATGATGTCGCCGAGCTCGCGCGCACGCAGCAGCGGCATCGTGGCCACGGCGACCAGACCCGCCTTGACGACGGCAAGCCACGCCAGCGCCAGCACCGGCGAGTTGCCACCGCGCAGCAGCACGCGGTTGCCGGGGACAAGCGCCAGGTCCTCGACCAGCACGCGCGCGATTCGGTCCACCTGCTCGCGCGCCTGCGCGTAGCTGAGGGATCCACGCGGCGTTCGCAGGACCGGCCGGTCCGCCCAGCCCTTGGCCGCTGCCTTGTCGAGCAGTTCTTCCGCGAGGTTGATGCGCTCCGGCAGGCGCAGCTCCGGCAGGTCGTAGCGCAGCTCGGGCCACTGCGCGCGGGGCGGGAGGCGGTCGTGCACGAAGCGGTCGCCCTGCGCCGACGCGGCATTCGATCGATCGGTCATGTGGCTGTCCCCGTGCGCTGCTGCGCATGCTGCTTCACCTTGCCCAGCAGGCGGTGCAGGGTGGCGATCTCCTTCTCGCTCAATGCCGAGAAGGCCTGCACCACCCAGTCCTCGTGCTGCTGCGCCATGCCGTGGAACACCTTGCGCCCCTTGGGTGTCAGGCGCACCCGGAACGCCCGCCGGTCGCCCTCGACGCCGACGCGGTCCACCAGCCCTTCGGCCGCGAGCTGGTCGGTGATGCCGGTGACGTTGCCGCCCGTCACCATCATCCGGCGCGAGAGTTCGTTCATCTTCAGCCCATCCGGCGCGCGCTCCAGCTGCGCCATCAGGTCGAACCGGGGGAGCGTCGTGTCGAACTGTCCGCGCAGCCGCCCGCGCAGTTCCTTCTCGACCAGCTGGGTGCAGGTCAACAGCCGCAGCCAGAGGCGCAGGGCCTCGGGGTGCTCGCTGTGCGCGCGTGCTTCCATGTCCATGGGCGTCACCGGGGGTGGGTACCTGAATAGTTTAAGCCTCAATCAATCGGGATGCGACCGATCGGACGGCATCCTGTCCTACATGGCCGCCATTGACGAGGCACGGGGGCGCTGGCAAGAATTTGTGGATGGACGCCCTGACCCGAAAGATCGATTCGCAACTCGCGGGACTTCCCGTCGCCGTGGCCCTGCAGCTACCGGACGGCCAGCGTGCGGGCCGGGCCAATCCCGACGTGCTGCTCACGTTCCGCGAGTGGGGCAGCCTGGCCGTGATGGCCGCCGGGCAGATCGGCAAGCTGGGCGAGGACATCGTCGAAGGGCGGGTGCTGTTCGAAGGCCGCATGCGCGACCTGATGCGCGCCGCGGCCCACCTGCTGCCGGGCAGCCCGGTCAGCTCGAACACCAACTGGTGGAACGAGATGCTGCGTCGCGCCCGCTCGCTGGCGCAGCATTCGCCGCAGAAGGACGCCGAGCAGATCCAGTTCCACTACGACGTCTCCGACGACTTCTACGCGCTGTGGCTCGATCCGCGCCGCGTGTACTCCTGCGCGTACTACCGCGAGACCGGCATGTCGCTCGCGCAGGCGCAGGAAGCCAAGCTCGACCACATCTGCCGCAAGCTGATGCTGCGTCCCGGCGAGCGCTTCCTGGATGTCGGCGCGGGCTGGGGCGGCCTGCTGCTCTGGGCCGCCGAGCATTACGGTGTCGACGCCACCGGCATCACGCTCTCGAAGAACCAGCACGCGCACGTGCAGCGCCTGATCGAGGCCAAGGGACTGCAGGGACGCGCGCGCATGCACCTGCGCGACTACCGCGAGATGGACGAGTCGCAGCCGTTCGACAAGATCGCCTCCGTGGGCATGTTCGAACACGTGGGCCGCGCCAACATGCCGGTCTACTTCGGCAAGATCCGCCGGCTGCTCAAGCCGGGCGGGCTGGTGATGAACCACGGCATCACCGCGGGCGGCGTCAACACGAGCCAGCTCGGCGCGGGCATGGGCGACTTCATCGGCAAGTACATCTTCCCCGGCGGCGAACTGCTGCACGTGAGCCATGTGCAGCGCGAGATGTCGCTGGCCGACCTGGAGATGGTCGACACGGAAAACCTGCGGCCGCACTACGCGCGCACGCTGTGGGCCTGGTCCGATGCGCTGGAGGAGCAGTTGACCGAGGCGCAGCGCGTGCTGGAGACCACCGGCAACGCGCGCGATGCGGGCAAGGTGCTGCGGGCCTACCGCCTCTACCTGGCCGGCTGCGCGATGAGCTTCGAGCAGGGCTGGATCTCGCTGCACCAGCTGCTGGCGTCCCGCCCCGACGGCAAGCTCGAGTCGGGGCCGCTGCGCGGCGCACAATCGCAGTTCCCCTTCAACCGCGAGTACATCTACCGCTGAGAGCGGTTCGCAAGCATGCTGTACAAGTTCAAGAGCAAGGCCGCCGGCGACCTGATCATGCTGGAGCCCAATGGCCGGCGCGTGCTGGAGATCATCGGCAAGGACGCCGGTCCCAAGGGCATCATCGAGGCGGCGCAGATGCCCGCCGCGCTGGCCGCACTGGATGCCGCCATCGCGCGCGAGGAGTCCGAGCAGCAGGCCGCCATCGACGAGGCCAAGGCCAAGGGCGAAGTGCCGCCACGGTTTGCCGAGGTCTCGCTGCGCCAGCGCGCCGTTCCCTTCATCGACATGCTCAAGCGGGCATCCGCCGCCGGCAAGGACATCGTCTGGGGCGTGTAGCCCCGGAGCTGTCATGCCGGGCTCGGTCCGGCATCCAGACGGCGCATCACCGGGGCACTGGATTGCGGGTCGAGCCCGCAATGACAGCGTCGCGGCGAAGCTTCGCGTTCAATCCACCTTCGCGCCCGAGTTCTTCACCACCGGCTGCCACTTCTTCAGCTCGGCGTCGATATGCGCCGCGAACTGCGCTGGCGTGTTGCCGCTGGGGATGGCGCCCTGGGCGAGCAGCTTGTCCTTCAGCTCCGGCGTGCCCAGTGCCTTGTGCACTTCCTGCTGGATGCGGTTGGCAATGTCCGGCGACAGGCCCGCGGGTCCCAGCAGGCCGAACCACGAACTGGCCTCGAAGCCCTTGAGGTGCCCCGCCTCTTCGACGGTCGGCACACCGGGCAGTGCCGCCGACGGCTGCGAGCTCGTGACCGCCAGCGCCTTGAGCTTGCCGGACTTGATCAGCTGCATCGACGACGGCAGGTTGTCGAACATCACGTCCATGTCGCCGGACACCAGGCTCATGAGCGCGGGCCCCGAGCCGGTGAACGGGAAGTGCGTCATGTAGATGCCGGTCATGCTCTTGAACAGCTCGCCGGCCAGGTGGATCGAGGTGCCGTTGCCGCTGGAGGCCATGTTCAGCTTGCCCGGGTTGGCCTTGGCGTACCGGATGAAGTCCTCGACATTGTTGATGCCGCGGGCCTTGGCCTTCTCGGTGTTGACCACCATCACGTTGGGCACGGCGGCGACCATCGTGATCGGGGTGAAGTCCTTCTGCGGATCGAAGGGCATCTTCGAGTACAGCCACTTGTTGATCGACTGCGTGCCCACCGTGCCCATCAGCAGCGTGTAGCCGTCCGGGGCTGCGCGAGCGACCTGCTCGGCGCCGATGTTGCCGCCGGCGCCGCCGCGGTTGTCGACGATGAACTGCTGCGGAAATGCCTGGCTCAGTGCGGCCGCGGTCGCGCGGGCCAGGATGTCGGTGGTGCCGCCGGGCGCGAACGGCACCACGATCCGCACCGGCTTGGTCGGCCAGCCGGACTGCGCGCCCGCGGGCAGCGCCAGGGTGCCGGCCGCGAGGGCCAGCAGCGAACGACGGGACAGGGGGAATGGCTCATGGTGTCTCCTTGGTGTGTTGTCGTGTTGCGGAGCCCCAAGCAAAAGGCCGCCCGAAGGCGGCCGTCGGCTGGATGCCCGCCGGCATCAGTCGGCGTACACGCCGGCTGCCTTGATGATGGGGGTCCACTTGGCGATCTCGGAGGCCACGAACTTCTTGTGTTCGGCCGGCTCCGCGCGCTTGTCGCTGATCACCACCGCGCCCAGGCCTTCCTGCTTCTTGATGAAATCCGGATCCTTCAGGGCGACCTTCAGTGCGTCATTGAGCTTCTTCTGGATGTCGGCCGGCGTGCCCTTGGGTGCGTACAGGCCGTGCCAGATCGTCACTTCGAAGTTCTTCAGGCCGGCTTCCTGCAGCGTGGGAAGGTCCTTCAGGACCGGGGTGGCCACGCGCTTGTTCGTCGTGACGGCGAACGCCTTGACCTTCTTGCCTTCGATCTGCGAGGTGGTGTTGGTGGTCTGGTCGCACATCAGGTCGACCGAACCGCCGATCAGGTCCGTCATCGCCGGGCCGGTGCCCTTGTACGGAACGGTCGTCATCTCCGTCTTCACCGCGTCCTGGAACAGCAGGCCGCACAGGTGCGAGGCGGAGCCGACGCCGGCGTTGGCGAGGTTGATCTTGCCCTTGTTCTGGCCGATCCAGGTCGACAGTTCCTTGAAGTTGCTCGCCGGCAGCGCGGGCTTGCCGATCAGGGTCATCGGCACGTCGTTGATCATGCCCAGGTAGTCGAAGTCCGTCTCCACGCGGAAGGGCAGCTTGCGATACAGGCCCGGCATGGTGGCCATGCCGATGTGGTGGACCAGCAGCGTGTGACCGTCAGGAGCCGCCTTGGCCACCTTGTTGGCACCGATGGAGCCGCCCGCGCCCGCGGCGTTGTCCACCACGATGCTCACGCCACCCAGCGGCTTGCGCATGGCCTCGGCCAGGTCGCGTGCAACGCGGTCGGTGGGGCCCCCGGCCGCGAACGGCACGACGATGGTGATGGGCTTGTTGCCGGGGAAGTCTTCGGCGTGGGCGCCAAGGGCGGCCGTCGCGAGCAGGGCGCCAGCAGCAAGGCTCTTGAAGAGGGGGCTCATCTTTTGTGACTCCAGGTGGGAAACCCGTCGATGGTAGGCGCAGCCCATCGGGGACGCATCGAGGAAATTACGTAGCACGAGGCTTTAAGCCGGCGTCGTATTCAGTCGTAGCTGCGCGCGTCCTCGATGACCTTCCCATCGTTGGGCAGGCTGCCCGGCGCCAGCAGTTCGACCTCGCAACGCAGCTTGGTCACGTCGCGGATCGCTTCGCCGATGCGGGCCTCGAGCCCGTGCGGGCGGGACGCGGCCTCCACGTGCAGGGTCATGACGTCGTTGGCCATGCGGCCCGTGACGACCAGCCGGGCCTTCACGACCTCCGGGAAGCGCCGTGCGACGTCGGCCACCTGGCCCGGATGCACGAACATGCCGCGGATCTTGGTGGTCTGGTCGGCGCGGCCCATCCAGCCCTTGATGCGCATGTTGGTCCGGCCACTGGGACAGGTGCCGGGCAGGACCGCCGACAGGTCGCCGGTGCCGAAGCGGATCAGCGGGTAGTCGGGATTGAGCGTGGTCACGACGACTTCGCCGACCTCGCCCTCGCTCACCGGGTCGCCCGTCCCCGGACGCACGATCTCGACGATCACGCCTTCGTCGATGACGAGACCCTGGCGCGACGCCGTCTCGTAGGCGATCAATCCGATGTCGGCGATGGCATAGCTCTGGAACACGTCGATGCCGTGCCCGGCAAACCACTCGCGCAGGCTGGGAGGCAGGGCCTCGCCGCCGGTGAGCGCCTTCTTCAGGCTGGCGATGCCGGTCCCGCCTTCCACGGCCTTCTCGACCAGGATGCGCAGGAAGCTGGGCGTGCCGGTGTAGGCCGAGGGACGCAGTTCGGCGATCGCCTGCAGTTGCTGTTCGGTCTGCCCGGTGCCCGCCGGGAACACGGTGCATCCGATCGCATGCGCCCCCGCCTCCATGAAGAAGGCGCCCGGGGTCATGTGGTAGCTGAAGGCGTTGTGCACCAGGTCGCCGGCACGAAATCCGGCGGCGTGCATGGCGCGTGCGCAGCGCCAGTAGTCGCGCGCGGTCCCCTCCGGCTCGTAGATCGGTCCCGGCGAGGCGAACACGTGCGGCATCGCTGGCCCTCGCACCAGGGCCGAGAACCCGCCCAGCGGGTCGCTGGCCCGTTGCTGGCGCTGGCGGGCGAGCAGCTCGTGCTTGCGCGTGACCGGCAGCGTCGCGAGCGCCGCACGCGAGGTGATGGTGCTTGCGTCCACGCCGGCCAGCAGTTCGGCGAACGCGGTCGTCTTCTCGCGCGCATGCGCGACCTGGCGCGCCAGTGCGCGCATCAACTGGCTCTCGCGCTCTGCGGGATCGCGCACCTCCAGGACATCGAAAAACTCGGGCATCGCACCTCCTCCTTGCCGGCTCAGGCCAGCCAGCGCTTGCGGCGCTTGTAGCTCTTCACGTCGCGGAACGACTTGCGCTCGCCGCCGCCCACGCCGAGGTAGAACTCCTTGACGTCCTCGTTGGCCGCCAGGTCGGCCGCGGGGCCATCCATCACGATGCGCCCGCTCTCCATGATGTAGCCGTAGTCGGCGTACTTCAGCGCCATGCCGGTGTTCTGCTCGGCCAGCAGGAAGGTGACGCGCTCGCGGGCATTGAGGTCCTTCACGATCTCGAACACCTCCTGCACGATCTGCGGCGCCAGGCCCATCGACGGTTCGTCGAGCAGCACCATGCTGGGATCGGCCATCAGCGCGCGGCCGATGGCACACATCTGCTGCTCGCCGCCCGAGGTGTACGCGGCCTGCGAGCCGCGGCGCGTCTTCAGGCGCGGGAAGTAGGCGTAGACCTTCTCCAGGCTGGCGTTCACCTCGGCCCGGCTCGCGCGCGTGTAGGCACCCGTGAGCAGGTTCTCCTCGACCGTGAGGTGGGGGAAACAGTGCCGTCCTTCCATCACCTGCACCACGCCGCGCCGCACCAGCTGCGCCGGCGTGAGGTTCTCGATGCGTTGGCCGCGCAGATCGATCGAGCCCTTGGTGACCTGCCCGCGCTCGCCCTCGAGCAGGTTGGACACGGCGCGCAGCGTCGTGGTCTTGCCTGCGCCGTTGCCCCCGAGCAGCGCCACGATGCCGCCCTCGGGCACCTGCAGCGACACGCCCTTGAGCACCAGGATCACGTGGTTGTAGATCACCTCGATGCCGTTGACGTTCAGGACGATCGGCCGCGGCTGCGCCGCCGGCCCGTCGTCCTTCGACGCCTCACGTGGAGTGGCTACTGATTCCATGATCATCCGGTTTCAACCAAACGAAACGGCGAACGCCCGTTTCGTTTGGCGGCTCGTGAGAGCCGCTGCCCCTCCCGCTTGGCGGGAGGGGTTGGGGTGGGTGCCCGTCAGTACTCGCAAAGTGAACGGCGCGCCGCGGCGCCAGTCCGCTCAGGACTGGCAATCCGCAACAGCACGCCGTGACAGCTTCTTGTCGGCCAGGTACTTCTCGGCGCCCGCCCGCACCATCGGCTTGATGATCGACTCGTCCGCCTGGTACCAGTCGCTCGAGAAGTTCCACTTGTGGCCGTCCCAGGTCTGCACGCGCACCCAGGTCGAGCCCATGTGGTCGGTGCAGCTGGTGGACAGCGGCCGGATCACGCCATTCAGGCCCAGTGCATCCAGCCGCTTCTGGTCGAGGCTCAGGTTCTCCAGGCCCCAGCGCACCTGCTCGGGCGTGACGACCTTGCCCTTGCCGAAGCGCTCCTGCGCGCGGCGCACGGCTTCGACACCCAGCGCCTGGATCACGACGCCGCGCGTGTACAGCACGCTGCCCACTTCGTCCTTCGGCCCGGTGCCCTGGCCCTTCTCGTGCACGTACTTCAGGATGTCCTGGATCACCTTCGGCTGCGTGCCGGCGCTATTGAGGTTGAGGGCGTTGTAGCCCTTCGCGCCCTCGCCCACGTCCTTGACGTCGGGCTCGGCACCCGCCCACCACACGCCGTACATCTTGTCGCGCGGATAGCCCGTGGCCTGCGCCTCCTTCAGCGCGGTGGAGTTCATCACGCCCCAGCCCCAGAGCAGCACGTAGTCGGGGCGCTGCTGGCGCACCTGCAGCCACGCGGCCTTCTGCTCGACGCCGGGCGCGGTAACGGGGATGAGGCTCAGCTCGAAGCCGTTCATACGGGAGCGCTCCTGCAGCAGCGGGATCGGCTCCTTGCCGAACGGCGAGTCGTGGTAGACCAGCGCGATCTTCTTGCCCTTGAGGTTGCCGCCTTCCTTCTTCGCAATGTGCTGGATCAGCACGTCGGCCGCGGTCCAGTAGCTGCCCATGAGGGGGAAG
Source organism: Ramlibacter sp. MMS24-I3-19 (assembly GCF_050320135.1). NCBI lineage: Bacteria > Pseudomonadati > Pseudomonadota > Betaproteobacteria > Burkholderiales > Comamonadaceae > Ramlibacter > Ramlibacter sp. MMS24-I3-19. The sequence goes on along the minus strand of NZ_CP190017.1, from coordinate 513,253 downwards.
TTCCAGGGGAACGCCGTGCCGTCCTGCGCGACCGAGAGGCCGTAGCCCAGCGTCATCAGCGGGATCTTGTCGTTGGCCACCTTGTCGGTGAGCGCGAAGGTGATGCCGGTCGCCTGCGGATCGAAGAAGGTCATGCCGGGGCGGTTCTTCAGGCGCTCGTAGCACTCCACGCCGCGGTCGGTGGCGTAGCCGGTCTCGCACTCTTCCCAGGTGAGCTTGACGCCGTTGATGCCGCCGTCGCGGGCATTGATCATCTTCAGGTAGTCCTGCTTGCCGTTGGCCCAGGGCGTGCCGTTCGGCGCATAGGGGCCCGTGCGATACGACAGCAGCGGGAAGAACTGCTCCTTGGCCTGGGCCAGTGCCGCCGGCGCCGTGCCGAGCGCGGCCCCGGCCAGCAGGCCGGCCAGGAGGATGTGGCGGATCGTCATGGATGTCTCCTTCAGTGGAAGCGAACGTTCGCGGGCGAGAGTTGACGGTGCGGGAAGGTGGGGCGCATCGGGAGTTGCGAGCAGTGGACCTTCAATGCGGGAACGGCCACAGCCGCAGCTTCTGCTTGCCGGTGGACCACAGGCGCGCGAGGCCGTGCGGTTCCACCACGAGGAACCAGACGATCAGCGCGCCGAAGATCATCAGCTCCGCATGCGACAGGCCGGCGGTGTCGATCTGCATGCCGAACAGCGCGGCCAGCGGAGGCAGCAGCTGGTTCAGCAGGATGGGTAGCACCACGATGAAGGCGGCGCCGAAGAACGCGCCCATGATCGAGCCCAGCCCGCCGATGATCACCATGAACAGCAGCCGGAACGACAGGTCGACCGAGAAGGCGGCCGGCTCCCAGGTGCCGAGATAGACGAAGGCCCACAGCGCGCCGGCGACACCGACGATGAACGAACTCACCGCGAACGCGCTGAGCTTGGCGTACATCGGGCGGATGCCGATCACGGCTGCCGCCACGTCCATGTCGCGGATCGCCATCCACTCGCGGCCGATGGCGCTGCGCACGAGGTTCTTGGCCAGCAGCCCGAGCACGGTGAGGAACACCAGGCAGAACCAGTACTTGGTGGCCGCGCTCTCGATCGGGATGCCGAATACCTGCAACGCCGAGACGCCGATCGAGCCGGAAGGCGAATCGTTGGTCAACCACTTGACGCGCAGGAACAGCCAGTCGGCGAAGAACTGCGCCGCCAGCGTGGCCACGGCGAGGTACAGGCCCTTCACGCGCAGGCTGGGCAGCCCGAACAGGATGCCGAACGCCGTGGCACAGAGGCCGCCCAGCACGATGGCCGGCACCAGCGGCATGCCGGGGATGCGGACGAAGAAGTTGTAGGCGCCGTACGCGCCGACGGCCATGAACGCACCGGAGCCCAGCGAGATCTGCCCGCAGTAGCCCACCAGGATGTTCACGCCCAGCGCGGCGAGGGCGATGATCAGGAACGGGATCAGGATGGCGCGGAACAGGTACTCGCTCGCGAGGCCCGGCACCACCACATAGGCCACGACCAGCAGCAGCACGATCGCCAGCCGGTCCTGCAGGATCGGGAAGATCTGCTGGTCGGCGCGGTAGCTGGTCTTGAACTGGCCGTTCTCGCGGTAGAGCATGTTCAGACCCTGTCGATGATCTTCTCGCCGAAGAGGCCCTGCGGCCGCACCAGCAGGAACGCGAGCGCCAGCACGTAGGCGAACCAGATCTCGATGCCGCCGCCCACCATCGGGCCGATGTAGACCTCGGAGAGCTTCTCGCCGACGCCGATGATCAGGCCGCCGACGATGGCGCCCGGCACGGAGGTGAGGCCGCCCAGGATCACCACCGGCAGCGCGCGCAGGGCCACTGTCGCCAGCGAGAACTGCACGCCCAGCTTGCTGCCCCAGATCATCCCGGCTACCAGTGCCACGACACCGGCGACGCACCAGACGATCACCCAGATGCGGCCGAGCGGAATGCCGATCGACTGCGCCGCCTGGTGGTCGTCGGCGACCGCACGCAGCGCGCGTCCTGTCGATGTCTTCTGGAAAAAGAGGCTCAGCACGGCCACGAGGCCGGCGGCGATCAGCGCCGCGATCAGGTCTTCCTTGTTGACCAGGATGCCGCCCTGGAAAGTGGACTCGAACGCGATCACCGGGTCCTTGGGCATGCCGATGTCGATCTTGTAGATGCTGTTGCCGAACAGCCCCTGGCCCAGGCCCTCAAGGAAGTAGGCGATGCCCAGCGTGGCCATCAGCAGCGTCGCGCCGTCCTGGTTGACCAGGCGCCGCAGCACCAGCCACTCGACGGCCCAGGCCACCGCGAACATGATGGCGCCCGCGACGACGAACGCTGCGGCATTGGCCAGCAGCTTGCTGTCGATGCCGGTCCAGCCGGGGATCCATTCGGCGAAGCGCGCCATCGCCAGCGCGCCGAACAGCACCATCGCGCCCTGCGCGAAATTGAAGACGCCCGACGCCTTGAAGATCAGCACGAAGCCCAGCGCCACCAGCGCATAGAGCATGCCGGCCATCAGGCCGCCGAGCAGGGTCTCGAGGAAGAAGCCCATTCACAGACCTCCGTCATCCCGGGCTTGACGCGGGATCCATGGATTGCGGGTCAAGCCCGCAATGACAGCCGGACGGTTCAATGCGCCGTCCCCAGGTAGGCCTTGATGACGTCGGGATTGCTGCGCACGTCCTGCGGCGCACCGTCGCCGATCTTCCTGCCGTAGTCGAGCACCACCACGCGGTCGCTGATGTCCATCACCACGCCCATGTCGTGCTCGATCAGGACCACCGTGGTGCCGAATTCGTCGTTCACGTCCAGCACGAAGCGGCACATGTCCTGCTTCTCCTCCACGTTCATGCCCGCCATCGGCTCGTCGAGCAGCAGCACCTGTGGTTCCATGGCGAGCGCGCGGCCGAGGTCGACGCGCTTCTGCAGGCCGTAGGGCAGCTGCCCCACGGGCACCTTGCGGTAGGCCTGGATCTCCAGGAAGTCGATGATGCGCTCGACGAACTCGCGGTGGCGGATCTCTTCGCGCTCGGCCGGGCCGATGCGCAATGCCTGCAGCAGCAGGTTGCTGCGGATGCGCAGGTTGCGGCCGGTCATGATGTTGTCCAGCACGCTCATCCCCTTGAACAACGCGAGGTTCTGGAACGTGCGCGCGATGCCCATCTGCGCCACCTGCCGGCTCCTCATGTGCGAGAAGCTCTTGCCGCGGAAGGTGATGGTGCCCTGCTGCGGCTGGTAGACGCCGTTGATGCAATTGAGCATCGAGCTCTTGCCGGCGCCGTTGGGGCCGATGATGGCGCGGATCTCGTGCTCGCGGACGTCGAACGAGATGTCCGTGAGCGCCTTGACGCCGCCGAACGCGAGCGAGATGTTGCGCACGTCGAGCACCACGTCGCCCAGCCGACGTCCTGTGCTGCCTGCCTTAACGGCGACCTGCGGTGCGAGGTCGTTCATCTTCATGCTGCGGCCTTCACGGGCGGGAACGTGCGTGCGTCCTCGATCCGCAATGTGGCCCGCACGACGCCCGTGCGGCCATCCTCGAACTTGACCTGGGTCTCGATGAACTGCTCGGGACGGCCGTCGTACAGGGCCTCGACCAGCACGCGGTACTTGTCGCCGATGAACCCGCGCCGGACCTTGTTGGTGCGGGTGAGTTCGCCGTCGTCGGCATCGAGCTCCTTGTGCAGGATGAGGAAGCGGTTCACCTGCGAGCCGGCCAGCTTCTCGTCGGCGGCGAGGTCGGCGTTGACCTTCTCCACGCAGTCCTTCACCAGCGCGTACACCTCCGGCTTCTGCGCCAGGTCGGTATAGCCGGCATAGGGCAGGTTGCGGCGCTCGGCCCAGTTGCCCACCGCATCGAAGTCGATGTTGACCATCACGCACACGCGGTCGCGGCCGTCGCCATACGCCACGGCTTCCTTGATGAACGGGAAGAACTTCAGCTTGTTCTCGACGTACTTGGGCGCGAACAGTGCGCCGTCGTTGGGGCCGCCGTGGATGCGGCCCACGTCCTTGACGCGATCGATGATCTTCAGGTGCCCCTGCGCGTCCATGAACCCGGCATCGCTGGTGTGGTACCAGCCGTCGCCCGTGAGCACCTCGCTGGTGGCTTGCGGGTTCTTGTAGTAGCCCTTGAGCAGCCCGGGCGAGCGCACCAGGATCTCGCCGTTCTCCGCGACCCGGATCTCCACGCCCCGGATCGGCACGCCCACGGTGTCGGCGCGCACCTGGTTGTCCGGCTGCAGGCAGACGAACACCGCTGTTTCGGTCGACCCATACAGCTGCTTGAGGTTGATGCCGATCGACCGGTAGAAGGTGAACAGGTCCGGGCCGATGGCCTCCCCCGCGGTGTAGGCGACGCGCACGCGCGAGAAACCCAGGTTGTTGCGCAGCGGCCCGTACACCAGCAGGTCGCCGAGCCGGTACGCCAGCCTGTCGATCCACTTCACGGGTGCGTGGTCCATCAGCGCAGGGCCGACGCGCCGCGCCAGTCGCATGCAGGCATGGAACATGTGCCGCTTGATCGCGCCGGCATCCTCCATGCGGATCATCACCGTGGTGAGCAGGCCTTCAAAGACGCGCGGCGGCGCGAAGTAGTAGGTGGGCCCGATCTCCTTCAGGTCGATCATCACCGTGCCCGACGACTCGGGGCAGTTCACGACATAGCCGCAGGCGAGCCACTGTGCGTAGCTGAAGATGTTCTGGCCGATCCACGCAGGCGGCAGGTACGCCAGCACTTCCTCGCGTTCGGTCAGGTGGTCGAACTCGGCGCCTGCCCGCGCACGGTCCAGCAGGGTGCGGTGCGTGTGCACCACGCCCTTGGGATTGCCCGTCGTGCCGGAGGTGAAGAACATCGCCGCCACGTCGTCGGGCGAGCCCTTCTCGACCTGCGCACGGAACAGGCCCGGGTTGCCCTGCGCGATCTCGCGGCCGGTGTCGGCCAAGGTGTCGAGCGAGGCTAGGCCGGGCTCGCTGTAGTTGCGCAGGCCGCGCGGATCGTCGAACCAGATCGCCTGCAACTGCGGGCACTGGCCTCGGATCTCGAGCAGCTTGTCGACCTGCTCCTGGTCCTCGGCAACTGCGAACCGCACCTCGGCGTTGTTGATCGGGAAGGCGCACTCGGCGGCCACGGCGTCCTGGTAGAGCGGGACGGGAATCGCGCCCAGCGCCTGCGCGGCGAGCATGGTGGCGTACAGGCGCGGGCGGTTGGCGCCGATGATGACGAGATGCTCGCCGCGCGAGAGGCCCGCTGCGTGCAGTCCCGCCGCCAGCTGCTCGACCAGCTGCGCGAGCCCGGCCCAGGTCAGCGCCTGCCAGATGCCGAACTCCTTCTCGCGCATGGCGGCGTCGGTGGGGCGGCGCGCGGCATGCTGCAGCAGGAGACGGGGAAACGTCGTGTCCATCCGGGGCCCACCCCACCACCCGGCGGGGGCCGGGCGAATCGGGCGGATCGTAGGCGGCACTTTGACGTCGCCTTGTCTTTGCAACGACAATTTTCGGGATTCCCCTGAACGGATTTACCCGCATGCAGGCCGCACGTCCCGAGCTGTCGCTGCACCAGCGTCGCCGAGCGCCCACTGAGGCCGAGCTTGCGGGCATTCCGTGGCTGCGGCAGCTCGCGCCCGTCGAGGCGGAGCGTGCGGCGCACGACATCACCGTGGGCGACGCACGGCCCGGTGATTTCATCTGCCGCGTGGGGCGGCCGGTCACCTACTGGTTCGGCGTGATCGAGGGCCTGGTGAAGATGAGCACCGACAGCGCGCAGGGGCAGCACGTCACCTTCACGGGCGTGCCGCCCGGCGGCTGGTTCGGCGAGGGCACCGCCCTCAAGCGCGAGGTCTACCGCTACAACATCCAGCCGCTGCGCAACAGCGTCGTCGCGGGGTTGCCCGTCGACACCTTCCACTGGCTGCTGGATCACTCGATCGGTTTCAACCGCTTCGTGATGAACCAGCTGAACGAGCGGCTCGCGCAGTTCATCGCGGCACGCGAGATCGACCGGCTCACCAATCCCGACGTGCGTGTCGCGCGCAGCCTGGCGGCGCTGTTCAATCCCGTGCTCTATCCCGGCGTCGGCGAGGTGCTGCGCATCACGCAGCAGGAGCTGGCCTACCTCGTCGGACTGTCGCGCCAGCGCGTGAACGAGGCCCTGGCCGAACTGCAGGCGCAAGGTGCGATCCGTGTCGAGTACGGCGGCCTGCGCGTCCTGGACCTGGCCGCGCTGCGCGGCGAAGCGGCGGCGCACGCGGCCGCTCCCGGACAATCGCGGCATGCCGCCTGAACCGACCGCACCGACGAGCCGACTCAACAAGCGCATGGCCGAGCTGGGCCTGTGCTCGCGCCGCGAGGCCGACGACTGGATCGCCAAGGGCTGGGTGCGCGTGAACGGCGCCGTCGCCACGATGGGATTGCAGGTCACGCCCGACGCACGCATCGAGGTCGACCGCCGCGCGCAGGGGCAGCAGCAGCAGCAGGTGACGATCCTGCTGCACAAGCCGGTGGGTTACGTCAGCGGCCAGGCCGAGGACGGCTACCAGCCGGCCGTGACGCTGGTGCAGGAGCGCACGCACTGGAACGGCGACACGGCGCGGCAACGCTTTTCGCCGCAGCAGCTGCGCGGACTGGCGCCGGCGGGGCGGCTGGACATCGATTCCACCGGCCTGCTGGTGCTGACGCAGGACGGTCGCGTGGCGCGCCAGTTGATCGGCGAAGACTCCGGTGTCGAGAAGGAGTACCTGGTGCGCGTGGCCTATGGCCAGGTCGCGCGCGATGTGCAGGCGGCGTTCCCTCCGACGCAGCTCGCGCGGCTGCGGCACGGCCTCGCGCTGGATGGCCAGCCGCTCAAGCCCGCGCAGGTGGAGTGGCAGAACCCGGAGCAGCTGCGCTTCGTGCTCATCGAAGGCAAGAAGCGGCAGATCCGGCGCATGTGCGAGCTGGTGGGGCTGAAGGTGGTGGGCTTGAAGCGCATCCGGATCGGGCGCGTGGTGCTGGGGCAGCTGCCGGTCGGGATGTGGCGGTATCTGGGAGCCGGGGAAAGGTTCTGAACGATCCTGCGCGGCTATCGGCCGTTGGGCGGAATACTTGAGTGGGCGAATTGCTGCAAGCGGCGGCCGGATTTTCTTACGGGGATGGACGCTGCGACTCCTAGCATGGGACGAATCCCATGCGGCTGCCTACACCACATGCTCCGAAGCGCAGGACCTTGCTGGCCGGGACGTTGTTGGCCGCATTGGCGGGAGCGGCGCGGGCGGCGACCACGAGTCTGCAGGTCACGGCAGTCATTCGCCGGCGCGCCAGCGTCCGCATGCCGCTCTTGCCCGATCGCATCGAGATCACCGCCCGTGACATGCAGCTGGGGTGGCTCGAGTCCCCGCCATGGTCCGTTGAGGTTGACGCGAACTTCGCCGACGCGCTGGACTTGCAGGTCTCTTGCCACGGGGACCAAGTCGTCGAGGCGGAGGTCTCCACCGGGGGGCGCGTGGCTTGGGTGGGTCCGGCCGGCGAGTCCGTACCGCTGAGGACCGTGACCGGAACTGCCGTGCTCCCGATGAGGGCGCGATTCCGGCTAGCGAAAACTGCCACGCCGGGCGTGCATCCTTGGCCGCTGCAGATCGCAGCGTCAGCCTGAAAGCGAGCTACGGCGTCAGCGTGACCTGCACGGAGTCGCTGTATATCCCCGTATACACATCTTGGTGCGGCGGGATGCTCCCGTAGACCGGAAATGTGAGGGTCGCGAAACTCTTGTTCGGAACGTTGACCGTCTGTGATTGCGTGTCCATTCCGGCCGTGTTGCCCCAGTTCATCGTCCGTCCGCTATCGCGGTACAGGCCGTAGCTCAGCGGCGTCGGGCTTCCCGGCGCGACCAGCTTGCGTGCCGACGTACTCGCACTGTTGCTGCCCGGGCCGAGGCCGATCGTGACGGTCACGTTCGCGGATCCCGTGGAGCGGTCGCAACGTACGAGGATGCTGGCCTGCGAGGTGCCTGCGGTGTTCGACATCGCGTCGTAGGCGCCGAAGCCGAGGGATCCCGCGGTGGTGAAGCGGCAGACGGTCTGGCCGCTGGCGACCGCGGCATTCATGGCGAGCACGAGAGCAAGCGCACGACTACTCACAGAGAACGCCCTCGCTTAGTTCAACGACCGGCTCGCTGGATACGGGCACGCGCAGCTTGCACGACAGGTCCTGTCCCGCCGTCGTGACATGGCCGGTGTAGGTTCCTGGCGCTGCATCTTCCACGTAGAAATCCCCGGTCGAACTCGATTCGATTGTGAACGCGCCCGAAGGCCCACGCATTGTCCACGCCTGCCCTCCCAGGGGACTGCGCCGCCCGCCTCGCACGTTCCAGGCCTTCCCGGCCAGTCCGCGTTGCTTGCGCATGCCGAAATCCACGATTGCTCCGCTGCGGTACTGGGGGGCGACGACGATGGATCGGCGACCGAGCTGGTACGTGATCGGGACCTGCTTGTCGTTCACCGAAAGGTCCTGGCGGTCGAAAGCCGCCACGTTCGGGATGAACAGTTGTCCGTCCGTGTCGGTCGTGCCCTGCACCTGGTTGTTCAGCAGGATCTGCACTCCTGGCTGGGGCACGCCAAGGCGTGCGAGCAGGAAGCTGTCGTTCACCTGCCGACTCAGCCCGATGTGGCTATCCACCGCGACCATCGCCCCTGTCAGCGCCAATTCGCCGTAAGTGCCACCCCCGCCGTTCTCGCTCGTGGTCGTCAGTTCCAATGTGGCGGGTCGCAAGTTCAGGGTGCTGACGAGAGCGGCAGCCTGCGAATCGCGCCCGGGCTGGGAGATGTCGCTGAGCAGAGCGCGGTAACCCACTCCCTCATCTTGCGGCGTCTGGCGCCCGACCTCGACTGACGAAGTCCGGGTGGAGCCCGTGAGGTCCACGCTGCCGCCGGCCCACTGACCTTGGTCCAGGTATTTGCGATAGACCACACCGATGCCATTCTGGCGCTGACCATCAAGCTGGGTCGTCCTCAGCTCCGCGCTGACGAGCGACGAGTTGCCAAGGCTTCGATAAAGGCGCAATGCTGCCGTCATTCGCGTTTCCGTGTCTGTCTGCGTCCGTGCCCACTCGACACTGACCGACGTGCTGCCAACGGCCCGCGACAGCGAAAAGCGCGTGTCCCGGGTGGGAAAGGCGGCATCAGAGGCAGTGGAGAAGCTGCGGAACTGGCGATCGAAGACCCGCAAACCCCCGATGGCGGTGAACAGGGGCGTCTGGAAGGTGTATCGCCCGGACCATCCCGTGCGGGTGCGCCCCTCAACCCTGTCCCTGTTCGCGAGTCGGTCGAGCGAGAACAGGCCCAGGGTTTCGGTGCGCAAGGTCGCGCCTGAGCCGATGCTGGCGAAGTCGGCGTTGGCCTCGCCGCCGACACCGATCGTGACACGGTCGTTCAACCCATAGCGGTGGAAGGCCTGCGCGGCGGCTTCCTTGTACTGCCACTGGTTCCTGGTCCCCAGCTCTGAGCGCTTGCCGACGAAGTACGCGTAGTCGTGCACGCCCGCGGCGAGAGCCGTGTCCGCGAAGAAGAACGGCTGGTCGACCACTGTCCGCCGACCGCTGACGTCGGTGACGATCAGTCGCAGGTCGCGCTGGCCTCCAGCGAACTGGAGGTTGTTGAATTCGACCGGACCGGGCCCCACGTCGCCGCGGTACACCGTGGTGCCGTCCACCGTCAGTTCGACCTGCGCGGGGAGCGCCGTGGTCGTCCGGATGCTGCCGCGCGTCTGCCGGACCGAGTCGGGAGCCATGTTCCAGACCTTGGCAACCTGCAAGCCCGCTCCGGTGATGGCCGTGCCGTACGGTCCTGCCGACGACAGCACGTCGCCGGCGATCCAACGGCGCGCCTGCGCAGGTTCGTCCACGATCGCCTGCGTGCGCCCGCGCGTGAAGCCCCGCTGCAAGTCGCCAGAATCGACCCGGCTCTCCTGCCGCAACAGCACCTCTCCCATCCGGACGTTGAGATCCGTCAGCGCGGTTGTCTGCTGGCCAACTGTCGGAAGCGTTCGGTGCGAGAGCCGGTAGGACAGGATGAGGCTGGAGGGCGATGCTGTCAGTCTGGGCGCCTGGGGGAGCGTCCCCAGATCGACGCGGGTCGCCTCCAGCGCGTCCGCCGGGAACGTTGCGGCCAGCACCAGTTCGCCTTCATTGAAGTCCAGCGTCGAGGCGCCCAACTCGCGCAGGGAGTTGTACCGTTTCCCCGGCTTGCCGCCCGGGAACGTCATGTTCAGCCTGGCCAGGTCGTCGCCGGAGAGCCAGAAGTCGTCGCCGGTCTTGAGGGCGAGGAACTCGCCTCGTGTGACGCCGTTGATGCGCAGCGTCACGAACACCTCGTCCCCCGCCGGACGTTCGATCGCTCCAAGGTCCTGCTGGGCGAACGTCAGCGGCGATGCAGCCGCGAGCAGGGCGGAGAACAGAAAGCAGCAGGACCGATGATGGCGCGCCGTACGGCGCTTGGAGTCTGCACCGAGATCAGGCGCAGTTCGCTGGGTCCACATGCAGCTGTCGGTCCACTTTCAGTTCGGGGCCCTCGACGCTAAGCGTCAGCACCTTCGCATTACGACAGATGCCGGCAGGAATGTCGGCCGTGTACTGGCGCTGGGTTCCCGACAGCGAGTACCAGCCCGCGATGTCCTGATGGAAGTCCTTCCCGTCGCTCACCGTGATGCGTGTGAGGCGCACATGCTGGTTGCCGTCGTTCCTGACGGCGAGCCTCACCTTGCCTTGGCGCAGGTCCGGCTCGAGCACTTCGAACGCGTCCTTCGGCGACTGCGGTGCGACGAAGATGGGCACACCGAAACGGAAGTTGAAGTTCACCACCGGCTGGTCGCTGGTGGCGAAGCCGTCCTTGATTTCTTCGATGAAAAGCCGATAGGTCCGCTCCACCGGCCCGGTTGCCGACTTGAGGCCCACGCGCACGACTTTCCTGGACTCGGGGTCGATGTCCATCTGCCGCGGGAAGTAGACGAGGTCGGCACTGTCGGTGTAGACGTCCTTGCCCTGTTCGTCCTGCGACCACGCCATGAGCCTGATCGCGACGCGCAGGCGCTCCTTCGCATGGTTGGTCACGGTGATGGTTTCGCTGAGGGCGGTGGGTCTCAGGTCGGCCCGGATCGGACTAACCGAGAACTCACCCGCGTGCAGCGCATCGGCTGCCGCGAGCAGGCCGACTCCAAGCAAGCGGCGGCTCGCGCGCATCGGGCGACCGGTCATGGAAAGATGGAACACGGAGACGAAGCTTCAGGGAGTCAAGGTGACCTTGACTTTATCCGAGTAGGCGCCTGCGATCGCGTTCTTGAAGTCCGCGGGTAGCACGGTGCCCGTGATGGTCAGGGTGACGATGGCACCGCGTGCTGCGTTGCCCGTTGCGGGCGACACATCGAGCGAGTAGGGCAGCAATTCGGTAGTGACCGTCGAGTGCTGCATCTGCTTGATGCTGCCGGCGTTGTGCAACCCGTTGTCCGCCGTGATCGCGAACGAAGCCGTGGGGGCACTCCCGCCGCAGGCGAATGTCCACGTCGCCAGCGTTGCCGTTGCACTGGTCGAGGACGTGGGATTGATCGTGCCGAAGTCCAGCGTGTTCGGCGTGATCGTCTTGAATTTGCAGTTGCTCTTTGACAGGATCGAGGCCGTCACAGGAAGGATGGCGCTCCCGCCAGCGTGCGCGGAGAGACACGCCAGCAGGATCAGCGCACAGAGTGGTCCATGGAGTGTGCGCAGGCGCATAAACTTCAGGCCCCTTCGCACACAAGCCCTGACTTACGGAGCCAGGGTGATGTTCACCGTGTCGGCGTACGGGCCGACGAGGGCGGCTTGGAATTGAGCCGGAGCAATCGTGCCGCTCAGCGGCAGCGAATCCGCCGTAGCAGCAGCAAACCCGGTGGCAGTGCCCGGAGCGGATCCCCAGGTGATGTTGTAGGTCATCGAACTGCCGCTCGCCGTTCCCGAACCAGTCAGGGTGCCCGTGTAGGAGCTGCCCGAGGCGGTGGTGACGGTAGTACCCGAGCCGCTGAATGTGAAAGTCGGCGTTTGACCCTTCGTGCACCGGTAGTAGACGGCGGAGCTCGCGGTTGCATTGCCGGTCGACGTCGGGTCGATGCCGCCGAAACCCATCGGCCCGAGCGCGCTGCCGCTTGCCAGGACGCCACCGCTGGCAGAGCTGTACAGCTTGCAAACGCCGGTCACCGTGGCGCTGACATTGAGCGTGGCGGTGTCGGCAAAAGCGGTGCCGCACAAGGCGGCGATCGCCGCCACTGCGGCCGCACGAGCGAGCTTGAGAGACTTCATGGGGAGGACTCCTTACAGTGTTGAGTTGGCGTAGAGGGCGCTCGCCTAAACGAGTTAAGAAAATCCCCTACCGCTGCAGCGCACTGTAACCGTGACTGTCGAGCAAGCAAACCGAAAGTACTGACAGATCAAGGAGTTACGAAAAAATCGTGCTCTCCTTCACACCGTTCGTTACATGAATGCAACCACTTGTAAGAAGCGGCTGATTGCGATCGGCGGCGGAAAGGTGATGAGCGGCGTTCGTCAGCCGTTCATCTCGTCGGTGGTGCCGAACGTCATCTAACACCGGACTAAGAGTGGTTCTGTAGCCTCCGAGGGATCCGAATCCAGGAGCCGCCATGCCTGACGTGCCTTCTCGCGCGCTCTCTGTGCCTGTGCTGGCCGGGACGGCGATTCTCACGGGAGAGCCATGATGCGAGTCCTGCTCGTCGAAGACGATGAAATGATCGGCCAGAGCCTGCACAAGGCGCTGGAGGCCAACGGCTGGTCGGTCGATTGGGTCAAGGAGGGCGAGCTGGCCGAGAGCGCGATGGCCGATGGCGGCTACGCCTGCGTGCTGCTCGATCTGGGCCTGCCACGCAAGGACGGCATCGAGGTGCTGCGCAGCGCGCGCAGCCGGGGGGACCGCACGCCGGTGCTGGTGCTCACCGCGCGCGATGGCGTCGACGACCGCATCACCGGGCTGGATGTGGGCGCCGACGATTACCTGGTCAAGCCCTACGAGTTCCGCGAGCTGCTCGCGCGCATGCGGGCGGTGATCCGCCGCCGCGACGGCAGCGCCCATTCGGTGGTCGGCACCCAGGCCGTCCAGCTGGACCTCACCACCCGCGAGGTGGTGGTCCAAGGTGAGCGCTCGCAGCTGTCGGCGCGCGAGTTCGCGCTGCTGCACGCGCTGCTCGAGCGCCCCGGGGCGATCCTCTCGCGCGACCAGCTCGAAAGCCGCATCTACGGCTGGGGCGAGGAGGTGAGCAGCAATGCGGTCGATGTCCTGATCCACGGCATGCGCCGCAAGCTCGGCGCCGACGTGATCCGCAACGTGCGCGGCCTCGGCTGGCGCATCGCCGCCGGCCAGGTCGCCGGCACCAGCAAGGAGGGAGCGTGATCCACATCCTGTCGTCCGGGCCCATGTGCTCGCTGCGCCGCGCATTGCTGCGGTGGTTGATTCCCATGTTCCTGCTCGTGGGCGGCGCGTCCGCCGGGCTCTCGTACTGGACCTACAGCCGCATGGTCGGTTCGTTCATGGACGAGCAGATGGAGCAGCTGGGGCAGTCCATCGCGCTGCAGGAGGAGCACATCGCCCTGCGCCCAGCCGATCACCAGCGCGTGCACAACTGGGGCGTGTACGTGGCCCAGGTCTGGACGCCGCAAGGCCAGTTGGACGCCACCTCGCTGCCATCGGCCACCGTGCCGCTCTCGGCCAGTGAAGGCTTCGACGACGTGGTCGCCGGCGGCCGGCGCTGGCGCGTCTACACGATCGCCTCGCCCACGGGCAAGCACGTGCAGGTGCTGCAGAGCGGTGACTTCCGGCGCAAGCTCGCTGTCGAGCGTGCGGGCGCAGCGCTGGCGCCGATCATGGTGCTGCTGCCGCTGGCGATCCTGCTGCTGTGGGGGCTGGCCGCGAAGCTCTCGCGCGAGGTACGCAGCATCGCCGAGCAGGTGGCCAAGCAGGACGAGTTCAGCATCGCCGAACTGCCCACGCACCGTGTTCCCAGCGAGATTGCGGGCATGGTCGGTGCGGTCAACGAACTGTTGCGGCGGCTGCGCGACGCCTTCGCCGCGCGGCGACGCTTCGTGCAGGACGCGGCGCACGAGCTGCGCACGCCGATCACCGCCGTGGCGCTCCAGTTGGAGAACGTCCGCCGCGAGCTGCCGCCAGGCGCATGCCACCAGAGCTTCGCGCAACTCGAGGCCGGGGTGAGCCGCGCGCAACGGCTGGTGGACCAGCTGCTCAAACTGTCGCGGCAGGACGGGCTGGCACCCGAACCCGTGGTGCCGGTCGACCTGCAGGCGCAGGTGCACCAGAGCGTCGACGGACTCATCGCCCTGGCCGACCAGCGCGGCATCGACCTCGGCGTCGAGATCGATGCCTCCCTGGCCAGCGTGCCGACGCTGCGCTGCGCGGCGGCGGACGTGCGCAGCGTGCTGGACAACCTGATCGAGAACGCCCTGCGCTACACGCCCGAAGGAGGCGTGGTGGATGTGCGCCTCGCCGGCACCGCGGCCGGCCCGGTCATCGAGGTGGTCGACACCGGCCCCGGCATTCCGCAGGACCAGCTCGCGCGCGTGTTCGACCGCTTCTTCCGCGTGCCGGGCACCAGTGCGCGCGGCAGTGGCCTGGGCCTGTCGATCGCGCGCAGCGCCGCCCAGCGCTGCGGCCTCGAGGTGGTGCTGCGCAATCGCAGCGATCGCAGCGGCCTTATCGCGCGCCTGCAGCCGGCGGCGCAGGCGCCTGCCGGGCGGTCCGACGCGGTCGCCGCGCAGCCCTCATCGCCAGCTAAGAAAGCGCTAAGCGTCACCTGAGAGTGGGCTCCTACAGTGACAACACGGTCGATGCAGCAAACAAGACAGCCGCACTGACCGCCAACCGTTGACACTGAAAGGACACCACCATGAACCGCCATCTTCTCGCCATCGCCACCATTGCTGCTGCCTTCGCCGCTGGCGCCGCCCAGGCCGGTGAAGCCGACTACGGCAGCAACCTGCCGCAGGCGCAAAGCCAGCGTGATCGCGCCGAAGTCCGCGCCGAGGCCGTGCAGGCCGCGCGCAACGCCACCACCGAGCAATCGGGCGACGCGAGCTACAGCAGCAACCTGCCGCAGTCGCAGGGCCAGCGTGACCGCGTTGCGGTCCGCGCCGAAGCCGCGCAGGCCGTGCGCCTGGGCCAGATTGCCCACGGCGAAGCCGCCATCTGAGCTGGAACAGCACTCGCTGCGATGAACGCCCCGCCCCGCGGGGCGTTTGTCATTGGAGGCGCACGAGCGCTTGTTCGGGAGCCTCGGGCAGCGGCGGGGCGGTGAAGGTCATTGCGCCAGCGGAGCCGCACGCGATGCGAACGCGAAGCGCGTCCCTGGGCTCACGCAGGCGAGCCGCGAGCAGTCGGGCGACCTGAACGTGCGAGGCGTCGTGGGGTGCCCCGATGGTCAACGTGCCTGCCGTGCCGAGCTCCGGAAGCGCCGGGTCACCGACCGCGTCGGTTGCGGCGGGGGTGCTGGGCAGCGAGAGCTGGAAGAACATGGCTGCAGGGATGTCGTTGGACCGGATCGCACTGTAACAAGCTGTCAGTCCCCGGCATCCCTCTCCGCACCGGCGGATCGACGGACGGCGCCCAAAAATTCACGCGCGGGATGGGGCCGCTGTTGTGTTCAGGGCGCGTCTGCAATCGATGCAACCTGGCGGCGCCGCTTGAAATCCGGCACGCCGACCCCATGCTCTGCTCCGCCACGACATCACAACACCATGGCCGACAACAAGCAGACCCTTTCGTTCCAGGTCCGAGGTCGCGCAGCTGCTGCACCTCGTCACCCATTCCCTGTACTCGAACCAGGAGATCTTCCTGCGGGAGCTGATCTCCAATGCCTCCGACGCATGCGACAAGCTGCGCTTCGAGGCGTTGAACAACAGCGCCCTGTTCGAGGACACGCCGAACCTGGAAGTGCGCGTCGACTTCGACAAGCAGGCACGCACGCTCACCATCACCGACAACGGCATCGGCCTGTCGCAGCAGGAGGCGATCGACAACCTGGGCACCATCGCCAAGAGCGGCACCCGCGAGTTCATGAACCGCCTTTCGGGTGACCAGCGCGCCGACGCGCAGCTGATCGGCCAGTTCGGCGTCGGCTTCTACTCCGGGTTCATCGTTGCCGACCGCATCACCGTGGAATCGCGTCGCGCCGGGTTGCCTCCCGAGCAGGGTGTGCGCTGGGCGAGCACCGGCGCCGGCGACTTCGAGGTCGAGACCATCACCCGCGCCCAGCGCGGCACCAGCGTGACCCTGCACCTGCGCGAGGATGCGAGCGAGTACCTCTCCAGCTGGAAGCTCAAGGCGATCATCGCCAAGTACTCCGACCACATCTCGCTGCCGATCCTGATGCGCAAGGAGGAGTGGAAGGAGGGCGAGGACAACAAGGGCGGCGAGATGGTGCTCACCGACGAGTGGGAGACCGTCAACCAGGCCAGCGCGCTGTGGACCCGGCCCAAGAAGGACATCACCGCGGAGCAGTACGAGGCGTTCTACCAGCAGATCAGCCATGACCACGAGCCGCCGCTCGCGTGGTCGCACAACCGGGTGGAAGGCTCCACCGAGTACACGCAGCTGCTGTACATCCCGGCCAAGGCGCCGATGGATCTGTGGAACCGCGACAAGGCTGCCGGCGTGAAGCTGTACGTCAAGCGCGTGTTCATCATGGACGACGCCGAGGCGCTGATGCCGGTGTACCTGCGCTTCGTCAAGGGCGTCATCGACTCGGCCGACCTGCCACTGAACGTCAGCCGCGAGCTGCTGCAGGAAAGCCGCGACGTGCGCGCCATCCGCGAGGGCAGCACCAAGCGCGTGCTGTCGATGCTGGAGGACCTGGCGAAGCTGGAGAAGGACGAGGCTGCGTCACCCGCTGACAAGGCCAAGTACGGGAAGTTCTACGCCGAGTTCGGCGCCGTGCTCAAGGAAGGCCTGGGCGAGGACTTCGCCAACCGCGAGCGGCTGGCCAAGCTGCTGCGGTTCGCGTCCACGCAGTCCGATGCGGTGACCGTCTCGCTGGCCGACTACAAGGCCCGCATGAAGGAGGGCCAGGAGGCCATCTACTACATCACCGCCGAGACGCTGGCGGCGGCGAAGAACAGCCCGCAACTGGAAGTGTTCCGCAAGAAGGGCATCGAGGTGCTGCTGATGGCGGACCGCGTCGACGAGTGGGCCCTCAACTACCTGCAGGATTTCGACGGCACGCCGCTGCAGTCCGTGGCCAAGGGTGCGGTCGACCTGGGCAAGCTGCAGGACGAGGCGGAGAAGAAGAAGTCCGAGGAGGCCGCGGAGGCATTCAAGCCCGTGCTGGCCCGGCTGAAGGAGGCGCTGAAGGACAAGGCCGAGGATGTGCGCGTCACCAGCCGCCTGGTGGATTCGCCCGCGTGCCTGGTGGCCAGCGACGGCGGCATGAGCATGCAGCTCGCTCGCATGCTCAAGCAGGCCGGGCAGAAGGTGCCGGAAGCCAAGCCGGTGCTGGAGGTGAACCCCGAGCACGCGCTGGTGCGCAAGCTCGAAGGGTCGGTGCACTTCCACGACCTGGCGCAGATCCTGTTCGACCAGGCGCTGCTGGCCGAAGGCGGCCTGCCGGAAGATCCGGCGGCGTACGTCAAGCGCGTGAACGCGCTCCTGGCCTAGAGCGGATCGAAGCCTGCGTCCCGGCGGGCTTGCGCCGCAGCCTGCGATGCCAGCAGGTCGACACAGCGGGCGGCCGCATCGCGGTCGCTCGCGCGCGCACACACGGCGGCGGTGTAGATGGCCGCGAGGTCGTAGCCCTGCGGGAGTGCGCCGACCCACTGCACGCCGGGCGTGTCCAGGATCTCGGTGCGCTGCGTGCAGCCCACTACGCCCGACTCCCCGCTGGCGGCCATCTCGCGCATGGCGGTGGCGCCGTTCGGAAACTCGCGCAGGCGGCCAGCCATCTGCTCGCCGATGCCCAGGTCACGCAGCACCTTGGCCACGTGCTGGCCGGCGGTGGACTTGACGGTGTCGGGCACGTAGAGCGCACGCGCGTTCGACAGGAACGCGGCCAGGCTGCGGCCGTTGGTGATGTCGGGCCGCGACTCACCGGCGCGCACGCCGATGCCGGTGGGGACGCGACCGACCGGACGCGCCGACCCGGGCACCACGTGACCCTGCTTCGTGAGTTCGGCGATGAGCGTGTCCGTCAGGATCAGCAGGTCGCACGGCGTGCCCGCCAGCAGCTTGTCACGCATCGCGCCGACGGCGCCGAAGCTGCCCTCGATGGCGACGTTGCGCTGCGCGAGTTGCGCCGACAACGCGCGCACCAGGCCATGCGCCGCGCCGCCGCTGATCACCTGCACTGTCTGCATCGTCAGTCCGCCTTGATGTTGGCCGCGCGGATCAACTTCGTCCACTTGGCGATGTCGTCCTGCAAATACTTGTCGAAAGTGGCCGGGTCCATGACGAGCGCGGTGGCACCCTGCTGGGCCCAGGCCTGCTGGACGTCGGACTGGCTGGTGATCCTGCTGATGGCCGTGTTCAGCCGCGTGACCACGTCGGCGGGCGTGCCCCTGGGCGCCAGCACGCCGAGCCAGATCGTCGCTTCGTAACCCGGCACGCCGGACTCGTCGACCGTCGGCACGTCGGGCAGCACGGCCGAGCGCTTCCTGCCCGTGGTGGCGATCGCCTTGACCTTGCCGCCCTTCACCTGTTCGGCCATGGTGGTCACGGCATCGAACATCAGGTCGACCTGGCCGCCGATCACGTCGGTGCGCGCACCCGAACTGCCCTTGTACGGCACGTGCACGATCGACGTGCCCGTCATGCTCTTGAACAACTCGCCGGCCATGTGGTACGGCGTGCCCGTGCCCGACGATGCGTAGTTCAGCTTGCCCGGCCGCTCCTTCGCCAGCTTGACCAACTGCTGCACGTTGGAGGCAGGCACCGAGGGATGTGCCACCAGCACCAGGTCCGAGTAGTTGATCGGCGCCACGGCCACGAAGTCGCGCGTGAGGCTGTACGGCTTGTTGGCCACCAGCGTCTCGTTGACCGTGTGCGTGTTGGACATCAGCAGCAGCGTGTAGCCGTCGGGCGGCGACTTGGCCACCTGGTCGGTGCCGATCACGGCGCCCGCCCCGGGCTTGTTCTCCACCACGAACGGCTGCCCGAGCTGCTCGCCTAGCCGCTGCGCCAGGAAGCGCGCGTACACGTCCGCGGGGCCGCCGGTGGCGTAAGGCACGATGACCTTCACGGGCCGGCTGGGCCAGGCCTGCGCGGCCGCCGATCCGGCGGTGACGAGGGCCACCGATGCGATGGCGACGACACGTTGCAGCTTGGACAGCATGGAGCCTCCTGCCGGGATCGTTGGTTATTCGACCTTGCCGATCTTGTGCACCACGTCGTGCATGCGACGCACGTCGTCCTGGACGTACTTCTCGAAATCCGGCGTGTCCTGGAACATCACCGGGCTGCCCGCATTGCCGATCACCTCGCGCACCTTCGGATCGTTGCCCGCTGCGCGAGCCGCAGCACGCAGCCGCTGCGCGACCGGCTCGGGCACGCCGGCGGGGATGAACAGGCCGGACCACTGCGCGTACTCGGCGTTGTAGCCGGAGTCCTTCAGCGACGGCACGTTGGGCAGTGCTTCGAGGTGGCCGTTGCCCCAGTGGGCCAGCACGCGCAGCTTGCCGCCCTTGACGTGCTGCAGCACGGTGGCCGGCCCGGTGGACACCGCGTCGATCTGGCCGCCGAGCAGGGCGACGATCGCGGGGCCTGCGCCCGTGAAGGGCACGTGCGTCATCTTGATTCCGGCGTTCTGCGCCAGGATTTCCATCGGCACGTGCATGGTGCCGTAGTTGCCCGACGAGCCGTAGTTGATGGCGCCCGGCCGCTTCTTCGCGTCGTCGACAAAATCCTTCACCGTCTTCCACGGAGCGTCGGCCCGAACCGCCAGCACGGTGGGGTCGGCGGTGAAGCGGGCGATGGGGCGCAGCGCCTGGTAGCTGTACATCTGCTGCCGGCCGATGATGGCGTCGGCCTCCGGCAGCACGCTGTACGACGATAGCGCCATCACGATGGTGTAGCCGTCGGGCGGCGCCTTGGCGGCCGCGGCGAGGCCGATGCCACCACCTGCACCGCCCCTGTTCTCGATCACCACCGGCTGGCCGAGGTTGCGCGACATGGCCTCGGCGACCGGACGCCCCACCGTGTCCGCCAGCCCACCGGGCGGGAACGGAACGATCATGGTGATGGGCCTGGTCGGGAAGGTAGCCTGGGCGGCAGCGAGGCCGCTCGTGGCAAGCAGGACCGCAGTGAGGGCGGCGCGACGATGCATACGGGAACTCTCCTTGGAACGCGTTAGCATGCTACGTTGAACCTCCACCCTCCCAGAGAGTTTTCCCCATGAAGATCGCCGCCTATCTCGACCGGGGCCGTCCCTGCGTCGGCATCGTCTCCTCCGACCTGCAGAGCGTGCTGCCGGTCGACCTGCCGCCCGAGGCGGCCAGCCGCGGCGCGCTGCCGCTCGTGGAGCTGGTGGCCGCCGGCAAGCCGCTGCCGCCCACCGGTGCCCCCGTCGCCCTGGCGGCCGTGCAGCTGACCGCGCCGATCCCGCAGCCGCGCCGCAACATCTTCTGCGTCGGCAAGAACTACCACGCGCACGCGAAGGAGTTCGCGGGCAGCGGCTTCGACAGCAGCGCGAAGGCAGGCGGCGACATCCCGACGGTGCCGATCTACTTCACCAAGGTCCCCGAATGCGTGGTCGGTCCGACCGACGACATCGTGGTGCCGCGCGGCGTGTCCGATGCCATCGACTACGAGGTCGAGCTGGCCGTCATCATCGGCAAGGGCGGCAAGGGCATCCGCAAGCAGGACGCACTGGACCACGTCTGGGGCTACACCGTGATCAACGACGTCACGGCGCGTGACTGGCAGAGCCGCCACATGCAGTGGCTGCTCGGCAAATCCTTCGACACCTTCTGCCCCATGGGCCCGTGGCTGGTGAGCGCGGACGAGTGCGACGGGACGAAGACGCGCGTGCGCACCTGGGTGAACGGCGAGCTGCGGCAGGATGCGGTCACGCCCGACCTGATCTTCGACATTCCGACGCTCATCGAAACGCTGTCGGCAGGCATCACGCTGTACCCCGGCGACATCATCGCGACCGGCACGCCCGTGGGCGTGGGCATCGGCTTCAAGCCGCCGCGTTATCTCAAGCCCGGCGATGTCGTGCGGATGGAGATCGACGGCATCGGCGTGCTGGAGAACCCCGTCCGCTGACGCATCCCGACACACCGGGCGCCGACCGAAGCACGGAGAATTCCCGCATGCACGTCATCCGTTCGCCGCGCGCGTTGCTCCTCGCAGGTCCATTGCTCCTGGCGGGCTGCGGCAGTATCGGGGCGGGTGCCGGCATTTCGGTGCCGGTGGGACCCGTCTCGGTGGGCATCGGCGGCGGCACGGGTGGCCTGTCCGTCGGCGTCGGGACTGGCGTGGGGCCGCTGGGCGTCGGCGTTGGCGTGAACCAGAGTGGCCAGGTCACCGGTGGCGCGGGCGTGGGCGCCAGCGTGCCGATCGGCAATGGTCCCGCAAGGGCCGGCGTCGGCGTCGGCACCGGGACGGTGTTGTACGACCCGAAGAACCACATCGCCCCGGTCCTTCCTCCGGACCAGGCAGGACAGGCCGCACCGACGGCCTCGCAGCAGACCGCTCACTGACGCTGCGTTCCGTCGTGGTGCTTGGCGATCAGGCGACCAGTGGCGGCTCGGCCATGGCCTCGAGCTGTTCTTCCAGCATCTGCACCTGGCCCTTCCAGTAGTCGCTGGTGCCGAACCAGGGGAAGGCCGCGGGGAAGGCCGGGTCGTCCCAGCGACGTGCCAGCCAGGCGCCGTAGTGAACGAGACGCAAGGTGCGCAGCGGCTCGATGAGGGCCAGTTCGGCGCGATCGAAGTCGCGCACCTGCTCGTAGCCGTCCAGCAGCGCGCCCAGCTGCCGCTGGCGTTGCGCGCGCTCGCCGGAAAGCAGCATCCAGAGATCCTGGACGGCGGGGCCGGTGCGGGCGTCGTCGAGGTCCACGAAGTGCGGGCCTGCATCGGGCACCCACAGGATGTTGCCGGGGTGGCAGTCGCCGTGCAGGCGCAGAAGGGAGAAGTGCGGCGAATAGCCGTGTCCGGATGTGGCACCCAGTGCGTGCGCCACCGCCTGCAGTGCCGCATCGCAGGTGCCACGCCAGGCGGCTTCCACGTCAAGCGGGATCGCCTGGTGCGTCAGCAGCCAGTCGCGCGAGGCCGTGCCGAACGACGCGAGGTCCAGCATCGGCCGGTGCTCGAACGGGCGCGCGCTGCCGACGGTGTGGATGCGGCCGAGGTAGCGGCCGATCCACTCGAGGACCTCCTCATCATCGAGCTCGGGGGCCCGGCCGCCGCGACGGGGGCTGATGCTGAACGCGAACCCGCCATGGTGGTGCAGCGTCGCACCTTCGATGCGCAGGGGCGCCACCGCGGGCACTTCCGCTGCGGCGAGCTCCTCGGCGAACGCATGCTCCTCGAGGATCGCGGCGTCGCTCCAGCGATCGGGTCGGTAGAACTTGGCCACCACGTCGCCGTGGCCCTGCACGGGCTCTTCCAGCTGCACCTGGTAGACGCGGTTCTCGTACGAACTCAGGCCCATCAGGCGGCCGTCGCCGAACACGCCGACCGACGCGAGTGCGTCCAGCACCGCGTCGGGCGTGAGGGAGTCGTAGGGATGCAGGCCGGCCATGAGGGATTGTCGGCCGCTCGGAGGGTCAGGCCTCAGACGAGGTTGACCTGGACCTCGATGTTGCCGCGCGTCGCGTTGGAATACGGGCACACCCGGTGCGCGGCGTCGAGCAGTTGCCTCGCCTCGGCACGGTCCATGCCGGGCAGTTTCACGTTCAGGCGCACCGCGATGCCATAGGCCTGGCCGACGGGCCCCAGGTCCACTTCGGCGTCGATGGACAGGTCCTGCGGCAGCGTGATCTTCTGCTTGCCGGCGACCGCCTTCATGGCGCCGATGAAGCAGGCCGAGTAGCCGGCCGCGAACATCTGCTCGGGATTGGTGCCCTGGCCGGCGCCGCCGGGCGAGCTGAGCTTCACGTCGAGGCGGCCGTCGTCGCTGCGCGACTGGCCGTCACGGCCTCCGGTGGTGTGGGCGCGCGCCGTGTAGAGGACTTTGTCGAGCTTGTTCATGGAGTTGCCTTTCGAGGTGGGACGGGAGATGGCGCGGATCAGGCAGCGAGCCGATCGCGCAGCGACTGGATCTGGCGCGTCAGCTGCACCAGCTCCTGCACGGGGCACTGCGACGCCTGCACGACGCAGCCGGGGATCTTCTCGGCCGAGGCGCGCAGCTTGCGCCCGGCCGCGGTGAGGCTCACATGCACGCGGCGCTCGTCGTGCGTGGCGCGCACGCGGACCACCAGCCCGGCAGCTTCCAGGCGCTTGAGCAAGGGCGTGAGCGTGCCCGAATCGAGGCGCAACCGTTCGCCGAGCTGCGACACCGACAGGCCGTCTTCCTCCCACAGGGCCAGCATGGCCAGGTACTGCGGGTAGGTGAGGCCCAGCTCGTCGAGCCACGGCTTGTAGAGCTTGGTCATCGCTAGCGACGCGGAGTACAAGGCAAAGCAAAGCTGGTTGTCCAGGCGCAGGGCTTGCGAGGAGGTGGCGGCCTTGGCGCGTTGCATGGACGTGATCATAGCGCCCAATCCAATTGTGCGCAATTGATCTGCCACGTCGGCCGGGACGCGGACCCGAACCCGGCTTAGGATTCTTTTAGGAAAAACTTAGGCGATTCTTCAGAACGCGCCCGGAGCGCGATCCCTAGGATGCACGGCGTGGCAGGCAAGGCCCACGAAGCCGCCGCCCGACAACCCCCATCCAAGGAACCCCAGCCATGAAGATCGACCTCCAGGAACTCCAGCAACTCGCCGCCGTGCAGCCGCGCGAGGACATGTACGCCGCCATCCACAAGGCCTTGCGGGCCTTCATGGCGGACACGCTGCTCGCGCTCGGCCGTGTCGACGTCGACGATGACGCGGATCTGGCGCGCGTCACCGGCCAGGTGGTCGACCTCGTCGACTTCTGCCTGTCCCACCTGCAGCACGAGAACGCCTTCGTGCACACCGCCATCGAGGCCCGCGCCCCGGGTGCCAGCGCCGCAATCGCGCACGACCACATCGACCATGAGCGGGAGATCGCAGAACTGCGTTCCGCCGCGCAGGACCTGCGGCAGCTCGAGGCGGCGCTGCGCCCGGCCGCGGCGCACGGGCTGTATCGCGCGCTGGCCGTGTTCGTCGCCGAGAACATGCTGCACATGAACGTGGAGGAAACCGCGCACAACGCCTTGCTCTGGTCGCGCTACACCGACGTGGAACTGCGTGCCATCCACGACGCGCTGGTGGCGTCGATTCCGCCACAGGAGCTGATGCTCGGCCTGCGCTGGATGCTGCCCTTCATGACACCGCGCGAACGCCTGGGCATGTTGACGGGCATCCGCGCCCAGGCGCCGGCTCCAGCTTTCGCGGCGATCCTGGACGTCGTGCGCCCGCATCTCGGCGAGCGGGAGTGGGCGAAGCTGGCGCGCGGCCTCGGCATCGACGCGGTGCCCGGACTCACGGCGGGCTGAGGGCGCTCAGGCTTCGGCGAGCTGCAGCGCGCGGCCGACGACCAGCCGGAAGCGGCCGCGGCCCGTCTTCTCGATGCGCAGGTGCGGTCCGTGTTCCTGCAGCCGCCGCTGCAGCAGCAGCAACCGTGCCTCGAGGTTGTCGGTGACGTCCGGCAGGCCGAGCGTCGGGTCCAGGCGCAGCTCGCGGTTGCTGAAGTCGGTGCGGCCCTGCTGCACGTGATCGCGCGCCAGCTTCCACAGGATGGCGCCGGCCACGCCCTTGATCAGGTAGGCGTCGTCGATAAAGATGCTGTCGTTGGCCTGGAAGCGGCGCAGGCGCATCGCGCCACGCGGCGCAGGTGGAGCCACGACCGGTGCCGCCGACACCGTTTCGGCTTCACCGGCGACCTGCAGCAGTTCCATCGCGGCGCCGAGGTGGCTGGCAAGCGCCACCAGCGCATCCTCATCCTCGAAGCCGAACTCCAGGTCGCGCGGGCTCTCCGCGACCAGCACACCAAGCAGGCGGCCCATCGAGAGGATCGGCACGGCCAGCTGGCTGTGCGGCCGCGCCAGCCCCGGATAGGGAATCTCGTTGGCCGGCGCATGGGCCGAGCCGGCATCGACGCTGCTGCGAAGGGCCTGCGAATAGGAGGCCGCGGTGGTCACGTGCGAGATGCGCACCGGCACGCGTTCGCGTGCCGCCACGCCGATCACGCCCTGGCCGACCAGGATCTCCGAGCCCACCCCCGACGTCGGATAGCCGCAGCTCGCCACCGTGTACAGCCGCTGGTGCTTGGCATCCAGCACCAGCACCATGGCGTGCCGGATGCCCAGGCCGTCACTCAGCGTGGCGAGGACTGCATCGAGGGCGCCATCCAGCGTCGTGCTGCGGGCCAGCCGCTCGGCCCCTGCGCGCAGCGCGGCCAGGCGCCCCGGCGATGCGGCCGGCGCGGGCAGCGGCTCGCCGGGCACGGCTTCCACCAGCTCCACTTCGTAGATGTCGGAGCCGAGCAGCTTGAACACGCCGTCCATGCCGCTGTGCGAAGCGATGCCCGCCAGCTGCGCCTTCATGCGCTCGAACACCGCGCCAGTCGACTCGGTGCGCAGGTAGCGCAGGTGCAAGCGAAACAGCCCGGCGGTGCGCGGATGGATCAGCATCGCGGTGGCGCGCGGGTTGGCCAGGATGTTGTGCCGCGTCTTGTTGAAGAACTGGAACGACAGCGCCACGTGGCTCTCGTCGACGAAGAACACCTGCGAGAGGTAGGCGACGTTGGGCACGCCCTGCGCGTCCGAGGTGGCCAGCACCGCCGGGATGGCGCCTTCCAGGCAGTCGCGGATGTCGCACAGGCGCACGGCGTTCATCCGCCCTCCAGCGACTTGCCGGCACGCGGGCCGGGCGTCTGGTCGAACGCCTCCTGCGGCGTGAAGGTCACGGCCACGACGTCCTCGAGCCGGTGCGCGAGCATGGCGCGGGTGAGCGGCGGGGGAAGCCGACGCGCGCAATCTCGTGTTCCATCGACGCGAGATACCGGGCAAGCACTTCGCGATCACTGTCGGTCGCCGGGCGCAGCGTTGCCGCGCTCGCCTTCAGCTGCACGCTGCGGTGGGTGGATGGCTCGCTGAAGACGACGGCCAGGCGCCCAGTGCTGGCGATGTCCTGCAGCAGCTGCCCCGACTGGCTGCGCGCCAGGTAGACGGTGATGCGCGAACCGTCGGGTGCGACGTCGCTGCCGACCGCGCGCATCAGGCTGGGCCGCAGCTGGGCATCGCGCGAGGCGACGTTGACCGACACGCCGCGCACCATCATCGCGAGCACGTCGGCGGACAACAGTGGCGCAGGCTGGGTCATTTGGCGAAGCGGCGGCGGGTGAGGGCGAGCGCGACCCAGAACGCCACCAGGGCATAGGCGGCCAGGATGGCGGCGCTGCGCCATGGATTTTCCGGCCAGCGGTCCAGGAACATGGGGCGCACCAGTTCCACCGCGTTGGTGAGCGGCAGCCACTCCGACGCCACCCGCAGCGGCGCAGGCAGCTGGTCGCGCGGGAAGAACACGCCGGACAGGAACATCATCGGAGTGAGGAACAGGGTGAAGTAGTAGGCGAAGAAATCGTAGCTTTTCGCGAGGGCGGTGAAGATCAGGGCGATGGCCGAGAACGTCAGGCCCGCCCCGAGCAGGATGGCCCAGGCCACCAGCAGGCGCGGGCTGTGGCTGATGCCCAGGGCGAGCATGACGACGAGGATGGCACTCACCGTGAAGATCGCCTTGAAGCCGGCCCACAGCACCTCGGCCAGCACCACGTCGTCCAGCCGGATCGGCGCATTCATGATGCCGTCCCAGGTCTTCTGCACGTGCATGCGGGAGAAGGCCGAATAGAGGGCCTCGAACGAGGCTGCATTCATCGCGCTCATGCAGATCGAGCCGCTGGCGAGGAACACGATGTAGGGCACGCGTTCGCCATGCAGCTGCACCTGGCCGACGAGCGCGCCCATGCCATAGCCGAACGCCAGCAGCCACATCAGCGGCTCGGCGATGTTGCCCAGCAGGCTGGGGATGGCGAGCTTGCGCCACACCAGCAGGTGGCGCTGGAACACCGGCCACCAGCGGGTGGACAGGTCGGGGGCACGCCAATGGCTCGGTCGCATCAGCCCTCCTCGCGGATCTGTCGGCCGGTGAGCTTGAGGAACAGATCCTCGAGGTTCGCGGGCCGGTGCAGCACGCCGATGCCGTCGCGCGCATGCAGGGCGCGCAGCAACGGCTGCGCATCCTGGGTGTAGAAGAACACGGTCTCGCCGCTCACTTCGACACGGCCCGCCAGCGACTTCAGCTCCGACTGCGCCAGGTCGGCGGCGCCGGCGCCATAGGCTTCGACCACGTCGGGCTCCAGGTGCTGCGCGATCAGCTCGCGCGGCGTGCCGTCGGCGATCTTGCGGCCGTGGTCCAGCACCAGCAGTCGCGAGCACAGCCGCTCGGCTTCGTCCATGAAGTGGGTGGTGAGCAGGATCGACTTGCCCTGTTGCAGCAGGAGCTGCAACCGTTCCCACATCAGGTGGCGCGCCTGCGGATCGAGGCCGGTGGTCGGTTCATCGAGCAGCAGCAACTGCGGATCGTTGACCAGCGCGCGGGCCAGCGACAGCCGTCGGCGCATGCCACCCGACAGCTCCGCCGGCTTCGCATCGGCCTTGTGCGAGAGCGCCGCGAATTCCAGCAGGCGCGGGATGCGCTCGCGGATGGCAGCGTCCTTCATGCCGAAGTAGCGGCCGTACACCAGCAGGTTCTCGGCGCAGCTGAAGTCCGGATCGAGCGAGTCGAACTGGCTCACGACGCCCACCTGGCCCTTGATCGCCAGCGCCTCGTCGGGCATGGGCAGGCCGAATGCGGTGACGCTGCCCTCGTCGGGCGGCGTGAGTCCGAGGCAGATGCGGATCGTGGTGGTCTTGCCGGCGCCGTTGGGGCCGATGACCCCGAGGCATTCGCCGGGGGCGATGGTGAACGAGAGGTCATCGACAACGGTGGTGTCACCGTAGCGTTTGCGCAGGTGCCGGGCGTCGAAGAGCGGCGGGGCCAGGGCCATCGCGGCATTGTGTCGCAGCAGGTCCCCCGGGCGCATGCCGCCGCCGCTTAGAATTTTTTCCCTTCCCAGCGGAGCCCACGCGCTTGTCCACACCGTTCGCCATCCGGCAGCAATACATGCTGCCCAAGAAGCTGCTCACCGTCCTGATGGGCCGCCTGGCCGGCATGCGCGGGGGCAGCCTCACGCATGCGCTGGTCCGGCGCTTCATCGCCCAGTACGGCGTGAACATGGCCGAAGCGGCCGATCCGCGCATCGAGAGCTACGCCACCTTCAACGACTTCTTCACGCGGCCCCTGCGCGAAGGCGCGCGGCCGATCGCCGACGCCGACCTGGTGTGCCCGGTCGACGCGGCCATCAGCCAGTTCGGGCCGATCGAGCACGACCAGATCTTCCAGGCCAAGGGCCACAGCTACTCGACGGCCGCGCTGCTCGGCGGTGACGCGGCGCTGGCGGCGCGCTTCGATCACGGCCACTTCGCGACGCTGTACCTCGCGCCCAAGGACTACCACCGCATCCACATGCCGTGCGACGGCCGCCTGGTGCGCATGGTCTACGTGCCCGGCGACCTGTTCTCGGTCAATCCGCTGACGGCGCGCCACGTGCCCGGCCTGTTCGCGCGCAACGAGCGCGTCGTCTGCGTGTTCGACACCGCCTTCGGCCCGTTCGTGAACGTCCTGGTGGGGGCCACCATCGTCGGCAGCATGGCCACGGTGTGGCACGGCGTGGTGAACCCGCCGCGCACGCACGACGTGCGCCGCTGGGACTACGCGGGCCGCGACATCGTGCTGCGCAAGGGCGAGGAGATGGGGCGGTTCCTGCTCGGATCGACGGTGGTCATGCTGTTCCCGAAGGACATCGTGACCTTCAACGCCGACTGGGCGCCGACGCGTTCGGTGCGCCTGGGCGAAGCGATGGGCACCGTCGCGGGCGGCATGAGCCCGCTCTAGCGAGCGACGTCTTACTGGAACGCGACTTCGTCGAAGCTGCGCAGCTTGCGGCTGTGCAGGCGCTGGCTGCCGCCGGCGCGCAGGATCTCGATGGCGCGCATGCCGATGCGCAGGTGCTGGTCGACCCGCTCGCGGTAGAACTGGTTGGCCATGCCCGGCAGCTTGATCTCGCCGTGCAGCGGCTTGTCGCTCACGCACAGCAGGGTGCCGTAGGGAACGCGGAAGCGGAAGCCGTTGGCGGCGATGGTGGCGCTTTCCATGTCCAGGGCCACCGCGCGGCTCTGGCTGAAACGGCGCTGCGGCTCGTTGCCCGGCAGCAGCTCCCAGTTGCGGTTGTCGGTGCTCGCCACCGTGCCGGTGCGCATGATGCGTTTCAGGTCCGCGCCTTCGGTGCGCGTGACGTCGCCCACGGCCTTCTCCAGCGCCAGCTGGATTTCGGCCAGCGCCGGAATCGGCACCCAGATCGGCAGTTCCTCGTCGAGCACATGGTCCTCGCGCACGTAGGCGTGGGCGAGCACGTAGTCGCCCAGCTGCTGGCTGCTGCGCAGGCCCGCGCAGTGGCCGAGCATCAGCCACGCATGCGGGCGCAGCACCGCGATGTGGTCGGTGATCGTCTTCGCGTTCGCCGGGCCGACGCCGATGTTGACCATGCTGATGCCCGAGTGGTCGGAGCGGATCAGGTGGTAGGCGGGCATCTGGGGCAACCGCGGTGGCGCCGCGCCGCTGCCGGCACCGGCCGGCTTCGATCCCGCGCGCCAGGTGACCACGTTGCCCGGTTCGACGAAGGCGACGTAGGGGCTGTCGGCCTTGGCCATCTCCTCGTGCCCGAGCCGCACGAATTCGTCGATGTAGAACTGGTAGTTGGTGAACAGCACGAAATTCTGGAACCACTCCGGCGCGGTGCCGGTGTAGTGGCGCAGCCGGTGCAGCGAGTAGTCGACGCGTGCCGCGGTGAACAGCGAAAGCGGCTGCGGTTCGCCGGGTCGCGATGACCACGTGCCATTGGCGATGCCGTCGTCCATCGCCGCCAGGTCGGGCAGGTCGAACAGGTCGCGCAGCATCGCGCGTCGCGCGGGTGTGAGCGTGCCTTCGATGTGGTCGTTCTCCGCGAAGGAGAAGTGCACCGGGATCGGCTCGTGGCTGGTGCCGACCTCCAGTTCCACGCCGTGGCTTTGCCGCAGCAGGCGGAACTGCTCGAGGTAGTAGTTCGCGTAGAGATCGGGACGCGTGAGCGTGGTCTCGAAACGGCCCGCGCCGGCAACGAATCCGTAGCTCAGTCCCAGGTTCTCCAGCACGGCCTGCGGGACCGCCGTTTCGGTGTGGATGCGAACGTAGGGATAGAACGCGCGCACGTGGCCGGGCAGGGTATCGCCCGCGACGAAGCGCTGCATCGCCGTTCGCAGGTGCCCGATCTGCTGTTCGTAGATGGTGCGCACCTGGGCAAGTGCACTCTCCGGATTGCTGTGGCGCGTGGGCTCGATGGCAGGCGGCGTGAACGGCATGCGTCATTGTGCAATGCCACGTGGAACGCCCCTACACGCCCGCGTTTTGCAGGCCCTCACGGGCGTACGCCAGCGTCCTACAAAGCGTAACGAACCAACCTGACGTTACAAATTTGGCCCAGCGGCGACAGTCACTCACCGGCGATTGAACCGAGAACTTGAAGAAGGAAAGAGCATGACGACAGCAGCGTTGGCCGCGAATCCGTTCGCCCTGATGATGGATCCGGAGGCCGTGCGGGAGATGATCGACAAGTCCGAGCAGCTCTCCAAACTGAGCCAGCGGCAATGCCATCCCCTGGATCGGGCCGTGATCCGCAGCGCCAGCGCCGAACTGGCCGCCTACGACTCGAAGATCGATCGCACCACGATCTACCTGCCCCCCGAGGAAGACACCAAGGCTGCGCCGCTCACCCGCACCTATTCGCGCCCCTACAACTGAAACCCGGTCCCTCAGGGAGGGCCCCGCAGAAGCGGTCCGATGCGAAGGCATCGGGCCGTTTTTTTGCTCAGCGCGTCGGCTCGCGCATGGTGACGAACTCCTCCGCGATGGTCGGGTGGATGCCGATGGTGCGGTCGAACACGGCCTTGGTCGCGCCGGCCTGCATTGCCACTGCAAAGCCCTGCACGATCTCGCCGGCATCCGGACCCACCATATGCAGTCCGAGAACGCGGTCGGTGGCCGCATCCACCACGAGCTTCATCAGGCACCGTTCGATGCTGCCGGACAGGGTGTGCTTGAGCGCCTTGAAGTCGGTGCGGTAGATGGTGACTTCGGCGACCCGCTCGCGGGCCTGCTGCTCGGTGAGGCCCACGGTGCCGATGTTCGGGTGCGTGAACACCGCCGTCGGGATGTTGTCGTAATCCATGCTGCGCCGGCCTTCGCCGAACAGGTGGTCGACCACCGCCATCGCCTCCGCCAGCGCCACCGGCGTGAGCTGCACGCGGTTGGTCACGTCGCCGACGGCAAAGATCGAGGGCGCGGAGGTGCGCAGTTGCGCGTCGACCTCGATCGCGCCCGCCTTCCCCTGGCGGACGCCCGCGGCTTCGAGACCGAGTCCGCTGACGTTGGGCACGCGGCCCGTGGCCAGCAGCACGGTGTCGGCGGCCAGGCTGTGGCCGTCGGCCAGCCGCACCTCGATGCCCTCGCCGGTGCGTGCCAACGAACGCACATCGGTGTGCAGCCGCAGGTCGATGCCGTGCTTGACCATCTCGGCCGCGATGAAGTGGCGCACCTCCTCGTCGAAGCCGCGCAGGATCTGTTCGCCCCGGTACAGCAGGTGCACCCGCGCGCCCAGGCCGCGGAAGATCGAGGCGAACTCGCAGGCGATGTAGCCGCCCCCGACCACCACCAGGCGCTGCGGGAACGGGTCGAGGTCGAACATGCTGTCCGAGCTCACGCCCAACTGCGCGCCCTCGATGTCGGGCACGACGGGCGTGCCACCGGTGGCGACCAGGATATGACGAGCGCTGAACCGCTCCGCCCCATGCGTGGTCTCGAGCATGACGGTATGCCCGTCCACCAGGCTCGCCCACCCGCGCAGGATGCGAACGCCGGCATCCTCCAGCAGGCGCTCGTAGACCTGGTTCAGCCGGCCGATCTCCCGCGCGCGGTTGGCCCGCAACCGATCCCAGTCGAAGTGGGCGTCGGCCTTCCAGCCGAAGCCGGCCGCATCGCGGAAGTCGTGCGCGTAGTGGGCGGCATAGCTGTACAGCTTCTTCGGGATGCAGCCCACGTTGACGCAGGTGCCGCCCAGGGCCGCGGCCTCCGCCAGCGCCACACGCGCGCCGCGCTGGGCCGCCATGCGCGCCGCGCGCACGCCGCCGCTGCCGCCGCCGATGACGAACAGGTCGAACTGGTGGGCATGGTCCATGGCAGCGTCCTTGGAAGGCGTGGAAGGTGGCGGCCATTGTGAGCCGCGACGCGAAGGCTCGCTGGCAAGCATGCGCCGCGGGCAGTCCCGCCGCTATCATCGGGCGCATGGCCACGGCTCCGTTACGGACCTCGCAAGCGTCCAGTCGCTTCTCGCCGCTGCACTGGCTGCTCGATGCGTGGCTGCGCATCCAGTTCGGGGCGGCGATCGTCGTGCTGGCCCTCACGCCTTCGAGCTATCGCAACCGGCCCATGCGCGCGGCGTTGGCGCGCCACGCCTGGCTCGACACGGCGCCCATCCTGCCCGGCTTCACGTTGCTGTCGGCGCTGCTCACGGTCGTGATCACGCGCATCGTGGTCGTCACGGCCCGGAGCTATGGGCTGACGCAGTACGCGATGGAGATGGTGATCCGCGTGCTGGTGCTGGAGCTCATCCCGCTCACGGCAGCCTTGTTCGTGGCGCTGCGCTGCACGATCCCGAACGGCGCCGCGCTCGCCGAGCAGCGCCGGCAAGGACGCGATGCTGCGCTGCGTCGGCGTGGGCGCGATCCGGTGCTGGAGGAAGTGCTGCCGCGCGTGCTCGCCGGCGCGTTCTCGACAGTCACCCTGGCCGCGCTCAGCTGCGTGGTGGCCACCGTGCTGGCCTACCTGGCGGTCTATGGCAGCACCGTCGCGGGGCTGCCGGCGTACACGCGCATGTTCGGCCATGTGTTCACGCCCTCCGTCACACTGGTGTTCACCCTGAAGACGGCGTTGTTCAGCGTGGCCGTCGCCATCATTCCGGTGTCGACGGCGGCCCAGCAGATCGCACGACCCGGATCGCGCGAACACGCGGCGCTACAGGGCCTCGTGCGCATGTTCGCGGTGCTGCTGCTGCTGGAGGCGCTGTCCCTCGTGGGCAATTACTACTGATGGACGACGACAAGCCGTTGCTGGACGTGGAACCGGGCGCGGCCCCGAGCGTGCCGCACCTGGCGTTGAAGGCGCGGCTGCTGCTCGCCTTCACCGTCCTGCTGATCGCCGCAGCGGCCGTGTACCTGCTCTATGCGCGCGGCGCGTTCGAGGCGACGCAGCGCCTGGTGCTGACCACCGACAACTCGGAGGGCGTGTCCGTCGGCATGGACATGACCTTCTCCGGATTTCCCATCGGCCGGGTGCGCCGCGTCGAGCTGTCGGACAAGGGGGACGCGCGCCTGATCATCGACGTGGCGAGCAAGGACGCGCACTGGCTTCGCACCAGCAGCGTGTTCACGCTGGAGCGCGGCATCGTCGGTGCGCCGGCGCTGCGGGCGTTCTCCGGCGTGCTGACCGATCCGGTGCTGCCCGAGGACGCCGAGCGCCCCGTGCTGCGCGGCGATGCCAGCGCCGAGCTCCCGCGCGTGATCTCCGCGGCGCGCGAGGTGCTGGAGAACCTCACCGCGATGACCGCCGAAGGCGGCTCGCTGCGTGGCAGCCTGGCCAACGTGCAGGCCGTCACCGACCGGCTGAAGTCGCAGGGCGCGCTCGGCGTGCTGATGGGCAAGGACGAGGACGCGCGCAAGCTGGTCGCGGCGCTCGATCGCGCCAATGCGCTGCTGGCCCGCATCGATGCGATGGCGGGCAAGGCCGACGCGCAGGTGTTCGGCCCCGACGGCGTGATGCGCGAGGCACGCGCGACCGTCGTGCAACTCAATGGCCTGCTGGCGGACACGCGCGCCAGCCTGAAGAAGGTCGACGGCGTGCTGGCTGAGGCGCAGGCCGTGGGCGCCAACGTGCGCGGCGCCACCCAGGACCTTGGCTCGCTGCGTGGCGAAGTGGAGGCCAACTTGCGCAAGATCGACGCGCTCGTCAACGAGATCAACCGCAAGTGGCCATTCGCGCGCGACAACGAGATCCGGTTGCCATGAACCGCTGGCTGACCTTGCTGGCGATGCTGCTGGTGGCCGGGTGCGCCAGCAAGCCGCAGGCGCCGGACTGGCAGGTGGATGCGCACGGGACGCTGCAGCGGTACGAGCAGGCCTACCTGGCCGGCGATGCGCGTGCTGCCGACGCGGAGTTCGCGCGCGCCCGGCGAGACCTGTCCGCGACGGGGCAGGCCTCGATGGTGGCGCGCGCCGAGCTCACGCGCTGCGCGCTGCAGGTGGCCAGCCTCGTGCTGGAAGGCTGCCCCGGGTTCGAATCGCTGCGTGCCGATGCCGGCCCGTCGGAGCGTGCGTATGCCGATTACCTGCAGGGCTCTGCGGCGGATGCCGCGCTCCTGCCGGCGACGCACAGGACCGTGATGGCGGCAAATGGGTCGGCTGCCGTGCTCGCGCAGGTCGCCGATCCGCTGTCGCGGCTCGTGGCCGCTGGCGTCGTGTTCCGCGCGGGACGTGCCGACCCGCAGTTGCTGCAGGTGGCCGTCGACACGGCTTCGGCGCAGGGATGGCGGCGCCCGCTGCTCGCGTGGCTCGGTGTGCAGCTGAAGCTCGCGGAGCAGCGCGGCGCAGCGGACGAGGCCGAGCGGCTGCGTCGCCGCATCGCGCTCGCCGGTGGCACTGCCTAGGAACTGCGGCGCCGCGCCGCGCGCCGGTCCGAAGCCGTGCGCAAGGTGATGGAGTAGCGCAGCGCCTTGGTCGGTGCCACGCTGTGCTGCCAGTCCCATCGCGCGGGTCCGCGCAGGAGATACACCGACCGCGGCAAGACCACCAGCTTCAGGACGTCGGCGCGCTTCGGTTCGCGCGGCGGATACGGGCGGAGGCGCATCGTGGCATCGGCCAGCAGCGAGATGCCCACCACGTCCTCGAAATCCGGCACGTCACGGTGCCATCCGAGCGGCGTGCCGGGGCGGTACTCGGCCAGCAGCGCCTGCGTGAACGACTCGGGATCGATCCCGGCCCAGGTGCCGGCCCTGGCACGCAGCGCATCGAGCCAGTCGGGCAGCGGCTCGGCCGCCTCGAGGCGCTGCCGGCTGAAGTCGTAGCTGCCGCCGTAGCTCAGGACGCGACGCAGCGCCGTGTAGCCCTGGTACTGCATCGGCGCGAGTGGCAGCTTCTCGAGGCGACGCAGCAGCTCGAGTTCCTCGGCGGCGGACAGGAAGTCGGACTCGTAGCGCATGCCGGCCGGCAGCGTCGGCCCGGGTGCGGGCTCTCCGAAAAGATCAGGCTGGGTGTCGGGAGCAGTCACGTCGCCAGTCTCGCGCATCGCGGACGCCGCGTGGGCCGCAGGCGGATGGCTCGTTGCCCCATGAAAAACGCCGGGCGAGCCCGGCGTTTGAATCGATCCCACCACCGGAAGGGCGCGTGGCGCCCGTCCGGCGTGTTCCTCAGGGCTTGGAAGCCGTGGGGAACGGCCAGGCGGCCTGCGGGTTCAGCGTGGTTTGCGCGGCCGGAGCAGGCGACGCGGCAGGAGCCGCAGCCGGCTTGGCAGCAGGCGCTTTGGCAGCCTTCTTCGCAGGCGCTTTCTTCGCCGCCTTTTTCGCAGGCGCTTTCGCAGCCTTTTTCGCAGGCGCCTTTTTCGCGGCCTTCTTCGCGGTGGTCTTTTTCGCCGCGCGCTTGGCCGTGGTCTTCTTCGCCGCGGTCTTCTTGACTGCAGCCTTCTTGGCCGTGCTCTTCTTCGCGGTGGTCTTCTTGGCGGTCGCGCGCTTCGCGGTCGCCTTCTTCGCCGGCGCCTTCTTGGCGGCCGTCTTCTTCGCCGGAGCCTTCTTGGCAGCGGCCTTCTTCGCCGGCGCCTTCTTGGCGGTCACTTTTTTCGCCGGGGCCTTCTTGGCGGCCGACTTCTTCGCCGGGGCTTTCTTCGCGGCGGTTTTCTTCGCAGTTGCCATTTCCATTCTCCTGTTCAAGTTGACATCAACATCAACGAAAGAAGCACTGGCTGCCTTGTTGGTGGCAGTCAGCGATCCATGGAGTTGGGCCTGGGCCCAGCTTCATGAACACCGTAGCCCGCACGGGGCCGGCTCTTGCGGCCGGTCCACCATGCGGGCGAATCTCATCGAACCAACGACTCGCAGTTGCCTTCAATCCCAGGAAAGCGCGCCACCCGACTGGTACTCGATCACGCGGGTTTCGAAGAAGTTGCGCTCTTTCTTCAGGTCAATCATCTCGCTCATCCAGGGGAAGGGGTTCTCCTCGTTCGGGAACAGCGCTTCCAGGCCGATCTGCGTGGCACGCCGGTTGGCGATGTAGCGCAGGTAGCCCTTGAACATGGATGCATTGAGGCCCAGCACGCCACGCGGCATGGTGTCCTCGGCATAGCGGTACTCGAGTTCGACGGCCTTCTGGAACAGGCCGCGGATCTCGGCCTTGAATTCGGCCGTCCACAGGTGCGGGTTCTCCAGCTTCAGCTGGTTGATCAGGTCGATGCCGAAATTGCAGTGCATCGACTCGTCCCGCAGGATGTACTGGTACTGCTCGGCAGCACCGGTCATCTTGTTCTGCCGGCCCAGCGCCAGGATCTGGGTGAAGCCGACATAGAAGAACAGGCCTTCCATCAGGCAGGCGAAGACGATCAGGCTCTTGAGCAGCGTCTGGTCGGCTTCGGGCGTGCCGGTATGGAAGTCGGGGTCCATGATCGCGTCGATGA
This sequence comes from Ramlibacter sp. MMS24-I3-19, assembly GCF_050320135.1. Taxonomy (NCBI): domain Bacteria; kingdom Pseudomonadati; phylum Pseudomonadota; class Betaproteobacteria; order Burkholderiales; family Comamonadaceae; genus Ramlibacter; species Ramlibacter sp. MMS24-I3-19. The sequence continues at coordinate 476,238 of NZ_CP190017.1, read as the reverse complement.
ACGGGATCAGGAACTGGTCCTTGTCGCGGATGGACTGGACCTCGTGGTACGCATTGAAGATCTCGCTCTCGTCCAGGCCGAGCGATTCCACGATGTACTGGTACGCGTGGGTGTGGATCGCTTCCTCGAACGCCTGGCGCAGCAGGAACTGGCGGCACTCGGGCGCCGTGATGTGCCGGTAGGTGCCCAGCACGATGTTGTTGGCGGCCAGCGAGTCGGCGGTGACGAAGAAGCCCAGGTTGCGCTTGATGATGCGGCGCTCGTCGTCCGTCAGGCCGTTGGGGTCCTTCCACAACGCGATGTCGCGCGTCATGTTCACTTCCTGCGGCATCCAGTGGTTGGCGCAGGTGGCGAGGTACTTCTCCCAGGCCCACTTGTACTTGAACGGCACCAGCTGGTTGACGTCGGTCTGGCCGTTGATGATGCGCTTGTCGGCGGCGTTGACGCGGCGCTGGCTCACCTCGGCGGAGGCGGCCTTCACGGCGGCGCGAGGCTGCGCGGGGACCGTGGCGCCATCGTTCAAGGTGCGAATGGGCTGGGGAATCTGCGATGCAACGGGCTGCAGCGCCGGTTGCGTCAGCGGCGTATGGGCCGCCTCGCGGTTCCACGACGAACCGCTGTTGATGGGGGCTGGCGAAGTGGGCTTGACGTCGTCGTCCCAGGTCAGCATGTGTGTTCCAGTGCTCGAATTATCGAAGCAGTGATGTGTATTGAAAAGTGTCCGTTCACATCACGGCGCGATTGTGTTGCTGGTTTGCATCGGCGTCCTGTCGGAGAACGCCGACACCTCTCTTGTTCGCGCGCTGCTTGCGCCGCGCGCGTTATTGACAGGCCTCGCAGCCCGGATCGTCGATCGCGCAGAACTTGATGTCCGTCGCGGGCGAAGCATCCATCTGCGCCTTCGCTGCTGCTGCCGCCGCATCGAGCGCCGACGTGCCGCCACCGGAGGACACCGCGTTGAGGCGACCCGATTGCACGGTGGACTTCTCGGCGTGCGTGGCGCTGATGGTGCGCAGGTAATAGGTGGTCTTCAGGCCGCGCACCCACGCCAGCTTGTAGGTGTCATCGAGCTTCTTGCCCGACGCGCCGGCCATGTAGATGTTCAGCGACTGCGCCTGGTCGATCCACTTCTGGCGGCGCGCAGCGGCCTCCACCAGCCACACCGGCTCGACCTCGAAGGCCGTGGCGTACAGGGCCTTGACGTCCTGCGGCACGCGGTCGATCGGGCGCAGCGAGCCGTCGAAGTGCTTCAGGTCCATGACCATCACGTCGTCCCACAGGCCCAGGCGCTTGAGGTCGCGCACCAGGTAGTGGTTGATGACGGTGAACTCGCCGGACAGGTTGGACTTGACCGACAGGTTGCCGAAGCACGGTTCGATGGAGGCATCGACGCCGATGATGTTGGAGATGGTGGCGGTCGGCGCGATGGCGACGCAGTTGGAGTTGCGCATGCCGTCGGCGGCGATCTTGCGGCGCAGCCCATCCCAGTCCAGCGTGGCCGAGCGGTCCACTTCGACGTAGCCGCCGCGGGCCTGCGTCAGCAGGTCCAGCGTGTCCAGCGGCAGCACGCCCTTGTCCCAGAGCGAGCCCTTGTAGCTGGAGTAGCGGCCGCGCTCGCGCGCCAGCTCGGTGGAGGCCCAGTAGGCGTGGTAGCACACGGCCTCCATCGACTTGTCGGCGAAGTCCACGGCTTCCTGCGAAGCGTACGGGATGCGCAGTTCGTACAGCGCGTCCTGGAAGCCCATCACGCCCAGGCCGACCGGGCGATGGCGCAGGTTGGAGTCGCGCGCCTTCTTCACCGCGTAGTAGTTGATGTCGATCACGTTGTCGAGCATCCGCATGGCGGTGGAGATGGTCTTCTTCAGCTTGGCCTGGTCGATCTGGCCGTCCTTCAGGTGCTGCAGCAGGTTGACCGATCCCAGGTTGCAGACGGCGGTCTCGCTGTCGCTGGTGTTCAGCGTGATCTCGGTGCACAGGTTGGACGAGTGCACGACGCCGGCATGCTGCTGGGGCGAGCGGACGTTGCAGGCGTCCTTGAAGGTGATCCAGGGATGGCCGGTCTCGAACAGCATCGACAGCATCTTGCGCCACATGTCGGTGGCGGGAACGCTCTTGCTCGGCTTGATCTCGCCGCGCCTGGCCTTCTCTTCGTAGGCGACATAGGCCTTCTCGAACTCGGTGCCGAACTTGTCGTGCAGGTCGGGGACGGACGACGGCGAGAACAGGGTCCACTCGCCCTTCTCCATCACGCGGCGCATGAACAGGTCCGGGATCCAGTTGGCCGTGTTCATGTCGTGGGTGCGGCGGCGGTCGTCACCCGTGTTCTTGCGCAGCTCGAGGAATTCCTCGATGTCGAGGTGCCAGCTCTCCAGGTAGGTGCAGACCGCGCCCTTGCGCTTGCCGCCCTGGTTGACCGCCACGGCGGTGTCGTTGACCACCTTCAGGAACGGCACCACGCCCTGCGATTCGCCGTTGGTGCCCTTGATGTGCGAGCCCAGCGCACGCACGCGGGTCCAGTCATTGCCCAGGCCGCCGGCGAACTTGGACAGCAGCGCGTTTTCCTTGATCGACTCGTAGATGCCGTCCAGGTCGTCCGGCACAGTCGTGAGATAGCACGACGAGAGCTGGCTGCGCAGCGTGCCGCTGTTGAACAGCGTCGGCGTCGACGACATGAAGTCGAAGCTGGAGAGCACCTCGTAGAACTCGATCGCGCGTGCCTCGCGGTCGATCTCGTTCAGCGCGAGGCCCATGGCGACGCGCATGAAGAACGCCTGCGGCAGCTCGATGCGGGTCTTGCGCACGTGCAAGAAGTAGCGGTCGTACAGCGTCTGCAGGCCGAGGTAGTCGAACTTCTGGTCGCGGTCGGCCTTGAGCGCGGCGGCCAGCCTCTTCAGGTCGTACTGCAGCAGCTCGGGGTTGAGCAGCTCGTTGTCGACGCCCTTCTTGATGAAGCCGGGGAAATAGTCGGCATAGGCCTCGGCGGCCGCATGCGGCTGCACGTCGCGACCCAGGACCTCCTTGAAGATCGTGTGCAGCAGCAGGCGCGCCGTGGCGTAGGTGTAGTCGGGATCCTTCTCGATCAGCGTGCGGGCCGCCAGGATCGAGGCCTTGTAGACCTCGTCGATCGGCACGCCGTCGTACAGGTTGCGCATCGTCTCGGAGACGATGGGCTCGGCTTTCACGTCGGCCGACAGGCCGGTGCAGGCGTTCTCGATCAGCGCCTTGAGCTGGCCGAGGTCCAGCTCCACGCGCTGGCCGCCGTCCAGGACGTGCAGCACGGGCGCTGCGGGCACGTCGGCCACGCCCTGCTTGGCGCGTTCCTGCGCGCGGCGGTCGCGATAGAGCACGTAGGCGCGGGCGATGTCGTGGTGGCCGCCGCGCATCAGGCCCAGTTCGACCTGATCCTGCACGTCCTCGATGTGGAACGTGCCGCCGCCCGGGCGCGAGCGCACCAGCGCGCGCACGACCTGCTGCGTGAGCGCGTCGACGGTCTCGCGCACGCTGGCCGATGCGGCGCCCTGCGTGCCATGCACGGCGAGGAACGCCTTCATCATGGCGATGGCGATCTTGTTCGGCTCGAAGGGGACCACCGCGCCGTTGCGGCGGATGATCTGGTAATGGTTCAGCGGCAGCGGCGACGCGCCCTGCATGGGGCCCGTGGCCAGCGTGGGCGCGGCGAGGGGCGAGGTCATCGTGCTGGCGGTGCTCGGGACGGATTGCATGGAGGTCCTTCTTGCGGGTGGTTGTCTCTGGCGAGGGCGGGAGTTTATCGCCTGCTGGGCTTTTGAAGCACTATAGGTAGTGTCCAAACGCAATGCAAGCCACTATAGGTGGGGTTAAACCAGTGGGTGGATGGTGAACAAGGTGTGGACAGCCGGTGGGTGGCCGGTGGACGCGCGCGATGCATGCGGCTGGTGTGCGGCTGCCATGCTCGGGTATGCACGGCTGAGCTGTTCGCGGGTGTGATGCGCGAGCCTGGTCTTGGCCCGCCAGCGTTCGCGGTTGGTGACGCGATGCGCCATGTCCTGCACCTCTTCTCTCCTGCGACCCACTATAGCTAGGGGCCGAAGGCGTGGCAAGGCACTAGATGTAGTGGTCGTGCTGGTGCAACACCGTGCTTGCCTCAGGGAAACACCGAGTGGTGCCAGCCGAGGGCGCGCTGCAGCCGGGCCCAGTCGAGGCCGGGTCCTGGATCCTGCTTGCGTCCCGGTGCCACGTGTTCATGGCCCGCGATGCCGCGGATCGGGTAGTGCTGGGCGATCGCGGAACAAAGTCCGGCCACCGTGTCGTACTGCTCGTCCTCGAACGTGCTGCCTTCCAGTCCTTCGAGTTCGATGCCGATGGAAAAGTCGTTGCAGTTGTCGCGGCCACGCCAATGCGACGTGCCCGCGTGCCAGGCTCGCTGGTCGCAGCTGACGAATTGCCACAGCTCGCCGCCGCGCCGCACGTAGAAGTGCGACGACACCTGCAGGCCTTCGATCTGGCGGAAGTAGGGATGCGCCGACCAGTCAAGCGTGTTGGTGAACAGGGCCTGTACTTCGTCGCCGCCGTACTGCCCCGGCGGCAGGCTGATCGAATGCAGGATCGCCAGATCGACTTCGGTCCCAGGCGGGCGCGGGCCGAAGTTGGGCGAGGCAAGCCGGCGGGCGAACCGGTACCACCCGCCGCGCCAGAGTGCGTCGTCAGTCGGAGGCGGGTTCATTGGCCTCGTCGCCACCAGGCGCCGCGATTGCCAGGCGCGCGATGCGATAACGGATCTGCCGCAGGCTCAGGCCGAGCCGCTGGGCAGCGGCCGTGCGATTGAATCCGGTCTCCTGCAGCGTGCGCACGAGGATCTCGCGCTCCTGCTGGTCCAGGTAGGCCTGCAGATCGGACGGCACGGCCGAGGGAGCTTCGCCACCACCGGAAGGCTGTGCGGCAGCGGCGGGAACCGGTTGCAACGGAGCTGCCGGCGCCACCGAAGCCGGGGCGGCTGCGTCGGCGGCCAGCGCATCGGCCTGCAGCGAATGGCCGTCCGACAGGGCGACCGCGCGGTGCAGCAGGTTTTCGAGTTCGCGCACGTTGCCCGCCAGCGGATGCGAGGCGAGTTCGTCCAGCATCTGTGGCGACAGCAGCGGCGGCGGCATGCCCGAGTCCTGCGCGATGCGCGCGAGGAGGGCCTGGCACAACGCCGGCAGGTCCTCGCGGCGCTCGCGCAGCGGCGGCAGGACGAGTTCGATCACGTTCAGGCGGTAGAACAGATCCTGCCGGAACCGCCCTGCCGCGACGTCGGCGGCCAGGTCACGGTGCGTGGCGCTGACGATGCGGACGTCCACCGCATCTTCCTGCGTCGAGCCGAGGGCGCGCACATGGCGCTCCTGGATCGCCCGCAGCAGCTTGGACTGCATGGCGAGCGGCAGGTCGCCGATCTCGTCGAGGAACAGGGTGCCGCCTTGCGCCGCCTGGAAAAAGCCTTCGCGATCGGCCGTCGCGCCGGTGTAGGAGCCCTTGCGGGCGCCGAAGAACTCGGCCTCGAGCAGGGCCTCGGGAATCGCGCTGCAGTTGACCGGGACGAAGGGGCCGTCGCTGCGATGGCTGCAGGCATGCAGCGCGCGCGCCGCCAGTTCCTTGCCGGTGCCGGACTCGCCGCGCACCAGCACCGGCGCCATGCTGCGGGACACCTTCGCGATCCGTTCCTTCACGCGCTGCATCGGCGCCGAGTCGCCGACCATGCGATCGAGCGCCGCCTGGCCCGCACCCGCCGGACGCTCTGGCCTGGCCGCGCTGCCGTTCTGGCTGGCGGCGCTTCCCGCTCGCGTGCGGGAAGCGGGTGCCTGCCGCTCGAGCAGCGCCGAAGCAACGACGCTGCGGAACTGGCGCAGGTCGACTGGCTTGGTGAGGTAGTCGAACGCGCCGGCCTTCAGCGCCTCGACGGCGTTCTCCGCCGAGCCGTAGGCGGTCATGACGATGCAGCGCTCCGCACGTTGCTGGGCCTGCATGCGTTGCAGCAGCTCCAGTCCCATGCCGTCGGGCAGGCGCATGTCGGTGATCACCACGTCGAACCGGCGCTCCTCCAGCTGCTGCCATCCTTCGGCGAGCGTGGCGGCGCAATCGACGTGGTAGCCCTCACGCACGAGGGTGAGCTCGTAGATGGTGCGCAGGTCGGGCTCGTCGTCGACGACCAGGACCTGCGCCACGGGGGAGGCCGCCGGCTGGTTCACGCCGCGATTGTCGCAAACGGATGGGTTGCCGCCGCGCGAGACGGGGTGCGGAATGCGACGAAGAACGCATTGCCGTTGCGCCGGTCCCCACCGGGCGCCGGGCCGCGCCGGTAGCCGATGCTGGCGCCGTGGCGCTCGCACAGCTCGCGGCAGATGTACAGGCCCAGCCCGCTGGAGCGGCTTTCGGACGAGAAGAAGGGCTCGAACAGGTGTCGCTCCACGGCCGGCTCCAGCTCGGCACCGTCGCTCCACACCGTGAGCGTGGGGGCGTCGCCCGCGCTCGTGACAACCTGGATGGCGCCCGGCTGCTCGGACGCGTAGCGCAGCGCGTTGTCCAGCAGGTTCACCAGCACGCGGCGCAGGTGGTCGCCTTCGAAGACGACTGACGTGCCGGCAGCCTCGAGCGCCACGCGCACGTGGTCGCCGCTGCGGTGGTGCGAGATCCAGTCGCCGGTGCCTTCGCGCACCGCCTCGTCGAGTGTCAGCAGCGCGACCGACGGCCCTTCGTCCTGCCGCTGCACGCGGGCGATGTCCAGGATGTCCTCGACGATCTGCGCCAGCCGCTGCGCGTTCTGGCGCACCAGTGCGCTCAGCTGCCGGTGCTCGGGGGTTTGCAGGTCTTCCTCCAGCAGCTCGTTGGCCTGCGTGATGGCGGCCAACGGGTTGCGGATCTCGTGCGCGACCGCGGTGGACATCCGACCCATGGAGACCAGCTTCTCGGTGCGCATGCGCGCCTCCAGCTCGCGCAGGTCCTCCAGGAAGACCACGCACAGCGCATCGGCCGGCTGCTCGGACGACCCGCTCAGGTGCGCGCGGGCCGAGATGCGGCGCGCCGGCGCGTCCGCCTGCTGGATCGCCATGTCGGCGGTTTGCGGTGAGCGCGAGGCGAAGGTGCGCTGGGCCAGCAGCAGCAGCGGCTTCCAGGCCGGATCGGCCAGCAGCCACGACAGCCCGGGGGACCGGCTGAAGCTGGCGCCCAGCAGGTCGCGGGCCGCCGGGTTGGCCGCGTGGACCTGGCCGTCGGCATCGACCACCAGCACGCCCTGCAACAGGGTGTCGATCACCAGCTGGTTGACCTGCGCCTGCATCTGCGCCGCCTTGCGACCTGCTCGTGCCGCTTCTTCCTCGCGTGCCAGGCGCAGCGCGAGCTGGTGCGACAGGAAGGCAAGGGCGAAGAAACCGGTGCCCGTCAGGCCCGCCTGCAGGAATTTCTGCGCCAGGTCCACCGATGCCTCGAACGACTGCACCCAGGCTTCCGCCAGCAGCAGCAGTGTCACGCCCGCCGCCGTTCCGAGGGCCAGCAACGTCGAGCCGAGCACCGATGCCATGAGCACGGGGACGGCGAACAGCGGCGGGAAATAGATGCCGCCGGTGTTGGCGAACTGCAGCGCCGAGAACACCACGAGGTCGATGCCGATGCAGGACACCCATTGCGGGTCGAACGTCTGGCCGGACCGGACGGGCCGCAGCAGCATCCGGGCGGCGAGCGCGGCGAGGAAGTACGCGCCGCACATGGCCAGCACCCAGGTCGACACACCCGAGGCCGGATTCAGGTAGCGCATGCCGGCCAGGAGGGCGGTGAGCACGAGGCCCACCACGACCCGCGCGGCCGCGAAGCCGAACCAGAGCCGGGCGAACGCGGAATCGTCCGCGGCCGCGGTGGCCGGGTGTGTGCCCGCGCGCCCGGGTGTCACGTCAGTTGCCGCCCTTGGCCCGGTGTTCGTGCGTGCAGTACAGCCTGCCGCTGGCGCCGGCGAATGCCTCGCCCTTGGGCAGGTGCACCGAACACACGGGGCAGCGCACCATGTCCTGCGGCAGCGCCGGCGGGCCGCGGCGCGGCTCGGGCGGACGTTCGGCGGCTTCTCGCAGCCGCCCATTGCGCCAGGCCGCGTAGGCCAGCACCAGGATCGCGATCAGGACCAGGTATTTCATGTCAGGCGGCGGCGCGGTGCAGCAGGACTTCGAGCACGAACCGCGACCCCACGTAGGCCAGCAGCAGCAGGACCGACCCGGTGTAGAGGACGCGCACGGCGGTGCGCCCGCGCCAGCCGAAGCGCGCCCGCCCGAGCAGCAGCGTGGCGAACGCCGCCCAGGCCAGCACCGAGAACACGGTCTTGTGATCCCAGCGCCAGGCGCCCAGCGACTCGCGGAACACCACCCCGGCCAGCAGCGTGGCCGAGAGGACGACGAACCCGGCGGTCGCAAACCGGAACGTGAGCCGCTCCAGCGTGAGCAGCGGCACCCCGGTGTGCGGGTCGTTGGCCCGGCGGATCGACCGCTCGGCCCGCCGCATCAGCCACGCGTGCACCGCGGCTGCCGCGAACAGGCCATACGACGCCACGCCCAGTGCGAGATGCAGGGGCAGCAGCGGCGATGCACTGACGTGCAGCGGCGTGCCGGGATAGGCCATCGCGAGCAGCACGGCAGCCGCGCCCAGGCCGGCGAGCGCCCAGCGGGCCGGCAGTTGCGGGAACAGCTCGCGCTCGACGGCGTACACCGTGAGCACCAGCCATGCGGTGACCGACAGCGCCGGTGCGAAACCGAAGCGCGGTGACTCGCCCAGCACGGTCCAGCCGAGGACCAGTGCATGGAGGAACCAGGCCAGCAGGAGCACCCAGCGCGCGGAGCGCTGGTCGAGCCGGTGCGCCGCGAGGGCTAGCAGCGCATACGCGCCTGCCGCCGCCAGCGACAGCGCCGCACCCACGCCGGATCCAGTCGCTAGAATCATGGTTCCGCAGTGTAGTCGCTGCTTCGCCGGGCTCATCCGCAGCCCCCTCGCGCGAAGCCCCTTTCCGAACCCCCCTGAGCACACGATGGCATCTGCCCTGTCCGACAAGCTGTCCCGCCTCGTCAAGGAAATGCGCGGCCAGGCCCGCATCACCGAGGCCAACGTGCAGGACATGCTGCGCGAGGTGCGCCTCGCGCTGCTCGAAGCGGACGTGGCGCTGCCGGTGGTGCGCGACTTCGTCGCCCGCGTGAAGGAGAAGGCGCTGGGCCAGGAGGTGGTGGGTTCGCTGAACCCGGGCCAGGCGCTGGTGGGCATCGTCCACCGCGAGCTGGTCGCCACCATGGGCGAGGGTGTGTCGGACATCGACCTGGCAGCGCAGCCGCCGGCGGTGATCCTGATGGCAGGCCTGCAGGGTGCCGGCAAGACCACCACCACGGCCAAGCTGGCCAAGCACCTGATCGAGAAGCGCAGGAAGAAGGTGCTCACCGTGTCCGGCGACGTGTACCGCCCGGCGGCCATCGAGCAGCTGAAGACGGTGACGAAGCAGGCCGGCGCGGAATGGTTCCCGAGCTCGCCCGACCAGAAGCCGCTGGACATCGCACGCAACGCGCTCGACTACGCGCGCAAGCAGTACTTCGACGTGCTGCTCGTCGACACCGCGGGGCGCCTGGCGATCGACGAAGCGCTGATGCGCGAGATCCGCGAGCTGCACGCCGCGCTGAAGCCGGTCGAGACGTTGTTCGTGGTCGATGCCATGCAGGGCCAGGACGCGGTCAACACCGCCAAGGCGTTCAAGGAGGCGCTGCCGCTCACCGGCATCGTGCTGACCAAGACCGACGGCGATTCCCGCGGCGGCGCCGCCCTCTCGGTGCGGCAGATCACCGGCGCCCCGATCAAGTTCGCCGGCGTCTCCGAGAAGATCGACGGCCTCGAGGTGTTCGATGCCGAGCGCCACGCCGGCCGCATCCTCGGCATGGGTGACATCGTCGCGCTGGTCGAACAGGTCACGGCCGGCGTCGACATGCAGGCCGCGCAGAAGCTCGCGGCCAAGGTCAAGAGCGGCGAGGGCTTCGACCTGAACGATTTCCTGGCCCAGATCCAGCAGATGAAGCAGCTGGGCGGCCTGTCCTCGCTGATGGAGAAGATGCCCTCGCAGTTGCAGGCCAAGGCCGGCCAGGTCGACATGGACAAGGCCGAGCGCGACATCCGCCGCAAGGAAGGCATCATCTGCAGCATGACGGCGCTGGAGCGCCGCAAGCCCGACATCATCAAGGCCACCCGCAAGCGCCGCATCGCCGCCGGTGCCGGCGTGCAGGTGCAGGAAGTGAACCGGCTGCTCAACGAGTTCGAGCAGATGCAGGGGATGATGAAGAAGATGAAGGGCGGCGGCCTCATGAAGCTCATGAAGCGCATGGGCGCTGGCAAGGGCGGCGCGGGCGGGATGCCCAAGCTGCCTTTCTGAGCCCCACAGGGGCTCAGGCGGCAGAGCCGGTCTCACGAACCCCCTCTCCCCAGCCCTCTCCCCGAGGGGGAGAGGGAGCCAAGCGCTGGAGATCTGACGCCGCAAGAGCGACCTCGACTTTGGTGAGGTCCTCAGGTTGGTATCCTGCGGCGCCATGAACATCGTCGACTCGTTCGCGGACATCTCGCGTTTCGTCGCGCTGCGCCGCGACATCCACCGCCATCCTGAACTCGGGTTCGAGGAACACCGCACTTCCAAGCTGGTCGCCGACCTGCTTCGCGAGTGGGGCATCGAAGTGCACACCGGCGTCGCCGGCACCGGGGTCGTCGGCGTGCTGCGCAACGGCACCGGCAAGCACACCATCGGCCTGCGCGCCGACCTCGACGCGCTTCCGCTGCAGGAAGAGAACCGGTTCCCGCACCGCTCGACGCACGACGGCCGCATGCACGCGTGCGGGCACGATGGCCACACGACCATGCTGCTGGCTGCGGCCTGGCATCTGTCGCGCAGCAAGGACTTCAGCGGCACGGTGAACTTCATCTTCCAGCCGGCCGAGGAGATGGGCAAGGCAGGCGCGCTGAAGATGATCGAGGACGGCCTGTTCGACCGCTTCCCGTGCGAGGCGGTGTTCGCGTTGCACAACTTCGTCACCGGCTCGGTCGGCGACTTCGCGCTGAACCACGGTCCGCTCATGGCGTCCAGCAACACCTGGCGCGTGACGCTGCACGGGCGCGGCACGCACGCGTCGCTGCCGCACACCGGCATCGACCCGGTCGGCGCGACGATCGACCTGGCGCAGCAGCTGCAGTCGCTGCTGCCGCGCGTGGTGCCGTCCACCGAGCGCGCGCTGCTGGCCGTCACGCAGATCCAGGGCTCCGACGCGCCGAACGTGATCCCCGACGTCGCCTGGGTCGGCGGCACGGTGCGCACCTTTTCGGTCGAGGCTACCGACGCTATCGAGCACGGCGTGCGGCGCCTGGCCGCCGGCGTCGCGCAGGCGCATGGATGCACCGCGGAGGTGACTTTCCGCCGCGCGTCGCCCCCGGTGGTGAACCACGAGCGGGAGGCGCGATTCGCCGCCGACGTGATGCGCGAGGTGGTGGGCGCCGGCCGCGTGCAGGAGGACTACCCGGCGGTGATGGGCGCCGAGGACTTCGCCCACATGCTGCGCGCGCGGCCAGGTTGCTACGCCTTCATCGGCAACGGCGACGGCGGCCACCGGCTACCGGACCACGGGCCCGGACCTTGCATCATCCACAACACCTCGTTCGACTTCAACGACGAGATCATTCCCATCGGCGCCAGCTACTTCGTGCGACTGGCGCAGCGCTGGCTGGCCCAACCCTGATGAAAGAGGAGTCCTGCATGTTCCTGCGTCGCCATGTCGTTCCCGCCCTGCTGGCACTCACCGCTGCCCCCGCCATCCCCGCGTCGGCAGCCGACCGCATCATCCGCATCGTCGTGCCCTACGGCCCCGGTGCCGTGCAGGACACGGTGGCGCGCACCTTCAACGCCGAACTGGGACAGGCGCTCGGTGCCACGGTGATCGTGGAGAACCGGCCGGGTGCGGGCGGCACCGTGGGCACCTCGCAGGTGGCCAAGGCCACCGACAACAACACGCTGGTGCTGGCGGCGGCCAGCCACACGCTCGCGGGCCACCTGTACAGCAAGCTCGACTACGACCCGATCAGGAGCTTCACGGGCATCGCCAACATCGGCAGCTCCGGCTACGTGATCGCGGCGCCGGGCAACCTGGGCGTCAGCACGCTGGCCGACTACGTGAAGCTGGTCAAGTCCAAGCCCGGGCAGCTGAACTACGCGTCGGCCGGCAACGGCAGCGCCACGCACCTGGGCATGGCGTACTTCCTCGCGAAGGCGGGGCTGCAGATGCAGCACGTGCCGATGAAGTCGACCGGCGATGCGGTGAACGAAGTGCTGGCCGGCCGCGTGCAGGGTGTGACGGCGTCGCTGGTCGGCGTGACGGGCTTCAAGAACGATCCGCGCATCAAGCTGCTCGCCTACACGGGCACGCAGCGCTCCAAGTTCCTGCCGGAGCTGCCGACCGTCGCGGAAGGGGGCGTCCCGGGCTACAAGTTCGATTCATGGATCGGCGTGCTGGCCCCGTCCACGATGCCCAAGGCCGAGGCCGACAGGCTCAATGCCGCGATCAACAAGGTGCTGCAGGACCCGGCGGTGCAGCAGCGGCTGGCCACCCTGGGCGTGGAGGTCGCGGGCAACCAGACGGTCGAGCAGTTCCAGAAGCTGCTCAAGGACGACTACGACCAGTCCTCGGCGCTGGTCAAGGCCTCCGGCGCCCGCATCGAGTAAGCCGCCTCATGCGGCGCGCAGCAGGCGCGCCGCATGACCTGCGTGCAGGCGGGCACGGCGCAGCACGGCCGGCGAGCCCGCCTCCTCGGGGATCAGCAGCAGCCCGCGCGCGCGCAGTGCCGCGCCCCATCCCACGTGGCTGGTGAGCACCGCCAGCGGCACCGACAGCAGCAGCGGCACCGCCACCGGCAGCAGCCCGAGCACCGCCCGCGGTTCGATCCAGGCCATGCCGGCCGCAAGCGCGGCGACGGCCACCATCATCGGCAGCAGGCGTGCCGATGCATCGCGCCAGGCCAAGCCGTTGGCTTCCCGCGGCGGCGAGGTCCAGTGCAGCTTCAGGCCGGTCAGTGCCACCAGCACGAACAGCGAATGCGCCAGCATGCGAACCGGCGCCTGCAGCAGCGCGAGCACGGTTTCGAACAGGGCGCCGGCCAGCAGGCGCGGCACGCCGCCGAACGCGGCCTGCTCGCGCCGCAACACCACGGCCACCAGGCCCAGGACGCGCGGCAGGAACAGCATGCACAGGCCCCACAGCCACAGCGCCACGAGCTCGGTGTGGGTCGCTTCGACGATGCCGAACTCCGCTGCACCCGAGATCCACAGCGCCGCACCGGACAGCAGGAACGCGAGCCACAGGGGAGCCGACAGGTACGACATCGCGCCGATCGCGAACATCGCGCGGTGCACGCGGTGCATGCCCGGCTCGGCCATCAGCCGCGCGTTCTGCAGGTTGCCCTGGCACCAGCGGCGATCACGCTGCAGTTCCGACAGCAGGTCCGGCGGCTGCTGCTCGTAGCTGCCCGCGAGGTCGGGCACCAGCCACACGTGGTAGCCGGCGCGGCGCATCAGCGCCGCTTCCACGAAGTCGTGCGACATGATGCCGCCCGACAGGCCGCCCGTGCCTGCCAGCGGTGCGAGCCCGCAATGGCGCATGAACGGCTCGACGCGCAGGATCGCGTTGTGGCCCCAGTAGTGGGATTCGCCCAGCTGCCAGAACTGCAGGCCCAGCGTGAACAGGCGCCCGGTCACGCGCGCGGCGAACTGCTGCGCACGCGCGTGGGCCGTGACGTGGCCGATCGGCTGCGTCGCGGTCTGGATGATCCCGGCCTTGGGATGCGCTTCCATCAGCTTGGCCAGGGTCACGAGGCAGTCGCCGCTCATCACGCTGTCGGCGTCGAGCACCACCATGTAGCGGTAGTCGCGGCCCCAGCGGCGGCAGAAGTCCGCCACGTTGCCGGCCTTGCGGTGCGTGCGCCGAGCGCGTCGCCGGTAGTACACCTCCACCTGCGCGCCGGGCATGGCCGCCAGCGCGGTCCGCAGGTCTTCCCAGGCCGTGCGTTCGGCGCGCACCGTCTCCGGAGAGCTGCTGTCGGAGAGCACGAAGACGTCGAACTGGCGCGCATGGCCAGTCGCCGCGAGCGACTCGCACGTGGCGCGCAGCCCGGCGAACACCGTCGTCACGTGCTCCTCGCAGATGGGCATCACGATGGCGGTGCGGACATCGGACGCAAGCTGCACGTCGCGCACCGTGCGTGCGGACAGGCCGTGCGGGTCGCCGCGCAGCGTGACCCAGAACCCCATCAGGGCGGTGACGAACCCGGTCACGACCCAGGCCGACAGGCCGCCGAACAGCACGACCTGCACGGCCTTGAGCAGCGGCGCGGTGTCGTCGGGCCGCGCGTTGGCAAACAGCAGCGTGGCGAGCACGCTGGTGAGCACGGCGATGGCCAGGAAGGCCGCGCGCCGGCGCTGTGCGGCGCGTTCCCACGGCTGCGGCGCCGCCGTGCGGGGCCGGAGGGGCGAACCGCGCAACGCGCGGACCGCACCGGCCTGCAGGCTTGGCCAGAAACCGGTCCAGGGATGCGCGGGCATCGAGCCGCGATGGATCGGCGGTGCGGTGAACGCGTTCGGGTGGCGCGCCTCGCGCGATGCAGGGCGACGCCGGGGCGGTGTCGACGCCGTGCCGCCTCCGGCATCGGCCTCGGTGGCCTGCCTCAGCGGGTGGTGTCGGGAAGCACGATGTTGGTCCATGTTTCGCTCACGATGTCGTTGCCGTGTTGGAGGAAGGCGCGCAGTTCCACGGGCCTGGAGGGGTCGACGGGACGCACCCGCAGCACCACCCGCCAGCTGCGGGTCGCCGGGTTGAACCAGGCCAGCGGCTGTTCCAGCCTGCCGTTGGCGTCCGCGCTCGCGATGGCGCGCACAGGAGCCTCGGCAGGCAGTGCGGCGAGCGCGGGTCCGCTGAAATCGAGCACGTACTGCACGAGTCCGGCCGCCCGCGGGGCGTCCTCGGCGCGGACGTAGCCCAGGCCGCGACGGCTCTGCGTCACCCACCCCGCCGGCGGTCGCTGCTGCTCGTCGCCCTGCCAAGCGAGTTCGTACGCATAGTCGAACGGCTCGCCGGGCGCGGGCATGCGCGCGGGAACCCAGTACGCGACCACGTTGTCGTGTGTCTCGTCGGGCGTGGACAGCTGGACGAGTTCGACGCGGCCGGGACCCAGTCACCGATGGGACGCACCCAGGCGCTCGGGCGCCTGTCGTAGCGCGCCTCCGTGTCCTCGTAGCTCGCGAACGCGCGATCGCGCTGCATCAGCCCGAAGCCGCGCACGCCGTCGAAGGCGAAGCTGGTGACGAGCAGCTCGCGCGGGTTCTGCAGCGGACGCCACAGCCATTCGCCATTGGCGCTGGCCATCAGCAAGCCGTCGGAGTCATGCACCTCGGGCCGGAAGTCGCCAGCGCGCGGCTGGTTCTCGCCGAACAGGAACATGCTCGTGAGCGGGGCCAGTCCCAGCGTGGCGATCGGGCGGTCGCTGGCCCGCAGGAACAGCCGTGCGCGCACCTGCATCGTGGTCTGTGCGCCGGGCGTCACGATGAACTGGTAGGCGCCGGCCGCACGCGGCGAGTCCAGCAGTGCGTGCAGCACGAGCTGCGTGGCGCCGGGCTGGGGGCGCTCGAGCCAGAAGTCGGTGAAGCGCGGGAACTCCTCCGGCCCGTTCGCGCCGACGGTGTCGATGGCGAGGGCACGGGCGGAGAGGCCGTACTGCTGCCCGGCACCGAGGGCGCGGAAGTAGCTCGCGCCGAGGAAGACGATCAGCTCGTCCTTGTAGCCCGTCGCATTCAGCGGGTAGTGGACGCGAAAGCCGGCATGGCCGAGGTCCGGCCAGTCCTGCGTGTCGAGCTTGTTGGCTCCGTAGTCGTAATCGCCCGCACGCCACGGCAGATCGCGCACGTTGCCGGCCGCGTCGACTTCGTGGATGCGCACAGGCTGCGGGTGATAGCGGCCGCGGTGGAAGAACATGGCCTCGAAGGGCAGTCCTTCCTTGCGCCAGAGCGCGCGTGCGGGACGGAAGCGGATGTCGCGCAGCCCGTCGTAGTCCAGCGCAGCAAGCTGGGGCGGAAGCGTGCTGTCGGCCGGCTGGAACGGCGCCGCGGCACGCTGGCCCGCCAGCGCGGCAACGTCGTCGAAGCCCCAGGCTGCATGGGCATGGCTCGCGAAGAGGCACGCGAAGAAGGCCAGCAGGAGGACGGCGCAAGGCCGCAGCGAGTCACGGGTCACGACCTCCCTGTGCAAGGCTCGGGCCAGTCTGAAATGGCGAGCAGCGACAACGACTTGCACCGCATGAGTCCGCGAGCGTGTCGCTCGGCGCGCCAATTGACCCGCGATACCGCCGTTTTTCGTCGCCATGCGGCGACAGATCCCGAGCTCTAGGGCTCGTCGTCCTTGGTGGACGTGGGTGCAGCGCTGTCGCCAGACGGCGACGCACCGTTCGCATCACCCTTGAAATGGCCCGGCGTGAGGTCGTTCTTCTGCAGCAGGCGGTAGAACTCGGTTCGGTTGCGACCGGCCAGACGAGCTGCATCGGTGACGTTGCCATCGGTGAGCTTGAGCAGGCCGACGAGGTAGTCGCGCTCGAAGCGCCGCTTGGCTTCGGCGTAGGTCTGCACCTCGACCGTGGGCACGCGCAAGGCACGTTGCACGAGTGCAAGCGGGACCAGCGCCGTGGTCGAGAGCGCGCAGACTTGTTCGACCACGTTGTACAGCTGGCGGACGTTGCCCGGCCATGGCGCCGCCGCGAGGGCCTTGAGCGCCTCGGGCGCGAAGCCCGACAGGCGCCGCCCGTATTTGCTGGCGAGCTTCTGCAGGAAATGATTCGCCAGCAGGGGGATGTCCTCGCGCCGTTCGCCCAATGTCGGCAGCGTGAGCGTCACCACGTTGAGCCGGTAGTAGAGGTCCTGCCTGAACTGGCCCGCCGCCATGGCCGCGTCGAGATCGCGGTGCGTGGCCGAGATGATGCGAACGTCGACGGGGATCGACTGGCTCGACCCCAGCGGCCGCACGGAGCGTTCCTGCAGCACGCGCAAGAGCTTCACCTGCAGCGCCGGCGGCATGTCGCCGATTTCATCGAGCAGCAGCGTGCCGCCGTCGGCGACCTGGAACAGGCCCTTGTGGTTGGCCACCGCATCGGTGAACGCGCCCTTCACGTGGCCGAACAGTTCGGACTCCAGCAGCGCTTCGGGAATGGCGCCGCAATTGACCGCCACGAAGGGCTTGCGCGCCCGCGGGCTGGCCTTGTGGATGGCCCGGGCGAGCAGCTCCTTGCCGCTGCCGCTGTCGCCGCGCAGCAGCACGGAGGCGGCGGAACGCGCCACCATGTGCGCCTCGGCCAGCAGCTCCGCCATGCGCGCCGAGCGGCTGACGATCTCCTCGCGCCAGGCTTCGTCGGTGCCCACCGGCGTCGCCGCATCGGCGCCCAGGGCCACCGCCTGCGCGATGGTGTCGAGCAACTGCCGCGGTTCGTAGGGCTTGGTGAGATAGCCGAACACGCCGCGGGCCGTGGCATCGACTGCATCGGGGATGGTGCCGTGCGCGGTGAGCAGGATCACCGGCAGCGAGGGATGCCGCTGGCGGATCTCGTCGAACAGGCTCAGGCCGTCCTGGCCCGGCAGCCGCACGTCGCTGAGTACCAGGTGCGGCCGCTCCACGGCCAGCTGTGCGAGTGCCGCTTCCGCCGTCGGAACTGCGGTCACCTGGTAGCCGGCGGCGTGCAGGCGCATCGACAGCAGCCGCAGCATGTCGGCATCGTCGTCCACTACCAGGATGCGGGCACCGGTGCTCATGGCAGCTCAAGGCATGCGGGGCCGCGCGCGTTCGATGGCACGCAGCGCGTCCAGGCGGTCGGCCAGCTGGTCGGCCCTTCGCTGCGCCTCGCGCAGTTGCTGCGACTGGCGCTCGTTCAGGTCTTCGAGCCGCTTCTGTTCCGCAAGCTGCGCCAGCAACTGCCGGCACAGCGGGTGCAAGGCGCGTGCGTCCGCCGCGTCCTGCGACAGCACGCGCTGCAGCAGCTGGCTGGCCCGCAGGTTGTCGACGGCGGAGCGGGTCTGCATCAGCGTGAGCGCCAGCTGCACCTGCACCAGCGGCGTGGCTGGCGTGCTCGCGAGCCGCGCCACCTCGTTCCCAAGGTCGGGTTGCGGCATGCCGCGCACGCGGTCCGCATGCACCAGGGCCTGCACGACGGGGGCGGGCGCGGACGGCTCGCGCGCGCCGGGTGCCGGGGCGGGCTCCGGCGCCGGTGCCGGCGCGGGGATGCTGGCGACCACCGGAGGTGGGGGCGCCGGCAATTCGGGGCTCGCGCAGCCGGCTGCCACGACGCCGAGCACAGTGGCGAGGCCGCGGCGTGCAGCGGTGGAGAACGGACGGTCAGGCATGGGGTAGTTCGATGCGGAAGTGGGCGCCTGGCTGGTTGTCCTGCGCGAGCAGTTCGATGCGGCCGCCATGCGCCGCGATGTATTCCTTGACGATGGACAGGCCGATGCCGGTGCCGGGCGCCGCGTCCTCCGGCTGCCGCTGTCCGCGGTAGAACGGCTCGAAGATGCGCTCGCGATCCGGTGGCGCGACGCCGGGCCCCTCGTCGCTGACATCGACGCTGGCGCGACCCGCCAGCGTGCGCAGGGCGAGGCGGATGGTACCGCCCTGCGGCGAAAACCGGATCGCATTGGCCAGCAGGTTGGCCAGCGCGATCCCGAGCTTGTCGGGATCCACCTGCAGCACCAGGGGCTCACCCGTCACCGTCACGTGCAGGCCGCGCGCCTGCCATTGCAGCCGCTGCGCCTCTGCCAGGTCCTGCAGCAGCGCCAGCAGGTCCACCGGCTGGCGCTGCAGCTGGCGCGCATCGAAGGCCGCGGCATTGAACCGCAGCAGCGCCTCGATGCGCTCCTGCAGCACGGCCGCGTTGTGCTGCAGGATGCGCGTGACCTCGTGCTGCCGCGGATTGAGCTCGCCGGTGACGCCTTCCTCCAGCAGCGAGACGCCTTCGCGCAGCGCCGCCAGCGGCGTCTTGAGCTCGTGCGACACGTGGCGCAGGAAGCGCGCCTTGTCGGCGTCGAGTTCGGTCAGGCGCAGGCGCAACCACTCGAGCTGCTGGCTGACCCGGCGCACGTCGGCCGGCCCTTCGATATCGATCGGATCCTGCAGCCGGTTCTCGCCCAGGCCCACGATCGCGTGCTCCATGCGCGTGAACGGGCGCGCCAGCCACAGGCCCAGCCCGGCCGCCAGCGCCGCGGCCAGCGCATTGGCGATCAGCACCTGCTGCATCAGCCGCGAACGCGCGTTGCCCAGCCGCTCCAACAGCGCGGTGTTGCGCGACTCGATCAGGTGCTGCACCTCGCGCGAGATGGTGCTGTTGATGCCGTCGAAATCACGGAAGCGCAGGGCGACGATGCGCTCGCGATCCAGCGGGTCGTCGATGCGGCCAGCCAGCAGGCCGGTCACTTCGCCCAGCTTGTCCAGCCAGGACTGGGCCATCCTGGCGGGCAGGCCCTGGTCGGTCAACCGGCGCAGGGCGATGCGCGCGTTGCCGGATTCGTCCTCGAAACGTCGACGCAACAGGCGGTCGCCCAGCACCAGCGACTGGCGCGCGGCACGCTCCATGTCCACGGTGCGCTCCGCCAGCGTCTGCGCGTTGGCCGTGAGCTGCATCGCCGCGTCGGCCCAGGCCGTGCGTTGCGCCGTGAGCTGGTCCAGCACGATGACTGCGCGCAGCGCGGTGCCACCGAGCAGCGCGCCCACCAGGATGAACGCCAGCAGCAGCAGCGCGCGAAACGGCAGCCGTCCAAGGCGGGGAGCCCGCAAGGCGCTACGCCGCCTGGAGCACCGGCACTTCCGCGCGCAGCGAGTGCGGCAGGGCCTCGGTGATGGTCACGTCGATCATCTGGCCTACCAGGCGCTGCGGGCCGGCGAAGTTGACGATGCGGTTGCACTCGGTGCGGCCCATCAGCTCCGTCCTGTCCTTGCGCGAGGGACCTTCGACCAGGATGCGCTGCAGCGTGCCGACGCGGCTGGCGCTGATCGCGCGCACGTTGTCCTCCAGCACCGCCTGCAGGTGCTGCAACCGCCGCAGCTTCACCTCATGCGCAGTGTCGTCGTGCAGCGCCGCGGCCGGCGTGCCGGGGCGCGGGCTGAAGATGAAGCTGAAGCTGGCGTCGTAGCCCACGTCGTCGACCAGCTTCATCATCTTCGCGAAGTCGTCGTCGGTCTCGCCGGGGAAGCCGACGATGAAATCGCTGGACAGCGACAGCTGCGGCCGCACGGCGCGCAGCTTGCGCACGGTGCTCTTGTATTCCATCGCGGTGTAGCCGCGCTTCATCGCCATCAGGATGCGATCGCTGCCGTGCTGCACGGGAAGGTGCAGGTGGCTCACCAGCTTGGGCACCTTGCCGTAGGCCTCGATCAGGCGCGGCGTGAACTCGTTCGGATGGCTGGTGGTGAAGCGGATGCGCTGGATGCCGGGAATCTCGGCCACGTACTCCAGCAGCAGCGCGAAGTCCGCGATCTCCGCGGTGCCGCCCATGCGGCCACGCCAGGCATTCACGTTCTGGCCGAGCAGCGTGACCTCGCGCACGCCCTGGTCCGCCAGGCCCGCCACTTCCGCCAGCACGTCGTCCAGCGGACGCGAGACTTCCTCGCCCCGCGTGTACGGCACCACGCAGTAGCTGCAGTACTTGCTGCAGCCTTCCATGATCGACACGAACGCGGTGGCGCCGTCCACGCGAGCCGGCGGCAGGTGGTCGAACTTCTCGATCTCGGGGAAGCGGATGTCCACCTGCGGCCGCCCCTGCTGCTGGCGGGCGGCCAGCATGTCGGGCAGCCGGTGCAGCGTCTGCGGGCCGAACACCACGTCGACGTAGGGCGCGCGCTCGATGATCGCCGCGCCTTCCTGGCTGGCCACGCAGCCGCCGACGCCGATCAGCACGCCCTTCGACTTCAAGTGCTTGACGCGGCCCAGGTCGCTGAACACCTTCTCCTGCGCCTTCTCGCGCACCGAGCAGGTGTTGAAGAGGATCAGGTCGGCCTGCTCCGGATCGGTGGTCGGTTCGTAGCCCTCCGCGGCCTGCATCACGTCGGCCATCTTGTCCGAGTCGTACTCGTTCATCTGGCAGCCGAAGGTCTTGATGAAGACTTTCTTCATGGCGTCACCTGCGCGCGCCGAACACCGATGCCAGCATCCTGGCCAGCAGCGAGGCGTCGCCGCCGGCGCCGCCCACCCTGGCGTACTCGTCGTCCGTGAGGATCCAGGCGTCGGTCACCAGGCCGGCGCCGTCGCGTCGGTAGACCACCGGCACGGTCTGGCCGGCGAGGCTGCCCGAGAGCACGACCAGGTTCTGCGTGTTGCGGATGCGGGCGCCGGGCGAGAGCCGGGCCGCGTGGCCGTCGAGCGTGATTTCGGGTGGCGTTGCGACCGACATGCGCGCGGGACGAACGTCGGCCGGCGCTTCGCGCACGACGACTTGCGCGAGCACGTGGGCGGCGGACAGGGAGAAGACGGCCGCGAGCGCGGCACGGGTCCAGCGGTTCATGGTGTAGATCCAGAGGCTGAGAAACCCCGATTGTAGAAGTGCGCCCCTCGGAGGCCCGCATTGACGGGCCTCGGCCCGCCGACTAGAACGGTGCCAAGGGGTCCGACATGTCCACTCGCCACCTGGTCCCGCTGCTTGCCGTCTCGTTGCTGGTCGCTGCACTGGCAGGTTGTGCGACCCGACCGCCTGCCGAGCCCGTGCCCGACGTCCTGGCTCGCGCGGACGCCGCATTCGGCCTGCGCGAGTTGCCGCAGGTGGAGGCCCAGACCCTGTTCGCGTTGCCGCCGGACCTGCGCGAGATGCTGCAGCAGCCCGAGTTGCGCGCGCTGTCCAGCGGCCAGCGCCTCAACGCGCTGATCGACGCCGTCTTCGGCGCCGACCGCAAGCGCTTCGGCTATGGATCGGACCAGTCAACACCAGCGGCGCAGACGTGGGCCCGGCGCCGCGGCGACTGCCTGTCCTTGACGATCCTCACCTACGCCGCGGCGCGTGCGCTGGGGCTCGATGCACAGATGCAGGAGGTGCGCGTGCCCGCCGTGTACGAGCGCCGTTCCGGCATCGACTTCGTGAACCGCCACGTCAACGTGGTCGTGCGCCTGCGCAGCCGCAACCCGATCGAGGACGTGCTGCAGATGCAGACGGCGGTCATCGACTTCGAGCCGTTGCTCACGGGCGGAGAACGCGGCACGCCGCTGAGCGAGGCCGCGGTGCTCGCGCGCTACTACAACAACCTGGGCAGCCAGGCGCTGGCGGCAGGGGACTCGCAGCGAGCCTACGGCTTGTACCGCGCCGCGATCACGGCCGACCCGCTGTATGGCGCCGCGCACGGCAACCTGGCGCTGCTGTTGCAGCAGCGTGGAATGGCGGCCGAGGCAGAGCGGCTGCTGCGCCGTGCCGTGGCCCTCGGCGACCAGCCCGACGTCGCACTCGCCGCCTTGCACCAGCTGCTGCTGACCCAGCAGCGCACGGCCGAGGCCGAAGTCGTGGCCGAGCAGCTGCGTGCAGCGCAGGAGGGCGACCCGTACCACTGGATCTCGCGCGGGGTGGCCGCGCTCAACGAAGGCCGTGACCGGCAGGCGGTGGCCGACCTCGAGCACGCGCAGGAACTCACCGCCGGCTTCACCGAGGTGCATGGCTGGCTGGCCCTGGCCTACTGGCGCATGGGCCAGGCTGGCCGCGCGCGAGAGCAACTGGCGCAGCTGGAAGCGCTGCAGTCAGGCTCGGCCCTGGCGGGCAAGCTGCGCCGCAAGCTCACCGCCACGCCCTGAGTGAGACGGGATTGCGGCGCGTGACAGGTCAGCGGGTCTGGCTGGCGCCGCGGCCCGACTTGTAGTCTTCGTAGGCCTGGTCCATGCGTGCCTGGCGATCGCTGTCCGACGAGGACGGGGAGCTCGAGGCACCCATGGCCCGGCTGTCCGCGGCCTGCGCGGTGTTGCGGTCGTGGTGCGACCTGGCCTTGCTCATCTTGTGTTCGCCCTTGTGAACCATGTGGCGCGTCTTGTCGCCGGCCCGGTGGGCCGCGTCCTTGGTCTTCTGGCCAACCGACTCGTGGGTCGAATCCGTGGACGAGCGGTCCTGGGCGAAGGCGGTGCCGCCGGCGACGGCGAGCGTGCAGGCGAGGGCGATCAGGGTGTGTTTCATGTGCGTACTCCCGTGAAGTTCGTCGATCGCTCGATCTGATCGCTCCGGGGTGCGCTCGGCTGTCGGAATGCGTCGGCTTCCTGCGTAGGGCAAGCAAGGCCGCGAAAAAGGAAAGAGGGTCAGCGGCAAGACCGCTGACCCTCTTCAGTGTTGGTGGCGCTTCACGGATTCGAACCGCGGACCTGTGGATTATGATTCCATCGCTCTAACCGACTGAGCTAAAGCGCCAAGAGGGCGAGATTATAGCCGGTCATCGATGGCCGAAAGCCGGGGTCCGTTTGGCGAGGAACGCGTCCATGCCTTCTTTCTGGTCCGCGGTCGCGAACATCGCATGGAAGAGCCGGCGCTCGAACTGCACGCCGTCCGACAGGGCCCCTTCGAACGCACGGTTCACCGACTCCTTCGCGGCCATCGCCGCCAGCCTCGGCATCTGGCAGATCGCCAGCGCGGCGCCCAGCGTTTCCTCCATGAGCTTGTCGAGCGGCACTACGCGGCTGACCAGCCCGGCGCGCTCGGCCTCCTGCGCGTCCATCATGCGCGAGGTGAGCACCATGTCCATCGCCTTGGACTTGCCCACGGCACGCGGCAACCGCTGTGTGCCGCCGGCCCCGGGAATGATGCCGATCTTGATCTCGGGCTGGCCGAACTTCGCGTTCTCGGCCGCGATGATGAAGTCGCACATCATGGCCAGCTCGCAGCCACCACCCAGCGCGAAGCCGCTCACCGCCGCGATCACGGGCTTGCGGATCGAGCGGATGGCTTCCCAGTTGCGGCTGATGAAGTCGCGGCCGTAGACGTCCGCGAACTCGTACTTCGCCATGGCCGAGATGTCGGCGCCGGCGGCGAATGCCTTCTCGCTGCCGGTGACCACGATGCAGCCGATCGCGTCGTCGGCGTCGAACGCCTTGAGTGCAGCGCCCAGCTCGTCCATGAGCTGGTCGTTCAGCGCGTTGAGTTGCTTGGGCCGGTGCAGCGTGACGATGCCGACCTGGCCGGCTTCGGTGCGCACCTGCAGGGTCTCGTAGGCCATGGTGTCTCCTGGGTCGCGCCGACTATACCCAAGCGTCCGAGGGAAACCATGCTCCGGCGCGGCAGGTGCCGCTGCTAGAGTCGCCCGCCAGGAGACACACGCCATGAGCGAATCCACCGTCCTGTTCGAGACGCGCGGCGCCGTCGCGATCGTCACGCTCAACCGGCCCAAGGCCCTCAACAGCTTCACGCGCGCGATGCACCAGGACCTCTGGTCCGCGCTGGACCGCATCGAGGCCGATCGCAATCTGCATGCTGCTGTCATCACTGGAGCAGGCCGCGGCTTCTGTGCCGGCGCGGACCTCGGCGAATTCGATTTCGCGCCGGGGCCGAACCTCGTCGAACGTGCCGATCCCGGCCCGGTGATCGACAAGGCCTTCAATCCCAGCGTGCGCAAGTTGATGGCGCTGCGCGTGCCCACCGTCGCCGCCGTCAACGGCGTCGCCGCCGGGGCCGGTGCGTCGTTCGCGATGGCCTGCGACATCGCCATCGCCGCGCCCGAGGCCAGCTTCATCCAGGCGTTCAGCAGGATCGGCCTGATTCCGGATGCGGGCGGCACCTGGTTCCTCGTCAGGAAGCTCGGCCTTGCACGGGCCATGGGATGCGCGATGCTGGGCGACAAGATGTCGGCGCAGGAGGCGAAGGAAGCCGGCCTGATCTGGGACGTGGCGCCGCAAGGACAGGACTGCGTGCAGGCAGCACTGTCCGTGGCGGAGCGGCTCGCCGCACTGCCGACCAGGGCGCTCGTCGCCACCCGGCAGGTGATGCGCGCAGCGGCGTCCAACGACCTCGACAAGCAGCTCGACCTGGAGCGCGACACGCAATCGGCGCTGGGCCGCACGCACGACTACATCGAGGGTGTCAGCGCGTTCCTGCAGAAGCGCGCGCCGCAGTTCAGGGGCGAGTAGGCGTGAGCACGCCCGAGCAACTTGCCGCCCGCGTGGGCGAGGCCATGTTCGCCAGCGATCGCGCCTCGCGCGAGACCATGGGCATGGAGTTGGTCGCCTGCACGCCGGGCCGCGCGGTGATGCGCATGGTGCTGGACGAGCGCCACCTGAACGGCCACCGCATCTGCCATGGCGGCTTCATCTTCACGCTGGCCGACTCGACGTTCGCGTTCGCCTGCAACAGCCACAACAAGGTGACGGTGGCGGCGGGCTGCAGCATCGAGTTCCTCAAGCCCGGCCACCTGGGCGACGTGCTCACCTGCGAGGGTATCGAGCAGGCGCTGCAGGGGCGGCACGGCATCTATGACATGAAGGTGACCAACCAGCGCGGCGAGATCGTGGCCATGTTCCGCGGCAAGAGCGCGCAGGTGCAGGGCCACGTGATTCCCCAGGAGCCATGATGGACCGCTTTCCCCTCGAGCCGATCGAGAAGGCCAGCCTCGACGAACTGCGCGCGCTTCAGTTGAAGCGCCTGCGCGCGACGCTGTCCCACGCGTATGCCAACTCGCCGGCCTACCGCGCCAAGTTCGATGCGGCCGGCGTGCATCCCTCCGACTGCCGCGAACTGTCCGACCTGTCGCGGTTCCCGTTCACCAGCAAGGCGGACCTGCGCGAGGGCTACCCGTTCGGCATGTTCGCCGTGCCGCGCGAGCAGTGCGTCCGCATCCATGCCTCCAGCGGCACGACGGGCAAGCCGACGGTGGTGGGCTACACGCGCGGCGACATCGACATCTGGTCACAGGTGATGGCGCGCAGCATTCGCGCCAGCGGCGCGAAGCCCGGCGACATGGTGCACGTGAGCTACGGCTATGGCCTCTTCACGGGCGGGCTGGGTGCGCACTACGGTGCCGAAAAGCTCGGACTAACCGTCGTGCCGTTCGGCGGTGGCCAAACCGAGCGCCAGGTCCAGCTGATCACCGACTTCCGGCCGGACATCATCATGGTCACGCCAAGCTACATGCTGGCGATTGCCGACGAATTCGAGCGCCAGGGGCTGGATCCGCGCGAGAGCAGCCTGCGCCTGGGCATCTTTGGTGCCGAGCCCTGGACCAACGACATGCGCGCCGCGATCGAACGGCGCATGGGCATCGACGCGGTCGATATCTACGGCCTGTCGGAAGTGATGGGGCCTGGCGTCGCCAACGAATGCGTCGAGACCAAGGACGGCCCGACGATCTGGGAAGACCACTTCTATCCCGAGATCATCGACCCCGAGACCGGCCGAGTGCTGCCCGACGGCGAGCTCGGCGAACTGGTGTTCACCAGTCTCACCAAGGAGGCGCTGCCCATCGTGCGCTATCGCACGCGTGACCTCACGCGCCTCTTGCCAGGCACGGCGCGCACGATGCGCCGCATGGAGAAGATCACCGGCCGCAGCGACGACATGATGATCGTGCGCGGCGTCAACGTGTTCCCGACGCAGATCGAGGAGTTGATCTGCAAGCGTGTCGAACTCGCCCCGCACTACCTGTGCATCCTCACGCGCGAGGGGCCGCTCGACTGCCTCACCGTGGCGGTCGAAGCGCGCCAGGGACTGTCGCACGAGAGCGACGAAGCGCGGGGCGCGGCCGAGCGGCTGGCGCACGAGATCAAGACATACATCGGCACCACCGCCAGAATCGACCTGCGCGCGGCCAACGGCATCGAACGCAGCCTGGGCAAGGCGAAGCGGGTGCTGGACCAGCGCGGCAAGTAGAAGGGCGGCAGCGCCTCGAAGCGCGGACCGCCCTCACGGGGGACGCGGGCAGGGAGCCCGCGTGTTCGACAACGAGGAGGAACCATGCCTTTCGTCGGTCTGGGGCTGCACCTGGTGGTGGCCCTGTTCTTCGCGGTGCACGCGATGCGTTCGGGCCAGAACATGTACTGGCTCATCATCCTGTTCAGCTTTCCGATGCTGGGCAGCATCGTCTACTTCCTGGTGGTGTACCTGCCCGATTCCCTCCTGGAACGCGGCGCGCGCAAGGCGGTCGCGCGGGCCGCCCGTGCGCTCGACCCCGGACGTGAATTGCGCGAGGCGCGCGCCGCGCTGGAAGAGACGCCGACAGCGCAGAACCAGATGCGGCTCGCTGCGGCGCTGCTCGACGCCGGCCAGGCCGAGGAGGCGGTGCGGGAGTACCAGGTCTGCCTGAAAGGCCCGTTCGTCAGCGATCCCGAGATCCGCCTTGGCGCCGCGCAGGCCTTGCTGGCCGCCGACCAGCCGCACGCCGCCGTGGGGCACCTGCAGTCCATCCGCGCGCAGGACGCCGAGTGGCGCGCCGAGCGCGTGAGCCTGCTGCTGGCGGAATCGCTGGCAGGGGCTGGACGCATGCCCGAGGCCCGCGCCGAATACGAATCGGCGGTGCAGCGTTTCGGATCGTTCGAAGCCAAGGCGGAGTACCTGATCTGGGCCCTGGCCTGCGGTGACCGCGAGTTGGCGGCGCGCCTGCAGCAGGAGGTGCAGCGCGCCAGCGGGCGCTGGAACCGCCACACGCGCGAGTTGAACCGGCCGCTGCTCGCGCGGCTGGACGCCGCCTACGCGCTGGCCCGCGGCAAGGCCTGAGGCCGCCGGGGGATCAGCGCTGGTCGATGCCTTCGACCAGCAGGTCGACCACGGCCTCGTCCCCCATCGACACCCGCACCCGCACCGGCAGGTACTGCAGCGTGGGCGCGAACCACATGTCCATGTAGATGTTGCCGTGCGGGCTGGCCAGCGGCCTGGGGCGCAGGTGGAACGCCTCCACCGCCCCGAGTTTCGTGGCGAGCACCTCGCGCTCGACGATGTCGTAGGTCCACACGTCGATCGCGCCCGGGCGTGCCATCCAGAACGTGACGCTGCGTCCCACCTCGAGCCGCTCGCGGCCGGTGGCGAACCGGTGGCTCAGCTCGACGAACTGGCTGGCGGTGTCCTGCACGCCGTCAGGACGCGGCACGACCTTCGCGTTGTCCAGCGTCACCTCGCGTTCGCCGATGCGCAGCAGCCGCGGCTTGCCGTTGCGCATCTCCTCGTAGGCCGACGGCAGCAGCGTGGTCGCGTCGACCACGCCCTGGCTGGTCATCGAGAAGCTGGCGAACGGCGTGATCTCGACCTCCACGCGCGCCTGGTAGCGCGTGTCCTGCCGCTGCCACAGCACGCGCCCGCTGCCGTACAGAGGCCCGCCACGGAAGGAGCCGCTCAGGGCATAGCGCAGCCGCGTATCTGCGGGCCAGCTGTCGCCCGCGCTGGCCGTCACCGGTGCCGAGGCGGCGCTGCTGGCCGCCTGCGCGGGCTCTGAGGCGGCCGGCTGCGCCGCCGAGGCCGCTGCTTCGGGTGCGACCGCGGCGACCGCGTCGCTTGCAGCTGGCTGCGGCGGTTCGGCGGCCGGTGTTTCTTGCGCCACACCGGGCGCCGGGGCGGGCGGTGTCGAAGGCTTCTTCGCGATGCGAGCCGCGGGCCGGGGCCGGGGCTTGGGCGGCACCACCGCGACGGGCGCTTGCACCTGCACCGGTTCCTTCGGCGTGAGCACGCGCGTGTACATCGGCGGCTTCATCGTCTTCAGCGTGCCCGTCGCGATGCGCAGCCCCGAGGCCCAGTGCAGCACGGCCAGGTGGCCGGTGATGACCACGGCCACCAGCGCAAGCAGTCCGCGCCGGGTGCGCGGGCTCAGGCGTTCGGGGCCAGCCATGGCTGCGCCCGCGCGGTGTCGCGCAGCACCAGCCGCCAGGTGGTGGCAGCCGCCGGCAGGTGCAGCTCGAGCCGCAGCAGCCGCCGGTCGCGCGCGACCAGCGCGATGACGCGGCGGTGCGTGCCCGCATAGAGCGGCAGGTCGTCTAGCTTGGTGAGGCGCCAGGCATCGCCCGCCACCTCGATGCCGATCCACTCGTCGTTCGCGGCCATGCCGGCCTGTTCGGCCGCGCCGCCACGCAGCACGGTCTTCAGCCGCACCGCGCCGCCGGATTCCTCGCTGCGGATGCCCAGCCGCTGCTGCAGCTGCGCCGGCTCGTCGAGGGCGAAGATGCCCTGCTTCTGCAGCAGGTCCGCCAGCGGCAGTTCGCGCGTGCCATGCACCCAGGCCGCGATCTCGCGCGCGAAGCTGCGGCCGCCGAGTTCGCGCAGCACGCCGGCGAAATCGGCCTCGGTCATCGGTCCCGCCTTGCAGCGCTGCCACAGGGCCCGCATCACGTCGTCCAGTGTGGTGCGGCCCTCGGCGCGCAGCGTGAGGTCGAAGCACAGCGCCACCAGCGCGCCCTTGGTGTAGTAGCTCACCGTCGCATTGGGCGTGTTCTCGTCCTGCCGGTAGTACTTGACCCAGGCGTCGAAGCTGGCATTGGCCACCGGCTGCACCTCGCGCCCGGGCGTCTGCAGCACCTGGTTGATGGTCTTGTTGACCAGGCGCACGTACGTGGCGTCGTCGATCAGTCCGGCGCGGCGCAGCAGCAGGTCGTCGTAGTAGCTGGTGAAGCCCTCGAAGAACCACAGCAGCTGGGTGTAGTTCTCCCGCGTGTAGTCGTACTGCGCGAACTCGGCCGGCCGCAGCTGCTTGACGTTCCAGGTGTGGAAGTACTCGTGGCTGATCAATCCGAGCAGCGTGGTGTAGCCGTCGCTGGTGCGCGCCTCGCCCAGCCGCGGCAGGTCGCGACGCGATGCGATCAGGGCCGTGGAATTGCGGTGCTCCAGGTCGCCGTAGCCATCGTCCACCGCATTGAGCATGAAGACGTAGCTCTTGAACGGCGGCTTCTTGCGGTCGTGCCAGAAGCGGATCTCGGTCTCGCAGATCTTCTGCACGTCGCCGAGTAGCCGGTTGCCGTCGAACGACTCCGCGGCGCCCGCCACCACGAGCCGATGCGGCACGCCGCAGGCCTTGAAGTCGGCGCTCCAGAAGTTGCCCATCTCCACCGGGCAGTCGACCAGCTCGTCGTAGCCATCCGCCTGGTACAGCCCGAAGCCGCGCTTGCCCACGCGCAGCGGCGCGAGCCCGGTGGCCGCCTCCCAGCCCGGACGCGGCGCCACCAGTTCCAGCTGGTGCGGCTGTCCTTCCTGGCCATGCACGCGCAGGCACAGGCTGGTGCCGTTGAAGAAGCCGCGCGACGCGTCGAGCCAGGCGGTGCGCACGGAGTTGTCCATCGCATACACCTCGTAGGCGAGCACGAGGGGGCTGCTGGGCACGCAATCGGCCTGCCAGGTGCACTTGTCCAGTTGCACCAGCGGCACCAGCCGGCCGTCCTGGCGCGCCACCAGCCGCTGCAGGTTCTTGGCGAACTCGCGCACCAGGTAGCTGCCCGGGATCCACACCGGCAGCGAGACGCGCTGCCCGGCCTGCGGCTGCTCGATGGTGAGCGTGACCTGGTACAGGTGCGCGTGGAGATCGGCCGCTTCGATGCGGTAGTGCAGCCGGTGCGCCGGGACGCGTTCGCGCGCGGGCTCACTTGGCTTCGGCCAGCAGCTTCTCGACGTCCGCCGTGCTGATGGCGCCCGGGATCCGGCGGCCGTCGGTGAACACCAGCGTGGGCGTGCCCGTGACCTGGTAGCGGCGGCCCATCTCGACGTTGCGGGCCAGCACGGAGACATCGCAGCCCTGTGCGGCGGGCAGCGGCTGCTCGCGCACCATCCAGTCCTGCCAGGTGCGCGCCTTGTCCTTGGCGCACCAGATCGCCTTCGACTTCTCGGTGGAATCCGGGCCGAGGATCGGGTACAGGAACACGTGGATGGTGACGTTGTCCACCTTCTGCAGGTCGCGCTCGAAGCGCTTGCAGTAGCCGCAGTTGGGATCCTCGAACAGGGCCACGCGGCGCTTGCCGTTGCCGCGCACGATGGTGAAGGCGTCCTTGAACGGCAGCTTGTCGAACTCGATCGCGGTGAGCTTGGCGGTGCGCTCCTCGGTGAGGTTGCGCTTGGCCTTGGCGTCGATCATCTGCCCGTGGATCAGGTAGTTGCCTTCGGCGTCGGTGTAGTACAGGTCGCTGCCCACACGCACTTCGAACACGCCGGCCATCGGGGTCTTCGTGACCTCGTCGATCGTGCCCATCATCGGCAGCCGCTCGGTGAGGTTCTTGCGGATCGCGGCTTCCTGCGCGCCCGCGGCCGTGGTGGCCAGCAGCCCGGCCACCAGCAGCCCGCGCAGCAGGGTGTTCAACGTCGTCATCATCGTTCCAGTCATCAGAGAAAGAGGGTCAGAGGCGGCCCGCGGCCTGCCGCACCACCCAGGATTTCAGCGGGCTGGCGGCTTCGAAGCCGCGCATGCCCCAGTTGCGGAAAGCGGTCCACGCCGCATGGTCCTGCGCGAACAGCTGCTGCAGGCCGTCGGTGACGGCGCCCGTGGACAGCACGTCGGCCTTGCGTGCGCGCTCGTAGCGGCGCAGCAGCTTCGGATCGCCCACGCCGCGCCAGTATTCACGCTCGTGCAGGACCTGCGCCAGCGTCCTCGCATCGGCCAGCCCGAGGTTCAGGCCCTGGCCCGCGAGCGGATGCACGGTGTGCGCGGCGTCGCCGGCGAGGGCCCAGCCCGGCCCGGTCCAGCGGTCGGCGCGCGCCAGTTGCAGCGGCCATGCGGCCCGCTCACTTGCCAGCTGCAGGCTCCCGAGCGCCTGCTGCGAAGCCGCGCTGACCAGGGTTGCGAATTCCTGGGCGTCGCAGTGGAGCAGCCGCTCGCTGCGCTCCTGCTGCACCGACCACACCAGGGCCACGTCGTGCGCGCCTTCGCCCGCGGTCTGGCCGCCCAGGGGCAGCAGTGCCAGCACTTCGCCATTGGCGAACCACTGGCGCGCGACGTGGCCGTGCGGCCGTTCGCTGCGCAGCCGCGCGGCGACGGCATGCTGCCCGTACGGGCGGATGTCGTACTCGACCCCGAAGTCCGCCCGCGTGCTGCTGGCACGGCCTTCGCACACGATCGTGAGCGCCGCCTCGGCGGGCGCCGTCAGCGTGGTCACCGAGGGCTGGAAGCGCAGGGCTTCGGCCAGCCGCTGCTCGAGCGCGGGCACGTCGACGATCCAGGCCAGCGCCGGCGATTGGCCGGCGTGGAAGTGCACGGTGCCGTCCTCGTCGCCATGCACTTCCATGCCCAGCACGGGCGTGGCGTGGGCCTCGTCGGGCCAGGCCCGCACGGATTCGAGCAGCTGGCGCGATGCGGCATTCAGCGCGTACGCGCGAACGTCGCTGCCCGGCGCCGGCTGCAGGTCGACCAGCCCGACGCGCAGGCGTTCCGCAGCCAGCAACAGGGCAAGCGAGCGGCCAACGATTCCCGCGCCGCGGATGCAGACGTCCAGCACAGTGGCCATGCGCCGATTCTAGGCGGCTGCCCGGCGGCAGCCCGGGCGCGCAGGGCACAATCCATCGGTCGAGTTCGCCCGCCCGTCCATGTCCTCCGCATCCCCCGAGTTCCAGGCCCGCATCGCGCGGCTGTTCGCCTATCCGGTCAAGTCCTGCGCGGGCGTCGAGCTCACTGAAGCCGTGCTCACCGAGACCGGCCTGGACCTCGATCGCGCCTGGATGGTGGTCGATGCGAAGGGGCAGGGCGTCACCCAGCGCGAGCTGCCGCGGCTGGCGCTCGTGCGCACGCAGATCAAGCACCACGAGGTGGTGCTGCGCGCGCCCGGCATGCTGGCGCTGCACCTGTCGATCGACGCCGTGGAGGAGCCGGTGCGGGTCCGCGTCTGGGATGACGAAGTGCCGGCGTACGACATGGGCGCGGTCGCTGCGCAGTGGTTCAGCGATTTCCTCGGCGTGGCGCTGCGCCTGGTGCGGTTCGATCCCGAGCATCGGCGGCTGTCGAGCCTGCAATGGACCGGCGGCGTGGAAGCGCTCAACCAGTTCAGCGACGGGTTCCCGCTGCTGGTGCTGAGCGAGGAGTCCCTCGCGGGGCTGAATACGCGCTTGGCCGCAGCAGGTCGCGCTGCCGTGGGCATTGAACGCTTCCGGCCGAACCTGGTGCTGGCCGGCATCGAGGCGCACGACGAGGACCGCATCGCCGAGCTGCACATCGCCGCCACGCAGCCGGTCTGGTTGCAACTGGTCAAGCCGTGTCCCCGCTGCCCGATCCCCAACATCGACCCGGCCACGGCAGACACCGACCCGGTGGTGATCGACACGTTGCAGGCCTACCGCCACGACCCGCGTCTCGAGGGCGCGATCACCTTCGGCATGAATGCCATCGTGCGCGAAGGCGAGGACCAGGTGCTGCGCGTCGGGCAGGCGGTCACCGGTCGCTGGCACTTCTAGCGGTCAGCCCGCTGCCGGGCCGCGCAGCGCGCCGACGCAGGCAGGACCTTGGCATACACTTTCCCGCTTGTCTGTCTGGAACTGCCATGAGCTTGAAGTGCGGCATCGTGGGTCTGCCCAACGTGGGCAAGTCGACCCTGTTCAATGCCCTGACCAAGGCGGGAATCGCCGCCGAGAACTACCCCTTCTGCACGATCGAGCCGAACGTCGGCATCGTTGAACTGCCCGATCCCCGGCTGGCGCAACTGGCTTCCATCGTGAAGCCCGAGCGCATCGTCCCGGCGATCGTCGAATTCGTGGACATCGCAGGCCTCGTTGCCGGCGCGAGCAAGGGCGAGGGCCTGGGAAACCAATTCCTCGCGCACATCCGCGAGACCGATGCCATCGTGAACGTCGTGCGGTGCTTCGAGGATCCCAACGTCATCCACGTCGCCGGCAAGGTCGATCCCGTCTCCGACATCGAGGTGATCCAGACCGAGCTGTGCCTGGCGGACCTGGGCACGGTGGACAAGAGCCTGGCCCGCTACACCAAGGCCGCCAAGTCCGGCAACGACAAGGAAGCCGCGAAGCTGGTGGCGGTGCTGACCAAGGTGCAGGCGACGCTGAACGAAGGCAAGCCGGTGCGCACGCTGTCCTTCACCGACGAGGAACGCGCGCTGCTCAAGCCGCTGTTCCTGATCACGTCCAAGCCCGCGATGTTCGTGGCCAACGTCGACGAGAGCGGCTTCGAGAACAACCCGCTGCTCGATCGCCTGCAGCAGTACGCCGCCGCGCAGAACGCGCCGGTGGTGGCCATCTGCGCCAAGATGGAAGCCGAGATGGCCGACATGAGCGACGAGGACAAGCAGCTGTTCCTGGCCGAGATCGGCCAGCAGGAGCCGGACCTGAACCGCCTGATCCGCGCGGCCTTCAAGCTGCTCGGGCTGCAGACGTACTTCACCGCGGGCGAGAAGGAAGTGCGGGCCTGGACCGTGCGCATCGGCGCCACCGCGCCGCAGGCCGCCGGCGTGATCCACACCGACTTCGAGCGCGGCTTCATCCGCGCGCAGACCATCGGCTTCGACGACTACATCCAGTTCAAGGGCGAGCAGGGTGCCAAGGACGCCGGGAAGATGCGCAGCGAAGGGAAGGAGTACGTCGTCAAGGACGGCGACGTGATGAACTTCCTGTTCAACGTCTGAGCCAGCGGCGCTAGTGGAACCCGGGAATGCCACCCGGGAACATCTTCAGCAGCACCATCGTCATCACGACGTAGCGCAGCAACTTGCCGATCGCCATGTAGCCCGCGCAGCGCCAGAACGGCAGGCGCAGCCAGCCGGCAACCGCGCACAGGGGATCGCCCACCACGGGAAGCCAGGACAGCAGGCAGGCCTTCGGTCCGAGTCGCCGCAGCCAGTCGGTCGCCTTGGCGTGGGTGCGCGAGTGGCGCCACTTGTCCACCACCTGGTGCGCCTCGTACCCGAGCCACCAGTCGAACATGCCACCGAGCGTGTTGCCCGCAGTGGCGACCAGCACGGCAGGCCCCAGCAACTGCGGATTGAGCTTGACCAGGCCGAACAGCGCCGGCTCGGAACCGAGCGGCAGCAGCGTGGCCGACACGAACGAGACGATGAAGAGCGTCGACAGGCCGTACTGGGGCAGCGCCAGGGCCGCGAGCAGGGTGTCGAGCCAGGCTTGCATGCGCGCGCATGTTACGGCAGTCAAGAGGTGTGAACCTGTAGGCACGAACCCGTTCTGGCTTCGTGCGACCGCCTGGTCGCCGCATACAATCGTGCCTCATTTTTCAGCAGCATCCTCCGGCTTTCCCATGCGCATCGGCCCGTACATCCTGGCGAACAACGTGTTCGTCGCGCCGATGGCCGGCGTGACGGACCGGCCGTTCCGCCAGCTGTGCCGCCAGCTTGGCGCGGGCTACGCGGTGAGCGAGATGGTCACCTCGCGCAAGGACCTCTGGAACAGCCTCAAGACCTCGCGCCGCGCCAACCATGACGGCGAACCGGGACCGGTGGCGGTGCAGATCGCCGGCACGGACGCGGTCATGATGGCCGAGGCCGCTGCGTACAACGCCGATCGCGGCGCGCAGATCATCGACATCAACCTGGGTTGCCCGGCCAAGAAGGTGTGCAACAAGTGGGCGGGCTCGGCGCTGATGCAGGACGAGCCGCTGGCGGTCGCCATCGCTGCGGCGGTGGTCGCCACCTGCGAGCCGCGCGGCGTGCCGGTCACGCTGAAGATGCGCACGGGCTGGGACGCGCAGCACCGCAACGCCGTGCGGTTGGCAAGCGCCTTCGAGGATGCGGGCATCCGGATGCTCACCGTGCATGGCCGCACGCGCGAGCAGGGCTACAAGGGGCAGGCCGAGTACGACACCATCGCCGCGGTGAAGGCCGCGGTGCGCGTGCCCGTCGTGGCCAACGGCGACATCGATGGACCGGCCAAGGCGCGTGCAGTGCTGGCTGCCACCGGCGCCGATGCCGTGATGGTCGGCCGCGCGGCGCAGGGGCGGCCGTGGATCTTCCGCGAGATCGTGCATGAACTCGCCACCGGCGTGCCGCTCGCGCCGCCTCTGGTGGGCGAGGTGCGTCGCCTGCTGCTGGATCACCTGCAGGACCACTACGCGCTGTATGGTGAATTCACCGGCGTGCGCAGCGCCCGCAAGCACATCGGCTGGTACGTGCGGGGGCTGCCCGGCGGCGAGGCGTTCCGCGAGCAGATGAACACGATCGAGGACGGGGCCGCGCAGCTGCGCGCGGTGGGAGGCTACTTCGACGAATTGGCGGCCTCGCACGGCGACCGCCTGCCTGTCGGGAGCAGGGTGGAAGAACAGACCGAAGAACAAGGCGCATGAGCAAGAAGCAGATCGAGGAGTGCGTGCGGAACAGCCTGGAGGGCTACTTCCGCGACCTGCGGGGGACCGAACCGGACAGCATGTACGAGATGCTGGTCAAGGTCGTGGAGAAGCCGCTGCTCGAAGTGGTCATGGCCAAGGCCGACCAGAACCAGTCCAGGGCCGCCGAGTGGCTGGGCCTGAACCGCAACACGCTGCGCAAGAAGCTGCTCGAACACAAACTGCTGAAGGGTTGAGCGTTTTCCACGCTCGGCACTGAACCTCTCCGAATGAACGCACTCCTTTCCGTCTCGGACAAGACCGGGATCCTCGACTTCGCCCGTGGCCTGCATGGCCTCGGCATCAAGCTCATTTCCACCGGAGGCACGGCCAGGCTGCTGGCCGACAACGGACTGCCCGTCACCGAGGTGGCCGAGGTCACCGGCTTTCCGGAGATGCTGGACGGGCGCGTGAAGACGCTGCATCCCAAGGTGCATGGCGGCCTGCTGGCGCGGCGCGACCTGCCGGAGCATGTGGCGGCGCTGAAGCAGCACGGCATCGACACCATCGACCTGCTGGTGGTGAACCTCTATCCGTTCGAAGCCACGGTCGCCAGGCCTGGCTGCACGCTGGAGGACGCCATCGAGAACATCGACATCGGCGGCCCGGCGATGGTGCGCAGTGCGGCCAAGAACTGGAAGGACGTGGGCGTGCTCACCGATGCGGCCCAGTACGGCCCCGTGCTGGAAGAACTGCGTTCGGCCCGCAAGCTCTCGGACAAGACCCGCTTCGCGTTGTCCGTGGCCGCCTTCAACCGCATCAGCGACTACGACGGCGCGATCAGCGACTACCTCTCGGGCATCCAGGAGGATGGCACCCGCGCGCTGTTCGGCGGCCAGTCCAACGGCCGGTTCCGCAAGGTGCAGGACCTGCGCTACGGCGAGAACCCGCACCAGCAGGCTGCGTTCTACCGCGACCTGTATCCGGCGCCCGGTTCGCTGGTCACGGCGAAGCAGCTGCAGGGCAAGGAGCTCTCGTACAACAACATCGCCGATGCGGACGCCGCCTGGGAATGCGTCAAGAGCTTCGACGCGCCCGCCTGCGTGATCGTCAAGCACGCCAACCCCTGTGGGGTGGCGATCGGCAAGGATCCGCTGGAGGCGTATTCCAAGGCCTTCCAGACCGACCCGACGTCGGCCTTCGGCGGGATCATCGCCTTCAACCGTCCGGTGGACGCTGCTGCGGCCCAGGCCGTGGCCAGGCAGTTCGTCGAGGTGCTGATGGCGCCCGCCTTCGCGCCCGAGGCGCTGGAGGTGTTCAAGGCCAAAGCCAACGTGCGCGTCCTGCAGATCGCGCTGCCGCCGGGCGGCGCCACCGACTGGGACAACGGGCGCAATGCGATGGACGTCAAGCGCGTGGGATCGGGTTTGCTGATGCAGACCGCCGACAACCGCGAGATGACGGCCGGCGAGCTGAAGGTGGTGACGAAGAAGCAGCCGACGCCGGCGCAGCTGCAGGACCTGCTGTTCGCGTGGAAGGTGGCCAAGTACGTCAAGTCCAACGCGATCGTGTTCTGCAAGGACGGCATGACGATCGGTGTCGGGGCGGGGCAGATGAGCCGCATCGACTCGGCGCGCATCGCCAGCATCAAGGCCGAGAACGCGAAGCTGTCGATGGCCGGCACCGTGGTGGCCAGCGATGCGTTCTTTCCGTTCCGTGACGGGCTGGACGTGGTGATCGACGCCGGCGCCACCTGCGTGGTGCAGCCGGGCGGCAGCATGCGTGACGCCGAAGTCATCGCGGCGGCCGACGAGCGCGGGATCGCGATGGTGTTCACCGGGGTTCGGCACTTCCGGCACTGAGCGCCGGAGGGCGTCGGCCCCCGAAAGGAAGGGTGTCATGCCGGGCTCGACCCGGCATCCAGCGACGGCGTGTGGACCGGCGCCGTCCTGGATTGCGGGTCAAGCCCGCAATGACAGGCCTCAGGCCTGCGTGGATCCGGCGAACGCTTCCCGCGCCGCCTGCACCGTCTCCGCGATGTCCTGCTCCGAATGCGCGGCCGACACGAAGCCGGCTTCGTACAGCGCCGGGGCGATGTACACGCCGCGATCCAGCAGGCCATGGAACAGCGTGTTGAAGCGGGCGCCGTCCGTCTTCATCACCTGCCCGTAGTTGCGCGGCAACTCGGGCAGCAGGAAGAAGCCGAACATGCCGCCCTCGCTGTCGGCGCTGAAGGCGACGCCGGCCTGGCGAGCTGCGCCAGCCAGGCCTTCCATGAGGCCGCGCGTCTTCGCGACCAGGGCGTCGTAGAAGCCGGGCTTGCGCACTTCGGTCAAGGTGGCGAGGCCGCAGGCCGTCGCGACCGGGTTGCCCGAGAGCGTGCCGGCCTGGTACACCGGACCGAGAGGGGCCAGCTGCTCCATGATCGCGCGCGGCCCGCCGAACGCCGCCAGCGGCATGCCGCCGCCGATCACCTTGCCCAGCACGGTGAGGTCGGGACGGAAGCCGGGGATCTGCTGCGCGTAGAGCGCCTGCGCGCCGCCCAGCGCCACGCGGAAGCCGGTCATCACCTCGTCGAACACCAGCAGCGCCCCGTGCTGCGTGCACAGCTCCCGGCAGCGGCGCATGAACGCGGTGTCGGCGCGCACGAAGTTCATGTTGCCCGCGATCGGCTCGATCATCAGGCAGGCGATGTCCGGTCCGTGCAGCACGAAGGCTTCCTCCAACTGCTGCACGTTGTTGTATTCGAGGACCAGCGTGTGCTGCACCACTTCGGGCGGCACGCCGGCGCTGGTGGGATTGCCGAACGTGGCCAGGCCCGAGCCGGCCTTGACCAGCAGGGCGTCGGCATGACCGTGGTAGCAGCCCTCGAACTTGACCAGCTTGCTGCGGCCGGTGAAGCCGCGCGCGAGCCGGATGGCGCTCATCGCGGCTTCGGTGCCGGAGCTCACGAGGCGGACCATGTCCAGGCCTGGCATGACGGCGGCGATGGCTTCGGCCAGTTCGATCTCGCGCTCCGTGGGGGCGCCGAACGAGAAGCCGTCGCGCACCGCGCGTTGCACCGCTTCGACCACCGCGGGATGGCCGTGGCCCAGGATCATGGGTCCCCACGAGCCGATGTAGTCGATGTACCGCCGGCCTTCGGCGTCCCAGAAATACGGCCCT
This sequence comes from Ramlibacter sp. MMS24-I3-19, assembly GCF_050320135.1. Lineage (NCBI taxonomy): Bacteria > Pseudomonadati > Pseudomonadota > Betaproteobacteria > Burkholderiales > Comamonadaceae > Ramlibacter > Ramlibacter sp. MMS24-I3-19. The sequence goes on along the minus strand of NZ_CP190017.1, from coordinate 436,888 downwards.
TGCGCCCGCTGCACGAAGCGGGGCGTGCCGCCGACGGCGCGGAAGGCACGCACGGGCGAGTTGACGCCGCCGGGGATGATGCGGCGCGCGCGCTCGAAGAGGGCCGCGTTGCGGCCGGAATCAGTGTTTTGTGTCATGGGCGGGCATGTCCAGTACCTGGAGCGCGTGGACTTCCTCCTGCGTCAGTTCCTGCTCCGGCTCGTCGCCCTCGGGCTGGGCCCAGAACAGCCGGTCGGGCACGACGTTGCCCATGCCCGGGCGGAAGCCGGCGTCGAGGCAGCGATCCAGGTAGGCGAGCGCCTCGGTGGTCGCGGCGGCGAGGTCGCTGCCGCTGGCCACCAGCGCCGCGAGGGCGGCCGACAGCGTGTCGCCGGCGCCGGAGAACACGGCCTCGAAGCGCTCGAACTTCTCGCTGCCCAGCACCGCCTGGGGGAGGCGAGCACGTTGTCCAGGAACTGGTCGGGGCAGGGGATGCCGGTGACCAGCGTGTAGGCCACGCCCATCTCGGAAGCGGCCTTGGCGATGTCGCGCGCGCCGGGGCTGCGGTCGCTGCTCCAGTCCGGAAGCAGCCAGCGCCAGAGCGTGCTGTGGTTGCCGACCAACACGGTCGTCTGCGGCAGCATCAGCTCGCGGAAGGCATCCAGGTACAGGTCGATCTGCGATTCGTCCCACCACGAGAGGTTGGGCATGTACGCGATGACGGGCACGTCGGAGTAGTCGGCGGCGATGCCCGCGACGGTGCTGATCGCCTCCGGGCTGCCGACGAATCCGACCTTGAAGACCTGCGCCGGCGTGTCCTCCAGGATCGAGCGCGCCTGCTCCGCGATGGCCTCCTCGTCGAAGGAGAAATGGTCCATTACCTCCGCGGTGTCACGGGCGTAGGCGCCCGTGACGACGGGCAGTGCGTGGGCGCCCACGGAGGCGATCGCGGTGACGTCGGCAGCCAGTCCGCCGATCCCGCTGGGATCGCTCGCATTGAACACCATCACGCACGCGGGACCGGTGTCGTCCTCGGGCTCCTCGGACTCGGGAGCGGGTGTGGTGGGGATCGGGTTGGTCATGAGCCTGAATCATCCAGGCGTCAGCACTGTGCGAAATCGCCGCAGGTGCCATCGATACAATCGTTGCATTCTATTCGAAGGCCCCTTAAGCTGTGACTGAAGCGAAAACCTGGATGTGTCTGATCTGCGGGTGGATTTACGACGAAGCCGCCGGCGCACCCGACCACGGCATTCCACCCGGCACGCCGTGGGAACAAGTCCCCATGAACTGGACCTGCCCGGAGTGCGGCGCACGCAAGGAAGACTTCGAGATGGTGCAGATTTAAGGAGGGGAGCGAAGTTTCATCTTCGGATGGCGACGCGGTCCCGGGCAGTTACAAGAACATGAGGAGCAGCGTCACATGAGCACGACCGGGCTCAAGGTGCTGGTGATCGATGACAGCAACACGATCCGCCGCAGCGCCGAAATCTTTCTGAAGCAGGGCGGCCATGAAGTGATGCTGGCCGAGGACGGATTCGATGCGCTGGCCAAGGTCAACGACTACCAGCCGAACCTGATCTTCTGCGACATCCTCATGCCGCGTCTGGACGGCTACCAGACCTGCGCCATCATCAAACGCAATGCCAAGTTCGCCGGTGTCCCGGTGGTGATGCTGTCCTCCAAGGACGGCGTGTTCGACAAGGCGCGTGGGCGCATGGTGGGGTCGGAGGACTACCTCACCAAACCATTCACCAAGGACCAGCTGCTGCAGACGGTGCAGCAGTTCGGTGCCTCCGCGCAATAGATCTAGGAGATTTCGCAATGGCGATCAAGAAGGTGCTCGTGGTCGATGATTCCAAGACCGAGCTGATGTTCATGACGGACCTGCTGCAGAAGAATGGCTTTGCAGTGAAGACGGCGGAGAACGCCGAGGACGCATTCCGCCGCCTGGCCGACGAGAAGCCCGACCTGATCCTGATGGACGTGGTCATGCCCGGTCAGAACGGGTTCCAGCTCACGCGCGCCATCACCCGCGATCCGCTGTATGCCGACGTGCCGATCATCATGTGCACGAGCAAGAACCAGGAAACCGATCGCGTCTGGGGCATGCGCCAGGGCGCTCGCGACTACATCACCAAGCCCGTCGACTCCGACGAGCTGATGGCCAAGATCAAGGCCCTCGGCTGACCCGAGCGCGCACGCACCTCCCATGGCCAACCGCGAAGCGCTGCGAGAACTCCAGACCCGGCTGGCCAACCGGCTGCAGGCGGCCCGCTCGGAAGGCGTGCAGACCTCGTGGCTGGCGGTCGAGAGCGCTGGCTCGCGCTACCTGTTCCCCCTTGCCCAGTCGGGCGAGATCTTTCCCTTCGCCAGCACCCAGACGGTGCCGTACACCCAGCCCTGGTTCCTGGGCGTGGCCAACCTGCGCGGTGGCCTGTACGGCGTCGTCGACCTGGCGGGCTTCGTCGGCAACCGGCCGGCCTCGGCGCGCCCGGACGGCAGTCGTGCCGACAGCGGCCGGGCCGAGGCGCGCCTCGTTGCCCTGGGCGCCACGCTCGAAGTGAACTGCGCCCTGCTGGTCGACAAGCTCACCGGCCTGCGCAATGCCGAAGCCTTCACGTCCAGCAGCGAGCCGCCGGCCGGCTCGCCCGAGTATTTCGGCAGCGGCTTCACCGATGCCGGCGGCGCCTACTGGCAGGAGATCAACCTGCAGGCGCTCTCCCAGCAACCCCAGTTCCTGAGCATCAGCGCTTGAAGCATTCCCGGAAGGCTTTGCATCCATGTCCCTCCTGAAGAACCTGTTCTCGAAGAAGTCCTCCGATGGGGAGTCCAGCGGCGATCTGAGCCTCGGGTCGGTCGACCTTGCGGGCGGCACCACGATCGACGCGCAGCGCAGCGGCCTGATGGCCCTCACGCCGGACAGCGTCGACGAGCCGGAATCGATCGATCCGCTGCCCCAGCAGCAGGCCGAACTCGTCTCCATCCCGCTGCTCGGGCGCCGCACCATCGTTGCGCACCAGCGCGTCCTCTTCGCACTGCTGGTCGTCGCGCTGGGCGTGCTGGGCTCGGTGGCGGTGCTGGCCGTGCGGCAGGCCGACAAGGTCGCGCAGCAGGTGAAGGCCACCGGCGACTCGCTGACGCAGTCGCAGCGCCTCGCCAAGTCGGTGTCACAGGCGCTGGTGGGCAGTGCGCAGGCGTTCCCGGACGTGAAGGAAAGCTCGGCGGTGCTGGCGCGCTCGGTGCGCGGCCTGAAGGCCGGTGACGAGGAACTGCGCCTCGCGGCAGTGGCCTCGCAATACCAGCCCGGCATCGGCAAGGTCGTCCCGATGATGGAACGCGCCGAGAAGAACGCCAAGACAGTGATGTCGCAGCAGAAGATCCTGACCCAGGTGGGTACCGCGCTGCGCACCATCAACCGCCAGTCGTCGGACCTGCTGGAGATCGCCGAGACGGTGTCGTCGCTCAAGCTGCAGCAGAACGCCGCGCCGGCCGAGATCTCGGCCGCTGGCCAGCTCGTGATGCTGACCCAGCGGATCGGCAAGTCGGCCAACGAGTTCATGACCCTCAACGAGGGTCTCTCTCCCGAAGCCGTGTTCCTGCTCGGCAAGGACCTGAACTCGTTCAAGGAAATTGCGCAGGGCCTGCTGGAAGGCAGCCCCGAGCTGCGCCTGGCCGGCACCAAGGATCCGCAGATCCGCGAGCGCCTGGACGCGCTGCTCAAGGTGTACGAGGAGACCCGTTCGCAAGCCGGCGCCATTCTTGGCAACCTGCAGGGCCTGGTGTCCGCACGCGAGGCGCAGGCCGGCATCATTGCCGACTCCGAGCCGATGCGTAAGGCGCTGGAAGACCTGCAGCGCGACTTGTCCTCGCAGACCGGCCTGGGTTTCGGTGCCCTGGTCGCGCTGGTGCTCGCCGCGCTGTTCGCCATCGCCTGTTCCGTGGGCCTTGCTTATGTGCAGCTGCAGGACAGCCGCAAGCGCCAGGAACTCGCCGAAGCGCAGCGGCACGAGGCCGAGCGCCAGGAGCAGGAAGCCAAGCGCGTCAACGACGCCAACCAGGCCGCCATTCTTCGCCTGATGAACGAACTGCAGACGGTGGCCGAGGGCGACCTGACGCAGGAAGCCACGGTGACCGAGGACATCACGGGCGCCATCGCCGACTCGGTGAACTACACGGTGGAAGAACTGCGCCAGCTGGTGGGCAACGTGCAGAACACGGCTACGAAGGTGGCGCAGACGACGGCGCAGGTGGAGTCGACCTCCACCGAGCTGCTGGCCGCGTCGACCGAGCAGCTGCGCGAGATCCGCGAGACCGGCCAGTCGGTGCTCGACATGGCGTCGCGAATCAACCAGGTGTCCGGACAGGCGCAGGAATCGGCCAAGGTTGCGCGCCAGTCGCTGCAGGCTGCCGAGTCGGGCCTCGCCGCCGTGCAGAACGCCATCGGCGGCATGAACTCCATCCGCGACCAGATCCAGGAAACCTCCAAGCGGATCAAGCGGCTGGGCGAGTCGTCGCAGGAGATCGGCGAAATCACCGAGCTGATTTCCGACATCACCGAACAGACCAACGTGCTGGCCCTGAACGCGGCCATCCAGGCAGCGTCCGCCGGCGAAGCCGGCCGCGGCTTCTCGGTGGTGGCGGAAGAAGTGCAGCGCCTCGCGGAGCGCTCCGCCGACGCCACGCGCCAGATCTCGGCGCTGGTGAAGACCATTCAGACCGACACGCAGGATGCCGTGGCCGCCATGGAGCGCTCCACGCAGGGTGTGGTCGAGGGAGCCAAGCTGTCCGACAACGCCGGCACGGCGCTGACCGAGATCGACCAGGTGTCGCGACGCCTCGCCGAGCTGATCGAACAGATCTCGTCGTCGGCATCCAAGGAAGCCGAATCGGCCAACGTCGTGGCCGGCAACATCCAGCACATCTTCGCGGTGACCGAGCAGACCGGTGAAGGCACGCGGTCCACGGCCCAGCAGGTGCGCGAACTGTCCCGCATGGCCGAGGAACTGCGCCAGTCGGTGGCGCGATTCAAGATCGCGTGACCGGGAGCCGCGTGGGACGACACGAATCGCCCGCGGCACCTGAACGCAGCGCAGTCATCTGACTTTGAGCCGTAGCAACATGGAAGCAGCAAGCGACATCCACTTGGCCACCAACGACCTCGGGCCGTTGGCCTGGGTGCTGGATGAACTGCGCAAGTCGCTCGAATCCGCCTCCGGCGCGCTGCGCCGCTTCGTCCGCGACGCCGGGCAGGCCCGCGGCTCCGACATGGCTTCGGTCGACACCGGCCAGCTGCGCATCGCACGTCAGCAACTGCACCAGGCAGTCGGTGCCCTCGAGATGGTGGGCCTGGGCGCGCCAGCGCAGATCCTGCGCGCGATGGAATCGGCCGTGCAGAAGTTCGTGGAGCGACCCGAGCTGTGCAGCGAAGCCGCCGCGGCCAAGGTCGAGCGTGCGGGCTTCGCGCTGACCGAATTCCTCGAGGCCGTGCTGCACGGCAAGGGCCTGTCGCCCGTCGCCTTGTTCCCGCAGTACAAGGACGTGCAGGAACTCGCGGGCGGCGAGCGTAACCATCCCGCCGACCTGTGGGATTTCGACTGGCGCTGGCTCGACGCCGAGACGCCTGCATCCGAGCCGCTGGCCTATGAAGCCAGCCTGCGCTCGCGCATGGACCAGGCGGTGCTGCGCATCGTCAAGTCGGCCGACGCTGCTGCCGCACGCGATCTGGCCAGGTGCTGCCACGGCTTGGCCGCCGCCCAGGAGCCTCGCCAGCCCAAGGTGTTCTGGAAGCTCGCCGCCGCCTACTTCGAAGCGCTGGCGCTCGGGCTGCTGCCGGCAGACGTGTACGTCAAGCGTGCGGCTTCGCGCGTGCTGATGCAGTACGCCACGTTGGCCAAGGGTGATTTGGGTGTGTCCGACCGGCTCGCACAGGACCTGCTGTTCTTCTGCGCCCAGGCTGTTCCGCCTCAGGGTGCCGACGCGCCGGCGCTGCTCGCCGCACGTGCCGCCTACGGGCTGGACCGCTTCAAGGCCGTCGATTACGCGAAGGCGCAGTTCGGCCGTTTCGATCCGGTGTTGCTCACGCAGGCTCGCAAGCGCATCAACGCGGCCAAGGAAACCTGGTCCGCGCTGTCGGGTGGCGATGCCGCCAAGCTCAAGCCCGTCGCCGAGCAGTTCCACGGCATCAGCGATTCGCTCACCAAGCTGCATCCACCCAGCGCGCCGCTGGCCAAGAGCCTCAGTGCGGCGGTCGACGCCGTCGTGCGCAGCGGGCAGCCCCCGCGCACCGAGATTGCGATGGAAGTCGCGACAGCGGTGCTGTACCTGGAGGCCGCGTTCCAGGATCTCGATCCCACCGACGTGCAGCTGCCGCTGCGCACCGCGCGCCTGGCGGAACGGCTGGACCAGGTGCGCCAGGGCGGGCAGGCACAGGCTCTCGAACCCTGGATGGAGGAGTTGTACCGTCGTGTCAGCGACCGCCAGACCATGGGCAGCGTGGTGGGCGAGCTGCGCGGCACGCTGAGTGAACTGGAGAAGGTGCTCGACGCCTTCTTCCGCAATCCGCAGGACAAGGCGCCGCTGCAGAACGCGCCAACCCACCTGCTGCAGATGCGCGGCGTGCTGTCGGTGCTGGGCCTGGACCATGCCACGCAGGCTGTCGCGCGGATGCGCGAGACGCTGGAGCAGATCCTGGTCGCCGAGGGCGAGGAAGACAAGGCGCGCGCGGCCGGCACGTTCGAAAAGCTGGGCAACAACCTCGGTGCCCTGGGCTTCCTCATCGACATGCTCAATTACCAGCCGACGCTGGCCAAGAAGCTGTTCGTCTACGACGAGCAGTCGGGCGAGCTGCGTCCGCTGATGGGACGCATCGGCGAGGCGCCGGCTGTGTCGAAGCCGGGCGCTGTCGATGAGGAAATCTCGCCGACCAGCGACAAGTACAGCAAGGGCGACCCGACGGTCAAGCTCTCGGCCGGCGTCGTCAAGGCCGCCATCGCCGCCATGCAGCCGCCGGCCGCGCCCGCGCCCGCGCCGACTGCGCCGCCCGTGCCGGCATCGGCACCGGTGGTGATCGAGGAGGTCGACGCCGAACTGCTCGACATCTTCATCGAGGAAGCGCGGGAGGTCGTCGGCAATGGCCTGGCCGCCATCGAGGCGCTCGTCACCGCGCCGTCGGACGTCGGTGAGCTCACCACGCTGCGCCGTGCGTTCCACACCCTCAAGGGCAGCTCGCGGATGGTCGGGCTCAACGAGTTCGGCGAAGCCGGCTGGGCCATGGAGCAGGTGCTCAACACCTGGCTGGCCGACCAGAAGCCCGCCAGCGAGCCGCTGCGGACGCTGGCCGCCGAAGCCCTGCGTGGCTTCGGCCGCTGGATCGAAGACGTCGCCGGCCAGACCGGTGTCGAATGGAAGGCTGCCATGTTCCGCGGCCCGGCGGATGCGCTGCGCGTCGAAGGCCGCCTGCTTTCCCTGGTGCTGCCGAAGGGCAGCGCTGCCACCGCACCGGTCGCCGCTGCAGTCCCCGAGCCGAGCCTCGAGCTGCCGGCAACGGAGTTGCCGTCCCTCGACCTCGCGCCGGTCACGGCAGATCCATTCCCCGCGGCCACCCCCGCGCCGCTGCAGGTGCTGGCCGAGCCGGCCCCGGCGTCCGCGGCCGATTTCGCTTTTGACCTGCCGGACCTCGCCGCGCCCGACGCTCCCCTCGCGCCCCTGGCCGAAGTAGCGGATTTCCAGCCATCCAGCATCGAGATGGCGCAGCTCGACGCGGCCCTGTCGGCACCCGCCGACCCCGTGGTGGATCTCGTGCTGCAGCCCGAGCCGGCCGCCGTGGACCAGCCGCCAGCCCCCGTGTTCGACGTGGTGGCCGAGCCCGTGGTCACCGAGCTGCCGGCCGACTTCGATTTCGACCTGGAGTTCGGCACTGCGCCAGCCAAGCCCGCCGCGACGCCGGTGCTGCCGCCCGAACTCTCCGATATCGATTTCGGCAGCCTGGCCGCGCTGTCGCAGCCGACGGAGGCTCCTGTCGCTGCGCCGGTCCAGGCACCTGCTCCCGCGCCCGTCGCCCATGTGGCCGCCCCAGTGCCTGCCATGGAACCGGCCAGCGGCGCCGACGAACAGGTCAAGGTGATCGGCGGCCTGCGCATCGGCATCCCGCTGTACAACGTCTATCTCAACGAGGCCGACGAGTGGTCCCGCCGCCTGGCCACCGAGGTGGCCGAGTGGGCGCTCGAGCTGAACCGGCCGATGCCCGATTCGGCGGTCGGCCTCGCGCACGCGCTGGCGGGAAGTTCCGCGACGGTCGGTTTCCACGCCCTCTCGGAGATCGCACGCGCACTCGAAGGCGCGCTGCAGCACCAGCAGACGCTGGCCTATGGCACGCCTCAGCACGGCAAGGCCTTCGTGCATGCGGCCGAGGACATCCGCCGGCTGCTGCACCAGTTCGCTGCCGGCTTCCTGAAGGAACCTGATTCCGACACCGTGCGCGAACTGCAGGCCTTGGCTTCGATCAAGCTGCCTTCGCGCGCCGACCTGAGCGACTCGGGGCCGGGCGAGCTCGACGACGAGCCGCAACCGCAGCCGCAAGCGCCAACTGCACGCGTCCAAGCGCCCCCGCCCGCGCGAGCGTCCGCCGCACCGGTTGCGCCGGTGCATGTGGGCGCGCCCAGCGCGACACGCGTCGTCGACTTCGCCGCTCTGCCCAAGGCGCAGCCCACGCTCACCGTGAGTGGTGACGACCGCGATGACGACGACCTCGACGTCGCCGATGCGATCGATCCCGACCTGTTCCCGATCTTCGAGGAAGAGGCGGTCGAACTGATGCCGCAACTGGGAACCGCACTTCGCGTGTGGTCGGGCGGCGATCGCAGCGGACGCGACCAGGTGCTGCGCGTGCTGCACACGCTGAAGGGCAGTGCCCGTCTCGCCGGCGCGCTGCGCCTGGGCGAGCTGGCCCACCGCATGGAATCCGCTGCGGAGCACATCTCGGCCGACAGCGATGCCTCGCACATCGAGCCGCTGGTCCATCACTTCGACCAGATGCAGACGCGCTTCGACAAGCTGCGCGATGCCGCCAACGCGCCGCAACCCGAGTTCGTGCCCGAGCCGCTGGCCGCAGCGCCGGCTGCGACGGCCGCCCCGATCGCTGCGCCGATGCCCGCTCCGACCGTCCAGGCCCAAGCGCCGGCGGCCGAGATCGCCCAGCCCACTCCGGCGCCGGTGCCGCGTTCGACGCTGGTGGTGCCGACGGCCATGCACCAGCCCATCGTGCCGCGCGCATCCGGCCAGGCCGTGCGCGTGCGCTCGCAACTGCTGGATCGCCTGATGAACCAGGCCGGCGAGGTGATGATCACCCGCTCGCGGCTGGAGAACGAGCTGCGCACGCTGCGTGGCTCGCTCACGGACCTCACCGGCAACCTGGACCGCCTGCGCACGCAGCTGCGCGACATCGAGGTGCAGGCCGAGTCGCAGATGCAATCGCGCCTGGCGCAGGCCAAGGACACGGCGGTCGGCTTCGATCCGCTGGAGTTCGACCGCTTCACCCGCGTGCAGGAACTGACGCGCATGATGGCCGAGTCGGTGAACGACGTGGCCACCGTGCAGCGCAACCTGCAGCGCGCGGTGGAAGCCACCGAAGACGACCTGATCGCGCAGGCGCGCCAGACGCGCGAGCTGCAGCGTGACCTGCTGCGCACGCGCATGGTCGAATTCGAAGCCATCGCCGACCGCCTCTATCGCGTGGTGCGCCTCGCGTCCAAGGAAACCGGCAAGCAGGTCAAGCTGGACATCACCGGTGGCTCCATCGAGATGGACCGCGGCGTGCTGGACCGCATGACGCCCGCCTTCGAGCACCTGCTGCGCAACTGCGTCGCACACGGCGTCGAGGAGCCTGGCTCGCGTACGGCGGCCGGCAAGGACGCCACCGGCACGATCCTGATCAACCTCGCGCAGGAAGGCAACGACGTCTCGGTCGAATTCCGCGACGACGGCGCGGGCCTGAACCTCGCCCGCATCCGCGAGAAGGCGATCCAGCAGGGCATGGTCTCGGCCGACCAGCCGCTGACCGACGCCGACGCGGCCAACCTGATCTTCATGCCCGGGTTCTCGACCGCGACGCAGGTCACCGAACTTGCGGGACGCGGCATCGGCATGGACGTGGTGCGCTCCGAAGTCAATGCGCTCGGCGGCCGCATCGAGACCAGCACGCAGGCCGGTCGCGGCACCAGCTTCAAGCTGGTCCTGCCCCTCACCACCGCGGTGACGCAGGTCGTGATGGTCCGTACCGGCAGCCTCGCCATCGGCGTTCCCGCCAACCTGGTCGAGACCGTGCGCCGCGCGCCCGCCAAGGAAGTCCAGCAGGCCTACAACACGGGCACACTCGACTTCGGCGGCGAGCAGATCGCGTTCTTCTGGTCCGGCGCGCTGCTGCAGGCCTCGCCGCGCAGCACCGAGCCGCAGGGCAAGACCTTGCCGATCGTGGTGTTCCGCAGCGCCGCCCAGCGCGTGGCGGTGCACGTCGACGAAATCCTGGGCAACCAGGAAGTGGTGGTGAAGAACCTGGGTCCGCAACTGGCGCGCCTGCCTGGCCTGGCCGGCATGACGGTGCTGGCATCCGGCGCCGTGGTCCTGATCTACAACCCGGTGGCGCTGTCAGCCGTGTACGGCGAGCAGGCCCGCCTGCTCAGCGCCGACAACGCGCAGCCCGAGGTGCTGGAAGCCGCTGGCGGCAAGGCCGTGGTGATCGCGCAAGCGCCGGCGGTGCCCCAGGTTCCGCTGGTGCTGGTGGTCGACGACTCCATCACCGTGCGTCGCGTCACGCAGCGCCTGCTGCAGCGCGAGGGCTATCGCGTCGCGCTGGCGGCCGACGGCTTGCAGGCGCTGGAGCGGCTGGCCGAGGAAAGGCCGGCGGTCGTGCTGTCGGACATCGAGATGCCGCGCATGGACGGCTTCGACCTGGCGCGCAACATCCGCGCCGACGCACGCTGGGCCTCGCTGCCGATCGTGATGATCACCTCGCGCATCGCCGAGAAGCACCGCGAGCATGCACGCGAACTGGGCGTCAACCACTACCTGGGCAAGCCCTACTCCGAAGAGGAGCTGCTCAGCCTGGTGAAGCACTATTGCATCGCCCCCACGCCGGCAGCCTGATTCGCCCGCTTCTCCTTGATCAGGCGGCGTCCCGCAAGGGCGCCGCCTTTTTCACGACCGCGTAACGGCGCAGCGTCTCCTGGCGAGCCGTCTCGTGATCAACCACCGGCGACGGGTAGTCGCGGCCCAGCACCAGGCCTGCGGCTTGAAGGTCTGCCGGTCGCGCGGTCCACGGCGCGTGCAGCGCCTGCGGCGGCAAGCCCGCAAGCTGCGGCAGGTAGCGCAGGATGAAGCGGCCGTCGGGGTCGAACTTCCGGCTCTGCGTGACCGGATTGAAGATGCGGAACCAGGGCTGCGCGTCGCAACCGGAGGACGCGGCCCACTGCCAGCCGCCGTTGTTGGCCGCCAGGTCATAGTCATTGAGTTGGCGCGCGAAGTACCGCTCGCCCCAGCGCCAGTCGACGCCCAGGTCCTTGCACAGGAAGCTGGCGGTCACCATGCGCAGCCGGTTGTGCATGAAGCCAGTCCGGTTCAACTGCGCCATCGCGGCATCCACCAGCGGATACCCGGTGCGTCCCTCGCACCAGGCCTGGAACAGCGCCTGCCCGCGAGCACCGCGCTGCCACTGGATGGCGTCGTACTCGCGCCGGAAGCTGTGGCCATCGCCGGCTGCGTCGGACACGTGCGGGAAGTTGGCGAGCACCTGGAAGTAGAAGTCTCGCCAGACCAACTCGCTCAGCCACGTCGCGGCGCCTTCGCTGCCGGCCTGCATGCGGGCATGCGCTTCGCGCGCGAGTTCGCGGATGGAGATGGTCCCGAAGCGCAGATGCACGCTCAGGCCACTCGAGCCGTCGAGGGCCGGAAAGTCGCGCGTGTCGCGGTAGCGGTCCATGCGAAGCAGGAAGTCGCTTAGCAATCGGCGGCCGCCCTCCAGGCCCAGGGGAATCGGCAGCCGCGACAGGTTCGTCTTGTCGAACCCGATTTCCGACAGTGCCGGGACTTCACGGCGGAATTCCTCGGGTCGCGGCGCCAGCGCCTCGGCATGACGCTCCACCGGATAACTGCCGAGATAGAAGCGGTCGATCTTGGCGAGCCAGGCGTTCTTGTACGGCGTGAACACCGCGTAAGGCCGGCCTGCCTGCGTCAGCAGCTCGTCGCGTTCGAACACCGCCTGGTCCTTGCTGTCGTGGAGCGCGATGCCCACATCGGCCAGCGCATTGCGCACCGCAGCGTCGCGGGCCAGTGCTGCCGGCTCATCGTCGTGGTTCGCGAAGACGGCATGAACGCCCAGCTGTCCCGCCACGGCGGGGAGCACGTCGACCGCAACGCCATGCACGACGATGAGCCCGCAGGCCGGATCGCCGCCGAGCTCGCGCAGCGCCTGGTCCAGTTGCACAAGCGACTCGCGGATGAACTCCACGCGGCGATCCTGCCGAGGCAGCCCGTCGAGGATGGCGGTATCGAAGACGAAAACGCAGTGCACCTGCCGGCAGCTGCGCAGCGCGTGGTACAGCGCAGCGTTGTCCCGCGCGCGCAGGTCGCGGCGGAGCCAGCACAGGCCGGCGGGATACGGCTTTTCCATGTTGAGGACTAAAATTCGATCATGCCCGCCGATGCCTCGACCATCAATCTGACGCATCATTTCCTGATCGCGATGCCCGGGCTGGAAGATGCCTCCTTCGCACGCAGCGTGATCTACCTGTGCGAGCACAGCGCCCGCGGCGCCCTCGGCCTCGTCATCAACAAGCCGAGCGATATCAACCTCAAGAGCCTGTTCGAGAAGGTCGACCTGCCGCTCGAGCGTGCCGACCTCGCCAGCACACCGGTGTTCCACGGTGGCCCGGTGCAGACCGAACGTGGCTTCGTGCTGCACGAGGCCGTGCATGCCGCCGAGTCCAAGCCCGAGGAGCCGGTCTACGCCTCGACCATGACCATTCCCGGCGGCCTGGAGATGACCACCTCCAAGGACGTGCTGGAGGCAATGGCCACCGGCGCCGGCCGCGCAAGGTGCTGGTCTCGCTGGGCTACTCGGCGTGGGGCGAGGGCCAGCTGGAATCGGAGATCGCCGAGAACAGCTGGCTCACCGTGGACGCCGATCCTTCCGTCATCTTCGACACGCCGGTCGAGCAGCGCTATGACAAGGCGCTGTCGCTCCTGGGCCTGCAGGCCTGGATGCTGTCGCCCACCGCCGGACACGCATGACCCCGGCGGCGCGGCCCGACGTTCCCCGCCACTTCGCCACCTTCCTCGCTTTCGACTTCGGGGCCAAGCGCACCGGCGTCGCAGTGGGCAACCGGCTGCTCGGCACTGCAACGCCGCAAGCCACGATCCGCGCCGAGGCGACCGAGGCACGGCTCAGCGCCGCCGCCGAGCGCGTGAAGCAATGGCAGCCCGACGCGCTGGTGGTCGGCGTGCCGTTCCACCCCGATGGCGCGAGCCACGACAATACGGCCCGCGCTCGCCGCTTCGGCCGCCAGTTGGCCGCGCGCGTGAAGCTGCCGGTGTACGAGGTCGACGAGCGTTACAGCACGACCGAGGCGCTGGCCGGCGGCGCCGCCGATGCCGATGCGGCGGCAGCCTGCATCATCCTGGAGCAGTTCTTGAGGAGCCTTTCCGATGTCTGAATTGCGGCTGGACGCCGAAGCGCTGTACCGCGAGCTCGCGCGCGGCGTGCCCGCCTTGCGCGGAGCCGAGGGCCGGCTGGTGGGCATCACCAGCGGCGGTGCGTGGTTGGCGCAGCGCCTGCACGCCGATCTCGGCCTGCCCGGCCAGGCGGGCGTCATCTCGTCGTCGATGCACCGCGACGACTTCGCGCAGCGCGGCCTCTCGGTCAGCAGCGCACAGACCGAGCTGCCGTTCGATGTCGACGGCGCGCACATCGTGCTGCTGGACGACGTGCTGTACACCGGGCGCACCATCCGCGCGGTGCTGAACGAACTGTTCGACTACGGCCGTCCTGCCAGCGTGCAGCTGGCGGTGCTGGTCGACCGCGGTGGCCGCGAGCTGCCCGTGCAGGCCGACTTCGCCGCGGCGCGCGTCACGCTCCCCGCTTCGCAGACCCTCGAGCTCGCCCGCGGCAGCGACGGGCGCTTCGCCTTCAAGGTGGCCTGATGCTCTCCAAGCGCAATCCGCAGTTGAACAAGCACGGCGAGCTGATCCACCTGTTGTCGGTGGAAGGCCTGCCACGCGACATCGTCACGCACATCCTCGACACCGCCAGCCGCTTCGTCGGCGTGAGCGATCGCGAGGTCAAGAAGGTGCCGCTGCTGCGCGGCAAGAGCGTGTTCAACTTGTTCTTCGAGAACAGCACGCGCACCCGCACCACCTTCGAGATCGCGGCAACGCGCCTCTCGGCCGACGTGATCAACCTGGACATCGCGCGCTCGTCGGCCAGCAAGGGCGAGTCGCTGCTGGACACCATCGCCAACCTCTCGGCGATGGCGGCCGACATGTTCGTCGTGCGGCACAGCGAGTCCGGCGCGCCGTACCTGATCGCGCAGCACGTGGCACCGCACGTGCACGTGATCAACGCCGGCGACGGCCGCCACGCGCACCCCACGCAGGGGCTGCTCGACATGTACACGATCCGCCACTACAAGAAGGACTTCGCCAACCTCACGGTGGCGATCGTCGGCGACGTGCTGCATTCGCGCGTGGCGCGGTCGGACATCCACGCGCTCACCACGCTCGGCTGCGCTGAGGTGCGCGTGGTCGGTCCCAAGACGCTGGTGCCCGGCGACATGGCGCAGATGGGCGTGCGCGTGTGCCACACGCTGGAGGAGGGCATCCGCGGCTGCGACGTGATCATCATGCTGCGGCTGCAGAACGAGCGCATGAGCGGCGCCCTGCTGCCCTCGTCGCAGGAGTTCTTCAAGAGCTTCGGCCTCACGCCGGAGAAACTGCAGCTGGCCAAGCCCGATGCGATCGTGATGCACCCGGGCCCGATCAACCGCGGCGTCGAGATCGACTCGGCGGTGGTCGACGGCAAGCAGAGCGTGATCCTGCCGCAGGTCACCTTCGGCATCGCGGTGCGGATGGCGGTCATGAGCATCGTCGCGGGCAACGAGGCATAGGGCATGAAGATCCTGATCAAGAACGGCCGCGTCATCGACCCGGCCTCCAACCGCGACGAGATAGCCGACGTGGCGATCGCAGCCGGCCGCATCGTCGGTATCGGCGGCGCGCCGGAGGGCTTCGCGCCCACCCGCGTGATCGACGCGCGCAACTGCGTCGTCGCGCCTGGCCTCGTGGACCTGGCGGTGCGGCTGCGCGAACCGGGCCACGAACACGAGGGCATGCTGGAGTCGGAGATGGCGGCGGCCGTCGCCGGCGGCGTCACCAGCGTGGTCTGCCCGCCCGATACCGATCCCGTGCTCGACGAGCCGGACCTGGTCGAGATGCTGAAGGTGCGTGCCGAGAAGCTGCACCAGGCGCGCGTGTTCCCGCTCGGCGCCCTCACGCGCAGCCTGGCGGGCGAGGTGCTGACCGAGATGGCGGAGCTCACCGAAGCCGGCTGCGTCGGCTTCAGCCAGGCCGAGGTCAGTCTGGCCAACACGCAAGTCCTGCAGCGCGCGCTGCAGTACGCGGCCACCTACGGCTACACCGTGTGGCTGCGCCCGCAGGAGCTGCACCTGGGCAAGGGCGTGGCCGCCAGCGGCCCGCTCGCCACGCGCCTGGGTCTCTCGGGCATTCCCGTCGCCGCCGAAACCATTGCGCTGCACACCATCTTCGAACTGACGAAGGCGACCGGCGCACGCGTCCACCTGTGCCGCATCAGCAGCGCCGCTGGCGTCGACCTGGTGCGCAACGCCAAGGCACTGGGGCTGGCCGTCACCTGCGACGTGAGCATCAACTCGCTGCACCTGATCGACCACGACATCGGCTACTTCGACAGCCGCATGCGGTTGGTGCCGCCGCTGCGCCAGCAACGCGATCGCGATGCGCTGCGCGAGGCACTGGCCGACGGCACCATCGATGCGCTGGTGTCCGACCATACGCCCGTCGACGAGGACGCCAAGACACTGCCGTTCGCCGAGGCGGAGCCTGGCGCCACCGGCCTGGAGCTGCTGCTGTCGCTCGCCCTGAAGTGGGGGCAGGACAGTGGCGTGGGACTCACGCGCGCGCTGGCCGTGCTCACCAGCGAGCCTGCCCGGGTGCTGGGTCCGGCGCTCGGCACGTTGCAGGCCAGCTGCGGGCAGCTGGTGGAAGGCGCGGCGGCCGACCTGTGCGTGTTCGACCCGCAGGCCCACTGGACCGTCGAGCCCGGCGCGCTGCGCAGCCAGGGCAAGCACACGCCGTTCTCCGGCTACGAGCTGCCGGGCAGCGTGCGCTGCACGCTGGTGGCCGGCCAGGTCGCCTGGAGCCAGCTCGGCAGCGCATGAGGGCGCTGCGCGCCGGCTGGCGGCTGTTGCGCGCGCTGGTGCATGCGCTGGTGGGCCTCTCCACCATCCTCTTCGTCTTCCCCCGCAGCGACGCGCAGGAGCGCCAGGCGCATGTGCAGGCCTGGGCGCGCGGGATGCTTCGCGTGCTGGGCATCGGTCTCGAGGTGCGTGGCCAACCGCCGGCACAGGGGCCCATGCTGCTTGTGTCCAACCACATTTCCTGGCTCGACATCCTGGTGCTGCATGCCGCGCGCTACTGCCGCTTCGTGTCGAAGTCGGAAGTGCGCCACTGGCCGCTGATCGGCACCCTTGCGACCGGCGCCGGCACGCTCTACATCGAGCGCGCTTCGCGGCGCGACGCCTTGCGGGTCGTGCACCAGATGGCGGCCAGTCTGCAGGCCGGTGACGTGCTCGCCGTGTTCCCGGAAGGCACGACCAGCGACGGCATCGACCTGCTGCCGTTCCACGCCAACCTGATCCAGGCTGCGCTGTCCGCCAACGCGCCCGCGCTGCCCGTGGCGCTGCAGTTCGTCGACACGGCGACGGGCGCGCGCAGCCTCTCGCCGTGCTACATCGGCGACGACACGCTCGTGAGCTCGTTGTGGCGCACGCTCAGCGGCCCCGCCATCACGGCGGTCGTCTGCTTTGGCGATGCGCAGCGGCCCGAGGGGCGCGACCGGCGTGCCTGGGCTGCCGAGCTGCGCGAGGCCGTGCAGGCGCTGCGCTCCGGCTGAGTCGTCCGATTCGGAAGCCTCTGTCCGGTGCCCGGCTCGTTACGATGGCGCATGGCCCCGCCAGACACGCCCGAGCTGACCACACAGTGCTGCATCGCGGGCGGCGGGCCGGCCGGCCTCATGCTCGGCTACCTGCTCGCGCGCGCAGGCGTGCGGGTCCTGGTGCTGGAGAAGCACGCGGACTTCCTGCGCGACTTCCGCGGCGACACCATCCACCCGTCGACCCTCACGGTCCTGCAGGACCTCGGCTTGCTCGAGCAGTTCCTGCAATTGCCGCACCAGCGCGTGACCGAGCTGCGCGGCGACGTGTACGGCGAGCAGGTGACCCTCGCCGATTTCAGCCACCTCCCGCCGCCCGGCAATTTCCTGGTGTTGATTCCGCAGTGGGACTTCCTCGATTTCATCGCGGGGCAGGGCCGCCGTTATCCCGGCTTCGAGCTGCGCATGGGTGCCCAGGCGGTCGGCATCGTGGAGGAGAACGGCGCGGTGGCCGGCATGCGCGTGGAGGAGGGCGGCCGCCAGTTCGTCGTCCGCTGCGACCTGGTCGTCGGCGCCGACGGCCGGCACACCACGATCCGCGGCAGCGCGGGGCTGCAGCCCGAGGACGTGGGCGCGCCGATCGACGTGCTGTGGTTCCGGCTGCCGCGCGATGCGGCGCGCGATCCTTCCCGCACCGGTGGCACGCTGCGTCCCGGGGCGATGCTGGTCACGCTGAATCGCGACAGCTATTGGCAATGTGCGTACGTGATCCCGAAGGGCTCGCTCGACCGCATCCAGCAGCAGGGGATCGAGGCGTTCCGGCGCAAGGTCGCGCACGTGGCCGGATTCCTCGGCGATTCGGTGCACGTGCTCGAGAGCTGGGACCAGGTCAAGCTGCTGGAGGTGCAGATCAACCGCCTGCCGCGCTGGTACCGCCAGGGCCTGCTGTGCATCGGTGATGCCGCGCACGCCATGTCGCCCGTCGGCGGCGTGGGCATCAACCTGGCCATCCAGGACGCGGTGGCTGCGTCGAACCTGCTGGCCGCGCCGCTGCGCGAGCGGCGCCTGACGATGGACGATCTCGCGGCGGTGCAGCGGCGCCGCGACTGGCCCACGCGCGTGACGCAGCGTGCGCAGGTGGCGGTGCAGAACGAAATGCTCTCGCCCGTGCTTGCCCGTACGGGGGCGCCTGCGCGAGTGCCGCTGCCGGTCACGTTGCTGCAGCGGTTGCCGCTGCTGCAGCGCCTGCCGGCGCGCCTGGTGGGGATCGGGGTGCGGCCCGAGCGGGTGCGCACGGCACCTGCGGACCTCGCCTGAGCGGACGGGCAGCCGCGCTGCCAATCACGTCACTCGTCGGGCTGCTCCGGGCGGCGGACGCTGCGCTTTCGGAACACGACTTCGCCGGTGGGCACGTGCACGACGCGGATCTCCTGCCCGGTCGGCAGGGTCGTGCTTTTCGCGGCCACCGTCACGGCAAGCGCGCGGTCGCGGACGAAGTATTGCTGCTCGCCCGACGTCGGCAGCAGAAGACTGGCGATGGGATGGCTGCTCTCGATGCGGTAGTCGCCGGAAGTCATGGTGTCCTCTTTCGCACATGCGATGCGCCATGGTGAGGACAGCTCTTTGCAGCGTGATGACAGTCGGTGAGACGTCGTGTTCGCTGCGGCTGCTTGTGTGTGGCGCAAGCACAGGTTATCCGCGTGGAAAGGGGTGTCTGTAGGACACCACCGCATGGGCTGGCAACCCTGACGGGCAGGTGGCGACCGGTCAGGATGCGATGAAAACGTGACGGACGTGCGCGTTGCACGCGTGTGCATGGCAAGCGGCGGCGAAGGCCTCGCGCAGCTTCGTGTGCCGTCGCATCGCCCCTCACGTCGATGCTGGAATTGCACACGGTTCCGGTCGCGGTGCCGTGCATGAATGACAAGAACGCGCCATCGATGACGCGCCTGCACCACGGCGATGCGGACGAACCCCTGCTAGGGAACAGGCCTTTCCGGCGGCCCGTCGTAGGTCCAGATGTACTGGCGCGGGATCGGTCCCTTGTTGCGCCCGCCTTGCTGGGACTGTTCCCAGGCGTGCGCCAGGATGCCGACTGATCGCGAGAGGCAGAACAGGCCGCGCGCCAGCGGCGCCGGAAAGCCGAGCTCCGCGTAGATCACGGCGGTGGCGCCATCGATGTTCATCGGGATGCGCTTGCCGCCCTTGCGCGCCGCGAGTTCGGCTTCCACCGCGCGGGCAATGCGGGCAAAGCGTCCGCTGATGCCGCCGGTTGCGGCAGCCTCGTCGACGAGTTCGAGCAGCCGGGGCGCGCGTGGATCCACCGGATGGAACCGATGGCCAAAGCCCGACACGAACTTGCCGTGTGCGGCGATCGCCTCGTCGAGGCCGGCCTGCACGGCGGCATCCATGGCCTCGCCGCGATCGAGCCGGGCCGCGATGGACTCATACAGTTCCACCGCCTGCTCTCCGGCGCCGCCATGGACATCCCCGAGCACGTTCACCGCGGATGCCATCGCGTTGTTAAGGCCCACGCCGCACGTGCTGGCCATGCGCGCGATCGCGATGCTCGGCGCCTGCGGCCCGTGGTCCACCGCGGCCATCAGCGCCGCATCGAGAAGGAACGCCTGCTGGGCGCTCGGGAGTTCGCCGCGCGTCATCAGCCAGATCATGTGTGGCAGGCTCACGCGGCCAATCAGTTGCTCGATGGGGTAGCCCCGATACCGGATCACTCCCGGCGACATGTCGATGATGGAGGTGCGCCACCAATCGCGCACGCCCTGCTCGACGCTCTCCTGGTTTCCGGAGTTCATACGGCCTTCTCCTGTTTCAGCGCCGCGATGGCAGCGCGGTCGTAGCCCAGCTCCTCGAGCAGGGCATCGGTGTGTTCGCCCAGCCGCGGAGGCGGCGAGGCCACCTCCGGCGCTTGTCCATTGAGCTTGAAACCGGTGCGCACGATGCGCACGTCACGCCCCACGCCCGGGACATCGGGGTAGGTCGCGAGCATGCCGCGATCGGCGACCTGCGGGTGCTGCAGGGCCTGCGCCACGCTGTAGACGGGACCGGCCGGCACGCCCGCCTCGTTTAGCGCCTGCCACCACTCCTGCGTCGACCGGGCCGCCAGCGCTTCCTCGAGCATGGCCTTCAGCTCCGTCCGATGCTGCAGCCGTCCATGGCGGTCCGCGAACTTCGGATGCGTGGTCCAGTCCGGGCGGCCCACCACGCGGCAGACCGCTTCGAACTGTTCCTGCTTGTTGGCGGCGATGTTGATCAGGCCATCGCGTGTGCGGAACGTCCCGGACGGACTGGCCGTCACGTTGTCGTTGCCCATCGGCTGCGGCTCGCGCCCCGCCACCAGGTAGTTCGACACGGCCCAGCCCATGGTGGCCATCGTCGCTTCCAGCATCGACACGTCGATGAACATCGCTTCGCTGCGCTGCCGGTTCGCGAGGGCCGCGGCGACGGCGAACGCAGCGGTCATGCCGCCGATGGTGTCGGCCACGGGATGGCCGACACGCAAGGGTGCGGACTCCGCGTCGCCCGTGATGCTCATCACCCCCGACATGCCCTGGATGATCTGGTCATAGGCCGGCAGGTCGCGCAACGGGCCGTCCTGGCCGAACCCCGAGATCGCGCAGTAGACGAGCGACGGGTTCTCGGTCCGCAGCGCCTGGAAACCGACCCCGAGCCGGTCCATCACGCCGGGCCGGAAGTTCTCGACCACCACGTGCGCGGTGCGCACGAGGCGGCGGAACACCTCCTTGCCGCTGTCGGATTTCAGGTTCAGCGTGAGGGAGCGCTTGCCCGGGTTCTGGGCGAGGAAGGACACGCCCATGTGGGCCCGATTGAGGTCCGGGTCGGCACCCAGCTGGCGCGCCAGGTCGCCGCCCTCGCGCGCCTCCACCTTGACCACGTCGCCGCCCATGTGCGCCAGCTGGTGGCAGCAGAACGGCCCCGCCAGAACGTTCGTGAGGTCGAGCACACGGATGCCCGCGAGTGGTTTCAGTGCCATGGACGTGCCCCCGATGGAATGCCACGTTCCACGTTCAATCGACCTTGACGTGGGACTCGCGGACGACGCCGGCCCACCGCTGCTGCTCGGACTTCAGCAGTTGCGCCGCCTGCTGCGGCGAACCGCTGCCGGGCAGGCTGCCTTCGGCGAGGAGCCTGGAGACCGTCTCGGGCTTCGCGAGCGCCTTCTGCACTTCGGCGTTCAGGCGAGTCACGATCTCCGCAGGGGTGCCGGCGGGCGCGACCAGCATCTTCCAGTCACTGGTCTCGAAGCCCTTGTAGCCGGACTCCGCAATCGTGGGCGTGTCCGGGAAGATCGGCAGGCGCTTGCCGGAACTCACCGCCAGCGCACGCAGCTTGCCGGCCTTGACGAAGGAGACGACGGCCTGGGGCGTTGCGAAGTAGTAGGTCACCTGGCCGCCGAGCAGGTCCGTTGCAGCCGGGCCGGCGCCCTTGTAGGGGACATGCACGTGCTGGTAGCCGGCTTGCTTCGCGAACATCTCCCCCGTGAGATGGCCGACGGTGCCATTGCCCGCGGAGGCGAGCGTGAGCTGCCCTGGCTTTGCCTTGGCTGCGGCAACGAGGTCCGCGAGCGTCCTGTAGGGAGCGTCCGCCCGCACGACCAGGACGACGGGTTGGCTCGCAACGACTGCCACCGGGACGAAGTCCCTGGAAGCGTCATACGGCATCTTCGGATAGAGAGCCGGATTGATCGCGAGGTTGGCCGTCTGGCCCATGCCGAGCGTGTAGCCGTCGGCCTTGCTCTTGGCCACGGCATCCATGCCGATGTTGCCGCCTGCGCCCGCGCGGTTGTCGATGACGAAAGTCCATCCGGTGTCCGACTGCACCTTCTCGGCGATGAGGCGGCCGACGAGATCGGTGCCGCCAGCGGGCGGGAACGGCACGATCAGCTTGATGGGCTGGCTGGCATAGCCGGTCTGGGCCATGCCGGCCAGCGGTGTGGCGATGCAGCCAGCAACAATGGCCAGCAGGGCGCGTCGGTGGAATCGGGGCACGGGAGCGTCTCCAGGGGAAAGCGGCGAAGGGATGGAACAGCGCATTCGGGCGTTCCGTAGGATAGAATGCAGTTCTAAAATCATACCGATTGGCCATCGATCCGGTCAAGGCCAGGGTTGTGTGGCACGTGTTCCATCGAAGGGGTTGCCGATGCCGAGAAAGG
Organism: Ramlibacter sp. MMS24-I3-19; assembly: GCF_050320135.1. Classification (NCBI taxonomy): domain Bacteria; kingdom Pseudomonadati; phylum Pseudomonadota; class Betaproteobacteria; order Burkholderiales; family Comamonadaceae; genus Ramlibacter; species Ramlibacter sp. MMS24-I3-19. Next base: position 414,542 of record NZ_CP190017.1, on the reverse strand, counting down.
CCGCTGAGTCGTCGCTTGCGGACGAGAACTCCGCTCCTGGCGGGGTCGCGGCGGTGGACCGCGCGATGTCCTTGCTCGCGGCATTCCACCGTGGAGACCGCGCGCTGACGCTGGCGGTGCTGGCGGAGCGAACGAGGCTCTACAAGAGCACCGTGCTCCGGCTGCTTTCGTCACTGGAGCACGCGCGGCTCGTGGTGCGGCAGGAGAGTGGAACGTACGCACTCGGACCCGAGGTCGCGCGGCTGCACGCCGTCTTCACCGGCTCGTTCTCCCTGGAAGGCGAGGTCATGCCCGTCCTGCGCCAGCTCGTGGAACAGACGCAGGAAAGCGCCGCGTTCCATGTGCGCCAGGCCGACGAGCGGCTCTGCCTCTATCGGGTCGACTCGCCGCACCTCGTGCGCGACCACACGAAGGCAGGTGACTTGCTGCCGTTGGACCGGGGAGCCGGGGGGCGCGTGCTTTGCGCCTTCAGCGGCGCGAAGGGCAGCGTGTACGACGGGATCCGCAAGCAGGGCTACGCCATGCTCGATGGAGACCGCGTCAAGGACCTCACGGGAATCTCGGCGCCGGTGTTCGGCGCGGATGGCCAGTTGGTGGGCGCCGTCACCCTGACGATGCCGACTTCGCGCAGGCGGCCGAGCTTCCTGCACGCCGTGCGCAAGGCGGCTGCGCGATTGAGCGAAGGACTTGGTGGCGCCCCCGGCGGGAATCGAACCCACATCTAGCGCTTAGGAGGCGCTCGTTCTATCCATTGAACTACGGCGGCGGCGTGCGCGCCATTGTATGGCGCGCCCTGGCGCCGCCGTTCCGGCCGAACTGACGGCACCTCCCTCCCGACCTCCCTCCGCCAAGCGGAGGGAGGAGAGGGGCAACCGCTTCGCGCTTTCGCGCGCGCAGGGCCGTGTGTTCTGTTCATGAGGCGAGCTCGGCGCGGTGCAACGCGTGCGCTTCTACTTGGACAGCAGCCGCATGGCCTCCTCGAGGCCCTTGATGGTGAGCGGGTACATACGCCCGTTCATCAACTGCTGGATGACGCTGATGCTCTGGCGGTACTGCCACACACCCTGGGGCTCGGGGTTGATCCACGCGAACTTGGGGAACGCCTGCGTCAGGCGCTGCAGCCACTCGGCACCGGCTTCCTCGTTGTTGTATTCGACGCTGCCACCCGGCTGCAGGATCTCGTACGGACTCATGGTGGCGTCGCCGACGAACACCAGCTTGTAGTCCTTGTTGTACTTGCGGATGATGTCCAGCGTCGGGAACTTCTCGGAGAAGCGCCGCCGGTTGTTCTTCCACATGAAGTCGTAGACGCAGTTGTGGAAGTAATAGAACTCGAGGTGCTTGAACTCCGCCTTGGCGGCCGAGAACATCTCCTCGACGCGGTGGATGTGTTCGTCCATCGTGCCGCCCACGTCCATCAGCAGCAGCACCTTCACGTTGTTGTGCCGCTCCGGCACCATCCTGATGTCCAGGTACCCCGCGTTGGCGGCCGTGGACCTGATGGTGTCGTCGAGGTCTAGTTCTTCCTCGGCGCCCTCGCGCGCGAACTTGCGCAGCCGGCGCAGCGCGATCTTGATGTTGCGCGTGCCCAGCTCCTGGGTGTCGTCGTAGTCCTTGTACGCGCGCTGGTCCCACACCTTCACCGCGCTCTTGTTGCGGCTCCTGTCCTGGCCGATGCGGATGCCCTGCGGATTGACGCCATAAGCCCCGAACGGCGACGTGCCGCCGGTGCCGATCATCTTGCTGCCGCCTTCGTGCCGCTCCTTCTGCTCCTCGAAGCGCTTCTTCAGCGTTTCCATGAGCTCGTCCCAGCCCATCTTCTCGATCTTCGCCTTCTCCTCCGGCGAGAGTTCGAGCTCGAGGTTCTTGCGCAGCCACTCGAGCGGCAGGTCCTTGCTGAAGTCGGCCAGCATCTCCACGCCCTTGAAGTAGGCGGCAAAGGCGCGGTCGAACTTGTCGTAGTGCTTCTCGTCCTTCACCAGTGCCGCGCGGGCGAGGTAGTAGAAGTCGTCGATGGCGTAGCCGCCTTCGGCACTGTGCGGCCCGACCACGCCGGCCTGCACGGCCTCCAACAGCGTGAGGTACTCCTTGACCGAGACCGGCAGCTTGGCGCTGCGCAGCGTGTAGAAGAAATCGATCAGCATGATCGGCTCAGGTGGCCGGGGCCTGCACGCCATGGTACGCGGGCGCGCTGCGGTTGGGCCGCCAGGGCACCAGCGTGCCGCGCCGCTGGGCCACCAGCACCAGCGCGGCGGCGATCGCCAGCCCGATGCCGGCGGACACCACCGAGGCTTCGAAGCCGAACGCACCACCGGTGAGCCATTCCGGGCCGCTGAACTGCGGGATGAGCCACGAGTTCTTCGTCGGCAGCCCCGACACCGGCGAGCCATAGACCGCGCCCTGCGTGAAGTTCCAGGCGGCGTGGATGCCCATGCACAGCGGCAGCGACCGCGTGACGTGGTAGGCCATCCCCAGCAGCAGGCCGGCCTCGATGGCGATGGCGATCGAACTCCACGCGGTGGCACCGGGATTGGCGATGTGCACGAATCCGAAGAGGAGCGCCGAGCCGAGCAGGGCGGCCCAGGTGCCCAGCCCTTCCTCGATCATGCGAAACAGCACGCCGCGGAACACGATCTCCTCGAACACGCCCGCACCGACGCCGGTGACGAGCAGGAGGCCAGCGAACTGGATGTCCGGGCGCACGCCGACGACGGTGTAGGCGCCCGCCAGCCACAGCGCGCCGGCGCAGGCACTGATGTACGCCGCGCCGCAGAGGAGGCCGATGGCGACATCGGGCAGCAGCCGGCGGCCACGAAGGAGTTCCTTGGGCCAGCGCCCTTCGACCAGCCGGGTGACGACCAGGTACGCGGTGATGGACGTCAGCAGGTACATCATCAGCGCGGCACTGATGCCCCACATGCGCGTCACGTTCGGCCCCACCACGCCAATCATGGCCAGCCCGGTCCGCAGGGCGAAGCCGATCGCGACGACGATGAGGCCGAACAGGACGGCGCGCGCCACGGGCGAGTACAGCGCCCGCCGCTTCACGCTGGAAGCATCGTCCGGGGTCCGGAAAGCCAAGGCCTGGGTCATCGTGGACGTTCGAGCTGGTAGGTCAGGTGCGCCTTCACTTCGGGCCACTCGGCTGCCGTGAGGCTGTACATGACGGTGTCGCGCACGGTGCCGTCGCGGCGCAGGGCGTGGTGGCGCAGCACGCCGTCCTTCTTCGCGCCCAGGCGTTCGATCGCCTTCTGGCTGGCGAAGTTGTAGTTGTCGGTGCGCCAGCCCACCAGGCGCGCACCGAGAGTCTCGAACGCATGCGCCATGAGCAGCAGTTTGCACGTGGTGTTGACGTGCGATCGCTGCACCGACTTCGCGTACCACGTGTAGCCGATCTCCAGCCGCTCCACGGCCGGCACGATGTCGTGGTACCGGGTGGTGCCCAGGATGCGGCCGCTCGCCAGGTCCTGGGCCACGAACGGCAGCATGTGCCCGTCGGCGTAGCCCTTGAGCGCGGTGTCGACGTACGCGGCTTCTTCGCCGGGCGCAGGCACCGACGTGACCCGCAGCGTCCAGAGTTCGCCGTCGCGCGCGGCGGCGGCCAGGTCGGGCGCGTGGCGCCGCTCCATCGGCAGCAGGCGAATGCCGCCGCGCTCCAGGGTCACCGGCTCCGGCTTGCGCATCGCTGCCGGCTGGTCAGCGGTTGTGCCGCTGCATGAACACCAGCTTCTCGAACAGCGTGACGTCCTGTTCGTTCTTCAGCAGCGCGCCCACGAGCGGTGGCACGGCCACCTTCTCGTCCTGGCTTTGCAGCGCCTCCAGCGGGATGTCCTCGGCCACCAGGAGCTTGAGCCAGTCGAGCAGCTCGGACGTGCTGGGCTTCTTCTTCAGGCCGGGCAGGTTGCGCACGTCGTAGAAGGTCTTCATCGCCGCCGTGAGCAGTTCCTTCTTCAGGTGCGGGAAGTGCACGTCCACGATCCTGCGCATCGTGTCGGCATCGGGGAACTTGATGTAGTGGAAGAAGCAGCGCCGCAGGAAAGCGTCGGGCAGTTCCTTCTCGTTGTTGGAGGTGATGAACACCAGCGGCCGGTGCCGCGCCTTGACCATCTCGCGCGTCTCGTAGACGTGGAACTCCATTCGGTCCAGCTCGCGCAGCAGGTCGTTCGGGAATTCGATGTCGGCCTTGTCGATCTCGTCGATCAGGAGCGCGACCGGCTGCTCGGCCGAGAAGGCCTGCCAGAGCACGCCCTTGACGATGTAGTTGTGGATGTCCTTGACCCGCTGCGATCCTTCGATGTCCGCGAGCTGCGAATCGCGCAGCCGGCTCACCGCGTCGTATTCGTACAGGCCCTGCTGCGCCTTGGTGGTGGACTTGATGTGCCACTGCAGCAGCGGCATGCCGAGGACCTGGGCCACCTCCTCGGCCAGCATCGTCTTGCCGGTGCCCGGTTCACCCTTGACCAGCAGCGGGCGCTTGAGCGTGATGGCCGCGTTCACCGCCAGCATCAGGTCCTGCGTGGCGACGTAGTTCTGGGATCCCTGGAATTTCATCGGAGGCGCGGGACGGGAACTGCAGAGGTCCGACCCCTATAATGGTTGGTTGATTCGGAAACGACGCTCGTCGATTGTGCGCGCAAAATGAACAAGCTGCTGTCCACGCTTCTGACCCTGGTTGTCGCTTCCGCGACCGGTTTCGCCCACGCGCAGGCGCCCGCCCCTGCAGGCGCTCCCAACGCGAAGCCCGACGCCGCGGCGCCGGCGAAAGGCTCGGTGCCCGCCGGCCCGGCTTCGCTGCAGGCGAAGATCGCGATGTGCCTCGGGTGCCACAACATCCCGGGCTACCAGGCCAGCTTCCCCGAGGTGCACAAGGTGCCCAAGATCGCGGGCCAGAGCGCCGGCTACATCGAGGCCGCCCTCAACGAATACAAGGGCGGTGAACGCAAGCACCCCACCATGCGCGGCATCGCCGACGCGCTGTCCGACCAGGACATCAAGGACATCGCCGGCTACTACAGCAAGCTGGGCCTCGAAGGCGGTTCCAAGCTTGGCGACAAGCCGAACGAGGAGCCGAACTCGCAGGTCGCCGCGCTGCTGCAGAAGGCTGCCTGCGTGTCGTGCCATGGCTCCAACTTCTCCAAGCCGATCGCGCCCAACTATCCCAAGATCGCCGGCCAGCACAGTGACTACCTGTTCGTCGCGCTGAAGGCCTACAAGACCAGCAACAACGCCGCCGTCGGCCGCAGCAACGCCATCATGGGCGGTATTGCCAAGCAGTTCAGCAACGCCGAACTGAAGGCCATTGCCGACTACATCGGCTCGCTCGACGGCGATGTGAAGACCGTGCCGGAGAGCCGGTTCCACAAGGCGGATTGAGCGCCCCGGCGCTCGAGGCGCCGTTGAACCACAAGGAAGAGGCCCGCAACGCGGGCCTCTTTGTTTCTGGTCTCAGTCCTTGGTGGCGCGTCGCTGCACGCAATCGATGTAGGCCTGCCCGTCGGGCGGCCGACCGGACCGCTGGCTCTCCCACAGCATCTGGCCCAGGCAGTCCATGGCCTCGTGGTGCGCGTCGTGCAGCGAGCCGCGGCGCGCGGCCAGCAGTTCCACCGCCTGCCGGATCCCGCGCGGCTGGTCGATCGAGCACTGCTCGCTGATCGACAGGTGCATCGCCAGATGCAGGAACGGATTGGCCTGTCCGTCATTGCCGTCGTACACGCGCGCGACCGCGGCATCCGCATCGGCCATGTCCCTGTCGTACTCCGGATGCTCCTGCAGCCACTGGCTGGCGAGCGTCTCCAGCGCGTCCAGCGGCTGGCCGGCGCGCGCCTTCGCATGCACGCCGGTGAAGAAGCGGCGGACGTCTTCCTGCGAGGGATTGAACATGCGGCCAGCGTAGCACGCGGCCTCGCGGCTACTTCGCCTGTGGCACCTTCCCGCGCATCGCCGGCGCGGCCAGGAAGTCGAAGTCCACGCCGCGGTCGGCCTGCGTCACGGTCTCCAGGAACAGCTTGCGGTAGCCGCGCTCGGCCGTCGGCACCGTCACCGGTTCTGCGGCCCGGCGCGCCGCCAGTTCCTCGTCGCTCACCAGCAGCGACAGCTCGCGTTTGGACAGGCTGATGCGGATGCGGTCCCCGTTGCGCACCAAGGCCAGCGGGCCTCCGATGGCCGCCTCCGGCGTCACGTGCAGCACGATGGAGCCGAACGCCGTGCCGCTCATGCGGCCATCGCTGATGCGCAGCATGTCCTTGACGCCCTGGCGCGCCAGCTTGGAAGGGATCGGCAGGTAGCCAGCCTCCGGCATGCCGGGATGGCCCTTGGGGCCGATGCGCTTGAGCACCAGCACGTCGTCGGCGGTGACGTCCAGCGCCGGGTCGTCGATCCGCGCGGCCAGGTCGGCTGCGTTCTCGAACACCACCGCGCGGCCTTCGTGCTCCACCAGCTTCGGATCGGCCGCGGACTGCTTGACGATGGCGCCCCCCGGCGCGAGGTTGCCCCACAACACGGCGATGCTGCCCTGCGGATGGATGGGCCGCTCGAGCGGGCGCACGACGTCCTGCGCGAAGGCGGGGCCCGCGGCTTCGAGTTCCTCGCCCAGCGTGCGGCCCGTCACGGTAAGCGCGTCCAGGTGCAGCAGCGGCTTCATGGCGCGCATCAACGTCGCCATGCCGCCGGCGTGGTGGAAGTCCTCCATGTAGTGCTCGCCCGTGGGCTTCAGGTCCAGCAGCACCGGCGTCTCGCGGCCCAGGCGATCCAGTCCACGCAGGTCCAGTTCCCAGCCCAGGCGGCCGGCGATGGCGGCCAGGTGCACGATGGCGTTGGTCGATCCGCCGATGGCCAGCAGCACGCGCAGCGCGTTCTCGAAGGCGTGCGGCGTGAGGATCTTGTCGATGGTGAGCCGCTCGCGCGCGACCTTCACGGCGATGCGGCCCGTCTCCTCCGCCACGCGCATGCGGTCCGACGTCACCGCCGGCGGCGACGCACCGCCGGGCACGGTCATGCCCATGACTTCGGCGATGCAGGCCATGGTGCTGGCCGTGCCCATCACGGAGCAGGTTCCCACGCTGGACACCAGCTGGTCGTTCACGTCCGCGATCTCCGCGTCGTCGATCTCCTGCGCACGGAAGCGCGCCCAGTAGCGGCGGCAATCCGTGCACGCGCCGACACGCGTTCCCCGGTGCGAGCCGGTGAGCATGGAGCCGGTGATCAGCTGCACCGCCGGCACCCCGGCCGAAGCAGCGCCCATCAGCTGCGCGGGAACGGTCTTGTCGCAACCGCCGACGAGCACCACCGCATCCATCGGCTGTGCACGCACCAGTTCCTCGGTGTCGATCGCCATCAGGTTGCGCAGGTACATGCTGGTGGGCGACGCGAAGCTCTCGTGCAGCGAGATCGTCGGGAATTCCATCGGCAGGCCGCCGGCCAGCATGATCCCGCGCTTGAGCGCCTCCAGCAGCTGCGGCATGTTGCCGTGGCACGGGTTGTAGGCACTGCCGGTCGAGGTGATGCCGATCACGGGCCGGTCGAGTGCCGCATCGGTGTACCCGGCGCCCTTGATGAAGGCCTTGCGCAGGAACAGCGAGAAGCCTTCGTCGCCATAGCTCGTCAGGCCCTTGCGCATGCCGCTGGGCGGGGTGTCTTTCTTCTCGGAGGATGGTTGGCTCATGGGAAGGAAATGCGGACTGGGCGGCCGATCATGCAGCGCGCGCACCAGGCCGGAGTGCTGGTAAATCTGGAGACCATTGCATGCTAACGCGGGACAGAATGGGCCGCGCTGCCTTGGGGGCAGCCGCGTGAGTGCTTTCTTATTCGGAGACAAGATCTTGAAGACCATACGTTTGGCATTCCTGGCGCTGCTGGCCTTCGTCGGCTTCGCGGCCTTCGCCCAGAACATCTCCATCGCCACCGGCGGCACTGGCGGCGTGTACTACCCGATGGGGGGAGGCATGGCCGCCGTGCTGTCCAAGTACGTGCCCGGCATGCAGGCGACGGCCGAGGTGACCGGCGGCTCGGTCGACAACCTCAAGCTGATCGACAGCGGCAAGCCCTACGTGGGCTTCTCGATGTCCGATGCCGCGCAGGAAGCGTTCATGGGCCAGGAAAAGTTCAAGAGCCACAAGGTGCCGCTGCGCACGCTGATGGTCCTGTACCCGAACCGCATGCACGTCGTGACGGTTGACGGCCGCGGCATCAGCAAGTTCGCCGACCTGAAGGGCAAGCGGGTGTCCACCGGCTCGCCCGGCAGCGCCACCGAAGTGATGGCGTTCCGCCTGATCGAGGCCGCCGGCATGGACAAGGACAAGGACCTCAAGCGCGAGCGCCTAGGCGCCGCCGAATCGGTCAACGCCATCAAGGACGGCAAGATCGACGCCTTCTTCTGGGTCGGTGGCCTGCCCACCGCCGCGGTGTCGGACCTGGCCAGCACGCCGGGCACCACGATCAAGATGATCGACCACGCCGACCTGGTGCCGGCGATGAACAAGAAGTACGGCAACCTGTACGTGCAGGACGTCATTCCCAAGGGCACGTACAAGGGCATGGACGCCGACAACAAGCAGGCCACGGTGCAGAACATCCTGGTGGCCAACCAGAACATGGACGAGAAGACCGCCTACAACATCGTCAAGGCCATCTTCGACCACAAGCCCGAGATCGTCGCGGTCCACAAGGAAGCCGAGAACTTCAAGCTGGAGAACCAGAAGAAGGACGCCACCCCGGTGCCCTGGCACCCGGGCGCGGTGAAGTACTTCGCCGAAAAGGGCATCAAGCTCAACTGAACCCGGCATGACTCAGTCCCATCCGACGGCTGAATCGGTCGCCGTCAGCGAGGCCGTCAGCGAGACGGCCCTGCAGAAGGCCGAGGAGTACATCGAGCAGGAGGAGGGCGCCTCCAACAAGCTGCGCGGCTGGCTGGCGATCTTCGTCACGCTGGTCGCCGTCGGCATGTCGGTGTTCCACCTGTACACCGCCTATGCCATCGTGCCCACGCAGACCCTGCGCCCGGTGCACGTGGCCTTCGTGCTGTTCCTCTGCTTCCTCGTGTTCCCGGTGGCGCCGCGCTGGCGCCACCGCATCATGTGGTGGGACTGGATCGCCGCCCTGGTGGCGGTGGCGTCGATCGCCTACCTGGTCCAGGGCGGCGACGACATGATGGACCGCAACACCTCGCCCGAGACCTGGGACGTGGTCTTCGGCGTCGCGCTGATCGTGCTGATCCTCGAGGCCATGCGGCGCACGGCGGGCTGGATCATGCCGGCCATCTGCTGCGGCTTCATCGCCTATGCGCTGGCGGGGCAGTACCTGCCCGCACCCTGGACGCACAAGGGCTACGAGATCAGCCGGCTGGTCGGCTTCATGTACATGACGCTCGAGGGCATCTTCGGCTCGGCCGTCGATGTGTCCTCGTCGCTGATCATCCTGTTCACGATCTTCGGCGCCTTCCTGCAGTACTCGGGCGCGGGCAAGTTCTACATCGACTTCTCGTTCTCCGCGATGGGCGGCAAGCCCACCGGCGCCGGTCGCACGGTGGTGCTGGCCTCGTTCCTGCTCGGCGGTCCTTCGGGCTCGGGCGTGGCGACGACGGTGACGCTGGGCTCGGTGGCCTACCCGATGCTGGCCAAGGTGGGCTACGAGAAGAACGCCGCCGGCGGGCTGCTGGCAGCGGGCGGGCTGGGCGCCATCATCTCGCCGCCCGTGCTGGGCGCGGCCGCGTTCCTGATCGCCGAGTTCCTGAAGATCTCGTACCTCGACGTGCTGCTGATGGCGTGCATCCCCACGCTGCTGTTCTACTTCGCGCTGTTCCTGATGGTCGAGATCGACGCGCGCAAGTTCGGCATGCACGACACCACCATCGCGAAGGTGGACACGGTGTGGAACCTCACGCGCAAGTACTGGTTCCACTTCCTGTCGCTGGTGTCCATCATCATCTTCATGCTCTGGGGCTTCTCCCCGGTGCTGTCGGTGTTCTGGGCCACGGTGGTGTCGTTCGTCACCAGCTTCCTGCGCGCCGACACGGCGCTGATCCCGCGCGACTTCTTCCGCCAGGGCGGGAACCTGGGGCGGCGCTTCCTCGAGACGCCGTTCATGAAGGCGATGGAAGGCGGCTCGATCGGCGTGCTGAACGTCGCGGCCACCTGCGCCGGCGCCGGCCTGATCGTCGGCGTGGTCACGCTCACCGGCCTGGGCCTGAAGTTCAGCTCGATCGTGATCGCGTACGCCGGCGGCTCGCTGCTGCTGACGGCCGTCTTCACGTCGCTGGTCGTGTGGATCATCGGCCTGGCGGTGCCGGTGACGGCGTCGTACATCATCTGCGCCGTCATCGCCGCGCCCGCGCTCACCAAGCTGGGCGTGCCCGACTTCGCGGCGCACATGTTCATCTTCTACTACGCGGTGCTGTCCGAGGTGTCGCCGCCGACGGCACTGTCGCCGTTCGCGGCCGCGGCCATCACCGGCGGCGATCCGTACAAGACGACCATGCAGTGCTGGAAGTACACGGTGCCTGCGTTCCTCGTGCCGTTCATGTTCGTGCTCGATCCCAGCGGCCAGGGCCTGCTGCTCATGGGGTCGTTCAAGGCACTGGCCAACGCGAACTGGTGGTCGATCGCCGAGGTGACAATCACGTGCGCGCTCGGCATCGCGGCGCTGGCGGCCGGCTTCCAGGGCTGGGCCCTGCGCCGCACCAGCCGCATCGAGCGCGTGCTGCTGATCGTGGCCGGCTTCCTGCTCGCGTATCCTGGGTGGGTCGCCGACATCGCCGGCATCTCGCTGGTGATCGTCGTGGCCCTGATGCAGGTGCTGCGGCGGCCGCCGCTGCAACCAGCCTGACACCGAAAGAGAAGTACCGATGACTTTCGACACGTCCGCCAGAGGCGTCTACCTCATCACCGTCACCCCGTTCACCGACAGCGGTGCGCTCGACCTCGCGAGCACCGATCGCATGGTGGACTTCTGCCTGGAGAAGGGCGTCACCGGCCTGACCATCCTGGGCATCATGGGCGAGGCCACCAAGCTCACCGCCGAGGAATCCAGGACGTTCGCGCGCCAGGTGGTGCAACGTGTGGCCGGCCGGGTGCCGATCGTGGTGGGCGTCTCGTCGCCGGGATTCGCCGCGATGGGCGAGCTCACCAAGGCGGTGATGGACATCGGCGCGTCCGGCGTGATGGTGGCGCCGCCCTCGACCGTGCGGACCGACGACCAGATCGTGGCGTACTTCGACATGGTCAACGAGACGCTGGGCGCCGTGCCCTGGTGCCTGCAGGACCATCCGGTGGCCACGGGTGTGCAGATCTCGGCCGCGGTCGAACTGCGCATCATGAAGAACTCGCCGCACTGCGTGATGCTCAAGCACGAGGACTGGCCGGGGCTGAACAAGCTGTCGGCCATCCGCGCGGCCAGCGACAAGGGTGACGCGCGCCGCGTGTCCATCCTCACCGGCAACGGCGGCGGCCTGTTCCTGCCCGAGGAGCTCACGCGCGGCGCCGACGGCGCCATGACCGGCTTCGCCTATCCGGAGATGATGGTGGACGTGGTCGCTGCGCATGCGCGTGGCGACGTCGAGCTCGCGCATGACGTCTTCGACGCCTACCTGCCGCTGGCCAAGTACGAGCAGCAGGCCGGCATCGGGCTGGCGGTGCGCAAGCACCTGTTCCAGCAGCGCGGCGTCATCGCGTCGGCCGCGGTGCGCAAGCCCGGGCCCAAACTGTCGGCGCAGGACGTCGCCGACATCGCCCGCCTGGTGCGTCGCCAGGACAAACGCCTGAACGAGCTGGGCTGACGCCTCACGAACCACGGAGTTTTCTTCATGGCCATGCCCCCGGTTCCCGCACCGGCGACGATGTCGCTCGACGCGAAGGTCGTCGAGACGCTGTCGCAGGTGACCACCGCAACCCTCACCACGGTGCTGCTCAAGAAGGGCCTGCGCAACGTGTGGCTGCGTGGCGCGCGTCCCATCCGCAGCGGCCAGCCGCGCCTGGTGGGCCGCGCGTTCACGCTGCGGTTCGTGCCCGCGCGCGAAGACCTGGCGACCCCCGAATCCTGGGGCTCGCCGATCTCCACCCGCGCGGCGATCGAGGACATGCCGGCCGGCTGCATCGCCGTGGTCGATTCCATGGGCGTGCAGGACGCGGGCATCTTCGGCGACATCCTCTGCGCACGCATGGCCAAGCGCGGCATCACCGCGCTGGTCACCGATGGCGTTGTGCGCGACCTGCATGGCGTGCTGGGCACCAACCTGCCCGTGTGGTGCAGTGGCGCGGCGGCGCCCGCCTCCGTCACCAGCCTGACCTTCACCGCGTGGCAGCAGCCGATCGCCTGCGGCGGCGTCGCCGTGTTCCCGGGTGACGTGATGGTGTGCGACGACGACGGCGCGGTGCTGGTCCCATCCGCGCTGCTCGACCACGTGCTGGAGCATGCGCCCGAGCAGGAGCGCCTGGAGGGCTGGATCATGAAGGAGGTCGACCGCGGCGTGCCGCTGCCCGGCCTCTATCCGGCCAACGCCGAGGCCAAGGCCCGCTACGAGGCCGACAAGGCCAGCGGCAAGATCTGAACCCTGGTCTCGCGGGTGTCGCCCGCGCAACTGGAAAATGTCGCGGCCTGCCGATGATGGCGGGCCGACCGGACCTGGAGCTGTTCCCATGACCAAGCAAGCCTTCATCTGCGATGCGATCCGCACGCCCTTCGGCCGTTACGGCGGCGCGCTGTCCTCCGTTCGCACCGACGACCTTGGCGCCATCCCGATCCAGGCGCTGATGGCGCGCAACCCCAAGGTCGACTGGCAGGCGCTGACGGACGTTCTCTACGGTTGCGCCAACCAGGCGGGCGAGGACAACCGCAACGTCGCCCACATGGCATCGCTGCTGGCGGGCCTGCCGATCGACGTGCCGGGCGCCACGATCAACCGCCTGTGCGGATCGGGCCTCGATGCGGTGGGCAGCGCCGCGCGCGCCATCAAGGCCGGCGAGGCGACGCTGATGATCGCCGGCGGCGTCGAGAGCATGAGCCGCGCGCCGTTCGTGATGCCCAAGGCCGAGAGCGCCTTCTCGCGCAGCAATGCGGTGTACGACACCACCATCGGCTGGCGCTTCGTGAACAAGCGGATGAAGGAGCAGTACGGCGTCGACTCCATGCCCGAGACGGCGGAGAACGTCGCCGTCGAGCATCGCATCGAGCGCGAGGCGCAGGACCGCATGGCACTGGCCTCGCAGATGAAGGCGGTGGCGGCGCAGAAGGCCGGCTTCTTCGCTGGCGAGATCACGCCGGTGACGATCCCGCAGAAGAAGGGCGATCCGCTCGTGGTCGACAAGGACGAGCACCCGCGCGAGACCTCGCTGGAGGCACTGGCCAGGCTCAAGGGCGTGGTGCGGCCGGATGGCACGGTCACGGCGGGCAATGCCAGCGGCGTCAACGACGGCGCCTGCGCGCTGCTGCTGGCCGACGAGGGCACGGCGGCGCGGCATGGGCTCACGCCGCGCGCACGCGTCGTGGGAATGGCCACGGCCGGCGTGGCGCCGCGCGTGATGGGCATCGGCCCGGCGCCGGCGACGCAGAAGGTGCTGGCGCTTACCGGCCTCAAGCTCGAGCAGATCGACGTGATCGAGTTGAACGAGGCCTTCGCGGCCCAAGGCCTGGCGGTGTTGCGGATGCTGGGCTTGAAGGACGACGATCCGCGCGTCAATCCGAACGGCGGCGCCATCGCGCTCGGGCATCCCCTGGGCGCATCGGGTGCGCGGCTGGCCACCACCGCGGTGAACCAGCTGCACCGCGCCGGCGGCCGTTACGCGCTGTGCACGATGTGCATCGGCGTGGGCCAGGGCATCGCGGTGATCCTCGAGCGCGTCTGAGCCTCAAGGCACAAGCAGCCGCAACGGTGGTAGTTGCAGGCTGCTCGCGGAGAGGGGCGTCCCGCGACGGAACGCCGGAAGGCTCAGCGCGCTGCGACCGGCTGGAACACCGGCGTGCCGCGTCCCTGGCTCGACGCGGCCAGGCGTTCCCAACGCTGCACCTCGACCGGCATCGCGTCCCAATGGGCGTTGTAGAGCTGCGGGCCGTAGCGATACATGAACAGCGCCGTGCGGGCGGCATCGGCGTCGCCCCCGTTGGCCAGCGCGATGAAGCGCCCGTAGGCATCGGCCCAGCGGCCCTGGTGGTATTGCGCCACGGCCTGTTCATAGGCATCGGCGTCGGATTCGGCGGCGGTCCCGAGTGCCGGAGCCAGCAAGGCCAGGCAGGCGGACGTGATCAGAAGAATGCGGCGGGCTTTCATCATCTCGGCTCCTCGGTGGATTCACGGCAGCGTGGATTCGCTGTGGGATGAAGGTTACGAGCCGTAACAGCGCCGTCACAAGTTGTAACCGATGGCCGGAATTGAGCCCCGGACCGGCGGTGAATCCGGCGTTTCAGGCGCGGATCAGCGGCCGCCCGCGGCGCATGAATGGAGCCGACCGCGCCCACGTTGCCAAGTCATGCCGCTTCCAGGCGTGTTGCAACCAGCTCCGCGATGGCCATCGCACTGGTCAAGCCCGGCGATTCGATACCGAAAAGGTTAACGAGGCCCCCGATCCCGTGCACTGCGGCGTCCTGCACCACGAAGTCGGCGGCCGGCTCGCCGGGTCCTGAAATCTTGGGCCGCACGCCGACGTAGCCGGGCTGCAGGGCGCCGGCGGGCAGGCCCGGCCAGTACGCGCGGATCTCGGCTTCGAACAGGGGCGCGCGTGCGGGATCCACCTGCCACACGCCCGGCGCGTCGAGCGACGGCACCCACTGCACGTCGGGTCCGAACTTGGCTTGGCCCCCGAGGTCGATGGTGAGGTGCACGCCGAGGCCGGCCAGGTGCGCATGAGGATCCGGGACCGGGTACACGAGCCGCGAGCAGGGCGCACGGCCGCTCAGCGTGAAATAGTTTCCCTTGGCATAGAACGCGCGTGGGACGTGACGCGCGGCGAGACCTTCGATGCGGCTTGCGAGCGCCGGCGCCTCCAGGCCGGCCGCATTCACCAGCACGCTGGTGAGCAGCTCGCTGCCGTCGGCGGTGCGCAGCACGATGCCTTCGGCGCTCGTGCGCGCCTGCTCGACACGGGTGTGCAAGGCCACGAGGCCGCCGGCGTTCTCCAGGTCACCCTGCAGCGCCAGCATGAAGGCATGGCTGTCGACGATGCCCGTGCTGGGCGACAGCGCAGCGGCCACGCACTCGATGGCGGGCTCGAGGGCCTGCGCCTGCTCGCGCGTGAGCAGTTGCAGGTCAGGCACCCCGTTCACTGCCGCTCGCGCCACGATGCCCGGCAGGGCCGCGGCGCGGCCCAGGTCCGTGGCCACCAGCAGCTTGCCGCAGCGCCGGTGGGGAATGCCGCGTTCCTGGCAGTACATGTAGAGCAGCTGCTTGCCCTGCACGCACAGGCGGGCCTTGAGGGACCCGGCCGGGTAGTAGATCCCGGCGTGGATGACCTCGCTGTTGCGTGAGCTCGTGCCGGTGCCGATGCCATCGGCCGCTTCGAGCACCAGGACTTCCCGGCCCATCAAGGCCAGCTGCCGCGCCACCGCGAGCCCAACAACACCTGCGCCAACAACCACCGCTTCGACTCGATCCATGGGAGCGGATTGTGAATTCTGTCGGGGCCACCCCTACGACTGCTTGCATCAATTCGTCGGTAGCATGCTCACAGTCGGAGCTGTCCTACACTGCCCGTCGGACAGAACCGCCAAACTCTACGGCCACGGCTCGAACGGACGAGCCACTGTCTTTCCTTCCCCGAATTTTGTCGAGCTCGCCGCGTGCGGGCTTTTTGTTCGCCTTCGGAGCTCGCATCCATGGACAACAGCACGACGACCACCAAGAAGAAAGCCTCGAAGACGGCGAACGGCGCCGCTTCGATCTCCAAGCCCAACGGGGTGCAACCGATCCAGACCCGGGACAACGCCGAGGCCGAGGCGCAATCGCGCCAGATCCTGGCGGCGCTGATGGCGTTCGCGGGCGGCGAATTCTCCGCACGCCTCCCCGTCACGTGGGGCGGCACCGACGGCCGCATCGCCGAGGCGTTCAACCTCTGCATCGTCAATGCGCAGCGCATCACCACCGAGGCCGCGCGCCTGTCCAACACCGTAGGCCGCGAAGGCCGGCTGACCCAGCGGATCGCCACGCCCGGCGCGGTGGGCGGCTGGGCCGACCAGGTGAATTCGCTGAACACGCTGATCGACGACCTGGTGCGTCCGACGACCGACATCGCCCGCACGATCGGCGCGGTCGCGAAGGGCGACCTGGGCCAGTCGATGGAACTGCAGGTCGACGGCAGGCCGCTGAAAGGTGAATTCCTTCGCTCCGCCAAGCTGGTCAACAGCATGATCGAGCAGCTGGCGGTGTTCACCAACGAGGTGACCCGCGTCGCGCGCGAGGTGGGCACCGAGGGCAAGCTGGGCGGCCAGGCCCAGGTGAAGAACGTGTCGGGCGTGTGGAAGGACCTGACCGATTCGGTGAACCAGATGGCCGGCAACCTGACGGCCCAGGTGCGCAACATCGCGGAAGTGACGATCGCGGTGGCCAACGGCGACCTGTCCAAGAAGATCACGGTGGACGTGCGCGGGGAAATTCTCCAGCTGAAGGAAGCCACCAACACCATGGTGGACCAGCTGCGCTCGTTTGCCTCGGAAGTGACGCGCGTGGCGCGCGAGGTGGGCACCGACGGCCGCCTCGGTGGGCAGGCCGTGGTGCCTGGCGTGGCCGGCACCTGGAAGGACCTCACGGACTCCGTGAACTCCATGGCCAACAACCTCACCTCGCAGGTGCGGAACATCGCGACGGTGACGACGGCCGTGGCGCGCGGCGACCTGTCGCGCAAGATCACGGTGGACGTGAAGGGCGAGATCCTGGAGCTGAAGGAAACCATCAACACGATGGTCGACCAGCTGAACGGCTTCTCGTCCGAGGTGACGCGCGTGGCGCGTGAAGTGGGTACCGAAGGCAAGCTGGGCGGCCAGGCCTTCGTGCCGGGCATTGCCGGCACCTGGAAGGACCTGACCGACTCGGTCAACTCGATGGCGTCCAACCTCACGGGCCAGGTGCGCAACATCGCGGACGTGGCCACGGCCATCGCGCGCGGCGACCTCTCGCGCAAGATCACCGTGGAAGTGAAGGGCGAGATCCTCCAGCTGAAGCAGACCATCAACACCATGGTGGACCAGCTGAACGCGTTCGCGGGCGAGGTGTCGCGGGTCGCGCGCGAGGTGGGCACCGAGGGCAAGCTCGGTGGCCAGGCCGCGGTGGAAGGCGTGGCCGGCACCTGGAAGGACCTGACGGACAACGTGAACTTCATGGCGTCCAACCTCACGGGCCAGGTGCGGAACATCGCCGAGGTGACCACCGCGGTGGCCAACGGCGACCTGTCCAAGAAGATCACCGTGGACGTGCGCGGCGAGGTGCTGGAGCTGAAGAACACCATCAACACGATGGTCGACCAGCTGAACGGCTTCGCGTCGGAAGTGACGCGCGTGGCGCGCGAAGTGGGTACCGAAGGCAAGCTCGGCGGCCAGGCGCAGGTGCCCGGCGTGGCCGGCACGTGGAAGGACCTCACCGACTCGGTGAACTTCATGGCTTCGAACCTCACGGGCCAGGTGCGGAACATCGCGGAAGTGACGACCGCCGTGGCGCGGGGTGACCTCTCCAAGAAGATCACCGTGGACGTGCGCGGCGAAATCCTCGAATTGAAGAACACCATCAACACGATGGTGGACCAGCTCAATGGCTTCGCCGGCGAAGTGTCCCGGGTGGCGCGCGAAGTGGGTTCGGAAGGCAAGCTCGGTGGCCAGGCGCAGGTGCCTGGCGTGGCCGGCACGTGGAAGGACCTGACCGACAACGTCAACTCGATGGCGTCGAACCTCACGGGCCAGGTCCGCAACATCGCCGAGGTGGCAACCGCGGTGGCCAACGGCGACCTGTCCAAGAAGATCACGGTGGACGTGAAGGGCGAGATCCTGGAGTTGAAGAACACGCTCAACACCATGGTCGACCAGCTGAACGGCTTCGCGTCCGAAGTGACGCGGGTGGCCCGCGAGGTGGGCTCGGAGGGCAAGCTCGGTGGCCAGGCGCAGGTGCGCGGCGTGGCGGGCACCTGGAAGGACCTGACCGACAACGTCAACTCGATGGCGAACAACCTGACGGGTCAGGTGCGCAACATCGCGGAAGTGACGACGGCCGTGGCGCGGGGTGACCTCTCGCGCAAGATCACGGTGGAAGTGAAGGGCGAGATCCTGGAGCTGAAGAACACCATCAACGTGATGGTGGACCAGCTCAACGGCTTCGCCTCCGAAGTGACGCGCGTCGCGCGCGAGGTGGGCACCGAAGGCAAGCTCGGCGGCCAGGCGCAGGTGCCCGGCATCGCGGGCACCTGGAAGGACCTGACGGACAACGTGAACTTCATGGCGTCCAACCTCACGGGCCAGGTGCGCAACATCGCGGACGTGGCGACGGCCATCGCCCGCGGCGACCTCTCGCGCAAGATCACGGTGGAAGTGAAGGGCGAGATCCTGGCGCTGAAGGAAACCATCAACACGATGGTGGACCAGCTGAACGCGTTCGCCGGCGAAGTGACCCGCGTGGCGCGCGAGGTGGGAACCGAAGGCCGCCTCGGCGGCCAGGCGCAGGTGCCCGGCGTGGCCGGCACGTGGAAGGACCTGACCGACAACGTCAACTCGATGGCGTCGAACCTCACCAACCAGGTGCGCAACATCGCCGACGTGACCATCGCCGTGGCCAACGGCGACCTGTCCAAGAAGATCACCGTGGACGTGCGCGGCGAGATCCTGGAGCTGAAAGAAACCATCAACACCATGGTGGACCAGCTGCGCTCCTTCGCGGCCGAGGTGTCGCGCGTCGCGCGCGAAGTCGGCACCGAAGGCAAGCTGGGCGGCCAGGCCGTCGTGCCGGGCGTGGCAGGCACGTGGAAGGACCTCACGGACAACGTGAACTCCATGGCCAACAACCTCACCGGCCAGGTGCGGAACATCGCCGACGTCGCCACGGCCATCGCGCGCGGCGACCTGTCGCGCAAGATCACGGTGGACGTGAAGGGCGAGATCCTGCAGCTGAAGGAAACCATCAACACGATGGTCGACCAGCTCTCCGCCTTCGCCTCCGAAGTGACGCGGGTGGCGCGCGAGGTGGGGTCCGAGGGCAAGCTGGGCGGCCAGGCCATGGTGCCCGGCGTGGCCGGCACGTGGAAGGACCTGACCGACAACGTGAACTCGATGGCGTCGAACCTCACCGGCCAGGTGCGCAACATCGCCGAAGTGACGATCGCGGTGGCCAATGGCGACCTGTCCAAGAAGATCACGGTGGACGTGCGCGGCGAGATTCTCCAGCTGAAGGAAACCATCAACACCATGGTGGAGCAGCTGCGCTCGTTCGCTTCCGAAGTGACGCGCGTGGCGCGCGAGGTGGGCACCGAAGGCCGCCTGGGCGTGCAGGCCGTGGTGCCCGGCGTGGCCGGCACCTGGAAGGATCTGACCGACTCCGTCAACACCATGGGCTCGAACCTCACCTCGCAGGTGCGGAACATCGCCGAGGTGACGACGGCCGTGGCGCGCGGTGACCTGAACCGCAAGATCACCGTGGAAGTGAAGGGCGAGATCCTGGAGCTGAAGAACACGATCAACACGATGGTGGACCAGCTGAACGGATTCGCCGGCGAGGTGACGCGCGTGGCCCGCGAGGTCGGCACCGAGGGCAAGCTCGGTGGCCAGGCCCAGGTGGCCGGCGTGGGCGGCACCTGGAAGGACCTGACGGACAACGTGAACTTCATGGCCTCCAACCTCACCGAGCAGGTGCGGGGCATCGTGAAGGTCGTGACCGCGGTCGCCAACGGCAACCTGTCGCAACGCCTGACGGTGCAGGCCAAGGGCGAGGTGGCGGCGCTGGCCGACACCATCAACGGCATGACCGACACGCTGGCCACGTTCGCCGACCAGGTGACCAACGTGGCGCGCGAGGTGGGCGTGGAAGGCCGGCTCGGCGGGCAGGCGCACGTGCCCGGCGCGGCCGGCACGTGGAAGGACCTGACCGGCAACGTGAACCTGCTGGCCGCCAACCTCACGACGCAGGTGCGAGCCATCGCCGAAGTAGCGACGGCGGTGACCAAGGGCGACCTGACGCGGTCGATCCAGGTGGAAGCGCGCGGCGAGGTGTCCGAGCTGAAGGACAACATCAACACGATGATTTCCAACCTGCGCGAGACGACCGAGTCGAACCGCGAGCAGGACTGGCTCAAGACCAACCTGGCGCGCTTCACTGGCATGCTGCAGGGCCAGCGCGAGCTGTCGACTGTGGGCAAGATGCTGCTGTCCGAACTCGCGCCGCTGGTGCACGCGCACCAGGGCAGCATCTACCACAACAGCTCGGTGGGCGAGGGCGAGAGCCATCTCGTGCTGCTCTCCAGCTATGCGCAGTCGGGCAACGTGCGCCTCTCGCCCACCATCGGGCTCGGTGAAGGCCTGGTGGGGCAGTGCGCCATCGAGAACCGCCGCATCCTGCTGACCGACGCGCCGTCCGATTTCGTGAGCATCAGCTCCAGCCTGGGCGAGGCGCGCACCGTCAGCGTCGTGGTGCTGCCGGTGCTGTTCGAGAACCAGACCAAGGCCGTCATCGAGCTGGCATCGCTGCAGCCGTTCACGCCCGTGAACCTGAACTTCCTCGACCAGCTGGCGCTGGGCATCGGCGCGGTGTTCAACACCATCGAGGCGACGATGCGCACGGAAGGCCTGCTCACGCAATCGCAGCAGCTGACCGCCGAACTGCAATCGCGCCAGATCGAGCTGCAGCAGACCAACGAGGAGCTGGGCACCAAGGCCCGCCTGCTCGCGCAGCAGAACGAGGAGGTCGAGCGCAAGAACGCCGAGGTGGAACAGGCCCGCCGCGCGCTGGAGGAGAAGGCGTCCGAACTGGCGCTCACCTCCAAGTACAAGTCGGAGTTCCTGGCCAACATGTCGCACGAGCTGCGCACGCCGCTCAACTCGATCCTGATCCTGTCGCAGCAGCTGGCCGAGAACGCCGCGGGCAACCTGAACCCCAAGCAGATCGAGTTCTCGCGCAACATCAACTCCTCGGGCAGCGACCTGCTCAACCTGATCAACGACATCCTGGACCTGTCCAAGATCGAGTCGGGCACGGTGACGGTCGACGTCGAGGAGATCGCCTTCCACTGGCTGCGCGACAGCATCGACCGCAACTTCCGCCACGTGGCCGAAGCCAAGAACCTGCCGCTTCGCGTGTTCTTCGCGGACGACCTGCCGCGCTCGATGGACAGCGACCCCAAGCGCCTGCAGCAGATCCTGAAGAACCTGCTGTCCAACGCGGTGAAGTTCACCTCCAGCGGCCACGTGGAAGTGCGCGTGGGCCTGGCGCACGGCGGCTGGTCCGCCGAGCATCCGGTGCTCAGCCACGCGCACCACGTCATCGCCTTCGCGGTCGAAGACACCGGCATCGGTGTGCCGCCCGAGAAGCAGCGCCTGATCTTCGAGGCGTTCCAGCAGGCCGACGCCGGCACCTCGCGCAAGTACGGCGGCACGGGCCTGGGCCTTGCCATCAGCCGCGAGCTGGCCATCCTGCTGGGCGGCGAGATCCGCCTGTCCAGCGTGCACGGCCAGGGCAGCACCTTCACGCTGTACCTGCCGCTGCACTACGGCGGCCCGGATTCGTCGACCGCGCTGCGCACGGTCCCGGCGCCGGCGCCC
The DNA here is from genome assembly GCF_050320135.1 of Ramlibacter sp. MMS24-I3-19. Lineage (NCBI taxonomy): Bacteria > Pseudomonadati > Pseudomonadota > Betaproteobacteria > Burkholderiales > Comamonadaceae > Ramlibacter > Ramlibacter sp. MMS24-I3-19. The sequence continues at coordinate 392,837 of NZ_CP190017.1, read as the reverse complement.
ACCGTGCCGCTGCTCGCACTGCCGGTGGCGCGCGAGGAGCACGTGCCCGACGACCGCGATGTCATCGTGCCCGGTGACACCGTGCTGCTGATCATCGAGGACGACCCGCACTACGCGCGCATCCTGCTGGGCCTGGCGCGCGACAAGGGTTTCCGTGGCCTGGTGGCCAACAAGGGCGCCATCGGACTGGCACTCGCGCGGCAGTTCCGTCCTTCGGCGATCTCGCTGGACATCTTCCTGCCCGACATGCTGGGCTGGACGGTGCTCAACCAGCTCAAGCTCGACCCGGCGCTGCGCCACATCCCGGTGCAGATCACCAGCGTGGAGAAGGAGCGCCAGCACGGGCTGTCGCACGGCGCCTTCGCCTACCTGCTCAAGGAGCCCACCACGACGGGGCTGGAGCAGGCGATGGACCGGCTCAAGGAGTTCACCCTGCCACGCACCAAGCGGCTGCTGGTGATCGAGGACAACGAGATCGAGCGCAACGCCGTCATCGAGCTGCTGGGTCACCCGGACATCGAGATCGAGACTGCCGGGCGCGGTGACGTGGCCCTGGCCATGCTGCGCCAGCAGACCTTCGACTGCGTGGTGCTCGACCTGCGGCTGCCCGACATGACGGGCTTCGAGCTGCTGGAGCAGGTGCATGCGGATCCGGCGCTGGCCGAGATCCCGGTGGTCGTGTTCACCGGCAAGGACCTGAACCGCAAGGAGGAGGACCGCCTCAACCTGATGGCCAAGAGCATCGTGCTGAAGGACGTGCGCTCGCCCGAGCGGCTGCTGGACGAGACCGCGCTCTTCCTGCACCGCGTCGTGACCGAGCTGCCGCCGGAGAAGCAGGCGATGCTGGAGCGGCTGCACAACTCGTCCGAGGTGCTGCAGAACCGCAAGGTGCTGGTGGTGGACGACGACGCGCGCAACATCTTCGCGCTGACCTCGGTGCTGGAGAACCACGATGTGGTCGTGCTCAGCGCCACCAACGGCCGCCAGGCCATCGACATCATCAAGGAGACCCCTGACCTGGCGATGGTCCTGATGGACATCATGATGCCGGAGATGGATGGCTACGAGACCATGCGCGAGATCCGCAAGGAGCCTGCGTTCCGCACGCTGCCGATCCTGGCGCTGACGGCCAAGGCCATGAAGGGCGACCGCGAGAAGTGCCTCGACGCGGGCGCGAGCGACTACATTTCCAAGCCTGTGAACACGGACCAACTGTTGTCACTGATGCGCGTTTGGCTGTTCCGCTGAACCGTACCGTGGACAAGACATGAACCCACCCCGCAACCCGCCGGACACCGAGTTCGGCGACCTCGACATCGCCGACCGGACCGTCAACATCCTGATCGTCGACGACGAGCCCAAGAACCTGACGGTGCTCGAGAGCGTCCTGGACGATCCGGGCTACCGGCTGGTGCGGGCGAAGTCGGGCGAGGAGGCCCTGCTGGCCCTGATGGCGGAGGAGTTCGCCGTGCTGGTGCTGGACGTGCGCATGCCGGGCATGAACGGCTTCGAGGTGGCGCAGCTGGTGAAGGAGCGGCGCAAGACCGCCCGCATCCCGATCATCTTCCTCAGTGCCTACTACACCGAGGACCAGCACGTCCTGGAAGGCTACGGCACGGGCGCGGTCGACTACCTGCAGAAGCCCGTCAACCCGGCGGTGCTGCGCTCCAAGGTGTCGGTGTTCGCCGAGCTGCACCGGCGCGGCCGCGCGCTGGAGATCGCCAACCGCCGGCTCTCCGACGAGGTCTCCGACCGACGCCTCGCCGAAGCCCGGCTGAGCGAATTGAACGAGACGCTCGACCAGCGCGTGCGAGATCGCACGCGCGAGCTGGAACTGAGCCAGGCACAACTGGTCGAGGCCAACCGGAAGAAGGACGAGTTCCTCGCCACGCTCGCGCACGAACTGCGCAACCCGTTGGCACCGGTGCGCAGCGCGGTGGAGATCATCCGACGCGGCGGCGCGGACAAGGTGCAGTGGGCCACCGACCTCATCGATCGGCAGGTGCAGTCGCTGAGCCGGCTGATCGACGACCTGATGGACGTCAGCCGCATCAGCCGCGGCCGCATCGAGCTGCGCCGGGAACCGCTTGCGCTGAACGACGCGTTGGCCGACGCCGTCGAGGCCGTGCGCCCGATGGCCGAGGAGGCCGGACACGAACTCGTCGTGCTGCAGCCGGATCGCCAGCTGGTGGTCGACGGCGACCGCACCCGCCTCGCCCAGGTCTTCACCAACCTCCTGAGCAACGCCGTCAAGTACACCGAGCGCGGCGGCCGCATCGAGGTCGGCGTGGCGCTGGAGCGGGGCATGGTGGGCGTCACCATCCGCGACAACGGCATCGGCATCCCGCCCGACAGGCTGGAGTCGGTGTTCGAGATGTTCTCGCAGGTCGAGGCGGCGCTGGAACGCTCGCGCGGCGGCCTGGGCATCGGCCTGGCACTGACGCGCCAGCTGGTGGAGATGCATGGCGGCACGGTGCGCGCCTACAGCGACGGCCCGGGGCAGGGCAGCCGGTTCCAGGTGCTGCTGCCGCTGGCGTCGCCCGTGCGCGCCATCGAGTCCGCGCCTGCGCCCGCGGCGGCCACGGCGTCGAACGCGAAGGGCCTGCGCGTGCTGGTCGCCGACGACAACGTCGACGCCGCGGCCACGCTCACCATGCTGCTGGAGATGATGGGCCACGAGGTGCTGCACGTGCACGACGGCGAGGCCGCGCTGCGCGAGATCGAGGCCTTCGACCCGCGGCTGGTGCTGCTGGACATCGGCATGCCCAAGATCAACGGCTACGACGTCTGCCGGCGCGTGCGCGCGGCCCATCACGGCGCGGCGCGCACCATCGTCGCGGTCACCGGCTGGGGACAGCCGCAGGACGTGCAGCGGTCGAAGGACTGCGGCTTCGACCTGCACATGGTCAAGCCGATCGACATCGACAAGCTCACCGCCCTGATCGAGTCGCTGCCGCCGGCACCCGCTGGCCTCGAGCGCAAGGGGCCGCAGCGGCAGCGCTGAGCGATTTCCGTGCGTGCAGGCCCGACAATTGCGGGCTTGGACTTTCCGCTCATCACCGATCCGGCCTTCTACGCCGCCGCCGTTCCGGCGGTGCTGCTCATGGGCATCAGCAAGAGCGGCTTCGGCGCCGGCTTCGGCTCGCTCGCCGTGCCCTTGATGGCATTGGCCTGCCCGGTACCGCAGGCCGCGGCGATCTTCATGCCCATCCTGTTCGTGATGGACGTGATGGGCCTCGCCGCGTTCCGCCGCCACTTCGACTGGAAGCTGGTGCGCTTCCTCGTGCCGCTGGGCCTGGTGGGCACCGTGGTCGGCGCGCTGTCGTTCCGGTTCCTCGACGCGCACACCGTCGCGGGCATCGTGGGCGTCTTCACGCTGCTGTTCCTCGCGCAGCGCCTGGCATTTCCGCCGCGGCCTGACAGCCCGCACCCGCCTTCGTGGCCGGCGCGCTGCTGACGGTCACCTCGGGCTTCACCAGCTTCGTCTCGCATGCGGGCGGTCCGCCCGTCAACGCGTATGTGATCCCGATGCGGCTGCCGCCGCTGGTCTTCACGGCCACGATGGCAGCGTTCTTTTTCGTCGTGAACCTGAGCAAGTGGGTTCCCTACGCGTGGCTGGGGCTGCTGGACCTGCGCAACCTCGCGACCTCGATCGCGCTGCTGCCGCTCGCGCCCGTGGGCGTGTCGATCGGCGTGCGGCTCGCGCACCGCATCCAGCCCACCTTGTTCTACCGGCTGATCTACCTCGGGATGCTGCTCACCGGGGTGAAGCTGGTGTGGGACGGGTTCATCGCGGCTTGAACGCGGCCCGCGCCGACAGGACCGTGGCGCGCATCGCGCCACACTGGCCGCGGATGCGGCGGCGTGGAAAGCAGACACGCACCGAAGCCGGCGGAACGCAGCCTCCCCGACAAGCGCAGGGTGACCGGGCCTGCGTGCGGCCCGCGGGATAAGGGCGGCCTAACGATCGCGAGCCGGAGTCGCGCCCGGCCCGCATCCACCACTCCTTGCGGCTAGGGACGGCGATCGTCGTCCCAGTCCTGCGGGGTGGTCGTGCCCGGGCGGGTGCGCGCCGCCGCGTGCTCGCGCTCGCGCGCCATCTGCTCCTCGAACTGCCGGCGGCCCTGCTTGACGACCGCGATCAGCTTGGACCGGTCCTTGTGGTGCGGGTACATCTGCTCGAAGAGCTCGATGTTGGCGCGCCGGAAGCGCATCGCCAGCTTGCGGGCCGCATGCGGCGGCTCGCCGAGCAGCTCGAGGACGGTGCGGCCGCTGCGCAGGCTGGCTTCGAACAGCTCGCGCTCGACCTGCATGACGCCGCGGTCACGAAGCTCGTTCCAGTGGGTCACGTCGCGCGCACGCACGACCAGCTGCAGGTGCGGGAAGTGCTCGCGCGCGAGGTCCACGATCGCGAGCGACTGCTGCCGGTCGTCCACCGCGACGACCAGCACCCGGGTCGCCGCAGCGCCGGCGATCCGCAGCAGGTCCAGCCGCGTCGCGTCGCCATAGAACACCTTCGAGCCGAACGCGCGGGCCGCCTCCACCATGTCGGCGTCGTGATCCAGCACCGTCGTGGGGATGCCGTGCGCTGCCACGAGCCGGCCGACGATCTGGCCGTAGCGGCCGAAGCCCGCGATGATGACCGGCGCCTCCTGCGGTTCGCTCAGTTCGTCGAGGGTGCGGCGCTGGCCCGCGAAGCGCGCGAGCACGAGCTTGTCGATCGCCACCAGCAGCAGCGGCGACAGCAGCATCGACACCGCCACCGCCCCGATCAGCAGCGACGCGGTCGCCGGCGGGAACACGGACGCGCCCGCGGCGGCCTGGAACACGACGAACGCGAACTCGCCGCCTTGCGCCAGCAGGAGCGTGAACACGGGGCGGTCCTGCAGCTCCAGGCCCATCGCGCGCCCGAGGAACCAGACCACGATCGCCTTCAGCACGACGAAGCCGACCACCAGCAACGCCATCGTGCCGGGCCGGGCCAGCAGCACGCCGAAGTCGATGCTCATGCCGACCGCGATGAAGAACAGGCCGAGCAGCAGGCCCTTGAACGGCTCGATGTCGGTCTCGAGTTCGCGCCGGTATTCGCTTTCGGCAAGCAGCACGCCGGCGAGGAAGGCGCCGAGTGCCATCGACAGGCCGACGGCCTGCATCAGCGCGGCGATGGCCACGACCAGCAGCAGCGCCGCGGCCGTGAAGATCTCCGGCGTGCGGCTGCGCGCGATCCAGCGAAGCAGCGGACGCAGCGCCAGCCGGCCGCCGAGCACGATGGCCGCGATCACGCCGACGATCTTGGCGGCCTGCAGCAGCATGCCGCCGTCGGGCGTGGCGTCCGGCGGCTCGGCGCCGAGCAGCGGCAGCAGGGCGAGGATGGGGATGGCGGCCACGTCCTGGAACAGCAGGATCGCGAAGCCGGCCTGGCCGCTGCTGGTGGGCAGCAGGTTGCGCTCGCCCATGACCTGCAGCGCGATGGCGGTGGACGACAGTGCCAGGCCGAGGGCGGCCACCAGGCTCACGCGCCAGTCGATGCCGGCGAGCAGGCCGGCCGCGAACAGCACGGCCGCGCAGCCGGCGACCTGCGCGCCGCCCCAGCCGAAGATCGGGCGCCGCAGGTTCCACAGCCGGCGCGAATCGAGTTCGAGGCCGACGAGGAACAGCATCAGCACGACGCCGAATTCCGCGAAGTGCAGGATGTCCTCGACCTGGCGCACCAGGCCGATGCCCCAGGGCCCGATGACGATGCCGGCGGCCAGGTAGCCGATGATGGATCCGAGCCCGAGGGCGCGCGACAGCGGCACCGCGATGACGGCGGCGCCCAGGTAGATCAGGCTGTTGGACAGCCAGGCAGGCAGCATGTGCTCCATCACGCGCCAGCTTCCTGCTCGAGGGGGCGATCGCTGGTGGGCACCTCGCAGGCGATGCAGCTGGCGATCTCGTCCATCTCGGGCCAGTCGGGATAGGTGCGCAGGCGATCGGCGAACACCGCGACGTGTGCATCGATCTCGGAGGCGCTCGCCCGGTTGGCGCCATGCAGCACCAGCGGCGGCAGGAACCGCATGCCGCACAGGGCTGCGGTCTGCTCGTACGGTGGCAGGAAGGCGTCGAAGAAGTAGCGGTTGTAGCCCTGCGGGTGGTACGACGCTTCGGGGCCACCGGTGGTGGCGACCAGCCACAGGTCCTTGCCCTGCAGCGCGGTGCCCTGGTGGCCATAGGCCCAGCCATGCGTGAGCACGTCGTCGAGCCAGAGCTTCATCAACGCGGGCATCGAGTACCACTGGATCGGGTGCAGCAGCACCAGCAGCGGACGCGCCGCGACACGGCGCTGCTCGGCCTGCACGTCGATGTCGTAGTCGGGATAGGCGCCATACAGGTCCTGCACGTCGGCGCTGTCGACGTCGCGGTCGCCTGCAGCAGGCGCTTGTTGACCCGTGATTCGCGCCAGTTCGGGTGCGCGGCCAGGACATAGGCGCCGGCAGCCGGCCCGGAGTGATGCTCATCCATCTCGGTAACATAGCGCAAAGCGGCCCGCGCTTGGCCGCACCTGGAGGTGCCCATGCCGGTCGTGGTCGTTGCCAATCCCAAGGGAGGCGTCGGGAAATCCACCCTCGCCACCAACATCGCGGGCTGGTTCGCCAGCCAGGGCCATGCGGTCATGCTCGGCGATGCGGACCGGCAGCAGTCCAGCCGGCTCTGGCTGGGCCTGCGGCCCCCGGGCGCGCGGCCCATCGCCAGCTGGGACATCGGCGACGGCCAGATCGCCAGGCCGCCGAAGGGAACCACGCACGTCGTGCTGGACACGCCGGCCGGCCTGCACGGCAAGGACCTTCGCGACCTGCTGCGGCCGGCCACGAAGGTGGTGGTGCCACTCGCGCCGAGCATCTTCGACATCTTCGCCACCCGCGCGTTCCTGGACGAGCTGGCCGGCCAGCGCAAGGCCTCGGGGCTGCAGGTGGGCATCGTCGGCATGCGGGTGGACGGCCGCACGCTCGCGGCCGAGCAGCTGCAGACGTTCGTCAAGGGCCTCGGACTGCCCGTGCTGGGCGAGCTGCGGCCGACGCAGAACTACGTGTACCTCGCCGCGCGCGGCCTCACGCTGTTCGACGTCGCGCCGGGCCGGGTCGAGCGCGACCTGGAGCAATGGACCGGCCTCTGTCGCTGGCTGGACAACTGATCGAGCGGCGCCGCCGTACAGTGGCGGGATGAGAACCATCGCCTCGCTTGCCGACCTGCCGGCGCTGGTCGGCCAGGAAGTCGCCACGAGCGACTGGATCACCGTCACCCAGGAGCAGGTGAACCTGTTCGCGCAGGCAACGGGCGACCACCAGTGGATCCACGTCGACGTCGAGAAGGCCAAGGCTGGTCCGTTCGGCGGCCCCATCGCGCATGGGTTCCTCACGTTGTCGCTGTTGCCCAAATTCTTCGAGAGCGCGATCGCGATCGGCGGCACCCGCATGGGCGTGAACTACGGCTTGAACAAGGTGCGCTTCACGTCACCCGTGCCGGTGGGCAGCCGGCTGCGTGCGCGGCTGACCTTGCTAGCGTGCGAGCCGATCGAGAACAACGGCGTGCAGATGACCTGGAAGGTGAGCGTCGAGCGCGAAGGCAGCGACAAGCCGGTCTGCGTGGCCGAGTCACTGGGACGCCGCTACCCCTGACAAAAAGAACCCGCGCCGGGCGGCGCGGGTTGCAAGGGAGTGCACAGGCTCCATGCCTGGAAGCAGGAACGCTGAACCTTCGAGATGACCGCCCACGCGGCCGTTGCAAGCACGGCGGTGCGCAACCAGGCGTCAGAAAGGTGAGTTGCTGGCGCTCAGGCAAATCCGTTCTGCCGCCAGGCCTCGAAGACCGTGACCGCGACCGCGTTCGACAGGTTCAGGCTGCGCTGGCCCGGCCGCATCGGCAGCCGCAGTCGCTGCGCAGGCGGAAACGATTCGCGCAGTTCGGGCGCGAGGCCGCGCGTCTCGGCGCCGAACACGAGCCAGTCGCCGGGCTGGAACGCCACGTCATGCACGGGCCGGCTGGCATGCGTCGTCATCGCGAACATGCGCTGCTTCGGCGGCCGCTCGCTGGCCAGCAGCGCGGCCCAGCCCGCATGTCGGCGCACCTCGGCGTACTCGTGGTAATCGAGGCCGGCGCGGCGCATGTGGCGGTCCTCCATCGAGAAGCCGAGCGGCTCGACCAGGTGCAGGGTGCAGCCCGTGTTGGCCGCGAGGCGGATCACGTTGCCGGTGTTGGGCGGGATCTCGGGCTCGACCAGGACGATATGGAACATCAGGTGTCCTCGGTGCGCGCGAACACCGCCGCCGCCACGTCGCTGGCACCCGCTTCGCGGAACACATGCGCCAGCGCGAACAGCGAGGCGCCGGTGGTCATCACGTCGTCGACCAGCAGCACGCGCTGGCCGTGCACGGAGGCCGCACGCGCGGGTTCCAGCGCGAACGCGCGACGCACGTTCGCCTGGCGGCTGTCGTGGTCCAGCTCGGCCTGCGAGGCGGTGTCACGCACGCGCACGACAAGACTTGCGTCGGCCTTGGCAGGTGCGAGGCGTCGCGCCAGTTCGTGCGCCTGGTTGAATCCGCGGTGGGCGAGCCGCTCGCGCGAGAGTGGCATGGCGACGACCCATCGGGCATCGGCGATGCGGTCGCGCAGCATGGTGTCGCGCAGCAGGAGGTCGCTGAACGTTCCGGCCCAGCCCGCCTCGTCACCGAACTTGAAGCGACCTACCAGGGTCGCCCAGGGATAACCGTAGCTCACCGCGGCATGGCAAGCGTCCAGCGGCGGCGGTCGGCGCAGGCAGCGACCACAGCGATCGACGCCTTCGGGAATCGCGAGCGCGCAGGTGCGGCAGCGGTGCCGAGTGGCGGCGAAGCGCGCCTCGCAGGCCGCGCAGACGGGCCGCGCGGGCCAGGCACGGCACACCTCGCAGCGTGCCGGTGCCGCCCTTGCAATGCCTCGTGCCAGCTGCGCCCACATGCGGCTCAATATACTGCCCGGCTCCGTGTCCACCCGTCCTCCGACCCTCGATCCGATCGCCGCTGCACGCTGGGCGCGCGTCGCGCCGCCCCGCTCGCCCTGGCTGCACGAGGAGGTGGCCCGGCGCATGGCGGAGCGGCTGGAGTGGATCCGGCTCGCACCGTCGGCCTGGGCGCACTGGGAGCCGGTGCGCGGCGGCCTCGAAGCCCAAGCCCTGCTCGAACAGCGGTATCCGCAGGCCGCGTGCCTGTTGGTCGAGCCGGTCGCCTCACGGCAGGCAGCTGCCCGCGAGGCCCTGTCTCCCGCCTGGTGGAAGCGCTGGGGCGCACCGCGCCGCCAGTTCGTCGACAGCCTTCCCGATGGCGGCGTGCAGATGCTGTGGGCCAACATGGCGCTGCACACCGAGCCCGACCCGCAGGCCTTGCTGGCCCGCTGGCATCGGGCGCTCGCGGTCGACGGCTTCCTGATGTTCTCGTGCCTCGGCCCCGATACGTTGCGCGAGCTGCATGCGCTCTATGCGTCGCTGGGATGGGGGCCGGCCGGCCCGCAGTTCACCGACATGCACGACTGGGGCGACATGCTGGTGGCCGGCGGTTTCGCCGAACCAGTGATGGACATGGAGCGCGTGACGCTCACCTGGGCCGATGCGGACCGGCTGCTGGCCGAACTGCGCGAGCTCGGGGCCAACCTGCACCCGGCACGCTTCGGCGCCTTGCGCGGGTGTGGCTGGGAGCAACGCCTGAAGGACGAGCTCACCGCGCGGCTGGCCGGCTCGGACGGCCGGCTCGCCCTGACCTTCGAGATCGTGTATGGCCACGCCCTGCGTCCTGCCGCGCGGATGCCGGTCAGCGCCGAGAGCAGCCTCTCGCTCGACGACATGCGCCGGGCGTTGCACGGGGGCAGCCGCAAGGACAAATCCTCCGGCGCCGGGAATTGATCACGAGATGCAGCCGCTACAATGGCTGGTTGTTTTGTGAGCGTCACCGTCGATGCCGGTTTTTCGTTTCGCGACAGTCCAGGGCCAGAACATCGTCTGGTTCCTGAAGCGCAATTGCTCGGTCACGCCGGCCCAACTGGGCTGGTTCTACGCCTCGCTTTGCGTCGTGTCGCTGGCGATCGCCGCGTTCTTCTGGCTTCACGGTGCGACCCTGATCCTTCCTTTCGCCTGGCTTGAGCTCGGTGCCGTGGGGCTGGCCTTCCTGGTCTACGCTCGGCATGCGGCCGACGGCGAGCGCATCTCGCTGCAGGGCCGGCGGCTGGTCGTCGAGCTGGAAACGGCCGGCCAGTTGCAGCGCACGGAGTTCGACCCCGACTGGGTGCGCGTCGAGCCGCGCACCGGGGGGCGGTCGCTGATCGAGGTGTCCGGCCGTGGCGGCCGGGCGGTCAGGGTGGGGCGCTACGTGCGGCCGGAGCTGCGGCCGCTGCTGGCGCAGGAGATCAGGAGCGCGCTGCGCGAGTGGGGAACGGCCCGCTGAGCGGGCCCGGTGTGTGATCGAGTCAAACGGAACCAAGAAACGATGAAGAGCCTTTCGACCCTGGCCCGGCTGACGGCCCCGCTGGCCGCAGCTGCCGCCGGCGCCGCGCACGCAACCAATGACCTGCCGGGAGGCCCCGCCGTCCGCCAGCTGAACCTCACCACGGCCGCCACGCGCATCGCGGTCGAGCAGAGCTGGCTGCACTGGTTCATGCTGATCACGTGCATCGTGATCTTCGTGCTGGTCTTCGCGGTGATGTTCTATTCCATCTGGAAGCACCGCAAATCGGTCGGCCACAAGCCGGCCAACTTCCACGAGTCGGTGACTGTCGAGGTCATCTGGACCATCATCCCGTTCCTCATCGTAATCGGCATGGCGCTGCCCGCCACGAAGGTGCTGGTCGCGGCCAAGGACACCAGCAACGCCGACCTCACCATCAAGGCCACCGGCTACCAGTGGAAGTGGGGCTACGACTACCTGAACGGCGAAGGCTCGGGCGTGTCGTTCCTGTCCACGCTGGACCCGACGCACCGGGAGATCTCCAACGAGGGGGCCAAGGGTGACGTGCCGGACAACTACCTGCTGCAGGTCGACAACCCGCTGGTGGTGCCCGTCAACAAGAAGGTGCGCATCATCACCACCGCCAACGACGTGATCCACGCCTGGGGCGTGCCGGCGTTCGGCGTCAAGCAGGATGCCATTCCCGGCTTCGTGCGCGACACCTGGTTCCGCAGCGAGAAGACGGGCGACTTCTACGGCCAGTGCTACGAGCTGTGCGGCAAGGAGCACGCCTACATGCCGATCCACGTGAAGGTGGTCTCTGCGCAGGAGTACACCGCCTGGGTGGGCGACCAGCAGAAGAAGATGGCCGCCAAGGCGGACGACCCGAACAAGGTCTGGCAGCTGGCCGACATCGTGACCCGCGGCGAGAAGGTCTACACCGCCAACTGCGCGGCCTGCCACCAGCCCAACGGCAAGGGCGGCGGCCCGATCCTGCCGCTGGACGGCTCGCCCATCGTCAACGACGCCGACAAGACCAAGCAGATCCACGTGGTGCTCAATGGCCGCAACGCCATGCCTTCGTGGAAGCAGCTGTCCGACACCGACATCGCGGCGGTGATCAGCTACACCAAGAATCACTGGTCCAACAAGACCGGCCAGGTGGTCCAGCCTTCCGAAGTGCTGGCCCAGCGCGGCAAGTGATCGCGCACGCAGGAATCAAGGAAGAAAGCAAGCCATGAGCGCAGTCCTCCCCACCCACGGCCACGCGGGCGAGCATGCCCACGACGATCACGAGCACCACGGCGCGCCCGCCGGCTGGCGCCGCTGGGTCTACGCCACCAACCACAAGGACATCGGGACGCTGTACCTGCTGTTCTCGTTCACCATGCTCATGGTGGGCGGCCTGCTGGCGATGATCATCCGCGCCGAGCTGTTCCAGCCCGGCCTGCAGCTGGTCAACCCCGAGCTGTTCAACCAGCTGACCACCATGCACGGCCTGATCATGGTGTTCGGCGCGATCATGCCGGCGTTCGTGGGCTTCGCGAACTGGATGGTCCCGCTGCAGATCGGCGCCAGCGACATGGCGTTCGCGCGCATGAACAACTTCAGCTTCTGGCTGTTGATCCCGGCCGCGCTGATGCTGGTGGGATCGTTCTTCATGCCGGGCGGCGCGCCCGCCGCCGGCTGGACGCTTTACGCCCCGCTGACGCTGCAGATGGGCCCGTCCATGGACGCCGGCATCTTCGCGATGCACATCATGGGCGCCTCGTCGATCATGGGCTCGATCAACATCATCGTCACCATCCTCAACATGCGGGCCCCCGGCATGACGCTGATGAAGATGCCGATGTTCACGTGGACGTGGCTGATCACGGCTTACCTGCTGATCGCGGTGATGCCCGTCCTGGCCGGCGCGATCACGATGACGCTGACCGACCGCCACTTCGGCACCACGTTCTTCAACCCGGCGGGCGGCGGCGACCCGGTGATGTACCAGCACATCTTCTGGTTCTTCGGCCACCCCGAGGTCTACATCATGATCCTGCCGGCCTTCGGCATCATCAGCCAGGTCGTGCCGGCCTTCTCGCGCAAGCGCCTGTTCGGCTACGCCTCGATGGTGTACGCCACCAGCTCGATCGCCATCCTGTCGTTCATCGTGTGGGCGCACCACATGTTCACGACCGGCATGCCCGTCACCGGCCAGCTGTTCTTCATGTACGCGACCATGCTGATCGCGGTGCCCACGGCCGTGAAGATCTTCAACTGGATCGCGACGATGTGGCAGGGCTCGATGACCTTCGAGACCCCGATGCTCTTCGCCGTCGGCTTCATCTTCGTGTTCACCATCGGCGGCTTCACCGGCCTGATCCTGGCGATGGCGCCGATCGACCTGCTGCTGCAGGACACCTACTACGTGGTGGCGCACTTCCACTACGTGCTGGTGGCCGGTTCGCTGTTCGCGCTGTTCGCCGGCTTCTACTACTGGTCGCCCAAGTGGACCGGCGTCATGTACAACGAAGGCCGCGGCAAGATCCACTTCTGGAGCTCGCTGATCTCCTTCAACCTGGCCTTCTTCCCGATGCACTTCCTCGGGCTGGCCGGCATGCCGCGCCGCTATGCCGACTACCCGATGCAGTTCGCGGACTTCAACGCCGTGGCGTCCATCGGCGCCTTCTGGTTCGGCCTGTCGCAGGTGTACTTCTTCTTCTTCGTCGTGCTGCCGGTGATGCGCGGCCAGGGCAAGCCCGCGGCCCAGCGTCCCTGGAACGACGCCGACGGCAAGGGCGCCGAAGGCCTGGAGTGGGAAGTGGCGTCGCCGGCGCCGTTCCACACCTTCGAAGTGCCGCCCCGGCTGGATGCCAGCGCCACCCGCGTGCTGGACGCGATGCCTTCGAGCGTGAACCCGAACGCCGCCGCCGGCGCCGTGCCGCACTGACATTCGGTCCCGCGAGCAGCCATGGCCACTGAAGAACAGAAGAAGGCGAATCGCCGCCTGGCGCTGATCCTGGCGTCGATCGCCGTCGTCTTCTTCCTGGGCTTCATCGCCCGGATGGCCCTGGTCAAAGGCTGAGACCGTGGGCTTGCGCTCGGCGAATGTCAGGATGGTCGGCAAGCTGTGCGTGGTCACGGCCGGCATGTTCGCGTTCGGCTACGCGCTGATCCCGCTGTACAAGCACATCTGCGAGCTCACCGGCATCAACGTCCTCGCCTTCGGCGAGTCGCAGGTGCCGGGCGGCGCGCGAGTCGCTGCCAACACGCAGGTCGACCTCACGCGCACCATCACGGTGGAATTCGACGCCAATGCGCGCGGCCCCTGGGCGTTCAAGCCCGCCGTGAGCTCGCTGAAGGTCCACCCGGGCGAGCTCACGACCGTGCTGTACGAATTCCAGAACACCCAGGGCCGGCGCATGTCGGCCCAGGCCATTCCCAGCTACGCCCCGCGTCAGGCCGCCTCGCACTTCAACAAGGTCGAGTGCTTCTGCTTCAACCAGTACACGCTCGATCCGGGCGAGAAGAAGCAGTGGCCGGTGGCGTTCGTCATCGACCCGAAGCTGTCGAAGGACGTGACCACGATCACGCTGTCGTACACGTTCTTCGAGGTCGGCTCGGGCACGCCGCCAGCGCCCACTGCTGCCGCACCGGCGCCCACGGGAGCCGCGGGATGAGCATGTTGCGCACGGCGCGTGCAGTCGCATGGTCGTTCCTGGGCATCCGCAAGGGCGAAGGCCTGCAGCAGGACATGCAGCAGCTCAATCCCCTGCACGTGGTGCTGGTCGCGCTGGTCGCCGTGGCGCTGCTCGTCGGGGGCCTGATCGCGCTGGTGCACTGGATCGCCTGAGACACACACAACACAGACATCGAGAGAAGCAGGAGTCGAGAGAACCATGAGTACCACCACCAGCGGCGTCACGCCGTACTACTTCGTGCCGCACCCGTCGCGGCACCCGGTCTTCGCGGCCGCCGGACTGTTCTTCGTCATCCTGGGCGCGGCCAACTGGATCAATGGAAATCACTGGGGCATGTACTCGGTGTTCCTGGGCCTGCTGTGGCTGTTCTTCGTGCTGTTCCAGTGGTTCCGCGACTCGATCCGCGAGAGCGAAGGCGGCCAGTACAGCCGCAAGATCGACCTCTCGTTCCGCTGGAGCATGAGCTGGTTCATCTTCTCCGAGGTGATGTTCTTCGGCGCCTTCTTCACCGCGCTGTGGTGGATGCGCTCGCACTCGGTGCCGGCCCTGGGCGGCCTCGACAACGCGCTGCTGTGGCCCGACTTCAAGGCCGTGTGGCCGAGCGTCGCGCCCGGCACTACCGCGTCGCCTGCCAACATCATCGAGCCGTTCCAGACGATGACGCCGTTCTGGCTGCCGACGATCAACACCGCGCTGCTGCTGTCCTCGGGTGCCACGCTGACCGTGGCGCACCACGCGCTGCGCGCCGGCCACCGCGCCCAGACGATCCTGTTCATGTGGATCACCGTGCTGCTGGGCCTGACCTTCGTGTTCGTGCAGGGCTACGAGTACTTCCACGCCTACCACGAGCTGAACCTCAAGCTCAGCTCGGGCGCCTACGGCTCGACGTTCTTCATGCTCACCGGCTTCCACGGCTTCCACGTGATCGTCGGCATGCTGATGCTGCTGTTCATCACGCTGCGCCTGATGGCTGGCCACTTCACGCCGGAAAAGCACTTCGGCTTCGAGGGCGCGGCCTGGTACTGGCACTTCGTGGACGTGGTGTGGCTGGGGCTGTACACGCTCGTCTATTGGCTGTAGCGCTTCGCGGAGGACGAACAAGGCGCCCGATGGGCGCCTTGTCCTTTGGGCGCTCGCTGCGCGAGCGGGCGTTACGCGCCGGCCGGGATGCCGGTGGGATGGATGTAGCCGAGCTTCCACGCGATGAGGATGCAGACGAACAGCAGAATCGAGAAGCCGACGCGGAACGCGAGCGCGCGCGCCATGTTGTTCGTCTTGGCCTTGCCGTCCTGCCCGTCGCGCATCATGAAGTACAGCGCCGAGCCCAGGCTGCCCAGGATGGCGAGGAACGCCAGCAGCACGAGGTATCGCATGCGCCCGATTATCGGCGCGGGCGCATGACCGGCTCCCGCTCACTGCTGGTCACCGTGGCCGCCGTCATCGGCGTGGGGGCGACATTCGCGCTCGGCCTGTGGCAGCTGGACCGCGCCCACCAGAAGGAGGCGCTGGCCGCCTCCATTGCGGCGCGGCAGAACGAGCCGCCGCTGCCGCAGGATGCATTGCTGGCGGCCGATGCCCCTTCGCTCGTGCACCGGCGCGTGCAGGTGCGCGGCACCTGGGTCTCCAATCGCACGGTGTTCCTCGACAACAGGCAGATGCAGGGCGGCGGGGTCGGATTCTATGTCGTGACGCCGTTGCGGCTGGCCGGCAGCGATCGCGTCGTGCTGGTGCAGCGGGGCTGGGCGCCACGCAACTTCATGGCCCGCGAGCAGTTGCCGCCGGTGCAGACGCCGGCCGGCGAAGTGCAGCTCGAGGGCCGCATCGCCCCGCCGCCGTCGCGGCTCTACCAACCCGGCGCGGCGGGCAGCGGGCCCATCCGGCAGAATCTCGACTTGCCGGCCTTCGCCGCCGAGACTGGCCTCGCGTTGCTGCCGGTGACGGTGCAGCAGACCGGCGGCCCTTCGCAGGGCTTGCGGCGCGACTGGCCCGAATCCTCCGGCCGCGGCCCCGAAACGAACTACGGTTATGCCTTCCAGTGGTGGGCCCTGTGCGGGCTCATCGCCGCTCTCTATGTCTGGTTCCAGTTCATCCAACCCCGCCGCCAAGCACGTGCGCCCTGACCAGCCGCTGGACCTGACGGTTCACGCGCTGCCCGGCCCCCGCGAGGTGGAGCAGGCGCAGCGCACCGCGACCGGACGGCTGAAGATGCTGGTCGTGATGCTGATCTGCGCAGCGCCCGTCATCGCCTCGTACTTCACCTACTACGTCGTGCGTCCGTCGGGCCATGCGGGCTACGGGCAACTGATCGAACCGCAGCGCGACATGCCTCCCATCCAGGCATCCACGCTGGAGGGCCAGCCGCAGCCCCTGCGTGCGTTGCAGGGCCAGTGGCTGCTCGTGAGCGTGGCAGGCGGTGGCTGCACCCGGCAGTGCGAGAACCACCTGTACCTGCAGCGCCAGTTGCGCGAGAGCCTGGGCAAGGACAAGGAGCGACTCGACTGGGTGTGGCTGGTCGACGATGCAGCGCCGGTGCGCGACTCCCTGCGGCCCGCGCTCGCGCAGGCCGACGTGCTGCGCGTTCCACGCGAGCAGCTCGCGCAGTGGTTGCAGTCCGCCGAGGGCAGCGCGCTCGAGGACCATCTCTACGTGATCGACCCGATGGGCCACTGGATGATGCGATTCCCGCCGGGCATGGATCGCGGCGGCGCCGCCAAGGCCAAGCGTGACATCGAGCGTCTCCTGCGGGCATCGGCCGGATGGGACCAGCCGGGGCGGCAGCGATGACGCAGCTCGTGGACCTCGCGCCGGCGGCGCACATCATGGCGATGGGCGCCGTGGTCGCCTGCGGGCCGATCGCGTGGCTGTGGCTGCGCAGCCGCCGCGCGCCGGCCGGTCAGCGGCTGGCGGCGCTCACGCTGCTCACGCTGTTCCTCACGTTCGACCTGGTGCTGTTCGGCGCGTTCACGCGACTGACCGATTCGGGCCTGGGCTGTCCCGACTGGCCCGGTTGCTACGCGAGTGCGTCTCCGTTCGGCGCGCACGAGGAGATCAGCGCAGCGCAGGCCAGCCTGCCCAGCGGGCCGGTGACGCACGCGAAGGCCTGGATCGAGATGGTCCACCGTTATCTCGCGACGGGCGTGGGCGTGTTGATCCTCACGCTCGCCATCGGCACGTGGGTGCTTCGTCGTCGCCAGCAGTTGCCGGTGAGTCCCTGGTGGCCCACCGCGACCCTGGCCTGGGTGTGCCTGCAAGGCGCGTTCGGTGCGTTCACCGTCACGCTGAAGCTGCAGCCGGCCATCGTCACCATGCACCTGCTGGGTGGGCTGGTGCTGCTGGCACTGTTGGTGCGGCAGGCCGTTGCGTACCGCCACGCGCAGGCTGGCGCCGTGCCCGTCGACCTGGATGGGCGCCAATGGCTGCTGCTGGTGGCCACCACGACGGCCCTGTGGCTGCAGGTGGCGCTGGGCGGTTGGGTCAGCACCAACTACGCCGTGCTGGCGTGCCAGCAATTCCCCAGCTGCCAGGGCAGCTGGTGGCCACCGATGGACTTCCAGCAAGGCTTCGAACTATGGCGGCCGCTCGGGATGACGGGTGGTGGGGAGCACATCGCCTTCGCCGCGTTGACGGCGATCCACTACACGCACCGGCTCGCGGCGTACGTCGTGTTCGCGTTGCTCGCGGCGCTCGCCTGGCAGGTGCGCCAGCCCTTGCCGCGCCAGTCGCGGCTGCTGGCGGTGCTCGCCCTCTGGCAACTGGCCAGCGGCCTGTCCAACGTCGTTCTCGGCTGGCCGCTCGCGGGCGCATTGGCGCACACGGGCGGCGCCGCTGCCTTGGCGGCTGTGCTCACCTGGGCGTTGTGCGAATCCAGGAGCGTGCCGGCGCCCGCGACGGCCGCACGGCCCCTCGCACGGGAGGCACGCTCGTGAGCCGCGTCGCCCAGTTCTACGCGCTGACCAAGCCACGCGTGGTGCAGCTGATCGTGTTCTGCGCGGTGATCGGCATGGTGCTCGCCGTTCCCGGGCTGCCCTCGCTCGACGACCTGCGCGTGGCCACGCTGGCGGCGTTCGGCATCTGGCTGGTCGCCGGTGCGGCAGCGGCCTTCAACTGCCTGGTGGAAAAGGGCATCGACGCCAAGATGCGGCGCACCGCCTGGCGCCCGACGGCCAAGGGCGAGCTGTCGGACACGGAGACGCTGGTGTTCTCGGCCTTGCTGTGCCTCGCCGGCTCGGGGCTGCTCTATGCGGCGGTGAATCCGCTGACCATGTGGCTCACCTTCGCCACCTTCGTTGGTTACGCGGTGATCTACACGGTGGTGCTCAAGCCGCGCACGCCGCAGAACATCGTGATCGGCGGCGCATCGGGCGCGATGCCGCCGGTGCTCGGATGGGCGGCGATGCGCGGCGACGTGGGCCCCGAGGCGCTGGTGCTGTTCCTCATCATCTTCCTCTGGACGCCGCCGCATTTCTGGGCGCTGGCGCTGTACCGCGTGGAGGACTATCGCAAGTCCGGCCTGCCGATGCTGCCGGTCACGCACGGCAGCGAGTTCACGCGCCTGCAGATCCTGCTGTACACGCTGGTGCTGTTCGCCGCCTGCATGCTGCCGTTCGCGATCGGCATGAGTTCATGGCTGTACCTCGTGGCGGCCCTGGTCCTGAGCGCCGGGTTCACCTGGTATGGCTTTCGCCTGTGGCGCAATTACTCCGATGCCCTGGCGCGCAAGACCTTCCGCTTCTCCCTGATCCACCTGAGCGTGCTGTTCGCCGCCCTTCTGGTGGATCACTACCTGTTCTGAGGAGAGTCCCATGGACCGTCGCCATCTCCTGCAAGCCATCACGGCCATCGCCGCGGGCCCGCTGCTGCTGGCCGCGTGCGGCGAGCGCAAACCGCAGTTCAATGCGGTCGATCTCACGGGCGCTGACTACGCCAAGGACTTCCAGCTGCCCGACACCGACGGCAAGGTGCGCCGCCTGCAGGATTTCAAGGGCAAGGCGGTGATCGTGTTCTTCGGCTACACGCAGTGCCCCGACGTCTGCCCGACGACGATGGCCGACATCGCGCAGGCCAAGAAGCTGTTGGGCCAGGAGGGCGCGAAGGTCCAGGGCATCTTCATCACCATCGATCCCGAGCGCGACACCCCCGAGCTGCTGAAGGCCTACGTGGCCAACTTCGGCCCCGACTTCATCGCCCTGCGTGGCACGCCGGAGCAGACTGCTGCCGTCGCGAAGGACTTCAAGGTCTATTACAAGAAGGTCGAGGGCAAGGCGCCGGGCAGCTACACCATGGACCATTCCGCGGCCAGCTACATCTACGACCCGGAAGGTCACCTGCGGCTGTACGCACGCTATGGCGCCGGGCCGCAGGTGCTGGCCGACGACCTGAAGCAGCTGCTGCAGGCCTGAGCGCCTGCGGTCTACTCCGCCTTGATGTGGCGGGACTCGATGATGCCGCCGAGCAGGGCGGTGTCCGCCTTCACGCGGTTGGCCAGGCCCTCCGAGGATGTGCCCGCCACCTGCCAGCCTTGCTGGAACAGCTTCTGGCGCACTTCGGACGTGCGCGCGATCCCGGCGATCAGCGAGGACAGCTTCTCGACGATCGGCTTGGGCATCGACCGGGGCGCTGCGGCCGCCGTCCAGATCTCCAGCTGGAAACCGCGCGTCACTCCGCCTTCGTCGAGGCTCGGGTACTCGGGGACCAGCGAGCTGCGGCCCAGCGACGTCACGCCGATCGCGCGCAGCTTGCCCGCGCGCACCTGCTGCGTGACCAGGCCCGGAGGCAGCAGTGCCAGCTGGATCTGGCCGCTGATCATGGCGTTGATCACCTGCGGATTGCCGGGATAGGGCACGTGCACCGGCTCGATGCCCGTGCGCGACTTGAGCAGTTCCATCCCGATGTGGCCCACGGTGCCCACGCCGGGTGAGCCGTAGCTCCACTTGCTGCCGGCGCTGCGCGCCGCGGCGAAGAAGTCCTGCGCGTTGGCCCCAGGCGCGTTCGCCGGTGCGGTCAGCACCAGCGGCGCCGTCCCGATCAGGCTGACGGGCGCGAGATCCTTGACGGGGTCGAACGGGGTCGCCGGGTTCAGCAGCTTGGCGATGGTCATGTTGCCGTTGATCATCACGCCGATGGTGTGGTCGTCCGTCGCCTTGACCACGGCATCTGCCGCGATGTTGCCGCCTGCACCGGGCTTGTTGTCGACGATCACCGGCTGGCCGAGGGCCTTGGACAGGGGGTCGGCGATGGTGCGCGCCACCAGGTCCGGCGTCGAGCCGCCCGGGAAGCCCACCAGGATGCGCAGTGGCCGGGTCGGCCACGCGGCGGCGGCCGGGCCGGGGCGCGTGGCCTTCTGCGCGAACGACGGTGTGCATGCTGCGGCCATCGCGGCCGACAGGGCGGCGCGGCGGGAAACGGGGAACGTCATGGGAGCAATCCTTCTGGAGCCGTGGCTGCCACGGCGCGGGCGCAATGCTAACCCCCGCGGCCACACGGCACGCAGCCGGCGCGCTTCAGAAGTTCAGCGGTCGGATCTGCTTGCGCGAGTCCGGTCGCACGCCGGCCAGCGCGTCCAGCGCCCACTGGAGCGTGGTCTCGGCGTCGGGCTGCTGGTCCGGCAGCAGTGCCATCACCACCATCACGCGCAGCGTAAGCTCCTGCGGCAGCGCGCTGCTGGGACGCAGCCCGCTGGCGACCAGTTGCTGTGCGCGCGACGTCGCCGTCTCGGCGCTGGTCGGCCCTTCCAGCAGCAGTGCGAACTCGCGCTCGCCGACCCGTGCAGCCGTGTCGACGTCGCTGCAGGCGCGTCGCAGGTGCGAGGCCATCACGACGAGGTCCCGGTTCAACGTGTCGCGCCCATGGTCGCCGGCGATCGCATCGAGATTGGCGACCTTCGCCACCAGTAGGACGCAGGCATGCTTCTGCTGGCGCGCGCGGACGAGGGCGGCGTCCATCCGCTGCAGCAGGCTGCGCCGATCTGCGAGACCGGTGAGGGCGTCGGTGCGCGGCAGGGCGGATGCGCGCAATTGGCCCTCGCGCCGGCGGCTGCCGCGCCGGCTGAGCGCGTAGAACAGGATCGGCATTTCCATGGCCCCGCCCATCGACAGCCCGTAGCGGGTGAGGATGCTGTTCGGAACCAGGTTCAGGCCGCGCGCGATGGGGAACAGCGCCATCACCAGCACCGGCACGAAGCCCAGCGCGATGACCCGGATGTCCGGGTCGTCGCCCTTGCGCCAGACCAGCCCGATCAGCAGCGCGACGAGGGGCACGGACAGTCCCGTGAGCGCCAGCCGGAAGGCGAGCAGCTCGCGGGTGGGCAGCAGCGGGTCCAGCAGGGCGGCGACGAGCAGCACGACGACGAGCAGTTGCACCGTGCGGTGCAACGCGTGCGAGAAGCGGGCGGGCTCGGTGACGGCGTGGACGAACCAGAGGCCCGCGGGCGCGGCGAGGGCCGGCAGGATGAAGGTCGACTCGGCATTCCACGCCAGCCAGTCATTCCACAGGTGCTGTGCCCCGGCTCCAACGTACGAGGCTTGTCCCGCAGTGAAGCAGAGCAGGTAGACGGCGTAGACACCGAACAGGCGGTCGCGATAGCCGACCCAGTTGAGCAGGCTCACCAGCATCAGCAGCACGGACAGCCCGAAATAGGCGCCGAACAGCAGCTGCTCGCGCTCGCGCACTGCCAGGAGCCGGCCCTGGCTGTACAGCACGAGAGGCGCGGCGAAGTCCACCCGCTCGTGGACGATGCGGAGATAGAAACGCTCGGGCCCGCTTCGGTCGTCCCCCTGCAGTTCGAACGTCGGGACCCGTCCCGGCAGCGGCCACTGGGAAACCGGCCGCGAATCGCCCGCTTCCTGCGCGTTCCATGTGCCCTGCGAGTCCCGATGGAACAACTGGACCCGGTCGGTGCCGGAGAGCCCGATCGTGACGAACCAGTGGCCAGCGTCGCGGCGCTCCACGTCGAAGCGGACCCAGAGCGCGGCGTTGTCCAGCCGGTACTGACGGCTGCCATCGAGAGGCTGCCAGCCGAGCGCGTCGCCGGCAGCGGCGATCTCGCCGACCGTGCCGCCCTGGCCGCGTTCGATCCAGACTTGTGCCTTGCCGGCCAGCGAAATGCTCCCTTGGCTCGGGTCGAGCACGATCACCCCGGGTTGGACCGTGGCGACGTCCGGTGCGCTATCGGCGCGCGCGGTGGCGGTCAGCAGGACGCACAACAACGCGAAACACGCCCTGAGGATGAGCTGCGGCACGGGCCGATTCTCACCCATTGCCGCGCTGCTACCACAAGTCGCTCGGCCTGAAAACGACAAAGCCCGGCAGAAGCCGGGCTTTGTCGACGGATGAGGCTGGGCCCGTCAGGCGTACGCAGCCAACGACTTGCGCATCTTCTTCATGGCGGCCGACTCGATCTGGCGGATGCGCTCGGCCGAGACGCCGTATTCGGCGGCGAGCTCATGCAGGGTCATGCCGCCGGAGCCATCGTCGTTCACCTTCAGCCACCGCTCCTCGACGATGCGACGGCTGCGCGGATCGAGACCGTCCAGCGCGCTGGCGATGCCGTCCGTGGCCATCGCGTCGCGCTGCTGCGATTCCAGCACCGCGGTCGGCTCGTGGCTGGCATCGGCCAAGTACGCGATCGGGCCGAAGGCTTCCTCGCCATCGTCGCTGGGCGACGGATCGAGCAGCACGTCGCCGCCGGCCATGCGCGTTTCCATCTCGATGACTTCCTCGCGCTTGACGTTCAGCTCGCGCGCCATCACCTCGATCTGGGCATCGGTCAGCGTATCGCGGTGGGTCTGCGCATCCTCCTCGTCCTTGAAGCCCTGCTTCATCGAACGCAGGTTGAAGAACAGCTTGCGCTGGGCCTTGGTGGTGGCGACCTTGACCATGCGCCAGTTCTTCAGGATGTACTCGTGGATCTCGGCCTTGATCCAGTGCAGCGCATAGCTCACCAGCCGCACGCCCTGGTCGGGGTCGAAGCGCCGCACCGCCTTCATCAGGCCGATGTTGCCCTCCTGGATCAGGTCGCCATGGGGCAGGCCATAGCCCAGGTACTTGCGCGAGACCGACACGACCAGCCGCAGGTGCGACAGGACCAGCTTGCCGGCGGCCTCGAGGTCGGCATGCTCCTTGAATTTCTTCGCGTACTCGTGCTCCTCTTCGGGGGTGAGCATCGGCAGCCGGTTCACGGCCGAGATGTACGCGTCCAGATTGCCCAGCGACGGAACCACAGCCCAGGGGCTGGCCACCGCGAGGGCGCCACCAGGGGCTGCAAGCGAAGCTGTCATACCGGGGGCTCCTTTCACTGTATTCATCATGTTAGCACTCGGTTAGAGAGAGTGCTAAGGCGCGAGTTCCATCGCCGTCCGCACGATGTGGGCGGAAGGATCACGGTGGATTCTGAACACGGTCTCGGGTTCTCGGCTGTCGGAGCAAAGCCCGAAACAGCCTGTAGCCCAGCTTCTGTAAGCGGTCGCTTACCAGCGAATGCCGACCTTCCGGAAGAGCAGCGTGAGCACGAACAGTGGGCCCACCCAGAGGTATTGCAGGTCCTCGAAGAACGAGGGTTTCCTGCCCTCGAGCTTGTGCCCGACGAATTGCGCGATCCAGGCCACCACGAAGAGGGCGGCCGAGATCGGCAGGACTTGGCTGCCCATCGCGTGGACCAGCAACAGCCCGACCGCCGTGAGCACGGCCATGGTGACCAGGAACACCACGGACAACCTCGCGTAGTAGACGAGGCTGGCGCCCACGAACGCATAGGCCACCCACGGGTGCAGCGCACGGAGCAGCCCGAGCAGGCTGAGCATGATCAAGGGGATGGCCACGCAGTGGATGGCCTCGTTCCTCGGGTCGCGGTGGCTCTCGGCGTAATGCGCGAGCAGGGCGTCCACCCTGCGGGGCGCCGCGGTGTCGGACGGGCCGGTGGCGGTCTGCATGTCTTGTCTCCCGGGGGCGGCTTGGTCTGGAACAATCCCGGGCCGGAGTTTGCACGATGCCGTCGACCGCAGCCACCCAGGTTCTCAGTCTCGTGACCACGGTCGGGGGCGAGGACGACGCGCGCCGGCTGGCATCGGCCCTCCTGGATCAGCGCCTGGCAGCCTGCGTGCAGGTCGACCGGCTGGAGTCGCACTACCGCTGGGAAGGCGCGCTGTGCGCCGAAGCCGAATGGCGTCTGACCGTGAAATCGGCGCCCGACAAGCTCGCGGCCCTGCAGGCCTTCCTGGCGACCCAGCATCCCTACGAGTTGCCGCAAGTCGTGTGGCAGTTGCTCGAAGCGACGCCCGCATACGCCGCCTGGGTGCGCGGCGAGGTCGACGGCCTCAGCGCACGGTGAGCAATGGCCCCGCGCCGCGCTCGCCGACGCTGCCGATCACGGCCGCTGCATCGAAGCCATGCTTGCGGAACACAGCCAGCACCTGGTCCGCCACCGCAGGACTGCAGGAGACGAGCAGGCCGCCGCTGGTCTGCGGATCGGTGAGCAGGGCGCGCCGTGCATCGCTGAAGCCGGTGGGCAACTGCACGTCCTTGCCATAGCCAGCCCAGTTGCGGCCGGAGGCGCCGGTCACGTGGCCGGCTTGCGCGAGTTCGGCCACGCCGGGCAGCAGCGGCACGCGCGGCCAGTCGAGGGTGACTGCGAGTCCAGCGCCACGCGCCAGTTCGAGCGCATGGCCCGCAAGGCCGAAGCCCGTGACATCGGTCAGCGCATGCACGCCGTCGAGCACGGCGAGTTCGGGCCCCGGCGTGTTCAGGCGCGTGGTCGTCTCGATCATGCGGTCGTAGCCCGCTGCATCGAGCAGTTCCTTCTTCAGCGCTGCCGAGAGCACGCCCACACCCAGCGGCTTGCCGAGCACCAGCACGTCGCCGGCCCGCGCGTCTGCATTGCGCTTGACGCGCGAGGGATGCACCAGGCCCAGCGCCACCAGGCCGTAGATCGGCTCGACCGAGTCGATCGTGTGGCCGCCTGCGATCGGAATGCCTGCCGCCCGGCACACCGATTCGCCGCCTTCGAGGATGCGGCCAATGGTGGTCGTCGACAGCACGCTGATCGGCATGCCGACCAGGGCCAGCGCCAGGATCGGCTTGCCGCCCATGGCGTAGACGTCGGAGATCGCATTCGTCGCTGCAATGCGCCCGAAATCGAACGGATCGTCGACGATGGGCATGAAGAAGTCGGTGGTCGCGATCAGCGCCTGCTCGTCATTGAGCTTGTAGACCGCGGCATCGTCGGCCGTCTCGATGCCCACCAGCAGCTCGGGCGGCACCGGCAGCCGGCCGGTGTTGCGAAGAATGTCGGCCAGGACGCCGGGCGCGATCTTGCAGCCGCAGCCGCCACCATGGGACAGCGAGGTGAGGCGCGGCTCGGCGCTGGTGGCAACGGCGGGGTTGAGAGGAGCGTTCATCGTGGGTCCTGCAGGTCGTGCACCAGGTGCAAGAGGGCTTCGCGCTCGCGGGCGGGATCGAACAGCGGCGCGCGGGCCTGGCATTGTGCTCGCAGCCGTCCGAGCAGCGTCGCTGCAGGGTCATGCCCGCGCGCGTCCTGCTCGGCCCGGCATCGCAGCAGGAGCGTGGCGAGGCCAGCGGCGTCGCCAGGCTCGAAGTAGCCCTCGTAATCGGCTCCCAGCATGCCGACGTTGCCCGCAATGCGCGAGGCGAGCACCGGCGTGCCGCAGCGGACTGCTTCCATCACGACATGGGCGCCGCCTTCGGCCAGGCTGGGATGCACCAGGACGTGTGCGCGCTGGATCCAGCGACAGGCCTGCGCATGGGGCAGGGCGCCCAACCATCGGTAGCAGCTGCTCGCGGCTTCGGTGGCACGGGCGTCGTCGGCCCAGTGCCCCTGCGCATCGCCGATGTGGCGCAGTTGGATTCCGGCCCGCGGATCGAGCCGCCGCGCGGCCTCGAAGAGCGTGCCCGGCCCCTTCACGTCGCGCAGGTGCCCGACCGCGACGGCCCGCAGGCACCGGCTGCTCTTGGGCAGCGTCGCGCGCGCCGGACCCGAAGCGTGGATCACGCGCGCCTTGCCCCGCAACGCGTCCGGGAGCGCGACTCGCGCGTCCTCCTGCAGCACCACCAGCCGCTGCGCCAGCTCCATCGATCGCTGCACCTCGGGCCTGCCGGCGAATTCACCGTACAGGTCGGTGCCGGTGAGCACCACGCCGAGTCCCTTGCGGCCGCGTTGCGTGGACCAGGCCTGGATGGCGTCGGCCGAGCGTGCTGCATGCAGGGCGAGCATCACTGTGTCCTTGTCCGACCCACTGCCGTCCGGCCACTGGGTTGTGATCCGCACCGCGTGAGAGCGGCGCAGCAGGGTGGCCCAGCGGCGGGCGGTCTGCCAGTTGCCATTGTTGGCGGCGGCGAGCGACGGGCTTACGATGACCACCGATGAGCGGAACATCCAGCGGTTATAGCGCGGCCACGCGCGTGCGGCAGGGCAGTCGGGACGACGTGCGCGCGGCGCTCGTATGGCAGCGCGAACGCACGCTGGCGATCGCCGATGCGTATGTCGAGGCGCTGGGGCCGCAACTGGCGGTGCCGTACAGCGTGCTGCTGAACCCGCCGCGCTGGGAGCTGGGCCATGTGGCCTGGTTCCAGGACTGGTGGATCGCACGCAATCGCGAGCGCGACCTGGGCACGCGCTGCGATCCGGACCACGAACGTCCCCCCGCCACGCTGGCCGATGCCGACCGCTGGTTCGACTCCAGCCGCGTCGTCCACCGCACCCGCTGGACTCTGCCGCTGCCGCCGGTGGACGAGATCCGTCAGTGGCTGGC
Source organism: Ramlibacter sp. MMS24-I3-19 (assembly GCF_050320135.1). Taxonomy (NCBI): domain Bacteria; kingdom Pseudomonadati; phylum Pseudomonadota; class Betaproteobacteria; order Burkholderiales; family Comamonadaceae; genus Ramlibacter; species Ramlibacter sp. MMS24-I3-19. Next base: position 365,939 of record NZ_CP190017.1, on the reverse strand, counting down.
CGAGACGCTGGGCGCCACGCTGGTCCTGCTCGATGCGCTGCCCGCCGATGCGGGCGAGGACGCGCTGTACTTCTATCGCCTGGTGTGCCTGCATGAAGCAATGCATGCCGAGGCGGGCTGCTACATGGCGCGCACGTTGGGCTTTTCCATTCCCGAGCCGGAGACCGTGCCAGGCCCGCAGGATGAATTGCAGGTCCAGGCCCAGCGCTGGACGCTCGGCTCGCCGGGAGGCGGCTTCGCCTTCGACAACGAGCTCGGTGCGCACGAGGTGGAACTCGCCGCCTTCCGCATTGACGCGGCACCTGTGAGCTGGGATCGCTTCCACGGTTTCGTGGATGCGGGCGGCTACACCGACCCGCGCTGGTGGAGCGAGGACGGCTGGTCGTGGCGGCAGCGCGAACGCGCCAGCGATCCGGCCCTGCCGCGCGGCTCCGACACGGCCGTGCACCTCAGCGCGTTCGAAGCCGACGCCTGGTGCCGCTGGGCCGGCCGCCGCCTGCCGACCGAGGCCGAATGGGAGTGCGCGGCACTCACGCAGCCGGACTTCACTTGGGGCTCGGCCTGGGAGTGGACGGCATCGCCTTTCCAGCCCTATCCGGGTTTCGTCGCGCACCCTTATCGCGATTACTCGCAACCCTGGTTCGGCAGTCGTCGCGTGCTGCGCGGCGCCTGCGCCGCGACCTCGCCGTGGCTGGCACATCCGCGCTACCGCAACTTCTTCGAGCCGCACCGGCACGACGTCACGGCGGGCTTCCGCAGCTGTGCCGCGATCGACTAGCCGAGCAGCGCCTGCGCGAATTCACGCGCGTTGAAGGTCTCGAGGTCCTCGAGCTTCTCGCCCACGCCGATGAAGTAGACGGGCACCGGCAGTTCCTGCGCGATGGCGGCCAGCACCCCGCCCTTGGCCGTTCCATCGAGCTTGGTTACGACGAGGCCGGTGAGCTTGAGCGCGTTGTCGAAGGCCCTGACCTGCGCCAGTGCGTTCTGGCCCGTGTTGCCGTCGATAACCAGCAGTACCTCGTGCGGCGCATCGGGTTGCGCCTTCTGCACCACGCGCTTGATCTTCTTCAGCTCCTCCATCAGGTGCAGCTGCGTGGGCAGGCGCCCGGCGGTGTCGACGATGACCACGTCCTTGCCGCGCGCGCGCCCGGCACTCACCGCGTCGAAGCTCACCGCCGCGGGGTCGCCGCCCTCCTGCGACACGATCTCGACGGTGTTGCGATCGGCCCAGATGGCCAGCTGCTCCCGCGCGGCGGCGCGGAACGTGTCCGCGGCCGCGAGCAGAACCGAAGCGCCCTCGTCCGCGAGGTGCTTCGTGAGCTTGCCGATCGAGGTCGTCTTGCCGGCGCCGTTGACGCCCGCGACCATGATCACGGTGGGCTGCTGCTCGCCGATGACCAGCGCCTTTTCCAGCGGCTTGAGCAACTGCGTCAGCGCTTCACTGAGGATGTTCTGCACCTGCACCGACCGCGTCGCACCGGTGGCGGCCACCTTCCGCTTGACCTCGTCCAGCAGGTGCTGCGTGGCCTTCACGCCGGTGTCCGCGAGCAGCAGTGCCGATTCGAGATCCTCGTACAGCTGGTCGTCGATCTGTCCGCCGGTGAAGACCTGCGCGATGTTGGAGCCGGTCTTGCGCAGGCCCGCGCTGAGCCGCTCGACCCAGCGTTGGCGCTCGGGCGCCACAGGCGCAGGAACCGGGATCTCCATGGGCCGCACCAAGGCGCTGCCGATGAGGCTGCGCGGCGCGGGTGCAATGGCTGGCGCGGGTGCAGGGGAAGGTGCGGGCGCGGGTGGCGGTGCCTGGACCGGAGTGGTGAATGGCGCCGCCGTCTGCGAGGGCGCGGCCGGGATCGCGGGTGTCGCTGCAGGTGCGCTGGTCGGCGCTGGTGCGGGGGTTGCCGCTGGCTTGCGACGGAAAAAACTGAACATTGAAAGCGTTTCTAGAATCAGCCCATTCTATGAAACACCTCCTTCGGCACGCGGCGGCCATCTGCTGCGCCGCCTTGCTCGCCACTGGCCCAGCCGCGCAAGCCCAGGGCTCCCGCGTTCCTCCAGCACCATCAGACGCGCCGACGGCGCAGGGCACGGTCCAGCCGTCCGTCTTCACGCTCGACAACGGCATGACGCTGATCGTCAAGCCCGATCACCGTGCGCCGACGGCCGTGCACATGGTGTGGGTGCGCGTGGGCGCGATGGACGAGGTCAGCGGTTCCAGCGGCATCGCGCATGCGCTGGAGCACCTGATGTTCAAGGGCACGAAGAAGCTCGGCCCCGGCGAGTTCTCCCGTCGCGTGGCCGAGATGGGCGGACGCGAGAACGCCTTCACCAGCCGCGACTACACGGGCTACTACCAGCAGATTCCGGCCCACCGCCTGGAGGACGTGATGAAGCTCGAGTCCGACCGGTTCGCCAACAACCAGTGGGCCGACTCCGAGTTCAAGCACGAGATCGAGGTCGTGAAGGAGGAGCGCCGCTGGCGCATCGAGGACCAGCCGCGCTCCATGCTGTACGAGGTGATCAGCGGCACGGCGTTCCTCGCCTCGCCGTACCGTCGTCCGGTCGTGGGCTGGATGAGCGACCTGGACGCCATGACGCCGCAGGACGCGCGCGACTTCTTCAAGCGCTGGTACGTGCCGGCCAATGCCGCCATCGTGGTCGCCGGCGATGTGGACCCGCAGCAGGTGCTGCGGCTCGCGCAGCGCTACTACGGCAGCATCGCGGCACGCCCGGTGCCGCCGCGCAAGCCGCAAGTCGAGCCGCCCCAGGCCGGGATCCGCCGTGTCGAGCACAAGGCGCCGGCAGAGCAGTCGTACATCGCGCTGTCGTACAAGGTGCCGCAGGTGCGTGCCTTCGACGGCAGTGCCGAAACGCGCGACGCGATGGCCCTCACGGTGCTGTCGGCCGTGCTCGACGGCTACAGCGGCGCGCGACTGGACCGCGCGCTGACGCAGGGTCCCGACCGCGTGGCCGACGGCGCGGGGGCCGGCAACGGACTGTGGGGCCGGGGTCCCCAGCTGTTCACGCTCGACGGTGTGCCGGCGCCGGGCAAGACGCCCGAGCAGGTCGAAGCCGCGCTGCGCGCCCAGGTGGCCCGGATCGCGCGCGATGGCGTGAACGAGGCCGAACTGCAGCGGGTGAAGACGCAATGGATCGCCGGGCAGATCTACAAGCGCGACTCGGTCTTCAGCCAGGCGCAGGAGCTCGGTTCGTTCTGGGCGCAGGGGCTGCCGCTCGATGCCAGCGATCGCCTGATCGACCAGCTCAAGACCGTGACCGCGCAGCAGGTGCAGGCCGTCGCCGCGAAGTACTTCGGCGACGACCAGCTCACGGTCGGCACGCTGCGTCCGCTGCCACGCGATCCGAACGAGCGCCCGCGCCAGCGGCCTGCCGGCGTTCGCGACTGAGGACCCGGACATGACCCCGCATCTTCCTTCCATGCTCCGTTCCCTCGTCGCCGCGGGCCTCCTCGGCTTCACGGCGATGTCCGGCGCCCTGGCCGCGCTGCCGATCCAGAACTGGCGACAGCCCAGCGGCGCCCAGGTCTTCTTCGTCGAGAGCCGCTCGATTCCGATGGTCGACGTGCAGGTCGACTTCGACGGCGGCAGCCGCCGCGATCCCGCGGGCAAGGCCGGCCTGGCGAGCGTCTCCGCCAGCCTCACCAGCAAGGGCATCCTGGCGTCGGGCAGCGAGCCAGCGCTCGACGAGAACCAGGTTGGCGAAGCCTGGGCCGACCTCGGCGCGGGCTTCGGCGGCGATGCGAGCAGCGACCGCATGAGCTTCAGCCTGCGCTCGCTCACCGACCCTGCGCTGCTGCAGCGTGCAGTGGCTCTGGCCGCGCGGCAGATGGGCGAACCAGCCTACCCGCCAGACATCTGGGAGCGCGAGCGCCAGCGCATCAGCGCGGCCATCCGCGAGGCCGATACCAAACCCGCGACGGTGGTCGCCAAGGCCTTCCAGAAGGCGGTGTACGGGAACCATCCGTACGGCTACGAACCCACCGGCGAGTCGCTGGCCGCGATCTCTGTCGACGACATCCGCAACTTCCACCGTGTGCACGTGCTGCCGTGCCGTGCCAAGGTGAGCTTGGTAGGCAACCTGGACCGTGCGCAGGCCGATGCGTTGGTCACGCAGTTGCTGGCGCGGCTGCCGCAGACGACAGGCACCTGCCCCGTGCTCCCTCCGGTGCCCGAGGTGGCGCCGCTCACGGCGCCCTCCGTGCAGGCCATTCCGTTCCAGTCCGCGCAGGCGCATGTCCTGATCGGGCAGCCGGGGTTCAAGCGTGCGGACCCGGACTACTTCCCGCTGCTGGTCGGCAACTACATCCTGGGCGGCAGTGGCCTGGTGTCGCGCCTCTCGACCGAGGTGCGCGAGAAACGCGGCCTCACGTACAGCACGTACAGCTACTTCTCGCCGGGCCTGCACGCGGGTGCCTTCACGGTGGGCCTGCAGACGCGCCCTGACCAGGCGGCGCAGCGCCATCGCGGTCGCGAAGGACGTCGTCGCGCAGTTCGTCGCCAGTGGCCCGACCGCCGTGGAGCTCAAGTCGGCCAAGGACAACCTGATCGGGGGATTCCCGCTGCGCATCGACAGCAACCGCAAGCTGCTGGACAACGTCGCGAACATTGCCTGGAACAACCTGCCGCTCGACTACCTGGACACATGGACGGCGCAGGTCGCCAAGGTGACGGCGCAGGATGTGCGCGCCGCAATGGAGCGCAAGTTGCAGCCGGGGCGCATGGTGACCGTCAGCGTGGGTGCGGGCGGGCTCGACCCGGCGGCGGCTGCAGCCAGTCCTGCAGCGACACCTGGAGCCACAGTGCGCCAGTGAAGGCGCGCCTGTCAGCCTTGACAGGGCTGAGCTTGGGCGGGCCGGACTCGTGCTCAAGAATGGCGGTTCCTGCTGTCACACAGGTTGCCAGTTGGTCCTGGCAAGTTCACAACCCAAGCACTTTGCGAAAGCGACGGCGCGGCGCCCTTCGGGGCCCGCGCCTTTTTTGCGCCGGTAAGCTCGGGCCATGCGTTCCCGACCTGCTCCCGCCGCCTCTGCCCGCCATGCTCCGCATGAGGTGCGCATCGTCGGCGGCCTGTGGAAGCGCACCCGCCTGCCCGTCGCCGACAAACCGGGCCTGCGTCCCACGCCCGACCGGGTGCGCGAGACCCTCTTCAACTGGCTGGGCCAGGACCTCACCGGCTGGCGCTGCGTCGATGCGTTCGCGGGCACCGGGGCGCTGGGGCTGGAGGCCGCTTCGCGCGGCGCGGCGCAGGTGCTGCTTGTCGAACAGGATCCGGACCTGGTCGCCACGTTGCGGGGGCTGAAGGCCAGGCTCGAAGCCGAAGGAGTGGAAGTGCGCCGGGCGAACGCGCTCACGGTCCTCAAGGAGCTGGCCGGCTCCGGCCAGGATCTCGTGCTGCTGGATCCGCCCTTCGACGCCGACATCTTCGACAAGGCGCTCGCGGCCGCAGTGCCCGCCCTGCGCGACGAGGGCTACCTGTACCTCGAGGCGCCGCACCGGTGGTCGGACGCAGCGCTGCAGGCGCACGGCCTGCAGCTCGAACGCCACTTGCGGGCGGGTGCCGTGCACGCCCACGTGCTGCGACGGTCCGCCCCCACGGCCCCATAATCGCGCCGACCCCTCCGCCGGAGCAGCGCCATGGCCCATAGCAAGCCCGTCATCGCCGTGTATCCCGGCACCTTCGACCCCATGACCCTGGGGCACGAGGACGTGATCCATCGCGCCACCCAACTGTTCGAGAAGGTCATCGTGGCCGTCGCGGCCGGGCACCACAAGAAAGCCATGTTCACGCTCGCCGAGCGCATCGACATGGCGCGCGACGTGGTTCGCAACTACCCTCAGGTCGAGGTGGAGAGCTTCTCCGGCCTGCTGCGCGACTTCGTCGTCGCGCGTGGCGGCAAGGCCATGGTGCGCGGGCTGCGCGCCGTGACCGACTTCGACTACGAGTTCCAGCTGGCCGGCATGAACCGCAGCCTGATGCCAGAGGTGGAGACGGTATTCCTTACGCCCAGCGAGAAATACCAGTTCATCAGCAGCACTTTCGTGCGCGAGATCGCCGTGCTGGGCGGCGAGGTCGACAAGTTCGTCTCGCCCACCGTGCAGCAGCGCCTGGCCGAGAAGGTGCGCAGCCTGGGCGGGTCGTAGGTCCTAAGGCGCGGCCACCCGCTCCAGCCAGCGTGCCAGTTCCCCATTGACCACGGTCGGTTGCTCCATCGTGAGCATGTGGCCGCAATCCGGCACCGTGACCAGGCGCGCCCCGGGAACCAGGGCAGCGATCTCGCGCGAGCGATCGACAGGCGTGAGCTGGTCGTCCTCGCCACACATCACGAGCGTCGGGCAGCGTACCGCCGGCAGGTGCGGGCGGGCGTCGGGCCGGGCGATCACGGCGCGGTTCTGGCGCACCAGTTGCTGCGCCCCGGCTCGCAGCACGAAATCCACGTAGCGCCGCATCAGTGCGGCATCACGCGCATGCCGCGGGTGGAACGCGAACGTGGCATTCGGTTCGATCACTTCCGCCACCCGACCCTGCGCGAAGAGCGCGATGGCTTTCTCTCGCACCCGCCGGGTCTCGTCGTCTTCGGGGCGTGCCGTCGTTCCGAGCAACGCCAGGCCGGCGATGCGCGCCGGCGCTTGTCGCACCGCTTCCATGGCCAGCATGCCGCCCATGGACACGCCGCAGAGTGCGAGCCGACCCGGATGGCGCGCCAGCAGCGCAGCGGCCATCTCCGGGATGCTGGGGTACCGCATGTGCACGTCGCTCACCTGCGGACGCCACGCCGCCAATGCCGGCAGCTGGTCGCGCCACATCTCGCCGTCGCCCGCGAGCCCCGGCAGCAGGATGAGGCTCGTCACAGGAAAGCCTCCTCGGCGTCGGCGAGGCCCAGCGATCGGTACAGCGCTGCAGCCTGCCTGCGCAACCGTCGCGACTCGGGCTGCGCGCGCAGCTGCGATTGCAGCAGGTTCTGCGCCCCCTGCAGGTGGCCGGTGCGCACCATTGCATCGAGATGGACCTGCGCGAACAGGTCGCGCTGCGCGTGGCTGCCGCCGATCTCCACAAGGCGCGGGAGTGCCTGTCCCAACTCGCGCAGCGCCGCCGCATGGTCGCCCCGCGACCATGCCAGCAGGCCGCGACTCGCCGGCAGGCAGACGTCGCGCCAGGCGCGATCGTCTTCGTCGGTGCGTGCCGCCCGGGCCTCGATGTTGCGAAGCAAGGTCGCGGCCTCGGGGCGTCCGGCGCGCGCGAGCCCCAGCAGGTATTGCATGTCGAGGAACGGCAGCACCTGGTCCGCGGTGCGTTGTGCGAGCTCCTGTGCCAGGTCCTGCCAGCGGTCGCCGACATCGACGCCGGCGAGCTCCAGGCGTGCCAGCAAGGACGCTGCGTTGATCTGGTCCTGCGTGTAGTCCCTGGCCACGCCCCAGATGCGCTCGTCATAAAGGCGCAGTGCCTCGTCGCCACGATCGAGTTCCAGCGCGAACAGGGCCTGGTGCCACCAGTTGTGCGTGACCATGAACGAGTTCAGGCCGGTCCACGTCTCGCTGACATCGGCCAGGAACGCATGCCCCTCCTGAAGACGGCCCTGCGTAAGCATCACGTGCGCCAGCGCGTGGTGGGCCCAGGGCTCCTTGCGGCGCATCGCCATCGCGCGGCGCGCCGCGGCTTCGGCCTGCTCCAGGGCATGGCACTGCTCCCAGGCGAAGGCCAGCATGCCGTGCAGGTATGGCACGTCGGCCGCGGAGGACAGGGCAACCAGGGCGATTCGCAGCATCCCTGGCGCATCGCCCCGGTTGAACAGGTGGTAGTGCGCCAGCTTGAGCGACGCGAGGTCGCGCGGGTGTTCGCGCGCCTGCTGCTCGTGCAGTGCGATCGCGCGCGCGATGTCGCCCTCCGCCCATGCGGCAATACCCAGGATGAAGCGCTGTTCGCGTGACGTGACGCGGCCCAGTTCCTGCTGCGCACGAACCAGGAATGGGCGCGCTGCGGCGGGAGCGCCGGCCGATTCGGCAAACATGTGCACGGCCGCGATGCAGGCCTGCACGATCGGACTCGGATCGTCCGCGGCATCCAGGATGCGGGCCGCACGCGCCTCGCTGGCGAGGAAGCCCTCGACGAAGTTGTCGAGCGCCGCACGGCTGGCCTCGCCGTCTTCGAACGTGGCCGGATTGCCGAGCAGGTCAGTCGACATGGTCGATGGCTCCCGACGGCGGCTGCGGCCAGGGACGCGGCGGCGGACGGAGGCTCTCGAACGCACGCGCCACCTGCAGCACGCCCAGGTCGTCGAAGCGCTGGCCGGCGATCTGCAACCCGATCGGCAGGCCGGCAGTGGTGTAGCCGCAGTTGATCGACGCGGCAGGCTGCTCCGACATGTTGAACGGCACCGTGAAGCCGATGTGCTCCAGCGGCCGCAAGGGATCGTTGGTGGGCGAGGGCAGGTGCGCGTCGAAGGCCGGCACCGGCGACACCGGCGAGAGCACGTAATCGAAGCCGCTGCAGGCGCGGACGGCTGCCACTCGCGTTGCGTGGAACTGGCTTGCAGCGCGGAACAAGGCCTCGCCACTCATGCCCGCGGCGCTGTCTGCCCACTGGCGGATGTAGGGCAGCACCCTGTCCTTGCGCTCCGACGGCAGTGCCAGCATGTCCAGGTGCGAGCGCATGCGCCAGAAATGGTCCATGCCGTCCAGCATGGCCTGTGTCATGAACGGCCGCACAGGCGTGACATGGGCTCCGGCGCGCTCGAACACCTGCGCGGCGCTTTCGACGGCCGAACGCACTTCAGGCAACACGGTGAGACCGCAGCCGGCGTCGAGCAACAGGCCCAGGCGCAGGCCCTTCAGGCGTTGCGTGCCGCGCTCGACGTCGTTCCATGCGATGTCCTGCCAGGGCAGGCTCATGCTGTCGCGCGAATCGGGCCGTGCGAGCACTTGCATCAGCAGCGCTGCATCGGCCACGGTCCGGGTCATCGGTCCTGCGGCACGTCCCGTGTAGGGCGGGTCGATGGGGATGCGGCCGAGGCTGGGCTTCAGGGTGAAGATGCCGCACCAGCCTGCGGGCAGGCGCAGCGAGCCGCCGATGTCGGTGCCGACGTGCAGGGGCCCGTAGCCCGCGGCAGCGGCCGCTCCTGCACCGGCACTGGACCCGCCCGGGGTCTTGCCCAAGTCCCAGGGATTGCGGGCGAGTGCGTGATAGCTGGACAGGCCCGACGACAGCATGCCGTAGTCGGGCATCGTGGTCTTGGCCACGAGCACCGCGCCGGATTCGCGCACGCGTGCCGCAGGCGGTGAGTCGACCGCTGCCGGCGTGAGCTCGCTGGCGGCGGTGCCCAGCGGCGTGGGATCGCCGGCCGTGGCGATGTTGTCCTTCAGCGTGATCGGCACCCCGTCGATGGGGCCGAGGGGCTCGCCGCGCAGCCAGCGCGCCTCGCTGGCCCGCGCCTGTTCCATCGCGAGCTCGGGCCGCAGCAGGTACAACGCCTGCAGGTGCTTCTCCCACCGCTCGATGTGCCCGAGCACGGCTCGGGTGACTTCCACCGGCGAGAAGGCCCGCTGCCGATAGCCCTGCACCAGCGCCGTGGCCGGCAGCTCATGCAGCGCGTCGTCCTGCTTCGTCATGTGCGCGGCCTCAGGCCCAGGACATGGCGGACAGGTCGTTGATGAAGATCGGCATGTCCTTCCACAATCCCTTGACGTTCCTGTTCGCCACCGTGATCCACTGCGGCTGGTACAGGAAGGCGTGGACGCAATCCTCGGCGAGCAGGCGCTGCGCGTCGCCCAGCAGCTTTGCGCGGTCGGCAGGTTTCTGCGCCTTCTTGATGCGGTCGTACAGCTCGTTGAATTTCGGGTTCTGGTAGTTCCAGTAGTAGTCGGGCTTGGCGAAGTTGCCGAGGTCGAACGGCTCGACGTGCGAAATGATCGTCATGTCGTAGTTCTTGTTGCCGTACACGTTGGACAGCCACTGCGCCCATTCCACATTCTGCAGCTTGGCGTTGATGCCCACCTTGGACAGCATGGAGGCGATCACCTCGCCCCCCTGGCGCGCATAGGGGGGCGGCGGCAGCGTGATGGTGAGCTCCAGCGGCGACGCGACGCCTGCTTCCTTCAGCAGCGCGCGCGCCTTGTCCGGGTTGTAGGGGTTGATGCCGGTGGTGTCCACATAGCCGAATGCGCCCGGCACGTAATGGCTGCCGATCGGCACGCCGTAGCCTTCGGCAGCGCCCTGGATCACGGCCTTGCGATCGATGGCCGCGGCGATGGCGCGGCGCACGCGCACGTCGTCGAGCGGCTTCTTCCTGTTGTTCAACGCCAGAATGGTCTTGGCGCGCGAGCCGCCCACCAGCGTCTGGAAGCGCGGGTTGTCCTTGAACTGCGGCACGCTGCGCGGCGTCACGCGTGCGAACGCGTCGACGTCGCCGGCAAGCAGCGCGGCGACCTGCGCGGCCTGGTCGGGGATGAAGCGGAAGGTGGCGCGGCGCAGCTTGATGGCGGCCGCGTTGCGGTAGCCGTCCCACTTCGCGAGCGTGACCGACGAGCCCTTCATCCAGTTCTCCAGCCGGAACGGGCCGGTGCCCACGGGCTTCGTGGCATTGGTGTCCGCGCTCTTCGGCTCCACGATGATCGCCGTGGCCTGGCCCAGCAGGAACGGGAAGTCGGGGTCGATCTCCTTGGTGAGCACGACCACCGTGTTGTCGTCGATGACGCGCGTGGTGAGGTTGGCGAACGTGCGCTTGTCCTTGTTGGTGCTCTTCTCGCCGCCGGCGCGGTCGAACGAGAACTTCACCGCCTGCGCGTTGAACGGTTCGCCGTTCTGGAACTTCACCCCCTTGCGCAGCTTGAACGTGTAGGTGGTGAGGTCGGGCGAGACTTCCCAGCTCTCGGCCAGCAGCGGCGTGACGCTGCCGTCCTGGTTGATCTTGGTCAGCGTCTCGTAGATGTTGTACAGCGTCACCTCGGCGATCGACGACGCCGCTCCACCGGTGGGATCGAGGCCGGGCGCGGGCTCCAGCGCCATGGCCAGCACGATCGAGTCCTTGCGTCCCTGGGCCCAGCCCATGTCGGGCAGCGCCAGGGGCAGGCCCGCGAGTGCGGCGGAGGAAAGGACGGTGCGTCGGTTCAGCATGGACAGGCTCCAGGATCAATCGTTGTCCGGCGATTCTCGGCCACGGCGGCGCTGCGGCAATCAGGGAAGCCCGGGTGTGGACGGCGCGGGCGGCTGGGCGCGTGGCACCGCTGCGACCAGCGCACGCGTGTACGGATGCTGCGCGTCGGCGAAGAGGCGCTCCGGCGGCCCCTGTTCGACGATGCGTCCTTCCCGGAGCACCGCCACGTCGTCGCACAGGTGGTGCACCACCGCCAGGTCATGGCTGATCAGCAGGTACGTGACGCCGAACTCCGCTTGCAGATCCTGCATCAGGTTCAGCACCTGGGCCTGCACGGAGACGTCGAGCGCGCTCACCGGCTCATCGGCCACGATCAGCCGCGGCCGCGTGACCAGGGCGCGCGCGATGGCGATGCGCTGCCGCTGGCCGCCAGAGAATTCGTGCGGGTACTTCGCAAGGTCGCTGGACCGCAGGCCCACGGAATCGAGCACCTCCGCGGCTCGCCGATGGCGTTCAGTCCCGGCAATGGAGCCTTGCGCCGTGAGCGGCTCGGTGACGATGCGCTCGACGGTCTGCCGCGGATCCAGCGAGCCATACGGATCCTGGAAAACCATCTGGAAGTCGCGGCGCGCCTGTCGTAATTCACCGGCGGGGAGTTGGTGCAGGTCGCGGCCATCCATCAGCACGCGGCCCGCGCTGGGTCGATCCAGGGCCATCACCAGCCGTGCCAGCGTCGACTTGCCTGAGCCCGACTCGCCCACGATGCCCAGGCTGCGGCCGGCCTCGATCGTGAAACTCACGCCCTGCAGGGCGTGCACCACGGGTGCCGGCCCGCGCAGCCTTTCACGCGGCAACCGGTACGTCCGCGCGAGATCCTCGACCTGCAAAAGGGGCGTGCTCATGCCACTCCCGACTGCCTGGCCGCAGCGACCGCATCCAGCCGGATGCAGCGTGCTTGGTGGCCCGGCCCCACGGGAACCGGCGGCGGCACCGTGTCGTTGCAGGCCGCGATGGTGAAGGCGCAGCGGCCGGCGAACGGACAGCCTGGCGGCAGCTCGGGCAGCTCGGGCACCGTGCCGGGAATGGTGGCCAGCCGCACACCCCGCTGGCCACCCAGCCTGGGCCTGGCCCCGAACAGGCCCAGCGTGTAGGGATGGCTGCGACGGGCGAAGACCTCCGCGGTCGGCCCGCTCTCGACCACGGAGCCGCCGTACATCACGAGCAGCCGCGCCACGTTCTGCGCCACCACGCCAAGGTCGTGCGAGATCAGCAGCAGCGCCAGCCCGCGCTCGGCGACGAGTTCGCGGATCAACGCGAGGATCTGCTGCTGCACGGTGACGTCCAGGGCCGTCGTCGGCTCGTCGGCGATCAGCAGGTCCGGCCCGCAGGCCAGGGCCATCGCGATGGTGATGCGCTGGCGCTGCCCACCGGAGAACTGGTGCGGATAGCCGTCGACGCGACGCCGCGCATCCGGAATGCCGACGCGCTCCAGCAGGGCGATCGCCTCCTGCCGCGCCGCGGCGCGCGACATGCCCCGATGCAGCCGCAACGGTTCGGCGACCTGGTCGCCGATGGTGTGGACCGGGTTGAGCGCCGTCATCGGTTCCTGGAACACCATCCCGATGCGGTCGCCCCGCAGCGCGCGCAGGCCGGGTTCACCCAGGTCCACGAGTTCCTGTCCGTCCAGCCGGATGCTGCCGCTGACCTGTGCATGCTCGGGCAGCAGTCCCAGCAGCGCCATCGCGGTGATCGACTTGCCGCAACCGGACTCGCCCACCAAGCCCAGCGTCTCGCCGCGGTCCAGGGTGAATGAGACGTCGCGCACTGCGCGCGCCGATCCGCGCTGCGTCTGCAGCGCCACTTGCAAGCCCTGGACCTCGAGAAGCGCCATCGTCGCTAGCGCCTGCGCGCGAGGCGCGGATCGAGCAGGTCGCGCAGGCCATCGCCCAGCAGGTTCAATCCGAGCACGGCGACCGCGATGGCCAGGCCGGGATACACGGCCAGGCGGGGCGCCTCGAACATCAGCGTCTGCGCCTCGGCGAGCATGCGCCCCCACGAGGGCTGCGGCGGCTGCGTGCCCAGCCCGAGATAGGAGAGCGCCGCCTCGGCGAGGATCGCGATGGCGAACCGGATCGTGGCCTGCACGATCAGCACCGAGGCGATGTTGGGCAGCACGTGGTCCAGCGTGATGCTGGCGGCTCCCTTGCCGCACGATCGGGCGGCCAGCACGAACTCGCGGCTCCAGATCGCATTGGCCGAAGCGCGCGTGATGCGGGCGAACGTCGGGATGTTGTAGATGCCGATGGCGATGATGGCGTTGACCATCCCGGGCCCGAACACCGCCGTGAGCATGATCGCGGACAGGATGGCCGGGAAGGCAAAGCCGAAGTCGGCGATGCGCATGATCACCTCCTCGACCCAGCCGCGGCGCGCGGACGCGAGCAGGCCCAGCACGGTGCCGATCGCGAGGCCGATGCCCACCGCGATGACGCCGACAGCGATGGAGGCGCGGGCACCGACCAGCAGCAGCGACAGGACGTCACGGCCGAAGGCGTCGGTGCCGAGCCAGTGGGTTCCGCTGGGGGGCAGCAGCCTGGCGCCGACGTCCACGTCGTAGGCGGAATGCGGCGTCCACACGAGCGACAGGATGGCGGCGCCGAGGACCAGCAGGCTCAGCAGCGCCCCGAGCAGGAAGCTGCGGTGATGCAGCGCGCGCTGCCAGAAGCCCGGCACGGATGCCAGCGGAATCGCCATCACTGGAGGCACCGCGCTCACAGGTCGCTCGCCTTCACGCGCGGGTCGATTGCCGCGTAGAGCAGGTCGACGGCGAAGTTGACGGCGATGACCATCGAGGCCAGCAGCATCACGCAGTTGCGCACCACGATCAGGTCGCGGTTGGAGATCGACTGGAAGATCAGCCGGCCCAGGCCTGGCAGGTAGAACACGCTCTCGACCACGATGGTGCCGGCGAGCAGTTCGGCGAACTGCAGGCCCATCACGGTGATGACGGGGATCATGGCGTTGCGCAGCACGTGGCCCCACAGCGTTCCGCGCTCGGACAGTCCCTTGGCGCGCGCGGTGCGCACGAAGTCTTCGCGCAGCACGTCCAGCACCGCCGAGCGCGTGATGCGCGCCAGGATCGCCGCCTGCACCACCGCCAGCGCAATCGCCGGCAGGATCAGCGCGCGCACTCCGGGCAGCAGGCCTTCGCCCCAGCCCGGAAACCCGCCGGCCGAGAACCACTTCAGGTGCACCGAGAACAGCAGGATCAGCAGGATCGCGAACCAGAAGTTCGGGATCGCGATGCCCACCTGCGACAGGGCCATCACGCCGACATCGCCGGGCTTGTCGTGGCGGGCCGCCGCGTAGACGCCCGCAACCAGCGCGATGGCCGCAGTGAGCGCCATCGCCATCACCGCCAGCGGCACCGTGAGGGCAAGGCGCTCGCGCAGCAGGTCGGCCACCGGCGTGCTGTACGCGTAACTGTTGCCCAGGTCGCCAGTGAGCAGGCCCGCGACCCAGTGCCCGTAGCGCTCCAGCCCTGGGCGATCGAGGCCCAGCTGGACGGCGAGCGCTTGCACGGCCTGCGGGTCGGCGTCGGGGCCCATCAGGATCTGGGCTGCGTTCCCGGGGAGCACCTCCAGCACCAGGAACACCACGATGGAGGTCGCAATCAGCGTCGCAACCAGGGTGATCAGGCGCTTGAGGAGGAAGACGCTCATGAAGCCGCGGATAATGCCAGATCACCCCCTGACGCAAGCGCAATCCCAGAGGACCCACGGCATGGCATTGATGATCACCGACGAGTGCATCAATTGCGACGTGTGCGAGCCCGAGTGCCCCAACGAGGCCATCTCGCTCGGCCCCGAGATCTACGTCATCGACCCGCGCAAGTGCACCGAGTGCGTGGGCCACTTCGACCAGCCGCAGTGCGTGCAGGTGTGCCCCGTGGCCTGCATCCCCAACGACCCGGCCTGGCCCGAGGACCGCGAGACCTTGTGGCAGAAGTACCGGCGGCTGACCGGCAAGGGCGATCCGGATCCTGTCGCGGATCCCGCCGCCGAATCTCGCTAGGGCTTGGCCGCGGCTGCGGCGGTCTTCACCGGCTGTGCCGTCTTGCCGCTGGCTCCCGACACCGAGCCGCTCTTCCTGTCCGCGGCAGTCTTCGTTTCCTTGGGGGCCGCCTTCTTCGCCGGCTTCGCCTTGGGCGTGCGACTGCCCGGGACGCTGGCGGTGAACATGTCCAGCTTGCGCGTGGCAGCCTTCTCGGGCGACTTGTGCGGCTCGAATTGTTCGGGTTCCGGAGACGGCAACACGACTGACGCCTGGCCGGCCTGGGCTTCGCGCCGGGTGCGGTCTCTCTCCAACGTGTCGGCAAGCCGTGCGTCGCGCGCGACGTGCGCGGCCGCCTGCGACCGGTCGGCCGCGGACGGCGGTGGCGCGCCGGGCTCCAGCTGCCTTCCGCCGGCACAGGGCTGCTGCGAATAGCTGTCGCCGCAGCGGTAGATGGCCTGGGCGTGGACCGCGCAGCAGCCCACGCCGGACAGCAGCGAGATCAGAACGAATCTTGCGAGTGGCATCGGAATCCTCCCTCCCGCCATCGACAGGTCAGGCCTCCGGCGGACGTGGCGGTTTCGGCCGCGGAGGCTTGCTCGTGTGGACGATCAATGTCGCCTTGTCCATCTCGCCGGCCAGGAGCGCGGGCGTGGCCTTCAGGGTGCGTTCGATGCAGCCCTCGATCTGCTCGCGCTGCTCGGGCGACGGTTTCTTCAGCACCCAGTTCACCACCTCGGCCTTCACGCCGGGGTGGCCGATGCCCACGCGCAGGCGCCAGTAGTCGCCGGTGCCCAGCTGGGCATGGATGTCGCGCAGGCCGTTGTGGCCCGCGTGGCTGCCGCCGAACTTGAGCTTGGCCTGGCCGGGGACGACATCGAGCTCGTCGTGGACCACGAGGATTTCCTCGGGCGCGATCTTGTAGAACCGGGCCAGGGCCGCGACCGAGCGGCCCGAGAGGTTCATGAAAGTCAGCGGCTCCAGCAGCCAGACCGTCTGGCCATGCACCGTGCCACGAGCCACCAGGCCGTGGTAGCCCTTGTCGTGCGCAAGGTGCAGCTTCAGGTCGCGCGCGAGCGCATCCACCCACCAGAAACCGGCGTTGTGCCGCGTGGCCTCGTACTCGGGGCCGGGATTGCCCAGGCCGACGAACAACTTGATCATCCGCCGATGGTAAGGGCTCGCAATGCGCAGCCCCAATGCAAAGGGCCCGCCGAAGCGGGCCCTTGTCCTTCAGCTGAAGGGGCTTACTTCTTGGCAGCGGCCTTGGCGGGCGCG
The DNA here is from genome assembly GCF_050320135.1 of Ramlibacter sp. MMS24-I3-19. Lineage (NCBI taxonomy): Bacteria > Pseudomonadati > Pseudomonadota > Betaproteobacteria > Burkholderiales > Comamonadaceae > Ramlibacter > Ramlibacter sp. MMS24-I3-19. The sequence continues at coordinate 349,504 of NZ_CP190017.1, read as the reverse complement.
GCAGCCTTGGCGTCCTTCGCGGGCGCGGCCTTGGCGTCCTTGGCGGGAGCCGCAGCCTTGGCCGGTGCGGCAGCCTTCGCGTCTGCCGCCGGAACGGCGGCGCCTTCGGCAGGAGCTTCCTCGGCGGCCGTGGCGACCACGGAGACCAGCACCGGGTCCTTCTTGCCGCGCAGCACCGGGGTCACGCCCTTGGGCAGCTTGACTTCGGACAGGTGCAGCGACACGCCCTTCTTCAGGCCGGAGAGGTCGACCTCGATGAACTCGGGCAGGTCGCCCGGGAAGCAGGTGATCTCGAGCTCGGAGATCACGTGGTTGACCACGCAGTGCTCGAACTTGACGGCCTGCGACTCCTCGGCCTTCACGTAGTGCAGCGGCACCTTCATGTGCAGCTTGGTCTTGGCGTCGACGCGCTGGAAGTCGATGTGCTGCACCAGTTGCTTGAACGGGTGCATGTTCACGTCGCGCAGCAGGACCTTGCTGACCTTGCCGCCCAGTTCCATCTCGAGGATGGTGGAGTGGAACGCTTCCTTCTTCAGGGCGTGCCACAGGGCGTTGTGATCGAGTTCGATCAGCTGCGGCTGGCCTTCGCCGCCATAGACGATGCCGGGCGTCTTGCCCGTGTTGCGCAGACGGCGGCTCGCACCCGTACCCTGCTTTGTGCGCTCGAAAGCGACGAATTTCATGTTCACTCCTTGGAGAGCCCACCGCGACCAGTGTGGCTCCGTTTCAAAAGGCGCGACGGGATCGTCGCGCCGCTCAATGTCTCAGAACAGGTTCTCCTGCTCCGAGAACAAACTCATCACCGAGTCACCCTTGGCGATGCGCTGGATCGTCTCGGCGATCAGCGGCGCCACGGTGAGCTGGCGGATCTTGCTGCAGCCGCGCGCGGCGTCGGACAGCGGGATCGTGTTGGTGACCACCACCTCGTCGAGCGCGCCGCCCTTGGCGATGCGGTCGATGGCGGGGCCGGAGAAGATGGCGTGCGTGCAGTAGGCGTAGACCTTCTTGGCGCCGCGCTCCTTCAGCACCTCGGCCGCTTTCACCAGCGTGCCGGCGGTGTCGATCATGTCGTCCATGATCACGCAGTTGCGGCCGTCGATCTCGCCGATGACGTGCATCACCTCGCTGACGTTGGCCCGCGGCCGGCGCTTGTCGATGATGGCCAGGTCGGTGCCCAGTTGCTTGGCCAGCGCGCGGGCGCGCACCACGCCGCCGACGTCCGGCGAAACCACGATCAGGTCCTCGTACCTCTTGCTGCGCACGTCGGACAGCAGCACCGGCGACGCATAGATGTTGTCCACCGGAATGTCGAAGAAGCCCTGGATCTGGTCCGCGTGCAGATCCATCGTGAGGACGCGCGAGACACCGACCGTCTGCAGCAGGTTGGCCACCACCTTGGCCGAGATCGGCACGCGCGAGCTGCGGGGGCGGCGATCCTGGCGGGCGTAGCCGAAGTAGGGAATGACGGCGCTGATCCGCTCGGCCGAGGCGCGCTTGAGCGCGTCGACCATGATCAGCAGTTCCATCAGGTTCTCGTTCGTCGGCGCGCAGGTGGACTGGACCACGAACACGTCGCGGGCGCGCACGTTGGTGTTGATCTCCACCGTGACTTCGCCATCCGAGAAGCGGCCCACGCTGGCGGCGCCGAGCGAGATGCCCAGGTGCCCCGCAATCTCGGCCGCGAGGTCGGGATTGGCGTTGCCGGTGAACACCATGAAATCGGGGTGCGGGAGAGCCTGCATCGAAGGACCCAGCGATCAGAGAAGGTGGTTGGGGTCGGACACTGTTTCGTCAATCGAAGCGCCGAACTCGGCGGTGCCTCGAACCGGGTGCGACCCGAAATCTTGGCAGGGGAGGAAGGACTCGAACCCTCGCATGCCGGAATCAAAATCCGGTGCCTTAACCAACTTGGCGACTCCCCTACACGGGTGGCTCGTTGCGATCAACGCCCCACCGAATTGTCGCTGGGGGCCCATCCCGCCAGGGGGTGGACCTCCATGCTGCTGCATTCCCGAACCGTCCAGTCAGCCCATTCGGCCGGCTTGGACGGCAGCACCTGCCCGGTCCCGAGGACCGCGAACACCGCGCTTCCTGAGCCCGTCATGCGGCCCTGCAGGCCATGCGATGCCAACCAGGACACCGCCTCGCCCACTTGCGGGCACAGCCTTTGGGCCACCGGCTGCAGGTCATTGCGGCCGAACTGCAACGGGTCTGCAGCAAAGCCCGAGAGTATAGCAGGCTGGCTGTCCCGGCGAAGCTCAGGGTGGGCAAAGATCGCCGGCGTTTCGAGTCCCAAGGGAGGTTTGACCACGACGAATCGCGCTTCAGGCACCGTGATCGGCTGGATCTTCTCTCCGATGCCCTCGACCCAGGCCGCACGGCCGCGCAGGAAGAACGGCACATCCGCCCCCAGGCGCAGGCCGATGCGCTCGAGCGCGGGCAGCGGCAGGCCCGTGCCCCACAACCGGTTCAAGGCCAGGAGGCAGGTCGCCGCGTCGGACGAGCCTCCGCCCATGCCGGCCTGCACCGGTAGTCGCTTGTCCAGCAGCAGGTGCGCGCCACTCGTACATCCAGTTGCGTCCTGCAGGGCGCGTGCGGCGCGCAGGACAAGGTCGTCCACCGGCACCGGCGCACCGAGGTCCTCACGGCTCAGCGCGGGTCCAGGCCGCTTCTCGACGTGCAGCGTGTCGTGCCAGTCGAGCAAAACGAAGACGGACTGCAGCAGGTGGTATCCGTCGGCCCGGCGTCCGATCACATGCAGGAACAGGTTGAGCTTGGCCGGTGCCGCCAGGTCGTACAGCGCGCGCATCGCTCACGAAGGGTCCAGGACGACCCGCAAGTCCGCTTCGGGCGGCGGCTGCACGCGGTGCGCGCGGACGCGGCCATCCGGAAGGCTGGAAAGGTCCGGCTCCCAGCCCGGCACCGGCGTGGGCACGCCCGCGAGCCAGTCGAACAAGGCGGCGACCGGAACGGTGGCGCCAGTCGCTTGCTGGACCATGGCATCGAGCGACGGGAACTGCTGGGGCGGTCGGCCCTGTGCCTGCAGTGTCGCACTGCCGGGCCGCCAGTGCAGCACGGCCACCGTGCTGCCGATCGGATTCAGCAACGTCAGTTCGCCGGCGGCTGGTTGCCCGCGAAGCTCGAATCCTGCGGAGAACGACTGGCCCGGCTGGTCCTGCACCGAGAGCGCCAGGCGCCCGGTTCGGAGGACGTCGCCGGGCATCGCCGGAGCGGCGGTACGCTGGGGCGTTGCGCAAGCCGCCAGCAGCAGGACCATGCAGAACGCGCCGAGCCGCCCTGCGGCCGCCGCCCTGGTCATGGCTTGACGTGCAGGCGCTGCAGCGTCTCCTGCAGGGTGTCGTTGTCGGCGCCGATCATCAGGCCTTCGCGCCAGACCGCCTGTGCGCGATCGCGCTCGCCCACGCTCCAGAGCACCTCGCCCAGGTGCGCGGCGATCTCGGGGTCGGGACGCGCCTTGTACGCCGTGTCGAGAATGCGCAGCGCCTCGCCCTTGTTGCCCAACTTGTATTCGACCCAGCCCAGGCTGTCGCTGATGTACGGGTCGCCCGGCGCGTATTCGAGCGACTTCTGGATCAACTGCTTGGCCTCGGGCAGCCGCACGCCGCGATCGGCGAGCGAGAAGCCCAGCGCGTTGTAGGCGTGGTGGTAGTCGGGCTTGAGCGCGATCACCTCGCGCAGCAGGCGCTCCATCTCCGGCAGCCTGTCCAGCTTCTCGGCCAGCATCGCCTGGTCGTACAGCAGGTCATAATCGCGCGGCTCCTTGGCGATCGCTCCGGCCAGCAGGTCGTAAGCTGCCTTGTATTGCTTGTTGTCGCGCAGCAGCTGCACCTCGGCGTTGAGCTTCATGCGCTGGTCATTCGGGTTGCGCTCGGGCAGCGCGCGAATCAGCTTGCGCGCATCGTCCATCCGGCCCTGCGCGGCGAGGATGGAGGCGCGGCGGCTCTGCGCCAGCACGAGATCCTGCGAGTTCTCGATCTTGTCCAGCCACGCATTGGCGCCAGCATAGTCACGCCGCTTCTCGGCGATCTGCGACAGCACCAGGTACGCCTGCGCCATGCCGCGGCTGCGTTCTTCCGGGCCGCGCTGGGTCTGCGCCATTTCGACATAGCGCTTCAGCGAAGCTTCGGCCGGCGCCAGCTGGTTGTCCTGCATCTGCAGCGTGCCGAGTGCCAGCCACGCCTCGGCAAGCTCCGGCTTCTCGCTCGTGACCAGCTGCAGCTGCTGCCGTGCCTCGGCATACCGCTGCGCGTCGAGCAGAGCGCGGGCGTAGCCCATGCGAAGTTCGGGGAGGGGCTTGTCATCGATATAGCGGCGCACGATCGCCTCGGCCTGCGGCTGCCTGGGATCCATCAGTTCCAGGCCAAGCAGGACGGGGGCCTCCGCCTTGGGATCCGCGGCCTGCGCGCGCTTGGCGGCGTCGAGCGCACCAGCTTCGTCGGCAGCGGCAAGCCGCACACGGCCGATGGTGGTCCAGGCGGCTGCCGCGGTGGCCGGTTGGGCAACGGCCTCAGCCAGCGCGCGTTCCACCACGTTGGCGGCCAGCTTCTTGTCGCTGACGCGCGCATACAGACGGGGAATGGCTCCCAGGACGGCGGCGCGCTCCTTGGGGTCGACCATCGCGAGTTCGGCTTTGAGCGGCTCGGCGCTCTCGGCGACCCGATTGAGTGCCAGCAGGATCTGCAGCACGTAGCGATTGGCTTCCCGCGACTCGGGGAACGCCTGCTTCCAGGCCCGGGCGGCCTGCAACGCCGCGTCGCCCGAGCGGCCTTGGAAGGCGATCTCGACGGCGCGTTGGTACAGCGCCGGATCGTTGGTGCGCCGCGCCGCATCGAGCACCAGGGCGAAGCCGGCGGCCGGCTCGGTGCCCTGGACGTTCAACTCGCCCAGCAGGAGCTCGTAGAACAGTTCGGCGTCGAGTGCGCTCGGTGTCGGTGGCGGGTCCGTCGTTTCCGTTGCGGCGGCCTGTGCGTGCCCGGCCTGCGCCAGTGCCAGCAGCAGCACCGCACCCTGAAGGAAGCGCAGTCTGGATTTCATCCAAACCATAATAAGCCAAGCCCCCCAGCGCCAGCAGCGATGCCCGAATTACCCGAAGTCGAGGTCACGCGCCTCAGTTTTGCCGATCGCATCGCGGGCGCCCGCATCCAGGAGGTCCGGCTCGGCAAGCCCCTTCGCTGGCCCTTGGGTGTGCTGCCGCAGGAGCTCGAAGGCCGCACCGTGCAGCGCGTACGGCGGCGTGGCAAGTACCTGCTGCTGGACCTGGACGACGGCGTCCTGCTGCTGCACCTGGGCATGTCGGGCAGCGTGGTGTTCGCCGAAGACGTGCCCGAACCCGGCGCGCACGACCACTTCGACCTGGTCACCACCCGTGGCGTGCTGCGCCTGAACGACCCGCGCCGTTTCGGCGCGGTCGTCTACGCGACGCGCGAGGACGCAGGCGAAGCGGCCAAGCTGCTGGGCAGCCTGGGTGTCGAGCCCCTGGGCGATGCTTTCGACGAAGCCGCCTTCCACAGTGCCTTGCGCAAGCGGCGCGCGCCGGTGAAGCAGGTGCTGCTGGCCGGCGACGTCGTGGTGGGCGTCGGGAATATCTATGCGTCGGAAGCGCTGTTCCTGGCGGGCATCCGTCCGACACTCAGCGCCTCGCGCCTGAGCCGGCCGCGTGCGCGCAAGCTGCATGCGGCCATCCGCGACGTGCTCGCGCGCGCCGTGCAGAAGGGCGGCAGCACCCTGCGCGACTTCTCCAATGCCAACGGCGAGTCTGGCTACTTCCAGCTCGAGGCGATGGTCTACGGGCGGGCGGGGCAGCCATGCCGGACCTGCGGCACCGTGATCCGCGGCATCCGTCAGGGACAACGCGCAACGTTCTACTGCCCGAGTTGCCAGAAACCGTAACGGCACGGCTGGGCTCGATGTATAGTCATTCAGAGCAGACGGGGACGTAGTGGGCACTTCCTTCAACGAACAATTCGACCAGCATGGTGCGTGGCGGCGTGAGTTCGCGCTGCGCCTGAAGTTGCTGTCCGAGTGGCTGAAGGACCACGAGCTGCTGGACGCCGCCATCGAGGAGCGGCTGCGCCGCCTCGAGACGCAGGTGCGCTCGGACAAGGTCATGGTGGCCTTCGTCGCCGAGTTCTCGCGCGGCAAGTCGGAGTTGATCAACGCGATCTTCTTCGCCGGCTACAAGCGCCGGATCATGCCCGCCAGTGCCGGCCGTACCACGATGTGCCCGACCGAACTGGGCTACGACGCCGAGGTGCCGCCCTGCCTGCGCCTGCTGCCGATCGAGACCCGCCTGCAGCCGCAACCGCTGATGGAGTGGCGGCTGGCGCCCGAGAAGTGGACCCGCCTGGACCTGGATGTCAACGATCCGGACCAGCTCGCGCAGGCCTTCGAGAAGGTCTCTGAAGTTCGCCATGTCAGCAAGGACGAAGCCCGCGCGCTGGGCTTGTGGCACGACGACTCGCCCGAGGACAACCCGATGGTGGGCGCCGACGGCCTGGTGGAGATTCCGCGCTGGCGCCACGCCCTGATCAATATCGCGCACCCGCTGCTCAAGCAGGGTCTGGTGATCCTCGACACGCCGGGCCTCAACGCTATAGGTGCCGAGCCTGAGCTGACAGTCAACCTGATCCCGCAGGCCCATGCGGTCGTCTTCATCCTGGCCGCGGATACCGGCGTCACCAAGTCCGACCTGGCGATCTGGAAGGAGCACCTGATCACGGACAGCGACGACGGCGGCTCGCACCTGGTGGTCCTGAACAAGATCGACACCATGTGGGACTCGCTCAGTACCGAGGCCCAGGTGCAGGCGCAGATCGACCGCCAGCGTGCCAACTCGGCCGAGATTCTCGGCATCTCGAAGGACCAGGTCATCCCGGTTTCGGCGCAGAAGGCGCTGGTCGCCAAGGTGAACAACGACGCCGAACTGCTGGCGTCGAGCAACCTGCCGACGCTGGAGAAGGCGCTCGGCGAGGGCGTCATGGGCCAGCGGCAGAAGATCCTGCGCGGTGCGGTCGCCACCAACATCGCGGAGCTGCGCACCGAAGCGGGCCGCGCGCTGAACATCCGCCGTCGCGATCTCGCCGAGCAGATGCAGGAACTCAAGGGCCTGCGGGGCAAGAACACCTCGGTGATCCGCCACATGCGGTCGCGCATCGAGCAGGAGCAGCGCGACTTCGACGTCAGCGGCGCGAAGATCCACGCGGTGCGTTCGGTCCATCTGAAGCTGCTGCGTGAAGTGTTCGCGATGCTCGGCACGGCCACGATGAAGACCGAGATGGCCGAGCTCACCAAGCAGTTGCGCCAGCCCGGCATCAAGCTGGGCGTGCGACGCGCCTACGCGCTCACGTTCGATCGCCTGCGCGAGGGCCTGCGCAAGGCGCAGTCCACCAGCAACGAGATCCAGTCCATGCTGACGGGCACCTTCCGCCAGCTGAACGCCGAGTACGGGTTCTCGCTCCAGCCGCCCAAGGAGCCGGACCTCGCCCGCTACGAGCGCGATCTCGAGCTCGTCGAGCGCAGCCACCAGCAGTACCTGGGGGTCGGCAATGCGTTGCGGCTCGCGCAACCCGAGTTCGCCGATCGCCTGGTGCGCGCGCTGGCCACGCGCCTGCGGGTCGTGTACGAGTCCGCGCTCGGCGAGGTGGAACTGTGGAACAAGGCCGCGGCCGCGCAGCTGGATGCACAGCTGCGCGAGCGCCGCCGCAACTTCACGCGCCGCCTGGAGGCCATCGAGCGCATCCAGCAGGCGGCCAGCGGCCTGGACGACCGCATCGGCGAGATCGAATCGCAGGAAACCGCGATCGACGAGCTCGATGCCAAGCTGGTCCGAGCTCACGGCCCACCTGGTCTCCACGCCGAGCGAGGCAGCCGTCGCACCCGAGCCCGAACGCAAACGCGCATGACCGTCGCGTCCTCGGGCATTGCCGGGGACGTGGTGCGCTGGCAGCGATCGCACGGCCGCCACCTCCTTCCCTGGCAGAACACCCGCGATCCCTATCGCGTATGGCTGTCGGAGATCATGCTGCAGCAGACCCAGGTCTCCGTGGTCCTGGGCTACTACGACCGGTTCCTCGCGCGCTTCCCGCACGTGCAGGCGTTGGCCGCCGCGCCGCTCGATGAAGTGCTCGCGTTGTGGAGCGGCCTGGGCTATTACAGCCGCGCGCGCAACCTGCACCGGTGCGCGCAGGATGTCGCGGCCCTGCACGGCGGTTCGTTCCCGTCGACAAGCGAAGGCTTGCGACGGTTGCCGGGCATCGGACGGTCCACGGCGGCTGCAATCGCAGCGTTCTGTTTCGGTGAGCGGACGGCCATCCTGGACGGCAACGTCAAACGCGTGCTGACGCGCGTTCTGGCCTTCGACGCCGACCTCGCGAGCAGCGCCAGCGAAAAGGCCCTCTGGGACCGAGCCAACGCCCTGGTGCCGGACACGTCGGACGAGATGCCCGCCTACACGCAGGGCCTGATGGATCTCGGGGCCACGGTGTGCCTGGCTCGCAATCCCAACTGCCTGCTGTGCCCGTTGCAGGCCTCGTGTCGAGGCCTGGTGCAAGGCGATCCCGAGCGCTTCCCCGTGAAGACCCGCAAGCTGAAGCGCTCGTCCCAATCGCTCTGGCTGCTGCAGGCGCAGGCCACAGACGGCGCCATCTGGCTCGAGAAGCGCCCGACGCCGGGCGTGTGGGCGGGGCTGTATTGCCTGCCAGTGTTCGACTCGCGCGAGGCACTCGCGCAGTCATTGCCGGAGAGCGCGCGCGACGACGCACGAGACGAATCCGCGTTCGTCCACGTCCTCACGCACAAGGACCTGCACCTGCATCCCGTGCAGGCACGCGTGCACCGGAAAGCATTGCGTCGGCAAGAGGGCGGCTGGTTCACGCCGCAGCAGTGGCCGGCGCTGGGCCTGCCTGCGCCCGTGCGCAGATTGCTGGGGGGCTAGGAGCGCTCCAGCTCGCGATGGCGCTTGAGCGTCGTCCAGCGCGTCTTGAACGTGGACGCGAGCCGCTCGACCAGGTACACCGACCGGTGCTGGCCGCCCGTGCAGCCGATGGCGACCGTGACGTAGCTGCGCTGGTCGCGGGCGAGCGGATCCAGCCACTGCTGCAGGAAGCGCTCGATGTCTTCGTACATGCGCTGGGCGCTGGGCTGGGCTCGCAGGAATTCGGCCACGGGCCGATCCAGCCCGGTCAGGTCGCGCAGGGCCGGCTCGTAGTGCGGGTTGGGCAGCATCCGAACATCGAAGACGTAGTCGGCATCCACCGGAATCCCGCGCTTGAAGGCGAAGGACTCGAACACCAGCGTGAGCTGGCTGGCCGGCGCGGACAGCAGCGTCTTGACGTCGGACTGCAGCTGGGCGGGCCGGATCGTGCTGCTGTCGATGACATGGGCCTGCTCGCGCAGGTCGGCCAGCAGTTCGCGTTCGAGTTCGATGGCATCGACCAGCGCGCGCTGCCGCAGCAGCGGGTCGCTGTCCTGCTCGCCCTGGCGCGAGAGGGGTGGCGGCGCCGCGTCTCCGAGAAACGTCGCACCAGCGTGTCGGTAGTGGAATCGAGGAACAGCGAACGGATGTGCACGCCGCGCGACCGCAGTTCGCGCAGTTGCGTGGGCACCAGCGGCAGCGACGTGGCGCTGCGCACGTCCATCGCAATGGCGACGTGCTTGCCCGCGTTGGCCTGTTCCAGGTCGACGAAGGGCAGCAGCAGCTCCGGGGGCAGGTTGTCGACGCAGTAGTAGCCTGCATCCTCGAGCGCCCGCAGTGCCACCGACTTGCCCGAGCCGGACATGCCGGTGATGAGGACGAGATCGAGCGTCATGGCGCACCCGCGCCGCTGCCGAGCATCTCCTTGGCGTGGGCCAGCGTCGTCCCCGACAGGCGCTCGCCGCCCAGCATGCGCGCGACTTCGGCGACGCGCTGCTCGCCCTGCACGGGCGCGACCGAGCTGGTGGTGCCGGCGCGTTCTGCTTGCTTGGCCACCACCAGATGATGGTCGGCGCAGGCCGCCACCTGCGGCAGGTGCGTGACGGCCAGCACCTGGCGATCGCGGCCGAGTTGCTTCATCAGGCGCCCGACTGTTTCCGCCACGGCTCCGCCCACGCCGGCGTCGACCTCGTCGAAGATCAGCGTCTGCGCCGTGCCCAGCTGGCTGGTGGTGACCGCGATGGCCAGCGCAATGCGCGAGAGTTCGCCGCCGGAGGCGACCTTGCCCACGGGTCGCGGCGTTGCGCCCGGATGGCCCGCCACAAGGAACGACACATCGTCGAGGCCGTCCTGCCCGGGCTGGGGCAGCGGTTGCAGTGACACTTCGAAGCGGCCGCCCTGCATGCCCAGGCCCTGCATCGCCTGCGTGATGGCCCTGGCAAGTTGTGGGGCCGCTTTCGCGCGCGCCTTGGACAGTTTCGTGGCGGCTGCCGTGTAGGCCTGGCCTTCCCGCTTCTCTGCGGCATCCAGGGCTGCCAGGTCGGCGGCTGCATCCAGGCGGGCGAGCTCGTCCTTCCAGCTTGCCAGTAACGCGGGCAGTTCCGCAGGCGTCCGCTTGTAGCGGCGTGCCAGCGACACCCAGAGGCCCATGCGCTCGTCCAGTTCGGCCAGCCGGTCAGGATCGAGGTCGGTCTTGCGCAGGTACGCGTGCAGCGAATGCGCAGCGTCTTCCGCCTGCGCGAGGCTGGAAGACAGCACCTCGGCGATGGCGCGGAATTCGGGCTCCAGGTGCTCCTGCCCCTGCAGCCCTGCATGCGCCTGCGTCAGCAACGACGTCGCGCTGCCGTCCTCGCCTTCGAGCGACTCCAGGGCACCGCGCGCGGCTTCGAGCAGCGCCTGCGCATGCGACAGCCGCGTGTGGCTGGCATTCAGGCCGTCCCATTCGTCCATTCCCGGCGCGAGCTTGTCGACCTCGCCGATCTGCCAGGCCAGACGCTCGCGTTCGCGTTGCAGCGTGTCCTGCGCCTGGCGCGCGTCGACCAGCGCTTTCTGTGCGCTGCGCCACGCCTGCCACAGCTGCTGCAGCGGAGCTGTCGAAACGCCGGCGTAGGCATCGAGCAGGTCGCGCACGGCCTCTGGCCGCGTGAGGCTCTGCCACGCATGCTGGCCGTGGATGTCGACCAGCCGCTCGCCCAGTTCGCGCAGTTGCGTCGCCGTGGCGGGACTGCCGTTGATCCAGGCGCGGCTCTTCCCTTGGCTATCGATGGTCCGCCGCAGCAGCAGCGACTCGCCGGCCTCGAAGCCTGCTTCGTCCAGCCAGCCTGACAAGGCCGCAACGTTGTCGAATTCGGCGCCGATCTCGGTCCGGGCGGCGCCTTCGCGCACCACCCCCGCATCGGCGCGCGCGCCGAGCGCCAGTTGCAGCGCATCGACCAGGATGGACTTGCCCGCGCCGGTCTCGCCGGTCAGGACGGAAAAGCCGTCGCCCAGGTCGAGCTCGAGCTCGCGGACGATGACGAAGTCGCGCAACGTGATGCGCTTGAGGCTCACGATCCCCCCTCGTTCCAGTGCAGCTTCTTGCGCAGCGTGTCGTAGTAACTCCAGCCCCTGGGGTGCAGGAACCGGGCCTGGTGTTCCGAGCGGCGAACCAGGATGCGATCGCCGTGCAGCAGGGATGCCAGGGACTGCATGTCGAAATTGGCACTGGCGTCGCGCCCGGCCACCAGTTCGATGGCGATCTCGCCGCTGTCGGGCAGCACGATCGGCCGGTTGGACAAGGTGTGCGGCGCGATCGGCACCAGCACCCACACCGGGTTGGAAGGGTGCAGCAGCGGCCCTCCCGCCGAGAGCGCATAGGCCGTCGACCCCGTGGGCGATGCCACGATCAGGCCGTCGGCGCGCTGGTTGGCCACGAAGTGCCCATCGACCTCCACGCGCAGTTCGACCATGCCGGAGGTGGCGCCGCGGTTGACCACCACGTCGTTCATGGCGAGCGCCTTGAACACGCAATCGCCGCCACGCATGACGCAGGCCTGCATCATCGTGCGCCGGTCTTCCTCGTGCTCACCGCGCAGCATGGCCGCGAGCACCTGGCGGTAGTTGTCGAGCGGGATGTCAGTGATGAACCCGAGGCGACCCTGGTTGATGCCGATGAGGGGCACGCCGAAGCTGGCAAGCTGGCGGCCGATGCCCAGCATGGTGCCGTCGCCGCCCACCACCAGTCCGACGTCACATTGCGCGCCGATGCCGGCGACGTCGAGCACGGGATAGCCCACCATGCCCGATGCCGTGGCCGTGTCGTGTTCCAGGAACACCTGGCAGCCCTCGGCGACCAGGAAGCTGGCGATGTCCTCCAGCGCGGCGCGACTGCCGGCTGCCCCGCCGGCGACGGCGTGGTACTTGCCGATCAGCGCAACCTGGCGGAACAGGAGTGTCATCAATGCAAATTACATCATTAAAATGATTGCAACCCCCGCTCACCATGCTCGATGACCGTGCCAAGTTGTTGTTGAAAGCGCTGGTCGAGCGCTACATCGCCGACGGGCAACCGGTGGGCTCGCGAACGCTGTCGCGGGCCTCCGGACTCGAGCTGTCGCCGGCCACCATCCGCAACGTGATGTCGGACCTCGAGGAGCTGGGTCTCATTGCGAGCCCGCATACCTCGGCCGGGCGCATCCCCACCGCGCGCGGCTATCGCCTGTTCGTGGACACCATGCTCACCGTGCAACGCGAGCAGTTCACCGCGCCCAGCCTTCCGCCCGACCAGCCGCAGCGCGTGATCGCGAATGCCGCGCAGCTGCTGTCGAACCTGTCCCAGTTCGTGGGCGTGGTGATGGCGCCGAGGCGCAGTTCGGTGTTCCGGCATATCGAGTTCCTGAAGCTCTCACCGCGCCGCTACCTCGTCATCATCGTGTCGCCGGATGGGGACGTGCAGAACCGGGTTGTCTTCACCGAAACCGACTACACGCAGCAGCAACTGGTGGAGGCGGCCAACTACATCAACTCGCACTTCGCCGGGATGGCCATCGAGCAGGTGCGCGAGCGGCTGAAGACCGAGGTCGAGGAGCTGCGAGGCGAGATCGTGCAGCTGATGCAGACGGCGGTGGATGCCAGCTCCGAGGCGATGAACCAGGCCCATGACGACGTCGTGATCTCCGGCGAGCGCAACCTGCTGTCGGTGTCCGACTTCTCCAGCGACATGTCGCACCTTCGCAAGGCGTTCGAGCTGTTCGAGCAGAAGACGCAGCTGATGCGCCTGCTCGACATCTCCAGCCAGGCCGCGGGCGTGCGCATCTTCATCGGCGGCGAAAGCCAGGTGGTGCCGTTCGAGGAACTGTCCGTGGTCAGTGCTCCGTACGAAGTCGATGGCCAGGTGGTCGGCACGCTCGGCGTGATAGGCCCCACTCGCATGCCGTACGACCGCATGATCCAGATCGTCGACATCACGTCGCGGCTGGTGAGCAACGCTCTCAGCCACCAGAAGGGGTGACCTCGCGCATCGGCACGGCGCCGGCCGATGCAAGCGGCTCCCTACAATCGGCGCGAGTGGGGCGTTAGCTCAGTTGGTCAGAGCAGGGGACTCATAATCCCTTGGTCGCTGGTTCAAGTCCAGCACGCCCTACCAGCCCCACGCTTGCACGACACGTCGCGGCCCAGATGCGCGGACGCATCACCGCTGGACCTCCCTCTGGCATTGCTTAAGCCGCTCCCCTATAGTTGAGCGCCACAGACCGGGCCAGACCCGGCGAGGAGGGCGATCAGCCATGGGGTTCTTCAGCAAGCTGTTCGGAATACCGGGCAGTGGTTCGAGCCGGCCGCGCAAGGCCGCTTCTCGCGCGCCCGCCACGCCTCCGCCCATGTCCTCCATCCCGCCCGCCAACATGCGCCGCGAGTTGCTGCGCCTGGCCCTGCGGCAGAGCCTCAGCCGCAATGGCATCCCCGTGCATTGGATCGGCGCCGAGGCCGTCGAGATGCCCGGCCCTGGGAATCCGCTGCACGTGCGCCTGCTAGTCCAGCACTGGGACGATCGGCTGCCGAAGCTGTTCCTCGCGTTCCAGGAAGATTTCGAGCAGCGCCTGCTCGCCGTCGAACCGCTGGCGCACACGTGGTTGCGCGGCTTCTCGTGGCAGTTCCAGCTGGTCGATCCCACGCCGCATCCGCGCCTGCCCGAGCCGGGCAGCTGGCTCGAGAGTCGCGACGTGGTGTCGGCGCCGGCGCCCCTGGTCAGCGCCGCCAATGCAGCGGCAGCAGCAGCCAGCGCAGCGGCCGCGGACCGCAAGATGAGGGAAGAACTGCAGCGGCTCTTCGCGCAGCAGGACGCTGACCGCGCCATGGCGCCGCAGCACCCCGATTTCGAGCCCACGCGCCAGGATTGGTAGCCGGCGCCGGGCGGGGGCCCGGCAGCTGCTATACTTGCGGGCTGCGCGGCTGTAGCTCAGTTGGATAGAGTACTTGGCTACGAACCAAGGGGTCGTGGGTTCGAATCCTGCCAGCCGCACCACACTTGACGGCACCAGCAGCACGGCTGCTGGTGCCGTTTTCTTGGCCCGACGCGGCCGCGCCGCAGGTCGGCCGTGCACAGGTACCTCGATGGCCGGGTGCGTGGACCGACACGGAGCGGCCCACGGTCGCGTTGATAAACTGCCTGCACCCTTTGCGCCTGACCGACAGGCGCCTCCGAGCGCGCCCATGAAGACTGCCGACACCGAGTTGCTGCACGAAGTGGCCAGCCTGCTGGTCACCGAACTGAACCTGGAGATCGCTCCCGGGGACATCGACCCTGCGGCGCCGCTTTATGGCGACGGCCTGGGACTCGATTCGATCGACATCCTCGAGGTGTCCCTCGTGGTCTCCAAGCGCTACGGGGTCCAGCTCCGCGCCGACGATGCCGACAACGAGAAGATCTTCGCGTCCCTCGCCAGCCTCTGCGACCACATCGCAGCGCACCGCGCCCGCTGAGACGCGCACGCGATGCGGCTGGCCTGCCGCAATGCTGGGGGCTGAGAAAGCTCACCCCGACCAGAGCGGACGGATGTCACGCGCTGGGCGCTGTCCTACAGGTCTACCGCGCGACGGCTGACACGGCGGCCAACTCGGCAGTTCTTACATTCGCCGCACGTTGATAACTTTCCTCACAACTTCCCGGGCGGGGAGTGGCGTTGGGAAAGGTGGCCGCGAGGACCCTGCACATGGAAATCGCACCGATCCTGCGACGGGCGCTGACGCGTTCGAACGGCGGTACGGCAGCCCGGCTGTCGCTGGTGCCGGGCACGCTGCACACGGCGGCACTGGTGCCGTCCGACGAGGCCGAGCGCCTGTCCCACCTGGCTGAACTGCGCGTCATGGACACGCCGGCCGAGGACGTGGACGAGGGCATCGTGCAACTGGCGGCCCAGATCTGCGGCACGCCGATGGCGGCCCTGACGTTCGTCGATGCAGAACGGCAGTGGTACCGGGCGCGCGTGGGGATCCCGGTGACGGAGGTGGCCCGCGGCCGCAGCTTCTGCTCCTGGACCATCAGCGACAGCGAGCGAATCCTGGAGATCCCGGACACCGCGCAGGTCAACTGGTTCGATACGCGAGTCCACGGGCCCTCGTCCCCGCCGGTGCGCTTCTATGCGGGCGTGCCGTTGCGCACTCGCGATGGCAGCGCCGCGGGCACGCTGTGCGTGATGGATTCGGTGCCGCGCGCGCTCACCGCCGCCCAGCGCGCGCAGCTGGAAACGCTGGCCCGCACCATGAGCACCCAGCTGAAGCTGAGGCAGGATCTGCGCATCGCAACCCGCACTGACCGGCTCACCGGGCTGCCCAACTGGCTGCAGTTCGAAGGCCAGTTCGAATCCGCCAAGCCGGCGCGCGGGGTGGTCTGTTTCGTGCGCATGCGCGCGCTGACCCAGATCAGTTCCGCGCACGGCTTCCGGGTCGCCGACGGGTTGCTCACGCAGGTGGCGGACCGCTTGCGACGCTTGGCGGAGGGCCGGGCCTTCATCGGCCGCATCAAGCGGGGACTATTCCTGCTGTTCTTCCCCGACCTCGATGCGAATGCGTTCGCTGCCATGCAGGCGACCGATCTGTCGGCCGAACTGCAGGCTCCTTACACCGTGAGCGGGCTGACCATCGTCTGCCCCGTGCACCTGGGCTTCGCGGCGTTTCCCGACGATGGGCGAACGCTGGACGACGTGGTGAACGCGGCCGACGCCGCGCTGCAGCTGGCCATCGAGCGCGACGAGCCCGCGGCATTCTTCGACAAGTCCGTGGATGCCGCCGCCAGTGCGCACTACCGGCTGGAGCCGCAGTTGCGCCAGGCGTTAGAGCGCAACGAGTTCGTCAACTTCTACCAGGCCAAGGTGGACATGGCCAGTCGCCGCATCGTCGGCGTCGAGGCACTGATCCGCTGGGTGCACCCGGAGCGCGGACTCGTGCCGCCATCGGAGTTCGTGCCCGCGATGGAGGCCACCGGCCTGATCCGCGAGGTGGGGCGCCACATCATGCTGCGCGCCGTCGCCGACTGGCAGCGCTGGCAGTCGGCCGGTTTGCCGGCGCCCCGCATCGCGGTGAACGTGGCGGCCGCACAGTTGCGCCATGGCGAACTGGTGCGGCATCTGGGTGAGGCCCTGTCGGCCATTGGCGGCAATGCCGCGGCCCTGGGTGTCGAAGTCACCGAGAGCGTGCTGATCGGCAACATGGACCAGGCGATCGACGTGCTGACGCAGGTTCGCGCGCTTGGCATCCCGGTGGCCATCGACGACTTCGGCACCGGTTACTCGTCCCTCGCGTACATCGTCACGCTGCCCATCGACGAGGTGAAGATCGACCGGTCGTTCATCCGCAAGATTGCCGTCGACTCCGCTTACCGGGACATCGTCGGCACCTGCGTGAACCTGGCTCGCAACCTTGGCCTGAAGGTGGTGGCCGAAGGCGTTGAAACGCGCGAGCAGGCGCGCGAGCTGCTCGCGCTGCGCTGCGACCATGCGCAGGGCTTCCTCTACAGCGAACCCCTGCCCGCAGACAAGCTGGCGTTGCTGCTGCAGCGCGACGGGCCGCTGGCGTGACTTGCGCGCCTGCGCCCTCAGGCCTTGGCCGGCTGCAGCGTGGCCGCCACCTGCGCGCAGCGGCGCGCGCAGTAGTCGACCAACGCGTCGATCTCCGTGGACTTGTCGAACACGGCATCCACTCCCAGCTGCGCACAGCGCTTGCGCACGCCCGCATTCACGTAGTTGCTGAACACCACGAGGCGTTGTTCAGCCTGCCGCGGCGCAACCCGTTGCACCAGGCCCATGCCACTGCCCTGGCGCAGGAACAGGTCGACCATGAGCAGGTCCCAGGGTTGGCCGGTTGCGAGCCAGGCCAGCGCTTCGTCCTCTGTTCCGCAGCTGCCGATCACCTGCACGCAGGTGAGTTCCTCCAGCGCACCGACGAGCTGCTCGCGCAAGGTGGCGTTGTCCTCGACGACGAAGGCGCGCAGGCAGGAGGGCACGGAAGCAGGTAAGGGACGGTTTCAGCTGTGAACACTCTATGCGTGGCTCAGCACTGCACTGCCGGGACGTGCGCCCGACCTCGGGTAGGACGCAACCTACCGGCCGCGCTGCCTCCGCGCCTTACCATCGATGCGGGGCCTGCGGGCCCCGACCTTTTGCGACACCACCAGTGATGCCGATCCCGGACCAGGCGCAGGACGCCGGCCTCTTAGCCATGCTCGAGCGCGCCGCATCGATCGGCGTGTGGCGGCTCGACACTGCAATCGGTGCGCTGCATTGGTCGGCGCAACTGGCCCACCTGCACGGGGCGCCTGAAGGCTACGCGCCTGCGGCCGACCCGCTGCTGCATTTCGCGGCGGAGAACAAGCCCAAGCTCACGGCATTGCTCGACGCGTGCCGGCGCGAAGGCGAGGCTTTCGACGAGGAAGCGCAGATCGTGCGGCTCGACGGACGCCGCGCCTGGGTGCGCGTGCTGGGCCAGGCCGTGCGCGACACGCAGGGGAACATCGCTGCCGTGCAGGGTGCAATCCAGGAGATCGCGCCGCGCGGTTCGCGCCCTGACACCTTGCTGCGCATGGGCGCGGCGCTTGGCAGTGGCGAGGCGTTCGCGACCGTGGATTGCAATGGCCTCTACACCTACCTCAACGAGGAGGCGGAGAGACTGCTGGGGGCGGACAGCCGCCAGCTGCTGGGCCGCCGCTTCTGGAACTCGTTCCAGAAGACGGTGCGGCTGCGGCTGGAGGAACAGTTCCGCGGCGCCTGCAGCGGCAGCAAGCCGCTGGAGTTCGAGGAGCTCGACGCCCGGCTGGCCCGCTGGTTCGAGGTGCGCGGCTTCCCTTTCGCGGGCGGCATGGCGGTGCACCTGCGCGACGTCACCAGCCGCCGCAAGTCGCAGGAACAGCTGCGCTTGCTGGAAGGCAGCATCTCGCGCCTGAACGACATCGTGATCATCACGGAGGCCGGCCCCTTCAGCGAGCCGGGGCCGCGCATCGTGTTCGTCAACGAGGCCTTCGAGCGCCGCACGGGCTACAGCCGCGACGAGGTGCTGGGCCGCAGCCCGCGGCTCCTGCAGGGGCCGAACACGCAGCGCCGCGCGCTGGACCAGATCCGCGTCGCGATGGAGGAGTGGCGGCCCGCACGCGTCGACCTGATCAACTACCGCAAGAACGGCGAGCCCTACTGGGTCGATCTCGACGTCTCGCCGGTCTGGGACAAGGAACGCAAGCTCACGCACTGGGTGGCGGTCGGCCGCGACGTCACCGAGCGCAAGCTGGCCGAGGAGAAGATCCAGCACCTGGCGTTCTACGATGCGCTCACCAAGCTGCCCAACCGCCAGCTGCTGATGGACCGCCTGCATGCCGCGCTGGCCGATCCGGCACGCCCACGCGAAGGCGCGCTGATGTTCATCGACCTCGACAACTTCAAGGTGCTGAACGACACGCTCGGCCACCAGAAGGGCGACATGCTGCTGCAGGTGGTGGCCGAGCGCCTGCGGTCCTGCGTGGCCAAGGGCGACACGGTGGCGCGCCTCGGGGGCGACGAGTTCGTGATCCTGCTGGAGAACCGTGGCGACAAGCCGCTGGACCCGGCCAAGGGCGCGCGGGCCGTGGCCGAGCGCATCCTGGCCGCGCTGGGCGAGCCCTATGTGCTGCCCGGCTACCTGCACCACAGCACCTGCAGCATTGGCGTCACGCTGTTCGGCAGCGGTGACCGTACGGTGAGCGAGCTCCTCAAGCAAGCCGACCTGGCCATGTACCAGGCCAAGAGCGCCGGGCGCAACACGGTGTGCTTCTTCGACCCCGAGATGCAGGCCGTGGTGACGGCCAACGCGACGCTCGCGGCGGACCTGCGCCAGGCCTGGCGCGAGAACCAGTTCCGCGTGGACTACCAGCCGCAGGTGGGGCCCGACGGCCAGATGCTCGGCGTGGAGGCGCTGCTGCGCTGGGTGCACCCGCACCGAGGTGTGGTCCCGCCCGACCAGTTCATCGCCGCGGCCGAGGAGACCTCGCTGATCATCCCGATCGGCCGCTGGGTGCTCGACCAGGCGTGCGCGCAGCTGTCGGCCTGGGAGCGGCGTCCCGACCGCCGCCACCTGAGCATCGCCGTGAACGTGAGCGTGCGGCAGTTCCGCGACCCCGAGTTCGTCGATCAGGTGATGGGCGTTGTCGAGCAGTGGCGGGTGCAGCCCGGCAAGCTGAAGCTCGAGCTGACCGAAAGCCTGCTGGCCAGCGGGATCGAGGTGACCATCGCCAAGATGGGCAGCCTGAAGGACATGGGCGTGGCGCTGTCGCTCGATGATTTCGGCATCGGCTACTCGTCGCTGTCGTACCTCAAGCGCCTGCCGCTGGACCAGCTGAAGATCGACCGCGAGTTCGTCAAGGACATCCTCACGGATGCCAACGATGCCGCCATCGCACGCACGGTGATCAACCTCGCCCACAGCCTGGACCTCGAAGTCATCGCGGAAGGCGTGGAGACCGAGGACCAGCGCGACTACCTGGCGCAGCATGGTTGCCACGCGTACCAGGGCTACCTGTTCTGCCGGCCGCTGCCGATCGAGGAGCTGGAGTCGTTCATCGACGGGCTGACCGTCGAAGCGGAAGCCTGAAGCGAAGCCGGTTCAGACCGGCGCGATCTGCAGCGGGCTGGTGGCCACCATGCGCGGGATGCGCATCACGATCTGCTCCTGCGTGCGGAACAGCTCGATGCCTTCGGCCAGCGCCAACGCCTGCACGTCGTTCCAGTCGACGGCGCGGTAACCCGGCTGGACGGCGATGGCGTCCACGCCCGAACCGTCGCCGGACTGGCGAGGCGAGCAGCGCACCGTGAGCACCGCGAAACCGGGCGAGATCTCCGCGGTGAGGACGAGGTCGCTCGGCACCGCCGCGGCATCGGCCAGCGACAGCAGCGACGCTGCCACCAGGTTTCGCAACGCGACGCGCGACACCTCGAATTCGGAATCGGGCACTTCGTTGGCGAGCGTGCAGCCGCGGAAGTTGAAGCTGCTGCGCAGCAGGGCCACGCAGTCGTCCACGCCCTCGCGCAGGCGCACCGTCTCCTCTTCCGAGGGAGAGATCCACGCCGCGACCTTCAAGGACGTCATGACTGCGTCACGCGCGAGGCGGTTCATCTTGTTGATGCTGCCCTCGAGTTCGGCCACCGTCGGGGACCCTTTCTCGATGCGCGCGCTCAGGACCTCGGCCATCATCGCGATGGCCTGCAGGTTCACCACCATGTCGTGCTTGAGCGCAGGCGCAAGCCGGCGCAGCACGCTGTAGCGCGCTGCTTCCGCATTGGTGCGCGGCCGCCGGCCGGAAGCCTGTTGCGCGGCGGCACCGGTCGCCTGGGTGGCGAGGCTCATGGGCGTCCACCCCTGCGAGGCCGCACGGTTGCTGCTGCGTGGTTCATCACAGCAGATTGTTTGCAGCGGGACCATTTGCCACCGTCAGGCGATGACCGCGCAGGCTGTAGGAGAACGCTGGCGTTGTGCTCTCGCTCACGCCACGCGAGGCGACCGCTATGCTTGCAGCATGAGCAAGGCCTTCACGCGCGAGACCGACAGCGAGGACGACGACGAGGTCATGCCGCCGCTGCCTGCTGGCGGTCGCAACTACATGACGCCGCAGGGCTACGCCCGGCTGCGGGCCGAACTGCTGCACCTGATCGACGAGGAGCGGCCCAAGGTGGTGGAGGTGGTGCATTGGGCCGCGAGCAACGGCGATCGCTCCGAGAACGGCGACTACCTCTATGGCAAGAAGCGGCTGCGCGAGATCGACCGCCGCATCCGCTTCCTCACCAAGCGGCTCGAGATCGCCGAAGTCACCGACCCCGCGCTGCACCACGGCCACACGCAGGTGTTCTTCGGCGCCACGGTGACCTATGCCGAGGAGAGCGGCGCGGAGCGCACCATCACCATCGTGGGCATCGACGAGGCGGACAGCCTGCACGGGCAGGTGAGCTGGATCTCGCCGATCGCCCGCGCCCTGCTCAAGGCCAACGAAGGCGACGTGGTGAAGCTGGTCACGCCGGCCGGCGTGCAGGAGGTCGAGGTGCTGGAGGTGCGGTACCCCGCACCGGCCGAATCAACGGCCTGAGTGGCCGGCGCGCAGCCGCTGCGCGCGCATCACCGACGGCGTGCGCTTGAGCGTCCGCATCACGGCATCCAGGTGCGTGCGGTCGCGTACCGCGATCAGGAACCGCAGGTCGGTGGCGTCCTGGGCCCGCTCGTCGTCCATGTCCACGTGCGTGATGTCGGCTTCGACGCTGGCCAGCGCCGAAGCGACGCGCGCGAGCACGCCCTTGGTGTTGGCCACGGTGACCATCACCATGGTCTCGAACGGGCGCACCGGCTCGTCGGCCCAGTCGACACCGATGAAGCGCTCGCTGTCCTTGTGCTGCAGTCGGCGCGCAACGGCGCAATCTTCCATGTGCACCACCAGGCCCTCGCCGCGACCGAGGTAGCCAACGATGGCATCGCCCGGCACGGGGCGGCAGCACGCGGCGAACTGCACCGAGGCGTTCTCGCTGCCGTCCAGGATCACTGAACCCTGCGAGACGTTCTCGTGGGCCGTGAACCGCTCGCGCGTGATCAGCAGCGCATCGGGCTTCTCGCCGCGTTCGGCCATCAGCGTCATCAGGCGCTTGGCGACAATGCCGGCGATGCGCTTGCCGAGGCCCAGGTCAGTGAGGAGTTCGGCGCGGCTGCGGTTGCCGGTGAAGCGCAGGAGCTTCTCCCACAGCACGTGGTGCTCTTCGTCGTCGGCGGGCAGGCGCTCGATGCCTTCGGCGCGCAACGCCTGCGTGAGCAGCTTGCCGCCCAGCTCCTGTGACTCGGCCTGCGCCAACGTCTTCAGGTGGTGGCGGATCTTGGAGCGCGCACGGCCCGTGCGCACGAACCCGAGCCACGCCGGGTTCGGCGTCGAGATCGCGGCGGTGACCACCTCCACGATGTCGCCGTTCTTCAGCTCGGTGCGCAGCGGCACCTGGACGCCGTTGATCTTGGCGGCCACGGTGCGGTCGCCGATGTTGCTGTGGATGGCGTAGGCGAAGTCGACGACCGTGGCGCCGCGGGGCAGGGCCATGATCTGGCTCTTGGGCGTGAACACGTACACGGCGTCTGGGAACAGGTCGATCTTGACGTGGTCCCAGAACTCCGCGGCGTCACGCGTCTCGTGCTGGATGTCCAGCAGCGACTGCAGCCACTTGGTGCCCAGGCGCTCGGCGCTGTCGCTGCCCGGGTGGCTGGCCTTGTACAGCCAATGGGCCGCGACGCCCGATTCCGCCACCACGTGCATGGCCTCGGTGCGCATCTGGAATTCGACGTTCACGCCGGAGGGGCCGACCAGCGTCGTGTGCAGCGACTGGTAGCCGTTGACCTTCGGGATCGCGATGTGGTCCTTGAAGCGGCCCGGCACCGGCTTGTACATCTGGTGCAGCACGCCCAGCGCGGTGTAGCAGTCCGTGACGGTGGGCACGATCACGCGGAAGCCGTAGATGTCGGTGACCTGCGCGAACGACAAGTGCTTCTCGTCCATCTTCTTGTAGATGGAGTACAGCGTCTTCTCGCGGCCGGCGATGCGCACCTTCATGCCGGCGGACTCGAATGCCTGCTCGACCTCTCGCTGCACCTTCTGGATCAGGTCGCGCCGGCGGCTGCGCGCGCGGGCAACGGCCTTGTCCAGCACCGTGTGGCGCCATGGCCGCAGGTGCCGGAACGCGAGTTCCTGCAGTTCGCGGTAGGTCTGGTTCAGGCCCAGGCGGTGCGCAATCGGTGCGTAGATGTCCAGCGTCTCACGCGAGGTGCGGCCCCACTTTTCGCGCGCCACGTCGTCCAGCGTGCGCATGTTGTGGGTGCGGTCGGCCAGCTTGATCAGGATCACGCGCACGTCGCGCGCCATCGCCAGCAGCATCTTGCGGAAGGATTCGGCCTGGCCTTCCTCGCGCGTGTTGAACTGCAGCTTGTCCAGTTTCGTGAGGCCGTCCACCAGTTCGGCGACCGGCGCGCCGAAACGCTCGATCAACTCGGGCTTGGTGACGCCGCAGTCCTCGATGGCGTCGTGCAGCAGGGCGGCCATGAGGGCCTGCGCATCGAGCTTCCACTCGGCGCATTGCGCGGCGACCGCGATCGGGTGCGTAATGTACGGCTCGCCGCTCGCGCGGATCTGGCCAAGGTGGGCCTCGTCGGCGAAGCGGTACGCCTGCCGCACCTGTTCGATGTCGGCGGGATCGAGGTAATCGAGCCTGGCCGTGAGCGCGGCGAAGCTGGCGGCCGCCGCATTGACCGCGGCCGGGCTTGGAAGGACGGGGGCTGGGCGCTGTCCCTTGCCCGTCGAGGTGGGGAGCACGGCACTCACGCCCCTAATGTAGCCGCAGCCTCCGCGCGCCGTGGGCGCCAACAAAAAGCACCGCTGCGCGGTGCTGTTTGCGGGATGTCCGGCTTGGCTTCAGCCGGGCACCTTCTTCAGCATCTCGAGGCCGATCTTGCCGTCGGCGATCTCGCGCAGTGCCGTGACGCCCGGCTTGTTCTTGCTCTCGATCTTGGGTGCGTGGCCCTGGCTCAGCATGCGTGCGCGGTAGGTGGCTGCGAGCACCAGCTGGAAGCGGTTGGGGATCTTCTCGAGACAGTCTTCGACGGTGATGCGGGCCATGGATTCTCTCTCTGGGGCGGGTCAGGGGATGTTCAGGGCCTGGAAGGTGGCGGCCCGCGCGCGGCGCTGGGCGGAGTACTTCAGCCGCTGGGCGTGAACGATCGCCTTCAGGTCGAAGAGCGCGCGTTCGAAAAGCTCGTTGATTATAACGAAGTCGAAGTTCGGGGCCTGGGCCAGCTCCTCGGCCGCATTGGCCAGGCGCAGCTCGATGACCTCGGGCGTGTCCTCGCCGCGGCGCTCCAGGCGCGAGCGCAGCTCCTCCCAGCTGGGAGGCAGGATGAACACCAGCACCGCGTTGGTGAAGATGCGCTTGATCTGCAGCGCGCCCTGGAAGTCGATCTCGAGGATCACGTCGGCGCCCTGCGCGATGCGCTCCTCGATCATCTTCTTGGAGGTGCCGTAGCGGTGGCCGTGCACGTGCGCCCACTCGACGAAGCCGTTGGCCAGCACCATGCGGTCGAATTCCTCGGCCGGCACGAAGAAGTACTCGCGGCCATGCTTCTCCTGCCCGCGGGGCGGGCGCGTGGTGTGCGACACCGACGGCTGGACCTGCTTGTCCAGTTCCATCAGCGCCTTCACCAGGCTGGATTTGCCGGCGCCGCTGGGCGCTGCGACGACGAACAGGTTGCCGGGATAGTCCATCAATCAATCAGCCGGTTATTCGATGTTCTGGACCTGCTCGCGCATCTGCTCGACCAGCACCTTCATGTCGACCGAGATGCGGGTCAGCTCCAGGGCGGCCGACTTGGAGCCCAGGGTGTTGGCCTCGCGGTGCAGTTCCTGGATCAGGAAGTCCAGCCGCTTGCCGACGTCGCCGCCTTTCTTCACCAGGCGTTCGATCTCGTCCAGGTGCGCCGTCAGCCGCGTGAGTTCCTCGGCCACGTCGATGCGGATCGCGAACGCGGTGGCTTCGGTGAGTGCGCGGTCCTGCGCGGCATCCGGCGAAGCGGTGCCCTCGGCCAGACCCATGGCCTCGTTCCAGCGCTCGAGGAAGCGGGCCCGCTGCTGCTCCACCAGCTGCGGCACCAGCGGCGCAGCCTGGCGGGCGAGGGCGCGCAGCTGGTCCAGGTGGCCAAGCAGCATGCTAGCCAGGCGCGACCCTTCGCGCTCGCGCGCTGCGACCAGGTCGGCCACGGTCCGCGTCGCCAGTTCCATCAGCGGCTCTCCCAGATCGGCAGCGGGTGCCTCGTCGGTGGCGCCGAGCCGCATCACGTCCGCGACACTGAAGGGACGCGCATCGGGCAGCCATGCGCGCACGGTGTCCTGCACGGACGACAGCCGCTGCAGCACACGGGCCGAGGGCTCGCGCACGGCATCGGCCTGCGTGCCCTCCAGGCCCGCGCGGACTTCGACCTTGCCCCGCTTCAGGCGACCCTGCAGCAGTTCGCGCAGGGCGGGTTCGTGCTGGCGCAGTTCCTCGGACAGCCGGAACGAGAGGTCCAGGAAGCGGCTGTTGACCGAACGGATCTCCAGTCCCAGCCTGCCATGCCCGACGGGCCGGGAATCCTGACCGGGCGCGGCCTGCGCAATGCTGTGCTGGCCGCTTGCATAGCCGGTCATGCTGTAAACTGGCATCGACTCATCTGGGGTTGGGGATCGGGAACACGGCCCACTGCGGGCCACAGACTTGAAATTATGTCAAAGGTCAAGCCAGCGCCCTTGCCCCCGGACACCGTCATCGGCGGTTACCGCGTGGTGCGCAAGCTCTCTGCCGGCGGCTTTGGCGTCGTGTACCTGGCGGTCGACAACGAAGGCCAGCAGATCGCCATCAAGGAATACCTTCCCGCATCGCTGGCCACCCGCGCGCCCGGCGAATTGCTGCCCCAGGTGCAGCCCGAAAAACTCTCGCTGTACCGCCTCGGCCTGAAAAGCTTCTTCGAGGAGGGCCGTTCCCTGGCGCAGATTTCTCACGCGTCCGTGGTGAGCGTGCTGAATTTCTTTCGCGAGAACGAAACTGTTTACATGGTCATGAATTACCTGGAGGGAGCCACCCTGCAGGACTTCGTGATCACCGCCCGCGAGCTGAAGAAGCAGAAGGTGTTCCGCGAGTCCACCATCCGCTCGCTCTTCGACGAGATCCTGCGCGGGCTGCGCATCGTGCACCAGCACAAGATGCTGCACCTGGACATCAAGCCGGCCAACATCTTCATCACCGACGACAACAAGGCGGTGATGATCGATTTCGGCGCCGCGCGCGAGGTGCTGTCCAAGGAAGGCAACTTCATCCGCCCGATGTACACGCCTGGCTTCGCAGCGCCCGAGATGTACCGCCGCGATTCGTCGATGGGCCCCTGGACCGACATCTACGCCATCGGCGCGTGCATCTATGCCTGCATGCAGGGCTATCCGCCCAACGACGCGCCCCAGCGCCTCGAGAAGGACCGCCTGGCCCTCGCCCTGTCGCGCCTGCGCGGGGTGTACTCGGACAACCTGATCGAGGTGGTGGAGTGGTGCATGTCGCTCGATCCGCTCTCCCGCCCGCAATCGGTGTTCGCGCTGCAGAAGGAACTCTCGCGCGAGGGCGAGCGCCGCTACACCAAGCTCACCGTGGGCGAGAAGATGCGCCTGCAGTTCGACAACATGGTGGCCGACGGCCGTCGCCGCACCACCGGCACGGCCAGGACCAAGTAGCCGCCATGCGCCTTGCCGCCGTTTCGTCCACCCCTGCCCGCTTCGCGCGGAGCGCCAGCGTGCGGAGGCCCGCATGAAGTTTTCCGTCTTCCAGATCAGCCGCAAGGGCGGCCGCGAGAAGAACGAGGACCGCATGGGCTACTGCTACACGCGGGAGTCCGGGCTGTTCGTGCTGGCCGACGGCATGGGCGGCCATCCGGAAGGCGAGGTCGCGGCCCAGCTGGCCTTGCAGACCGTCTCGGCGCTGTACCAGCGCGATGCCAAGCCGCAGGTCTCCGAACCGACCGAGTTCCTGTCGCTCGCGCTGATGGCGGCGCACCACCAGATCATCCGGTACGCCGGCGAGAAGGGCATGCTGGACACGCCGCGCACCACGCTCGTGGCCGCGCTGCTGCAAGGCACCGGCGCCACCTGGGTGCACTGCGGCGACTCGCGGCTGTACGTCGTGCGGGCCGGCGAACTGCTCACCCGCACCCGCGACCATTCGTACCTGGAGCAGCAGGCCGCCAGCTCGGCGATCGACCCCTCGCGCATCAACCGCAACATCCTCTTCACCTGCCTCGGCTCGCCCACCAAGCCGGTGTACGACGTCACCGGCCCGGTCACGCTGCAGCAGGGCGACAAGATCCTGCTGTGCTCCGATGGCCTCTGGAGTTCGGTCACCGAGACGGACATCGTGCGCGAGCTGTCCACCAAGGCCGTGGCCGAAGCGGTGCCCGACCTGGTCGAACTCGCGCTGCGCAACGGCGGCGCTGCCGGCGACAACGTCACCGTCATCGCACTCGAGTGGGAGACGCCCGACGTCTTCGAGTCCACGCATGGCGTGTCCACCGACAGCATCTCCGACGGCGTGTTCGCCTCCACCATCCAGGCGGGCGTGCTGGACACGCTGATCGACGACCTGGACGACGAGGCCATCGAGCGGTCCATCGCCGAGATCAACGAGGCGATCAAGCGCTCCGCAGCCAAGAAGGGCTGACCGCAGCGATCGTCACGGCGCGCCCTCTAAGATGGGCGCGATGACGACATTCACCCGTACCGGCGGCCGCACCGCCGACCAGCTCCGGCCCGTGCGCATCACGCGCGGCTTCACCATCCATGCCGAAGGATCGGTGCTGATCGAGTTCGGCCAGACACGTGTCCTCTGCACCGCCTCGGTCGAGGAAAAGGTGCCGCCGCACAAGCGTGGCAGCGGCGAGGGCTGGGTCACCGCCGAGTACGGCATGCTGCCGCGCGCCACGCACACCCGCGGCGATCGCGAGGCCGCACGTGGCAAGCAGAGCGGCCGCACGCAGGAGATCCAGCGGCTGATCGGCCGCTCGCTGCGTGCGGTTTTCGACCTGAAGAAGCTCGGCGAACGCACCATCCACCTCGATTGCGACGTGCTGCAGGCCGATGGCGGTACCCGCACCGCGGCGATCACGGGCGCGTTCGTGGCGGCGCAGGACGCCGTGTCCAAGCTGATGAAGCTCGGCAAGCTGCAGGTGTCCCCGATCACCGGGCCGGTCGCAGCCGTCTCGGTCGGCATCGTCCAGGGCACGCCGGTGCTGGACCTGGAGTACGTGGAGGACGTGGACTGCGACACCGACATGAACGTGGTCATGACCGGAGCCGGCCACTACGTCGAGGTGCAGGGCACGGCCGAGGGCATCGCGTTCACGCGCGCCGAGATGGACCAGCTGCTGCGCCTGGCCGAGAAGGGCATCGCCGAGCTGGTGGCCCTGCAGCAGCAGGCACTCGCGACCTGACGCGCCGGCTGGACATCGCACCCCGGCGACAATCGGGGATGCTTTCGCGCATCGTCCTCGCCTCCAACAACAAGGGCAAGCTCGCCGAACTGCGCGCCATGCTGGCGCCACTGGGCATCACCCTCGTGCCGCAGGGTGAGCTCGGCATCCCCGAAGCCGAGGAGCCGTTCCGCACCTTCCTCGAGAACGCGCTCGCCAAGGCGCGTCACGCAGCGCAGCACAGCGGATTGCCGGCGCTGGCCGACGACGCCGGCCTGTGCGTCGAGGCCTTCGGCGGCTTGCCCGGCGTGGACACCGCTTACTACGCCACGCAGTTCGGCCATCCCAAGGGCGACGACAACAACGTGACGGCGCTGCTGGAGCAGATGCGCGGCATCGAAGACCGTCGCGCCGCGCTCGTGAGCACGCTGGTGGCGGTGCGCTCGCCGCAGGATCCCGAACCGCTGGTGTCGGTGGGCCGCGCGCCCGGCGAGATCGCGCGCGAGCGGCGCGGCGAGCACGGATTCGGGTTCGATCCGGTGATGGTCATCCCCGCCTTCGGCAAGACCTTCGCCGAGCTGCCGCCCGAGGTGAAGAACGCCAACAGCCACCGCGGCCAGGCCGCGCGGCAGATGGTGCAGTTGATCCGCGAGCGCTGGCTGTGAACGCGGTCGCCGACCTCCAGCGCTACATGCGGCCGGGGCTGCTGCAGCTGCCGGCGTTGCCGCCGCTGTCGGTGTACGTGCACCTGCCGTGGTGCCTGCGCAAGTGCCCCTACTGCGACTTCAATTCGCACGAGTCGCGCGGCGAGGTGCCGCAGCAGCGCTACCTGGATGCCGTCGTGGCCGACCTCGAAGCCTCGCTGCCGCTGGTGTGGGGTCGCACCGTGCACAGCGTGTTCATCGGTGGCGGCACGCCCAGCCTGTTCTCGCCCGACGCGATCGCGCGCCTGGTCGGCGACCTGCGCGCGCGGCTGAAGCTGGAGCCGGATTGCGAGATCACGCTGGAGGCCAATCCCGGCACGTTCGAGAAGGACCGCTTCCGCGGCTACCGCGACGCGGGCGTCACGCGCTTGTCGATCGGCGTGCAGAGCTTCGACGACGAGCGCCTGCGCGCATTGGGCCGCGTGCACGATCGGGCGCAGGCCATCGCCGCGGCGGAAGAAGCCGCGCTGGCGTTCGACACCTTCAACCTGGACCTGATGTACGCGCTGCCGGGGCAGGACCTCGCGGCGCTGGAGCAGGACCTCACGCAGGCGCTGGCGCTGCTGCCGCCGCACCTGTCCGTGTACCACCTCACCATCGAGCCGAACACGCTGTTCGCCAAGTTCCCGCCGGTAGTGCCCGAGGAGGATCTCGCCTACACCATGCTGGACCGCATCACCGAGATGACATCGGCGGCCGGCCTGCAGCGCTACGAAGTCTCGGCATACGGCAAGCCTGGCCACGCGTGCCGGCACAACCTGAACTACTGGCAGTTCGGCGATTACCTGGGCATCGGCGCCGGCGCCCACGGCAAGCTGAGCTTCGCGCACCGCGTCGTGCGCCAAGTGCGTTACCGCGATCCGGCCCTGTACATGGATAAGGCACTCGCCGGATCGGCGATCACGCAGGAGGACGAGATCGGCCGTGCCCAATTGCCGTTCGAGTTCATGCTCAATGCGCTGCGGCTGAAGGACGGCTTCTCGCTCCCGTCGTTCTTCGAACGCACCGGGCTGCCGCTGTCCGCCATCGAGCCCCAACTGGCCGAGGCCGAGAGGCGCGGGCTTTTGGTGCGGGACGGTGCGTGGGTGCGGCCCAGCGACCGCGGGTTCGATTTCCTCAGCGACCTGCAGGCGCTGTTCCTGGCCGACTGAGCGGCCGCACCCGCATCAGCGGGCGGAACCGCTGGCCGTGCGCGGCGCGGGCCGCCACAGGTGCGGCAGCACGCTCATGGCGCCGTGGCCGGATCGGCCGTGCTGGCCGATCGCCCCGTACCAGTCGCGAGGCTTCGTGACTGGCAACGCGCCGGATCGCGGGCCGGCCCAGGCGCGGGACTGCGCGACCACCTCGCGCGCCTCCATCCAGGTGCGGCCAGTGGCCTCCTGGACGGCGCTGGCTGCTTCGAGGGGTGAAGCACCGGTGCCGCGCAGGTACTCCATCGCCCTGGGCAGGGTGGCCCCTTCCTCGAGCGCGGTTCGCAGCAGGTCGCTATAGCTCACCTGGACATTGTGCATGAGGACCTGTGCGCGCCGGCTCATCTGCTTCCGGCGCGCCTGTCAGTGCTACGGGGCCCGCCAGTTCTGAAGTTCCTCTGCTGGATCCGCCGGAGCAATGCTGCGTCCATACGTAAGTTTGCAGTCAAAGCTCTTTCAGATGCGCTGAATAGCTGGGCTTCCGGCTGGTCCTCGTTACGTTTCCAAGTGTGCCGAACCTCAGCCGTGGCCGGGCCACACCTAGAGTCGCGCCCTATTGCTGAGCTGGCCAGCTCGGCAGCAACCAACCTAGGTGCGACAAAGATGACAAGACGCTTTTCCCTCAAGTGCGTATGCCTGGCGGCCGCAGCAGCGTTGGCGAGTTGCGGCGGCGGTGGCGGTGACGGCAGCGCTGGCGCCAGCACCAGCGGCGCTGGCGCCGGTCCCAGCGGCGCTGCCGTCGCGGACTCGACGACCACCACCGGATCCCTGTCCAACGGCGTGACCCTTGGCTCCGCACCGGCTAGCACTTCGACAGCCCCTGGCGTCGCGGCTCCGAGCGTCACTGCCCCGGGCGTCACCGTTACCAGCGTCACTGCCCCCAGCGCCACAGCCCCCGCTCGCGGCGCCACCGCTGGCACCACCACTACCGGCACCGCCACCACTGGCACGGCAACCACTTCCACCGGCACCGCCACCACTGGCACCACCACCGGCTCCGCTACCACTGGCTCCGGCAGCACTGCCAGTCCCGCCCCGACCGTCACGCCCGCCAGCAGCGCGGCGGCGTCATCCGGCTCACGACTCACGCTCGGGGTCAACAACCACATGGCGTCGAGCGCGACGAATGCGCAGGTCGCCTCACTGCTGGGATCCCGAAATCTCAAGGTCCTGCGGCTGGACTTCTTCAGCGGCGACAACACGGCGCTGCGTGACCTGATCACCAGGGTCAATGCCAACGGCGGGCGGGTGCAACTGGTGGTCCAGAACAGCTACCAGTGGGACAGTTCCTGCAACCAGAATCTCTCGGCCGTCTACACCGACGCCTACAACCAGACCTACTCCATGGTCGCGGGCGTGAAGGACATCGCGCACCAGTTCGAGATCCTGAACGAGATCCAGCTGCGCCCCGACGTCGGCGGCCAGGTCTCCTGGAACGACCAGGGCGCCAGCACCGCGGCTTACCAGGCGAGCTCCTGCGCGTCGACGCTCGCGTCCGTCGCCAAGGGCATGGCCGACGCCATCCACGCGCAGGGCCAGCAGGCGATCCTCGGCGTGGTGGGCCGCGACTGGGGCTTCCTCACGTACATGCAGCAGAAGGGCGTGACGTGGGACATCACCGGCTTCCACAACTACCCGCACTACGACGACAACCTGCTGTCCATGGACCCGTGGTACGGCACCAATGGTCCGCTGTACCAGCTGGCTCTCTTCGGCAAGCCAGTGACCATCAACGAATTCAACTGTGGCGAGATCTACGACTCGAACTTCGAGAACGCTGCAGGGCAGCCGGACACCGAGACGTGCTTCAAGAGCATCAACCGGCACCTAGCCGACCTTGCCACGCAGACGCGGGTGAAGCTCGATTCCGTCGTTGCCTACGAGCTCACGGACGAGCCCGCGAAGGCCGCCCCGGAGAACCACTTCGGACTCATGGTCGACCTGAACACGCCCAAGACATCCCTGTTCATCGCCACCGCTTACGCGGGCGGCACGCTGTCGAGCGTGGAGCAGGCACAGGTCACCAGCCGCGGCCTTCTGACCGACGCGCAGATCGCGGCCATGAAGTAGAGCGCCCGCCGGTGGCGGAGAGTGTGAGATTCGAACTCACGGACGCCTTGCGACGTCGCCGGTTTTCAAGACCGGTGCATTCAACCGCTCTGCCAACTCTCCGGAGCGGGGCATTTTAGGCGCACGCCGCCAGCAGGCCCTTGCGTTCGATGAAGCGCACGACCTCGTCGACGCCGCTGCGCGTCTTCAGGTTGGTCATGACGTAGGGCTTGTCGCGCCGCATGCGGCGCGTGTCGGCTTCCATCACCGAGAGGTCGGCCCCCACGTGCGGCGCAAGGTCGGTCTTGTTGATCACGAACAGGTCGCTCTTGGTGATGCCGGGGCCGCCCTTGCGCGGGATCTTCTCGCCGGCCGCGACATCGATGACGTAGATCGTCAGGTCCGACAGCTCGGGGCTGAAGGTGGCTGCCAGGTTGTCCCCGCCGCTCTCGACGAACACGATGTCGGCGTCGGGGAACTCGACCAGCATGCGGTCGATCGCCTCGAGGTTGATCGACGCGTCTTCGCGGATCGCGGTGTGCGGGCAGCCGCCGGTCTCGACGCCGAGGATGCGCTCGGCCGGCAGCGCACCGCTCACCGTGAGCAGCCGCTGGTCTTCCTTCGTGTAGATGTCGTTGGTGATGGCCACCAGGTCCCAGCGCTCGCGCATGGCCTTGCACAGCATCTCGAGCAGGGTCGTCTTGCCCGAACCGACCGGGCCGCCGATGCCCACGCGCAGCGGCGGCAAGGTCTTGGTGCGACGTGGGATGTGGTGCAGGGCGGTCATGAGCGGAACAGGCGGGAGTACTGGGTTTCGTGGCGCGCCGAGAGGATCGCCAGCATCGGTGCGAAGGCCTGGCGCTCCTCGTCGGGCAAGGCGATGGCATGT
Source organism: Ramlibacter sp. MMS24-I3-19 (assembly GCF_050320135.1). NCBI lineage: Bacteria > Pseudomonadati > Pseudomonadota > Betaproteobacteria > Burkholderiales > Comamonadaceae > Ramlibacter > Ramlibacter sp. MMS24-I3-19. The sequence goes on along the minus strand of NZ_CP190017.1, from coordinate 316,258 downwards.
GACGCTGCAGCCGGGATCGCGGCCGCCAGTCGCTGCAGCACGCGCTGCCCCGCGCCCTGGCCGAGCGGTACGGCCTTGACCGCCGCCTGCACCATGTTCTCGGCCCACCCGAAGGCGAATGCAAGCACGACGTCATGCACCGGGGCGTCGATGCCGGCCGCGACGGCCGCGAAAGCGACAGGATAGGTGCGGTCCACCCGTTCGGCCGTGTCGCCGAGCGATCGCGACCAGTCACCCAATGAGCGGCCCATCTGCTCGGACTGCAGGCGGGATTCACGGGTCTCGCGGGTGCGACGCACCCACTGATCAAGCGCCTCCACGCGAGCCGTGTCGCCGGCGCGGAATGCGTCGACTGCCTGGGCGACCACGGCAAGATCGGACTGCGCCAGCACCAGCTGCAGCTGCGCGAGCACCCAGTCGCCGGCACTGGTCTCGTCATGCACGAGTGCGGCCTCGACCGCGGCTTCCAGCCCTTCGGAGTACGAGAAGCCCCCCACCGGCAGGGCCGGCGATGCCAGCCAGATCAGCCGCAGCAACCCGGCGTCAGTGCGAGTGGCCATGTCCGCCATGCTCGTGGCCATGCGCCTGCCCCTGCGCATACGCTCCGCCCTCGGGCTCGAATGGTTCCTGCACCGGCGTCACGATCAGGTGCATGCCGCGCAGCATGTCGGCCAGCACGTGGTCGGGTTCCATCTTCAGGTGGTCGGGCTTGAGCTCCAGCGCGACGTGCCGGTTGCCCAGGTGGTACGCGGCGCGCAGCAGGTCGAACGGGGTCCCATGCTCGCTGCAGTGCGTGACCTTCAGCACCGGCTGCGCGGCGGCCACCACGCGCACCAGCGAGCCGTCCTCCGCCACCAGCACGTCGCCCCCGCGCACGAGGCTGCCCCGCGGCAGGAACACGCCGAGCCGCCGGCCCTGCGAGTCCGTGGCCTCGAAGCGGCTCTTCTGCCTCACGTCCCAGTCGAGTTCGACCGTGGCGGCGCGCCGGAGCAGCACGGGCGCGAGCCCACGGCCTGCGGGAAGGCACTTGGAGATGGTGAGCATCAGAAGAGGAAGTAGCGCTGCGCCATCGGCAGCACCCGGGCCGGTTCGCAGGTGAGCAGCTTGCCATCGGCGCGCACCGCGTAGGTCTGCGGGTCGATGTCCATCGCCGGCAGGGAATCGTTGTGCACCATGTGCTGCTTGCGCACCTGCCGGATGCTGTGCACCGCCGCGAGCTGCTTGGCCAACCCATAGCGCTGCCCGACGCCCGCGTCGAGCGCGCCCTGCGACACGAACGTCAGCGAGCCCTTGGCAACGGCGCCGCCAAAAGCACCGAACATCGGCCGGTAGTGCACCGGCTGCGGCGTGGGGATGGAGGCGTTGGGGTCGCCCATCGCCGCCATCGCGATGCTGCCGCCCTTGAGGATCAGCGAGGGCTTGACGCCGAAGAACGCCGGCTTCCACACCACGAGGTCGGCCCACTTGCCCGGCTCGATGCTGCCGACCTCGTGGCTGATGCCATGCGCGATGGCGGGGTTGATCGTGTACTTGGCGACGTAGCGCTTCGCGCGCTGGTTGTCGTTGGGATCGCCGTCACCGGACAGCGAGCCGCGCTGTCCCTTCATCTTGTGCGCCGTCTGCCAGCACCGGAGGATCACCTCGCCGACGCGGCCCATCGCCTGCGAATCGCTGGAGAACATGCTGATCGCCCCAAGGTCGTGCAGGATGTCCTCGGCGGCGATGGTCTCCTTGCGGATGCGGCTCTCCGCGAACGCCAGGTCTTCGGCGATCGCCGGGTCCAGGTGGTGGCACACCATCAGCATGTCGACGTGTTCGTCGAGCGTGTTCACCGTGTAGGGCATCGTCGGGTTCGTCGACGATGGCAGGAAGTTCGCCTCGCCCACCACGCGCAGGATGTCGGGCGCATGCCCGCCCCCGGCGCCTTCGGTGTGGAAGGCGCAGATGGAGCGGCCGCGTGTCGCCGCGATCGTGTTCTCGACGAATCCGGACTCGTTGAGCGTGTCGCTGTGGATGGCCACCTGCGTGTCGGTCTCGTCGGCCACGTCCAGGCAGGTGTCGATGGCCGCCGGCGTGGTGCCCCAGTCCTCGTGCAGCTTCAGGCCGATGGCACCGGCGGCGATCTGCTCGCGCAGCGGCGCATGCTGGCTCGCGTTGCCCTTGCCCATGAAGCCCAGGTTCATCGGGAATGCGTCGGCGGCCTGCAGCATGCGCTGGATGTTCCAGGGGCCCGGCGTGCAGGTCGTGGCGAGGGTCCCCGTGGCCGGGCCCGTGCCGCCGCCGAACATCGTCGTGATGCCCGAGGCCAGCGCTTCCTCGACCTGCTGCGGGCAGATGAAATGGATGTGGCTGTCGATGCCACCTGCGGTGACGATGCAACCTTCGGCCGCGATGATCTCCGTCCCCGGGCCGATGACGATGTCCACGCCCGGCTGGGTGTCCGGATTTCCGGCCTTGCCGATCGCCGCGATGCGCCCGTCCTTCAGGCCGATGTCGGCCTTGACGATGCCCCAATGGTCGAGGATCAAGGCGTTGGTGAGGACGCAATCCATCGCGCCTTGCGCTCGTGTCCGCTGCGACTGCGCCATCCCATCGCGGATGGTCTTGCCGCCGCCGAACTTCACTTCTTCACCGTAGCCGCCGGCACGCAGCGTGTAGTCGCCCTCGACCTCCAGCACGAGGTCGGTATCGGCCAGCCGGACGCGGTCGCCGGTGGTGGGCCCGAACATCTCCGCATAGGCGCGGCGCCCGAGCTGCGGCATCAAAGCTTCCCCTGCACCTGGGCGCGGAAGCCGAACACCTGCCGCGCGCCGGCGTAGTCCACCAGGTCCACCGTGCGCTGCTGGCCGGGCTCGAACCGCACGGCCGTGCCCGACGCGATGTTCAGCCGCATGCCACGCGCCGCCGAGCGATCGAAGTCGAGCGCGCCGTTGGTCTCGGCGAAGTGGTAGTGCGAGCCGACCTGGATCGGCCGGTCGGCCGTGTTCTTCACGACCAGCGTGACGGTGCGCCGGCCCGGGTTGAGGACATGCGCGCCGTCGTCGATGAGGAGTTCGCCTGGGACCATGGACATCGTGAGCGACCTAGGCGAGGCGCAGCAGGAGCGTGATGCCGAGCAATGCCACGAGGCTGCCGGTCATCTGCGGCAACCACCGGTGCCGCGCCAGCACGAGCTGGCCGGCCGCGATGCCGGCCAGGTGCAATGCCGCGGTTGCCACCAGCAGGCCGGCAAGCAAGGGGATGCTCGCGCCAAGCTCCGTGCCATGTGCGGCGCCATGAAAGAACGCGAAGCTGCCCGCCAGGGCTGCTGCCGCAAGGGCCGGCACCCGACGCAGCCACGCGATCAGCAGTCCGAGGCCCACGAGGGACGCAGCGATCATCGGCTCGACCCCGGGGACCACCAGGCCCGCAGCGCCGGCGAGCATGCCGCACGCCAGCATGGCGACGAATGCCAGCGGTGCGATCCACACCTGGCGAACCGACAGGGCGCTCCACGCGCCGACCGCCAGCATCGCCACCAGGTGGTCTGCACCCGTCAAAGGATGCAGTGCTCCGTCGACGAAGCCGCCGTGTGCGTGCACGGCGGTGCCGGGATGCGCCAGCACGAGGGCCGGGCAGGCAAGCGCGAGGACGAAGAGGAGGGCGCGGCGAGGTGGCTTCATGGGGAGTTCTCCTGGAGCGGCTTGCAGGTCAGACGATCGGCTGGTGCACTGTGACCAGCTTGGTGCCGTCCGGAAAGGTGGCTTCCACCTGGATGTCGGGAATCATTTCGGGCACCCCCTCCATCACGTCGGCGCGCGTGAGGAGGGTGCGGCCCTCGCTCATCAACTGCGCGACGGAGCGGCCGTCGCGCGCCCCTTCCATCACGGCCGCCGAGATGAAGGCGACCGCCTCCGGGTAGTTGAGCTTCAGGCCACGCGCCTTGCGGCGCTCCGCCAGCAGGGCGGCCGTGAAGACCAGCAGCTTGTCTTTCTCGCGGGGTGTGAGTTCCATGGGTGCGCGGGGTCCAGCCCATCGTCTGCAAGGTTTGTGCCGCGAGCGGGCGCGCCCCGGTGTCCACCATGGTGCCACCAGCGCACCCGAACCGAGCGACGGCGCCCCAACGGCGTGCCCCAGCGAAAAAGCCGCCCGAAGGCGGCTTGCTGGCAGGCGCGAATGCCTCAGTGGCCCCAGCGCGCCGGGTTGTGCCACTCGCCGCCCGCGTTGGAGCGGCGCGCGAGCATGATGCCGCCGGCCGCCGCGAGTGCACCCGCCGCCGCGAGTAGCGTCCCGCTGCTGACCGAGCGCGCCATGCTGCCCGCCAGCTCGCCGCTGCGAGGGCCCAGCAGTTGCAGGCGCCGGCGCGTCATGCGCGCACCCAGGTCCGACAGGTGCCCGGCCAGCAGGCGCTCGGCCTTGGGCAGCAGCTGGGTCTCCTCGTCCGCCACGTGGTGCATCACCGCGCGCATCAGCTCGAACATCGTGGTGTCGAACGCCGGCTCGCCGGGCTGCAGGGCACGCAGGCGCGCGATGAGGTCGCGCATCTCGTCGTGCTCGGGCTTGCTCTTGGCGAGCGTCTCGTCGGGGGAGATCTCCTGCAGCGCCGGATAGAAGATCTCCTCTTCCAGCTGCGCGTGCACCTCCAGCGCGAGGCAGATGTTGTCGGCCAGTCCCTTCTTCACCCGCGCGGGCGTGTCCACCTGGTACTGGTGGAACGCCGCCATCACGTGCGTGTGGTCCATCCGGATCATGTTGGTGATCGAGGGCGACATCTTGCTGAGCATGGAGGCCATGGTCGTTCTCCTTGTTGTTGGTCGTCAGCGGCTTCAGGCCACCTTGGCGATGGTGGCGTTGGCTTCGTCCGCCTTGTCCAGGTCGCGCTTGAGCTGGTCGGCGTTGGCGATGAGGTCGGCCATCGCCTGCGCGGTGCGGTCCCAGGAGGTCTTGGCGATCGCCTGTGCCAGCTCCGCGGCATGCGCGGCCTGTTGCTCGGGCGTCCGCGCCAGGATGGCCTCGCACGCGGCCACGTAGTCCTGCGGCGTGTCGGCGATCGAGACCACGTGGCCATAGGGCTCCACCACGTCGCGGATCGACGTGCTGACCGAGGGCCGGCCGCAGGCCATGTACTCCAGCATCTTGGTGGGGCTGATGAAGCGGGTGGCCTCGTTCAGCGCGAACGGCATCAGGCACACGTCCCAGCCGCAGATGAACGCAGGCAGGTCGTTGTAGCTCTGCTGGCCGAGCCAGTGGATGTTCTTCTGGCGTGGCAGGCCGTTCGGGTCAATCTTCACCACCGGGCCCACCATCACGATCTGCCAATCCGGGTGCGCGGTGGCCATCGCGTCGATCAGCGCCATGTTGATGCGCTCGTCGATCACGCCACAGTAACCCAGGCGCGGCCCCGCGATGCCGGCCTGCAGTGCGTGGTCGCCGCTGGCGCCGGAGAAGTGCCTGGCATCGACGCTGCTCGGGAAGCAGTGCACGCTCGGATGCCGCGACTTCTTGGAGTTGTACAGGCTGGGGCCGCCGGTGAACACGAGGTCCGCTTCCTTGAACAGCACGTTCTCGCGCTGCACCAGTTGGCGCGGCGCGTTCTTGAACAGCGTCAGTTCGTCCATGCAGTCGTAGACGATGCCGGCGGGATTGAGCCCCGCCGCCAGGGGGACGGCCATCGGCGTGTAGAACCAGACCCAGTAGTCGGTGATCTTCTCGTCGCGGATCGCATCGGTGATGAACTTCTGCAGCACCGAGATGTGGTCGTCGTGGAAGCCGGGTGCGTCGCCGGTGACGTGCGGGCGCCAGACCTGCACGCCTTCGGCGGGCGAGAACCGCTCCAGCCGCTGTTCCGCCTCTCCGAGCATCGGCTCCTCGATGAACACCACGCGCCAGTGTCGTGCCAGCCGCGACAGCAGGTGCTGCGGCCGTTGGTAGACGAAGTTCCAGCGCAGGTGGGAGAAGACGATCAGCGTTTGCATTGGCGGGCTCCTAATTCGGGTGTCTGGGTCGGGCAACTGGCGTGCCGCCCATCATGCCCAGACGTGGGCGATTCCCCTGTAGGAGCAAGTCTTTTCCGGGTGCTGCGCCCGCTGCGAAATGCTGCGGCGCCGTTGCGCATATGGAGCGCACGCACGCGGCGAGGCCGCTGCGTGGTCATGGTGTCGCAAGGCGATGTGAACTTCGGATTGCGCGGGGCGCACACCGCGCAGACGAACGCACGGGCGGCCTTGTGCGCGTGGTGCCTCGGTATTCGGCGCACGCGTCGCCGGGTGTGCGACGACAGGGCGCGTCGGCTGCTGCCTACCGCCTTTGCGGAGCCTGCCCGGCAAGGCGCGCGGGGCGCGGCAGGTACCTTGTGAACATCGACAACCCAAGGAGCTTCACATGCCCATCATTCTCTGGCTGCTCGGCGTCCCCCTGACCGTCATCGTGCTGCTGATGCTGTTCCACGTCCTCTGACGCGGCCTCTCACGGCTTCGTCTTCAAGCGCTCGAGTTGCTCCTGGGTCCGCCCGGAGCGCTCGGCGCGATTGCCTTCCGGCACTTCCTCCGCCGCAGAGGGACTCGGCTTCGACCTGGAGCCCTGGTTGCTGTAAGGCTGGCGGCCCGATCCGCCCTCCCAGTTGACTTCGTTGCGGTACCCGTGCCTGGCGTGGGCCTGCGGTTCGTTGGCCGGTTGCGGCTGCACTTCCTTGTCATCCATGGGGCTCTCCTGCTCCTGTATTTCGCGCGTGCGTGACTTGGCCGCGCAGTTCCGCCAATGATCAGTGGCGAAGCTGCGCAAGACTAGCCGCGGCAGCGGCGTTCCATGTAGGACAGGAGCGGACAAACCGGCTGTTACGCCGGCTCCCGCTTACGCTGGCGCGCGTTACTGGTGAGGCTGCGCCGGCTGGATCGGCTGCGAGGGCACCGTGTTGCCTGGCGCAGCCGTCGTCCCCTGCCCGTTCGCGGGCTGCTCGGGCACCAGCACCACGGGGTTGGGCGTCTTGGGCTCGATCGTCACCTGCGTCTGGCCCGGAGGCACGACGACCGTCTCGACTTCGCGCAGCACGCCGCCGCCAGCGACGCTGCCGCTCTTTTCGCCGTAGCCCAGCACGCGCGCCTGGCAGGCGGCCTTGTCCTCGCCGCTGAGGGGCTCGCACCGTGCCATGGCGTTGGCTTGGCGATCCTTGGGTGTAGCACCGGCGTCCAGGTCGCGCTTCTGCTTGTCGGCGTGCGCATTGCGGGCCTCGCGCAGGCAGCTGTCGCGGGCCTCCTGCGTCTGGCCGCTCATGCAGGCCTGCACCTCGTGCTGGTAGTTGCCCGTGTCATCGATCCCTGTGTCTCCAGGCGCGCCGGCCACCTGGGCAGCGGCGGCAGACATGGCGATCAGCGAGACGGCCCCGAACGACAGCAGGCTCTTGCGGGATCGGAGGGCGTGGTAGCGGGTCACGATCAGCTCCTTGCGTGTGTCCACAGGCCTTCATCCTGGCGCCGCTGCGCGCACGTGCATGCGGGACCAGCGCCAGCGAGCGCGACGCGCAGGGAGAGGATGCAGGTAGGACGCGACCGGCAGGCGGCTACAGCGCCCACAGGCGCGGTTGCACGGGCGGCAAGGCCCACAGCTGCACCCGCCACGCGTCGCGCACGGCGCGCAGCAGTTCCATCGCCGGCTCGACCAGGGGTGCCAGGACGCGGACGACGACGACCTGGCCATGCGGGCTCGTCGCTGCGGCCGTTGGGGCGAGGCCGTGGGCCCCGATGACCTCGCGCGCGGCGGCCAGCGCGCCCTCGGTGCGCTGCCGGCCGAGATCGGTGCCCGCCGCGAACCACAACGTGGCCAGGCAGCGTCGCCCGGCGAAACCCAGCGGTCCGTCGAGCAAGGCTGCGTCGTCGCCCCGCACGCGTCCGCGCTCGAGCCATGCATCGCCCAGCGACAGCTGCTGAAGCACGCTGCCCCGCTCGAACGGCTGGCCCGCTGCCGGCAGGCCCAGCGCGCAAAGGTCCCATCCGATCAGTTCGCCACCGGCGGCCACTTGCATCTCGAGCCGGTTCTCGGCCACGCAACCGCTGTAGCAGAGGGCCTCGTGCGGAAGCCATTCGAGCCGTGCGCCGTCGGCCAGCACCAGCCGCGTGTGCTGCATGGCGGCCGCTCCGTCGGACCGGTAGAAGCGCGCAGCGCCGGGCGTGGTGATGACGCCGTGTGCGCCGCGCCCGACATGCACATGGACCTCGAGCACGTCGCCGCCCACCAGGCCGCCGGGCGGGTGCACCAGCACGTTGTGGCAGATCGCATCGCCCTCGGGATAGAGCGCCTGCAGCACGCGCAGTGGTCCCTCGTGCACGAAGCGGCCCACCGTCCGCGCGCCTTCGCGTTGCAGGTCCAGGTGCAGCCGTGCGTGCCAGCTCACCGAAGGCACTCCATGGCGCGGTTCATTGCGCCTGCGAGCCGCGGTGCGCCCACGCCGTGGTGTGCCGCTCGAGGACGCTGAACAGCTCGTACATCAGCATCGCCATGGCGCCCACGACCACCAGCCCGGCGAACGCCAGTCCCATCTGCATCGCCGACCCGGCCGAAATCAGCAGGTAGCCGATGCCTTCGTTGGCCGCCGTCATCTCCGACACCGTGGTGCCGACGAAAGCCAGCGTGATCGCCACCTTCAGCGAGCCGTAGAAGTACGGCATCGACCGCGGCAAGCCCACCTTCACCAGCACGTCCCAGCGCCGTGCGCCGAGCACGCGCAGCACATCCTCGAGTTCGGGCTCCAGCGTCGCGAGGCCGGTGGCGATGTTGACCATGATCGGGAAGAACGAGATCAGGAACGCGGTGAGGATCGCCGGCCCGATGCCGATGCCGAACCACACGACCAGCACCGGCACGAAGGCGGCCTTGGGCAGCGCATTGAACGCCGTCATCAGCGGGTAGACCGCCGAGTACGCCAGGCGCGAACTGCCGATCAGGAACCCGAGCAGCACGCCCACCACGATGGCCAGGCCGAAGCCCGCCATCGTCACCCAGAAGGTGCGCCACGCGTGGGCGGCGATGACGCCGCGGAATTCCAGCAGCTGGTTCCAGATGCGCAGCGGGCTCGGGAAGATGAACTCGGAGACCTGCAACGCCGAGCACGCCACCTGCCAGATCGCGATGAGCAGCACCAGCAGGATCCAGGGCGACCAGCGTTGCATCCGGCGCGCGGTCATGGCGTGGCCTCCGCCTGCGGGCTGGTGCGCCTGATCGCGCCGATGTGGCCGCGCAGCTCGAGGACGATGTCCGAGAACTCCCTGGTGTAGGTGACCTCCAGCTCGCGCGGCCGGGGCAGGTCGATCTGGCGCCGCTCGACGAAGCGGCCGGGCCGCGCGCTCATGACGTACACGGTATCGGCCAGGAACACCGACTCGCGCAGGTCGTGCGTGACCAGGATGACGTTGAACCGCCGCTCGGACCACAGGTCCCGCAGGATGCACCAGAGTTCCTCGCGCGTGAACGCATCGAGTGCGCCGAACGGCTCGTCCAGCAGCAGCATCTTCGGCTCGTGGATCAGGGCGCGGCAGATGCTGGCGCGCTGCTGCATGCCGCCAGACAGCTGCCACGGGTACTTGTCCTCGTAGTCGGCGAGGCCGACCTTCTGCAGCAGCGCACGTGCTCGCTGCTCATACTCGGCCCGCCGTTGCTTGAACTGACCCCGGTATGGCTCCACGATCTCCAGCGGCAGCAGCACGTTGTCGACCGTCGTGCGCCAGGGCAGCAGCGACGGCGCCTGGAACGCCATGCCGGAGATCTTCACCGGCCCCGTGACGGGCTGGCCGTCGACGCGGATGGAGCCGCGGCTGGGCGACTTCAGGCCCGTGGCCAGCTTCATGAACGTCGACTTGCCGCAGCCCGAGGGCCCCACGATGGCGATGAACTCGCCCTGGCGCACCTGCAGGTCGATCGCTTCGACGGCGAAGTCGTTGCGCGCGAGCAGGTCGTCGTTGTAGGCGAGCCAGACGTCCCGGAAATCGACGAAGGGGTTCGTGTTCGACGCGCTCACTTCTTCGGCGCGGGCAGCACGTTGAGATCCGCCTTGGCCGGCAGGAACGATCCGTTCCACACGGCGTCGGGATTGACGCGGGTCCTGGTGCCGAAGGCATCGGACACCTGCGACGCCATCAGCGAAAGACGTGCCGGGTTCACCTGGCCGAAGCCCTCGGCACGCGCGTCGGGGCTGTTGATGGCCGTGTCGATGGCCAGCTTCAGGCGGCGCGTTTCCAGTTCGGTGTTGATGATGCCGTGGCGCGCCTTCACGTCGGCGATGGCGGCGGACGGATTAGCCATCACGTCCTTCGCGCCCCTGGCGAATGCGGCGAGGAACGCCTTGATCGCGGCCGGGTTCTCGCGCACCAGCTTCGGCGACGCGATGATCACGTTGCCGTACAGCTTCACGCCGTGTTCCGGGTAAGGCAGGACCACGACATCGCTTGCCTTGATGCCCCGTGCCTCCAGGTTCAGCAGCGAGGTGAAGGTGAAGCCCGTGATGGCATCGACGTCGCCGCGGGCCAGCATGGTTTCGCGCAGCGGCGGATCCATCGCGGTCCACGCCACGTTGGTCACGTTGTTCGCCTTGGCGAAGATCGGGAACGCGCGCCGGCCCGCATCGAACACGGGCGCGCCGAGCTTCCTGTTGGACAGGTCGGCCGGCGACCTGATGCCGGACTTCTTCAGCGCCATCACCGAGGCAGGCGTGTTGTTGTAGACCATCATCACGGCCACCGGCTTGTTCGGCGCGTCCGGGTTGTTGGCGTGGAACTCCATCAGCGCTGCGAGGTCGGCAAAGCCCATGTCGTAGGTGCCCGAGGCGACACGCGTCACGGCGCCGCCCGAACCGTTGCCGGCGTCGATGGTGACGTCCAGCTTCGCGTCCTTGAAGAAACCCCTGGCGGCGGGCGTGAGGAAGAGCGCAGCGGGGCCTTCGAAGCGCCAGTCGAGCTGGAACTTGATGGGCGTGGCCTGTGCGGCGGCCAGGCCGGAGGCGAGCGCGAAGCAGGCGAGCGCGGCGGTCTTCAGGAAGGGTCTCTTGGTCATGGGGTCCTCGGTTGCATCCATGCGCCAGACGGCGCGAACCCATCCAAAAGCAAGAACGGTGCCGATGGGGCAGGGTGCCGCGCGAACCCACCTGCGATGCCGGGGGATGCACCCCTTCCGAGACCTCCTGGAGCGGCTGCGGAAAGGCCGAGCACAGGTAGGGGTTGTCTGACGTTTCCACTGGAACGGCCCGCACGGTGAGGCCCTGTGGCCGACTACGCCCGCGCTTGGAAGGCACGACCATATTGATTCCACCGGCCGCCATTTCAGGGGTGGCAGGGGGTCGGACCCTCGGGACCGGCCGGCTCTCAACAACACGCCGCTCGCGGCATTTAGGAGTGCATCATGGGCTTTCTCGTTTGGTTGATCGTCGGTGGAATCGTCGGCTGGCTTGCCAGCCTGATCATGCGCACGGATGGCCAGCAGGGCATCCTGCTGAACGTCGTGGTCGGTATCGTCGGGGCGTTCATCGGCGGCTGGGTGATCTCGCCGATGGTGGGCGTGGGGACCATCAACCAGGGCATCAGCATCGGTTCCGTCCTGGTCTCGCTGGTGGGCGCCGTGATCCTGCTGGCCATCGTGAACCTGTTCCGTCGCGGACGCGTTCGCTGAGCACTTCGCGACCGCTTCGCTGTCCGCGAGGCGGTGTGATCTGTCGGAAAAGGCCGGGCTCTGCCCGGCCTTTTCCATGTGGACTGGCGTTACGTCCGGAGGAGGTCGAGCAGCGTGCGCGCAACCACCTTGGTGGCCTTGCGCAGGTCCTCGAGGTCGAGGCGCTCGTCGGCCCGCTTGGCGTTGGACTCGAGCACCGTGCGCGGACCGGCGCCGTAGATCACGCCGGGAATGCCGGCTTCGGTGTACAGGCGCACGTCGGTGTACAGCGGCGTGCCGAGGGCGGGAATGGGCTCGCCGAAGAGCGCTTCTCCATGCCGCTGCAGCGCCTGGACGACGGGCTCGCCGCCGGGAAGCGGGACCATGGAGCGGGCCAGCAGCAGGCGACGCACCTCGACACGGATGTCCTTGCCGCCGCGCGGCGGGTCGTAAGACCGCACGGCGGCATCGATGGTGGCCCGCAGCGATGCTTCCACCTGCGCCGGATCCTCTTCCGGGATCATGCGGCGGTCGAGCTTGAGGACCACCTTGCCCGGCACGACGTTGGTGTTGGTGCCGCCGGCGATCAGGCCGACGTTGAGGTACGGATGGTCGATGCCGGCGACCTTCGAGCGCACCGCCTTGTAGTCGCGGTTGAGCGCGTACAGCGCCTGGAGGATGTGGGTGGCACCCTGCAGCGCATCGGTGCCGCTGTCCGGGATCGCCGCATGGCTCATCTGCCCATGCACGGTGACCTCCATCTGCAGGCAGCCGTTGTGCGCCACCACCACCTGGTAGCTGAAGCCGGCGGCGATCAACAGGTCCGGCCGGGTGATGCCGTTGCGCAGCAGCCAGCCCGGCCCGGCCTCGCCACCGAATTCCTCGTCGTACGTGAAGTGCAGCTCGATGCCGCCCTTGAGCGCAGCGCCCAGGGCTTCCAGCGCGCGCACGGCGAACGTGAAGGTGGCGAAGTCGCTCTTGCTCACCGCAGCCGCGCGCCCGTAGAGAAAGCCGCCGTCGATCTCGGCGCCGTACGGGTCGTGGGACCAGCCATCGCCGGGTGGCACCACGTCGCCGTGCGCGTTCAGGGCGATGACGGGTCCCTCGCCGTAGCGACGCCGCACAACCAGGTTGGTGATCGATTGAAGGCCCAGCGCCTGCACTTCCTGCACGGGAACTGCGTGCTGCTCGGCAGCGAACCCGAATGCCTGCAGCAGTTCGGCGGTGCGCAGCGCGTGCGGCGTGTTGTTGCCGGGCGGCGTGTCGGTGGGCACGCGCACCAGGGCCTGCAGGAAGCGCACTTCCTCGTCGAAGTGGGCGTCGATCCAGGCGTCGAGGCGTTCGAAATCGTTCATGCGTTGGCGGCCTCGCGGGCCAGTTGGTCCAGGAGGCGCTGGAACGCGCGCACCGACAGGTCGATGTCGTCGGCGGTGGTGCTCTCCAGCGGGTTGTGGCTGATGCCGGCGTTCTGCCCGCGCACGAACAGCATCGCCTGCGGCATCACTTCGTGCAGTTTCATCGCGTCGTGGCCGGCGCCGCTGGGCATGCGGTGCAGCGGTACGCCGAGACTCTCGACGGCCCGCTCCCAGCGCAGCTGCCACGCGGCATCGCTGGGCGCAGCTGCGGCACGCATGGTCTGCTCGGTCGTGCAGCGCACGCCGCGCCGCGCGCAGATCGCCTGCAGTTCGGTCAGTACGTCGGCGACCAGAGCATCACGCTGCGGGTCGGTGGGCGCGCGCAGGTCGAGGGTGAACTGGCACCGGCCCGGCACGACGTTGGTGGATCCGCCGGGCACTTGCAGGATGCCGATGGTGCCGACCGAGTCGCCGTCCTGCGCCGCGCGCCGCTCGACGTAGAGCGCGAGTTCGGCGACCGCCACGGCGGCATCGCGGCGACGGTCCATCGGCGTGGTGCCGGCGTGGCTGGCCATGCCGATGGCCTCGCAGGCATACCGCACGCCGCCGTTGATCGACGTCACGATGCCCAGCGGCAGGTGCAGCTCGCTCAGCACTGGCCCCTGTTCGATGTGCACTTCCACGAAACCGAGGTAGCGCGAAGGATCGCGGCGCAGGGCCTTGATCGCCTCCAGCGTGCCGGGCAGGCCGGCGTGGTGCATCGCCTCGCGCATCGTGATGCCGTCGGCGTCCTTCTGCTCCAGCCATGCGGGATCGAAGGCGCCGGTGAGCGCGCCCGAACCGAGGAACGTGGCCTTGTAACGCTGCCCTTCCTCCTCGGCGAAACCGATCACCTCGATGCCGAATGGCAGGCGCCGGCCTTGCCGGGCCAGCGCACGCACGCACGCGATCGGCACGTAGATGCCGAGGCGGCCGTCGTACTTGCCACCATTGCGCACGGTGTCGTAGTGCGAGCCGGTGAGCAGCGACGGACCACTGCCCTGGCCGCGGTAGCGGCCGACCACGTTGCCGACCGCATCGATCGCGACCTCGTCGAAGCCCGCGTCGCGCATGTCCTGCACGATGCGCGCGGCGGCGGAGCGGTGGGCATCGGTGAGGTAGGTGACCGTGAGCTGGCCCTTCTGCCGGAACTCGGGGTCGCTGAATTCCGCGAGCCGCTCCAGCTGGTCCCAGACCTGCTCGCCTTCGTCGGGCCTCACGCCGAACTTGTCGTTCAGCCGGATCTCCGCGATGCGGTGCACGTTGCGCAGGCACTCGTCGCGCTCGTAGTCGACCGGGTTGGCCAGGCGGCGTTCGAAGGTCTCGATGATCTCGGTGCGTGACAGGCCTGCGCCGCGCGGCCCGCGCACCGCCAGGATGAACGGGAAGCCGAACCTCGCGTTGTAGTCGGCGTTCAGCTGCTGGATCTTCGCGAACTCCCCGGGCGTGCAGTCGGTGAGGCCGGCCTTGCCCTGTTCGTTCGTGCTTTCGGCGGTGAGCGCCTTGGCGACCATCGCCTTGCCGGCGAGCTCCGGGTGCGCACGCAGCAGCGCAAGCTGCCGCTCCTGCCCGCCGTCGTGCACGGCGCGCGCCATCGCGTGCTTCAGGTCCGCCAGCGACTTGAACGGCCGCTGGGCCAGTGCCGCCTGCGCGATCCAGGGCGAGTGCTCGTACAGGCCGTCGAGCAGGGCGGCCGCTTCGGTGTCGCTCGCGGCATTGAGCTGGTCCAGGGTGAGGGGCATGGCGTCAGCCGGCGTAGGGGTGTATCAGTTTCCAGTGGCGCGCTACGTCGATGCGGCGGCACACCCAGACGTGGTCATGCTTCCCGATGTGGTCGAGGAAGCGCTGCAGGGCGACGATGCGACCTGGCCGGCCGAGCAGCCGGCAGTGCATGCCGACGCTCATCATCTTCGGCTGGTTGGCGCCGTCCGGGTCGCCCTCGGCATACAGCGCATCGAAGCTGTCGCGCAGGTAGACGAAGAAGTCCTCGGCCTGCGCGAAGCCTTGCGGCAGCGAGAAGCGCATGTCGTTGGTGTCGAGCGTGTAGGGCACCACCAGGTGAGGCACCACGTTGCCATCGCTGCGGCGCACCTTCATCCAGAATGGCAGGTCGTCGCCGTAGTAGTCGCTGTCGTACTCGAAGCCGCCGTCGTCGACCACCAGTCGCCGCGTGTTGGGGCTGTCGCGCCCGGTGTACCAGCCGGCGCCGTGCACCGCGCCTGGCGCGCCGTGGCGCTGGCCGGTGAGCTTCTCGATGGCCTCGATCGCGAGTCGCATGTGTTCGCGCTCCACCGCCTCGTCCCGGTCCTGGTAGTGGATCCAGCGCCAGCCGTGGCTGGCGATCTCGTGGCCCAGCTCGACGAAGGCGGCGGTCACCTCGGGATGCCGCTGCAAGGCCATCCCGACGCCGAACACCGTCAGCGGCAGCTGCCGACGCTCGAACTCGCGCAGGATGCGCCACACGCCCACGCGCGAGCCGTATTCGTAGATGCCCTCCATGCTCAGGTGCCGCGCGGGATAGCTGGCGGGATTGAACATCTCGGAGAGGAACTGCTCGGACCCGGCATCGCCATGCAGCACCGCGTTCTCGCCGCCTTCTTCGTAGTTCAGGACGAACTGCACCGCGATGCGGGCCTGGCCGGGCCATCGGGGATGCGGGGGATTGCGGCCGTAGCCGGCCAGGTCGCGCGGGTAGCTGGCGGTGCTGTCGTAGGCGGTGCTCACAGGGCGACTGTATACACTGCCCGTGAGCGAACATTAGGAGCTGCCGATGGGCCTGAGCACCCATGTCCTGGACACGATGCACGGCACGCCGGCCGCGGGCATGGCCGTGGAGCTGCACACCGTGCAGGGCGGCCAGGCCGCGCTCGTGAAGCGCTTCGTGCTGAATGCCGACGGCCGCAATCCCGAGGGCCCGTTGTACAAGGATGCCGAGCTGCGGCAGGGCACCTATCGCCTGGTGTTCGACGTCGCGGCCTACTTCCGTGCCCGCGGCGTCCAGTTGCCGGACCCGCCGTTCCTGGACCGGGTGGCGCTCGACTTCGGAATCGCGCGGCCCCAGGAGCACTACCACGTGCCCCTGCTGGTGAGCCCGTGGAGCTATTCCACCTACCGCGGTTCCTGAGGGCGGCCCGGCTCGTGCACCGGGCCGCGGTCAGGTCAGTCCTGGCCTTCGGTCAGCGTGTCCAGCTGGAAGCGGCCGCTCTTGTGCCACAGCCAGGTGTCCGTGTAGGTCACATGGCCCATGTGGGCGGGGCGCGGGTACGGCGCGGCATCGCGCACCATCTTCTCGATCTGGGCCATCACCTCGGGGGCGTGGCGCGGTGCGCGCATCCAGCTGACGTTCTGCACCTGGCCGCGCTGGTCGACGTCGACCTGCAGCACGCCCACGGCGTACAGCAGCGGGGGCATGCGGCCCTTGTAGATCTTGTCCTTGTTCAGCGCGTAGATGTGGTGGGCGGCATCCTTGCGGTAAGCACGCGCGGTGTTCGCATCGGACGCGGGCCCGGTGAGCTGCGGCTGGACGGGTGCCGGCTTGGCGACCACCGGCGGGGGCGCCGGGCGGGCCTCCTGAGCCGGCGGCGGGGAGCCGCAGGCTGCGAGCAGGGCGGCCGCGGCGAGTGCGGCCAGTTGGGCGTTTCGGCGAGTTGCGATGAAGCGTTGCATGGGCTCTCCTCCTGTCAGTGGAGCGATCATGCGGGGAGGGCATCGCAATGCCGAGCAAGAAAATCACGGACGACGATGGATACGGCTGAGATCGGTTGTTGCGGCTCGTCACAGATCGCACGGGGCCGGGCGTGACCGACGCACATGCAACGCACGCGGCGGTGCTGGTCACCGTTGCCAAGGTGGAAGGCTCAGGCCCGCGCGAGCCGGGCGCGTGGATGCTTGTAGGCGCTAACTCTGAGGTGGTGGGCACGGTGGGCGGAGGGCGCCTCGAACATGAAGCCATGGCGATCGCGTGCGACATGCTCGGCGCCCACTCGTCTGTGCAATCGCGCCGCTGGTCCCTGGGACCTTCGCTGGGCCAATGCTGCGGCGGTGTTGTGTATTTGCAATTCACGCCGGTCGCGCAAGCCGACATGGCCGCTTTGCGTGAACGCCTCGCCGTGCGAGGCACGCCTGTCGCGCTGTTCGGCGGTGGCCATGTCGGCCGCGCGATCGTGCGTGCGTGTGCCGACCTGCCGTTCGCGCTCACCTGGATCGACAGCCGCGACGAGATCTTTCCGCCCGAGGTGCCGGGCAACGTGCACTGCGAGCACTCCGACCCCGTTCATGCGGCGGTGCGCGACCTCGCGCCCGGCAGCCTGGTGCTGGCCATGAGCTTCAGCCATGCCGAGGACCTGGACGTGATCGCCGCCTGCCTGCAGCGCCGCCGCGAGCGCGGCGACCTTCCCTTCATCGGCCTGATCGGCAGCAAGACCAAGTGGTCACCTTCCGCCATCGGCTCGAGCAGCGCGGCTTCGCTGCCGCCGAACTCGATGCCGTGCAGTGCCCGATCGGCATTCCCGGCATCGCCGGCAAGGAGCCGGCCGTGATCGCCGCCAGCGCGGTCGCACAGCTCCTGCAGGCCCGCACGATTCATCCCTGACACTCGCCTCCATGGATAGCTACTTCCTCGACTGGGCCAACTTCCTGCTGCGATGGCTGCACGTGATCACCGCCATCGCCTGGGTCGGCTCCTCGTTCTACTTCGTCTTCCTCGATTCGAGCCTCACGCCACCGGTCGATGACGACCTGAAGCGGCAGGGCGTGAGCGGCGAGCTGTGGGCCGTGCACGGCGGCGGCTTCTACCACCCGGTGAAGTTCGCGCTCGCGCCGCCGAAGCTGCCCGAGCACCTGCACTGGTTCTACTGGGAGAGCTACACGACCTGGATGTCCGGGTTCGGGCTGCTCACCGTCTCCTACCTCTGGAACGCGAGCACCTATCTCGTGGACCGGTCGGTGATGGACTGGTCGCCGACGGCCGCGGTGGTCGCTGCGCTGGCGCTGCTGGTGGCGTTCTGGCTCGCGTACGACACGGTATGCCGCATCTTCGGCGAGCGCGAGAACGGCGATGCCATCGTCGGCGCAGTCGTGGCGGTGCTGGTCGTCGCCGCGTCCTGGGTCGCCTGCCACCTGTTCCCGGGGCGCGCGGCCTTCCTGCTGGTCGGCGCGATGCTCGCCACCGCGATGACAGCCAACGTGGCGCACTGGATCATTCCCGGTCCAGCGCAAGATGGTCGCCGCCATCCGGGCCGGGCAGCCGGTGGACCCCATCTACGGCCGGCGCGGCAAGCAGCGCAGCGTGCACAACACCTACTTCACGCTGCCGGTGCTGGCGGCGATGCTGTCCAACCACTACAGCTTCCTCTGGAACCGTCCGCGCAACTGGGTGGTACTGGTGCTGCTGATGTTCGCGGGCGCCGCGATCCGCCAGTTCTTCGTGCTGCGCCACGGCTGGAAGCTGGGCCGCAACCGCAATCCGTGGCCGTATGCCGCCACCGGCGTGGCAGTGCTGGCACTCACCATTGCCTGGCTGGTTCCTCCGCCGTCGATCTCCGCGCAGGCCAGCGCCGTGCCCGCGACGGTGGGCTATGCGCAACTGCAGCCCGTCCTGGAGAAGCGCTGCTACATGTGCCATGGCGCGCAGATGCAGATGAAGAACGTACGGCTGGACAGCCCGGCGGGCGTGAAGCAGCACGCGGCCGAGGTGTACCAGCAGGCGGTGGTGGCCAGGCTCATGCCGATGAACAACGCCACCGGCATCACCGAGGACGAGCGCGCGCTCATCGGCCAATGGTTCCGCCAGGGCGCCAGGGTCGACTGATGCGCCAGCCGATCACGGTCGGGTAGCCGTCCTACAGCGACCACCGAAGCGGTTCCGTGGGCGGCATCGCAGCCGATGCGATGCTGAAGCCTTGGCTTTGCAGGAGAGTGCCATGCCGATCACGCCACGAAACCCGGTTGACGACGACGACCCCCAGGCCGCGCAGGAGCGGCCCATGCCCGACGAGGACGGGCCGCACGACGTGCCCGACGAGACCGTGATCGACAAGACGCTGCCGGCCGGCAGCGGCGGCGATCCGGACCGTCCCCGCGGTGAACGGGGCTGAGCGGCGCGCAGCACAACGACGGTTTGCGCATGTTCTACGTGATCGATGCCGTCCGCTGGGGCGCGGACGGCCACATCTCGCACGTCAAGTGGCACGGCGTCGAAGCGGACGGTGAGACACTCGTCCGCACCGAGCCCCAGATCGTGCCCGTGGTCGATGCCGCCCAGATGTGCGGTGAGAAGGAAGTGCGCGTCTACGTGGGCGGCGACCTCGGCCGCTTCTTCCGCATGCGGGCCTGCCCCGAGGGCATCGACGCCGAGTCCGACCCGAGCGGCGCGCCGCTGCGCGAGCGCATGGCGCACCTGCCCACCTTCTGAGCGCCGGGCGCAGCCAGGCGGGCGACAATCGCCCGATGCACCACCAGTCCCGCATCGAGGTTGCCACCGGCGGCCGGGGCACGCGCGACATCACGGAAGCCGTCGCGCGCGTGATCGCGCAGTCGGGCGTGCACGTGGGCATCGCGCACGTGTTCGTGCAGCACACCAGCTGCTCGCTGCTGGTGACCGAGAATGCCGACCCGGACGTGCGCCGCGACCTCGAGACGGTGTTCGGGCGCGTGGCACCGGACGGTGACCCGGCGTACCGGCACGACACCGAAGGTCCCGACGACATGGCGGCGCATGCGCGCACGGTGCTCACCGGCGAGTCGGTGACGCTGCCGGTGGGCGATGGTCGGCCGCTGCTGGGGACCTGGCAGGGCGTGTTCCTCTGGGAACATCGCACCCACCCGCAGCGCCGCAGCGTGGTGGTCACCGTGCTGGGCGAGCAAGACGAAGGACGATGATGGACCTGGCCATGCAGGGCGCGATGCCCGATCCCCGGCGTGCGCCGCGCGCCTTCCTGGAGCGCCTCTATGCGGCCGCCGTGCAGCGCGCGCTGCCGCTGCACACGCTGGGCGCGTTCCTGCCGCCGCCTCCCAAGGGCCGCACCGTGGTGCTCGGCGCCGGCAAGGCGGGCGCGTCGATGGCGCAGGCCGTCGAGGCGTTGTGGCCGGCAGCTGCACCGCTTTCCGGCCTGGTGATCACGCGCTATGGCCACATCCCGCCGCGCCCCGCGGGATTGGTGGAGCGCATCGAAGTGGTCGAAGCCGCGCATCCCGTGCCGGATGCGGCGGGGCTCGCCGCGAGCCAGCGCATCCTCGATCTCGCGCACGGCCTGACGGCGGATGACCTGGTGCTGTGCCTGATCTCCGGCGGCGGCTCGGCTCTCCTCACCGCGCCGGCCGAGGGGCTGACGCTGGAGGACAAGCAGCGCATCAACCGCGAGCTGCTGCTGTCCGGTGCGGCCATCGGCGAGATGAACTGCGTGCGCAAGCACGTCTCGCGCATCAAGGGTGGACGGCTCGCGGCGGCGTGCCATCCGGCGCGCGTGGTCACGCTCACGATCAGCGACGTGCCCGGCGACGATCCCTCCGTGATCGCCAGCGGTCCCACGGTGCCCGATGCCAGCACGTGCGCCGATGCCGTCGCCATCCTGCAGCGATATGGCATCGAGGTGCCTGGCGCGATCATGAGCCTGCTGGAGCAGGGCGCGCTCGAGACGCCCAAGCCGGGCGATCCCGTGTTCGATGGGCACGAGGTGCACCTGGTGGCCACGCCGCAGCAATCGCTGGAAGCCGCGGCGGCGCTGGTCCGCCAGGTCGGGCTGCAGGCGTACATCCTCAGCGACGAGATGGAAGGCGAGTCGCGCGAAGTCGGCAAGGTGCAGGCGGCACTGGCGCGCGCGGCGGCGCGGCGGGGTGAGCCGTTCGCGCGTCCCTGCGTGATCCTCTCCGGCGGGGAGACGACTGTCACGGTGCGCAAGCAGCCCGAAGGCACGCCGCGCGGTCGCGGCGGACGCGCCGGCGAGTTCTGCCTGGGCCTCGCGCAGGCGCTGCAGGGCCAGGCCGGCGTGTGGGCACTGGCGGCGGACACCGACGGCATCGACGGCGTCGAGGACAACGCTGGCGCCTTCGTCGCGCCCGACACGCTCGTGCGTGCGCAGGCCGCAGGCCTGAAGCCCGACATCCACCTGGCGCGCAACGACGCCTACGGCTTCTTCGCCCCGCTGGGCGACCTGGTGGTCACCGGCCCGACGCACACCAACGTCAACGACTTTCGCGCGCTGCTGGTGCTCTGACGGGGCCGCGCTCAGCGCCCCTTGTCGCGCAGCCGCTGCGTCCCCGCCTTGCCCAGCGCCTTCCACTTGCGCCGCAGCGCGATCCGCTGCAGCGGCGTGCGCTCGCCGCGGTCGGCATCGCGCAGCAGCTTCTGGTAGTTGCGCAGCCGGTCCTCGGCCACGTGCTCGCGCACCGCGCATCCGGGTTCGCCCTCGTGCCTGCAGTCGCGGTAGCGGCACCCGCGCGCGAGCGCCTGCACGTCGTCGAAGGTGGCGGCCAGCGCGTGGCCATCGGCGTCCGGGCGCCACGTGCGCAGCCCCGGCGTGTCGATGATGCAGGCTCCGCCGGCGCACAGGTGCAGCGATCGCGCGGTGGTGGTGTGCCGCCCGCGTCCATCGCCCAGCCGCACGCCGCCGGTGCGCTGCACGTCGCCCTGCAGCAGCGTGTTGGTCAGCGTCGATTTGCCCGCGCCGGAGGAGCCGAGCAGCACCAGCGTCTGGCCGGTGGCCAGCCAGGGCTGCACCTCCAGTCGCGCGGCCGACTGCGTGCCGTCGACTGCGACGATGGGGACATCCTTGGGCAGGCGCTCGCGCAGCTGCGCCACGCGTTCGCGCGCGAAGCCGCCCAGGTCCACCTTGCTCAGCACGGCCACCGGCGCGACGCCCGCGGCGCGCACCATCGCGATGGTGCGTTCCATGCGGCGCGGGTTGAAGTCGGCATCCAGCCCCATGACCAGCAGCGCCGTGTCGACGTTGCTGGCCAGCGGCTGGCGCCGGCCGTCGTTGGCCCGGCGCGCGATCTGCGTGACCGGGTCCAGCCGTGTGCCGATCCAGACGTCGCCATGCGCGTCGGGGCCGGCCAGGACCCAGTCACCCACGGTGAGCTGGTCCTCGCGCGCCTGCAGCGCCTGGTGCGCCGCGGGCAGGAGGCGCGCGACATGCTCGTCGCGGCCGTCGTGCAGCGCATGGCGGTCGCGCTGCGTCTCGACGACGCGCATCAGCCGCGTGCCGTCGGGGGTGGTGAGTGACTGGCCCAGTTGGGCCAGCACGGCCTGCGACAGGCCGATGCCGCGCAGGAGGTCGATGTCGAGATGCATGTGGGTGCGTGATTCATGACGTTCGAGTGCGCGGACAGGCGCACGCAAGCCGCATGCGGATGCATGCGGCACTTGGGTTCGAAGGTCGGCCGCGGAACCGCGGCGAATCAAGGCGCCCGCACGAACGCGGGCGTGGACGCTGGGGTCAGGCGGCCGACAGGAGGCGGGCAAGGTCTTTGTGGTCCATGGCTGTGCTCCTGTGGTGGTTGAAGGGACGCGCAGTGTGCCACCGCGCGCCGGGCGGGTCAATTTGCGCGCGCCTGCGCATCACACCTGCACGGTGACGCGCAGGAACGTCGCGGGGATGGTCGTGTGGTTGTGGTCCGGACTCTTGTTGTGGCTGGCGAAGAGCTGCTCCAGCTCCTGGCGCAGCGCCTCGGCACGCCCGCTCTTCTCGGCGGCCTCGAAGGCATTCATCGTCGGCCCGTAGTAGCGGCGGAAGACTTCGACGAACTGCGCGCTCGTGCCGGCGAAGTCGAAGGTGTAGGTGTCGCGCAGGCACGAGATCTGCGCAGGCGCGATGCCGGCCGCGCCGAACCGCTCGGTGACGGTGGCTTCCACGCCCCACAGCATCGGGCTGACGAAGCCTTCCGGCGGCGGCGGTGAATACGAGGAGCTGATCTTCAGCAGCTGCGCCACCATCGTCGGGTCGTTCGGGATCCAGTTGCCCATCACGATGCGGCCACCCTTGCGCGTGACGCGCACCATCTCCCGCGCGACGTCCAGCGGCCTGGGCGCGAACATCGCGCCGAACATGCTCACCACCAGGTCGAAGGTGCCGTTCTCCAGGCCGGCCAGATCGCAGGCGTCGCCCTCCTGGAAGCGGATGTTGGAGAGGCCCGCCTCGTCCGCACGCTGCCTGGCCGCCTTGACCAGCGGGCTGGAGATGTCGACGCCCAACACGTCGGCGCCCAGCCTCGCCTCGGCCAGCGCGGTGGTGCCGTCGCCGCAGCCCAGGTCCAGCACGCGGTCGCCGCGGCCCACGCCGACGGAACGCACCAGCGCTTCGCCGCTCTCGCGCATGGTGGCCGCAATGCGCGTGAAGTCCCCCTTTTCCCACAAGGCCTTGTTCGCATTCATGCTTGCTCCTTGCGAGCGCGCTGGCATGGAAGCCGATGCGCGTGCGCTCCTGCCGCGCGCGGCCGGCCTCAGTCATAGCCGCAGCCGCGGCAGTGTTCAAGCGGGCAGTTGTAAGCGCTGCTTGCCCGCGCAACGGCGGGCGCCGCGGGCTACTCGCAGAGCGCGCGGATCGAGGGCGGCACCGGATGGGCGAACATGCTGCCATCGGCGCGCTTGCCGGCGAAGATGCGCACTTCCTCGCACTCCATCAGCAGGTCGGCGCCGCGCTGCACGCGGTAGCGTTGCACGAAGCTCTTGGCGCGCCATTCGGAGATGCTGGTGTGGATCTCCAGCGCGTCGCCGTAGGTGGCCGTCCGGCGGAAGCTGGCGTGCGTGTCCACCAGCGGCGTGCCGATGACGCCCAGCGTGGTGGTCGTCTCCGCCCATGGGGGCACGCCGCAGGCGATGAAGAAATGGCGCGACGCGGCGTCGATCCAGCGGAAGAAGTTCGGGAACCAGACGATGCCTGCGGGGTCGCAGTCGCCGAACTCGACCCGCACCGGATAGACCACCTCGCGCGTCATGCCATCCTCGCCGGCAGCCACAGGGCGATGATCGGAAAGCTGATCAGGATGACGAGCCGCACGATGTCGGTGGCCACGAACGGCAGCACGCCCTTGAAGATCGTGGTGAAGCTCACGTCCTGCACCACGCTCTTGATCACGAACACGTTCATGCCCACCGGAGGATGGATCAGGCCCAGTTCCACCGTCATCACGATGATCACGCCGAACCAGATCGGGTCGAAGCCGAGCTGCGTGATCACCGGGAAGATGATGGGCACGGTGAGGATGATCATCGCCATCGCGTCCATCAGGCAGCCCAGCACCAGGTACATGACCATGATCAGGGCCAGCACGCCATAGTGCCCCACGCCCAGGCTGGTGAGGAAGCCGGTGAGCTTCTGCGGCACCTGCGTGATGGTGAGGAAGTAGCCGAACATCAGCGCACCGATCAGCACCGTGAACACCGCGGCGGCGGTGCGCGTTGCGGAGAGCAGGGCTTCCTTGATCTTGGCGCGATCGAGCTTGCCGCGCACCAGGCCGAGGATGAAGGCGCCGCTCGCGCCCACGCCGCCCGCCTCGGTGGGCGTGAAGAATCCGCCGTACAGGCCGCCGATCACGAAGATGAAGAGCACCAGCGGCGCCCACACGTTCTTCAGGTCGACCAGGCGTTCGCGCCACGGCTTGGCCTCGCCGCGCGGCAGCCAGTCCGGGCGCACGCGCACGATGATGCTGATGGTGACCACGTACAGCAGCATCGCGAACAGGCCGGGGATCACGCCGGCCATGAACAGCTTCCCGATGTCCTGCTGCGTGAGGATGGCGTAGACCGCCAGCACGGTGGACGGCGGCAGCATCGCGCCCAGCGTGCCGCCCGCCGCGATGACGCCGGTGGAGAACGACTGCGGATAGCCGAAGCGGCGCATCTCAGGGTAGGCCACGCCGGCGAACGTCGCAGCCGTCGCGACCGACGAGCCGCAGATCGCCGCGAAGCCGCCGCAGGCCAGCACCGTGGCCACGCCGAGGCCACCGCGCAGGTGGCCGATCATCGAATTGGCCGCCTTGAACAACTCGCGGCTGACACCCGACACCGAGACCAACGCGCCCATCAGCATGAACATCGGGATCACGCCGAAGGTGTAGTCGGTGACGGTGCGCATCGACGTCTGGCCCACCAGCTTGAGGGCCGGCCCGAAGCCGTTGATCACGCCGTAGCCGGTGATGCCCACCAGGCCCATGGCCATGCCCACGGGCACCCGCAGCAGCATCAGCGCGAAGAGGGCGACGAAGCCGACGAGGGCGATGAGGTCGTTGCTCATTCAGCCTCCGCCGAGCCGGCTCGAGGTGGCTGGCGCCCCTTCGGGGGCAGCGCATCACACGAAATGGAAAGCGTGGGGGTCGACATCTCTTACTCCACCGACTTCTGCTCGAAGTGCTCGTCGTGCAGCGACTGCGGCTTGAACACCAGGCGGAACGTGCGCACCGCGATCAGCAGCACGGCGCAGACGTCGCCGATCCAGGCGACGAGCGAGAACGGCCAGGTGGGGATGTTGAGGTCCGCGGTCTGGATGTTGTCGGTGAAGGTGGTCTGCACCTTGTCGAACAGCGTGTAGGTCTGCACGGCAACCACGAACAGCAGCACCAGGGTTGCGAACACGTCGATGTTGCGCTTCCAGGTGCGGTTCGCGGCGGCCCACACCAGGTCGACGGTGATGTGGCCGCCGCGATAGCTGGTGGCCGCGATGCCCCAGAAGATCAGGATGCCCAGCAGCAGCCGGCCGAAGTCGTAGTAGTCCGGGATCGAGGTGCTGAAGAACCTGCGCAGCAGCACGTTCACGAAGATGTTGAGGGCCACCAGCCCCACGAAGATGGCCGCCAGCCACTCGATCGTGCTGATGAAGCGGTCCGCGAAGTTCTGTTTCTTCATGGCGTCCCCAGGGAAGGCAAGGGCCGCCCTGCCGTGCGGCAGGCGCGGCCCGGGAGAGGGACGCGGGTTATTGCGCGGCCTTGTACTTGACCAGGCTCGCCTTCAGGCCTTCCATCACCTTCTTCGGATCCTGGCCCGCCTTCTTCACGCTCTCGGCCCACTGGTTCTCCACCGGCGCCATGGCCTCGTGCCAGGCCTTGAGCTGGTCGGGCGTGAGCTTGTAGATCTCGTGGCCGCTCTCGGCCGCGATCTTGGCGTGGCCGCCGTACTCGAAGTCGGCCCACGGGGCGGCGACCTTCTCGGCCCACTCGGTGGTGCAGTGGTCGTCGATCACCTTCTTCTGCGCGGTGGACATGCCGTTGTACTTGTCCTTGTTCATCACCCACACGAAGGGCGTGACGTACAGCGGCGCGTCCATGTGGTACTTGACCACCTTGTCGATGCCGAACAGCACGACCGAGCCCCAGGGGAACGTGAGGGCGTCGGCCACGCCGCGCTCCAGCATGTCGCGCGCCTCCGGTGCGGAAGCCTGCACGTTGGTGCCGCCGAGGGACGTGACCATCTGGCCGATGGTGCTGGTGGCCGGGCGGATCTTCATGCCCTTGATGTCGCCCGGCACGGTGATCTTCTTGCGCGCGTGGAACGTGCCCGGGTCGTGCACGAAGGCGAAGCAGAACTTGACGTCCTTCATCTCCTGGGCCGCGTACTGGCGGTACCAGGCGTCGATGGCGGCGCTGCCGCTCTTGCCATTGGCGAACAGGAAGGGCAGCGACGCGCCCGCCATGACGGGGAAGCGGCCCGGTTGATAGCCGGGGTTGACGTACGAGAAGTCGGAGATCCCGTCGCGCGCCATGTCGTAGTGGTCGAACGCCTTGCCAAGCTGCTCCGACGGGAACAGGGTGGCGGTGATCGTGCCGTTCGACGCCTTCTTGATGTCCTCGGCCCAGGCCTGCAGCGCCGGGTTCAGAGGATGCTGCGCCGGCACCCAGCTGGAGAGCTTGAGCTGCACGGGCTTGTCCTGCGCCGTGGCCGCGCCACCGGCGAAGGCCAGCGTGGCGGCGATGGTGGCCGCGATCGGAAGGAAGGTCTTGCGCATGGGCTTGTCTCCTGTCGTGTGTTCGTTTCTTTATATAACGGTACCGGCCTTGGCCTCATCCGCGCTTTCCCGGGGGCGCGGGCGCCGCACGAAGCGGATCGGCTGGGCTTTCACGGGGCGTGGCGGCGCGCCGTGGCGCACCAGCGTGGCGTCGAGCGCCTGGCCCGCATCGTCGGCCAGGGCCGCGGCGCGCGCGGCGGCGACCGCCTGTGCGGCAGCTGTCGCATCGGGCAATCCCGCGAGGTGGTCCAGCACGTGCAGCAGGTTGTCCTTGCCGCGTTCGTTGGTCGCGCCGTAGCCCTTGATCAGGCGGCCGCAGGCGGCGATCTCGTGCCCCAGCGTCCAGTCGCGGCGCGTGCCCTGCACGATGCCGTCGAGCCAGCGCTGCATCATCTGCTGCTCGAACGCGAAGCGGCTGCCGCGCACGCGCAGCCAGCGCAAGCCGGCGAGCGTGCGCAAGGCCAGCATGCCGCCGACCGTGTGCGTGCCGATCTTGAGCGGCAGGGCCCAGGCGTCCTTGCCGGCGGCGATGCGGCGCCGATCCCAGGCCCGCAGCCGCTCGGCGAGCGAGGACGGCAGCAGCGCGGCGAACTCGGGGACGCCGGGCTTGAAGTGGTCGTAGACCTTCAGCAGATCCGCGTCGGTCGATTTCACTTCGCCCTGCACGCGCTCCCAGCGGCTTGCGCGGCTCTTGAGGTCGGCCACGCGGACGATGTCGTCGAAGGCCATCCACAGCGCGAGCCAGCGGGCAGTCTCGCGCGTCGTGCCGAAGCCGTGCGCGCCCGGCGGGTCGGCCTCGCGCTCGGCCTGCAGAACGGACTGCACGCGCTGCGCGTAGAGGTCGGCATAGGCGCGGTCCTGGTACTCGACGAGCCGCTGGTAGCCGAGGGTGAAGAATTCGCGCATGGGCCCCGGCAGATCGACCGTCATTGCGGGCTCGACCCGCAATCCAGTGACGGTGCCAGCATGACCGCTGCTGCTGGATCCCCGGTCGAGCCCGGGATGACGTGCTGCGGGGCCCAGCACCTGTTGCACGAACTGCGCCTGCACCTTGCGCCCGCTGACGATCTCGAACGCCTTCGCGAATCCACGCAGGCTGGCCTGCGCCGACGCGTTCGCCTTCTCGTGCGGCACGCCGCCGCGCACAGCCTCCTCGAAGAAGCGACGCTCGAACGGCAGCAGGCCGCTGCCTGCGATGCCGCCGAGCAGCACGGCGCTGACCACCGTGCCGCACTCCTTGGCGACCGCGTTCATGTCGAACAGCTGGTGCTCGCGGCTGAAGGACTGCACCAGTTTCGCCAGGTCCGCCGCGTCGGCGCGGCCGTCGGCGAGCTGCATGCGCTCCTGCGTGGTGAGCAGTCGCGCGGTCGACGACAGCACCAGCGTGCGATCGGGCGAGACCAGGCCGTTGCCGATCTGTCGCGCCGTCTCGAGCAACTCCGACGACACCAATGCATCCAGCGCACCGGGAACCGGACTGAGGCTGAACACCGGCTGCCGCCCCTGCAATTGCGCCAGCGGAACCGGGAACACCTCGAGGTAGTACGTCGTGGCGCCGGTGCGCTGGGCCACGCCCGGAATCGACGTGGCCTGCGCCGCATGACCGGCACGCCGCGCGGTCTCGACCAGCCATTCGGTGAGCACGCCGCCGCCTTCGCCGCCGAGGGCGCACACGAGCAATGTGATGGGGGAGGACGTGTTCATGTCAGGCGGGTTGCAGGGCGCGCACGACCGCGGAGCGCAGGCCGTGCAGCAGGCGCTCGTGCCAGCGCGGGTTCTGCACGACTTCGGCGCGGTAGAAGCTGGGGCACAGCGTCGCCGCATGCGCGTTCTCGCCGCACAGGCCGCAGCCGACGCAGCCGTCCACGACAGTGGCGACGGGATCGACCTTCAGCGGATCCGGGTTGTCCTTGAGCGTGAGCGTCGGGCAGCCGGAGAGGCGGATGCAGGCGTGGTCGCCGTTGCACACGTCCTCGTCGACGCCGTACTTCACGCGCACCACGCGCTTGCCGGTCTTGAGCAGCGAAGCGATCCAGGGCTTGATGCGGCGCTGGCGTTCCAGCTGGCATTCGCCCTCGGCGACGATCACCTTCAGGCCATCGAAGTCGCTGGTGAAGGCCTCGATGAGCGTGCGCCGCATCGCCTCCACCTCGTAGGTGTGCACGGTGCGCATCCACTTCACGCCCAGTCCCTGCAGCGTCGACTCGATGGTCTGGTTGGTGTGCACCAGCGACCTGGCCTTGTCGCCGCTGGCGAACTTCTGGTCTTCCTCCGGCGTGGAGATGATCTCCTGCGTGCCGGTGGCCGAGGTGTAGCCGTTCTTGAAGATCAGCAGCACGGCGTCGTCACCGTTGAACAGGGCGCTCTGCACGCCGGTGAGCAGGCCGTTGTGCCAGAAGCCGCCGTCGCCCATGATGGCCAGCGTGCGCCGCTGCATCATCGGCGACACGCCGGCGCGGCTGGCCAGCGACATGCCGTAGCCCAGGATCGAGTGGCCCATCGAGAACGGCTCGAAGGTGCCGAACGCGTGGCAGCCGATGTCGGCGGCCACGTGCACCGGTCCCATCTGCTGCTGCGCGAGCTTCAGCGCGGAGAACACCGGCCGCTCGGGGCAGCCGACGCAGAAGCTGGGCGGCCGATTGGGCAGCGGCTTGTCCAGCGCGGCGGCCACGGCGGCGCGGCGCTCGCGGTTGGCGTCGAGCCAGCGGCGCGCCTGCTCCGTCGCCGACCCCGGCAGGTAGGCCGCGGCGAATTGCACCAGCCCCTGCGACAGCACCTCGACGCTGTACTCGCCGCCCATGGGCAGCAGGTCCTTGCCATGCAACCGGGTCTGGATGTCGCGCCGGCGCAGGTGGGTGGCGATCTCCTGCTCGATGTATTCGGGCTGGCCTTCCTCGACCACCAGCACGCCGCGCTTGCCGACGCAGAAGTCCGCAACCTGCTCGGGCACCAGCGGATAGGTGACGTTGAGGACCAGCAGCGGAATGTCGGCGTTGCCAAAGGCGTCGGCCATTCCCAGCTGCTGCAGTGCGCGCACCAGGCCGTTGTGCATGCCGCCCTGCACGATGATGCCCAGGTCGGCGTGCTTGCCGGGCATCAGCTCATTGAGCCCGTTCTCGACGATGTAGCGCCGCGCGGCCGGAATGCGTTCCTCCGCCTTGAGCTTCTCGTGGCGGAAGGTGACGGGCGGGTGCGCCAGCCGCATGTAGTCGAACGTGGCCGGGTTCTCCATCAGCTCGCGTGTGGAGATCGCGGGCGGCACGTTGTCGCTCGCCTCGAAGCTGCCGCGCACGTGACAGGCGCGGATCCGCAGCTCCAGGATCGCCGGCATGTTCGATGCTTCGGAGAGCCGAAAGCCGTGCTCCACCATCCGCACCATCTGCGGCAGGTGCGGGCGCGGATCGAGCAGGCACATGGTGGACTTCAGCGCATAGGCATGGGTGCGCTCCTGGATCACCGAGGCGCCTTCGCCATAGTCCTCGCCCACCACGATCAGGGCGCCGCCCTTGACGCCCGGCGAGGACAGGTTGGACAGCGCGTCCGATGCGACGTTGGTGCCGACGATCGACTTCCACGTTACGGCGCCGCGCAGCGGATAGTGGATGGACGCGCCCAGCATCGCGGCCGCGGAGGCCTCGTTCGAGCAGGCCTCGACGTGCACGCCCAGCTCGTCCATCAGGGGCTTGGCCTGCACCATCACGTCCAGCAGGTGCGACACCGGCGCCCCCTGGTAGCCGCCGACGTACGACACGCCGGACTGCAGCAGCGCCTTGGTGATGGCGAGGATGCCCTCGCCGTGGAACGTCTCGCCGCGCTTCAGGCGCAGCGAGGCGATCTCCTTGCTGAATGAAACTTCCACGTCGGGCCTCCGGGACAGCGCCGCAGTGTGGCCCGGGACGTCTCATCCATCAATGCAATGAGCCGACTAAGTGGTATGCGCGGGTTGCATGTCGCCCGAGGCGGCCCAATCCCGGCTGGCCAGCGCCAGCAGCACCAGGCCGGCGGCCGCCGGCACCAGGAACGTCAGTGCCTGGGCAGCGAGGTACAGCGGCGGCACCCCCGACAGCTTGTCGAGCCAGTTGCGGGCGTACATCGCGAACAGCAGCGGGGCGATCCACAGGGCCGCGCGGCGCCATGCGCCCGCGGCATCGGCCAGCACCTCGCGGCCCGCCAGCAGGAACAGCGCCGAGGCGATGAACACCAGGGTGAAGAACACGGCCATGATCGGCTGGGCGCGGCCGAATGCCTGGTGGTCGGCCCAGTACGGCAGCCAGGCCAGGCAGCACACGCCCAGGGCGATCGCGCAGTTGCGCGAGCGGCGCGCGGCCAGTGCATCGCTGAACACCAGCTGGCGCTTCATCGAGGGCAGCAGCAGCACGCACAGCGGACCGGTGATGGCATCGACGAGCAGGGTGACCGGATAGCCCCACGCCTCGACCGCGATGCCCTGCCATTGCGCCGCGATGGCGATGGCCAGGTTCATCATGGCCATGTAGGCGGTGAACTGGGTGGCGGCCACGCGCGGGTTGGTGATGTCCATCATGATCGCCGAGCGGGTGCCGTACATCAGGCCCTGGAACACGGCATAGGCCAGTGACGCGTGCCACAGCGCGCGCACCAGCTCCGGCATCGGCGTGCCGCCGGGCGCGCGCGGCATGACGTAGCCGTGCTGCTGCAGCACCCACATCAGGTACAGCACCGGCAGGCTCATGGTGACGAGGTACACGAACAGCGTGGGCCGGCGTCCCAGCTTGTCCGACAGCCAGCCGCCGACCACCATCGCACCCGCGGAGATGATCGAGGTCCAGAGGTTCAGCGCGCCGACCTCGTCGTCGGGCATGCCCAGTTCCACCGCGAGGTTCGTCTGCAGCGCGAGGCCCAGCGACATGGCGCCAGCGGGCAGCAGCGCGAAGAACACGCCGTTGAGGGCACCGCGGGTGCCGACGAAGGAACGGAACGAGTCCACCGCGAACTGCTTCATCTCGCGGCCGGCGGCGCGCCAGGCGTCACGCGCGCTGTGCGCGACCGCCGCGGCGCCCTCCAGCACCATCGGCTCCTTCAGCGGCAGCACCACGAAGAGGGTGACCACGGCGATCGCGCCGGCCACGAAGAAGAAGCTGGGCGCAAAGCCGGTGTACGCAACCATGAGCAGCACGCCGCTGCCACCGACCGCCTGGCCCACCGCGGCGCCGGCGAACATGAGGCCGTTGGCGAGGCCGCGTTCGTCCTCCGACAGCGTGTTCACCGCCAAAGAATCGATCGCCACGTCCTGGATGGCACCGAAGGTGTTGTGCACCAGCAGGATCGCGGTGAACAGCCACAGGCCCTGCGGCAGCGGGACTGCCACCAGCGACACCAGCGTCAGGATCATAACGAGCTGGGTCAGCAGGATCCAGCCGCGCCGGTGGCCGAAGCGCTGCGACCGGAACACGTCCACGAAGGGGCCGAACGCCCACTTGAATGCCCACGGCAGGTAGAACGAGCCGACGAAGGCGCCGATCTCCGCCGGGCCGACGCCCTGGCGCCGCAGCTGGGTGGCCACGGCCGTGGCCGCGAAGCCCAGCGGGATGCCCTCGGTGATGTAGAGCAGGAAGAAGGCCGTGAGGCGGCCGCGGCGCGAGGCGAGCAGGTTCGGGAGGCGCATGCCCGATGGTAAGCGTTGCGGATGAGGCTGCCCATTACCATGCATGCAGTGCATCTCAAGGACATCGACCTCAACCTGCTGCGGCTGTTCGACGCGGTCTACCGCACGCGCAACGTGAGCCGCGCCGCGCAGCTGCTGGACCTGACGCAGCCGGCGGCCAGCCAGGGCCTGACCCGCCTGCGCGCGGTGCTGCACGACCCGCTGTTCATGCGCGCGGCCGGCGGCGTGCAGCCCACGCCCAGGGCGCAGCGGCTGGCCGACCCGGTGCGCGCGGCGCTGGCCACGCTGGAGCAGGCGCTGGGCGAGTCGGCCGGGTTCGACCCGCTGCAGTCGCGTCGCACGTTCCGCATCCACATGAGCGACATCGGCGAGGGCCGCTTCCTCCCCGAGCTGATGGTGGCCCTGCGCGAGCAGGCGCCGGGTGTCCGCCTCGAGACGCTGCCACTGCCGCGCGACGAGATCACCGACGCGCTGGACAGCGGGCGCATCGACTTCGCGTTCGGCTTCCTGCCCATGGTGCGCGAAACCCGGCGCGTCGAGCTGCTGCGCGACCGCTACATCGTGCTGCTGCGCGCCGGGCATCCGTTCACGCGCAAGCGCCGCACCGCGGCACAGCTGCGGCAGGCGATGCGCGAACTGGACTACGTCAACGTGCGCACCCACGGCGACACGCTGCGCATCCTGCAGCGCCTGCACGTCGAGGACCGGCTGCGGCTGACCACCGAGCACTTCATGGTGCTGCCGGCGATCGTGCGCGCCACCGACCTGGCGGTGGTCATGCCGCGCAACATCGCCGAAGGCTTCATGGCCGAGGGTGGGTACGCCATCGTCGAGCCACCCGTGGCCGGACGCGAGTTCGTGGTCTCGTTGCACTGGAGCCGGCGCTTCGAGGTAGACCCGGGCAATGCCTGGCTGCGCGCGCTGATCGCCTCGCTGCATCCGCCCAAGCGCTGAAGCGCCGCGGGGCTGCCTGCTGGCACACTCTGCGCGATGCCTCCCCAGCTCCAACTCGCCGCCATCGACGTCAAGCCCGGCGCCGCCCTGGAAAGCCAGTCCGGGCTGCAGATGCTGCGGCCGCGCATCTACGGCGCGTGGGCGCAGCCCGCCGGCCCGAAGCGCGTGGCTGCCATCGTGATGCATCCCACGAGCAACTTCATGGGGCATTACCTGATCGCGCCGCTGGCCGAGCGGGGCGTCGCCTGCATGGGCCTGAACTCGCGCTACGCGGGCAACGACACGCTGCTGCTGATGGAGCGCGTGATCCAGGACCTGGGCGCGGGCGTGCAGTTCCTGCGCGCGCAGGGCTACGACAAGGTCGTGCTGATCGGCAACTCGGGCGGCGCCGCGCTGGCGGCGTTCTACCAGGCGCAGGCCGAGCGCCTGACGATCGACCGCATGCTCGATGGCGACCCGGCGCAGCTGTCGCCGCAGGACCTGCCGCCGGTGCAGGGCCTCGCGCTGTGTGCCGCGCACGAGGGCCGCTCGTTCCTGATGCGGCACTGGATCGATCCGTCGGTGTTCGACGAGGACGATCCGCTCGCGGCCAATTTCGACGTCGACATGTACGACCCCCGCAATGGGCCGCCGTACTCGCCGGAGTTCCTGGCGAAGTTCCGGGCCGCGCAGCAGAACCGCCTGCAGCGCATCGACCAGTGGGTGCTGGCCAGGCTGTCCTTGCTGCGGCGGCTGGATGTCCCGGGCGCGCCACGCGACCAGGTGTTCGTCATCCACCGCACGCATGCCGACCCGCGCTTCCTGGATCTCGGGCTCGATCCCAACGACCGGGCGGTCGGCAGCGTCTGGGGCGTCGGCGCGCAGGGCGCGAAGTCGGTGAACTACGCGGCCAGCCAGATGGGCCGGATCACGTCGCTCACCGCCTTCCTGTCCCAGTGGTCGCCCCTCAGCCGGGCCGATGGTCCGTCGAACCTGGCGAAGACCTCGGTGCCGGTGCTGCTGCACACGTACACGGCCGACCAGTCGACGTTCCCGAGCACGCGCGATGCATGGCTCGCCGCGGGCGGCCGGCGCATCCGCAACATCGACGTGCAGGGCGGCAACCACTACCTGGCGGGCCAGCCGCAGCTGGTGCAGCAGGTGGCCGACGAGATGGCGGCCTGGATGCTGGCGCTCTAGAGGTCCGTCACCGCCAGACGGCGGCGAGGGCGAATCCCAGGGGCGGGCCGAACGACAGCAGCACCAGCACGGCCCATGCAAGCCGTCCCATCACCGGGTCGGCGGGGTCGCGGCGGGGGCGCCGCGCCCACCCACGACGTCCCAGTCGAAATCGCTGTCCTCGAAGTTCCCGTGCTCGGCCGCTCGCATGGGCCTGAAGAATACGGTTGAGCACGCAGGCCGCCAAGACGGAAGGCGCTCGGGCGCGGTCCGTTGTCTCGCCGGCGCATCACGCCTGTCGCGTTCGCACGCAGCGGAGCTTTCACACCGGCTCGATCGCGCATGGGCGAGCCGGCTCATCCTTGCGCAGGCACCATGGCGCCATGCTCGAGACGATGACGCAATGGCTGGCTCCGACGCCACGCCGGATGGTGCAGGGTGGCCTGGCGAGTTTCTTCAGCGGCACGGTTGCGCTGCTGCTGGCGCTGCTGGCGCAGCTGCGCGACGACCCCACCGTGCTGCTGGCCGATCGCTACCCCGGCCTGCCGACCTGGTGGGTGCCGGAAGGGCCTGCCGGTTACGCGCTGGCGACGACGATGGTCTGCTGGGGCGTGTGGGCGATGGGCTCGGCGCTGCGGCCGCCGCGCGACCTGGACGCACCCTACTGATCCCCGGCGCAGGTCAGTCGACCTGCACCACCACGTTCCCGCCGGCCTGTCCGGATTCCACGAGCTCGTGTGCGCGCACGATGTCGCGCAGCGGCACGCGCTGGGCGATGTTGTGCCGCAGGACGCCGCGCATCAGGAAGTCGTGCAGCAGCCCCTCGGCGCGCGCGCGATCGGCCGGCCGCAGGTGGTACACGATGAAGAACCGCAGCAGCGCCTCCTGCGCGATCAGCGGGAAGAACGGCAGCTGGAACTCGCGCGCGCCGCTGCCGTAGACCGCCCACGTCGCGCCTGGCCGCATCACGGCCAGGTCGAGCGCGGCGTTGGCGGCGATGTCCATCTCCACGATGCGATCCACGCCCTGGCCCTGCGTGGCCTCACGCAGCTGGTCGGCCGCGCCTGGCTGCCGGTAATCGACCACCACGTCCGCGCCGGCGTCCCTGGCCAGCGCCTGCTTGGCGGGGGTGCTGGCCGTGGCGAGGACCTGGCGCGCGCCCAGCAAGCGTGCGAACTGCACCGCGTAGTGCCCGACCGCACCGGCCCCCGCGGCGACCAGCACCCGCTGGCCGGCCACGCCGCCGTCGGTGAGCACCGCATGCAGCGCGGTGAGTGCCGGGATGCCGAAGCACGCGCCCGCTTCGTCGGGCACTCCGTCCGGCAGTCGCAGGGCCTGCGTCGCGGGCAGGCAGGTGAACTGGGCCGCGGTGCCATCGGCGCGTCCCCAGGCTGCATTCCAGAGCCAGACGCGCTCGCCGATGCGGCCTGTCGGCACGCCGGCGCCGACCGCATCGATCTCGCCCATGCCGTCGCTGTGCGGCACGATCCGTGGGAAGGGCAGGGTGGGACCGCGCGAGCCCGCGCGCGACTTCACGTCGGACGGATTGACGCCGGACCAGCGCATCCGCACCCGCACTTCCGCGGGGCGGGGCTGCGGATCGGGCAACTCGCCCAGCTGCAGGACTTCACGGGCCGGGCCCGGGCGTTCGTAGAAAGCGGCAAGCATGGTCGTGCCCCGGATCAGTTGCGCCGCGTGACCCGGTCCACGGCGTCGCGCCGGAACTCATCGAAGGTGGGAAGCGAGGGCATGCCCCATTCTTGCATCGGAGGCGACCCCATGTCCCACGCGACGATGTCCGGGGACGCGACCGGCACTGCTCCTACACAACCGGGCCGCACGGATGCGCACGATGGTTCCCAGACGAACGCGGGACACCACCATGCATCGCGACCCCTTCTCTCCCACCGCTGCCTTCCAGCCGGCCCTGGTGCGCATCGACGGCGGCACCTGGCCGAGCGACGTTCTGGAGCCTGCGGGCGACGGTCCCGGGTTGCTGGTGAGCCGGATGTTCTGGCTCGGAGGCGGCGTCTCGATCCTGCTGTGGGGCTTTGCCACTGGCCTGGTGCTGTACTTCAACTGACTGCACAGCGGTCACAACGCGACAGCCCGGCAACGCCGGGCTGTTTTGCTAGTGCCGACGGACCGGGCCGCCGTCCGCTGTCTTCCCGGTGCCGCCGCGCAGCAGGCGTTCGGCCGTGTGCGCGCTGACCGCCAGCAGGTACCCGTCGGCGATCATGCGGGCGAAGTGCCGCGCCGCTGACGGCTGGTAGAGCAGCGACACCCGGTACGCCTCGATTTCCGACCACAGGCGGAATGCCGGGCAGGTGAAGTACCACCACCAGAACCGCAGCAGCCCGACCTCGCGCATCTGCCGCGCATGCACCGCCTCGTGCGCCAGCAGCCCGGCATCGCCGCGCACGCGCGGATGCACCACGACCAGGCTGGGTGCAACGGTCATGCCGTCGGCCCAGAAGAGCAGTGGAGTGGCGAGCACGCGCATGGCCGGCATTCTGCCGGTGGAAGGCCCGGCGTGCATGGCGGTGCGACGGAAAGCGGTGAAGCGAGTGGTCTTCAGTCCGCGACCAACGCCCGCAGCACGTTCTCCGCGGTCGCCGGTGCGATCAGCGGCGCGCGACCATCGCAACGGCTGGCCGCGATCGCATCGCGCAGCGCTTCCCAGGCGCTGATCGCCAGCATGAACGGCGGCTCGCCGACGGCCTTGCTGCCGCCGACGTTGTCCTCGCGGTTGCCCTCGTGCCAGAGCTGGATCCTGAAGTGGTCGGGCACGTCGCCGGTCGCCGGGATCTTGTACGTGCTGGGCGCGTGCGTGGCGAGCACGCCCCTGTCGGTCCACACCAGCTGCTCGGTGGTGAGCCAGCCGACGCCCTGGATGAAGCCGCCTTCGATCTGGCCGATGTCGATGGCCGGGTTCAGCGAGGTGCCCACGTCGTGCAGGATGTCCACCTTCAGCAGCCGGTTCTCGCCGGTGAGCGTGTCGATGGCGACTTCGCTGCACGCGGCACCGTAGCTGAAGTAGAAGAAGGGGCGGCCGGTGAGCGTGACCTTGTCGTAGTGGATCTTGGGCGTGCGGTAGAAGCCGTCGCTCCACAGCTGGATGCGGTTGGCGTACGCGGCCTTGACCACCTCGTCGAAGCTGCGCGTCTGTTTCGGCGAGATCACCTGGCCGCAGCGGAACGACACCGCGCCGGCGCCGCAGCCATCGAGGCCGGCGACGAAGGCCGAGAGGTTGTCGCGCACGTTGCGCGCCGCGAACTGCGCCGCCCGGCCGTTGAGGTCGGTGCCGCTGGACGCGGCCGTCGCCGATGCGTTGGGCACCTTGCCGGTCTCGGTC
This sequence comes from Ramlibacter sp. MMS24-I3-19, assembly GCF_050320135.1. NCBI lineage: Bacteria > Pseudomonadati > Pseudomonadota > Betaproteobacteria > Burkholderiales > Comamonadaceae > Ramlibacter > Ramlibacter sp. MMS24-I3-19. Next base: position 278,212 of record NZ_CP190017.1, on the reverse strand, counting down.
GCGGTGCAGCGCACGCGCTCGAACGGCACGCCCAGCTCGTCGGCCACCACCTGCATGATCTTGGTGTGCAGCCCCTGGCCCATCTCCGTGCCGCCGTGGTTGACCTGCACGCTGCCGTCGGTGAACACGTGCACCAGCGCGCCCGCCTGGTTGAAGAACGTGGCGGTGAAGCTGATGCCGAACTTGATGGGCGTGATCGCGAGCCCGCGCTTGATGACCGGGCTGTTCGCGTTCCAGGCCGCGATCTCCTCGCGTCGTTCGCGGTAGCGCGACGACTGCTCCAGCTGCGCGATCAGCGGGTGCAGGATGTTGTCCTCGACCTTCATCTGGTAGTGGGTGACGTTGCGGTCGTCCACGCCGTAGAGGTTGGCCTTGCGCACCTGCAGCGGATCGACGTTCAGGTGGCGCGCGATGTCCCCCAGGATGGCCTCGATCAGGATCACGCCCTGCGGCCCGCCGAAACCGCGGAACGCCGTGTGGCTCTGGGTGTTGGACTTGCAGCGGTACGAGGCGATCTCGACGTCGCCGAGAAAGTAGGCGTTGTCGGTGTGGAAGATCGCGCGGTCGGCCACCGGCCCGGACAGGTCGGCCGAGAAGCCGCAGTTGGCGAGCATCGTCACCTTCAGCCCGCACAGGCGTCCGTCGTCGTCGAAGCCGGCGTCCCAGTCGTAGGCGAACGGATGCCGCTTGCCGGTGACCATGAAATCGTCGTCGCGGTCCAGCCGCAGCTTCACCGGGCATTGCAGCTTGCGCGCGGCGAGCGCAGCCCACACGGCCATGTGGCCGGCCTGCGTCTCCTTGCCGCCGAAGCCACCGCCCATGCGCCGGCACTCGACCGTCACTGCGTTGTTCTCCAGGCCCAGCGCATGCGCCACCCAGTGCTGCACCTCGCCCGGATGCTGCGTGCTCGAGTGGATGTGCCACTGGCCCTGCTCCAGCGGGATCGCGTAGGCGACCTGGCCTTCCAGGTAGAAGTGCTCCTGGCCGCCGACTTCGAACTGGCCGGACAGGCGACGTGGCGCGCGCGCCAGGGCGGCCTCGGGCTCGCCGCGGCGCACGACCACCGGCGGCAGCACGTAGCTTTGCTGCGCGTGGGCCTGGCGGACATCGAGAACCGCCGGCAGCGGCGCGATGTCGCACTGCACCTGCCGCGCGGCCCTGCGCGCCTGCATCACGGTGTCCGCGACGACCAGGCCGATCACCTGGCCGACATGCGCCACTGTGTCGCGGGCGAAGATCGGCTCGTCGTGCACGAAGGTGGCGAGCACCGGATCGCCGGGAATGTCGGCCGCCAGCAGCACGCCGCGCACGCCGGGCATCGCGAGCGCCGCGCGCGTGTCGACGCCGCGCAGCGTGCCGTGGGCGACCGTGGACAGGATCGGCGCGGCGTGCAGCGTCCCGCGCAGCTCGGGCATGTCGTCGATGTAGGTCGCGGTGCCTGCGACCTGGGCGCGCGCGCTTTCGTGCGGGCGCGCCTGCCCCATGGCCGGTGCGGGCGACGCCGGCGCATGCGGCGAGCGCGTGGCCGGCGCCAGGTTGCGTTCACCGGCATCGGCTGCGCCCGCGGGCCCGCCGCCGGTGGCCGATGTGAATTCGCCCTCGCGCGCGTTCATGCGGATGCCTCCTCGAGGGCGAACCGTTCCAGGTTGATGTGCTCGTGCCCCTGGCTCTCGAGCCAGAACCGCTGCAGCAGGTTGCCCAGCACCTGGCTGCGGTAGGAGGACGACGCGCGCATGTCCGAGATCGGCTGGAACTCGCCGCGCAGGACGTCGATGGCCTGGCGCACCGCGTCTTCGCTCCAGCGCTTGCCGGCCAGGAACGCTTCGGTCCGCGCGGCACGCACGGGCGTGGCGGCCACGCCGCCAGCGCCGATGCCGATGCGCGCGACGTGCCCGTCCTCCAGCTCGAGCCGGATCACGAGGCACACGGCGGAGATGTCGTCATCGAAGCGCTTGGAGATCTTGTAGGCCCGCAGGAACTCGCCCTGGCGGGGCTTGGGCACCAGGATCCAGGCCACCAGTTCGTCGGCGGCCAGCACGTTCTTCCGGTAGCCCGTGTAGAAGTCCTCGAGCGCCAGGTGCCGATGGCCGCCCTGCGACATCAGCACCAGCCGCGCGTCCAGCGCGACCAGCAGCGGCATCGAGTCACCGATGGGCGAGCCGTTGGCGACGTTGCCGCCCAGCGTGCCGGCATTGCGCACGGGCAATCCGGCGAAGCGATCGGCGAAGGTTTTCAGCACGGGGCGCTGGGTCACCAGCGCGGCATACGCGTCGGTCAACGACACGGCGGCGCCGATCGCGATGTGGTTGGGATAGTCCTCGACCTGCCGCAGCTCGCGCGCCCGCGTGACATCGAGCACCTGCGCAAACTGGCGGTGCAGCTTGGTGACCCACAGGCCGACGTCGGTGCAGCCTGCCACGATTTGGGCCTGCGGATGGGCTGCCCGCGCCGCGAGCAGCGCGTCGAGCGTCGTCGGCGCAAGGTAGCGCTCATCGTGCGACGGCGCCAGGTCCTGCAGCTTCGCCACCAGCGCGGCTTCATCCACCGTGACTCGCGGCAATGACGCCATCTGCTGCGCCGCCTCCAGGATCGGCCGGTACCCGGTGCAGCGGCACAGGTTGCCCGAGAGCTCCTCCTGCGCGAGCGCGCGCGTGATGGACTCGCCCTTGCAGACGTGGTTCTGGTACATGCCGAAGAGGCTCATGACGAAGCCGGGCGTGCAGAACCCGCACTGCGATCCGTGGCAGCGCACCATGGCTTCCTGCGCGGGGTGCAGTGCGCCATCGGCACCGGCCAGGTCCTCGACGGTCCAGACAGCCAGGCCATCGACCGAATGCGCGAGCCGGATGCAGCTGTTGACGGTCCGGTAGCGCAACCGGCCATCGATGGCTTCGCCCAGCACCACCGTGCAGGCGCCGCAGTCGCCCTCGCCGCAACCTTCCTTGGTTCCGGTGGCGCCCAGGTCCTCGCGCAGCACCTCGAGCAGGGTGCGGTCGGGTGGTACATTGCCCAGCGCCACCAGCTCGCCCCGGCGGATGAATCGAATCGTCTTGGTGTCCATGAAAACAGGAATCAGCGTCTGGCCACAGGGTAGCGCGCGCAAGCGCGCTGTCGCGCCGGACTCGCAAGGCCGAAGCCAAGTATGAGAGATCGTCAGCTTTTCGCCAGCCCCGGCCCCTCCGGCGCCACGACGTTGCACGCTGCTTGCTTGCGGCGGTGTCCAAGCCCGACAGTCCCAGCCTCCCGATGACCGCCGTTCCGCGCCTGCAGCTACAGGGCATCACCAAGCGCTATCCCGCCGTCGTGGCGAACGATGGCATTTCGCTGTCGGTGCTGCCCGGGCAGACGCATGCCGTGCTGGGCGAGAACGGCGCCGGCAAGTCCACGCTGATGAAGATCATCTACGGCGCGGTGCGGCCCGACGCCGGCCAGGTGCTGTGGAACGGCCAGCCGGTGCACGTGCGCAATCCGCAGGAAGCACGCGCGCTGGGCATCAGCATGGTGTTCCAGCACTTCAGCCTGTTCGACACGCTGACCGTCGCCGAGAACGTCTGGCTCGGGCTGGACAAGCACCTGAAGCTCGCCGAGGTGACGCGCCGCATCGAGGCCAAGGCGGCCGAATACGGCCTGCACATCGATCCCTCGCGCCCGGTGCACACGCTCTCGGTGGGCGAGATGCAGCGGGTGGAGATCATCCGCGCGCTGCTGTCCGACCCGAAGCTGCTGATCCTGGACGAGCCGACCTCGGTGCTCACCCCGCAGGCCGTCGACAAGCTGTTCGTGGTGCTGCGGCAGCTGGCCTCGCAGGGCTGCAGCATCCTGTACATCAGCCACAAGCTGCACGAGATCCGCGCGCTGTGCGACGCCTGCACGGTGCTGCGCGCCGGCCGCGTCACCGGCGAATGCGATCCGCGCCAGGAGAGCAATGCCTCGCTCAGCCGCATGATGATCGGCGCCGATCCGCCGCGGCTGGAGCACCACGACCGGCAGGCCGGCGAGGTGGTGCTGCAGGTCGACCGGCTCTCGCTCGAGCGCGATTCGCCGTTCGGCGTCGACCTGCACGACGTGGCCCTGCAGGTGCGCGCCGGCGAGGTGGTCGGCATCGCTGGCGTGTCGGGCAATGGCCAGCGCGAGCTGATGGCGGCGCTCTCGGGCGAGGACCAGCGTGCGGAGGCGTCGTCGATCCGTGTCGCGGGCCATGCCGCGGGCCGATTCGGCCCGGCGCGGCGGCGGCAGCTCGGGCTGCACTTCGTGCCCGAGGAGCGCCTGGGGCGCGGCGCCGTGCCCACGCTGCCGCTGGCGCACAACCTGATGCTCACCCGCGGCGAGGCGGTGGGCCGCGGCGGCTGGATCGACACCCGGGCCCTGCAGGCACAGGCCGCTTCGATCATCGGGAAATTCAAGGTCAAGGCCGGCGGCCCGCAGGCCGTGGCGCGGTCGCTCTCCGGCGGCAACCTGCAGAAGTTCATCGTCGGCCGCGAGATCGATGCGCGGCCGAAGCTGCTGGTGATCTCGCAGCCCACCTGGGGCGTCGACGTCGGTGCCGCGGCGCAGATCCGCGGCGAGATCCTGGCGCTGCGCGATGCGGGCTGCGCGGTGCTGGTGGTGAGCGAAGAGCTGGAGGAGCTGTTCGAGGTCAGCGACCGCCTGCACGTGATCGCCAAGGGACGCTTGTCGCCGTCGCTGCCGCGACGCGAAGCGACGGTGGAGAAGATCGGCGAGTGGATGAGCGGGTTGTGGGAGGGCGCGCATGCTCAAGCTTGAGGCGCGGCCGGAGCCGTCGAAGTGGTGGGGCATCGGCTCGCCCGTCGTGGCGCTGCTGCTCACGGTCCTGATCGGCATCGTGCTGTTCACGGCGCTGGGCAAGGACCCGGTGCGCGGGCTGCAGGTGTTCTTCTGGGAGCCGCTGAAGTCCGGCTATGCGCTGGGCGAGCTCACCATCAAGGCCACGCCGCTGCTGCTGATCGCGCTGGGATTGGCCGTGTGCTTCCGATCCAACGTCTGGAACATCGGAGCCGAGGGTCAGTTCGTGCTCGGTGCGATCGCGGCGGGGGGCGTCGCGCTGCTGGCGGACAAGACCACCGGCCGCTGGATCGTGCCGCTGATCCTGCTGGCCGGCATCGCGGGCGGCATGCTCTGGGCATCGATCACCGCGGTGCTGCGCGACCGCTTCAACGCCAGCGAGATCCTGGTCAGCCTGATGCTGGTGTACGTGGCCGAACAGCTGCTGTTCTACCTGGTGTTCGGTCCCTGGAAGGATCCGGCCGGCTACAACTTCCCGCAGACCAAGACCTTCGAGGCCGTCACGCAGATCCCGCGGCTGTTCACGGGCTCGCGCGTGAGCATCGGCCTGCTGATCGCGCTGGCGGGTGTCGGTGCGCTGTGGGTGTTCCTGTTCCGCACGCGCGCGGGCTTCGCGCAGCAGGTGGGCGGCCTCGCGCCCGCGGCGGCGCGCTACGCGGGCTTCTCCTCGCGCCGCGCGCTCTGGGTGGCGCTGCTGGTGTCGGGCGGTGCGGCCGGCCTGGCCGGTGCGCTCGAGGTCGCCGGCCCGCTCGGCCAGCTCACGCCCTACGTGCCGGCCGGCTACGGCTTCGCGGCCATCATCGTGGCCTTCGTCGGCCGCCTGCATCCGGTGGGCATGGTGTTCTCGGCCATCCTCATGAGCATGTTCTACATCGGCGGCGAATTGGCGCAGTCGCGCCTGGGCCTGCCCAAGTCGCTCACCGGCGTGTTCCAGGGCCTGCTGCTCTTCACCTTGCTGGCCTGCGACACGCTGATCGCGTACCGCGTGCGGTTCCGGCGAAGGGCGAGCGCATGAAGATAGAACACGGACATCCGGACGCAGAGGACGCAAAGGTTTCGCAGAGGGCGCAAAAGAAACCTCTGACAAGCTCGCTTTTTCTCTTTTGCGTCTTTTGCGGAACTTCTGCGTCCTCTGCGTCCGGTTGTCCGCATTCGAGGTTGCCTTGATGGAAAGCTACGCACTGCTCATCGCGGCCACGCTGAACGCGGGCACCGTGCTCGCGCTCGCGGCGCTCGGGTTGTTGATCAACGAGAAGGCCGGCGTGGTGAACCTGGGCGCCGAGGGGATGATGCTGTGCGCCGCGCTCGCCGCCTTCGTCACCGTGGTGCACACCGGCAGCGACCTGCTGGGCTTCGCGGCGGGCGCGGCGGCTGCGGCTTTGCTGGCCGCCATCTTCGGCGTGCTGGTGATCTGGCTCAACACCAACCAGTACGCCACCGGGCTGGCGCTGAGCCTCTTCGGCGCGGGCTTCTCCGCCTTCGCCGGCATCAAGTACGTGCAGGAGAAGCTGCCGGAGCGGCCGCGCTTCGCCATCCCGGTGCTCGGCGAGCTGCCGGTCGTGGGGCCCGCGCTGTTCCGCCAGCATCCGATGGTGTACGTGGCCATCGCGCTGGTGCTGTTCCTGGTCTGGTTCCTGTACCGCTCGCGCGCGGGGCTCGTGCTGCGCTCCGTGGGCGAGTCGCCCGAGTCGGCCCATGCGCTGGGCCAGCCGGTGCGGCTGATCCGGCTGGCCGCGGTGGTGGCCGGCGGTGCCCTCTGCGGCGTCGCAGGTGCCTACCTGGTGATCATCTACACGCCGCTGTGGGTCGAGGGCATGGTGGCCGGCCGCGGCTGGATCGCGCTGGCCCTGACCACCTTCGCCACCTGGCGGCCGGCGCGCGTCCTGCTGGGCGCGTACCTGTTCGGCGGCGTGACGATGCTGCAGTTCCAGCTGCAGGCCGCGGGCGTCGAAGTGCCCAGCCAGGTGCTGACGATGCTGCCGTACCTGGCCACCATCGTGGTGCTCGCGCTTATCTCGCGCAACCCGGCGTGGATCCGCGTGAACATGCCGGCGTCGCTGGGCAAGCCGTTTTACCCAGGCTCATAATTTGCATCCCCGTCGTCACAAAACTCAGAGGACCCCGATGACAGACCTGAACAAACGCTCGCTGCTGCAGGTGGCGGCGCTCTCCGCGCTCGCCGCCGCCGCCCTCGTGGGCTGCGGCAAGAAGGAAGAAGCCGCCGCACCCGCCGCCGCGCCGGCACCCGCCACCGCGGCCGCCCCCGCGCCGGCCTCGCAGCCGCTGAAGGTGGCGTTCGCCTACGTCGGCCCGGTGGGCGACGGCGGCTGGACCTTCGCGCACGACAACGCGCGCAAGGCCGTCGAGAAGGAATTCGGCGACAAGATCCAGACCTCGTTCGTCGAGAAGGTGCCCGAGGGCGCGGACGCCGAGCGCGTGTTCCGCGACATGGTGTCGCAGGGCAACAAGCTGATCTTCGGCACGACCTTCGGCTACATGGAGCCGATGCTCAAGGTCGCGAACGACAGCAAGGACGTGAAGTTCGAGCATGCCACCGGCTACAAGACGGCCGAGAACATGCGCACGTACGACAGCCGCACCTACGAGGGCGCGTACATGGCCGGCGTCATTGCCGGCAGCATGACCAAGACCAACACGCTGGGCGTGGTGGGATCGGTGCCGATCCCCGAGGTGGTGCGCAACATCAACAGCTTCACGCTGGGCGCGCTGTCGGTGAACCCGAAGGTCAAGACCCGCGTGGTGTGGGTGGGCGACTGGTTCAATCCGCCGAAGGAAACCGAGGCCGCGACCTCGCTGATCAACGGCGGCGCGGACGTCCTGATGCAGAACACCGATTCGTCGGCCGTGCTGCAGACCGCCGAGAAGATGGGCAAGCGCGCGTTCGGCTGGGACAGCGACATGACCAACTACGGCCCGAAGGCGCACCTCGGCTCGGCCGTCATCAACTGGGCGCCGTACTACACCAAGGCCATCAAGGACGTGCTGGACAACACCTGGAAGAGCACGCCCGACAAGATCTGGTGGGGCGTCAAGGAAGGCGCGATCGACTTCGTCTCCGTCGCGGCCGACGTGCCCGAGGACGCGAAGAAGAAGCTCGAGTCGGTGAAGGCTGGCCTGAAGGACGGCAGCTTCGTGATCTGGAAGGGTCCGATCGTCGACAACACCGGCAAGGAAGTGGTTGCCAAGGACGCCGTCGCCGACGACAAGTTCCTGGGCGGCATCAACTTCTACGTCAAGGGCGTGGAAGGCAAGGTGCCTGGCGCCGACAAGAAGTAAGCAGGGCGCTGCGCTCGAGGAAGCCGCCTTCGGGCGGCTTCCTCATTTGGGCCGGACCTTCGCACGGCTCGGCAGGCGGCTTGCACGACGATGCGGGATCAGCCCGGAGTCAGGCAACCCAAGCCGCTTTCCGACGTACGCCTGCGGCGCGGGCAGGCACCGACCGCGTGCAGGCGGCCCTAAGGTCGGTCCGATGACACGCACCGACTCGCGCCCCGGCCACTGGCTGATCGACAGCAAGGTTCCCCAGGTCACGCTGGCTTTCTGGGCCGTGAAGATCCTGGCCACGACGGTCGGCGAAACCGGCGGGGATGCGCTGTCGATGACGTTGAACCTGGGCTACGCGGTCAGCAGCCTCATCTTCCTGGCCTTCTTCGCCGTGACGCTGGCCATCCAGGTTGCATCGAGGCGCTATCACGCGTTCGCCTACTGGGCCGTCGTGGTCGCGACGACCACGGTGGGCACCACCATGTCGGACTACCTGGACCGCACGGTGGGCCTGGGCTATGTGAAATCGTCCATCGGCCTGTTCATCGGTGTCCTTGCGGTCCTCTTCGCGTGGAAGGCCGTCGCCGGCCGCATCGAGTTCGAGAACATCCGCACCCGCCGCGAGGAAGTCTTCTACTGGTTGACCATCCTGGTGTCCAACACCCTGGGGACGGCATTGGGCGACTTCGTCGCGTCCGATGCGGGCCTCGGATTCGAGAAGGGCGCCATGGTGTTCGCCGGGCTGATCGCGGTGGTGGCTCTCCTGCACTTCACGAGCAGGCGCATCCCGGCCGCGATCCTGTTCTGGGCGGCGTACGTCCTGACCCGGCCGCTGGGCGCAACGCTCGGCGACACGCTCACCAAGTCGCACAGCGAGGGCGGCCTCGCGCTGGGTCGCATTGACTCGTCGCTGACGATCGCCGGGGTGATGGTGGTCGGCATCCTGCTGATGACCTATCTCGGGCCGCGGCGCCGGGCCCGGATCGATCGCTGACGACACCGGAAGCGCGTTGCATTCGCGGGATCCACAATCGACGGGTGCGCAGCCTCGTCCTCCTCGCCGCAGTCGGCGCATCGCTTGCCGGTTGCGCCGCGACGGCCACCCAGCCCACGCTGCAGCCTGCCGTGCATCCATCGCCCCACGAGTCGCTGGTGGAAGCCGCGCGTTCCGACGCCGCGGGGCGTTCGGGGTTGCCCGCGCGCGAGATGAAGCTCGTCGCGCTGGAGTCCGTCACCTGGCCCGATGGCAGTCTCGGCTGCCCCAGGCCTGGCATGGGCTACACGCAGGCGCTGGTGCCGGGCTACCGCATCCGGCTGCAGGTCGGCCGCGAAGTGTGGGACTACCACGCCAGCGAACGCGGCGGGCTGGTGCTGTGCCCGCCCGGGCGGGCCCAGGAACCGGTGCCGGGCGGCGGACGCAGCTGAGGGCGCGCGAGGCGAAAAAAAGCCCGGACCATCGCTGGCCCGGGCTCGAAGTCGCAGCCGCCGAGGCGGCCACTGATCGCGATCAGTTGTCGATGCGTACGATGGTGGGCGCCGGCAGGCCGGAGGCGCCGCCGTAGACGATCGACCCGAGGTACTTGTCGCCGGTGTTCAGGCCGCTCGTGGTGAGCGTCACGGTGCCGGATTGACCGGTCATGGCGCTGGCCGGCGCGGACACGGTCATGTTGCCTGCGGCCGTGGTGCCCAGCTGCCAGCTGTACAGGGTGAAGGTCGTGCCCGCGGCCGGCGTGGCGAAACCGATCACGCGCACCGTGAGGACGGCGCCAGGAGGCACGCTGGTGAAGCTCACCTGCTCGGCCGCGGTGGGACCGCCGCTCGAGGCCACCTTGGCTCCGTTGTAGTAGACCTCCATGTCCAGGTCGCTCGGCGCGCTGACGTCGGTGTCGAACAGCGAGAACCGCACGTAGCTCAGGCCCGGGGCCATCGTGAAGCTGAACTCCTTGTAGCCGTTGGTGAGAACGGTGTCGCTCGACTTGGTGGCCGGGACCAGGCCGCGCGCGGTAGCGCTGAAGTTGCCGTCGTAGCCGAAGCTCACCTTGTACGAGGTGCCGTTGACTTCCGTCGGCGCGCCCAGGGCCACCGGCTGGATGACCACGGGGACGCGCACGTTGTGCGTGCCATCGTTCAGCGTCAGCTGGCCGCCCGTGTAGGCGTTCAGCGTGGCTGCCGTGCGGGTGAACGTGAAATCGACGCTCTTGGTCTCGTTGGGACCGATCTCGAGCGATGCCGGAGACATGGTCACGCCGAAGCCGCTGAGACCGGCGACGCTGGCCGTGTAGGTGGCGCTGGTCTTGCCGACGTTGGTGACCCGCCGCGTCACCTTCTGGATGCCTGGCATGGCGTTCAGCGCGATCGAGGCGACGTTCATGTTGTGCGGCGCCACGACCGGAACGCCGGCCGCGGTGCAGAACGCCGTCGGCAGCTGCGTGCCGCACAGGAAGCCCAGCCAGTCGGCATAGCCCGAATCGAACACCAGGCCGGGGTCCGTCGCGGCCAGCGGCCGCACGTGGCCCGCGCCCTGGCGGAAGATCACCAGCGGGTGGGTGTTGGGGCCGTCGAGGACGTCGTAGGCCGTCGTCATCAGCGCCGACTTGATCGCCATCGGCGACCACGACGGGTTCAGCTCCTTGAACAGGGCCGCGATGCCGGCCACGTGCGGGCTGGACATCGAGGTGCCGTCGTACAGGTCGAAGCTGCGGCCGCTGTTGCCGGGGGGCGCGACGGCCGCCAGGATCGACTGACCGGGCGCGATGACATCGGGCTTGAGCAGCACGCCACCGCTCGCGGAGGACGGCCCGCGCGACGAGAACGATGCGGTGTACGGCGCCGGCGTCGAGAAGTCCAGGTGCGACTGGTTCACCGTGGCGGTCGTGCCTGCGGCGGCAGCCGCCTGCAGGGCACTGCGGTAGGCCACGTCGACGTGGACGGTGGGCACCGAGTGGTAGTCGGCCACCAGGTTGTTGGGACTGGTGTTCACCAGGATCATGCCGATGCCGCCGGCTTCGGCCACGGCCTTGCTCTTGTCGACGCGGTCGTTGGTGCCGCGGGCGCACAGCACGATGTTCCCTTTGACCTTGGCGGGATCGAGTCCGGGGCCGCCCGGCCAGCTGGACGAGAAACAGAGCGAGGCGGCCGTCGCGCTTGCGGTCGGCAGGCCGGCGGTGGCCGAGTCGACCAGCGGGGCGGGGCCGGCGGACGCTGCAGCCAGGGACGCGCCCGTGTAGGTGGCATTGCCAACCAGCGCGGAGCCGACCGCCGAGCGGTTGTGCGTTCCCGCGGCGACCGTGGTCAGCCAGGGGCTCGGATGCGCGACGGTGCCCGTGGTGGGACCGGAGTTGCCTGCCGACGCAGCGACGAACACGCCCGCATCGGCCGCGTTCATGAAGGCGATCTCGACCGGGTCACGGAAGTTCGTGGTCGTGCCGCTGATGGAAAAGTTGATCACGTCGACGCCGTCCGCCACCGCCTGCTCGATGGCCGCGACGCTGTCGGAGTTGAAGCAGCCACCCTGGAAGGCTTCGGTGGACCAGCACACCTTGTAGGCCGCGATGCGCGCCCGCGGTGCCATGCCGGTGACCTTGCCGAAGGCTGCTGCCGGGCCGGTGACGGTGACGTTGGAGTTGCCGGCCGCGGTGCTGGACGTGTGGGTGCCATGGCCGCCCCAGTCGCGCGGCGAGTTGTACTCGGCGCCCGGCCAGTTGGCGTTGATCGCCGCGTTGCCGCCCCAGCCCGCGTTGTAGTAGCGCGCGCCGATCAGCTTCTGGTTGCAGTTGCTGGCATCGAACTGGTCGCCGGGCGTGCACTTGCCATGCCAGCCGGGGATCTGGTGGTAGTCCAGCTTGCCGTCCTGCGTGCCGTTGCCATTGGTGCCGGTTCTGTCGCTGAAGCTTTCCGACTCCGGCCAGATGCCGGAGTCGACCATGCCGATGATCACGTTCTCGCCCTTGGCACCGGTCTTGGCCCAGAGGCCGTTGTCACCGGCCAGGCCGAGGAACGTCGCCGTGGACGCCGTGTCCATCGTGCGCACTTCGTCCTTGCTCACGGCCAGCACGCCCTTGGACAGCGCGAGCTGCTGCGCCTGCGAGTCGGACAGCTCGGCCGCGAAGCCGTTGAACACGTAGCCGTAGCTGTACAGCTTCTTGGCCGCGCCCACGCCGCGCAGCACGGCATCGTGGCGCGAGGCGAGGTGGGCCATGTAGTTGGTGACCGCCGGGGAGTCGGGGTCGATCTTCTGGCCCTTGCGCGGCTTGGTCGCCTGCAGCCCCTTGATGCTGCCGTCGTAGGCCGTCACGGGCTGGCCGTCGATCTGGACGATGTAGACCTTGTTGGTGGCGGCCGAGGCGCGCCGGTTGGCGCGGTCGCCGTCGACCGGCTGGTCGGTCACCTGCGCGGACGCTTCCGCGGGAACCACCTGCACGGCCAGCGCCGCGGAGGTCGGCGCCGATGTCGACGCGCTGGTGCTTGGGGATGAACCGCCTCCGCAGGCGGCGAGCACGCTCGCCGCCAACACGGATGCGAGCCATTTGCTCGAGGTGGGAATCATCGGGTCTGTCTCCTGGTTGACCGGCCGATGGCCTTGTGGGTCGTCGGACGGCCGGTTCTTCGTGTTGGCTGAGCGGCCTTGCATTTCGTGCAATGCATGAGCCGCCCGCGCATTCCGTCATGCGTCCCGTGGCTCGTCAAGAGGGCCAACGAGGACCGCGCGCCAAACCTGACAGGAGGACAAGCGCGCGCGTGCATGCATCCAACGGGACCGTGCACATTCGCGCTGCGCGCGCATCGAAGGCACTGCGGGTTTACGCGGACAATCCCACGTCGTTCCGGAGTCCGCCATGCCTGCCGTTCCCCCCATTGCTGCCGAACGCCTGCCCGAGCTGCTGCGCCGCATGCCCAAGGCCGAGCTGCACATCCATATCGAAGGCTCGCTCGAGCCCGAGCTGATCTTCGAGATGAGCCGGCGCAATGGCATCGCCATCCCCTACGCGGGCGTCGAAGAACTGCGGCGGGCCTATGCCTTCACCAACCTGCAGAGCTTCCTGGACATCTACTACGCCGGCGCCAGCGTGCTGATCAACGAGCGCGACTTCCACGACATGGCCTGGGCCTACCTGCTGAAGGCGAAGGCCGAGAACGTGGTGCGGGCGGAGCTTTTCTTCGACCCGCAGACGCACACCGCGCGCGGCGTGGCGATGGAGACGGTCATCAACGGCCTGCACTCGGCATGCACCCGGGCCGGGGCCGAGCTGGGCGTGAGCGCGTCGCTGATCCTGTGCTTCCTGCGGCACCTGAGCGAGGGCGAGGCCTTCGAGACGCTGGAGCAGGCGCTGCCATTCCAGGACAAGTTCATCGGCGTCGGGCTGGATTCCAGCGAGGTCGGCCATCCGCCCGAGAAGTTCGCCAAGGTGTTCGCGCGCTGCCGCGAGCTGGGGCTGCACCTGGTGGCGCATGCGGGCGAGGAGGGGCCGCCATCGTACGTGTGGACCGCGCTGGACCTGCTGAAGGTCGAGCGCATCGACCATGGCGTGCAGTCGAGCAAGGACCCGCAGCTGATGCGGCGCCTGGCGCAGGACCGCATCCCGCTCACGGTGTGCCCCCTGTCCAACCTCAAGCTGTGCGTGTTCCCGGCGCTGGAGCAGCACAACCTGCGCGAGCTGCTCGATGCGGGACTGGTGGCCACCGTGAACTCGGACGACCCGGCGTACTTCGGCGGTTATCTCAACGAGAACTTCACCCGCACCTTCGCGGCCACCGGGCTTTCGGCGCAGCACGCCTGGCAACTGGCGGCCAACAGCTTCGAGGCCAGCTTCGCCGAGCCGGAGCAGAAGCGCCGCTGGCGCGACCAGCTCGACGCGGCTTTCGCGCAGTTCGCCTAGGTCATGGCACCAACGGGCGATCCTGCTGTGCTTGCCAACTCCAACGGACGAACTAGAGTGGTGCCAAGGTCCCTGGAGATGCTGCATGGCCGCCCGCCTGACGAGCCCCCTCACGTCGCCCGATGGTGCCGCGGAGCAGTTCGTGCGCGGATTCGCATCCTGCCCCCACGGTGCTCACGAAGCCGGCCCCGCGCCCGCGCTGGACGGGCTGGCGCCCGCCCCTGAACCGCTTCCCGAGTTCCGGCTCACCACGGTCGTCCCGGGTGTCGCGGTCTCGATCGAACTCGGCGGCTTCGGCAAGCCCTGGTGATTGCCCCGCTAGCGGTGTTGCCCGTCGCGTGACGCGGGCGTGCGCCGCATCCACCGCTCGATCGCATCGAACAGCCATTGCAGCAGCAGTGCCAGCAGGGCAGCCGGCACGGCGCCCGCGAGCATGTACGCGGTGTCGTTGACGGCCAGGCCCGCCACGATGCGCTCGCCCAGTCCGCCGGCGCCGATGAACGTCGCGACCGTGGCGGTGCCGACGTTCAGCACCGCCGCCGTCTTGATGCCCGCGAACACGGTCGGCGCGGCCAGCGGCAGTTCGATGCTGCGCAGCACCTGGCCCTCGCGCATGCCGAGCGCCAGCGCGGATTCGCGCATGCCGGGCGGCAGGCTCGCCAGGCCCGCATGCGTGTTGCGCACGATCGGCAGCAGCGCGTAGACCGACAGTGCCAGCAGCGCCGGCACGAAGCCGATCGTGCCCACCAGCACGATCAGGAACGCCAGCAGCGCGAGCGACGGAATCGGCTGCACCACGCCGACCACCGCGAACAGCACCGCGGCGAGGCGCGGCCTCCGGTGCGCCAGCACGCCGACCGGCACGCCGACGGCGACCGCGACGGCGAGCGACGCGAAGACCAGGGTCAGGTGCTCGCGCAGAAGGCGCGGCAGGTCTGGCGCGAACAACCGGTCGAGAAAACCGGGGCGGCGCGCAGGCGCGGCCGCGGTCATGGCGCTCCCACCATTGCGGCGTGACGCGAGGAAGTCGCGCGCGACTTCCTCGAACGAACGGCCGTCCAGTTCGACCGCGGCGTTCATCGCGCGCATCGCGTCCTCGTCGATGCGACCCGCGAGCGCCGCCGACAGCACGCGCGTGTCCACCTGCTGGCGCATCAGCAGCACGGCGTCGTAGCGCGGGAAGAAGCTGCGGTCGTCGCGCAGCACGCGAAGGTGCAGGCGCTGGATCTGCGCGTCGGTGGTGTAGGCATCCACCACGTCGACCTGGCCTTGCGCCAGCGCCTGGTACGCGAGCCCGTGGTCGAGGCCGCTGCCGGGCACGAGCCGCAGGTCGTAGGCGCGCTGCAGGGCGCCCCAGCCGTCGGCGCGCACCAGGAACTCGTGCGAGAGCCCCAGGCGCAGCGGCGCCTGCGTGCGCGCCAGGTCGGAGATCGAGGCAATGCCCAGGCGCGCGGCGACGTCCTCGCGCATCGCGAGCGCATAGCTGTTGTTGAAGCCGAGCGGCACGCCCGCCTTCAGCCCGCGGGGCGCCAGCCAGGTGTTCAATTGATCGAGCGAGGGCGAGCCGGCATCGCTGCGCTGGAGCAGTTCGCGCACGACGGTGCCCGTGTACTCGGGATACAGGTCGATGCTGCCGTTGGCGAGCGCCTGCTCCATCACCGCCGTGTTGCCCAGCCCCTGCCGGTGCACGGCCGGCGTGCCGGCGTCCACCAGCACCTGCCGCACGACCTCGCCGAGGATGTAGCTCTCGGTGAAGCGCTTGGAGCCGACCACGACGGGCGCGGCAGCGGAAACGAGTGAGACGCCCGCGAGCAGGACGGCGGCGAGCGCGCGCCGGTGCCAGGCCTGGGGACCAACCGTGGGTGCGCTCATGGGCGTGCAGTGTGCACGCGCGGCAGGGCGCGTGCGGTGCTCAGGGCGCGCGCCGCATCGCTCAACCCTTCACCAGTCCATCGACGGCCTGCACCATCGCGTCTCGTGCCTGCTCCACGATCTGCTCGCGCCATTGGGGCGTGTCGGTGTAGAAGGCCTCGAGCATCTGCCGGTGGATCTGCGCAGCCAGCTCGGCCGGGGCTTCGGGATGCTGGTCGAGCCAGTGGTCGGCGCGCAGGGCCTGCAGCACCTGCAGCAGCGGCTGGGTGCCGTACTCGAGGGCGATGCCTGTGTATTCGGCCTGCGGGCACTCGTCGAGGATGCACGACCACATCATCCCGGTGAGCAGGGCCGAGGTGGACGAGCCGTCGTAGATGGAGGTCACCGGCGTGCTGCCGCCACCGTCCCACCAGCGGCGGGCGCGGGCGATCTGCGACGCGTCGTCCGGACCGGCGTAGATGCGCTCGCCGACGCCGTTGGGTCCCAGGCCGGTGTGGAAGTCGATCCACGCGATGCGCGCGGCACGGCGCCCATGCGCGCGCAGCACTTCGCGCAGGGTGCGGTTGCTCCACGTGGCCTCCCGATCCCGAAGTACATCCCGGTCGGGAAGTCGTGCTGGCCGCTGCTGATGGCCGCCTGGTAGGCCGCCGGCCCATGGCGCCCCAGCCACTCCGCCAGCTTCTGTTCGTTGGCGGGCTCGGGCGGCCAGGTAGCCGGGAACAGCAGCGGATGGAGCTCGGCGTAGCGCGGGTTCCCGGGCAGCGGCGCCTCGAAGTCGTGGAAGTTGCGGTTCAGGTCCACGTTCTCGTGCGTGGTGCGCCGCAGGTGCGAGAAGCCGTAGGGATTGAGCCCGTGGATGTAGAGCACCGCGACGCTGCGGCGTCGCGCGTACTCGCGCCAGGCGGCATCGTTGAGCGCGGCCACCTGGATGCCGCTGCCGCAGAAGCCCTCGACGCCATGGCAGGCGCTGGACAGGATCAGCAACGTGGGGGCATTCGGGTCGCCGTCGCGCGCGACGTCCATCGCGAGGTCCTCGCCGTCGCGGCCCTTCCCGGGATGCAGCTTCGATTCCACCAGCAGGCCCGCGGCCTGCGCCGACTCCAGGAAGCGCTCGCGGGCCTGCGCGTAGCTCGCGGAGAACGCCTGCTCCAGCGGCATCAGCGCCCCCGCGCCAGCCAAGCCTCGGCGAGGCGCACCCAGTACGTGGCGCCCAGCGGGATCAGGTCGTCGTTGAAGTCGTAGCTGGGGTTGTGGATCACGCAGGGGCCAGCGCCGTGACCCATCTCGCGGTGGCTGCCGTCGCCGTTGCCGATGAAGCAGTAGGCGCCGGGCTTGGCCTGCAGCATGTACGCGAAGTCCTCGGCGCCCATGGTGGGTTCCTGCGGCGTCACGTTGGATTCGCCCACGATCGACACCATCACCTGGCGCGCGAACTCGGCCTCGGCCACGCTGTTGACGGTCGGCGGGTAGTTGCGCACGAACTCGAACTCGCACCTGGCGTCGTGCGCGGCGCACACGTGCTCGGCCACCTGCTGCATGCGCTTCTCGATCATGTCGAGCACCTCGGTGGTGAAGGTGCGCACGGTGCCCTGCAGCTCGCAGCTGTCGGGCACGACGTTGGTGGCCTCGCCGGCATGGATCATGGTCACCGAGATCACGCCCGCGTCGACCGGCTTCTTGTTGCGGCTGATGATGGTCTGGAACGCCTGCACCATCTGGCACGCGACCGGCACCGGGTCGATGCCGTTGTGCGGCAGTGCGGCGTGGCTGCCCTTGCCGCGGATCGTGATCTTGAATTCATTGGACGACGCCATCACCGGCCCGGGACTCACGGCGAAGCTGCCGGCCGGCGAGGCCCAGTTGTGCATGCCGAACACGGCTTCCATCGGGAAGCGGTCGAACAGGCCGTCCCTGATCATCTCGCGCGCGCCGCCGCCGCCTTCCTCCGCCGGCTGGAAGATCAGGTACACGGTGCCGTCGAAGTTGCGGTGCTTCGCGAAATGCTGGGCCGCCGCCAGCAGCATCGCCGTGTGGCCGTCGTGGCCGCACGCGTGCATCTTGCCGGGGTGCTTGCTGGCGTGCGGGAAGGTGTTGAACTCCTGCATCGGCAGCGCGTCCATGTCGGCGCGCAGGCCCACGGCCCGGTCGCTGGTGCCGTTCTTCACGATGCCCACCACGCCGGTGGTGCCCATGCCGCGGTGCACCGGAATGCCCCATTCGGTGAGCCTGGCGGCCACCACGTCGGCGGTGCGGTGCTCCTCGAAGCAGAGTTCGGGATGGGCGTGCAGGTCGCGGCGGATGGCGGCGATGGTCGCCGCCTGGGTGACGATGGAATCGAGGATGTTCATGGGGAGCGCTGACTTCGGGGGAGGAGAGGCAGTCTAGCCCTGCCCGGCGGGGCAGGGCATGAGGGGTTCTCCGCGACAGCTCGGCTGTTACCACCCGGCGATGGCGAACACTTTGGTCCGCATCGCCCCCGTGTGCCGTCCTGTCTAGAACGCCTGCCAGTCGTCTGTGCCGGTGCGGGCCAGCGGGACGGACGTGGTCGCCGCTCTCGTCTTCGAGGCAACCTGCATGGCACGTGGCGACGGATGCGCCGGCTGCGGCATCGGGCTGTTCGAGGCCTCGTGGCCGCCGGTGCGGAACACGGCCACGGCGCCGACGAGCTGCTGCGCCTGGGCCTTGAGGCTGTCCGCGGCAGCAGCGCTCTGCTCGACGAGCGCGGCGTTCTGCTGCGTGACCTGGTCCATCTGGTTCACCGCGTCGCCGATCTGCGCAACGCCCTGGCTCTGTTCGCGGCTGGCCGCGCTGATCTCGCCCATCAGGTCGGTGACGCGGCGGATGCTCTGCACCACCTCGTCCATCGTGGCGCCCGCCTGGTCGACGAGCTGGGTGCCCTGTTCGACGCGTTCCACGCTCGTCGTGATCAGCGACTTGATTTCCTTGGCGGCGTCGGCGCTGCGCTGGGCCAGCGTGCGAACTTCGGCCGCGACCACGGCGAAGCCGCGGCCCTGCTCGCCGGCGCGGGCCGCCTCGACGGCAGCGTTGAGCGCGAGGATGTTGGTCTGGAACGCGATGCCGTCGATCACCGAGATGATGTCGGCGATCCGGCGGCTGCTCTCGTTGATGCCCTTCATGGTCTCGACGACCTGGCCGACCACGTCGCCGCCGCGGGCGGCGACGCTGGAGGCGCTCATCGCCAGGCCGTTGCCCTGCTCGGCGTTCTCGGCGTTCTGGCGCACGGTCTCGGCCAGCTGCTTCATCGACGCGGCGGTCTGCTGCAGGGCGCTGGCCTGCTCCTCCGTGCGGCTGGACAGGTCGTTGTTGCCCGAGGCGATCTCGCTCGACGCCAGCGCGATGGAATCGGTGCTGCTGCGCACGTTGCCCACCATCTCGGCCAGCCGGTCACGCATGGTGCCGATCGCGAACATCAGGCTGCGGTCGTCGCCGGCGGCCAGCGGCACGTCCACCGCGAGGTTGCCGTTGGCGATCTGCATCGCCGTGTCGGCCGCGTGCGCCGGCTCGCCGCCGACGGAGCGCTCCACGCTGCGGATGATCAGCAGCACCACGGCCGTCAGCGCCAGGCCGATCACCGCCAGCAGGGCCAGCCCGCGCAGCAGGTCCCGGCGGAACAGCGCGTCCAGGTCATCGACGTACAGGCCGGTCATCGAGGTCCAGGCCCAGGGCTTGTAGGCGGCGTCATAGGCGATCTTGGACACCGGCTGCTTCTCGCCCGGCTTGGCCCACAGGTAGGAGGTGAAACCGCCGCCCGCGGCCGCGACCTTCAGCGCGTCGACGTAGACCTGAGCGCCGTCGGGATCCTTGAACGCGGCGACGTCGGTGCCTACGAGTTCGGGCTTGAACGGGTGCATCAGCACCCTCCGCGCGTCCAGCATGGTGAAGTACCCCGAGGAGCCGTAGCGCAGGGCCTGGATGCGCGCCAGCGCCTGGGTCTTGGCTTCGTCCAGCGGCAGCTTGCCGGCCGTGGCCAGGCCGTCGTACTCCTTCGCGATGGACATGGCCATGTCGGTGACCGCGACCAGCTGGGCCTGGCGCTCGGACATGCGCAGCGAGCGCTGCTGGTGGATCGTCTGGGCCATCACGGCCAGGAGGCACAGCCAGCTGAGGACCAGCGGCAGGACCAGTTTGGTGCGGAATGAGAGTTGCATGCGGCCTACCTTCGGCGCGGATGGGCGGGACTTGAGCTGGATCAAGTCCGCGCGCGCTCGGCAGAATGGCGCCATGACCCAGGACTCCCGGCCTTCCCCTCGCGCGCTTGGCCTGGCGCAGGCGCTGGTGCGAATGGACACCGTCAGCGCCAACAGCAATCTCGCGCTGATCCACTTCGTGCGCGACGAGCTCGCGAAGCTGGGCGTGAAGTCGCGCCTGACGTTCAACGCCGAACGCACCAAGGCCAACCTGTTCGCCACGCTGGGCGAGGGCAAGCCGGCCGGCGTCATCCTGTCCGGCCACACGGACACCGTGCCCTGGGACGGGCAGGACTGGTCGGCCGATCCGCTGTCGGGCGAGGTGCACGACGGCCGCCTGTATGGCCGCGGCTCCGCCGACATGAAAGGCTTCATCGCGATCGCGGTCGCCCAGGCCGAGGCCTTCCTCGCCAGCGATGCGCCGTTCGCGGTCCACCTGGCGTTCAGCTACGAGGAGGAGATCGGCTGCTTCGGCGTGCGCGAGCTGATCGCCGACATGCGCGAGGCGGGCGTGAAGCCGCTGGCCTGCATCGTGGGCGAGCCCACGAGCATGGTGCCGGCCATCGCGCACAAGGGCGTCTACCGCTACAAGTGCTGCGTGCGCGGCAAGGAGGCGCACTCGTCGCTGACGCCGCAGTCGGTGAACGCCATCGAGATGGCGGCGCGCCTGGTGGGCAAGGTGCGCGACATGGCCGAAGGCTTCGAGCGCGACGAACCGCGCTACGAGGGCTTCGACGTGCCGTTTTCCACCGCCAGCGTGGGCCAGTTCCACGGCGGCATCGCCGACAACGTGGTGCCGCGCGACGCCGAGTTCCGCTACGAGTTCCGCGACCTGCCCACGGCGGATGCGCGGGCGATGCAGGCGCAGGTGGAGGCGCATGCGCGCACGCTCGAACCGGCGATGAAGAAGGTGGCGCCCGACGCGGGCTTCCGCTTCGAGACGATCTGCGAGATCCCGAGCTTCCTCGGCTCGGCGCAGGACCCGGTGACGCGGCTGGCGCAGCGCCTGTCAGGCGAGCAGCGCACGACGCTGGTTGCCTTTGGCACCGAGGCCGGGCTGTTCAAGAACGCCGGGATCCCGACAGTGGTGTGCGGGCCCGGCAGCATCGTCCAGGCGCACCAGCCGGACGAGTACGTCTCGCTGGAGCAGCTGGCGCGCTGCGAGGCCTTCATGCGCGGCCTGGCGGCCACGCGCGAGCTGGGCTAGGAGCGCCAGGGCCCCGGCCCGGCATTCGTTCAGCGGCTGGTGGCGGGGGCGCCGTTCGTGCCGGCGGCGCCGGCCTCCGTGCTGCCGGTGCTGGCCTCGCCGCCCTTGGGCAGCTTGCTGGAGATCTTGTCGCCGGTGCTGCGCATCGCGTTGGCGGTCTTGTGGCCGGCCTTCTTGGCGACGTTGGTGCCCTTCTTGGCGACGCGCTTGGTGGCCTGGGCCGGGCGCGATTTCTCGGCGCGCTCGACCACGGCCGGCGTCTTGCCGGTCGACTGGTCGACCGCGGTTTCGGCGGGGCGGCCGCCGGTGGCCGGGTCCGTGCCCTTGGACGTCGAGTTCTGCGCCTGCACCGGCAGGGCGGCGGCGAAGGCCAGGGCGATGGCGGCGCCAAGGGCGCGCGGGATGGCTTTGTTCATGTCGGTCACTCCCGATGTGTGTGTGAAGGATGTCTCGCAGTATTGCGCCGGCCTCGGCGGCTGTGGGCCCGTCGGGGCGGCTCTTGGGCCGTTCCTACACGGGTTTCCGTGGCACGACTACAGCGCCAGCTCTACCGTTCCCATGGATGGGCAGCACTGCGGCCGAGGGGGCGGGCAGGGTCCCTGCGGAGGAGCGGGCTTGCGGACGCCCGGTACCATGTTGGCTGCCACCCCGTCGGGACGGACGGCTCGCCCGGAACCGCCCGTCTCCGTGGCCATCCAAGGACTTGCTTTGAGCGCCGGCACTCTTTCCCCCGCCATTCCCGCAGCCACCCGCGAGGTGCTGGGCGCGTGCCCGCACGACTGTCCCGACACCTGCTCGCTCGTCACCACGGTCGAGAACGGCGTGGCGGTGAAGGTGCACGGCAATCCCGCGCACCGGCCCACGGCCGGCGTGCTCTGCGCGAAGGTCTCGAAGTACACCGAGCGCACCTACCATGCAGAGCGGCTGCTGCAGCCGCTGCGCCGCGTCGGGCCCAAGGGCTCGGGCCGCTTCGAGCCGGTGACATGGGATGTCGCGCTCGATGACATCGCCGCGCGCCTGAAGGCGATCGCCGCGCGCGATCCGCAGGCCATCCTTCCCTACAGCTACTGCGGCACCATGGGCCTGGTGCAGGGCGAAGGCATGGCCGGCCGCTTCTTCCACAAGCTCGGGGCTTCGCTGCTGGATCGCACGATCTGTTCCACCGCCGGCGGCGTCGGCCTGTTGCACACCCTCGGCGCGAAGGTCGGCATGCAGGTGCAGTTCTTCACCGAGGCGCGCCTGATCCTCATCTGGGGCAGCAACTCGATCACCAGCAACCTGCACTTCTGGCGCCTGGTGCAGGAGGCCAAGCGGCAGGGCGCGAAGCTGGTGTGCATCGATCCGCGCCGCACCGAGACGGCCGAGAAGTGCCACGAGCACCTGCAGATCCTGCCCGGCACCGACGCCGCGCTGGCGTTGGCGCTGATGCACGAACTGGTGGTGAACGACTGGCTCGACCACGACTACATCGCGCAGCACACGCTGGGCTGGGAGGCGCTCCGCGAACGCGCGCTGCGCTGGACGCCCGAACGTGCGGCGGCCGTGTGCGGCATCCCGGCGCAGCAGATCCGCGACCTGGCGCGCGACTACGGCACCATCAAGCCGGCCGCGATCCGCCTGAACTACGGCATGCAGCGCGTGCGCGGTGGCGGCAACGCGGCGCGTGCCGTGGCCTGCCTGCCGGCGCTGACCGGCGCATGGCGCCATCGCGCCGGCGGCGTGCTGCTGTCCAGCTCCGGCTGGTATCCGGTGGATCGCGCGGCCCTGCAGCGTCCCGACCTGCTGGCCGGGCGCACGCCGCGCACGCTGAACATGATCACCATCGGCGACGACCTGCAGCGGCCGTCGTCGCCCGCGTTCGGCCCGCAGGTCGAAGCGGTGGTTGTCTACAACTGCAACCCGCTGGCCGTCGCGCCCGACTCGGCCCAGGTGGCCGCGGGCTTCGGCCGGCCCGACCTGTTCACGGTGGTGCTGGAGCAGTTCCAGACCGACACGGTGGACTACGCCGACTACGTGCTGCCTGCGACCACGCAGCTCGAACACTGGGACCTGCACACCGCCTACGGCCACACCGACGTGCTGCTGAATCGGCCGGCCATTGCGCCGGTGGGCCAGGCCAAACCCAACTCGCAGATCTTCCGCGAGCTGGCCGCGCGCATGGGCTTCGACGATCCCTGCTTCGCCGACACGGACGAGCAGATGTGCCGCCAGGCCTTCGGTGACCGCCTGGACTTCGGGCAACTGCTTGCCAATGGCTATGCGTCCCTCCCGATCGCCGATGCGCCGTTCGCGGAAGGCCGGTTCCCGACGGCCTCGGGCCGCTGCGAATTCTTCAGCGCCGAACTGGCACGCCGCGGCCTCGACGGCCTGCCCGACCATGTGCCGAACCACGAAGCGGTCGGCAGCTCGCCGCACTATCCGCTGGCGATGATCTCGCCGCCGGCGCGCAACTTCCTCAACTCCACGTTCGTGAACCTGCGCAGCCTGCGCGACATCGAGCGCGAGCCGGTGCTCGAGATGCACCCCTCCGACGCCGAGCCGCGCGGCATCGCCGACGGCGACGTGGTGCGCGTGTTCAACGACCGCGGCGAGTACCACTGCAAGGCCGAGGTGTCGCCGCGCGCGCGGCCCGGCGTGGTGAACGGCCTGGGCATCTGGTGGCGCAAGGACGGCCTGCGCGGCACCAACGTGAACCAGCTCACCAGCCAGCGGCTCACCGACCTTGGCGGCGGCCCGGTGTTCTACGACTGCCTGGTGGAAGTGCAGGCGGCGTGAGGCGGGGCTGGCTGGTGGGATCGCTGTTCGGATCCGTCGTCGTCGCGGCCTCGGTGCTCGCGCTGTCCGGGTGCTCCAACCTGGGCTACTACTGGCAGTCGGCCAGCGGCCACATGCGCATGCTGCAGGCCGCCAGGCCCGTGCAGGATTGGCTGGCCGACGGCCACGCGCCGCAACGCCTGAAGGACAAGCTGGCCCTCAGCCAGCGCATCCGCGCGTACGCCTCCAGCGAACTGCTGCTGCCCGACAACCCGAGCTACCGCCGCTATGCCGACCTGCAGCGCAGCGCGGTGATCTGGAACGTGGTGGCGGCGCCGGCCTACTCGCTCAAGCTCAAGACCTGGTGCTTCCCGGTCACCGGCTGCGTAGGCTACAAGGGCTACTTCGACGAGCGCGAGGCCAGGTCCGAGGCCGAGCGCGCGCGGGCCGAGGGCTACGAGGCCGCGACCTATCCGGTGCCCGCGTATTCCACCCTCGGCTGGATGAACTGGGCCGGCGGCGATCCGCTGCTGAACACCTTCATCAACTATCCCGAAGGCGAGCTCGCGCGGATGATCTTCCACGAGCTGGCGCACCAGGTCGTCTACGTCAAGGACGACACCATGTTCAACGAGTCGTTCGCCACCGCGGTGGAACGCCTGGGCGTGGAGCGCTGGCTGCAGACGCAGGCAAGCGAGAAGGCGCGCGAGGACTATGCGCGCTACAACGCGCGCCGGCTGCAGTTCCGCGCGCTGACGCAGGACACGCGCAAGCGCCTGCAAGCGGTGTACGCCGACCTGTCGCTCACCGACCCGGTGCGCGAGGAGCGCAAGCAGGAGCTGCTGGCGCGCTTCCGGGCCGGCTACCGGGAGATCCGTGCCGGCTGGAACCTCGATCCGGCGCGACTGCGCCTCACCGACCAGTGGGTGGCGCAGGCCAACAACGCCTCGTTCGGCGCGCAGGCCGCGTACGACGACCTCGTGCCCGGCTTCGAGGCGCTGTTCGCCTCCGTGGGCGGCGACTGGAAGCGGTTCTACGCGGAAGCGAAGCGGCTCGCCGAATTGCCGAAGGCCGAGCGCCAGGCCCGGCTGACAACGACCAAGGATTCCTCCCATGCCTGACATCCACATCGAACGCAGCCACGCCCTCGGGCTGCCCAAGGCGCGCCAGCTGGCGTTCCGCTGGGCCGAGACCGCGGAGCAGAAGTTCGACATGGAGTGCACGTACGAGGAAGGCAAGGAGTCCGACGTCCTGAGCTTCACGCGGTCGGGCGTCAACGGCGAGCTGAAGGTCACCGCCACGACGTTCGAGCTGCATGCCCGGCTGGGATTCCTGCTCGGCGCGTTCAAGGACCGCATCGAGACAGAGATCGTGAAGAACCTCGACGACCTGCTGGCGCAGGAGAACCCGCTGGAGGCGTTCGACCAGGCCCTCGCGGATCGGGAGTCCCGGCGCGCCCGGCGCGCGAAGAAGGCCTGACAGCCGGCACCGTCCGCGCAGCGCTGCCATCAAGGATCCAAGGCACATGGACACATCGACGCCTGGCCCGCTGGCCGGCCTCAAAGTGCTGGAGCTGGGGCAGCTGATCGCCGGCCCCTTCGCCGCCAAGACGCTCGCCGACTTCGGCGCGGACGTGGTCAAGGTCGAGCCACCGGGCGGCGGCGACCCGTTGCGCAAGTGGCGCCTGCTGAAGGACGGCACCTCGGTGTGGTGGCAGGTGCAGTCGCGCAACAAGCGCTCGGTGGCCCTCGATCTGAAAGAGCCGGCGGCGCAGGACATCGTGCGCAAGCTCGCCGCGGAAGCCGACGTGCTGGTCGAGAACTTCCGCCCCGGCGCGATGGAAGGCTGGGGGCTGGGGCCCGACGCACTGCTCGCCGCCAACCCGCGCCTGATCGTCCTGCGCATCAGCGGCTATGGGCAGACGGGCCCTTACCGCGACCGGCCGGGGTTCGGCGTGGTGGCCGAGGCCATGAGCGGCCTGCGTCATCTCACGGCCGAGCCGGGTCGCGTGCCCGTGCGCGTGGGCGTGTCGATCGGCGACACGCTGGCGGCGCTGCATGGCGTGATCGGCATCCTGCTCGCGCTGCATCACAGGCATGCGACTGGCAAGGGGCAGGTGATCGATGTCGCGCTGTACGAAGCCGTCTTCAACTGCATGGAGAGCCTGCTGCCCGAGTACAGCGCGTTCGGCGCGGTGCGCCAGGCCGCAGGCAGCGCGCTGCCCGGCATCGCACCGACCAATGCCTACAAGTGCAGCGACGGCGGCTATGCGCTGGTCGCGGGCAATGGCGACAGCATCTTCCGGCGCCTCATGGGCGTGATCGGCCGGCCAGACCTCGCTGCCGATCCGGCGCTCGCGACCAATGACGGCCGCGTGGCGCGCGTCGCTGAACTCGACGCCGCGATTGGTGCATGGACCGGGCGCCACACGGTGGACCAGGTGCTGGCCGCGCTCGACGAGGCCAAGGTTCCGGCCGGCCGCATCTACACCGTCGCGGACATCGCGGCCGATCCGCACTACAAGGCCCGCGGCATGCTCGAGGAGGTGCGCATGGACGACGGCAGCAAGCTGCTGGTGCCCGGCATCGTGCCCAAGCTGTCGCTCACGCCGGGCGGCCATCGCCGCAACGCGCCGGCCCTGGGGCAGGACACCGACGCGGTGCTGCGCGAGGTGGGCCTGACCGAGGTGCAGATCCAGGCCCTGAAGGACCGCGGCGTGGTGTCGAACTGACCTTGACGGCCTAGCGCAGGCCCGTGAGGTAGTTCGCGAGGTTGTCGATGTCCGCGTCGGTGAGATTCTTCGCGACGCTGGTCATGTTGCCGGCGTCGTTGGTGCGCTTGTGGTCCCTGAAGTCCTTCAGCTGCTGCACGATGTACTCGTACTTCTGCCCGGCCACGCGCGGGATCTCGTTTTGGCCCATGAAGCCGCCCAGGTGGCACATGGTGCACAGCGTCTCGTCGGCCTTGGCCTTGCCGGCGCGCGCCTTGGTCTCGTCCACCTTGTAGTCGGACGGCTTCAGGGGCTTCGAGGCGAAGTAGTTCGCGACGTTGATCATGTCGTCGCGCGACAGGTTGGCCGCCATCGGCGTCATCTGCGGATTGCTGCGCCGCCCCTCCTTGAAGTCCTTCAGCTGGACGTAGAGGTAGCGCCAGGTCTGCCCCGCCAGTGCCGGGAACTGGCCCGACGGCGGATTGCCGTCGGCGCCATGGCAGGCGGCGCAGGTCTTGGCGACCTGCTCGCCTGCGGCGAGATCCTGGGCGTGGACCGGCGACAGGGTCACGCAGGCGATGGCCGCAGCCAGTAGGTGCGATGTGCGGAAGGGAAGCGACATGGTGAACGGAACTCCTGGAAACGAGACGGGCGCCGAAGCGCCCGCCGGACTGGTGCGATGCCCGCTCAGCTGGGCAGCGCGAACACCACCATGGTGTTGCCGCGCTTGAAGTCGATCTGCGTGTTGCCGCCGCAGCCCATCGCCACGTACTGCTTGCCATTCACTTCATAGGACACCGGCATCGCGTTGGCACCCGCGCCGCAGTTGAACTCCCAGAGCTTCTCGCCGGTCTTGGCATGCAGTGCGCGGATGAAGCCGTTGCCCTCGCCATAGAAGACGAGATCGCCCGCGGTGGCCAGCACGCCGCCGATCAGGGGCTCGGCGGTGTCGAACTTCCAGGCGACCTTGCCGCTGTCGATGTCGACCGCGGCCAGCCGGTCCCACTGCTTCTCGCCCTCGATGCTCTTGAAGGCGCCGCCCAGCCACAGCTTGCCGCCGGGATACGGCGAGGTCTCGACCTGGTACGTCATCGGCTGGTGCAGGTTCATCGCATAGGCGAGCCGGTACTGCGGATTGAACGCCATCGGCGACCACTCGACGCCGCCGTTGGCGCCGGGCAGCATGCGTGCGCCGGTGGGCGTGGGCAGCACCCACATGTTCTCCTGCGGGATCATGGCTTCGCTGAAGCGAATGAGCTTGCCGTCCTCGCGGTTGTGCACGTAGACGTGGCCGGTCTTGCCGCCGTGGATGATGCCGGGGACCGTGCGGCCGGAGGCGTCCTTCACGTCGACCAGGATCGGCGGGCTGACCGCGTCGAGGTCCCACACGTCGTGCGCGATGTACTGCGTGTGCCACTTGTACGCGCCGGTGTCCAGGTTCACCGCGACCAATGAATCGGTGTAGAGGTTGTCGCCGGGCCGCACCGCGCCGTACAGGTCGGGCGAGGGGTTGCCGACCATGAAGTAGATGGTGCGCGTCTTCAGGTCCACCGCGGGGTTCATCCACACGCCGCCGCCGAGCGTCTGGTAGAACGAGCTGTCGCGCGCCAGCGCCGCCTTCTCGGCCGCGATGTCGCGGTGCATGTCGCGGCCCGTTGCATCGTTCACCGCCCACACGCCCTCATGGCCCTTCTCGGGGATGGTGTAGAAGGTCCACAGCAGCTTGCCCGTGCTGGAGTCGAACGCCTTCACGAAACCGCGGATGCCGTACTCGCCGCCGTTGGTGCCGATCAGCACCTTGCCGTCGACCACCGTGGGCGCCATCGTCTCGCTGTAGCCCTTCTCGGGATCGGCGATCTCGGTCTCCCACAGCACCTTGCCCGTCTTCGCGTCCAGCGAAACCAGCTTCGCGTCGAGCGTGCCCATGAACACGCGGCCGCCCTCGATGGCCACGCCCTTGTTGTTCGGGCCGCAGCAGAAGGTGGTGATCGGCCCCATCTTGTGCTTGTAGTGCCAGAACTCCTTGCCCGTCGTCGCGTCGAGTGCGTAGACATGGTTGAAGGCGGTGGTCATGTACATCACGCCATCCACGACGATGGGGGCTGTCTCCATCGACTCGCGCACCTCGGTCTGGAACATGAACGCGGTTCGCAGGTTCTTCACGTTGCCGGCGTTGATCTGCTTGCCCGGGTAGAAGCGCATCTGGGCATAGCCGCCGTTGGTGTGCAGCCAATCCTTTGACTGCGTGTCCGCCGCGCTGAGCGCGCCCTGCGTGACGTTGATCGACTTGCCGACGTCCGCGGCGGCGCCGGCCTTGTTCTTCTGGATCTCGTCGTCCGCGCCGAAAGCCAGGCTGCAGGCGGCACAGAGGGCCGCGATGGCCGCGACGCGGCCGGGAACCTCGAATGAACGCATGGTGGTCTCCTTTGGTGGCTGGGTACTTCTTCTGCTAGCCGCAACTGCCTTGGCTGTGCTAGAAAAACATTCAAGTCCCGCCACCGGATCGCCTCCTCAGTGAAAACCCGGGGGCTCCGCAGAGATTCTCAAAAATGACCACACGCACCTCTTCCGCACGCTGGCTCATCCTCATGGTCCTGTGCACCTTCGCCCTCAGTGCGGCGGCGCAGAAGGGGGCGGACCAGATCAACGTCAATGGGCAACTGGTGCTCGCGGCGAAGTTCGGCAATACCGGTCGCGTGGCCACGTTGCTGAAAGAGGGCGCGGCCGTGAACTCGCGCGACCGCAACGGCGACACGCCGCTGAACATGGCGGCGGCCAAGGGCAACACCGAACTCGCGATGCTGTTGCTGCAGGCCGGCCCGGACGTGAACCTGCCGAACCTCTCGGGTGTCACGCCGCTGATGGCCGCGTCGTTCGCCGGCAAGCCGGACATCGTGCAGGCGCTGCTGGCGGCCGGCGCACGCACCGAGCCGCAGGATCGCGTGAAGAAGACGGCCGCCACCTATGCGGCGGCGCAGGGATGCACGCAGTGCCTGGAGGCGCTGTCACGCGCCGGCGCGCCACTGGACGTGCGGCTGGACGGCGGGCTCACGCTGCTGATGTGGGCGGCCGGCTATGGCCGCGATGAGACGGTGCGCTACCTGCTGCAGCACGGCGTCGATCCGGCGCTGCGCGACGCGCGCGGCAAGACGGCCGAGGACATCGCGCGCGAGAACGGACACACGGCGGTGGCACAGGCGCTGCGGCGGTAGGCTGCGCAAAACCCAACATCCGGACGCAGAGGACGCGAAGGTCTCGCAGAAGACGCAAACAAGTCAGGAAGACAATGAAGCGAAGGTTTGCAGGTGAGCGTGGTTTTCGCTCCTGCATTCACCTTTCAATGTTTTCTTTTGCGTCTTCTGCGGAACTTCTGCGTCCTCTGCCTCCGGATGTCCGCATTCAGCGGCGCTTCAACCGCCGCCGACCTCAGCTCAGCGACTGGATCAGGTCGACGTACTGCTGCTTCGCGTCGTCCTGCGACGTGCCCTTGAGCGCGTTCCATGCGTCCCACTTGGCGCGGCCCACCATGTCGCCGAAGCCGGGCTTCTTCTCGGTGACGTCGCCCGTCGTGGCCTGCTTGTACAGGCCGTAGATCTTCAGCAGCGTCTGGTTGTCCGGGCGCTCGCTGAGCTTCTTGGAGTTGGCGACGGCGGCGTCGAAGTCGTCTTGCAGGGCCATGGGATCCTCGAGAAAAGTTCGGCGGATCTTAAGGCCCCGCGCCGTCACACCACGGTCTTGTGCCGCTGGATGCAGGTGTCCAGCGTCTCGGTCGCCTCGCGCTGCCACCAGTCCTGGGTGGAGAAGATCTCCACCTCGCTGTACCCGGCGAAGCCCTGCGCTTCCACCCAGCCGCGGATGCGCGGGATGTCGATCACGCCGTCGCCCATCATCCCGCGGTCGTTGAGCAGGTCGCGCGTGGGCGTGAGCCAGTCGCAGACATGGAAGGCCAGCAGGCGGTCCCTGCCGGCGCGCGCGATCTGCTGCTGCAGCTTCGGGTCCCACCACACGTGGTAGATGTCGACCGCGACACCGAGCGCGCCGGTGCGCTGCGGGTCGAGGGCGTCACAGAGGTCGAGCGCCTGCTCCATGGTGTTGACGCACGCGCGGTCGGCGGCATACATCGGATGCAGCGGCTCGATGGCCAGCGGCATCTTCACGGTGCGCGCGTAGTCCAGCAGGCGCGCGATTCCGTCTTGCACCTGCGAGCGTGCGAGGGCGATGTCCTTGTGCGCCGCCTTGCCGGCCAGCGCGCCGGGCAGGCCACCGACCACCAGCACCAGGCACGCCGCATCCAGCTCGCGCGCCTCGTCGACCGCGCGGCGGTTGTCGTCGTGCGCAGCTTTCAGGCCGGCGGCATCGGCGGCCGGGAACATGCCGCCGCGGCAGTAGCCCGAGAGTTCGAGGCCATGCGACCTCACCAGCTTCGACACGGTGGACAGGCCGGCGGCCTGCACCTGGTCGCGCCAGGGCGAGATGGCGCGCACGCCGCGCGCCGCGCACAGATCGAGGATCTGCGGCAGCGGCACGTCGGCGCCGCGGCTCTTGCGAAGTGTGGCCGTGTTGATGGAGAGCCAGCGATGGTCTTGCGAAAAATCGCGCATGTGTCCGTCCGGAAGGGTGTCATTGCGGGCTTGACCCGCAATCCAGGACCGCGTCCGATCGGCCGCCGTCGCTGGATCCCGGGTCAAGCCCGGGATGACAGGTTTGAATCACTCGACTCCGTGCAGTGCCAGCAGCGCCTTCATCCGCTTCACGGCAAGCTCCGGCTGCTCCAGCAGATGCGCCGCATCCGCCAGGCGGAACAGCTCGGCCAGGTGCACCAGGCTGCGCGTGCTCTGCTGGCCGCCCACCATCGTGAAGTGCGTCTGGTGGCCATTGAGCCAGGCCATGAACACGACGCCGGTCTTGTAGAAGCGGGTGGGCGCCTGGAAGATGTGGCGCGACAGCGGCACGGTCGGACCGAGGATCGCGTGGAAGCGTTCCAGGTTGCCCTGCGCCAGTTCACCCAGCGCGGCGCTCGCGGCCGGGGCGATGGCGTCGAAGATGCCCAGCAGCGCATCGCTCCTGCCGTGCGTGGGCTCCTGGCCGAAGCCGTCGCCCGCGATCAGCTCGGCGTAGTTGAAGTCGTCGCCGGTGTACATGCGCACGCCCGCGGGCAGGCGCCGGCGCATCGCGATTTCCTTGTCCTTGTCCAGCAGCGAGATCTTGATGCCGTCGACCTTCGACGGATGCGCGGCGATCACGCCCAGCGCGGTGTCCATCGCGGCATCGACGCTGGCGCTGCCCCAGTAGCCGGCGAGGGCGGGATCGAACATCTCGCCCAGCCAGTGCAGGATCACCGGCTGCTTCGCCTGCGACAGGATGCGGCCGTACACGCGCTCGTAGTCGGCGGGCGACTTCGCGACGCGGGCCAGCGCGCGGCTGGCCATGACGATCAGCTTGCCGCCGAGCTTCTCGATGGCGGCCATCTGCTCCTCGTAGCCGCGGATCACGTCGTCGACCGACTTCACGTCGTCGATGGCGAGGTGGTCGGTGCCGCAGCCCGAGGCGACCAGCGCACCGGGAACATCACGGGCCGCGTCGAGCGAGCGGCGAATGAGGTCGAGCGAGGTCGGCCAGTCCAGGCCCATGCCGCGCTGTGCGGTGTCCATCGCTTCCGCGACGCCGAGGCCCAGGGACCACAGGCGCTGGCGGTAGGCGATGGTGGCGTCCCAGTCGAGCGAAGCCTCGAGCCAGGGATTGATCGCCGCGCGCGGATTGGCCACGACGTGCGCCGCCGAGTAGGCGATGCGGTTGAACGTCACGCCCTTCTTCGGCTGCACCGGCGTCTGGCCGGTGAGCGTGTACGGCGCGAGTTGGCCGTCGGCGCGGGGCAGGGTGATCGTCAGTGCCATGGGTCGGGCCTCAGACGTTCAGCGGCGGAACGTCGACGAAGCGGCGCTCCTTCCACGACTGCAGCGCGGCCTCGACCAGCTGCACGCCCTTCGCGCCTTCGGGCAGCGTCCACTTGTACGGCGCGTCCTCGACGACGTGGCGGATGAAGTGCTCCCACTGGATCTTGAAGCCGTTGTCGTAGACCTGCGAATCCGGCACTTCCTGCCACTGCTCGTAGAAGTTCATGGTCTGCTTGACGTCCGGGTTCCAGACGGGGCGCGGGGTGGTCACGCGGCTCTGCGCGCGGCATTCCTGCAGGCCGGCCACCGCCGAGCCGTGCGTGCCATCGACATGGAAGGTCACCAGGTCGTCGCGACGCACGCGCGTGGCCCAGGACATGTTCAGTTGCGCGATCACCGGCTCGCCGTTGTGGCCCACCAGTTCGGCGATCGCATACGCGGCGTCGTCGGCAGTGGCCTTGTACGGCTTGCCGTCCTCGTCCCAGCGCTGCGGGATGTGCGTGGCGCCCAGGCAGGAGATGGACTTCACCTCGCCGAACAGGTTGTCCAGCACGTAGCGCCAGTGGCACATCATGTCCAGGATCATCCCGCCGCCGTCCTCGGCGCGGTAGTTCCAGCTCGGACGCTGGATCGGCTGCAGGTCGCCCTCGAACACCCAGTAGCCGAACTCCAGGCGCAGCGACAGCATGCGGCCGAAAAAACCGGCGCGGCGCAGCATGTCCAGCTTGCGCAGGCCCGGCAGGAACAGCTTGTCCTGCACCGCGCCGTGCTTCAGGCCGGACTTCTTCGCCGTCTCGGCGATCTGCATCGCTTCGGCCAGCGTGGTGGCGATCGGCTTCTCGCAGTACACGTGCTTGCCGGCGCGCAGTGCCTTGGCCAGCAGGGTGGGGCGCATCTGCGTGGTGCCGGCATCGAAGAAGACGGTGTCGTCCTTGTTCGCCAGCGCCTTGTCCAGGTCGGTGCCCCAGCGCTCGATCTTCTGCGAGCGGGCCAGCGCCTCGATCTTCTCGGCGTTGCGGCCGATCAGGATCGGGTCGGGCATCACCTTGTCGCCGTTGGAGAGCGTGACGCCACCCTGGTTGCGGATGGCCACGATGGACCGGATCAGGTGCTGGTTCATGCCCATGCGTCCGGTGACGCCGTGCATGATGATTCCGAGGCGCTGGGTAGCCATGTGGATCCTTAATTAACTGGTTGGTGAATTATAGAAAAGGAGGTGCTGCTCGCAAGCTCGGCCTTGCAGGTCTCAGTCGTGCAGCAGGTAGCCCAGGATCACGTCCGTCATGTGCGACAGGCGTTCGCTGCGGGCCTTGGGGGAGAGCAGGTCGCGGCCGAAGATGGCCGACAGCGTGTAGCTGTTGGACAGGTAGAAGTACGCCATGCCGGCGATCGACACGTATAGCTGCACCGGGTCGACGCCACCGCGGAAGCTGCCGTCGCGGCGGCCGCGTTCCAGCACCGCCGCCAGCGTCTCGATCAGGGGCGAGTTGAGTTCGCGGTCCGCTTCGATTCGACCAGGTGTCGCGCCTTGTGCAGGTTGGCGCTGTTCAGCAGCGTGAGGAACTCGGGGTGCGCGAGGTAGTAGTCCCAGGTGAAGCGCACCAGGCGGCGCACGGCGTCCACGGGTTCCACTTCCAGCAGGTTCAGCTGCTGCTCCGCCGCGCGGATGTCGCGGTACGACTGTTCCAGCACGGCCTGGAACAGCGTCTCCTTGTCGGCGAAGTAGTAGTAGATGAGGCGTTTGTTCAGGCCCGCGCGTTCGGCGATGCGATCGACGCGGGCGCCGCCCAGACCGAACTCCGCGAACTCGTCGCGGGCGGCAGCAAGGATGGCGGCCTGCGAGCGTTCGGCATCGCGCAGGCGCTCGTCGCCCGCCGCGGGAACGGGCTCACGGCGCGGCGCGCGCGTGGGACGTACGGCGGCTCCGCTCATGCTGCGGCACCTCCCAGCGGCTGCATCGCGGCGAAGTCCGGCATCGCACCGCCGGCGTAGCCCGGCGTCGCCTGCAGCGAGCCGAGCGCGATGCGGCCATCGCGGATCGCCAGGCGCACGGCGCCATGGCTGCGCTCGTACAGGTCCGCGTGCGCCTGCAGGAACGCTTGCTGCTCCGCGGCCGGCAAAGCCGCCATGCCGTTGACGTAGTGGTGGCCATTGCGCTCGACGTGCCCGATGCCGAGCAGGTTCACGAGCGCCAGGTCCTGCTGCACGGCCAGGCCCGCCTGCGTGGTGAGGTCCTCGGCCGAGAGGAAGTAGCGGCTGTCGCCTTCCTCGCGATTCCAGGCGGCACAGCGCGCGGCATTGAGGATGGAGCGGTACACGCCCTTGCAGGTCTTGGACGAGACACCCGCATAGCCACGGGCGCGGGCGCGCACGAACGCATCGAGCTCGCCGTCGGACTCGTCGATGATCACCAGCTTGCCCAGGTCGGCGCCACGCAGGTCGGCATCGAGGGCCAGCTTGCGCGCGATCGGCTGCTCGATGAAGGCTGTCGACGACCACAGGCGCGCCAGGCCGGGCGTGGCGCGAATCGCCGCGACCAGTTCGGCGACGCCGGCTGCGGACTCGTACTGCTCGTTGCCGTCCAGCGAGACGAAGTACGGGTGCGTGCTGCGATCCAGCACCGCCGCGATCGCGTGCAGCCGCGCGAGGTCGGCCTGCACCTGGCCGCCGACCTTGAGCTTGAACCAGCGATGGCCATAGGCGGCGATCACTTCCTCCAGCGTCTCGGGCAGGCCGTCGTTCACGCGCTCGTGCAGGTCGGCCGCCGTGATCGCATCGAGCATTCCGACCGTGTGGCGGGCCTCGATCGTCGGTGCGGGACGCAACGACGCCAGCAGGCCGGCGATGTCCAGGCCGTCGAACTGCGGATGGCTGCGGTCGACGCCGGGCAGGTTGGCCTGCATCGCGGCAGCGAACGGGATGCGGTACAGGCGGCACAGCGCGTCGAGCACCGCGCGGTCGACCAGCGCCGGGCCGTAGCTGGCCAGCAGCGGATTGAAGCCGTGCGTGGCGCAGACGGCCTGGTGCGCGTCGTGGTGGCGCGCGAAGTGGCCGAACGCGGTGGCGGGCGTGGGATCGCCCAGGTAGGCATCCCGCGCGATGCGCAGCACGGTGCGCAGCTGGTCGAAATTGTCCTCGTTGGTCAGCTGCAGGTTCTTGTCGAACCACTTGGGCGCCATCAGTTCGGCGGCCGCTCCCCAGGCACTGTGCCCGTCGGCCGTCTCGACGTGCGCGCGCACGAACGCTTGCGGCGCCTCGCGCAGCGTGACCACGCCGAAGCGGAACGGCAGTCGCAGGTGCACCGGCCGCTCGAACATCTCGATCGCGCGGATGCGGACGTGGGGCGTGTCAACCATGGGCCTGCACGCCTTCCAGCACGCCTCGCAGGTAGCCGATTGCGCGAGCCGCGCAACCAGGACCATCGGGCAGGTAATCGAAGGGCTCGACGGCGATGACCTCGCCGTAGTGGCCCTGCCGCTGCATCGCCAGCAGCGATTGCAGGATGGGCGCGAACTGCATCTCGCCCTGGCCGGGACCACGGCGGTTCGGGTCGTTCACCTGCAAGTGGCCGATGTGGCCGGTGGGCAGCCAGCGTTCCATGAGCGCGGGCACGGACTCATGCTCGGTCTGGCCCGCCGCGCTGCAGTCGATCATGGTCTTGAAGGCGGGCGAGCCGATCTCCTGCACCATGCGCACGCCGTCCTCGACGGTGTTGAGCAGGTCGGTCTCGCGCCGCGCGAGCGGTTCGATGCAGTACGTGACGCCGCAGGCCTGCGCGCGCGTCGCCGCACGTGCCAGGCACTCGCGTGCACGCTCCCAGGCCTGTACAGCGCTGCTGCCGGGCGGCACCGAGCGCTGCTTGGGCGAGCCGTGCACGAGGTAGGTGCCGCCCATCGCGGCGCACAGTTCAACCAGCCGCTCCATCACGGCCGTGGTGCGGTGGCGCAGCGTCACATCCTCGCTGACGATGGACAGGCCCGCCGGCGCCACCAGCAGCCAATGCAGGCCGGTGATGGCGAGACCCTGGTCACGGGCAATGCGCGCATGCGTGGCGGCTTGTGCGTCGGTGATGCGCAGCGGATCGTCGGCCAGCGTGAACGGCGCGACCTCGAGCCCGTCGTAGCCCAGGTCGGCCGCCAGCGCGCACTGCTGCTCGAACGTGAGCGGCTGCAGCACCTCGTTGCAGAGGGCGATCTTCATGCGAGGCTCAGGCGCGACGGCCGAACATTCCGCGCACGGTGTCGCCGATGGCGTCCCTCACGCGGTTCACCGCCGACTTG
Organism: Ramlibacter sp. MMS24-I3-19; assembly: GCF_050320135.1. NCBI lineage: Bacteria > Pseudomonadati > Pseudomonadota > Betaproteobacteria > Burkholderiales > Comamonadaceae > Ramlibacter > Ramlibacter sp. MMS24-I3-19. The sequence goes on along the minus strand of NZ_CP190017.1, from coordinate 241,323 downwards.
AAGATCGGCACGTACAGCAGGATGGTGAAGATCGTCACGGCCGCGAAGGCCATCGAAATCGGGCGGGTGAAGAAGGGCGCGAGGCTGCCGTCGGACAGCACCAGGCCGCGGCGCAGGCTCTTGTCCAGCAGCGGGCCGAGCACCAGGCCCAGCACCAGCGGCGCCATCTCGTAGCCACGACGGCGCAGGAAGAACGCGCCCACGCCGATGGCCAGCATGGTGTAGATGTCGAACAGGCGCGACGCGGTGGCGTAGGCGCCCACCGTGCACAGGAGGAAGACGATCGGCATCAGGATCGCGCGCCGCACGCGCAGGATCTTCAGCAGCGGACGCACGCCGAACAGTCCGAACAGCAGGATTGCGATCGAGGCCAGCGTGGTCATGGCGACCACGTGGTAGACGAACTGCGGGTGCTCGATCATCAGCATCGGTCCGGGCTGGATGCCGTGGATGATCATGGCCGCCATCAGCACCGCCGACGGCGCCGAGCCGGGGATGCCGAGGGCGAGCGATGGAATGATGTGGCCGGGGATGGACGACATGTCGCCGGTCTCGGCGGCCATCAGGCCGTCGATGGACCCCTTGCCGAACTTGTCGCGCTCCTTGCTCACCGCCTTGGCGGCCGCATAGGACATCCACGCGCCGGAGTCCTCGCCGACGCCGGGCAGCAGCCCGGTCATCACGCCGATGATGCCGGACCGCAGCACGGTCCACTTGTACTGCACCACCTCGCGCCAGCGAGGCAGCACCGAGTCCTTCAGTTCCACCATCTCGCGCTCGACCGGTTGCGCGAGCGTGGTGAGCACCTCGGCCATGCCGAACGCGCCGACCAGCGCCGGGATCAGCGCGATGCCGCCGGACAGCTGGTCCCAGCCGAAGGTGAAACGGTCGAACGCGTACAGGCCTTCCTGGCCGATCTGCGCGATGAAGAGGCCCAGCAGCCCCATCAGCCAGCCCTTCAGCGGGTCGTGGCCGACGATGCTGCCGGACATGGTGACGCCGAAGAGGGCCAGCCAGAAGAACTCGAAGGCGCCGAACTGCAGCGCGACTTCGGCCAGCAGCGGCGTGAAGGCGGCCAGGCACATCACGCCGATGAGCGTGCTGACGAACGCGCCCGATGTGGCGATGCCGATCGCGCGCCCGGCTTCACCGCGCTCGGCCAGCGCATAGCCGTCGGCGCACGACGCCGCGTTGGCCGCAGTGCCGGGAATGTTCAGCAGGATCGCCGTGCGCGAACCGCCGTACAGCGCGCCGACATAGGAGCAGATCAGCACCAGGATGGCGTCGTTGGTCTGCAGCTTGATGGTGAGCGTGGTCAGCAGCGCGATCGCCAGCGTGGCCGACAGGCCGGGCAGCATGCCCATGGTGATGCCCACGAACGCGCCGCCGAGGCCGTAGGCCAGCGTCAGCGGGTTCATGAAGCTCAGGTAGGCCTGGCCGAGGTCCGAGAGTCCCTGGAGCATGGTGCGAGGAAGGAGGCGAGAGGTTCAGGGCAGGCGGACCAGGAACAGTTCCTGGAACACCCCTTGGATGACCAGCGCGGCGCACACGCCGATCGCGATGGCTTTGGCCCAGCTGGCCGGCGTGAGCTGGCGCCGGACTTCATCCGCGCTCATGCGTTGCAGCACGAGGATGGTGGTCGCGACGAAGATGGCCGATGCGATCCAGTACGGGATGCCGTGGCCCACCAGGCCCACGCCATAGCCGATGCACAGTGCCAGCACCACCGCGATGCGCACGCGCTGCGCGCGCTGCTCCGGCGTGGCCACCGGCCGCGGCTCGGTGAACGCACCGCGGCGCCAGCTGCGCAGGGCCAGCAGGCTGCCGAGGATGACCATCGCGATGCCCAGCAGGCCGGGCAGCAGGCCGGGCACCGTGTACGGGTTGATGTTCTGGTTCTCGAGGCGGTCCATGGTGAGCGAGCCCACCAGGACGGCCACGCCCAGGGCGATCCAGCCCAGCGCGTCGTGGAGGTCGGCGCGCGCGGGCCGATGCTCCGCGGAAGACGATGAGCCGGACATCGGGGTTCCTTACGGCTTGGGAATGCCCACGGTGTCGGGCGACACCTTGGTCTTGCCGCTGTTGTGCAGGTTCCAGGCGTTGGTCTGCACGGCCGGCCACACGGCCTTCTGCGCCGCATCGCCGGCAACCGGGGAATACAGCGCGCCGCGCGTGGTGGCGTACTTCTTCAACGCCTCGTCCTGCGGCATCTTCTCGGCCCAGATCTTCTCCAGCGTCTTGACCACTTCGTCCGGCACGCCCTTGGGCAGGAAGATGCCGAAGTAGTTGGCCGGCGCGGTGAAGCCCGGCACGGTCTGCGACAGCGGCGGGATGGTGCCGAAGCCTTCCAGCTCCAGGGCCTTGTCGCTCACGGCTGCCAGCGGACGCAGGCGCTTGCCGCGGATCATGTCGGCCTGTTCCACGGCCAGCTGCGTGGTGAGGTCGGCCTCGCCGGCGACGGTGGCCACGACCGCAGGGTTGCCGCCGTCATAGGAGACTTCCTTGTACTTGACCCCGGTGGCCTTGACGATCTGGTCCATCGCATTGTGCGCGGCCGAGGTGACGCCGGCGGTGGCCACGCTGATCTGGCCCGGGCGCTTCTTCATGTCGTCGAGCAGCTCCTTGGCGTTCTTCCACGGGCGCTGCGGGTTGACGCCGATCACCTGGATGTTGGCCACCGTGAGGAACAGGTGCCAGTCCTTGATGTTGGTGTTCACCGAGCCCAGCGACTGGTAGGCGCCCAGGTCCTGCGCGGCGCCGGCGGTCCATGTGTAGCCGTCCTTGGGCGCGTCGAGCGCGCTCTTGGTGCCGATGGCGCCCGAGGCGCCCGGCTGGTTGACGATCACGATGGTCTGCCCGAGCGCCTTCTCCAGTTCGGCTGCCGTCACGCGCGTCACCTGGTCGGTGGAGCCGCCGGCGGCCCACGGCACGATCAGGTTGATGGGGCGGGTCGGCTTCCAGTTCTGCGCCGCGACGGGGCCGGCGAGGGCGAGGGCCGCGGCCGCGGCGGCCGCCTGGAGGAACAAGCGCTTGTGCATGGAGTCTCCTGTGGATTTAATTCACTCGTTGGTGAATTGAGCAACTCTAAGGGCCCGTGCCCCGGCCTGTCAACGCGGGTTGCCCGCAGGGCTCAGGCCAGCCAGCGGTCGCGGTGCCGCGCCACGAAGACATCGTCGGTCAGGTGCGGGTAGTCGCGCTGCACCCGGCTGAGCTGCTCGGCCTGGCCGGGGCTCAGGCCCTCGGCCGCGTCCAGGCACCACGTGCCCTGCAGCAGTCCTTGCCGGCGCAGGATCTCGTGGCAGCCCGCGATGCAGCCGTGGAAGTCGTGGGCGACATCGAAGAGCGCGGCATTGCAGTCGGTGACCTGCGCGTCCAGCGCCAACAGGTCCATCGGCACCGAACCGCTGTCGACGGCCACGTGGATCTTCTGCAGCAGCTCGACGGCGCGCGCGGTCCACACGCTCCAGTGGCCGAGAAGGCCGCCGCGGATGCGCACGGTGACGGGCTGGCCGTCGCGCACCAGCGTGAAGGGCGCCAACAGGTCCAGCACGATGTGGTCGTCGTTGCCGGTGTACAGCGTCACGCGTTCCTCGGCGCGGGCCTCGATCACGCCGCGGATCACATCGAGCGTGCGGTAGCGGTGGAACGGCGCCATCTTGATCGCGACCACGTTGTCGATCGCCGCGAACTTGCGCCAGAAGCTGGATGGCAGGTGGATGCCGCCCACCGCCGGCTGCAGGTAGAACCCCACCAGCGGCATCACGTCGGCGATGGCCGCGCAGTGGGCCACGAGTTCGTCTTCGCTGGCGCCCTTCATCGCGCCCAGGCTGAGCAGGCCTGCGTGGTAGCCCAGGCCGCGTGCGATGCCGGCTTCGCGCGCCGCCTGCTGCGTCTTGCCGGCGAGGCCCGCGACCATGAACAGCGGGCGGCGGCCACCCAGCGGCACCCAGTCGAGCGCGGTGCGCATCGCGAGCTGCAGCACGGGCTCGTACAGCCCCACGTCGCGGATCGCGAACTGGGTGGAGTGCACGCCGACGGCGACCCCGCCTGCGCCGGCATCGAGGTAGTAGCGCGTCATCGCGCGCTGTCGGCGCTCATCGAGCTTGCGGTCGGCGTCGAGAGCGAGCAGGTGCGCGGGGATGCAGGCGCCGCGGCGCAGGACCTGCAGGGAGTCCTGGGGGATGTCGGTGATTCGCATGTCAGTACTTCCCGTCGCGCGCCTCGTAGTGCGTCGGCTTGCCCAGGCTCGAGCCGCCGCGCGAGACCCAGTCGGCAGTCCAGTCGAGCATGGTCTCGAGGCCGACCGACGGCGGCCCGAACAGGCGCACCGCCTCGCTGGAGTCGATCAGCCACGCGGTGGGCGCTTCCTGTCCCTGCAGCACGGGCTCGACGCCGAGCCGCCGGCCCAGGCCCTGTGCCACCGAGCGGATGGAGATCTTCGGGCCGCTCAGGTTCAGCGGCGAAGTGGGCGTGTCGCAATGCGCCAGCGAGCGCAGCGTCCAGTCGTTGGCGTCGCCCTGCCAGATCACGTTGGCATATCCCATCGCCAGGTCGATCGGTTCCCGGTGCAGCACCTTCTGGGCGACGTCGTGCAGCACGCCGTAGCGCATGTCGATGGCGTACGAGAGGCGGATCAGGCGCCCAGGCGTCTGGTACTGGTGCGAGAAGTGCTCGAACAGGCGCTCGCGCGCGACGCACGAATTGGCGTACTCGCCCGAAGGCGCGGTGGGAGGCACCGACTCGGGCGCGCCTTCGCCGCGCACATCGACGAACGGGTACACGCACGCGGTGGAGAAGGCGACGATGCGCGAGCGCGGGAAGCGCTCGGCGACCAGCGCCGGCACGTGCGCGTTCATCGCCCACGTCAGCCACTCGCTGCCCGTGGAGCCGAACTTGCGGCCGGCCATGAAGACGATGTTCGGCGCCTCGGGCAATCTGGCCAGCGCCTCGCGCGAGAGCAGGTCGGCCTCGATGCACTCGATGCCTTGCGCCTGCAGCTTGTCGCGCAGGCCGGGTTCGGAAAAGCGCGCGACGCCGATCACGCGCCGTGACGGGTCGGCCCGCCTGGCCATGCGCGCCAGCGTCGGCCCCATCTTGCCGCCGACGCCCAGCACCATCAGGTCGCCGGGTGCGCGGCGCAGGGTGTCCACCAGCGCGGCGGATGGCTGCGACAGCGCGTCCTCCAGCTCGGCGACGTCGCGAAATCGTTCGGGAAGGCTCATCGTGGCGGCTCTCCAGGGAAGCCGCCATCATTCACCAATTGGTGAATTGCGCCAGTGTGGGAACTCCGTAAAACCAAACGTCGCGCCCGGGACGGGCGCGGGGGCAGCGTCAGTGCGCCTGCTCTTCCTTCTCGAACAGCCGGTCGTGCTCGCTCTGGTACAGCGCGCCCAGTTCCTGCTGCTGCTCCTTCGGCAGCACCTTCTTCGCCTGGGGGAAGAACTTCTGCTCCTCCTCGTCGAGATGGTGGTGCACCTTGTGCACGAGCTTGCCCATGCCCTCCAGCCATTCGGCCGAGCCGGCCTCGCACTTCTCGACGTCCTCGACCATCTCGTCCATCTCGTGGTGCTCGGAGATGCCATGGCGCGCCGGGTCGACGGTCTCGTCGTGCTCGATCAGCGGCACGTAGAAGGCGCGCTCTTCGGCAGTCTCGTGCGCGGCCATCTCGGTCTTGAGGTCGTCGAAGGCCTTGCGGCGCTCGTCGTGGTCGCCGATGCCGTCGAGGAGGCGCTGGCAGATGGCGCGCTGGCGCTGGTGGCTCTGGAGGAGGGCTTCGAAGATGTCCATGGGCGGGCAGTCTGCGCGCGCGGCTGGGCGGCCCATGTAGGCCGGAGCCGCGCGGGCTTGCCCCAGCAGCGCCGCGTTTCGGGCGCCTTCAGTCCTGCAACTCGGCCTGCGCGAGCGCCACGTTCAGCCGTTCGGTGGCGTCGGCGGGCGCCATCGCCGCTGCCCGCTCGTAGAGCGCCGTGGCCTCGGCCAGCCTTGAATCGCCCTCGAGCATCACGAGGCCGTTGGCGTATTCGATCACCGCGATGATGGAGTTGGGCGCCAGCCGCATGCCTTCCTGGAACAGCTTCAGGCCGGTCTCGCGCTTGGCCCCGTAGGTCATGCCGCCGATCAGCGCGCCGACCTTGTCGATCACCTCCGCGTGGAAGGCCCCGAGCGCGATGTGCGCTTCGGCATGGCGGGGCTGCAGCTTGACCGCGCGCTCCAGCGATTCCTTCACGGTGCCGCCGAGGCCCTGCGCGAGCGCGCGGGCCACGCTGATGCCCTGGCTGTAGCGGCCGAGCGCGTAGCCGTGCAGGTACCAGGCCGACGCGTAGGTCGGCTCGCGCAGGGCGAGCGTCTGGGCGCGGTGCGCGGCGTCGAGGAACAGGTCGAGCCGCTGCTTTTCCTTCTTCTCGAGGTAGCTGGCCTGGATGCACATCGCCTTGAGCGCGGCGGCGACGGCGGTCGGGCCGCCCTTCAGTCCTGCCTCGGCCGCCTGCTGGTACTCGCCGCGGTGGAAGTGGCGCCAGGCGGCCAGCGCGGCGGGGTCCTGCGGCAACGGCTCGGCATCGCTCGCATGCAGTCGCGGCCACAGACGACGAACCTGCGCCTCGTCGAGGTCGAACTCCCCGGGGTGTGGAAATGCCGCCCACTTGCCCACGTCGTGTCTCCTTGCCCACCCAACTGCGGTGAGCTCTGCGCGGGCCCGAGCGGATGCGCGCGCTGCCTTGGATGGGAGAGGGTACCAGCAGAACGAACGTGCGGTGTGGCATCCATCGCAGGCGAGTTGGTGAACTTCGCGGGTGATGCGCAGCATTGCCGATCCAGGGTGTGGGACTGCAGCACCCAGCTGTCGAGGTGGAATAATCCCGTGATTCCCTTCGGGGCCCACCTTGCCTGAGTTCCCATGATTCTCGTCACCGGCGGCGCCGGTTTCATCGGTGCCAATTTCGTCCTCGACTGGCTTGCCCAGGGCGGCGAGTCCGTCATCAACCTGGACAAGCTGACGTACGCCGGTAACCGGGAGAGCCTGTCCTCGCTGGACGGCGATGCCCGCCACATCTTCGTGCAGGGCGACATCGGCGACAGCGCGCTCGTCGAGCGGCTGCTGCGCGAGCACCAGCCCCGGGCGGTCGTGAACTTCGCTGCCGAATCGCACGTCGACCGCTCGATCCATGGCCCTGCCGAATTCATCGAGACCAACGTCCTCGGCACGTTCCGGCTGCTGGAGGCGGTGCGCGGCTACTGGGACGGCCTGCCGGATTCCGCGAAAAAGGCTTTCCGCTTCCTGCACGTGTCGACCGACGAGGTGTACGGGTCGTTGGCGCAACAGGATCCGGCCTTTTCCGAGAACAACCGCTACGAACCCAACAGCCCCTATTCGGCCAGCAAGGCGGCCAGCGACCACCTGGTGCGCGCGTGGCACCACACGTACGGGCTGCCGGTGCTCACCACCAACTGCTCGAACAACTACGGGCCGTTCCATTTCCCCGAGAAGCTGATCCCGCTGATGATCGTCAACGCGCTCGCCGGCAAGGGCCTGCCCGTGTATGGCGACGGCATGCAGATCCGCGACTGGCTGTACGTCAAGGACCACTGCAGCGCGATCCGGCGGGTGCTCGAGGCCGGGCGCCTGGGCGAGACCTACAACGTCGGCGGCTGGAACGAGAAGCCGAACATCGAGATCGTCAAGACGATCTGCAGCCTGCTCGACCAGCTGCGGCCGCGCGCGGACGGCAAGTCCTATTCGCAGCAGATCACGTACGTGACGGATCGCCCGGGCCACGACCGCCGCTACGCCATCGACGCCCGCAAGCTCGAACGTGAGCTTGGCTGGAAGCCGGCCGAGACCTTCGAGACGGGCATCCGCAAGACGGTTCAGTGGTACCTGGACAACCCGGCCTGGGTGCAGCGCGTGCAGAGCGGCGCCTACCGCGAGTGGGTCGAACGCCATTACCAGCAGGGCCAGGCCAAGGTCGCATGAAGATCCTGCTGTTCGGAATGGGCGGCCAGGTGGGCTGGGAACTCCAGCGCAGCCTGGTGCTGCTGGGGGACGTGGTGGCCCTGGGATCGTCCGGCGCCGAGGGCCTGGCGGGCGACTTCCGCCAGCCGGAGGCCGTGGCCGCCACCGTGCGCACCGTGCGGCCGGACGTCATTGTCAACGCCGCTGCGTACACGGCCGTCGACAAGGCCGAGGGCGATCGCGACACAGCCCTTCTCGTGAATGCCGCCTCGCCCGGCGCGATCGCGCGAGAAGCCGCCGCCTGCGGTGCGCTGCTGGTCCACTACTCCACCGACTACGTGTTCGACGGCAGCGGCAGCAAGGCGTGGACCGAGACCGATCCCACTGGACCACTCAGCGTCTACGGGGCCACCAAGCTCGAAGGCGAGCAGCAGATCCAGCGCAACACCGGTCGGCACATCATCCTTCGCACCAGCTGGGTCTACGGAGCGCGCGGCGGCAACTTCGCCAAGACCATGATGCGGCTGGCCAAGCAGCGCGAACGCCTCACAGTGGTGGCGGACCAGATCGGCGCACCGACCGGCGCGGACCTGCTGGCGGATCTCACCGCGCACCTGGTTCGCGCCGAATCGGGCAATGCCGCGCTGCGCGGCACCTACCACGCGGCCGCTTCCGGCCAGGTCAGCTGGCAGGACTACGCGAAGTTCGTCCTGCAGCGCGCGCAGGCTGCCGGCGTGGCACTGAAGGCCGGCCCCGATGCGGTCGACCCGGTGTCGACAAGCAACTATCCAACCCCGGCGCGTCGTCCGCTGAATTCGCGCCTGGACACGACCAAGCTGCGCCAGGCCACAGGACTGGTGCTTCCGACCTGGCAAAGCGGCGTCGCACGCATGCTGGCCGAGGTCATCACTGAGGAGCCCGCAAGAACATGAAGCAACGCAAGGGGATCATCCTGGCTGGCGGTTCGGGCACGCGCCTCCACCCGGCCACGCTGGCCATGAGCAAGCAGCTCCTGCCGGTGTACGACAAGCCCATGGTCTATTACCCGCTCAGCACGCTGATGCTCGCGGGCATCCGCGACGTGCTGGTGATCAGCACGCCGCAGGACACGCCGCGGTTCGAACAGCTGCTCGGCGACGGTAGCCAGTGGGGCATGAACATCCAGTACGCCGTGCAGCTCAGCCCGGACGGCCTGGCGCAGGCCTTCATCATTGGCGACAAGTTCGTGGGCAACTCGCCCAGTGCGCTGGTGCTGGGAGACAACCTGTTCTACGGGCACGACCTGGCGGTGCTGCTCAATCGGGCGGATCAGCGCGCCGAAGGCGCCACCGTGTTCGCCTACCACGTGAACGATCCGGAGCGCTATGGCGTGGTGGCCTTCGACAGGAGCGGCAAGGCGGTGAGCATCGAGGAAAAGCCGAAGCAGCCCAAGAGCTCCTACGCGGTGACCGGCCTGTACTTCTACGACGAGCACGTGGTGGAGATCGCCAAATCGGTCAGGCCCAGCGCCCGTGGCGAGCTGGAAATCACTTCGGTGAACCAGGCCTACCTGGACCAGGGCGCACTCTCGGTGGAGATCATGCAGCGCGGCTACGCATGGCTGGACACCGGCACGCACGAGAGCATGCTCGAGGCGGGCCAGTTCATCGCCACGCTGGAGCACCGGCAAGGCCTGAAGATCGCCTGCCCCGAGGAAATCGCGTGGCGGTCGGGGTTCATCGACGATGCGCAGCTCGAGCGCCTTGCGGGTCCGCTCTCGAAGAACGCGTATGGCAGGTACCTGCTGCAGGTGCTGCGCGAGGGCAGGTTGGCATGAAGATCACGCGCACCGCAATTCCCGATGTCATCGTTCTCGAGCCCAAGGTGCATGGCGACAGCCGCGGGTTCTTTCTCGAGAGCTTCAACCAGCGCGTCGTCGACGACGCGCTGGGCCGCCCGACGGAATTCGTGCAGGACAACCATTCGCGCTCGCGCCAGGGCGTGCTGCGTGGCCTGCACTACCAGTTGCGCGAACCGCAAGGGAAACTCGTCCGCGTCGTGCGTGGCGCGGTGTTCGACGTGGCGGTGGACCTTCGCCGATCGTCTGCCACCTTCGGCAAGTGGGTCGGCGTCGAGCTGTCCGAACAGGCGCAGAACCAGCTGTGGGTCCCGCCGGGGTTTGGCCATGGCTTCCTGGTGCTGACACCGGAGGCCGACTTCCTCTACAAGACCACGAGGTACTACGCACCCCAGGACGAGCGTTGCATCGCCTGGAACGATCCGGACATCGGGATCGACTGGCCACTTGCGGGCAATCTCCCCGAGCTGTCCGCGAAGGACCAGCAGGGTCTTCCTTTCGCGGCCGCCGAGGTCTTCGATTAAGCAGGCCGGATGCGCGTTCTCCACGTCTACAAGAGCTACTACCCGGACACGGTCGGCGGGATCGAGCAGGTGATCGCACAGCTGGGCCGCGGCCTCGCCGAGCACGGTGTCGAGAGCCGGATCTTCACGTTGAGCCCGCGGCCGGAGCCGCGCGTCCTGCGCTTTCCCGAAGGGGAGGTGCACCGCAGCCGGCAGACGCTGGAAATCGCGTCCAACAACATGTCGCTGTCCGCGTTCGGCGACTTCAGGAGGCAGCTGGACTGGGCCGATGTCGTCCACTACCAGTTCCCATGGCCGTTCGGCGACATCCTCCACCTCGCGTGTGCGACGTCGAAGCCGAGCCTCGTTTCGTACCAGTCGGACATCGTGCGGCAAAAGTGGCTGATGCGCGCCTACCGACCGGTGATGACCCGGTTCCTCAACAGCCTCGACCTCGTCGTGGCCACCTCGCCCGAGTACAAGGCAAGCAGCCAGGTTCTGGCGGCCTTGCGGACTCCGGTGGAAGTCATTCCGAACGGCGTCGACGAGGCCAGCTACCCGCGCCCGTCCGACGATGATCTGGCCCGGTGGCGGGCTCAGGTCGGCGACGAATTCTTCCTGTTCGTCGGTGTTCTGCGGTACTACAAGGGACTGCACACGCTCATCGAGGCCTCGCGCGGCCTTCCTGCGCGTGTCGTCATCGCGGGCGACGGACCGGAGCGGGCAGCGCTCGAGGCGATGGTCAAGGCCGCGGGCCTGGACAACGTCGTGTTTCTCGGCGCCATCGACGACAAGGACAAGATGGCGTTGCTGCGTCTCTGCAAGGGCTTCGTGTTTCCCTCGCACCTTCGCTCCGAGGCGTTCGGCATGTCCCTCGTGGAGGCCGCCATGGCTTCGAAGCCGATGATCAGCTGCTCGATCGGGACCGGAACCACTTACATCAACGAGGATGGAGTCACCGGTCTTGCGGTTCCGCCGGAGAGCGCGACGTCGTTGCGGGCGGCGATGCAGGCCCTGCTGGACCAGCCCGAGCGCTCCGCGGCCATGGGCCGCGCCGCAAGGGCCAGGTACGAAGCGAGATTCACCGCGCGGGCCATGGCGCGGGCCTATGCCGCCGCTTACGCGCGGCTGGTGGCGGCGCGGTCTGCCACCGTCCGTGCGGCGCCGTAGGCGGCCACGGTTTCACTCACGCACCGCTCCCAGGTGAAGTTCTGCGCGCGCTCGAGGGCGGCGTTGGACAACGATTGCCGCAGACCAGCGTCTTCTGCGAGGCGCGTCATCGCCAGGACGAGTTGGTCGGCGTCATCGGGGTCGACCTGTAGGCCTGCATCCCCGACGACTTCCGGGAGGGAAGACCGGTTCGAGGCGATCGGCGCGACGCCGCACCCCATGGATTCGAGCGGAGGCAAACCGAACCCCTCGTACACGGACGGGTACACCATCGTCAGTGCGCCCGCGGTGACCATCGCGAGGTCCTCCCGGCTGAGGTAGCCGAGCATGCGCAACTCGCCGCTGGCGACCAGGGGTTCGAGGAGGCTCTCCAGCTTGCTCGTCCTCCAGCCCCTCATCCCCGCGATGACCAGCGGGTGGCGCCGCCGCACGCTCGCCGGAAGGCGGCTATACGCCGACACGGTGGCCTGCATGTTCTTCCTGGGTTCGAGCGTCCCGACAGAGAGGAAATAGCCGCCGTGTTCGAGCTCCAGGCGGTGCATGACTTCCGCGGTCTCCGTCGCCGTCCGCGGGCGGAACATGGGATCCAGCCCGAGCAGGATGGGGCGGATCATGGCCGGGTCGATGCCGAAGACCTCGACCAGTTCGCGGCCCACGAATTCCGAATCCGTCAACAGGAGGCTGGCCTTGCGCAAGGCCGGCTCGAAGTACCTGTTCATCGCGCGTACGCGCTCGATCGGATGCGTCTCGGGATAGCGGATCCAGGACAGGTCATGGACCGTGATCACCGTCGGCCCGTCGAAGTCCAGGGCGAGGTAGTTCGGCTCGTGGTAGACGTCGAAACGTTCGCGCCGCACGAGCCTGTTCAGCACCAGCTGCTTGCGCTGGCGATCCAGCCCGTAGGCATTGGGCACGTACTTGCGAACAAACGTCCGGACCTTGCCAGTGCGCCCCCAGCCGGACAACCACGGCTTCGACACGGCGGGGTTTTCGCGGGAGACCTGCTGGCCGTAGAAGAACCAGGGCTCGACAGCCGGGGTGCGGCACAAGCCGTCCGCGAGCTGAAGCGCGTACTGTCCAATGCCCGTCAGCGGAGAAAGCAGCGAACCGGTGCCGAGGACGACTTTCACGCCGTCGTCCCGGCTGCCTGAGGCGTGGAGAGCATCCATTCGAGGGTCTGCTCGATCGAGAACGCTGGCAAGGCACCGGCCGTGGCCCGCAGCAGCGATGGGTCGCCGCACAGGCGGTGGACTTCGGCGCGGCGGACCAGCGCCGGATCCACCTGCGCCTCCAGGCGGTGCCCGGTCAGGTCGGAGAGCTTTCCGATCAGCTGCGCCAGGGTATACGTGACGCCCGTGCAGACGTTGTACGTGGCCGGGGGCACGGACTCCTGCAGCAGTTCGAGGTAGGCCTTGCAGACCATCCGCACGTCGTTGTACTCGCGCTCCACATGCATGTTGCCGAGCAGGACCCTGGGCGCGCGGGACTGGAAGTGGGCCACGAGTTTCGGGACCACGAAATTGACGCCTTGCCCCGGACCCGTGTAGTTGAACGGCCGGGTCAGGACCAGCGGCAGGCCCTCCGCGGCGGACCTTGCCATGCACTCCATCGCCAGTTTGCTGGTCGCGTAGTGGTTGACCGGCGCGGGCATGGCCGTCTCGGCCAGGGGCGAGGCCGGGTTGTTGCCGTACAGGTTGGCACTGCTGGCCACCAGCAAGCGCCGCACCGTGCCACACCGCTTGGCTGCGTCGATCAGGTTGAGGGTGCCGAACAGGTTGACGTCGTAGAAGGCGCGCGCATCCGCGGCGCCCACGAAGCTGATGGCGGCCAGGTGCACGACCAGGTCAGGAGCGAGCGCCGAGAGCTCCTTGGCAAGGGGTTCTCCCTCCCGAAGGTCGGTGCGGACCGCGAGCACCTCGTGTCCGGCCGCTGACGCTGCGTCTGCAAAGTGGCGCCCGGTGAAGCCGCCAGCGCCCGTGACGGCAATCCTCAAAACGAGAACCCCACCTCATTGCGCCGGAGATCGGCCTTGACCATCATCGCGCAGAGTTCCTCCAGTGTCGTCTTGGGCGCCCAGCCCAGCTTCGCCTTGGCATGCGAGGGGTCGCCGATCAGCAACTCCACTTCGGCGGGCCGATAGAACCGGGGATCGATGGCGACGACGGTCTTGCCGGTGGATGCGTCGACCGCCCGCTCCTGGTCGCCGCTTCCGGAGAACTTCAGTTCGACGCCGGCGGCGCGGAACGCCATGGACACGAAGTCGCGGACGGTTTCGGTGCGATTGGTCGCCAGCACGAACGTGTCCGGTTCGTCGACCTGCAGCATGCGCCACATGCCTTCCACGTATTCCTTCGCGAAGCCCCAGTCGCGCTTGGCGTCGAGGTTGCCCAGGCGCAGCATGTCCAGCTTGCCCAGGCGGATCTTGGCCACGCCGTCAGTGATCTTGCGGGTGACGAACTCCCGGCCGCGCAGTGGCGACTCGTGGTTGAACAGGATGCCGCTGCTGCCGAAGATGTCGTAGCTCTCGCGGTAGTTGATCGTCATCCAGTGCGCATACAGCTTGGCGACGCCGTACGGGCTGCGCGGATAGAACGGCGTGTCTTCCTTCTGCGGGACGGCCTGCACCTTGCCGAACATCTCCGAGGTGCTGGCCTGGTAGAAGCGCACCTTGCGATTCACGAGGCGGATGGCCTCCAGCAGGTTCACGGCGCCGAGCCCGGTGATCTGCGCCGTCGTGACAGGCTGCTCGAAGCTCACGCCGACGAAGCTCTGGGCGGCCAGGTTGTAGATCTCGTCCGGTGCGAAGGTCTGGACCAGCTTGATGCTCGCGCCCAGGTCGGTCAGGTCGTATTCCACCAGCTCGAGGGACGGATGCGCCTGAATCCCGAGTTCCTCGATGCGCCAGAAGTTGACCGAGCTCGTGCGGCGGTACGTTCCAATGACCCGGTAGCCCTTGTCCAGCAGCAGCTGCGCCAGGTACGCGCCATCCTGTCCGGTGATGCCTGTGATGATTGCAGTCTTCGTCGTCATGTCTTGTTTGTGTTCGCGGCGCGAACGTGTCTACCTGATTGCCTTGATCGCCAATTCGCCCAGACCGAGTCCAAGCTCGCGAGGATCCTCGCCGAGGCCCAGATCCTTCGGCGCCACGGGATGTGGAACGCTGATACTGACGATTCTCTCATTTCCATCCGTCAGGAAAACAGCTGAACTGCGACCCTCGCCGTGCGTCGGCAACTTGTACTCCCTGGCCGCATTGCCCACGCGCACGACGAACGTGCCGTTCTCGCCGAATGCATGGCCCGTCAAGGTCAGCTCGAAGTGCGTCGGGAGCGTGGTGGAAAATTCGATCTCCAAATTTCGCCGGTCGGTCCAGCGGCCCCAGGGCTCTGCCCAGGACAGGCCCGACGACCGTGTGACGCTTGGCCAACGATCCGACCTGAAATCAATGAAGCGCTCCCGCACGACTTGGACGAGCGAGAAGCTATCGAAGTCCACTGTGCTGCGGAGCCCTTCGCCCAACTTGTAGTTGCCGATCACCAGTAGCCACGCAGTGCCGTCGGGCAACTGCTCCACGGACAGCTCCGTCCCTTCTTCCTCTTGGCGAGTCGCAACGTTCACGTTGTCCAGGTGGAACATCGCCCTTACGAGCGGCGCAGGTTGTGGAGCAATGACCGTCATATGGGCCACTTCGCTGCCGAGATAGCGCCTGACCAACACTCCGGCCTTATCGTAAACATCGGGCGTCTGCCGTTGCCGAACGTCCTTGTTGACCTGCCAGCTGCCGGCGAGAGCCACGACCGGAGCCAGAACGAACAGGAAAAGCGTGGCGCCCCATTTCGGTCGTGCGCCCCATGCAAACGTTGCAACGATCGCAAGTGCGCCGATGGCCGTGAAAAGCCTCCGTGAATGGGCAACCCCGCCTAACTCAGGGCTGTCGACAGCAGATGGAACATAGGCCGACAAGAGATGAGTGATTGCGTAGAGGGTCACGAGGCCCAAGATGCCGGCCACAAGCGCACGAAGCCATCCAAAGTGTGGCTGCGTCTTAAACTCGGCCGCCGCGACGCAAAGCAGCAGGGGAAGCGCGAAGTTGTAGTACCGCATGTGCAGCCGGGCGGCACTCTCTAGTGGGCGGCCACTGGTTCCAGCAGATGCGGTGAACAAGGCAACAACGCCCAGCAGTGCCGCGAAAACGAGCAGTGTGTAGAGGCGAATCCGTACCGGTGCATCTACATCGGGCTGAGTCCGTTCTTTCAGCCGCAAGCCCGTGATCAGGCTGCCGAGGGGAACCGCGAAGAGCACGGCCAGAGCCATCAAATGCCCCTTCAGGCTGAACAGGGCTATCGGGGCTAGTTCTGCGGCACGCTTGGCAGTGCTTGCGCCTGCACCATTAGCTTCACTGCCGTAGATGACCCCGAACAAGCTCAAGCCGCTCCTGCCGGCTATCAAGTAGCCAATGAATAATCTCGTAGCGAAGAACGCGAGGCCAATGGCGATGCCAGCCTGAAGTGCGACCCGCCAACTTCTTGCATCTCTGCGCAGCCAAGGTATGCACGCGCTGTATGCGATAAGCGCAGGCAAGAGAAAGAGGGCGTGAATCTTGACGAGGCCGAGCAGTCCGGCGGCAAACCCGGTCACCATGGCCCGCGCGAGCACGGGCCATCTGTCCCGTGTCAATACGAGCCACGTAAGCACCCAGAAGCCCATGAAGTACATGGCCTCTGGCATGAAGTAGATGGCATACGAGTTGATGGGCCCAAGGACAGCGAGGGCGGCGATGAAGCATGCGAGCAGCGGGCCACAGACAAGGCGCCCAACACGATAGATGAATGGGATCGCGGTCACCATGAACAAGCTGTTCAAGATACGTGCGCAATCTAGGAATCCATCCCCGCACATGTTCGTGCTGCGATAGAGGAGAAGATAGAGGTAGGACGGAACGCCGGCCTGCGAGAACGGCCGCAGACGTGAGTCGCTGCTGTAGACCCACTCATCGGCCATGACTACAGGATAGATGCCCGTGCCGCGTGCAATCAGAAGGACAAACAGCAGTGCCATGAAGGTTGCTAGAAGCCACTTCGGATCAACGCGCTCATGCCACCGATGGGATGGAGAAGATGTCATGCAGACTCCCATTCAATGCTGAGGGGTGGAGTTGAGCCGCCACCCGCAGTTGTTTTTGTCTTTCCCCAAGCCCCCTTGCACAATTGGCAATCCTGCGTTGAAGAGGCGCCCGACCAGGGAAAAGGCGGCATCCCAACACAGGGGGGCGCTAACACCCGCAAGTCGAGTCGGCAATGGGCGAAGTCGTCTGGCGGGTTCTCTCTCATCGGAATGCCCAATGTCTGCCGAGGACAAACGTCGTCATCGCGACCACCGGAAGTGATGCGACCTTTCCGATCAAAGGACCAGCAAACATCTGGTCCGAGATCCAGACCATGCCGACAGTGGTCAGATAATTGATGCCAAGTACCACGAGGTACTTGGTGATCGACATTCCTGTAATCCTCGCGCCGAAAGTTACCTTCGCGTGATAGGAATAGTTGACTACCACCCCCAAAGGCATTGCGAAGCTCGCAGCCAGAACCGGACGCATGCCTCCGCGAAGGAGCGCCGTCATGCATCCCACGTCGACGAGCGCGGATAGAACTCCGCCGATTAGGAATACAACGAACTGGCGCGAGACACCCTCCGAGCGGATGCGGAAGCTCATCGCGTGACGTACTGCTTGTGAATGGGGCGGCGTGGCACTGAGGCGATGTCGAACGCCAAGAATGCCAGCATGAGCTGCAGCCCCATCAGAACCGGCAATGCAGACAGCATGACGGTTCCCGCCGTGGCCGCAGCGCCGGCGTAGATCGACAGGAACCAGTGCCATCCCCCGAACACCACGCCAAAGAGGAACAGCGAACATCCAAGCGGCAATTCAAGCGAAGCAACCGAGAGATCCCGAAGGTAGTAGTTGTAGAAGAGGCGCTTGAAGAAGTTGCGCACGTGCTTGGCAAAAAACTCGCCCGCGATGCGTGAGATCCTGAGGTTGCTGACTTCGTCGGCGTAGCGCGCGTCCATCGGGATGTCCACCACCACCGCGCGCACGATGTTCAGTCGGAACAGGATGTCCGTCTCGAAGAAGTAGCGCTTGCTGATCTTGTCGAGGGGCAGCCTTCTGGCGACGTCTGCATGGATCGCGGTGTAGCCATTGGTCGGATCGAACAGGTCCCAGTAGCCGGCCGACAGCTTGGTCATGAACGACAGGACCGCATTGCCGAACAGGCGCATCGGAGGCATTTCGCCGATGCGCTCGAGATTGAAGAACCTGTTGCCTTTCGTGTAGTCCGCCTCGCCGGCGAGGATCGGACCCACGAAGCCCGGAATCAGCGATGGGTCCATCTGCCCGTCACCGTCGATCTTCACGATGACGTCGGCGCCGTTTCGGATTGCCTCCTGGTAGCCACGCAAGACGGCTCCGCCGACGCCCAGGTTCTGCTCGTTGCGCACCACGGTCACCCGCGGATCCGTGCACTTGGTGCGCACCAGGTCGCCGGAGTTGTCGGGGCAGCAGTCGTCCACGACGTAGATCTGCTCGACTTCCGGGCCGATCGCCTCGATCACCGACAGCACGTGCCGGGTCACCCGGTAGCTGGGGATGACCACTGCGATGCGATGCGACGCGTCCAGGCTGACGGCGGCCGGCTGTCGCCGCCGGCCCTGTGCAACCCTGCAGAGCCGGGCGTTCCAAGTGACTGCAGGGTCGCGGAGCTCACCGCCGGTGCTCCACGAGCGCAGCCTCGATTCGCTTCGCAGCCGAGTCCCACGACCACAGCCTGGCAGCGTCCTGCGCGGCCCTGTCGCCGATCGCCCGCGCTTCGTCCTGGTGTTCATAGACCCACCGCATCTGCGCGCGGAGGTGCTCGTACGACGGATTGGCCCACCGGAAGCCCTCGTAGTAGGGGCACTTCGCGACGGCTGGGATCAGGCTTTCCACTTCCAGCGGCAGCGAGTTGCTGGGCGTCATGAAGTCGGTCTGCGAACTCCAGTTGGTCGCGATGACGGGCAGCCCGCAAGCCATGGCTTCGAGGATCGGCATCCCCCAGCCTTCGCCCCGCGTCGGCAGCACGAAGCAGTCGGCGGACCGGTAGAGAACCCCGAGTTCGTACTGCTGGAGGATCTGGTTTTCGGCAATGATCAGCCGGCCCCCGTTGGGGCGCAGCTTCAATTTCTCGATCTCGCCCCGGATGGTGAAGGACGGATCGAAGTTGTTCGCCTTGCAGATCAGCCGCACGGGCTCGTTCGCGCTGAATTCATCGGTGAACGCGCGCAACAGGAGTTCCGGGGCCTTCCGTTCGCCCCACTCGAAGACCGACAGGAACGTGAAGCCAGACTCGGGCTTCACGCCACGGATCGAGGGGGAGAAGTAGGCCGGGTCCACGCCAAGCGGGACCACGCGGATCGGCACCTTCACGCCCGATGCGCGGAATGTCTGCTCGTTGAACGTCGACGGAACCCAGACTTCGTCCATGAGGTTGGCCTGCCGCACCCATTCGGCCGGCAATCCGTCGACCTCGAGCATCGTGTAGCCGATCCTGACCTTGCCCGTGTTCCGCTCGAACACGTCGCCCTGGGCATAGACCACCTGCACCGGTGCCTTGCCGAATTCACGGGCGCGCACCATGTTGACGATGTACGAATCGGAGTGAATGGGCTCCTCGACAGGAAACACCGTTCCTGGCCCGTACACGTACTTGTAGGCAACGCTGACACCGAGGCTGTCCAGGGCGTGGACGAAGGCCCTGGAAGAACCCGCATACCCCGACGGGAAGTTGATGATCGAGTGCCAGTCGATCGCCTCGTGATACCGCGTCTCCGCCAGGTGCTTGCCCCATTTCGCCTTGAACGTCTTCTGGCTCGCCAGGAAGATGTCGCTGTGGCTGACCTTGTTCACCTTGGTGCTGGAGTTCTCGGAATGGCGTACCCGGACGTCACCGGTGACGGCGACCTTCAATCCCTGCTGGTTGACGCGGAGGCAGTAATCGGTGTCCTCGAAGTAGGCGAAGAAGTCCTCCGACAGCAGGCCCACCTTTTCGAGCGTCGAGCGCTTGATATGGGCGCAGGCGAAGACCACGCTTTCGACCTCTCGCACGCCCGCGAACTGGCCGATGTCGATTTCGCCGCCCGCGAGCTGCTGGTCCCACAGCGTGTCGAGAGGCAGGTAAGCGCCGCAGTGTTGCAGGGTGTCGTCATCGCGGACGATCTTCACGCCCATGACACCCACCGAAGGATCTGCGTACGCCGCGGCGGAGAGCCGCTGAAGCCAGTCAGGCTCGATCAGTTCGACGTCGTTGTTCAGCAGCACGACGTCGGCATCGGGTTGCGCCGCGCGAATGCCGATGTTGACGGCCTTCGCGTAGCCGAGGTTGGCCCCGTTTTCGATCAACTCGACGTTGCTCAAGCCGCGTAGGTAGTCCGGCGTGCCATCCGTGCTGCCGTTGTCGACCACGATGACGCTGACGCCTTCCGGCAGCGTGTCGGGTCTCAGGCTTTCCATGCAACGGCGGGTCAGCTCGATCCCGTTCCAGGTGAGGATGACGATGGCCACCTTCTCAATCGACATGGCCGTCTTTCGTGATGAACACGACGGGGGCGTCCGCGTGCTCTGATTGCGCAATGGCGGACATGAGCTTGACGGAGCGCAGGTCCTGGAAAAGCCTGATGGGCGGGGGCGGTGGCGCTGCCGGGGAGGGTGACACCGGTGTTTCCGGGATCCCGAGGAAGCGGCGAACGAACCTGGCCGTCGAGGGCGACGACTCGAGCGCGCCACGAACGATCTTCTTCGTCCATGAAGTCTGGTGAACGACGGTCCGGGCCATGGGGAGGGTGCGTCGCAGCACCTTTCCGGCGACCCGCCGAACGCCTGCATGAACTCGCCTGACCGGGGCTGTCCACCGCCAGCTGCGGCTGGTGTGGATCGCGTGCAGCGCCTGGTGCAGTGCCGCTACTTCGTTTTGCAATTCGCTTCGCACTTCGTTTCGCATCTGATTGACCTCTCCCCTGAATCGCGCGAGTTCGTCGCGGGCTCGCTGCAGGTCCGTGGCCTGCCGATCAAGCCGGGTCTGGAGCGATTGCACGCTCGACGCAAGGAGCTCTTTCGTCAGCTCCTGCGCCCGCTCCTGCGCCTGCTCTTGCGCCCGCCATTGGGCCCGCCATTGGGCCCGAATGGCGCCGTCGTAGGCGCCGCAGGCCTGTGCCAGCGAGACTCCCCAGTCCGCCTCGAAGGCAGGAGCGAAGGCAGGGTCTGAGGCTGCATGTGCGGCCTTCTGTCCCACCACCGAGCAGTCCGGACTGACACCGCCGAAGACATGGCCCAGCCCGATGTCGGCGGATGTGGGAAGCGGGTCGCCGTTGAGCCTGAGCAGTTTCGTTCGTGCGAAACCACCCTCTTCGACGACGAACGTCAGCAGCAGGGGATGGACGGGCCGCAGGTGGGTCGGATCCAGGTAGAAGGACGAACTCCCCACCACCAGGTTCTCGATGTTCGGCGTCTCGAGAATGAGCAATCCGCCGGGCTGGAGGACGCGATGCGCTTCCCTGACGAGCGTTCGGAGCGATTCGAAGGGGATGTGCTCGACGACATGGAAGGCAGACACGAGTGCCTGGCTTGCATCGGGAAGCCGTTGCAGATGTTCGACCGCGTCGGCATGGATGACATCAAGCTGCCGCTCCCGGCAGGCCGCCAGCATGGAGTCGTCCAGGTCCACACCGGTCGCCTTGAAGCCGGCCTGCCCCAACAACTCGAGCCACTCGCCACGCCCGCAGCCAAGATCGACGGCGGAGCCGCCGGGGTAGAGGGCAGCAAGCGGCAGCAGGAACGGCTCGTAGCCCCTGAGCCGGGCCGCAATCAGCTCCCGCGAACCACGGAAGCGGGCTTCGAACGCGCTGTAGAAGTCGCTCATGTTGTCGCGCCTGTTGAATACCCGATAGCCATGTTGCGCTGGACCTTGTGAATCGGCGCCAGGTAGGCAGTGCCAACGAAGTTCGGTTTGCTCAGGTTTGCGATCTGGAATACGGCTGCCAGGTCGCGCCATTCATAGTTGCGCATGACGTGACTTTCTGAATCGTGGAGTGCGATCGCAACGGAGTAGGTTCCAACGCCGAGCATGGCGTCGAAGCTGAAGCTATAGGTCAGGAGCTCTCCAGCAGACACATCTTTCTCCACGTGCGAGAGGTAATGCGTGTTGGTCCCGAAGACCTGCTGGCCCAGGCGGTCCTTGATCATGTAGCCG
This sequence comes from Ramlibacter sp. MMS24-I3-19, assembly GCF_050320135.1. Classification (NCBI taxonomy): domain Bacteria; kingdom Pseudomonadati; phylum Pseudomonadota; class Betaproteobacteria; order Burkholderiales; family Comamonadaceae; genus Ramlibacter; species Ramlibacter sp. MMS24-I3-19. The sequence goes on along the minus strand of NZ_CP190017.1, from coordinate 219,582 downwards.
AGCACCAGGCGATCCAGCGGCGCATTCACCCGGACAGCGACCCGCAAGGTGACTCGTTGTCCGACGTCGGCCATCTCGATCGCGTTGCCTGTTTCGTCCAGCAGCAAGACCTCCTCGACGGTGGCTTCGCCGGTCCCCGAGATGGTCTGCACGCCTGCGGGCGTTGTCTCCTGCTGGATCTTGTTGTTGGCCCGATCTGCCAGCTTGGCGTTGTAGAAGTCCATCACCGCCTGCGGGTCGCCTTCCATGGCCAGGCCTCCCGCCTCGAGAAGGATGGCCCGGTCGCACAGCGCAAGGATGGCCCCTGCGTCATGGCTCACGATGAGAAGCGTGGTGCCTTGCGCCGCGTAGTCGCGGATGCGATCGATGCTCTTGTGCTGGAAGTACGTGTCGCCGACAGAGAGCGCCTCGTCGATGATCAGGATGTCCGGTCCTGCGTGCCGTGGCCACGCTGAACGCAAGGCGCACCTGCATGCCGCTGGAATACACGCGCACCGGCTGGTCGATGTAGTGTCCGATCTCGGCGAAGCTCTCGATCTCCGGCATCAGGTGGGAGATCTCCTCCACGCTCATGCCGAGAAGCTGGCCCGCCATGTAGACGTTCTGCCTGCCGGTGAACTCCGGATGGAACCCCATCCCCAGTTCGAGCATCGCAGCCAGCCGGCCCGTGACCTGCACGCTGCCCTCCGTGGGTTGCGACGTGCCAGTGATGACCTTGAGCAGCGTGCTCTTGCCGGCTCCGTTGATCCCGATGATGCCGACTGCCTCGCCGGGACTCACGTTGAAGGACACGTTCCGCAGGATCCACTTGAGCGTGTGCCGCGGAGCCTTGCCCGGCGTCACCCACTCCCGCAAGCGCGACCAGCGCGAGGGGTATTGCTTGTACGCCTTGCCGACCGAATGAACGTTGATCGAGCCCATCAGAGTTCGTCCACCATCTCGCCGGAGCGGCGCTTGAACAGGTGCAGTCCGAGCGCGCACAGCAGGAGCGCCGCGATTGTCGGAGCGACAAGCCCGGACCACCGTGGCCATTGCCCATTGACCAGGACGGACTGGTAAGCGCCGGCCAGCGGGGCCAGAGGATTCAGGACCATCAGGCGTCCGATCACCGGCGGGAGCACCGCGGCGGGGTACACGATGGGCGTGAGCCAGAACCAGAACTGCAGGAAGATGCCGAAGAACTGGCCGACGTCACGGAAGAAAACGTTCAGGACGCCGAGCGTGACACCCAGGCCGATAGCGAACAGCAGGTGAATGGCCAGCAGCGGGACCAGAGCGAGATAGGGCAGCCCCGGGAAGTTGCCACTGAGCACGAGAAAGCCTGTGAACAGCGCGAAGACGATCGCGAAGTTCACGCAGGCGGTGGCGACAACCACGACGGGCAGGCAGATGCGCGGGAAACTGATCTTCTTGAGAAGGTTCGCGCTCTCCAGGAACATCGTCAGCGACCGGGTGGTCACCTCCGAGAAGAGTCCCCACGTGAGCACGCCGGCGCACAGGTAGATGCTGTACGCGAACGTGCTGTCGACGCCAGGCAGCCGGGCTCGCATGAGCTGCGCGAAGATCAACGTGTACACGATGATCATCGCCAGCGGATTCAGGATGGCCCAGCCCGCCCCCAGGAGCGAGTTCTGGTAGCGGGCCTGGAAGTCTCTTCGCACGTTCGCGGCGATGAAGCCCCGGTAGGCCCAGATGGCCCTGATCAGGTCCATGACGCGAGGGACGGCCGACGGCTTTTCGCGCAAACAGGCGAGTAGCCGGCACAGAAGAACTGGGCTTGCATGAGGCGATTGGAGTGGGATGCGGCAGCCCGCCGTCGTCGGCGAGCTGGATGAGGCTGGGATTCTAGCTTCCGGGGCGGCTTTGCTCTTCAGCAGCGCACCTACAATTGGCGCGAAACGTGACATGACTGGTCACGCACCCCCGGATGCTCCTGCTTCTCGTTCTTTGCGCCTTCATCTCGGCTGCTGGCTGCCTGTTGCTCTCCCGACTGGGTCGCCGCAACGCGCGCCGCTACGCGGACTCGATGCCGCAGCGATTTCACAAGGGACATGTGCCGCGGCTGGGGGGCGTGGCGATGTGGTTCGCGTGCGTTTTCGGCTGGCTGTGGATGGTGCTGGCCGAGCGATATCTGCCGGTCACCAACAGTATCGTTTTCAGCGTGCACGCGGCAGCGATCTGGTTCGTCACGGTCGGCCTTGCCGTGTTTGCGGGTGCCGTGGAGGACATCACGCACGCAGTCCGGGCTCGCTGGCGCCTGGCTCTCACGCTGGCAGCTGCGTTTGCGGCCGTATGGATGCTCGAGCTGCGCATCGAGCGTCTCGGCATGCCCTGGATCGACCATCTGCTGCAGGGCCTGCCCTGGGTCGGACTCTTGCTCGCCGTGGTGGCGATTGCCGGCCTGCCGCATGCGTTCAACCTGATCGACGGCTACAACGGGCTGGCGGGCATGGTCGGCATCATCTGCTGCTTTGCACTCGCGTATGTGTGCCTGCTGAATGCCGATCGTCAACTCGCCGCCATCGCCATCGTGCTGGCCGGCGCCACCGCGGGGTTCCTGGTCTGGAACTACCCCCGCGGCTTCATCTTCGCCGGCGACGGCGGTGCGTACCTGTGGGGGACGGTGATCGCGATGATCAGCATCACCCTGGTGCAACGCCACCAAGCCGTGTCGCCCTGGTTCCCGGCCCTGTTGCTGATCTATCCGGTCTGGGAGACGTTGTTCTCGATCTACCGCAAGGCCGCGCGTGGTCAGTCGCCCAGCATGGCCGACGCGCTGCACTTCCACCAGCTGATCTACCGCCGGGTGGTGCGCCAGGTGTTCGAGGACGACGAGGCAAGGCGCATGCTGATGCGCAACAACCGCACGTCACCGTACCTCTGGAGTTTCACGCTCCTGACCGTGGTTCCGGCAGTCTTGTTCTGGCAGAGCACGGCCATCCTCGTGGCGTTTTCGGTGCTGTTCGTGGCGTCGTACATCTACGCCTACGTGAGCATCGTGCGGTTCAAGGTCCCGAACTGGATCCGCCGGTAGGGCGGAGCGCCACGTCGGGCGCCCGCTCCCTTCAAACCCGCCCGTACGTGTCCGCCAGTCGGACGATGTCGTCCTCGCCGAGATAGCTGCCGCACTGCACCTCGATCAGCACCAGTTCTTCCGTGCCGATGTTGGTGAGGCGATGCTTCTCCTTCATCGGGATATAGCGCGACTGGCCCGGCTCGGTGCGGAACTCGCGATCGCCGATCTGCACGAGGGCCAGGCCCTGAACCACCACCCAGTGCTCGGCGCGCTGGTGGTGGTACTGCAGCGAGAGCGACTGTCCCGGCGTCACGGTGATCCGCTTGACCTTGTAGCCCGGCTCTTCTTTCAACGTGGCATAGGTGCCCCAAGGACGGTGCACCGACGCCGGCAGCTGCGTGCTCTCGTGGTTGCGCGCCTTGAGCGCATCGACCACGGACTTCACCTTCTGCGCCACCGATTTGTGGGCGACCAGCAGGGCGTCAGGTGTGTCGACCACCACCAGGTCCTTCACGCCGACGGTTGCCACGACCTTGGGGCCATGGCTTTCCACCTGCACGTGCGTGCCGACGGTGTCGAGGGCCACCACGTCGGCAGCGAACGTATTTCCGCTGGCGTCTTGGGGGTGCGCCTGCGCGACTGCCGGCCAGGAGCCCACGTCGCTCCAGCCGAAGCGGGCCGGCACGACGGACACATTGGAGGCTTTCTCCATCACGGCGTAGTCGATACTGATGTCCGGCAGAAAGCTGAATGCGTGGGCATCGAAGCGGGTGGTGTCGCCAGTGGTCTGCCGGGCTTCGAACACCCGGCGCGCGGCTTCCAGTGCCTGCGGGGCGTACTCGGCCAGCGCCTTCAGGATGGCTCCGGCGCTGAAGCAGAACATGCCGCTGTTCCAGTAGTAGCGGCCCGTTGCCAGGTACTGCTGCGCGGTGGGCAGGTCGGGCTTCTCGACGAAGCGCAGCACACGCTGCGCTTCACGCGAGACATGCTCGACCTCGATGTAGCCGAAGCCGGTATCGGGCGAGGTGGGCTGCACGCCGAACACGGCGAGTTGGCCCTTCTGCGCGAGTTCCACTGCCTCCAGGGCGCAGGCGACGAAGGCCTTGGTGTCCGGGATCAGGTGATCGGCCGGCAGCACGACCATGATCGCGTCATCGCCATGCGACTTAGCGCATTGCAGGGCCGCCAGCGCAATGGCAGGTGCCGTGTTGCGGCCCTTGGGCTCCAGCAGGTAATGCACGCCGGGGGCATCCTCGAGCTGCCGCATTTCACTGCGCGTGAGGAACAGATAATCCTGGTTTGTGACGACCACCACGTCGTCGGTGCCGCATGCCTGGCCGCGGGTAATGGCCTGCAGGAACAGCGATGCTCCGCCCAGCTGCATGAACGGTTTCGGATGCGCCTGGCGGGACGCCGGCCACAGGCGCGTGCCGGCGCCTCCCGATAGAACGACGGCGATGAGCTTCACGGTACTCCCCGATTCTGTCTTGTTGAGGTCCGATTCCATTTTAACGGTCGAGCTGGGTCGGTCTGCGGCGACAATCGCCCCCGCGACCCGGACCTCGCCGGTCCATTTCCCACTCCATCCACGCCTTCCGTGCCTTCCTTGTTTGCCGATCTATCCGCCGTCCTGAAGCGAGCGCCCCTCATCTGGCACATGGCCATGAGCGAAACCCGCGCACGGTACAAGCGCAGCGTGCTCGGTCCGTTCTGGCTCACTCTCGGCGCTGCCATTGGCGTGGCCGGCCTGGGCGTCGTCTGGTCGTCGCTGCTGCACGTGCCGGTGCGCGAGTTTGTGCCTTCACTTGCCGTGGGATTGCTGCTGTGGCAACTGATCTCCAGCACCATCGTCGAGTCCTGCATCACCTTCATCCGGCAGGCGCAGATCATTCGCAACGTGCGCCTGCCGCTGCTGGTGCATCCGTTCCAGCTGGTCACGCGACAACTGATCACGTTTGCACACAACCTCGTGGTGCTGGTGATCGTGTTTGCGATCTTTCCGCAACAGTCGCTCCACCTATTACCGCTCAGCCTGCTTGGCATGGCGCTGCTCGTCGTGAACCTGCTGTGGATGTCCACCGTGCTGGCCATGCTGGGCGCGCGATTTCGCGACATCGAGCAGATCGTCACGGCGGTCATGCCCCTGATCTTCTTCCTCACGCCGGTGCTGTACCGCACGACCCATTTCGCCGCGACGCAGGTGGTGGTCTGGCTCAATCCGTTCACTTACCTCATCTCCGTGGTGCGAGACCCACTGATGGGAGCCGTCCCCGCCGTGTCGGTCTATGTGGGCGCCGCCTCCATCACCATCGTTGGCGTCATCTTCGCCATGGCGCTGTTCTCGTCGCGGCGCAACCGCATCCCCTACTGGATCTGACGTGGCGCTGCTGGAACTGAAGGACGTCAGCGTCCGCTATCCGATCTACAACGCAGGCTCGATGTCCTTGCGCCAGCGCCTGGTGCAGGTGGGCACCGGCGGCCGCATCGGCGGCGGGCATCACCAGCTCGTCACGGTGCAGGCCCTGGCCGGCGTTTCCCTCACGCTGCGCGACGGTGATGCCGCCGCCATCGTGGGGCACAACGGCGCCGGCAAGAGCACGCTGTTGCGGACGATGGCCGGCATCTACCAGCCCGACTCCGGTACCGTGACCGCGCACGGCGAGATCGGCACGGTGTTCGAGCTCGGCGCGGGCATGGACCCGGAGCTCAGTGGCTACGAGAACATCGTGCGCGTGCTCATGCTCACGGGACGCTCGCTCGAGGAGGCCAAGGCCTGCACGCCGGCGGTGGAGGAGTTTTCCGAGCTCGGCGACTTCCTGAGCCTGCCGGTGCGCACCTACTCGTCAGGCATGACGATGCGCCTGATGTTCGCCACGGCCACCGCGGTGCAGCCCAACATCCTCCTGCTGGACGAGATGTTCAGCACCGGCGACGAGGAGTTCCAGGCCCGTGCCAAGGACAAGCTGCACCAGTGGATCGCCACCTCCGAGATCGTGGTGTTCGCCTCCCACGACCATGGCCTGCTGAAGAAGCTGTGCAACCGCTTCTTCCGCCTCAGCCACGGCGAGCTGGTCGAAATCTCACGCGACGACCTGCGCGACACCACGCGGCGCGAAAGTTGACCGGCACCCCCGTCGGGGCCGCGCTCAAACCTGCGTGAGTCTCTGGGATCCTACCCAGGCCTCTCCGGGGTTCAGCACGATCGGCGCAGCGACCTGCGCCGCCTCGACGCACAGCATGTGCCGATAGTCCCCGGCTGGCATGTCCGCCAGCTTGGCCGCGCCACTCGCACCCGGGTTCCACACGACCACGTCGCGGAATCCGCGCTGCTCGATCTGCAGTTCGGAACCTGCATCACGCAGCAGCAAGGGCCGCTGCACATCGGCGTACACGCGGTCCAGGGGGCGTGAGAGGTCCGGACCCGTTTCGCGGCGGATGGCAACGCCGGCCAGCGCATCTTCGAAGGCCTGGTCTTCCAGTCCGCTCAGGACGGTTGTCGCAACCTGCGAGGTGCGCAGGTAGGTGTGCAGGGCCGCTGTGAATGTCCACGGCGTGGAGTCCGTGTTGCGCACATCGAGTTGCACGCTGAGCGAGCCGCGCTGCACGCGAGCCAAGAGATCAAGTCGGAACCGATGCGGCCACGCCGCGCGGCTCTCTTCGTCGTCCGTGAGGCACATGCGAACGACTCCCGGTGTGTCGTCCGGGATGTGGGTCCACAGGCGTGTCCTCGCAAAGCCGTGCTTGACCAGAGGTCCGCGTGAAGCGAATTGCGGAAAGCACACCGGCGCGCCGCCGCGAATCGGCAGCGGCCCTTGCAGCGCCGACAACGGGCTGAGATACAGCAACTCCCCCCGGTGCGGTCCTGCCAGGAGACGACCTGGCCGCCATGACGGCTGACGCGGAGGCGCTCTCCGCTCGGCAGGGAAACTTCAATGCAATCCATGCGGCGATTCTAGGAACCCTGTGCGTCCATCCGTGGTGCTCTAATGCGCCGCCATGACCCGCCTGTTCGATCCGCTGCAACTCGGCGCGCTGCGCCTTCCCAACCGCATCATCGTCGCCCCCATGTGCCAGTACTCGGCCGAGGAGGGCAACGCCACCGACTGGCACATGCTGCACCTGGGCCAGCTGGCGTTGTCCGGCGCGGGGCTGCTGATCACGGAGGCCACCGCGGTGTCCGACGTCGGCCGCATCTCGCCGCAGGACCTGGGGCTGTACTCGGATGCCAACGAGGCCGCGCTCGCGCGCGTGCTGACGGCCATCCGCGCCAACTCACCGATGCCGGTCGCCACCCAGTTGAGCCATGCGGGCCGCAAGGGCTCGAGCCGTGCGCCGTGGGATGGCGGTGCGCAGATCGCGCCCGATGCCCCGCAGGGCTGGCACACCGAAGCGCCTTCGGCCGTGCCGCATGCGCAGGGTGAACATCCGCCGCTGGCGCTGGATGCGGCCGGCCTGCTGCGCGTGCGCGAAGCCTTCGTGCAAGCCACGAAGCGCGCCGCGCGCCTGGGGTTCGATGCCATCGAGTTGCATTGCGCGCACGGCTACCTGATGCACCAGTTCCTGTCGCCGCTGGCCAACCAGCGCACCGACGTCTATGGCGGCAGCCTGGAGAACCGCCTTCGGTTCCCGCTGGAGGTGTTCGAGGCCGTGCGAGCTGCATTCCCCGCCGAGAAGCCCGTGTGGGTGCGCGTGTCGGCCACCGATTGGGTGCCCGGCGGCTGGGACGTGGAGAGCACGATCGCGTTCGGCCATGCATTGAAGGCGCGCGGCTGCGCGGCCATCCACGTGTCCAGCGGCGGTGTCTCTCCCCTTCAGGAAATCGCGCTCGGGCCGGGGTACCAGGTCGAGTTTGCCAGGCGCGTGAAGGAGGCGGTTGGTCTTCCGACAGTGGCGGTGGGCCTGATCACCGACGCCGAGCAGGCGCAGGCGATCCTGGAGCGCGGTGACGCCGATGCCGTCGCCCTGGCGCGCGCAATGCTCTATGACCCGCGTTGGCCGTGGCACGCGGCCGCGAAACTGGGAGCCCAGGTCACTGCGCCCAAGCAGTACTGGCGCTGCCAGCCGCGCGAGTTGAAGGACCTGTTCGCGGGCGCGCACTTCGGTCAGCGGTAGCCGACGCTCGCAGGTAGCGGCTCGGGCCGCAAACGTGTGCGCAACGTCGACCGTTCATGCCCGCGTGCCTGCCGTTCGACCGCCCCGATGCGGTGCGTGTGCAGAGTGCAGCAGGTGCATCCGTGCAGGAGCGGCTACCGTGCGGCCATGAATCTACTAGCAGGACAGATTCGTCTTGAGTCGGGCCTCGGTGCGCTCGCCGAAACCATGCCGGCCGACCTGGAGCTGCGGGTCGACGTTGAACGTTTGGTGGGACCGGTGAACGGCTACTACCTGGCCTGCTATACGATCGATTCCGACGCGGGCTGCCACGGCTACGCGAAGGTGTACACGGTGCGCCCCACGTGCGTGTGGGGCTCGCGCACCGCGGTCGCGAAGTACTCGGCCGGCCCCTTCGCCACCGCCGAAGCGGCCATCGAAGGCGTGGTCGAGAAATGCCGCCGGGAACTCGCCGCGCAATCGAGCAAGGCCAACCGGCTGTACCGGTACCTGCTCAGGTTGATCTAGGCGCGGGCGGTGGATGCCGGGTCAAGCCCGGCATGACAGCGGCGCTGGCGATCAGGACTTCTTGTCCTTCGCCGACTTCTGCAGGTTCTCCGCCTGCTGCAGGTGCGACTGCAGCGTCGGCAGCGTCTTGGCGGCGAAGGCCTTCACGTCGGGGTCCTTGGCGCTCTTGCTCGCCTTCTCGAACTCCTTCACGTCCTTCTTGTGGTCCTTGACGCTGTGCTCGAGGAACTCGTGGTCGAAGTTCTTGGCCTTGCTCAGCTTGTCCAGCTCGCCTTGCTCGTGCTTCGGCAATGACGTGGGCAGCGTCACGCCCTTGTTCTGCGCCAGGGTCTTGAGTTCGTCGTTGGCCGCGGTGTGGTCCTTGACCAGCGTGGCTCCGTAGGCCTTGACGTCGGCGTTCTGCGCTTTGCTTTCGACAACCTGGCCGGCCTGCACTTCCATCATTCCGCCCGCGGCGGCTTTCTCGATGAAGTCCTTGTCCGATTTGTCGAGGTTGTTGCTCGCGGCCAGCGCGGTGGCAGCAGCAAGAGTCAGTGCGATCGTGGTCAGTGCGTTCTTCATGGCGTTTCCGAAGTTTCTGGAGGTGCGCCAAGTTTGGAAGGGCCGCGCAGGCGCCGAGGTAGGAGCGGCCTTGCTTCGATGCAGTCGGGTGCTTACGCCGAGCTGGGTGGCACAGCAGTTCGATGATCAGATTCCTGCGGGCTTCGCCATCGTCGTCATGCGATCAATCGGCTGCAGCGTCAGTGTGCGCACCTCGCCCCCGCGCTGCTGCACGGTCAGTCGAACCTGCGCATCCGGCGCCGGCCGTGCCCACAGCTTCTTGTAGAACTGTTCCAGCGTCGTGACGTCGGCACCGTCGACCGCCAGCACCACGTCGCCGGGCTGCATGCCGCCTGCCTCTGCAGGCCCGTCGCGGCTCACGCGCATGACCTGCACATGGCCGTCGGAGTCGCTCGACGTCAGCCCGATCCAGGGCCGCGGCCGGCTGTGCCCGGTGCGCTGCAGCTCCGCCAGCACGGGCTTGAGCAGGTCCACGGGCACGAACATGTTGCCGGGATTGGGCTGGCCCTCGCCGCTGGCATCGCCCACCAGAAGGCTGCCGATGCCCACCAGTTCGCCGCGGCGGTTGAACACGGCTGCGCCACTGTGGTTCTCGATCGGCGGACTGGTGAAGAGGGCCGGGTCGATGAAGTACTCCCACGACCCGGAGAACGGCCGCTTGTTCACGACCTGCGTCATGGCTACTGCGGCATCGTCGCCGCCGGTGACAGCCATCAGCGGGTCGCCGGGCTGCAAATCGGCCACCGACCCGAGCGGCACCGTCGGGACGCCGCGCAGCGGCAGGAGGGGCCGCAAGAGACCGAAGCCAGTGGCCAGGTCATAGGCGACCACGCGCGCGGGCAGTGTGCGGTCGTCCTGCGTCGTGACCTGCACGGTGTCCGCTTCGAGCAGCAGGTAGCCGATGGTGAGCACCAGGCCTTCAGGCCCGATCACCACGCCGGAGCCGCTGCGCGTGCGCCCCAGGGTTTCTGCGGAGCGCGAGCCCTCCACCGCCACGACGTCCACGCCCACGGTGGCGGCGTTCGCGCGTTTCAGGGCATTGATGGCGGCCTGCTGCTGGGAGCCGCCGGTGGCGGCGCAGGCCGGCAGCTGCGAGATCACCAGCGCCAGCAAGATGCCAGCGAGGAACCGGGCGCGAGTGCGAAACCAGGCATCGATGCGGCGGGTGACCAGCATGGCAAGGTCCTTGCAGGTGGGCTGATCAGGATGCGCCGAAACCAAATCCCTCCGCAAGCGCTCGTCAACTCCGTCACGCAATCGTCGAGTTCGCAGCCCCGAGATCGTGCAGTCGACGGCATCTGTAAAAAAATGTTAGCGCCCACGGCCCTGTTGGGCTAGCATCGCGGCCTTCCGGTCAGGTTTAAGCAGTTTCACCATGGCAAGTGTAGTCATACAGCCAGTCGTCCTCTGCGGAGGCACTGGCACTCGGCTCTGTCCGCCGTCGCGGACGGCTTTCCCAAAACTGTTCGACTGCATGGATGAGGGGGCGAACCTCTCGGCGCAAGCCGGCAGCTATTTGGGTGAAGACGACATCGTTCGCATGGATGACCATTACGGACGAGTCGTGCCGATCTCCGAAGGCGCGAAGAAACAAGCCTAGGCGCGGGGGAGCAGTAACGATGTATCGCACGGAAGTCAGCGGCGCGGGTGAGTTGTCCCCGATGTCGGGCGCGCCTGCGCAAGGCGCAGCCATTCGCATCTCCTATCGCCTGCGGGCCGCCAAGCGAGTGGTCGACGTGCTTGGCGCGCTGTTCTTCCTCGTGGTGTTCCTGCCGCTGTTCTTGGCTGTCGCGATCGGGGTCTGCCTGTCCTCGCCTGGGCCGATCTTCTACTCGCAGCCCCGTGCCGGTCGCGGCGGCCGCGACTTCCGGTTTTACAAGTTCCGATCCATGAAGATCGATTCGGACGAGGTGCTCACCTCGTTCCTGGACAGCGATGCCGGAGCCAAAGAGCGCTGGGAGAAGTACCAGAAGATCGACAACGATCCGCGCATCACCCGCTTCGGCCAGTTCATTCGCCGTACGAGCCTCGACGAGCTGCCGCAGTTCTGGAACGTGCTGATCGGCGACATGAGCCTTGTGGGACCGCGGCCGTGCATGCTGCAGCAGAAGGAGCTGTATGGCCGCCACTGGCGCGCCTACTGCGCCGTGAAGCCCGGCATCACAGGCCTGTGGCAAGTGTCCGGACGCAACCGCCTGACGTATCGGCAGCGTGTGTCGCTAGATGCCCGCTATGTCGAAGGACTGTCGCCCCTTGGCGATCTGAAGATCATGGCCAAGACGATCTTCGTGGTGCTGCGCGCACACGACGCGCACTAATACACGAAGAGAGGCGGTTCAGCAGTACACAGCCTCGCTTTGTGCTTGGCCAAGATCATCATTTAGCGGCTCTCTTTTGCGGCAGTCATGCCACGCGCTAAATCCGTTTAGCGCCTCGGGCGGAAGTCGTCTGCGCCAGTGGGCCGGATAAAAGCGACTTGAACGAAACGGCCAATGCGGCCCTTACACATTTCAGGAGTTGTAGTTCCATGAAGATCGCCATCTTTGGTCTGGGGTACGTCGGCATTTCTGCCGCTGCGTGCCTGACGTCGCGGGGGCATCACGTGATCGGCGTCGACACGAACGCTGAAAAGGTAGCCGCGGTCAAGAAGGGACAGAGTCCTATCGTCGAGCCCGGCGTGCCCGAAATGCTCAAGAAGGCTGCCGCGGAAGGATTGCTGAGGATCACCATGAGCACGGTGGAAGCAGTGGCGGAAGCGGACGTCGTCTTCGTGTGTGTGGGGACGCCCAGCAGCGCCGATGGGTCGCACAACATGACGTTCATCGCGGAGGTCACCAAGCAGATCGCTGCCGCTTGCGAGAAGCGACGCCGCCCGTTAACCGTCGCGTATAGGTCCACGATCAAGCCGGGAACACTGGAGGGCATGGTCATCCCGATGCTGGCGCATGCAGTCGGCTCCGATTTCGAGAAGTTGATCGAAGTTGTCTACAACCCGGAGTTCCTGCGCGAGGGAACGGCTGTTGAAGACTTCTTCCATCCTCCAAAAATCGTGGTTGGCACGGTCGGGGGCAAATCCTCCGAGGCGATGAAGGAGGTGTACGCGGGCATCGAGGCTCCGTACTTCGAGATTCCGTTGCGTGACTCTGAAATTATCAAGTTCGTGGACAACACCTGGCATGCGCTCAAAGTCGCGTTCGCCAACGAAGTGGGGCGCGTCTGTCATGGCCTGGGCATTGATGCGATGACTGTCCACCAGATCTTCAAAGTCGACACGAAGCTGAACATATCCGAGTACTACACACGGCCAGGAGCACCTTTCGGTGGCTCCTGCCTTCCGAAGGACCTTCGCGCGTTCGCTGCCGTTGCGCAGGACGCCGGAATATCGTGCGAGGTCGTGCGCTCGATAGGCATCTCCAACGAGCAGCACAAGGAATTCCAATTCCAGCGGGTGAAGCAGCTGATCAAGCCCGGCTGCTCTGTTCTCCTGGTCGGCATAGCGTTCAAAGCAGATACCGATGATCTCCGGGAGAGTCCCAGCATTGACCTCGCTCGCCGCTTGTTGAACGAAGGCGTTCAATTGAAGGTATATGACCCCGGCGTGGCGGCCCAGAACCTGCTCGGCCAGAACCTCGGCTATGCCTTCTCGAAGCTGCCCGCTCTCGCTGAACTGATGGCCACGGAAGAAGAGGTGCGCAACATGCACTTCGACCTTGTCCTTCGCAGCCACGCCAAGAACATCGATGTTCCCGTGGAAGGGCGCCGGCATGTGAATCTGAATCGAATTGGGGTCGGAGACTGAATTGGTGGACGTTCAAGTTCAGGCCGTCGCCGATGCGGACACCAGTGCCGATGTTGACGCTCTCGCGGGAAAGAAGGTTCTCATCATCGTGGAGAACCTACCCGTCCCCTTCGATCGTCGCGTGTGGCAGGAAGCTCAAACTCTGAGGGACGCCGGAGCAACCGTGGCGGTCATCTGCCCGACGGGCAAAGGTTTCGATGCCCGAGAGGAGGTGATCCAGGGAATCCACATCTATCGGCATCCGCTTCCGCTAGACGCCTCAAGTGCGCGCGGATACCTCGTCGAATACGGCGCAGCGCTCTATTGGGAGTTCAGACTTGCCCTGCGTGTTTGGAGACGCCACGGGATTGATGTCATCCATGCCTGCAACCCGCCCGATCTAATTTTTCTTGTTGCCGCACCCTTCAAGCTGTTCGGGAAGCGGTTCATCTTCGATCATCACGACATCAATCCCGAACTGTACGAAGCGAAATTCGGTAAGCGGGATTTCTTCTGGCGACTTATGTGCTTGCTCGAACGCCTCACGTTCAAATTGGCCGACGTGAGCATCGCGACGAACAACAGCTATAGAGGCATCGCGCTGCAGCGAGGGGGTATGGCGCCTGATCGCGTGTTCGTGGTTCGAAGCGGCCCAAATCTTGCCAAGTTACGCCGAAGTCCCCCGAACGGCGAACTCCGGCGTGGACGTAGATACTTAGTGGGCTATGTAGGGGTGATGGGTAGTCAAGAGGGAATCGACCTGCTTTTGGCCTCCATTGAGTACCTGGTGAAAGAGAAGAAGCGCACTGACATACAGTTCTGTCTCGTCGGTGGCGGCCCTGCTCTTGAGCAAATGCGCGCTCTTGCTGTAGAAAAATCTATCGAGGAGTTCGTGCACTTCACCGGGCGAGTTCCAGATGACCAGCTGTTCGAAGTCCTGTCAACAGCCGACGTTTGCGTGAACCCAGATCGAGTCAATGCGATGAACGACAAATCGACAATGAACAAGATACTGGAGTACATGGCGTTCGGATGTCCGATCGTTCAGTTTGATGTAACAGAAGGCCGCTTTTCTGCCGGTGATGCTTCGGCTTACGCAAAGCCAAACGATGTGCATGACATGGCCGAAAAGATCGTGGAGCTCTTGGACAATTTGAATCAACGTAAGGCTATGGCTCTAGCGGACGCTCGCGCGTAGAGCGGCAGTTCTCATGGGAACATCAGGTGCCCACTCTGATTGCCGCTTATAAGAAGGCACTCTTTCCGTGAAGCTCGCGGTCCGCATTCGGCTTGCTGCCGCGTTCGCACTGATCTATCCATTAGCTATCGCGGTTGCGGGACTTGGTAGCGATTCGGAAGGGGGGTCAACCTACGCGGATGAGGCGCTGATTTTACTGCTGAGCCCTTTGGCGATCTTCGGTTTTCTGTCTTTGAAGGGGGTTACTAGGCGAGCTTTTTGGGTGCTGCTTTCTTACTTTCTTGTGCTTGCGGTATGCACGGCCTTCGATTTTGACCGTGGCTTTGAGCGACCCGCCTTCGCTGCGGTGCAAGGCTTTATCCTAGACTTCAAAGCTCCACTCATCGCGCTCGAACTCTTTTTTCTCGTCCGCGTGAGGGGGCGCGAAGCAGAGTGCTTCAAGCGGCTACTCGATGCTGTTATATGCCTAGGTGTCCTGCATTCAATCCTAATGGTCATAGACATTGTCGACCGGGACGATCTTGGGTAGGGATCCCGTTACGACCAAGCGCACTCTTTGGATCTGTCCCAGTCGGGCTATTCGCTCACAAGTACCAAGCCGCAACATTTTGCGCGCTGGCTATCGCTGCGGCGACTTCGCGATTCCTTGTTAGCTACAGAGGCAAGTATCTTGGGGCGCTTCTGCTGTTTACAGTAACTTTGCTCTGGTGTGATAGCGCGAAAGAGCTTGTAGCGCCGATTATGGCGCTCTTAATCCTGCTTGGCCGACTTTGGAGCAAACGAGTAACTCAGAAATACGCCCTCGTGATTACGGCTGCCAGTTTTGTCGGAGTCCTTGGTGCGATTCCGACCGTGCTTCAGGTGATGGACGACCGTGTTACGGCATACGTTGTCGACACATCCGTCCGTGGTTTGATGTACGAAAGTTCATTGGAATTGGCCCGGCAGAGAGCTCCGTTCGGCACTGGGGCGGGTACGTTTGGAAGCCAGCCGACAAGAACTCTCTATTTCAGCCCGCTTTATCACTCTACAGGTCTGTCAGAGCACTATGGGGCGAATGAAATTTACTCTGATTACCTAATGGATACTTGGTGGCCGAAAATCCTTGCTGAAGCAGGCTTTGCGGGCTTTGCGCTGTATGCGGGGTTTCTGCTGTTGATGCTTGTTCGCGCGATCAAAGTCTTTCGCAGCTCGGCATCTTCGGAGGCGGTCTTTGCATTGATCACTGGTGCGACCGTAGTTTCCAGTTCCATCGGTTCTGCGCTGTTCACATCAGATGTCGGGTTGCTGTTGGTGGCTGCCTTCTGCACTGCTGTTGCGGTACTCCCACCAACTCCTAAAGTTAGGCGCTTGCCTAATCAGGATCACTTGACGATGCGCGCTTCGCTGTGAAAAGGCTGGGGATACTGCTTGCCACTGCGGCGCCAGGTTTGCAGAGGCTGCTGCTTGTGCTGGTAGGCGCACGCATCTACGGCAACTTGGAGTTCGGCGTAGTCGCCAGCGATCTAGGCATCGCGACCCTGTGCACATGTCTAACCGGTGGAGCATTATCGTTAGATATTCTTGCTTCCTGGCAGGGCAAGACGCGCCGCGACATCGCGGCCTACAACGGTTTCGCTGCAATCTGGCTGGCCGGTGCGTTCATCTTGGTTGGTGTCGCAATGGTGCTGCTTTCCGTCGTCGGTGCCATTTCTGATCCTGCTGCAGCGAGCGGCTTTTTTATAGGCTCGA
This sequence comes from Ramlibacter sp. MMS24-I3-19, assembly GCF_050320135.1. Lineage (NCBI taxonomy): Bacteria > Pseudomonadati > Pseudomonadota > Betaproteobacteria > Burkholderiales > Comamonadaceae > Ramlibacter > Ramlibacter sp. MMS24-I3-19. Next base: position 203,679 of record NZ_CP190017.1, on the reverse strand, counting down.
GTCTTTGGCAGGCCCAGCGCTCCAAGATGATCGCGGAGCGCCTCTATGGCAGTCTGGCTTCCATAGAATGCGCGATCGCTTTGGGCACAGCAAGCGGATTGTTCGTTGCAGGTCATTTTGCAACTGCTCTTGTGTACCACAGTTTTCTGCTAGCTGCCGCCTCGCTCTTTACTTTCGTGCGCTCGCATGAAAGGTTCTCAAAACCTCGTGAGTCACGGGGCTCGGAACTCATCCATTTGGCCTTCAATGGGATTGTGAGTTCCGGCCGAGACGCCCTCTTGGTGCCGGCTTCGTTGTTCATCGCCGGACCACGCAAGCTTCCGTGATCGCGCAGGTCGCCTCGATCGCAAGTGGGCTGCTACTTGTCCCGCGCGCACTTGCCTATCACTACCTTCCAAGACTGAAAGCAGGGAACTCGGTTGATGCTGGGATAGCAACAGAGTACCGACGACAACTGCGGGTCGGACTGTCGATCCTGTGGCTCTGCTTCATCGCGGCGTTGGTTGCGCTGAACATCGGGAGAGCCATCGCTCTGCAGACAACGATGCTGGCAGCACTCTGCGCCACTGAATTGATCGTTGCCCAAGCTTCGCTGTATCCATCCAACTTTCTGCTTGTACTAGGACGTATGAAATACGTTATGACGAGCTCTGTCGTCCTTGCATCTGTATGGGCGATATCCATTGTCCTTCTCGCCACGACAGAAGGGGTGCACCAGCTTGAAATGCTCTTTGGGCTGTCCATCGTCCTCCATCTCTTTCGCTCTCAATACCTGAACTCAAAGGTGCGCACTAGTTATGCTTCTTATTTATAGGCTTGGGCATCTTGCGTCAGCGCTGCACATCCCTTTAATTCCTCGGCTGGCATATTTGGTAAACCGAATCCTTTTTGCAGTCGTACTTCCTCCCACTGCCCGCATTGGTCGCAATGTGGTTATCGCGTATAGCGGTCTCGGGACTGTCATTCATGCGAGAGCCGTTATCGGGGATCGTGTTTACATCGGGCCGGGCGTAGTGATCGGTGGACGCTCGGGATTGGAGCGCGTTCCGGTTATTGAGGACGATGTGGAGATTGGAGCGCGAGCCTGTGTGCTGGGGCCGATCAATATTGGGAGAGGCTCAAAGATCGGAGCGGGTGCGATAGTGGTGCGCGACGTCGCCGCAGGTTCGACAGTTAAAGGAATGCCGGCGGCATGACGTAGGGGAAACGCGATGTGCGGAATAGCTGGAATCGTGAGTTACGGGCTGAGATCACCAGAGAGTGATGTCAGGCAGATGCTGCGCTCGCTCATGCATCGTGGTCCTGATGGACACGGCGTTGAGCTGTTGGCATCCGGAGAGTCGATCGCCGTGCTCGGACACGCGCGTTTATCCATCATCGACATTGCGGGTGGAACGCAGCCGATGTCCAGTGCCGATGGTCGATACTGCCTCATCTTTAATGGGGAAATCTATAACTTCCAAGCACTCCGGAACGAGATGCAAGGGCAGGGCGCTGTCTTCAGGACTGTATCTGACACCGAAGTGATTTTGGCTGCTTATGCGAAGTGGGGAGAAAGATGTCTAAGCAGACTCGACGGCATGTTCGCGTTTGCGATATGGGACAGAGAAACTGAGACTTTGTTCTTGGCGCGCGACCGGTTCGGTGAGAAGCCGCTCTTCTACTCCAATGCCAAAGGCTCATTCTTTTTTGCGTCAGAAATCAAGGCGATACTGGCGGTGCAGCCAGATGCCAGGACCGTCGATGCTGATGCTTTATCTCAGTACCTTCAGTACCGTTATGTTCCTGCGCCCTCGACGTTGTTCAAAGGCGTCCAAAAGCTATTGCCAGGAACCTGTGCCCGATGGCAACGTGGCACGTTTGTGATTTCACGGTATTACACGCCCCCCGATGCACGCGCTGGAGGCCATGAGCCGCACTCCGATCCAAAAGAATTTCGGGATCGCTTCGAGGCATCGGTCCGCTCACGAATGGTCGCAGACGTTCCCATTGGTGCTTTCTTGAGTGGCGGGCTGGACTCCTCTGCAATCGTTGCGGCGATGTCGGCGCAGAGCGGTGCTCGAGTCAAGACTTTCTCAGTGGGCTTCAGCAGGTTGCCTTCAGCGAGTTGCCTTATGCGAGGGAGGTGGCTCAGAGATTCGGTACTGAGCATCGAGAACTTCTCGTAGATAGCGATGACGCGATAAATCTCTTGCCCCAGTTGACATCTTATCGTGACGCACCTGTCGCTGAGCCGTCGGATGTCGCTGTTTTCCTCCTAGCACGTGCCGCGCGCCAACAAGTCAAAGTCGTTCTAACTGGAGAAGGTTCCGACGAGCTCCTAGGCGGATATCCGAAGTACAGGGCCGAACGGTTTATCGAGACATACCACCGCCTGCCGAACATAGTTACCTCTAGGCTAGCGAGTGCTTCTCGCCATCTGCCGTACTCCTTTCACAGAGCGAAGACTGCTCTGCAGACCATGGCAATCCGCGATTTGAATGAGCGTCTACCCAGGTGGTTCGGCGCCGCGGATATCAACGATCTAAGATTACTGGCCCCGACACTGCAGTTCAATTCGCGTTCCGTCGTGTCCGGCGTCTCTCGTCCTCTTTACGCATTCGATCAAGGCTCTTGGCTGGCGGACAATCTGCTTGAACGTGGAGATCGGATGACGATGGCCGCGTCGATTGAAGCGCGAGCTCCCTTCCTCGATGTGAACTTGGTTTCCTACATATCGGGTTTGTCCAACACTGATCGGCTGGGGAAAAGGGCTCTGCGGGACGCATTCAAAGATAGATTGCCTTCGAGCGTTCTGGGTCGAAAGAAAGTCGGCTTTCGGCTTCCTATTAATGAGTGGTTCCGAACCAGCATGGCGAGTTTTGTTTCAGACCACCTACAGGGTAGCGGTAGCAGGGTGGCGCGCTATTTGGATCCGTGTCAAATAAACGCGATCATATCCGCGCATATGGCTGGGAAAAGCAATAAAGAAAAGTTGCTCTGGACGCTTATCACACTCGAAATCTTTCTTAGAGAGTACAGCCTGACGTGACTGGATTACGCTACCTACGCGTGCTCGTTGCTACTCCTCTGGGCGAAGGGGGCAAGGGCGGCATCGATCGCTTGATGGATGAGCTTCGGCGGCCGCTTACTGATGCAGCAGATCTTGAGGTCAACTTCGTTGAGACGCGCGGAAAGAGGCACATTTTTCTTTCTCTGTACTACCTAGTGCGATTCCTCGTCCTACTAGGCGCCCATGCTCGACGTGGCCAGCTAGATCTGGTCCATGTGAACCTGTCTTCAGACGGCAGTGCCTATCGCAAGTTATGCGTGTGTTGGACAGCTCGTTTGCTGGGGATCCCGTACGTGCTCCACCTTCATGGATCAAACTTCAAGGACTTCTTTGCCTCAACCGGTCCTTGGGTGCGTCCGCTGATCGCGTCCATGTTCGACAAGGCCGCTTTGAATATCGTCTTGGGGTCAACTTGGGGGAAGTTCGTATCGACCGAGTTTCCGACCGCCCGAGTAAAGATTCTTCCGAACGCGACTAAGAGACTTCCCTTGAGAGCGAGTAAGAGTGAAGAGCACGTTCAGATCATCTTCTTGGGGCGATTGGGTCGTAGAAAAGGTACTCCAGATCTGATTGATGCCCTGCAGGGTCTGCGCGACCTATCAGGGTGGAATGTCGTGCTCGCTGGCGACGGCGATGTCGAAGCCACTCGTAGTCAAATCATCGCGTGCGGTCTTGATGACAAGGTAGTTGTCAAGGAGTGGCTCGGACCACGTGACGTTCAAGAACTCCTCTTAGCCAGTGACGTTCTTGTTCTGCCTTCTTACGATGAAAACCTTCCCATGTCCGTGATTGAAGGCATGAGCGCCGGGCTTGCGGTGGTCACCACACCAGTTGGAGCAACGCCCGACATCGTCCTAGATGGTGTAACTGGACTTCTGGTCCGTCCGGGTGACATTTCCGGGCTCGGGATGGCGCTGCGCCGGCTTGTCGTAGATCGGGAATTGCGAGAACGCTTGGGCATTGCTGCTCGACTACTCCACGAAGAGCGTCTTGAAATCAATCAGTATGCCGAGGCGCTGGCTGCAATTTGGCGTGTTGCAGCGAAAGGCGTCGCGTGAATTTCACGTGGTATTGGAATAGATTCCGGAGCATGGGTGCTGCTGAGGTGGCCCATCGGATCCGCGAACTCTCGAAGAAGACGACTGGCCGGCTTGAGCAAGGTTGGCCTCGATATGGGAGTAGGGCTCCTGTCCGCCCTGTCCTAGACGTCCGTGATCTCTACCGGGATAACGGATCCAACCTCACGCAATCGGCTAGCACTTTTGTTGCAGGCAACTTCCGCGCCCTGGGCCGAGATTGGCCGAGCCGTTCGGAATGGTCAAAATCAGAGTATTGGTCAGTTGATCCTACGAGCGGACAGAACTGGAAAGACTCTGGAACGTACTGCTTCGCGATCGGCTACCGTGGGGGCGAGCTCGGAGATGCAAAGTTCCCTTGGGAGCTAAATCGCCTGCAGCACTTGCAGGCGGTCGCGCTGCAAAACTCGTTCCACGCCGATCCTTTCTACGTCGAGTTTTTGGCCGGCGAGATTTCGAGCTGGCATGAGACCTTTCCGCCTTTTCTGGGACTGCCTTGGGCGTCCGGAATTGAGGTGGCTCTACGAAGCATCAGTTTGGTGGTGGTGAGTTCCGTCTGTGATCGTTCTCTCACTGAGAAAACTCTGGACCAAATTCGACAGATTTTAATTGCCTCCCGACATTGGCTACGCAAGTTTCCATCATTGCACTCTTCTGCAAATAACCACTTATTGGCAGAGCTCGCCGGGCAGGTAGTCATCGACTGTGCGCTGGAAGAATCAATCCCCCCAGATTTGATTGCTGAGCTAGTTCGACAGTTCAGCCTACTGATCCTGTCCGACGGCACTCCGGCCGAGCAGTCTCCCTCGTATGGAGGCTTTGCCGTCGAGTTGATGCTTGTTGCCGCTCGTGCGCTGAAATCAAGAAACATCGACCTGCCGACGGAGGTTCGCCAACGGCTCTGCGCGTTCAACGAGTTCGTGCAGGAGCTGCGTGATGACCATGGTGTGCCAGATATCGGCGACAACGACGCCGGCCGTGTCCTTGTGGACTGCTTTGACCAGAACTATGTTGTTCGCTTGGCCGAGTGGGCACTCCGTGCCGATGATCGCGGTGGCTGCGAATGTAGGACCACAATATCAGCGCCCAGAGTTCGCACGTTTCCTGAAGGCGGCTATAGCGTGATGACAAATCCGAGGAACTCGGATCCTGCATACAAACTGATTTTCGACCATGGCCCGTTAGGGTATTTGTCAATCGCAGCCCACGGACATGCCGACGCTTTGTCGATTTTGCTGACGATTCGACAGCAGCCTGTGTTTATCGACGCCGGGACGTACCTTTACCATGGTGCGGGGGAGTGGAGAAGTATCTTACGTAGCACGGCTCTCCATAATACTGCTCAAGTTAATGGGCAAGATCAGAGCACAATGTCAGGGAATTTCAACTGGAGCACTCATGCAAAAGCAACCTTGCTCATGGTTGAAGAGGAGTGCGCCAGCGTCCGTGTTGTCGCGAGTCATGACGGGTATATGAAGCGTTTTGGTGTAACTCACCAACGCTCAGTCGACTGCCGAGACAAATTTATCCTTATCGAGGATCTCTTTTCGGGACCGCAGTGCTCTCCCCATATTCATTTCTTGCTATCGCAAGCAATCCAGGTTCGTATCATGCCTGCCCTCGAGCTCTTTTGTGAGGACCGTCGACTCGCCACGGTCTCAGTAGAGAATGGCACGATTGAAGTGATCGAAGGTTGGTATGCGCCGAGTTTCGGGGTGCTCACGCCGACAAAGCGGCTTCGCGTTACACCGCTCAATGTGTCTTCCCCTGTCTCTACAAAGATCAGTTTTTGAGGTCGCGCAGCAAGCCGTCCGCGCCATACGAGTACCTGTTGTACTTGTATTTGCTCATCCCACACGAATACCCGCCTACCCGTACTTTCCGTAATGCTGGCCGGGCAGGTCCAGCGAATTGAAAGCCATCCCTGATTGCGCCCGGGTAGCGGTGCCCGCCTCACCGATCCTTAATTTGTTCAGCAACCGTCCTGTTCGGACGGGGCGGCAAGAGCAGCGTTGGGGGCGTAGTCGGCAATCATTGATCAGAGCCTTTACTGCAGAACGCTAATGGCGTGCAGCGCGGTCGCGCAGGCCGGGCATTCGAGAGACTCACGTCGTAGAGCCGTACTTGTAGTTGTAGCTGGCGTAGTTGTACGTGCCGTACTTGTAGCCGTACTTCCCATAGTGCCGCTGCGTCAGGTCGAGCGCGTTGAACAGCACGCCCGTGGGCGCCTTGCCGACATGCACCAGGCGTCGCGCGCTCTCGTGAAGGTCGCCAGCATAGGTTTGGCCGGCACGCGCCACCAGGAACAGCGCGCCCGCCATGCTGGCGATCGACAGCGTGTCCGCAGCCACCAAGACCGGAGCGCTATCAATGATCACGAGGTCATACTCAGCGGACAGTAACTCGATCAGCGAAGTGAACGCGGTGCTGACCAGCAGTTCCGCCGGATTTGGCGGCAGCGTGCCGGTCGTGATCACGTCGAGGTTCGGGAGCACTGCGCGGCGGATTGCCTTGTCGCCGGATACCGTGCCGGTGATGAGCTCCGACAGGCCGCCCTCGCGTACCACTCCAAAGTACTGGTTCAGGTGGCCCTTGCGCATGTCGGCGTCGATCAGCAGCACGCGCTTGCCAGCGCTGGCCATGATGGCGGCGAAGTTGGCAGAAATGAAGCTCTTGCCAACGCCCGGGGTGCCGCCCGTGATCAGCACGCGGTTGTTGGTGGACTCCAGCATCGCGAATTGCAGCGCAGTGCGCAGGCTGCGCAGGGCCTCCACAGCGACATCACGCGGCGCTGACTCAGCGAGGATGTGGCGGCCCGGTGCCTTCTGCGCTACGAGCTTCGCCATGCCTTCCTGCGCGGCACTGAGCGGAATCGTGCTGTAGACGCTGAGGCCGGTTTGCGCTTCGACTTCCTGCGGGCTGCGAACGCCGCGGAAGAACGAAGCACGTGCGAGCGCGACGACCACGCCAGTCACTAGGCCGAGCACTAGACCCAGGGCTACCGTCAGCGGCTTCTTCGGGCGAACGGGAGTCTCCGCCAAAACCGCGGCGTCGATCAGTCGTACGTTGCCGACCTTGCCTTCACGCACCAGCTGCAGTTGTAGAGCGTTGTTCTTCAATTGTTGGTACAGGTCGTTGTTGACCCGAACGTCCCGCTCTAGGCGGAAGGCATCCTGCTGCACCAGCGGCATGTTCTTGACGCGCACGTTCAGCGCGCTGATCTGAGAATTGAAGCCAGCAATCTGATCGTCCAGCGTCCTGACGTTCGGATGCTCCGACGTGAAGCGTGACATCAATTCGCGGCGCTTCTGCTGCGCCTCGAGCAGCTTGCTCTGCAGGTCCACCGTTTGCGCCAGGACCAGCTTGGCCTCTTCATCCAGTGCCACCGTTCCCTGCTTGTTTCGGTATCTATTGAACGCTTCCTCGGCGTCCTCCAGCTGCTTCTTAAATTGAGGCAGCTGGCTATCCAGGAACCCTAGGGTCTTCTGCGCCTCGGCTGCCTTGCGTTCGATGTTCTGGCGCACGTACTCCTGGCCGATCGTGTTCAGCACCAGCGTCAGACGGTCGCGGTCGATGTCCTGCAGGCTGACATCGATGACGCCGGATTGCTTGCCCTTCTCGACGAGCTTTAGCTTGTCCTGCAGTTTCTCGATCGTCTCGAGCTTCGACGACGCTTGCAAGGTGAATGCCGCGCCGGCCTTGCCATCCAGTTCGGAAATCGTGATCGACAGTGCGCCACCGGGAACCTGGGCCTTCAGCGGCGTGCCGACGACGCCGTGCAAAGGCTTGTCCAACTCCTCATGCAGCAGTTTGTAGTTGCCCCCACCCGAGGCTATGACCGTGAATTTCGTGTCTTCAAGCGCGGCCGGAATGTCGAGTTGGCTGACATGGATGGACTCCACGCCGGTTGTCCAGCCGAAGACTTGGGGATCCGACAACTCCGTTGCTTTCCGCGACAGCCAGTTGCCCAGCAGCGGCATCCGGTTTGGCTTGGCGCTGATGTGGATGCCCGTCATCTCGACGGCGCGACCAACGATCATGCGGGAACGGATGATCTCCATTTCGGCCGTCGCGGGCGTCTTCACGTCGAACAGGCTCGCCGCTTCACCGAGGAAGCTCTTCGCCGATGTCTGCGAATCCTCCACTTGGATCAGCAGGTTGGATTCGTAAACCGGGCTGGCCAGGAAGGCATAGGCCAAGCTGCCGGCCAGGGCGAGGGCAGCGATCGCGCCAATCAGCCGGCGACTGTCCACGATGATGTCCCAGTACTCGAGCAGGTTGACCTCGTCGTTCTCCTCGCTCGCTTGAGGAACGACTGGCTGGGCTGCGGCCAATTGGTGCTGAAGGGGATGGGGGGCATTCATGGCGATGCCTCCTTTCAGAGTTTGTGGATGCGACGGAGCCATTCCTGGGCTCCTTCGTCGATGAGAGTGAGCGCCTCGCGAAAGGCCTGCTCGCCCTGGTGGTACGGGTCCGGGATGTCGCGCCTGGTGTATTCGCCGATGCGGAACACGCGGCCGCGGGCCTGCGGGTAGAGCGACTCCACGCGGGCGCGTTGCTCCGTTTCCATCACCAGCACGATGTCGGATTCCAGGCACATCGCCCGGTTGATCTGCGTGGCCCGGTGCGCGCTGATTTCGATGCCGCGATCGCGCATCAGCTGCACGGCAATTTCGTCAGCAGGCATCCCGACCAGTGCGCCGAGGCCAGCCGACCGCACCTGCATGTTCGGCAAGGCCGCCGCAAGCAGCCCCTGTGCCATCGGGCTGCGGCAGATGTTGCCTTCGCAGATCACCAGGATCGACTTCACGGGCGGACTGCGCTGCGCGTGGCGGAGACCGCAGTCGCAGAAGGAACGATCAGGCTCACGATGCGGTTCCAGTTCACGAGCGGCACCGGGTCGATGTAGACCACGTCGCGCGGCCGCAGGGGAAAGCTCTCGGCCAGGGCCAGCGCCGTCGGATCGCCCGCATTGAGGTGGTACACCGCAGGCGCGCCGGCTTCGGCCGTCTTGCGGATCACGTAGATCTGGCTCGTGTTCGCCGTCACCAGGCTCGGGCCACCGGCCTCGCCGAGGGCCTCATTGAGCGTGAGCTGTCCATTGCGCATGGTCAGCGCCGAAGGCCGGCTGATCTCGCCCATGACGAACACCTTGCTGTCGTCCCGACTGCGGACCGTGACCAGGTCACCGCTTTGCAGCAGGATCTGAGCTGGGTTCACGCCCATGTCCATCATCTGCATCAGGTTGATGACGGTGGTCTGGTTGTCGCGCGTGAGCGTGATAAATGAGCGATCGCCATTCGCCGTGATGCCGCCGGCACGGTTGATGGCTTCCGGAAGCGTCATCGGGACGTCGGTGAAGATCTGCGTGCCCGGCACGCGCACCTCGCCTTCCACATACGCCCGGCGGCTGCGGAACGAGTTGATGCGCACCGCCACCTGCGGCTGCTTGATGTAGCGGGCCAGCCGGTTCTGGATCAGGTCCGAAGCTTCGATCTCGGTGAGACCTTCCACCTTCACGCGCCCGATGAAGGGATACGAGATCTGGCCATCGGCACCCACGATGAAGCCGGGCGCACTGCTGATGCCCGTGGGGTCGGCCTGCTGGCTGATCACGGCGCCCGCGTTGGGCAGAAGCTCCGGATGGTCGTAAACCACGATGTTGATCACGTCGCTGGGGCCGATGGTGTAAGGCTTCGCCGTGGCGAATAGCTTCTGCACGTCGGCAGGCACCTCGCGCGGACGGGCCTGCTGCTGCGCCTGCACCAGCTGCGGCGTGATGGGCGTGAGCACCCCCTGCGGTGGATTGTTGGCATCGCCAGGCACGTACTGGCCCAGGGTGATGCTGTTGCGGTCCTTGGCGTCGACGTAGTCGAAGCCGGGCGCGGTGACCACGGCACACCCCTGCACCAGGATCATTGCGAAAAGCGGAAGCACCGCGCGCGAGCCGGTGGTGGCCCATGGACCTCTGAGCATCTCTGACGAGTCCTCTTTTGTTCTCGGTTCTCGTTACAAATTGGAACCTCCCAGACTTTAACTGAGGAGGCGTGCGTTACCCATCCGTGCCCAAGCCAGGTGCTTAAGCCATTCGTCGCGGTGCGCACTAAGTCATGGCACCGTGCGCAGGGCCAGTTGCGTGCTCTTTCGCGAGAGCAACAAGCGCGCTAGTAGCGGGCTGCGTCGCGAATGCGGCGCAGGTTGTCCTCGAAGTACGCCAGGCTGGACCTGTCGCTGTTGAACACGGCATCCAGATCAGGCGTTGGCGGCAGGACTGCCCGGCCCAGGCGAAGGGGGTTGCCGCCTTGCTCACGGATCGAGGTCTCCACAGCGTGCGCGAATCGCGGCGTGCCACCCACCTGCAGGTGCGGCGTCGGCTGCCAATCGCGACGCCGGCCGATCGGCAGCGTCAGTTCCACCCCTACCAGTTGGCGCGTGGGATTCCCCGAGGTGGTGGTGCGCTTGTAGTACACGCCGACCGACACGTCGCTGAACCACTGGCGCATGCCCAGTTGCACGCCGCGGTCGTTGTTCATGAACTGGCCGCCCGTGGCCTCGAGATCGGTGCGGGTGGCCATCACGCTGTAGCGATAGCTGGCCAGCACCGGCTTGGCGGTGCGCACGGCACCAAGCGGGCCAAGGCCGTTCTCATAGTCGTTGTTGCGGAAGGCGCCGGCTTTGCCAGAGAAGCGGTGCCGCCCCTCGCCCGGTTCCCAACGCAGTTCGCCGAGTGCGCCGTCATAGAAGGTCCCGATGCGACCTGCCGTCAACTGCGCGGTCAGTGCCCCGGTGCCCGGCTGCAATCCCTGCCGAGGCGAGAGCCAGCGCTCCAGCGGCACGCGCGTGGTTTGCGTGAAGGCCAGTCGGTCGGTGCCGGACCGGATGCGACGATTGCCGAACACGCGGCCCGGCTCGTAATCGTCAGAGCGAGCGATTGGGACATTGATACCCCAGTCGACACTCGCGCCGTCCAGAGTGGCAGTTGCGCGTCGACGGCGGCGCCCAGGGCGAAGTCGACCGCTCCCACTTCGGTACCGATGTTGGTGCGCAGCACAGGGCTTACGTTGATGCGCACTGTGCGCGACGCCGGCTTCTGCTCGTGAACCACCCACACAGCGCCTTCGTGCAGCGGCTCCAACGGTGCGGAGCCCGGCGTGGAGAGCTGGCCGGCGGTGCAGGAGTTGGTGGGCTGCTCGATCCACTCACGCAGGCAGTCGGCCTGGCCCGTGACTGCCACCAATGGCACTTGGCGTTGCGTGACGATGAGGCGATAGCCCGCCTTGCTGTCGCTCAGGCCGCGTGCGATGGCGCCCAGCGCCACGCCGACGGCATCGACCGCGTTCCAGCCGTAGCTGCCGTTATTGGCGCGTACGGCGATGGTTCCATCGGGCATACGACCGACCGAGATGTCCTCCAGGCCTTTGGCCTCGAGCACGTTGGCCAACGCCTGCAGTTGCACATCGGTCGCGGGCACCGCCTGCACGGGAGCCGGAGTGATCGTCGGGGGCGCCACTGCACCTGCCCTGGCTTCGTACGACGGCTGCGGCTGCTGTCCGCGTTGCAAGGGCGGGAGCGCTGCCTTGCTGGTGCCCGGCATCGCGGGCACCTTGTACAGCGGAATCGACAGCGACGCGTCCCACCAACTGCGCTTGGTGAGCGCCGTGTCGCTCAACCGTCTGTTCGCGCCAGCCGAGAGCGACCAGCCCTCCGGCAACCAGGCCTCGGGCGCAAACAGGCGCACGCCGGCCCAGGCGTTGCGGTCGCTGTATTCGACGTGGCCACGTACCAGAGGCAGCGGCTGCCAGGCCAGCGAAGCAAAGGCGCCGTCCAGGGGGGCCCTCGATCCATTGACGCCGACGTTCTTGCGCTTGGCCGCGCCTGCCGTGGCCTGGAAGGGGCCGTTGTCGTAGGTCAGTGCGCCGTAGTAGGTCCGGAAGTAGGTCACCGAGCCGCCGACGTCGGTGGCCCCCACGCCGATCGACCAGCGCCGGGCCGCATCGAGCCCGATGCCAGCCTTCATGGACGCCGAGAGGTCGCGTGCGCCGCATCCCGAGGTCGAGAAGCAGCTGTCGTGGATGGTGTTGGTGGCAAGCCGCCCTGCAGCTTCCAGGTTGGGCAGCAGGCCGAATCCGAGCACCAGGTTGTGGCCGTCCACGCGCGCAGGATTGCCGGCCAGTTGGTTCTCATAGCTGGTCGCCGCGCGGCCCCAGCCCAGGATCTGCGCTGTGGGAGTGATGCCCAGGCCGGTGTAGCCCGCCGATGTCAGCGTGGTGTCGACGGCCCACGCGGAGTTGGTGGCCAAGCCAAGCGCGAGGAGCGAAAAAGTGGCGGAACTGCTGCGCATGGCGGGCGCGATTGTGAGGGACGAAGCACAGCCATGGCCGAATAGCCCGCGTAATTCGTCACGTCTATTTACGTTTTGATACGCGACGTGTACCCTTGTCCGCTGCTTAACCCAACCTGAAGGGGAACGAGGAATGAAGAGTCTTTGGAAGTGGGCTGCCGTATCGTCCGCCACGGCATTGCTGGTCTCCTGCGGCGGTGGTGGCGGTGGCGACACCCAGGTAGCAGTCGCGAATGGCGCGTCGGCGGTCAAGGTCGATGCCACCAACGGCAGCACTGCCGTCCAGGCGATGTCCAACCAGCCGATCACGTTCGCCTCCGGCGTCCCTGACTTCGGCACCACTGGCTCGACCACCGTCACCATCGCGCCTCCGGCTTCGGGCACGGCAGCTCCCACGTTCTCGATCGCATCGGGCGGCGCCACGGCCAGCGGCGACATGACGTTCGGCTCGTGCATCTTCACGGTGAAGTCATCGACGTTCCCCGCCGGCAGCACGTTGGCTACTGGCGCCAAGATCACCGTGTCGCCCTGCTCGATCTCGCTGGCCACCAATGGCGTGCCGGCGACGGGCGTTGCGGTCAATGTCAGCGTCACGTTGACCCTGAATAGCGTGACGTCCACGCCGTACACGGAGACGGTGTCTGTCAGCCCTGCGGGCGCTGTCAGCGTGAATGGCCAGACCGTCGTGACCGTCAAGGTCGGCGCGCTCACCGGCGCCTGACTCAAAGGTGCTCAGACCAAGGGCCCTGCGGGGCCCTTTTTCATTGGAGGAGGGCTACCCACATGCGGCGCGCTCCTACGCGTCCGTGAGCAAGCTGCCGAGCTAGCGAGACGGCTGAGCCTGACGGGACGTGCGAGCCTCAGCGCGCACTATGACTTCGGGGTCGATCTTGGTTGCGATCCCAGCCATGGAGGTTCTTCGCCCGGCCACGTGCCGGGCGCCTTTTTTTCTGGTCGGGGGATTTGATTGGGCGGTCCGAATTGGAACCGCGGGTCTTGGTGCCGGAGCCCGGAATCGAACCGGGACGGTGTTGCCACCGGCAGATTTTGAGTCTGCTGCGTCTACCGATTTCGCCACTCCGGCAGCGTTGGGATCGCAGCCAAAAATTATGGCACAGTGGCCCGATGGAGCCCCGCACGTACCCCACCATCGAAGACGCCATCGGCCACACGCCGCTCGTGGCCCTGCAGCGCATCGGCGCCGCTGAGAACAAGGCGCGCGGGAACGTCATCCTGGGCAAGCTCGAGGGCAACAACCCGGCGGGGTCCGTGAAGGACCGGCCGGCGGTGTCGATGATCAAGCGGGCGGAGGAGCGCGGCGAGATCAAGCCCGGTGACACGCTGATCGAGGCTACCTCGGGCAACACCGGCATTGCGCTTGCGATGGCCGCGGCGATCAAGGGCTACCGCATGGTGCTGATCATGCCGGAGGACCTGTCGATCGAACGCGCGCAGACCATGAAGGCGTTCGGCGCGGAACTGGTGCTCACGCCCAAGAGCGGCGGCATGGAGTACGCGCGCGACCTCGCCGAGAACATGCAGCGCGAAGGCAAGGGCCGGGTGCTCGACCAGTTCGCCAACCAGGACAACCCGCGCATCCACTATGAGACCACCGGCCCCGAGCTGTGGGAACAGACCGGCGGCCGCATCACGCACTTCGTCAGCGCGATGGGCACCACCGGCACCATCACGGGCGTGTCGCGCTACCTGAAGGAGAAGAATCCGGCGGTGCGCATCATCGGCGCGCAGCCCAGCGAAGGCTCGCGCATCCCGGGCATCCGCAAGTGGCCGCAGGAATACCTGCCGAAGATCTACGACCCGTCGCATGTGGATGAGCAGATCTCGGTGAGCCAGGCCGATGCCGAGGAGATGTGCCGCCGGCTCGCACGCGAGGAGGGCATCTTTGCCGGTATCTCGGCGGCGGGTGCGTGCTGGGTGGCCCAGCAGGTGGCGCAACAGGTGAAAGACGCCACCATCGTGTTCGTGGTGTGCGATCGCGGCGACCGCTATTTGTCGACGGGCGTGTTCCCGGCCTGAATTGGGCCGGACATGAAAAAACCCGGCGCACCACGCCGGGTTTTTTCATGGGAGTTCGGTCAGACGCGGAAATCGTCCAGGCTCTTGCCCTGGGCCAGCGCGTTCACCACCCACTGCGGCTTGCGCCCACGGCCGCCGCCCCACGTCTCGCCATTCGGGCCGCGGTATTTGACGGCGGAGGGCGAGCTCGACTTGCCGGCACGTGCGGTCTTGGCGGTGCGGGCACGGCCACCACCGGAGAGACCCAGGTCTTCAGCAGTCAGGCCGTAATTGGCGATCTTCTGCTTGATGTCGGCAATGACATCCTGCGTTTCCTGTTCCTTCATCTGCTCGGCTTGCGCCAGCAGTTGTTCGGCCTGGGCCTTGAGTTCGAGGTACGTTGCCATTCGGGTCGCTCCTTTGAGTGGCGAATTATCCGGCAACAAGGCTCGGCGCAAAGAACTATTCGCTTCTCGCAATTCAGACGCAATTGCCTCCAGGCGCGCGGACAAATGGGCCGCGCCACAATGCAGGCCATGGAGATCCAGTACAAGTTCTGCCCCGCGTGTGCGACCACCTTGCAATCCATCGTGCAGCAGGAAGACGGCGGCCCCAAGGAGAGGCTGCGTTGCCCGGCATGCGGCTGGACGCACTGGAACAATCCCACGCCCGTGCTGGCGGCCGTGGTCGAGTACGAAGGCAAGATCCTGCTGGCGCGCAATGCCGCGTGGACCGGGAAGATGTACGCGCTGATCACCGGCTTCATGGAGGCGGGCGAGACGCCCCAGGAAGGCATCGCGCGCGAGGTGAAGGAGGAGACCAACCTCGACGTGACATCGACCGCGCTGATCGGGGTCTACGACTTCCAGCGCATGAACCAGGTAATCATCGCCTACGCCGTGCAGGCCACCGGCGACGTGCGCCTGTCCCCGAACTGGCGGACTACCGCCTCTACGACCACGCCGACGTGAAGTGCTGGCCCGCGGGCACCGGCTACGCCCTGGCCGACTGGTTGCGCACCAAGGGGCATGAGCCGGTGTTCATCGAGTGGTCGAAGCGGACCGACTAGGTCGGCGGAGCGCGGAGCAGAGCACCGGCTGACCGGGAGCTCAGAAGGCCCAGTACGGTCCCGGCCCAGCGGGCGTCGCCGCGTCCTTGAGGGCCACGAACACCGTGCGGCCGAAGAAGAAGGGGAGGCCCAAGGTCACCGCCGCCGCATCGCTCTGCCCGAGGTTGCCGGCCACCGCACCGGGAGCCAGCGTCGCAAGGGCCTCCACTGCCAAGGTCACGTCCCGCTGTGCCCCGCTCGGTGACTGCAATTGCGCTTGCAGCGTGGTCCGTTGCGGAGGGCAGAACAAGGCGCCGCAGACCGGTAGCTCACCGTCGGGGATGAACAGCGCGTTGGCACCGGTGTCGATGGTCGTCGGATAGCGGCGGCCCTTGTAGAGGGTGGTCAGCTGGTATCGGCTGTCCATCGCAAGCACCTGGGCCGCGCCCAGCTGGTTGTTGTCGCTGGTGCCGATGCCCAGGACCAGCGCACCCTCGAGCGTGGTGGCGCCTCCCGCTGGAACCTGCTGCACGACGAGCGCCGCGCCGTTGTTGTGGGTGGCCAGCATCGCGACCGGATTGACCACCTGCTGCCGCAGCGGCAGCGTCGCCGGCGTGCAGCCCTGAGCTGTGCAAGCGAAGTAGATTCCTGGCGTCGTGCTGGTCGTGCAAGCGGGTCCGCAGTCATAGCGGAGCATTCCGACGCCGAGCACCCCGTTCGCGTCGAGGCGCGCACCGAGATCCGTCCCCGGGCTGCTGCACTGCGCAGGTGCGCTCACGAAGGCGGGGTCCGGGTCTGCGATCACCTGCACGGGCAGGTCGGCGATGGACTGGCTGGAGAGGCGCACATCGGCGGTTCGCACCGCGCCCCACGTGTAGCCGCTGGCGAACTGCACGCATTGACCCGCCGCCGCCCCGGACCCGGTGCGAACGGCAGGCAGTGCCAGCTCGGTCGGGATCGCGCCTGCAAGGAGCCGCAGTCCCCATGAGCCGGTGTCCACCAGGACGTGGTCGATGTCCCGGCAGATGTTGCTGCCGGGGATGCAGACCGTGATTGTGACGTAGGGCGTGTTGAAGGCCGTGCCACGCACCCCGCGATCGAACTGCACTCGCAGCACGTTGTTCGCGGCGGCGGGAAGCGAGCCCGAGCCCGATGCGTTGGGAATGCCCAGTGCCAGGGGCGCCGGGCTCGGCGCAGGAGCAGGAGCTGCAGCTGGCGCGCCCGCCTGACCCCCGCCGCCACCGCCGCCGCACGCGACCAGGAAGGCCGTACATCCGGCGACTGCCGCGAAGCCGCAGCAGATCGCCGCCGAGCTCCCGGGGACCGGTGCCATGGGCGCCTCCCTTCTCGATGCGGCCTGTACAGCCGAGGTGGCCGGATGGTCGGGGAACTCGCGAGGGCAGGTGGTGCCACCTGTGTCAGGCGTGTACGCCCGCCCGCGTCGATGACGAGATGTGTCTCAGGAAGAGTTGGGCAGGCTCCAACCGGCGAGGGCGCGCTCCTCGTTCAGTTTGTCGATGGCGCCAACGCCTCTCCTTCACGCGATGGAGGCGAAGCGGCAGGTGCTTGCCTATCTTTCGTCGGCCGGATGCGTCGCCACGGTGCGCACTTCCGGTGAGCGTTTCGAACGCTCTTTCCAACCACGAATCGGGAGATCGACATGCACGAACTGGTCAACGACGAAGTCGAACAGGTGAGCGGGGGGCTGACCTACTACTACACGCCGCCGAAAGGCGTGTTCATCGTCATCGACGGCGAGGTGGTGATGCCCAGCCCGGGTCCGGTCGCTTCGGATCCCGTCTGAGCCCTGCGCAGGTGCAGTGGGCGCGCGATGCCAGCCGCACGCCTGCTGCCCCAGGCGGCAATGCCGCACCGTAGCTCCATCTCGCAAGGCACCATGACCAGTCCTCCCTTGTTCCGTCCGCAGGCTGTTGCCCACGCCGCAGGGTCGCCCCTCGGCCGCATCGTGCTGGCCAGGCCGCCGGGATGGCTGGCACTCACGTTCGCTGCGTGCCTGGTCGTTGCCGTGGTGTTGGTATACCTCGGCTTGGGGACGTACACGCGCAAGGCGCAGGTGATGGGCGTCCTCCTGCCGTCGCACGGGCTCATTCGCGTGCTTCCGGCGCATGCGGGCGTCGTTGCTGCACGCCACGTGCATGAAGGCCAGTCCGTGCGTGCAGGCGATGCGCTGTTCCTGGTCACCAACGAGCGGTCCGACGGCAGCCGGGCCAGTGCGGAGGTCCAGATCTCCACGCTGCTGCGCAGGCGCCGCGATAGCCTCGCCGCCGAACGCTCGCAGCAGCAGCACCAGGCGCAGCAGAAGGTCCAGGCGCTGCGTGGCCGGGCAGGCGAGCTGTCGACGGAAATGCAGAGGCTCGACGCCCAGCTGGATTTGCAGTCTCGCCGTGTTGCTCTCGCCCAATCCAACCTCCAACGCTTCACGGAACTTGCGGATGCCAGCTTCGTCTCCAGCGCGCAGGTGCACGACAAGCAGGCGGAACTGCTGGACCAGCAGCAACGCCAGGCCGACCTGATGCGGGCGCAGGCGGGCTTGCGTCGAGAGGCCATCGGGGTCGAAGCCGAGATGCGCGACCTGGAGCTGCAGGCGCGTCGCGACGAACAGGCCAGCCAGCGCGCCACGGCGGCACTCGAGCAGGACCTGGTGGAGAACGAGGCGCGACGCGAAGTCGTCGTGCGCGCCCCGCAGGACGGCACCGTGTCGGCCATCGCCTTCGAGGTGGGGCAGACCGTCTCGGCCAACCAGGCACTCGCTGCGCTGGTGCCCGCCGGCTCCGAGCTGGAGGCCGAGCTCTATGCGCCTTCGCGAGCCGCCGGCTTCATCAGGCCGGGCATGCAGGTCTTGTTGCGCTACCAGGCGTATGCGTACCAGAAGTTCGGCCAGGCGCGCGGCACCGTGCGCGAGGTCGCGGCGAGTGCCCTGCGCGCGGATGAATTGCCGCTGTCGGGAGTCATGCCCTCCGGCACGGCGGGCGAGCCGCTCTACCGGGTGCGAGTGCGGCTGGACCGGCAGGACGTCACCGTGTACGGACGGCCGCTTGCGTTGCGGACGGGGGCGTTGCTCGACGCAAGCATCCTGCTGGAGCAGCGGCGGCTGTATGAATGGCTGCTGGATCCGCTGTACAGCGCGATGGGGCGTGTGTGATGCAAGCCGCTGCACCTTCGCCGATCCTGGACTTCTTCCGCGGCCAGCGCCTGCCGGTGCTGCTGCAGACCGAAGCGGCCGAATGCGCGCTCGCCTGCCTGGCGATGGTTGCCAGCTACTGGGGGCATCGCATTGACCTGGCCAGCATCCGGCGACGGTTCTCGGTCTCGCTGAAGGGCGCCACGCTCAAGAGCCTGCTGGGCATGGCGCAGTCGCTGCAGCTGCAGGCAAGACCGCTGAAGCTCGATCTGCAGCACCTGCCGCAACTGAAATTGCCGTGCGTGCTGCACTGGGACATGAACCACTTCGTGGTGCTGAAGCAGGTGCGGGCGGATTCGGTCGTCATCCACGATCCTGCCGTCGGTGAGCGGCGCCTGCCCATGGCGCAGGTGTCGGAGCACTTCACCGGCGTCGCGGTGGAACTCACGCCCGGCGCGAGTTTCGAGCGCGTGCAGGAGACGGTGCGCTTCACGTTGCTGCAGCTGATGGGACGCGTGGTCGGCCTGCGCCGCGGATTGCTCCAGGTCCTGTTGCTGGCCATTGCCATGCAGGTCTGCGTCCTGCTCGGGCCTTTGTACCTGCAGTGGGTCGTCGACGAAGCGCTGGTCAGCGCCGATCGTGACCTGGTCACCGTCCTTGGCATCGGCTTCCTTCTACTCGTCGTGCTCCAGGCCTCGATCGGCGCGGTGCGGTCCTGGCTCACGACGGTGCTGACGACGACACTCAATTTCCAGTGGCTGGGGAACGCGTTCGCGCATCTGATGCGGCTGCCGCTGTCGTACTTCGAGAAGCGGCACGTCGGTGACGTCGTGTCCCGCTTCGGCTCGATCCAGACCATCCAGAAGGGATTGACAACGCAGTTCGTCGAGGCCGTGCTCGATGGCGCACTGGTGCTGGTGGCCATCGTGGTGATGCTGCAGTACAGCCTGCTGCTCACCGCCGTATCGATGGCTGCGATCGGCATCTATCTGCTGTTGCGGTGCGCGGCGTATGCCAGCCTGCGCGGCGCCACCGCCGACCAGATCGTCCACGCCGCCTTGCAGCAGACGCATTTCATGGAATCGGTGCGCGGTGCGCAAAGCGTGCGCCTGTTCAACCGGGCGCAGGAGCGGCAAATCTCCTGGCTGAACCGACTGGCCGAGCAGTTCAACGCGGAACTCACCATCGCCCGGATCTCCATCACGCAGCAGACCGCGCAGACGCTGCTGTTCGGCCTTGAGCGCGTCGCCGTCATCTGGCTGGCCGCACTTGCGGTGCTGGACACGCGATTCACGGTCGGCATGCTGTTCGCGTACATCGGCTACCGCGACCAGTTCAGCCAGCGCGTGGTGTCGCTGGTCGACCGCGCCTTCGAGTTCCGCATGCTGCGCCTGCATGGCGAGCGGCTGGCAGACATCCTGTTGTGCGAACCGGAGGAAGCCACGCTGGCCCTGGAGCCGGTGAGACCCGAAGGCGGCCTCGCCATCGAACTGCGCAACGTCTCGTTCCGCTACGCCGATGGAGAACCCGAGGTGCTGCGCCAATTGAACCTGCGCGTTGAGCCCGGCGAATGCCTGGCCATCACGGGAGTGTCGGGCTGCGGCAAGACGACGCTAGTCAAGCTGCTGCTCGGACTGCTGGAGCCCACCGAGGGCGAGATCCTCGTGGGCGGCGTGCGGCTGCGGCAGTTCGGGGTCGGGTCTTATCGTGATCTGGTGGGCACTGTCATGCAGGACGACCACCTGTTCACCGGATCGCTGGCCGACAACATCGCCTTCTTCGATCCGGCGCCGGACCTGCAGCGCGTCCAGGCATGCGCGCACCTGGCGGCGGTGCACCAGGAGATCGCGGCAATGCCCATGGCCTACGCCACGCTGGTGGGCAATGGCGGCGTCGGGCTGTCCGGTGGCCAGAAGCAGCGCATCCTGCTGGCGCGAGCCCTCTACAAGCAGCCACGGATCCTGGTGCTGGACGAAGCCACCAGCCACCTGGATCTCGGCAACGAGCAACTGGTGAACGCCGCCATCCGGCAGATTGCGCTCACGCGCATCCTGGTGGCGCACCGGCCCGAGACGATCGCGATGGCCCAGCGCGTTGTGGTCCTTGAGCAGGGCCGCATCGTGCGCGATCTCGAGCAGAGCCCCTCGTTTCCGGCCGCACGCCGCGCGGCCGGCACCCCCATGTCATGAATCTTGAATCTGGCGACCGCGCGAAGGCGCGGATGGTCGGAACGCGCGAGCCTCTGGCTCGAATCTTGTCAACCAAGGAGAACTGATGGAAACCGAAGTCATTGAATTGACCCTGTCGGAGATCGATGAGGTCAGTGGGAGTGGAGTGCTGTACTGGCTGGGCTATGGCACCGGCTACGCCATGGCGGGCGCGTCGGCGTTCTACGCTGATTTGCCGGCCGGATACGCGCTTCTCTGAACCACCCCTGTTAACTTTGAATTGCTAACTCAAGGATGATCATGATTGAATTGAACGACATCGAGATTGGTGAAGTCTCCGGCGGCATCGGCTTCATTCAGCTTATCCAGTATGGGAACTACGTGCTGGAGTTTCTTGGCGGCTGGGTTGACGGTGTAAACGCAGCGACCGGAGGCTAAGTGCAAGAGGCGCTGACTGCGCCTAGCCACGAGATGAGAGTGACTTTGTAAGCGTCGCTCTCATCAATAGTCACTACGGGAGGGATCGATGGATATCGCTAGCACCGGACGGGGTCTGGATCGCTTGTTTCAGCTCCGGGTTCTTGATCATTGCGAGCATCTGGCCAGAAGAAGCGAGTTGCTCTTTGTCCTCGCGTTCACAGCCATCAGCCTCTTGTTGTCCCTAGCTATGGACTTCGGCCTGACCCATCTGGGCTTCGTGGATCGTGAAGGTCCGGCGTTGTTGGCGCACGGAGCGGTCTTCTTGTTTTCTGGGGGTGTGATTCTTGCTCCGCTCACTGAAACCTTCATGCTTCAGCAACTCCCGATCTGGCTCTCCCATCGATGGGGGATGTCTCGCGTCACGCAGTTCCTGATGGGCAGCATCCCATTTGCTGCGATGCACTTTGAGACGGGAGTGGTCAATGGATTTGCGGGCGGCGTTGCGGGGGGCTCGTCTTAAGTTTGGCCTACCTAACGTTTCTTCCGCAGTCGAAATCGAAGGCATTCGTCCTCACAGCAGCGATCCATTCGCTGCATAACCTCGTGCCAATTCTTTTCATCGCGCAGGATTTACCTTGACCATCGAGGTTGCCACGCCGTCTGCACTTCGGCTCACGGCTGTCGGCTCAGCCATTGCCGGTAAAGCGCCTCAGTGATCCAACTGCAACGGCGCGGGCGCAGTCCGATCCGCTCGGCGCGGTCCGATCGGCTGCAGTGTCTGGGGCCCCGTTCGCGTTGGCGGCCCCTCATCGCGCCGCGATGAATCGAACGCAGCCTGCGTGCTCGGCACGCCATCCATCGCGTCGTTCGGCTGGCTGTGAAGCGGCGCGGCGCGCTTGGTGTTGGACGTGATCGCGCCCACCAGGTACAGCGCGGCCAGGTCCTGTGCCAGCACCTCGGGCGTGAGCCCGGTGCGTTGCTGCAGGTCCTTGAAATTGCCCGGTTCGCTGGACAGCTCGCGCAGGATCAGCAGGTGCGCATCGGCCAGCAGGCGGTGCGGCAGCCGCGGGGGGCGGCGGAAGTACAGCGTCTCGGTGCGGTAGCGGGGCGGCAGCACGTCGCGGTCGGTGCGCATGGCGTACTCCCACATCAGGCGCGACAGGCTGCAGCGCAGGAACTGCGGCGGCATCTGGTTCGGCTGTCGTGGCACGGAGACCCAGAGCGCGCCATCGAAGTCGAGCGCAGAGGCCGTGGGGAGCACGCCGACGTCACCGCGCAGATCCACGACGGCCACCAGCGCGCCGTCCGTGCGCGTGACGTGGTACACGCCAGAGCCCAGCGCCTGCTCCTGTTCGAGGATCTGCGAGGCCAGGCAGAACTGCGCGATCAGCGGGCGCAGCATCACTTCCAGCTCGCGCAGCACCAGCGCCACGCTGTGCGGCTCGAGGTCGAACGACAGGTAAGGCGGGAAGGGATGGGGCAGCGGCCGCGCGAATGCGATGGGGCGGTGCAGTTCCTTGGGATCGATCAGCGTCGACCGGCCACCGGTCACGCCCGCCGCCACGCGCAGCATGCCGTCGGGCAGCAGCTGCGTGCGCGCGCCGTTGACGCACAGGGCGTCGGCGTCCTCAGGCCGGGTGAAGTCCCAGACCTGCCTGGTGGCGGTGTCCTGGTCCAGCAGCTGGCGCAGCATGTCCTGCTGCTCGAGCGAAAAGCCGGCAAGGCCGATGCGAAGAAGGGGCAGTTCCAGGGCCATTCGGTGGGGAAGGCCAGCACCCGTGACAGGAGGTGCTGGCCCACGCAACGACTTTACTGATGAGGTTACCCCTTGTAAAGCCGACGATGCTTCCAGCCTCAATGCGCGCGCCGCTTGTGCACGGCATGCGACAACGTGTCGAGCACTTCCATCGAATCGCCCCAGCCCAGGCACGCGTCCGTGATGCTCTTGCCGTAGTCGAGGGTCGAGGCATCGTCCTTGCCCGGCGTGAACTTCTGGGCGCCGGGCTGCAGGTGGCTCTCGACCATCACACCGAAGACGCTGCGCGAGCCGCCCGCGATCTGGCCGGCGATGTCGCGTGCCACGTCCTTCTGGCGCTCGTGCTGCTTGCTGCTGTTGGCATGGCTGCAGTCCACCATCAGCCGCGCGGGCAGCTTGGCTGCTTCCAGGTCGCTGCACGCCTTCGCCACGCTGACCGCGTCATAGTTGGGCGACTTGCCACCTCGCAGGATCACGTGGCAGTCGCGGTTGCCGTTGGTCTGCACGATGGCCACCTGGCCGTTCTTGTGCACGGAGAGGAAGTGGTGGCCGCGCGCCGCGGCCTGGATGGCGTCGGTCGCGATGCGGATGTTGCCGTCGGTGCCGTTCTTGAACCCGATCGGGGCCGAGAGGCCCGATGCCAGCTCGCGGTGCACCTGGCTCTCGGTGGTGCGCGCACCGATCGCGCCCCACGCGATCAGGTCGCCGATGTACTGCGGCGAGATCACGTCGAGGAACTCGCTGCCGGCCGGAAGGCCCAGCCGGTTGATCTCGATCAGCAGCTGGCGCGCAATGCGCAGGCCTTCGTCGATGCGGAAGGTCTCGTCCAGGTAAGGGTCGTTGATGAGGCCCTTCCAGCCCACCGTGGTGCGCGGTTTCTCGAAGTACACGCGCATCACGATCTCCAGCGAGTCGGCGTACTTCGCACGCGCCTCCTTCAGCTGGCGTGCGTAGTCCAGGACCGCCTTGGGATCGTGGATCGAACAGGGGCCGATCACCACCAGCAGCCGGTCGTCCTCGCCGGCCATGATGTTGTGGATGCGACGCCGCGTCTCCGTGATCAGCCGCTCCACCGGCGTGCCGCGGATCGGGAAGAACCGGATCAGGTGTTCGGGAGGGGGCAGCACGGTGATGTCCTTGATGCGTTCGTCGTCGGTCTCGCTGGTCTTGTCGGCGGGACGCGTTTGCCAGGACGCCTGGGCGTTGGGGGGCAGGATCGACATCGAAGGGGCTCCGTGCGTGTGGTGAAAAAAAAGTGGGTCGGAAATGAAAAAACCGCCGGGGGTGCCGGCGGTTTGTTCGGGAGTCTTGGTGCGTGTGCTTCGCGTGCGCCTAGAGCTCTCGACCGCCGGAGGGGCCAGAGAACCAAAAGTAGCCAAAGAAGACCACGGACTGCTTGCGCATGGGACGGGATGCTAGCACGGCACTGGCGTCCGGCCACGGCTGACCTGCGGATTGGGCGCAAGAAAGTCCGCTCCGCACAGGTGGTGACTTTCCAGCCATTGACGGAGGCCCGGCCCGCGCGCCGAATTCAGGCCCGAACTCCAGGAGGCACCATGCAAACCTTCGTCGCCGAACGCAATCTCAAGGGCATCGCGATGGACCAGCTGGCCGATGCGCAGAAGCGGGCCATCAGCACCGCCGAGAAGATGTCCCGGGCAGGGACGCCGGTGAAGTACCTGCGGAGCACCTTCGTGCCCGAGACCGGCGAGTGCATGTGCCTGTTCGAAGGCAACAGCGCTGCCGATGTGGAGGCGCTCAACCGCGAAGCCAACATCCCGTTCACGCGCGTGATGCCGGCCATGGACCTGGCTCCGGCCGCGTGAGGGCGTGAAGCTGGCGCCGCGCGAGGGCGGCGCGCAGCTTCGGGGTGCTCAGGCCGTTCCGCCGACCGTCAGGCCATCGATGCGCAGCGTCGGCTGGCCGACGCCCACGGGCACGCTCTGGCCTTCCTTCCCGCAGGTGCCAACGCCGCTGTCCAGGCTCATGTCGTTGCCGATCATGGTGACGCGGGTCAGCGCGTCGGGGCCATTGCCCACGATGGTGGCGCCCTTCACCGGGTACTGGATCTTCCCGTTCTCGACCCAGAACGCCTCGCTGGCGGAGAACACGAACTTGCCGCTCGTGATGTCGACCTGGCCGCCACCGAAGTTGGTGGCGTAGAGGCCCTTCTTGATGCTGGCCACGATCTCGTCGGGTGACTTGTCGCCGCCCAACATGTAGGTGTTGGTCATGCGCGGCATCGGAATGTGCGCATAGCTTTCACGACGGCCGTTGCCGGTGGGTGCCACGCGCATGAGGCGCGCGTTGAGCGCGTCCTGGATGTAGCCGCGCAGGATGCCGTCCTCGATCAGCACGTTGCGCTGGCTGGGGTTGCCCTCGTCGTCAACGTTCAGCGAGCCGCGGCGATCGGCAATCGTGCCGTCGTCCAGCACCGTCACGCCCTTGGCCGCGACGCGCTCTCCGACCCGGCCCGAGAACGCGCTCGAGCCCTTGCGGTTGAAGTCGCCTTCCAGTCCGTGGCCGATGGCCTCGTGCAGCAGGATGCCGGGCCAGCCCGGGCCGAGCACCACGGTCATCTCGCCCGCGGGTGCGGGACGCGAGTCGAGGTTCGTGAGAGCGGCCTTCACCGCGTCGCTCACGTACTCCTCGATGCGCGCATCGTCGAAGTACGCCAGGCCGAAGCGGCCGCCGCCACCACCGCTGCCCACTTCGCGCCGGCCGTTCTCCTCCGCGATCACCGTGACGGACAGGCGCACGAGGGGCCGCACGTCGGCGGCCAGCGTGCCGTCGGCGCGGGCGACCATGACCACGTCCCACTCGCTGGCGAGGCCCGCCATGACCTGCTTGACGCGCGGGTCCTTCTTGCGCGCCAGCTGCTCCGCCTTCTCCAGCAACTGCACCTTGGCCGTGCTGTCGAGCGTGGTGATCGGATCGAGCGCGGGATACAGCGAGCGGCTCGACGCCACCTTCTGCGCCGGCACCTTCGCACGTGCCGACTGCGCGGCCGACGAGATGGAGCGCACGGTGCGGGCGGCGTCCAGCAACGAAGCTTCGGAGATGTCGTCGGAATAGGCGAAGGCGGTCTTCTCGCCGCTGACCGCGCGCACGCCCACACCCTGGTCGATGCTGAAGCTGCCGGTCTTGACGATGCCTTCCTCGAGGCTCCAGCCCTCGCTGCGCGTGTACTGGAAGTACAGGTCGGCGTCGTCGACCTTGTGCGCCGTGATTTCGGCCAGCGCGCGCGCCAGATGGGTTTCGTCCAGGCCGAACGGCTCGAGCAGCAGGCCGCGGGCGGTGGCCAGCCGCTCGATGGTGGGTTCTCTGGAGATCATCGCGGGATTCTAGGGGCCGGACCCTTGCCCCTGCGGTTGGGTTGGCTCGCTGGCTCAGCCCTTGGGGACGGAGAGGAGTCGCAGCAGTGCCCCATCGTCCAGATCGGCCAGTCCGGCTTCGATGGCGCGTGCGAACACATCGCGGGCCGCCGCACCGAGCGGCCCTTCGAAGCCCGCCGCAGCGGCGGCCTGCACGGCCAGCGCCGTGTCCTTGCGCA
Source organism: Ramlibacter sp. MMS24-I3-19 (assembly GCF_050320135.1). Taxonomy (NCBI): domain Bacteria; kingdom Pseudomonadati; phylum Pseudomonadota; class Betaproteobacteria; order Burkholderiales; family Comamonadaceae; genus Ramlibacter; species Ramlibacter sp. MMS24-I3-19. Next base: position 177,107 of record NZ_CP190017.1, on the reverse strand, counting down.
GCAGCGTCATGTGGGCGCGCGGCTCGAAGTCACCGGCGATGGCGCGGCGCATGCGGTCCGAGCCGATCCAGCTCTGGCCGCTGGACTGCTCGATCACGTCCAGCGTGCGGGCGGCGTCCAGGCCCAGGGCGCGTGCCATCGCGATCGCTTCCGCGGCGCCGACGAGGTTGATGCCGGCCAGCAGGTTGTTGACCAGCTTGGTCCGCGCACCGTCGCCCACGCGGTCGCCGACGTGGAACACGCGCGAGCTCAGCGCGTCGAGCAGGGGGCGTGCAGCGGCCATCGCCGGGGGCAGCCGCGACCATCAGGCTCATGGACCCATCGCGGGCCCGCAGTGGACCTCCCGACATCGGCGCATCGACCGGCAGCAGGCCGCGATCGGTCAATGCGGACGCGAGCCGCTCGACGTCGTCGGGCGCGATGGTGGGGCACAGCAGCACGGGGGTGCCAGCGGGCAGGGCCGGAGCGGCACCTTCGCGGCCGAACAGCACGTCCTCGGTCTGGGCCGCATCCACCACGCAGACGATCAGCGCCGAGGCACCTGTCGCAGCGCCAGCCGCATCGCTGCAGCCCACCGCCCCCGTCGATTGCAGTGCCTGGACTTTGGCGCGATCGATGTCGTGCACCCGCACAGGCCAGCCCAGGTCCAGCAGGCGGCCCGCCATCCCGCCGCCCATGTTGCCCACACCGACGATCGCGACGGGGCCGGTCATCGCAGCGCTAGGACTGCACGAGCCGCTTGGCCTTGGCGATGGACATCAGGATTCCCAGGCCCATGCCCAGGGTCACCATCGCCGTGCCGCCGTAGCTGATGAAGGGCAGGGGCACGCCCACCACTGGGAGGATGCCGCTCACCATGCCCATGTTCACGAAGGCGTAGGTGAAGAAGATCATGGTCACCGAGCCGGCCAGCAGGCGGGAGAAGAGCGTGGGCGCCTCCAGCGCGATGGCCAGGCCGCGCAGCACCAGGAAGATGAAGCCGCAGATCAGCAGCAGCGTGCCGACGAGGCCGAATTCCTCGGAGAAGGCGGCGAAGATGAAGTCGGTGGTGCGCTCGGGGATGAATTCCAGGTGCGTCTGCGTGCCCTGCATGAAGCCCTTGCCCAGCACGCCGCCCGAGCCGATGGCGATCATCCCCTGGATGATGTGGAAGCCCTTGCCCAGCGGATCCTTGCTCGGGTCCAGCAACGTGCAGATTCGCTGCTGCTGGTAGTCGTGCAGCACCGGCCAGCGGAAGCCGTCGGCGCAGAGCTTGGGCTCGAACACGATGATCAGCACCAGGCCGATGATGCCCAGGACCAGCGGCGGGATGATCAGCTTCCACGAGAGGCCGGCGAAGAAGATCACCGCCATGCCCGCTGCGAGCACCAGCATGGCGGTGCCCAGGTCGGGCTGCTTGATGATCAGGGCCACCGGCACCAGCAGGAGCAGGCCGGCCATCATGTAGTCCAGCGGGCGCAGCTGCCCTTCGCGCTTCTGGAACCACCAGGACAGCATCAGCGGCATCGCGATCTTCAGGATCTCGCTGGGCTGCACCACGACGCCCACGTTCACCCACCGCTTGGCGCCTTTCTTGGTGATGCCGAAGACGGCGACCGCAACCAGCAGTGCGACCCCCAGCGTGTAGAGCGGCACGGCCAGGCTCATGAGGCGCTGCGGAGGGATCTGCGCCACGACGAACATGATCACCGCGGCGAGCACCATGTTCCGGCTGTGGTCAGGAAAGCGCGTGCCCGAATCAAAGCCCACCGAGTACATGGTCATCAGCCCGGCGCACGCCAGCAGGAACACGGCGAAGGCAAGGGGGCCATCGAAGCCCTGGAGCATGGGCACGGCCCGTTGCCACAGGGGCGGCTTTTCGAAGACGGCGGACATGCCGCCATTATCGGATGGGCACTGCGACCCACGTGCACGCCGGTGTGCAGGATGCCGCATCCGCCAAAGGTTGGAATGCGCCCGGAAACCCACCGCTTAAGATGCCCTGCAGTGAGTCCGAAGTCCAACCAATGAAGATCATCGTCGTCGACGACCATCCCCTGTACCGCGCCGGCGTGGTCCACACGCTGCACGCCACCGTCCCTGACGTGGAGGTGACTGAGTGCGGCAGCGTCGGTGCGGCGCTGGAGCGGCTGGACGCCGGGCTCGAGGTGCAGCTGATGATCCTGGACCTGCAGATGCCGGGCTTCCAGGGCACGGACTCGGTGCGCACGGTGCGGGCGCGCCGGCCCGACGTTCCGGTGCTGGTGCTGTCCGCCAACGAGGATCCGAAGATCGTGCGCGAATGCGTGGAGCTGGGCGCCTATGGCTTCGTGCCCAAGTCCGCGCCCGGCGACATGCTGCCCTCGGCGCTGCAGCTCGTGATGTCCGGTGGCGTGTTCCTGCCGCCCAGCAGCCTCAGCGTCGACGTGCCGCCCAACCCGGCGCAGCACGATGCCTGGTCCAAGCTCGGCGCCCGCCTCACCGACCGCCAGCGCCAGGTGCTCTTGGGCATCGTGCAGGGCAAGCCGAACAAGGTGATCGCGCGCGACCTGAACCTGTCGGACGCCACGGTCAAGACCCACGTGTCGCACATCTTCGACGCGCTGGTGGTGTCCAGCCGCACCGAGGCCGTCTACGCGCTGGCACGCGCAGGCATCGGCATCCACGACCTGGAAGTGCCAGCCGCCCCGCGCGCCTGATCCCGCGGCGACGTCGCCGCGTGCATCCCTGAACATGTCATTGCGGGCTTGACCCGCGATCCCGTCCCCGAGCTCGATCAGACGCCGGCGCTGGATGCCGGGTCGAGCCCCACCTGGCAAGGTTCGAGGCTCCGTCGTGCGGCTTCGTCTGGCGGGATTCCCAGGTCGCAGGCACAGTCCTTGGCCAGGCCCTGCTCCCACACCCACAGCTTGCGCTGGTACGTGATGGCGAGGCCTGCGGAGCGGAGCTGCACGCTGATGAAGCCCAGGCCCGATCCGGTCGTGAACTCGCCCCCGCGCGGCACCTGCATGCTGAGGACCTCCCCGCCGCCCAGGGCTATCGTCTCGGCCGTGAACACCGACGCGGGCGCGCTGTTGGCATACAACAGCGGCGCATAGAGCGGCGGCGCGACCACCGCGGCGCCCACGGGCTCGCCGTCCACCAGCAGGACCGCGGCCCCGCTCACGTGGTAATCGCCCGAGAGCAGCAGGAAGCGGCCGCGGGCGTGCCTGACCAGCAGCTGCAGCAAGTGCAGGCGCTGCAGCGGTGCCTGCTGCCAGGTGTCCGTCGCGCCGGGGCTGCCGGGATCGGAGCCGGGCTCCAGTCCGGGCAGCACCACCGAGCCGCACATCACCACGTTCAGCGAGTGCTGCGCTTCGGGCTCCCGCAGCCACGCTTCCAGGGCCAGCAGGTCCGGCACGATCTCGGGCCGGTTGCGCTGGCGGTTCGACCGCGTGTCCAGCGAGAACACGCGCGTGCACCCGTGGCGGAAGGTGTAGTGCCCGGCCATCGCGGCACCGATGGGTGACTGCAGCCGCTGGAACGCAGTCACCGCCTCCGCCGCCATCGCAGCCACCCGCGCGTCGTCCTCGTCGAACGGCAGCGACGGATTCGTCCACTGCGGCCAGGGCCGCCTCACCAGCGGCGAGCCGAGCGGATAGTTGTCGATCCACTCGTGGTCGTCGGCGGTCATGTAGACCGGCAGCGCGGCCAGCAGGTCGCCCAGGCGGCCGCGCGCGAAAGCGGTCTCGTGGCGCTCGTGGAAGCGTTCCACCGGGCTGAGCGGATCCACCAGGCCGGCAGTCGCATCGGCATAGATCTGGTCGCCGAGCAGCGTGGCGAAGGCCACCTGCTCGGGCAGCGTGCCGTGGAGGAATCGACGCACGCTGCCGTCGACGCGCAGCTGGTCGAGGCCGAGCCCGGGATGCCGGCAACTGCCGACGGCGAACATGACGTCGCGACCCGCGGGCAGTGATTCGAGGGTGACCGGCGGCAGGCAGAACTCGGCGCGTCGCATTCCATGGTTCGTCGGTGCCAGCGGCAGCCGGGTGAACGGCGTGCGATCGGCCTCGTTCATGTCGTCGATCCATGACTCCAGCTGTTCGTCGCTCGCATCGGGGCCTTCCTCCGGCCCTTCGTCCCGTGCCCGCGTGGGCAGGAACACGAGCAGCTGCCAGTGCTCGGGCGCGTCGGTGGCAGGCACGCGCACGTCGGCCCAGACCATGCGCACGGCGGCCGTCTCGTAAACCTCCCACGAGACGGCTTCGGGCCAGGTGATGAACTGCAGGCGATCGCGGCACCAGTAGCGCAGCCGCACCGTAGGCGCGACGCCCAGGCCGCCGTCATCGGGCATGAAGCTCACGCGCATGACCGCGTGCCTGCCTTCCTCGCGCACCCATCCCACGAACGGACCCACGCGTGGCGCGCGCAGGCTCCAGCCAACCACCGTATCCGGCGCCGCCGCGTGATCGACCCTCTCGTGGGTCTTGCGGAAGAACCGCACCACCTGCCGGTACACGTCGATGTGCGCGCGATCGCCGATCAGCGGATCGAGGTGGCCGTAGCCGGGCACCCGCAGGTAGCGTGGCTTGCCATCGACGCCGGCGCAGAACGCGCGCTGCCAGCCGCCGTGGTGCTGGTGCAGGCGCCGGAACGTCGTCTCGGCGCCGGCGACGTCGAACAGCTGGTTGTTCTCGCCGTGCAGCAGCTGGATCGGGAATGCCAGGTGCTTCGCGATGTTGTCGTCGGTGACGTAGCTGTTGATGCCGTCCTCATCGACGAGCCGCCCGCGTTCGATGAAGCGGCGGGCCTGCGCGAACAGGCGCAGGTTCGCATCGCCGAACAGCTGGTTCATGATGGCCAGCGTGGCGTCGCCGATATGGGCGTGGTCGAACAGCGGCGCGTCGATGTAGCGGATGCGACGGCACGTCGCGGCGGCGTCGTCGTGCGTCGCCTGCCCGGGCCGCCGGTCCTCGTCGATCGGTGCCGGCAGGCTGCCGAAGACGCGGTCCATCAGCAGTCCCAGCACGCCATGCTGCGGCCCGCGCACCGCGAACGGCACGGCACCGCGCCGCCAGACCTTGGCCAGCAGCGCAGGCACCCAGGTCTTGGCCTGTGCGTCGCGCGCGCCGACCACCCACGGATGCAACTGGCTCGACATCAGGTGCGACAGCTTCGACAGGCGTGCGCCGCCATCGCTGCCGTCGACCGGCGCGATGCCGTGGGTGAGCTTGCCGCCGAGCAGCGCCATCCACATGGAGGCCGAGCCGATGCAGTGCGCATAGGCCGCGATCTGCCAGGGGCGGGCGCGCAGTCCCTCGTCCCGCGACTCACCCTGCAGGCACTCGAGGATGTGGTCCACCGCGCACGGGACGTCATGCGCGCCCAGCTGGTCGACCGTGCAGGGCTCGGCGCCGTAGCCGCTGCGAGTGGACATGCGCAGCTCCAGGATCCACACCTCATAGCCCTGGCGCAGGAAGCGTTCGGCGAGGGTCTGGCGCGTGGTCTGGAAGGTGTAGGTAAGGCCCGACTGGCCGAAGGCATGCAGCAGCAGCACGGCCTTGGCTCGTGCGACGGGCACGCCGTTCCAGCTGCCGGCCAGCACCTCGCAAGCCTGCGGTTCGCCCGCCGCATCGCGCAGCCGGTAGCGCCACAGCGGCAGGCGCAGCGGCGCGCAGGGTTCCTCGCCGGTGTCGCTGCGGCACTCGCCGCGCGGCACGTCTTGGACCCAGTGCAGTTCGGCGGCCGACCTTCGGCTGGGCGACAGGCGCAGGGCCGGCGGATCCACGAGCGAGTCGGTGACCGGCTGGCCCGAGTAGTTCGGCAGCCTGAAGTCGAGCATGCGCGTCTTGAGCGCGAAGCGCAGGAACAGCAGCGGATAGCCCGCGGCCGCAAGAAGTCCGGTGGACGTGTCTCCCCGGCAGCCCAACGCGATCGGGCCGCGCAGTCCCTTGGTGCCGGGCTGGCCCAGGCCGGCCAGGCTCTCGAACCCCATGCGGAAGCGCCCTTGCGCCCAGGCCCAGCGAGCACCTGGACCGACAGCGAACAGCTGCAACTGCGCATCCATCACCTGTTCCCAGAACGTCTCGCGGATGCGGGTCTGGCGGCGACGGACCGTCGACCACGCCCAGGACAGCACCTCCGCGACGCTGGCTCGGTACGCCACGCGCTTGTGCCCGATCAGGGTCAGGCGCTCGGGCACCTGCACATCGTGCGGCGCCGCATGGCGCTGCAGCGACACGCGATAGCGCATGACGCGCTTCTCGCTGGCATGCACCATCTGCTTGAGCATCGACCAGAACAGCGGGACCAGCCTCCGGAGTCGTTGCGCCAGTGTCCGCGTGGGCCGGCTGTCCCTGGCGTCACGGACACCCCGGATGACGGCCCATGTGATCACTGCTCGCGAGAGCGGCAGCACGATGCCCAAGGCACCCAGGACGGCGACGCCTTCGAGCGCCGACAGCCATGCCCGATGCCGGAGTGCGATTCCGATCCAGCAAGCTGATCCCACCACGGCTACGAGCTGCACCATCGTCGACGCGAACGGCCACACGCCGCTGCTGGCCCAGTGCGCCGGCAGCAGCAGCAGCTGGCCCTCCGTGGCCCGGTATTGCACTGGCTCGTCGCGTGCCTCGCCATGGCGCATCACGGTGGCGTCGAGCCACAACGTGGCTTGCACCGGCAATTCGTGGCGCCCGGCGGTGAGCATCCCCGGCAGGTCTCCCGTCGGGAAGCTCGCTTCCAGCCGCGCAACGGTGGACTTGCGTCCCAGCGCTTTCGCCAGTTGTCCATGCACCCGAAGGTCGTCCGCCAGCAGCGTCTCGTTGAGGGTGGCGTCGACAGCGAGATCGGGGGAGGGCGGCGCGGACGTGGCGCGTCGCGGCGTGTGTGCAGGTTGCAGCCTCGCGGTCGAGCCGGGCTTCGGCGGGATCGCCTCGAGGGCGCGTTCGGCCAGCGCGGTGATCGTGAGCAGCGGGTTGCAGCCGAGCGCCGTCGGCACGATCGACCCGTCGAGCACGTGGAGCCCGCGATAGCGGTGCGGACGCAGGCGTGAGCCTTCGCCCTGCGACTCCGGCTCGATGGCGGCCGGCGGGATCTCCGGCGCGCCTGCATCCTGCACCCAGACCCGGCCGAGGTCGTCGACCACGCCATCGTCGGGCCGGTCCCCCATCACGCACCCGCCCAGCGGATGCACGGTGGTCACGGTGGGCGAGGGCGTCGGTCCCTCCATCAGCTCGGTCGCCGAGCGCGGCAGTGGCTGCCAGAGCGGCAGGTGCAGATGGCGCGCGCCCAGCTTGTCGAACAGGCGCTGCTGCGCCTGGTAGGTGGGTAGCTCCTGCGGATCGAGCAGGTACGGCGCCGTGCGGTCGCTCCCTTCGAGCCACACCAGCTTGGCGGGCGAACCGTCATGGCCCATCGCCAGCAGCACCTGGCTGTGCTGCGCAGCAGCCGCGCTGGCTCCCAGCGGATCCTCCGCCGCGGCGCCGGGGTGTGCGGGCTTGCGAAACCACCAGCGATCGAGCTGCTGCAAGGTGCGGGCGCTGGCGAGCAGCTCGCGCGACAGCAAGGCGATGGCGCGTGGCACGGCCCCGTCCTGCACCAGCAGCCGCTGCTCCAGGCCAAGTGTGGTCTTGCGGAGGTCGGCCGCCGCCGTGATGGTGGGGCCCACGATCTTGTCGGCTGCGTAGGGCGCCTGCCGCTGCGCCTTCTCCCACTCGGACCTGCCCGGCCTCGCCCCGGCCCATGCTGCTGACCATCTGCGGCTCGTCCACGACCCAGCCGAGGCTGTCGCCGTTGCCGGACACCTGCTGCCCGAGCTTCGCCGAGAACGAGAGGGCTCCGCCGGCTCTCGCCTGCGAGCGTTGCAGCAGCTGCGTGCTGCCCAGCGTGCCGGCACACACGAACAGCAGCGGCGCGCGCAGGATGCGATGCGTGGCTGCGGCCTGCGTTTCAGCGAACAGGTCGCGCGTGGCGGTGAACTGGTGCTGCGCATCGGTGGCGAAGGCGTGCACCTGCCACTGGAACGAGTCCCCGTCGGTGTCCGGCGCGAACCGGTACACCTCGGCCTGCGTGACGATGCGCACCAGTCCCGTAGCCATCGCTTCGAGCAGATACGTCTGCGCCAGCGTCTGCTTGGCCCCGGGCACGTTGCAGCCCGAGGCGCAGTCGCCGCAGCGGATGCAGGCGTCGGCGTCGATGGTGAGGTCCATTGGCCGCACTGGTGCATCCAGGGTCTCGCCCAGCCGCTCCAGTGCCTGCGTCTTGCGAAGGCGGCCACCGTCGCCCGGCAGGTCCGATGTCCAGGTCCTGGCGCGCAGCTGCCCGCGCGCCCGCGCGAAGAAGGGGGCGAGGCCGCCGTCGCTGCCGGTGCGGATCGAGGCCGGCCAGGCCGCTTGCGCGAACACGTCGGCGTCGGGCTGGATGGCAACGCCCGCGTTGACGAGGCTGCCACCGCCCAGGCCATTGCCGGTGATGGCGACCATGCCCTGGCCGAGATGCAACTCCAGCAGCCCGCTGGCGCGGCCCGCGGGCAGTCCCTCGGCGGGCACGTTGATGCGCAGTGCCTTGGGCACCAGGCCGAAGTCGTTCGGGAAGTCGCCCGGCAGGTACTCGCCGCCGCGCTCGAGCACCAGCGTGCGATAGCCCTTCTTCGCCAGCCGCAGGGCGGCAACGCTGCCGCCGTAACCCGAGCCGATGACGATGGCGTCGAAGGCGGTGGTGAGGTCGCGCCCGGACCAGTCGGTGCCCTCCAGCCAGTCGCGCCACGGCACCGAAATCGAGTGGTCGTGGCGCGGGCTGGTCGATGCCATCAGGCGGTCTCCGTCGGGATTTCGGCGATCAGCAGCAGCCGCCGCAGCTGCTCCATCAGCTTGTCGGGCGCGACGGGCTTCTGCAGGCAGGGCAGGCCGATGCCGCGATCGTGCAGATCGGGCTCGCCGGACAGGATCAGGGCCGGCACCGGCCCGTACTGGGCGCGCAACGTCGCCACCGCCTGCACACCGTCGCCTTGTGCCAGGCGGTAGTCGGCCAGGAGGCAGTCCGGCCGCCGGCCGAGCTGCAGCAGCGCCTGCTGCAACTGCGGCAGGTCGATGCCAGCGGCGACCACCGCGCCGGCTTCGCGCAGCCAGGCGATGAGCGCCTCGCGTGCCAGCTTGTCGTTTTCGATCAGCGCGATCACTCGGCCACTGAGGTCCAGCGGCAGCGTGGATGCAGCCGGGCGGGGCGGCGCCTCGGTCTCGGGCGGAGTGGCCAGCCGCAGGGCCACGCGCGTGCCCTCGCCCGGCCGTGATAGCAGCTGCAGCGGCACCTGCATCAGGTCGGCCATGTGGCGGCAGATGGCCAGGCCAAGGCCGATGCCCTCGGCTTCGGCCAGCGCGGCCGAGCGGCCGCGCTGGAACGCACTCCAGACCTGCGCCAGGTCTTCCTGGTCCATGCCGACGCCCTGGTCCTGCACGATCACTTCCAGCTGCTCGCCCATCGCGCGCACCGACAGCACGATCTCGCCGCGCAGCGAGTATTTCCAGGCGTTGTCGAGGAAGTTGCGCAGCACGCGCTCGAGCAGCACCGGGTCGGCCATCGCCGTTCCGTCGGCCTGCAGGTCGAGCCTGAAATGCAGGCCCTTCGCCGCGCACTTCTCGGCGAAGCCCGTCACCGTGGCCTGCACCAGCCGGCCCAGCTGCACGGGTTGCAGGTTCGCCTTCATCGTGCCGGCGTCGATCTGCGCGAAATCCACCAGGTGCCGGAACATGGTGTCGATGGACTCGCCGGTGCGCACGATCTGCTGCGCGATGGTCTCGCGGCGCGCGGTGTCGGCCGAGCGGCGGAAGATGTCCGAGAGGAAGAGCAGCGCCTGCACCGGCTGGCGCAGGTCGTGGCTGGCCGCGCCGAGGAAGCGCGAGCGTGCCCGCTGGATGTCCTGCTGCTTCTCCAGCGCGGCGCGTAGCTGGTCGACCAGGTGGACGTTGTGCACGCCGATCTCGACGTTGTCGCGCAACTGCTTCCACGACGTCCACACCGCGCGCTGCAGCATCACGCCGCCGAGCACCATCGCCGCGCCGATGATGACCTGCTCCCTGCGGGCCGCGTGCGCCAGCCAGCCGACGTACACCATGGCCAGCGAGCTCACCATGTAGGCCGCATAGATGCGCGGCAGCACGCCGATCACGGCGATGGCGGCCGACAGCGCGCCGAGGGTCAGCACCGTGAGCACGCCGATGTCGGCGAGGTCGAGCGAACCTACGAAGAGCGGCACGCAGGCCGGTGGCACGAGGCCGGTGGCCATGGTCAGCAGACCGACGGCGCGCAGGGTCTGCCGCGTTTCGCCCTTGCGCGCGACGAGGCGTGCGAAGTGCAGCTGGCGTGCCACCAGGCTGCCCACCAGCACCAGGTACCAGCCCAGCCAGGCGAACCAGCCCACCCGCGGCACCAGCACCACGCCGTACAGCAGGCCGGCCAGCGACAGGGCCGCAGCGCCGGCGCGCGTCTGCGACAGCATGATCTCGACGCTGCGCCGCGTCAGCTCGTCGGCCGCGTCCCCCGCTCCGGTGGCGAAGGTCATTGCTTCTTCTCCTTCTTCTTGCGTGCGCCCCAGGGACCTTCAGGCCCTCTCCCTCCGCGCCACGTCACAGTGTGAGGCAGTCCGCGGGTTGCCCGCATCCGGGTCGCTACCCACGTGGCAGCGAGCCAACACGGCTGGAGCGGCGTTGCCCAATCGGCCGTTCGGGCGATCACGCGCAAGGCGCCGGCGATTACCGTGGCAGCCAGGAGGAAGAGGGACTCCAGGACCGTCGGCCCGGCCGTCACAGGTCCTGCGGGGCTGGTCGGCACACCGGCCCCGCTGTTCGGCCTCGCTGGCAGTCGCCAGCGAGGTTTTTTTCTGCCACGATGCAGCCGTGCCCACGACGCATCTGCTCTACCTGCACGGCTTCCGCTCCTCGCCTCTCTCGACCAAGGCCCGGCAGGTCGCCGCGCACGTGGCCCGCGTCCATCCCGAGGTGACCTGGTGGTGTCCGCAATTGCCGCCGTCGCCCAGGGCCGCGATGGACCTGGTGCAGCAAGGCATCGCGGCATGGCCGAGGGACAGCATGGCCGTGATCGGCTCATCGCTCGGCGGTTTCTATGCCACCTGCGTCGCGCAGGCCACCGGCTGCCGGGCTGCGGTGCTCAATCCTGCCGTGCACCCGGCTCGTGACCTGGCCCGGCATATCGGTGACCACGCCGCCTGGCACGACCCGTCGCAGCGGTTCTTCTTCGCGCCGGCATACGTCGACGAACTGGCGGCGCTGGAGCCCGGGCCGCTGCGGCAGCCGCAGCAGGTGATGGCCGTGATCGCCAAGGGCGACGAGGTGCTCGACTGGCGCGAGATGGTGGCCCGCTATCCGGACTCGCGCATCCTGCTGCTGGAAGGTGGCGACCATGCGCTCTCCGGCTTCGAGGCGCAGCTGCCCGAGGTGCTGGCCTTCCTGCAGCTGTCGCGCTGAGGTCGCATGGGACAATCCCGGCGATGCATGCATTGTTCGAAGAGGCCGGCAAGTTCCAGGCCGGACGCGTGTTGTCCGAAGCCGAAGCCTCGTCGCAGATCGAGCTGGAGACCGGCAAGCGCGTCAAGGTCAAGGCCGCCAACGTCCTGCTCAAGTTCGACAAGCCGCAACCGGCCGAACTGATCGCGTCGGCGCAGGCTCTGGCTCCGCAGATCGAGCTCGATCTCGCGTGGGAGTTCGCGCCGGAAGACGAGTTCGGTTTCAACGACCTGGCCCGCGAATACTTCAGCGACAAGCCCAGCCTCGACCAGCAGGCGGCGATGTTGTTCCGGCTGTTCGAGGCGCCGCACTACTTCCGCCGCTCCGGCAAGGGGCGCTTCCGCAAGGCGCCGGCCGAGATCGTGCAGCAGGCGCTCGCGGCGATCGAGAAGAAGAAGCAGGTGCAGGCACAGATCACGGCGTGGGCCGGCGAGCTGGCACAGGGCCACTGCCCGGCGCCGATCCGCGAACACCTGTACCGCATCCTCTTCAAGCCTGACAAGAACGGCGCCGAGTACAAGGCCGTGGTCGAGGCTTCGCGGCAGACGCGCACCGCGCCGCTCGCGCTGCTGCAGGCTGCGGGCGCCATCGACTCGGCCTACCAGTTCCACTGGAAGCGGTTCCTGTTCGAGTACTTCCCCAAGGGCACCGGTTTCCCGCCGCTGTCGGCACCCGCGATCGCGGACGACCTGCCGATCGCCGCCGTGGCCGCGTTCTCGATCGACGATTCCAGCACCACCGAGATCGACGATGCGCTGTCGGTGCAGGGGCTGGGCACGGGACGCGTGACGCTGGGCATCCACATCGCCGCGCCGGGACTGGCGCTGCAGCCCGGGTCCGCCATCGACCAGGTGGCGCGGCAGCGTCTGTCGACGGTCTACATGCCCGGCCACAAGATCACCATGCTGCCCGACGACGTGGTGCAGGCCTACACGCTGCAGGAGGGCCGGGACTGCCCGGCCGTGTCGCTGTACGTCGTGCTCGACGAGGCCAGCTTCGCGGTGCAGGAGAGTTCGACCCGCGTCGAGCGTGTGCCCATCGCGGCCAACCTTCGCCACGACATGCTCGACGCCTTCGTCACTGAAGGCTGGCTCGAGGGCAACGCTGGGGGCGCGGTGCCCGAGCCGGCGGCGCAGCTGCGCGAGCCTTTGTCGTTCCTCTGGCGATTGGCCCGGCACCTCAAGGCCCAGCGCGAACTGGTGCGCGGCAAGCCCGAGTCATTCAACCGGCCGGACTACAACTTCAAGCTCGTAGGAAACGAAGGGCGCGAGCCCGATGGCAGCGAGCAGGTCGAGATCACCGTGCGCCGGCGCGGCGCCCCGCTGGACCTGATCGTCGCCGAGGCCATGATCCTGGCCAACAGCACGTGGGGCCAGCTGCTGGCGGACTTCGGCGTCCCAGGCATCTACCGCAGCCAGGCGAGCCTGGCACCGGGCGTCAAGGTGCGCATGGGCACCAAGGCGGCGCCGCACGCCGGCATCGGGGTGAAGTGCTACGCGTGGAGCACCTCGCCGCTGCGCCGCTACACCGACCTGGTGAACCAGTGGCAGATCATCGCGGCCGCACGCCACGGCCGCACGGCGGCCCTGGCCGCGCCCTTCAAGCCGAAGGACGCGGACCTGTTCTCCATCATCTCCAGCTTCGATGCGGCCTCGACGGCCTACAACGGCTACCAGGCCGGCATGGAGCGGTTCTGGACCCTGCGTTACCTGCACCAGCACGATGTGAAGGAACTGGTGGGCACGGTGTTCCGCGAGGGCCTGGTGCGCGCCGACGACCTGCCGCTGGTGCTGCCCGTCATGGGGGCCGACGGCCTGCCGCGCGGCTCGCAGGTCCGCGTGCGGCTCGGCGCCACCGACGAGATCTCGCTCGAGGTGACGGGCACGGTGGTGGAGCGGATCGAGGCCGCGGCCCCGGTGTCGGCGGAAGACGACAGTGGGGAGGAGGAAGAACCCGTGGCCGGCCCGATCGCCATCGCGGTCGACGTCACCGAGGGCGACGAACTCGACAATGCGGCGGATAATCCGCCCTCGTGAACCTCAAGTCCCTCAGCACCCTGCAGATCGCGGTGGGCGTGTCGGTGGCGGTCCATGCCGGGCTGCTCACCGTGCGGCTCGTGGACCCCGAGGGCTTCAACCGGGTGTTCCAGGACACGCCACTCGAAGTCGTGCTGGTCAACGCCCGCAGCAACGAGCGGCCCGACAAGGCGCAGGCCATCGCCCAGGCGTCGCTGGCCGGCGGCGGTGAAGCCGCGACGGGTCGCGCCACCTCGCCGCTGCCGCCATCGGCACTCACCAGCATCGGCGACGAAGCCGAGGAATCGCAGCGCCGCATCGAGACCATGCAGGAGCAGCAGATGCTCATGCTGGCCCACCTGCGGCAGACGCTTGCGGCCATGCCCCCGCCGGATCCCAGGCAGGCGGCCAATTCGCCGGAAGCGCGCGAGCGCGAGGAAAAGCGCCGACGGCTGGTGCGCACGCTGGCCGAGATCGAGCGCCGCATCAACGAGGAAAACGCGCGGCCCAAGAAGCGCTACATCAGCCCGGCCACGCGCGAGGAGGTCTACGCCGTCTACTACGATGCGCTGCGCCGGCGCATCGAGGACCGCGGCACCCAGAACTTCCCCGAGATGGCCGGCCGCAAGCTGTATGGCGAGCTGACCATGATCGTCACCGTGAACTTCGATGGCCGCGTGATCGATACCGAGGTGGTCGAGACATCGGGCAACACCACGCTCGACCGCCGCGCGCAGAGCATCGCCCGTGCAGCAGGGCCGTTCGGCCACTTCAGCGACGCGATGCGCCGGCGCGCCGACCAGATCGTGGTCGTCTCGCGCTTCAAGTTCACCCGCGACGAGACCCTGGAAACCAAGCTGACCAGCCGATGAGCGCCGACCGCTATGCGGTGGTCGGCCATCCGGTCGAGCACAGCAAGTCGCCCTGGATCCACGCCCGCTTCGCGGCGCTCACGGGACAGGCCGTGCAGTACGACAAGCTGCTGGCACCGCTGGATGGCTTCGTGGAAACCATTGCACGCTTCCGCGCATCGGGCGGCCGCGGCTGCAACGTCACCGTACCGTTCAAGTTCGAGGCGATCGCCCTCGCCACCGCCGTCAGCGACCGGGCACGTCTGGCTGGCGCGTGCAACACGCTGCGGTTCGACGGCACCTCCGTGTACGGCGACAACACGGACGGGGTCGGGCTGGTGCGCGACATCGAACAGGGTGCGGGGCGCGCCATCGCCGGGCAGCGCGTGCTGCTGGTGGGCGCGGGCGGTGCGGCGGCCGGCGTGCTCGGTCCCTTGCTGCAGGCCAGGCCCGCCGGGATCGTGGTCGCCAATCGAACCGTCGCCAAGGCGCAGACGCTGGCGGACTCGCACGCCGCATTGGCGGCGCAAGCCGCAGTGCCTCTGCAGGCCTGCTCACTGGACGCATTGCAGGCACTCGGCGCGTTCGACATGGTGGTGAACGCCACGGCCAGCAGCCTGGCGGGCGATGCCGTGCCTGTGCCGGCTTCGGTGCTGCGGCCCGGTAGCCTCGCCGTCGACCTGATGTACGGCGCCGCCGCGCAAGGCTTCCTCGCGTGGGCCCGGCGACATGGAGCCGAGCCGCGCGACGGACTCGGCATGCTGGTCGAACAGGCGGCCGAATCGTTCGCGGTCTGGCGTGGCGTGCGGCCGCCCACCAGTTCGGTGCTGCGCGACCTGCGCGCACTGCTGCAGGGGGGCTGACCCATGCGGGCTTTCTGGCGCTGGGTCGTGGTGCTGGTGCTGGCCGGCCTCGCCCTGGAGCTGTTCTTCGTGCTGCGCGTCGGCCTGGCCGCCAGCGTGGCGCCGCAGTCCACCACCTTCCAGCGCTCGGAAGCGTGGCGCATCTTCCGGGAGAAGGACCGCGCGCATTGGGCGCAGCACTGGGTGCCGTACGAGCAGCTCTCGAACAACCTGAAGCGCGCCGTGATCGCGTCGGAGGACGACGACTTCGTCTACCACGATGGCATCGACTGGGAGGCCGTCGAGAAGGCGTGGGAGAAGAATGCCAAGGCCCAGGAGCTGGCGGCGAAGGCCCAGCTGCGTGCGGGCGCCCGCTTGCGCGCGAGCGCCCAGCCGGTGGCACAGCGCGCGCCCAAGATCGTCGGGGGCTCCACCATCACCCAGCAGCTGGCCAAGAACCTGCTGCTCTCGGGCGAGCGCACGATGCTGCGCAAGGGCCAGGAGTTCGTGCTGACCTACCTGCTCGAGTTGCTGCTCACCAAGGAGCGCATCCTCGAGATCTATCTGAACAGCATCGAGTGGGGCGAGGGCGTGTTCGGCGCGGAGGCGGCCGCGCAGCACTACTGGCACAAGCACGCCAGCGAACTCACGGCCTACGAGGCGGCCCGGCTGGCCGTGATGCTGCCGCGACCGCGGTACTTCGAGAAGGTGCCGAACTCGGGCTACCTCAGCAATCGCGCGATGACCATCGTCGCGCGGATGCGGCACGCCGAGCTGCCGTAGCGCCTGGCGTCAGCGCGTTCGGCCGAACGTCTGCGCCCAGTAGATGCCGCCCTCGCTGCTGGGACGCACCGCGAAAGCGATGCCCATGTGCTGGAACACGGGCTCCATGATGTTCGCGCAGTGCTCCGGGCTCTTGAGCCAGTCCTGCACCACCGCCTCGGGCGTCGTCTGGCCCATGGCGATGTTCTCGCCCACGCTGCGCCAGTGGTAGCCGGCCCGTGTCGCGCGATCCGCAGGCGTGCTGCCATCCCGCCCCCGGTGCTCCAGGAAGTCGCCGGCGGCCATCGCGTTGGCCTGCGTCGCGGCAGCGCGCGTGAGGGCGGCATCCAGGATCAGCGGCGGCGCGGCGTTGAACGACTCCTTGCCGCAGCGGCGCGGCTGCGCACGCGCGTGGTTGACCAGGCTGAGCACCCGTGATGCGACATCGTTCGCGTCGGCCTGCGACGGCGGGGAAAAGGGCGCCGCCGCCACGATCCAGTAGTTGCTGCCGCTGCGCAGGACGCCGGCTTCGGTGATGGCGGGATCGCGCAGGCTGCCGCACTGGCTGGCCACGAGGTACTGCGTGACGGCCTGCGGCGAGGCATAGCCCGTGAGGCGCCATTCCAGGCTGCGCTGGGCCCGGTAGCCGCTGGCGTCCAGCGCTGCCTTGAGGGCGGTGCCGCGGGCCAGGCGCGCCGCAGCGTCGCGCAGCTGTGGCTGGTCGCGCAGGGCGGGCGCGCTGCTCGCGCATTGCCGCCGGGCCTGCGCGACGGCATCGAAGGCTTCGTCGGCGTGGGCCGGTCCTGCGATGCTGCCGAAGCAGAACCAGAGCAGGAGCAACGCGACGCGCAGCAGCATCGCGGCAGGATAGCGATGGCTCTGCGCCGCAGGCGTGGCGCGGCGCATCAGCGGCAAGCAGTTGTGGCCGACCAGTTCGGCGTGCTGGCGGGAGTGGGCTCGGCTAGCGCGAAAACCGCTGGCCCAACGCCTGCAGCAGCCTGGCGTGGATGCCGCCGAAGCCGCCGTTGCTCATGCACACGATGTGGTCGCCCTCCCGCGCGGCCGCGACGACCTGCTCGACCAGGACATCGATCGTGTCTCCCACCATGGCGCGCTGGCCCAGGGGCGCCAGCGCTTCGCGCGGATCCCAGCCCAGGCCGCCGCCGTGGCAGAAGGACAGGTCGGCCTGTTCCAGGCTCCAGGGCAGCTGCGCCTTCATGGCGCCGAGCTTCATCGTGTTGCTGCGCGGCTCGAACACCGCCAGGATGCGTCCGCCCTGCGGACCGAGCTTGCGGCGCAGGCCATCGAGCGTGGTGCGGATCGCGGTCGGATGGTGCGCGAAATCGTCGAACACCTCGATGCCCGCGACGGTGCCGCGCAGTTCCATCCGGCGCTTGACGTTCTGGAACGAGCCGAGCGCGTTGGCGGCCTGCCGCGCCGACACGCCCACGTGGTCGGCTGCCGCGATGGCCGCCAACGCATTGAGCTGGTTGTGCGTGCCGGTGAGGTCCCATTCCACGCGCCCGACGCGCTCGCCGCGCAGCAGCACGTCGAACGCGCTCGGGTCACCGAGCGCGGTGAAGTCGCTCACAGCGGCGCCGAAGCTGCGCTGCTCGCTCCAGCAGCCCTGGTGCAGCACGCGAGCCAGGCTCTCCTCGAGCCCGTTGACCACGACGCGGCCCGTCGAGGGAACGGTGCGAACGAGGTGATGGAACTGGCGCTCGATCGCCGCGAGGTCGTCGAAGATGTCCGCGTGGTCGAACTCCAGGTTGTTCAGCACCGCGGTGCGCGGCCGGTAGTGCACGAACTTGCTGCGCTTGTCGAAGAAGGCGGTGTCGTATTCGTCGGCCTCGATCACGAAGGTCTTGCCGGTCCCGAGCCGTGCCGAGCGGCCGAAATTCAGCGGCACGCCGCCGACCAGGAAGCCGGGTTCGAGCCCGGCCTGCTCCAGCACCCACGTGAGCATGGAAGTCGTCGTCGTCTTGCCATGCGTGCCGGCCACGGCCAGCACGTGGCGATCCCGCAGCACGTGCTCGGCCAGCCACTGCGGGCCGCTGGTGTACGGCGCGCCGGCATCGAGGATGGCTTCCATCAGCGGATAGCGCGGGGAGCCATCGGGCTGGCGTGCACGGGACACCACGTTGCCGACCACCCAGACGTCGGGCTTGAACGCCATCTGGTCGGCGCCATACCCTTCGACCAGTTCGATGCCCAGCTCGCGCAGCTGGTCGCTCATCGGGGGATAGACGCCGGTGTCGCAGCCGGTGACGGTGTGCCCGGCTTCCCGGACCAGGGCGGCGACGCCGCCCATGAAGGTGCCGCAGATGCCCAGGATGTGAAGATGCATGAGCTGAATTATCGGTGTCAGCGATGGGCATCTCCGCGGGGCCGCGGCGTTCGCGCCGCGGGCTGCGGGCAGAATTCGCGAATGGATAGCGCGCAAGCCGAAATCGCCGCCACGGCGGCCCGGATGGTCGTGGAAGAGGGCCTGGAATACGGTCCGGCCAAGCGGCGGGCCGTCAAGCAGTTGCGCCTGAACGCGCGCGCGGCGCTGCCCGACAACGATGCCGTCGAGGACGCCGTGCGCGACTACATCTCGGTGTTCTGCGCCGACACGCAACCGGCCGAACTGCAGGCGCTGCGCGAACACGCACTCACCTGGATGGACCGGCTGTCGCAGTTCCGTCCGCACTTGGCCGGCGCGGTCTGGCACGGGACGGCGACGCGGCTCTCCGACATCTACCTGCAGCTGTTCTGCGACGACCCCAAGTCGGCCGAGATCGCACTGATCGAGCACGGCGTCGACTACGAGCCGCGCACCGTCACGGGCTTCAACGGCCAGCCGGTCGAAGCGCTCAGCCTGTCCAGCGTGTGTCCGGGCCTGGGCGAGCCGGTCGGCGTGCACCTGCTGATCCATGACCACGACGACCTGCGCGGCGCCCTTCGCCCGGATGCACGCGGCCGCACACCGCGGGGCGACAGGCAGGCGGTCGCTGCCCTGCTGGAGGCCGCGCAATGAACGACGCTGTTGCAACGAAACCGGGGACGCCCTCCCGCCGTCGCCTCCTCCTTGGCGCTGCCGCTGCTGCTGCCGCGGCCGGCGTGGGGGTGGGGTGGTGGCGCATGCGCATCGGCGACGCGGGTGCCGGCGCCGTGGATGCGTTGTGGACGCAGTCCTTTGCCACGCCCTCGGGCGGCGAACTGGCGATGGCCAGCCTGCGCGGCCACACGGTCCTGGTGAACTTCTGGGCCACGTGGTGTCCGCCGTGCGTGGAAGAGATGCCGATGCTTGATGCATTTGCCCAACAGCAGTCCGCCAAGGGCTGGCAGGTGGTCGGCCTGGCCATCGACCAGCCCTCGTCGGTGCGCCAGTTCCTCGCCCGGACACCAGTCCGGTACCCGATCGGGCTGGCCGGGTTGCAGGGAACCGACCTCGTCCGCACCCTCGGGAACACCAGCGGAGGCCTGCCGTTCACGGTCCTGCTGGGACCTGACGGGACGCTACGGCAGCGTAGAATCGGCAAGCTGTCCCGGGCCGACCTGGACGCCTGGACCGCCGGCTGACCGCCCGCCCGACGCCTTCGCGAGCCTCCAGTTCGCAGGCTGCATTCGGCAACAATCGCCGAAGTTCAGCAAATAAACGTTGAGTTACCGACTTTTTGCGGTACATTCGCGCACTTTGTCACGCGCGGGGAGACTTCATGGATTTGCGAAAACTCAAGACGCTGATTGATCTCGTCTCGGAGTCGAACGTCTCGGAACTGGAGATCACGGAGGCCGAGGGCAAGGTCCGGATCGTCAAGGGCGGCGGCCAGGTCGTGCAGCACATGATGGCGCCCGTCCAGGCGTCCATGCCCGCACCGGCGGCACTGCAGCCCCAGGCTGCCGCAGCCCCGGCACCGGCGGCCGCGCCCGAGCAGCCGGCCGGCCATGCGGTCAAGTCGCCCATGGTGGGCACCTTCTACCGGGCCTCCAGCCCCGGCGCCAAGGCGTTCGTGGAAATCGGCTCGCAGGTCAAGCAAGGCGACACGATCTGCATCATCGAGGCGATGAAGATCCTCAACGAGATCGAGGCCGACAAGGCCGGCACCGTCACGCAGGTGCTGTGCGAGAACGGCCAGGCCGTGGAGTACGGCCAGCCGCTCTTCATCATCGAGTGACGGCCGCGGGCGTTCATTGATGTTCAAGAAAATCCTGATCGCCAACAGAGGCGAGATCGCACTGCGTGTGCAGCGCGCCTGCCGCGAGCTCGGCATCAAGGCCGTGATGGTGTACTCGGAGGCCGACCGCGAGGCCAAGTACGTCAAGCTGGCCGAGGAAGCCGTGTGCATCGGGCCGGCCCCATCGCCGCAGAGCTACCTCAACATGCCGGCCATCATCTCGGCCGCCGAGGTGACCGATGCCGAAGCCATCCACCCCGGCTACGGCTTCCTGTCCGAGAACGCCGACTTCGCCGAACGTGTCGAGAAGAGCGGCTTCCAGTTCATCGGCCCGACGCCCGAATCGATCCGGCTGATGGGCGACAAGGTCTCGGCCAAGCAGGCCATGATCAAGGCCGGGGTGCCGTGCGTGCCCGGCTCCGAGGGCGAGCTGCCCGACGATCCGGCCGTGATCAAGAAGACCGCCAAGGCGATCGGCTATCCCGTGATCATCAAGGCCGCCGGTGGCGGCGGTGGCCGCGGCATGCGGGTCGTGCACACCGAGGCAGCGCTGATCAACGCGGTGCAGATGACCAAGGCCGAAGCCGGCGCGGCGTTCGGCAATCCGGCGGTGTACATGGAGAAGTTCCTCCAGGATCCGCGCCACATCGAGATCCAGATCCTCGCGGACAAGCACCGCAACGCCGTGTACCTGGGCGAGCGTGACTGCTCGATGCAGCGCCGGCACCAGAAGATCATCGAGGAAGCGCCGGCGCCTGGCATCCCGCGCAAGCTGATCGAGAAGATCGGCGACCGCTGCGCCGCGGCCTGCAAGAAGATCGGCTACCGCGGCGCGGGCACCTTCGAGTTCCTGTACGAGAACGGCGAGTTCTATTTCATCGAGATGAACACCCGCGTGCAGGTGGAGCATCCGGTGACGGAGCTGATCACCGGCATCGACATCGTCAAGACGCAGATCCTGGTGGCCGCCGGCGAGAAGCTGCCGTTCACGCAGCGCGACATCGGCATCCGTGGCCACGCCATCGAGTGCCGCGTGAACGCCGAGGATCCGTACAAGTTCACGCCGTCCCCCGGTCGCATCACGCTGTGGCACGCGCCTGGCGGCCCTGGCGTGCGCGTCGACTCGCACGTGTACAACAACTACTTCGTGCCGCCGAACTACGACTCGATGATCGGCAAGATTATCGTGCACGGCGACACGCGCGAGCAGGCCCTGGCCCGCATGCGCACGGCCCTGCTCGAGACCGTGGTCGAAGGCATCAACACCAACATCCCGCTGCACCGCGAGCTGATGGTGGACGCCAAGTTCATGGCCGGCGGCACCAACATCCACTACCTCGAGCAGTGGCTGTCGCACCACAAGCGCTGAAGGCCTGGCGCTTGCCACGTCGCTGACATGTTCGAACTGCGCCTGCTCTGCGCCGAGGACCAGGTCGAGGCCGTCAGCGACGCGCTGGAAGCGCTCGAGGCGCTGAGCGTCTCGGTCGAGGACGCCGACGCGCACACCGAGGCGGAGCAGGCCCTCTTCGGCGAGCCCGGCATGCCACCGCCCAAGGAAGGCTGGCAGCGCTCGCGCGTGCTGGCGCTGTTCCCGTCCCGCGAGGCAGCGGACGAAGCCTCGCAACTGCTGCAGGCCCAGGACTTCTTCGCCGGCGGCCGTGTGGTGGACGTGGCCGAGGTGGCCGACCAGGACTGGGTGCGGCTCACGCAATCCCAGTTCGCACCGGTCGATGTCACGCCCGAGTTCTGGATCGTGCCCACCTGGCACGAGCCGCCCGAGCAGGCGCGGCAGGTCATCCGGCTCGACCCGGGCCTGGCATTCGGCACCGGCACCCATCCGACCACGCGCATGTGCCTGCGCTGGATCGCGCGCCAGCCACTGCGGGGGCTGCGCGTCCTCGATTACGGTTGCGGCTCCGGCATCCTGGCCATCGGTGCCGCGAAGTTCGGCGCCGCGACGGTGGATGCGGTGGACATCGACGAGGCCGCGGTGCGCTCCACGCTGGACAACGCGCAGGCCAATGACGTTGCGCTGCATGCCGTCGGGCTGCCCGATGCGGCGCAGGGCGCCTACGACGTGGTGCTGGCCAACATCCTGGCTACGCCGCTCAAGGTGCTGGCGCCGCTGCTGTGCGGTCACGTCACGGCCGGCGGGCATCTGGTGCTGGCCGGCATCCTCGAGCGGCAGGCCGAGGAACTGACCCGCGCCTATGCGCCGTTCGTGCCGCTGTCAGTCGCCGATAGCGAAGACGGCTGGATCCTGATGACGGCTCGGCGCTGAGCCGGCCTTCTACAATCCCGGGCCCATGAGCATGATCACCGGGTGCCCGGCCTGCGGCACCCTGTTCAAGGTGGTGCCGGACCAGCTGAAGATCTCCGACGGCTGGGTTCGGTGCGGCCACTGCTCGGAAGTGTTCGACGCCGGCGCCCACATGCGCCAGGTGGTCGATGGCGGCGACGCCGACGCGGCGGCGGAGGCATCGATGACCATGTCGGCGCCCCTGACCGCGGTTCCGCCGGTCGCGAGCCCGGCGCCGCGTGGCGAGCAGGAGCTCTCGCTGGCACCGCTGTCCAGGCCGGCACCCCTGGAGCCGACGCCGGCTCCTGCCGTGCCGCAAGCGGTCCCGCTGCCGCTCAAGCGCCCGAGCGGCACGCCTTCGGAGCTGCCCTCGTTCTTCCCCTCCGATGCGATCCAGGTGCGCGAAGTCGACTCGCCGTCGCAGCTGGACCTGGAGGCGCCGGCCGGTCCGCGCTCGGAGCTGCCGCCCGAAGTGGGCTACGCCTCGCCCGTGGACTTCGTGCGATCGGAGTTGATGGCCACGCGTCCACGCATCGAACTGCTGGACGACGACGACCAAGGCCCGCGCAGCATCTACGACCCGTCGCTCGACGCCGTGACGTTCGTGCGCAAGGCGCGGCGCCAGGCCTTCTGGCGCCGGTCCGGCGTGCGGCGATTGCTGCTGTTGGCCAGCCTGCTGCTTGCGCTGCTGCTGGCCGCGCAGGTGGCGGTGCAGGAACGCGACCGGCTTGCCGCAATGCATCCCGAGTGGCGGGGCCCATTGCAGGCGCTCTGCCGGCCGCTTGGCTGCAGGATCGAACCGTTGCGGCGCATCGACGCGGTGGGAATCGACAGCAGCGGGTTCACGAGGCTGCGCCAGGACGCCTACCGCCTGAACGTCACGCTGAAGAACCAGGCGGCGCAGGCCGTCGCCATCCCGGCGGTGGAGCTCACGCTGACCGACGCGCAGGACCAACCGTTGGTGCGCAAGGTGCTCACTCCGCGCGAGCTGGGCGCCACCTCCGACACGCTGCCGGCGCACGGCGACTGGTCGGGCACGGTGGCCATCGCGGTCGGTGCCCCCGCCGACAGCGGCCGGATCGCGGGCTACCGCGTGCTGGCCTTCTATCCCTGAACGCTTTTCCTTCTTTCCAGGCAACACACCATGGCAGCCGTCATCTGCGGATCCCTCGCGTTCGACACCATCATGACCTTCGAGGGTCGCTTCGCGCAGCAGATCATGCCGGACCAGCTGCACATCCTGAACGTCTCGTTCCTGGTGCCCGGCCTGCGCCGTGACTTCGGCGGCTGCGCCGGCAACATCGCCTATGCGCTGAAGATGCTCGGTGGCGAGCCGCTGCCGATGGCCACGCTGGGCAACGATGGCGCCAGCTACGTCGAGCGCTTGCAGTCGCTGGGCATCAGCACCGACTTCGTGCGCCAGATCGACGGCGCGTACACGGCGCAGGCGATGATCATGACGGACCTGGACAACAACCAGATCACCGCCTTCCATCCCGGCGCGATGACGCAGGCCCATGTCACGCGCATCGAGAAGCGTCCCGACATCAAGCTGGGAATCATCTCGCCCGATGGCCGCGACGCCATGCTGCAGCACGCGCAGCAGTTCCGTGCCGCCGACATCCCGTTCGTGTTCGATCCGGGCCAGGGGCTGCCGATGTTCGACGGCCGCGAGCTGGCCACGTTCATCGAACAGGCGACCTGGGTCACCGTCAACGACTACGAAGGGAAGATGCTCAGCGAGCGCACGGGCTGGAGCCCGGCGGACATCTCGCGCAAGGTCCAGGGCCTGGTGGTGACGCTGGGCGGCCAGGGCTGCGACGTCTGGATCGGCGGCGAGAAGACGCACGTGCCGGCCATCAAGGCCGACGCGGTGGTCGATCCCACGGGCTGTGGCGATGCCTGGCGCGGCGCGATGCTGTTCGGGCTGGAGCAGGGCTGGCCGCTCGGGCGCTGCGCCGAGCTGGGCAATCGTGTCGGCGCGGCCAAGATCGCCAGCCGCGGACCGCAGAACTGGCGCGTCTGAGTGTTGCGCGCGGCAGCGCTCAGCCGCGCGCGTGCGTGACGCCGCCGTCCACCACCAGCGTCTCGCCCACCACGTAGTCGCCGGCGCGCGAGGCCAGGAAGATGGCCGCGCCGGCCATGTCGTCGTCGTTGCCGATGCGGCCCACGGGCACGCGCTGCGCCACTTCGTCGGCGTGGTCGCGCGCCTGCTTGTTCATCTCCGACGCGAACGGGCCGGGCGCGATGCCGCTCGTCACAATGCTGTCCTTGGCCAGGCGCAGCGCCATGCGTTTGGTCAGGTGGATCAGGCCGGCCTTGCTGGCGGCGTACGAGTAGGTCTCCCAGGGATTGACCGAGATGCCGTCGATGGAGGCGATGTTGATCACCTTCGCCGGGCGCTCGGCCGACGCGCCCGCCTTCAGCAGCGCGTGCATGGCCTGGGTGAGGAAGAACGGCGTCTTCATGTTCAGGTCGACGACCTTGTCCCAGCCCTTCTCGGGGAAGGTGTCGAAGTCCTCGCCCCATGCCGCGCCGGCGTTGTTGACGAGGATGTGCAGGGCGCGTTCACGCTGCCCCATCTCCACCGCGAGCGCCTGGCAAGCCTCGACCGTCGACACGTCGGCCGGCAATGCAATGCACGGCCCCAGCGGCGACAGTTCGCGCGCGGTCTGCTGGCAGGTGTCGGCCTTGCGCGACGTGATGTAGACCTTGGCCCCCTGGCGCAGGAAGCCCGCGGCGATCATGCGGCCGATGCCGCGCGAGCCGCCGGTGACCAGGGCCACGCGGCCCTGCAGCGTGAAGAGATCTGCCATGCCTGTCTCCTTGAAGTGATGCCGCAGCGTACGGCGCCTGCGTCAGCGCGCCAATCACATGGACGACAGGCGCCGCTCAGGCGCGCGCGCGGTTGCGTGCGGCGCGCCGATCCAGCCAGGCGACGAATTCGCCGACCAGGCCCTTGCGGAACGCGAGCACGCACAGCACGAAGATGCCGCCGATGATCACGGTGACCCAGGAGCCGACGCGGTCGGACAGCACGTCCTGCAGCGTGATGACCACGCCGGAGCCCACCACCGGCCCCAGGAAGGTGCCGGCACCGCCGAGCAGCGTCATCAGGATCACCTCACCCGACGTTGCCTGCAACACGTCGGTGAGGGTGGAGAAGCCCAGGACCAGCGCCTTGAGCGAACCGGCCAGGCCGGCGATGGCGGCCGACAGCACGAAGACCAGCAGCTTGTAGCGCTCGACCGTATAGCCCAGCGAGATGGCGCGCGGCTCGTTCTCGCGGATCGCCTTGAGCACCTGGCCGAACGGCGAGGAGACGATGCGGCGGATCATCAGGAAGACCGCCACCATGACCGCGAACACGAAGTAGTACATGTGCAGGTCGTCGCGCAGGTTGAGCACGCCCAGCAGGGTGCCGCGCGGCACGCCCTGGATGCCGTTCTCGCCGCCGGTGAAGGGGGCCTGCAGGCACACGAAGTAGACCAGCTGCCCCAGGGCGAGCGTGATCATGGCGAAGTAGATTCCCGAGCGGCGGATTGCCAGCCCCCCGACCACCACGCCGGCGAGACCGGCGACGACCATGCCGGCCAGGATGGCCGGGATCGTGGACCAGCCCTGGGCCGTGGTGAGCCAGCTGGTGATGTACGAGCCCAGGCCGAAGTACGCGGCATGCCCGAATGAGAGCATCCCGCCGAATCCGAGCAGCAGGTTGAACGCGCAGGCGAAGATCGCGAACGCGTAGAAGGTCATGAGATAGACCGGATAGATGTTCAGCCAGGGCGCGAGGAGCCCGGCGAGCACGAGGAGGGCGTAGACGATGGCGGTGGCGCGGTTCACGCTCACTCCTTGCCGAACAGGCCTGCGGGGCGCAGCACCAGGACGATGGCCATGATGACGAACACGACGATCGTGGACGCCTCGGGGTAGATGACCTTGGTAAAGCCCTCCACCATGCCCAGCGCCAGGCCGCTGACGATGGCGCCGAAGATCGACCCCATGCCGCCGATCACCACGACGGCGAACACCACGACGACGAGCGACGACCCCATGAGCGGCGAGACCTGCACGACCGGCGCGGACAGCACGCCTGCCAGCGCGGCCAGCGCGACACCGGCGCCGTAGGTCAGGGTGACGATGATCGGCACGTTGATGCCGAACGCCTGCACCAGGCGCGGGTTCTCGGTGGCCGCGCGCAGCGTCGCGCCCAGCGAGGTGCGCTCGATCACGAACCACGTGGTGAAGCAGATCACCAGCGATGCGGCGATGACCCAGGCGCGGTAGATCGGCAGGATCATGAAGCCCAGGTTGAACACGCCCTGCAGCGCGTCGGGCACCGGGTACGACTGGCCCGATGCGCCGTACTGGTCGCGCATCACGCCCTCGAAGATCAGCGCCATGCCGAAGGTGAGCAGCAGGCCATACAGCGGGTCCAGCT
Source organism: Ramlibacter sp. MMS24-I3-19 (assembly GCF_050320135.1). Classification (NCBI taxonomy): domain Bacteria; kingdom Pseudomonadati; phylum Pseudomonadota; class Betaproteobacteria; order Burkholderiales; family Comamonadaceae; genus Ramlibacter; species Ramlibacter sp. MMS24-I3-19. The sequence goes on along the minus strand of NZ_CP190017.1, from coordinate 150,260 downwards.
TGTAGATGCGCTTGAGGAACAGGCGTTCCAGCACCACGCCGAAGGCGCCCACCACCAGCGGCGCCACGAGGAGCGCCAGCCAGTAGTTGATGCCCAGCTTGTCCATCGCGATGAAGGCCGCGAAGGCCCCGAGCATGTAGAACGCCCCGTGCGCGAAGTTCACGACCCCGAGCAGGCCGAAGATGACGGCCAGCCCGAGGCTGAGCATCGCGTAGAAGGATCCGTTGACCAGGCCCAGCATGAGCTGGCCCAGGATGACGGGCAACGGATATCCGAAGATTTCGGTCATGGAGCGGGGCGCGGGGGCTGCGGCCCGGCAGCATCGCCGCCGGGCCGTGGGGGCTCAGGTCAGGACTTCTTGGCGATGGAGCACTTGCCGGTGATGGGGCCGAAGGCCTCGTCGCCGTTCATGGTGCGCACCTGCTTGTAGTAGTCCCAGGGGTACTTGGAGTCCTCGGGCTTCTTGACCTGCATGACGTACATGGTGTGGATCATCACGCCGTCCGCACGGATGTAGCCGTTCTTGGCGAACATGTCGTTGATCTTCTGCTTCTTCAGCTGCGCCATCACCTTGTCGGGATCCGTCGAACCCACGGCCTTGACGGCGTTCAGGTACTGGATGGTGGCCGAGTAGTACGCCGCCTGGTTCATGGTCGGCATCTTCTTCATGACGTTGAAGTAGCGCTTGGACCAGGCGCGCGTGTCGTTGTCGGTGTCCCAGTACCAGCCGGTGGTGAGGTACAGGCCCTGCGCCGTCTTCAGGCCCAGCGAGTGGATGTCGCTGATGAACGCCAGCAGCGCGGCAGGCTTCATCTTCTTGGTGATGCCGAACTCCTGCGCGGCCTTCAGCGAGTTGGTGAAGTCCGTGCCGGCGTTGGCCAGGCCCAGCACCTGCGCGTTGGAGCCCTGGGCCTGCAGCAGGAACGACGAGAAGTCGGTGGTGCCCAGCGGCACGCGCACTTCGCCCAGCGACTTGCCGCCGTTCTTCTCGACGACCTCGGTGGCGGCGGTGCGCAGCTGCGTCCCGAACGCGTAGTCGGCGGTAAGGAAGTACCAGCTCTTGCCGCCTTCCTTGGTGATCGCGGTGGCGGTGCCGTTGGCCAGCGACGTGGTGTCGTAGGCGTAGTGCACGCTATACGGCGTGCAGTCCTCGTTGGTGAGCGACGCGCCCGCGGCGCCGATCGCGAAGAAGGGCACCTTCTTCTGGCCGGCCACCTTGGACATGGCGATGGACACGCCCGTGTTCGAGCCGCCCAGGACCATGTTGACGCCGTTCTGGTCCGCCCACTCGCGGAACTTGGAGGCGCCGATGTCCGGCTTGTTCTGGTGGTCGGCGCTCAGGAAGGTGATCTTCTTGCCCAGCACGGTGCCACCGAAGTCGGCGATGGCCATCTTGGCAGCTTCGACGCCACCCTGGCCGATCACGTCGGCGTAGACACCCGACATGTCGTCGATGTCGCCGATGACGACCTCGTTGGCGGCGGCGAACACGGGCGCGGCGAAGGCGGCGCTCAGCGCCAGGGCCAGCGCGGATCGGGTCAGATGCTTCTTCATGGCTTGTCTCCTTGGGACAGTGGGGGAACGTGAAAGACTCAGACGCCCAGGTACTCGTGCAGCATGTCCATCCTGCTGGCGAGTTCCGATTGGGCGAATTGCTGGACGATGCGGCCGTGCTCCATGACGTAGAAGCGGTCGGCCAGCGGCGCGGCGAAACGGAAGTTCTGCTCCACCAGCATGATGGTGTAGCCCTTGGCCTTGAGCGTGCGGATCATCTCGCCGAGCTTCTGCACGATGACCGGCGCCAAGCCTTCGGAGATCTCGTCCAGCAGCAGCAGGCGCGCGCCGGTGCGCAGGATGCGGGCCACGGCCAGCATCTGCTGCTCGCCGCCGGACAGGCGCGTGCCGGGGCTGCCGGCACGTTCCTTCAGGTTCGGGAACATGGCGTAGATCTCGTCGATCGACATGCCGCCTTCGGCCACCGCGGGCGGCAGGCGCAGGTTCTCCTCGGCCGACAGGCTGGAGAAGATGCCGCGCTCCTCGGGGCAGTAGCCCACCCCGAGCTTGGCGATCCTGTGCGGCGCCAGCCGCACCGCCTCGGTGCCGTTGATGGCGATCGATCCCTTGCGTGCGCCGGTCAGGCCGACGATGGCGCGCAGCGTGGTCGTGCGGCCCGCGCCATTGCGTCCGAGCAGGCAGACCACCTCGCCCTCGCGCACCGAGAGGTCGACGCCGTGCAGGATGTGCGACTCGCCATACCAGGCCTGCAGTCCCTCGATGCGCAGCAGATCCTTGCCGTTGAGCATCAGTGGGCTCCCTGCAGTTCGGCGCCGGTGCTGCCCATGTAGGCCTCGATGACCTGCGGGTTGCGGGAGACTTCCGAGTATGGGCCGTCGGCGAGCACCGAGCCGCGCTGCAGCACCGTGATGCGGTCGGCGATCGACGAGACGACGTTCATGTTGTGTTCGACCATCAGGATGGTGCGACCCGCGGCCACCTTCTTGATCAACTGGGTGACGCGGTGCACGTCCTCGTGGCCCATGCCCTGCGTGGGTTCGTCCAGCAGCATCAGGTCGGGTTCCAGCGCCATGGTGGTTGCCAGCTCCAGCGCGCGCTTGCGGCCGTAGGGCAGGTTGACCGTCATCTCGGAGGCGAAGTCCTGCAGGTCGACCTCGTGCAGCAGCTGCATCGCGCGGTCGTGCAGGTGGTGCAGCGAGCGCTCGGACTTCCAGAAATGGAACGAGGTGCCCAGGTTGCGCTGCAGGGCGGCGCGCACGTTCTCCAGCACCGTCATGTGCGGGAAGACGGCGGAGATCTGGAACGACCGGACGATGCCGCGACGCGCGGTCTGCGCCGGCTTCTCCGAGGTGATGTCCTGGCCCTGGTAGGTGATGGTGCCCCGGGTGGGGGCCAGGAACTTGGTGAGCAGGTTGAAGAAGGTGGTCTTGCCTGCTCCGTTGGGCCCGATCAGCGCGTGGATGTCGCCACGCCGCACCGTCAGGTCGACGTTGCTGACGGCGACGAAGCCCTTGAACTCCTTCGTGAGTCCCTTGGTCTCGAGAATGATCTCAGCAGGCAAGACGCGCGCACTCCTTCTTGGCGTGCGGGGGGCGCGCCGGAACCCGCAATGCTAGGAATGCGTGTTGCACTGCGGAACGGGGTAACCCCGTAAGTAGTTCCGCGTGGAGCCGCCCGCGGGCGCCCCAGGCTGTCAGCCGACTGACGGCTACATGTTGCGCCGGTACTGGCCGCCCACCTCGAACAGGGAACTGGTGATCTGGCCGAGGGAGCAGACCCGCACGGCATCCATGAGCACCTCGAACACGTTCCGGTTGTCGATGACCGCCTGCTGCAGGCGCCGGAGCATGGCCGGCGCTTCGCTGGCGTGGCGCTGGTGGAACTCCTGCAGCCGGCGCAGCTGGCCCTGTTTCTCGTCCTCCGTGGACCGGGCCAGCTCCAGCTTCTCGAGGACGGCGTCGCCGTGCGGGTTGCGGAAGGTGTTGACGCCCACGATGGGCAGTTCGCCGGTGTGCTTGAGCATCTCGTAATGCATGCTCTCGTCCTGGATGCGGCCGCGTTGGTAGCCCGTCTCCATCGCGCCGAGCACGCCGCCGCGTTCGGCGATTCGCTCGAACTCGGCCAGCACCGCCTCTTCGACCAGCTCGGTGAGCTCATCGATGATGAACGCGCCCTGATTCGGGTTCTCGTTCCTGGCCAGGCCCCACTCGCGGTTGATGATCAGCTGGATGGCCATGGCGCGCCGCACGCTGTCCTCGGTGGGCGTGGTGATCGCCTCGTCGAACGCGTTGGTGTGCAGCGAGTTGCAGTTGTCGTAGATCGCGATCAGCGCCTGCAGCGTGGTGCGGATGTCGTTGAACTGGATCTCCTGGGCGTGCAGGCTGCGGCCCGAGGTCTGGATGTGGTACTTGAGCTTCTGGCTGCGCTCGTTGGCGCCGTACTTCTCCTTCATCGCCACCGCCCAGATGCGGCGTGCCACCCGGCCCATCACGGTGTACTCGGGGTCCATGCCGTTGGAGAAGAAGAACGACAGGTTGGGCGCGAAGTCGTCGATGTGCATGCCGCGGGCGAGGTACGCCTCGACCAGCGTGAAGCCGTTGGAGAGCGTGAACGCCAGCTGGCTGATCGGGTTGGCCCCGGCCTCGGCGATGTGGTAGCCCGAGATCGACACCGAATAGAAGTTGCGCACGTTGTGGTGCACGAAGTATTCGGCGATGTCGCCCATCACCTTCAGCGAGAACTCGGTCGAGAAGATGCAGGTGTTCTGGCCCTGGTCTTCCTTCAGGATGTCGGCCTGCACCGTGCCGCGCACGTTGGCCAGCACCCACTCGCGGATCTTGCCGGCCTCGGTGTCGGTGGGATCGCGGCCGTTGTCGGTGCGGAACTTCTCCAGCTGCTGGTCGATGGCGGTGTTCATGAACATCGCCAGGATCGAGGGCGCCGGGCCGTTGATCGTCATCGACACCGAGGTGCTGGGGTTGCACAGGTCGAAGCCCGAATACAGCACCTTCATGTCGTCCAGCGTCGCGATCGACACGCCGGAGTTGCCCACCTTGCCGTAGATGTCGGGCCGCAGGTCCGGGTCGTTGCCGTACAGCGTGACCGAGTCGAAGGCGGTGGACAGCCGCTTGGCCGGCATGCCCTCGGACAGCAGCTTGAAGCGGCGGTTGGTGCGGAAGGCGTCGCCTTCGCCCGCGAACATCCGCGTCGGGTCCTCGTTCTCGCGCTTGAAGGCGAAGGTGCCGGCCGTGTACGGGTAGCTGCCCGGAACGTTCTCCAGCATCAGCCACTGCACGATCTCGCCGTGGTCCTCGTAGCGGGGCAGGGCGACCTTGCGCACCTTGGTGCCGGAGAGCGAGGTGGTCGTCAGCGCGGTGCGGATCTCCTTGTCGCGGATCTTCACCACGTACTCGTCGCCCGCATAGGCCTGCTGCAGGTCGGGCCACTGCTTGAGCAGGTGCAGCGCGTCGCGATCCATGCGGGCGAGACGCTGGCCGGCCAGGTCGAGTGCGGCCTCGGCGGCCGGGGCGCGATCGGGCTTGTCCACCTTCAGCATGCGCGCCGCTTCCTTCAGCTGCTGCACTTCGCGCGCCAGCTTCGCCTGCGCCCGGGCGCGCTTCTTGTAGCCGCGCACGGTGTCGCTGATCTCGGCCAGGTAGCGCACGCGCGGTGCGGGCACGATCGGGGTCTGGTTGGTGCTGTGGCGCACGTTAGCGGCGGGCAGGCGGCCCTCCTGCAGCTGCAGCCCCAGGTCCTGCAGGCGCGGCTTCAGCGCCTGGTACAGGGCCGTCACGCCGTCGTCGTTGAAGCGTGCGGCCATGGTGCCGAACACCGGCATTTCCTCGGGCCGCTTGCCCCAGGCCTCGCGGTTGCGCTGCACCTGCTTGGCAACGTCGCGCAGCGCGTCGGCCGAGCCCTTGCGGTCGAACTTGTTGATCGCCACGAACTCGGCGAAGTCGAGCATGTCGATCTTCTCGAGCTGGCTGGCGGCCCCGAACTCCGGCGTCATCACGTACATCGGCACGTCCACCAGCGGCACGATTGCGGCGTCGCCCTGGCCGATGCCGGAGGTCTCGACCACCACCAGGTCGAACCCGGCGGCCTTGCACGCGGCGATGACGTCGGGCAGCGCCTTCGAGATCTCGCTGCCGAAATCGCGCGTGGCCAGCGATCGCATGAAAACGCGCGCGCCTTGCTGCCACGGCCCGATGGCGTTCATGCGGATGCGGTCGCCCAGCAGCGCGCCGCCGCTCTTGCGCCGTGACGGGTCGATCGAGATCACCGCGACGCGCAGCCGGTCGGCCTGGTCCAGGCGCAATCGCCGGATCAGTTCGTCGGTGAGCGAGGACTTGCCTGCGCCGCCGGTGCCGGTGATGCCCAGCACCGGCACCTTGCGCGTGGCCGCGCCGTCGCGCAGTTGCTGCAGGAGCGCGGCTTCGGCGGCGCCGTTCTCGATCGCCGTGATCAGCTGGGCCAGCGCGCGCCAATGCGCATCGGTGTGGCCCTGGATGGCCTTCGCGTCGCGCGGCGCGAGCGGTGCGAGGTCCTTGTCGCAGCGCATCACCATCTCGCCGATCATTCCCTGCAGGCCCATGCGCTGGCCGTCCTCGGGGCTGTAGATGCGCGCCACGCCGTAGTCGTGCAGGTCGCGGATCTCCGCCGGCACGATGACGCCGCCGCCGCCCCCGAACACCTGGATGTGGGCGCCGCCCCGCTGGCGCAGCAGGTCGACCATGTACTTGAAGTACTCCACGTGGCCGCCCTGGTAGGAACTGACGGCGATGCCCTGCACGTCCTCCTGCAATGCGGCGGTGACGACCTCGTCGACGCTGCGGTTGTGGCCGAGGTGGATGACCTCGGCGCCCATGCCCTGCAGGATGCGCCGCATGATGTTGATGGCGGCGTCGTGGCCGTCGAACAGGCTGGCGGCGGTGACGAAGCGGACCTTGTGGGTCGGGCGGTACTCGGCGAGCGCCTTGAATTCGGCGGACAGGTCGGTCATGGGGATGGGTTCCTGGCAAGCGCGCCGGGGGCCGGCGCACGAAGTCTCCACGCGGCAGCTTAATTGACGTTTACGTCAACGTCAACGAACCACCGGCGCCTCCGCCGAAAGACAAAGGCGCCCCGAGGGGCGCCTTTGCCGCAGGGTCGCGTCCGCCCGCTCAACCGTACAGGTAGTTCGGCAGCCAGAGCGTCAGCGACGGCCAGATGTACATCAGCACCATGCAGACGATCACGATCAGCATGTAAGGCATCATCCCCGCGAAGATCTGGTTGATCGTCACGTGCGGCGGCGACACGCCCTTCAGGTAGAAGGCCGACATGGCCACCGGCGGCGACAGGAACGCGGCCTGCAGGTTCACGAAGACCAGCACGCCCCAGAGCATCGGGTCGATGTTGAAGTGCTGCAGCAGCGGCAGGAAGATCGGCACGAAGATCACGATGATCTCGGTCCATTCCAGCGGCCAGCCGAGGACGAAGATGATCGCCTGCGACAGCATCAGGAACTGCAGCGGCGACAGGTCCAGGCTGAGCACCCAGTGTTCCACCAGCGCCTGCCCGCCGAGGATGGCGAACACCGCGCTGAAGATGGCCGAGCCGATGAACAGCCAGCAGACCATGGCCGTCGTCTTGGCGGTGAGGAACACCGCTTCCTTGATGCGCTGCCACGTGAGGGTCTTCGCCTGCCACGCCATCAGGAACGCACCGGCCGCGCCCACAGCCGCGGACTCGGTGGCGGTGGTGATGCCGAACAGGATCACGGCCAGCACGACGAAGGTGAGCACCGCCAGCGGCATCACCGACGAGGTGAGCATGCGCAGGATCTCGAACTGCGCGGCGTCGAAGCGCCAGTAGTACCAGAGCAGCACCGCCGCGAGGATGGCCGTGAGGATCCAGAAGCCGAGGTAGAACGCGTCCGGCACCGCGACGTGGGTGGCCTCTCCCTGCGGGACGTCCAGGCGCTGCAGGGTGTCGCCGGAGCTGGTGGACTCCGCGGCCGGTGCGGATCCGGGCGGCTCCTGCAGCCCACCCGAGGACGCCGTCGTGCCGCTGTCGGAACCGGGGGGCTCGGCCAGGCCGCCCAAGGGCGCAGCTGCCTTCTGCGCCGGCTCGGCGGGCGGCTCCTGCAGCCCGCCACCCGCGAGCTGCGGACCGGGGACGTCCTGGCCCTTGCCGACCGTTGCGACCTGCTTGTCGGCGGGCTGCGTGGCCGTGATGGCGGGCCGGTCGTCCTTCTGCGAATAGACCACCACGTACCACCAGGTCGTGCCCATGGTGACGAGCGCCAGCATGAGCGGGATGCTGGAGATCGCGAGGCCGCGCAGCAGGCGCCCGGGACCGATCGCCTGCGCGGAAGCCACCGAGCCGCCACCGGGCAGCGCCAGCGCCTTGCGCGGCGAGAGCAGCGCCGCGAAGAAGGCGGGCACCATGCGCGGCGAATACGTCGTCGACAGCTGCGTGAGCCACTCCGGGATGGGCACCCGCGTCTGCTCGGGCGGCAGCCGCGGTGCGATCTTCGGATTGATCAGAACCCAGCCGACGATGTAGATCAGGTACAGCAGCGAGAGGAAGAAACCGGGGAACATCGCCGCCGCGTACAGCTTCACCACCGACTGGCCCGCGACGGCGGCGTAGACGATGATCATCACGGACGGCGGGATCAGGATGCCGAGCGTGCCCCCGGCGGTGATGACGCCGGATGCCAGCCGCACGTCGTAGCCGGCGTTGAGCATCGGCCGCATCGCGATCACGCCCATCAGCACCACGACCGCGCCGACCAGGCCCGACGCGATACCCCAGAAGGTGCAGATGATCAGCGTGGTGATCGCCAGCGACCCGGGAAGGCGCCGGAATGCGAGCTGCACGCTGTAGAACATCTTGTCCACCAGCGCCCCGCGTTCCATCACGTAGCCCATGAGCACGAACAGCGGGATGGAGATCAGCGTGTCGTTGTTCATCGCCCCGAAGGCGCGCTGCACCATCAGGTCGAAGATGCGGTTGCCCCAGAAATGCACGTTGGGGTCGTAGAACGCGATCCACCCGAACATGATGCCCAGCCCCATGAGGGTGAAGGCGGTCGGGAAGCCGAGCATGATGACCACGACGATCAGCACGAGCATCGTCAGCCCGAGCGCGGCGTCGCTGATGAAGGGAAAGAGGGCGTTCATTCCTGCTCCATGCGCTGGCGCGCGGCTTCGTCGATGGACTTGGCTTTGGCGATCGCGTCGCGCCGCGCCTCTTCGTCGACGTAGGTGCTGCCGGCCAGCTGCTGCTCGACGACGTCGATCTCCTCCGCGTCGTCCAGGCGTGGCAGCCACTCGCCGTCGCGCAGGCAGGCAACGCAACGCAGCATCTCGGTGAGCCCCTGCAGCAGCACCGTCGCACCGGCGATCGGGATGATGAACTTGAACGGATAGATCGGCAGCGGCACGGCGTTGAACGTCGTCTCGCGGATGGCCAGCGCATCGCCCGCGTACACCCATCCCGCCCATGTGAGGGCGATGATGCCGGGCAGGAAGAAGGCCACGTACAGCACCAGGTCCAGCGCCGCCTGCGTGCGCGGCTTCATGCTGCCGTACAGGAAGTCGCCGCGCACGTGGGCGTCCTTGGACAGGGCATAGGCCCCGGACATCATGAACAGCGTGCCGTACATCATGTTGCTGACGTCGAACACCCAGGCGGTCGGCATGTTGATGATGTAGCGCTTGAAGACCTCGATGCAGACCATCAGCATCAGCGCGACGATCAGCCAGGCGAACGCCTTGCCGATCCAGGTGCTGAAGGCCTCCACCGCGTGGAGCAATCGTTCAGTCGTCATGTGTCGTGTGGGTTGGATGCGAATGCGGAACGGGACGCTCCAAGAAAACGGCCAGCGTCGGGAGGTTCCCGAGGCTGGCCGCTCCGGGCAGCAGGCGCGTCAGGCCTTCTTGCCGCCGAAGTAGCGGTTCCAGGCCATCTTGAAGTCGACCATGTAGTCGCCCTGCCACTGGCCGGCGCGCTGCGCAAAGGCCTTCTGCGAATCGAGCACCTTCTTGAAGAACGGGTTCTCGGTCGACTTCTTGGCCACCACCCTGTCCCAGGAGTCGAGCTGCGCCTTCAGGATGGAATCGGGCGTCTTGTAGAACGCGATCTTGTCCTTGGTCTTCAGGTCGATGTAGTCCTTGGAATTGCGGTCGATGGCCTTCCAGGAGAAGTCCGCCGACGAGGCCTGCACCGCGTAGTCGATGATCGACTTCAGGTCCTGCGGCAGCGCGTTGTACTTGGACTTGTTGAACAGCACCTCGAACTGCTCGCCGGACTGGTGGAAGCTTTGCAGCATGCAGTTCTTGGCGACGTCGGGGAAGCCAAGCGCCTTGTCCGACGAGGCGTTGTTGAATTCCGCCGCGTCGATCAGGCCGCGGTCCAGCGCGGGCACGATCTCGCCGCCGGGCAGCGGGTTGACCGCGGCGCCCAGGTCGGTGAACAGGTCCACCGCCAGGCCCACCGTGCGGTACTTCAGGCCCTTCATCTGCGAGATGTTGGAGATCGGCTTCTTGAACCAGCCGAGCGGCTGCGTGGGCATGGGGCCATACAGGTACGACACCACGTCCATGTTGATGGACTTGTAGATCTCTTCCAGCAGCGCCTTGCCGCCGCCGTAGTAGTGCCATGCGAGCACCATGTTCGGGTCCATGCCGAAGGCCGGGCCCGAGCCCCACAGCGCCAGCGCGGAGTTCTTGCCGTAGTGGTAGGCGACGACGCCATGGCCGCCGTCAAGCGTGCCCTTGTTCACTGCCTCCAGCAGCTGGAAGGCCGGGACGACCGCGCCTGCCGGCAGCACTTCGATCTTCAGGCGACTGCCCGCCATGTCGTTCACCTTCTTGGCGAAGTCCTGCGCGAACTCGTGGAAGATGTCCTTGGCCGGCCACGTGCTCTGGAACCGGAACGAGGTGGTCTGCTGCGCGCCGGCCACCATCGGCGCCGACATGGCGCCTGCGGCGATGGCCGCGCCCTTGAGCAGGCTGCGACGACGGGGTGCTTGTGCTTGGGTCATGCATGTCTCCTTGCTTGCGGGTGGTCCCGGTTGTGTTAGCAAACAAACTTTGCGGGGCGTGGTCAGTCGGTGGTCAGAGGGTTTTCACCAACACTGCGGTTTCGCAACAGCGGTGCAGCGATGAGGCCTCGATACTTGCGGCCGCCATCAAGCACAAGGAGACACACACCATGGATCGCAGGACATTCTTCGGCGGCGCAGCCGTGGCCGCGGGCACCGCGCTCGGCGGATGCGCGAGCGGCACCACCGGAGCTTCGGGCGCGTCGGGCAGCTTGGGTGCCCGCATGGCCTTCGCCGTGCCGGACGTCACCATCCCCGTCGTGGGCACGGATGAAGTGTTCCCGGTGCGCCGCATCTATTGCATCGGTCGCAACTACGCCGCCCACTCGCGCGAGATGGGATCGGACCCGACGCGCGAGCCGCCGTTCTTCTTCCAGAAGCCGACCGACGCCATCCAGCACGTGCCCACGGGCACGGTGGCCGACCATCCATACCCGACGCTCACCAAGAACTACCACTACGAGGTCGAGCTGGTCGCAATGATCGGCAAGGGCGGCCGCGACATCCCGGCCGCGCAGGCGCTCGACCATGTGTACGGCTACACGCTCGGGCTGGACATGACCCGCCGGGACCTGCAGCGCGCGATGGGCGACCAGAAGAAGCCGTGGGAGATCGGCAAGAGCTTCGACCACTCGGCCGTGCTCGGGCCGGTGCACCGGGTCGCGCAAACGGGCCACTTCACCAAGGGCGCGATCTGGCTGAAGGTGAACGGGCAGACCAAGCAGAGCGCCGACCTGAGCCAGATGCTCTGGTCCGTGGCCGAGCAGATCAGCAACCTCTCGCAGGCCAACCAGCTCTACCCCGGCGACATCATCTATTCCGGCACGCCCGAGAACGTGGGCCCGGTGGTGCGCGGTGACCTGATCGAGATCCACATCGACGGCCTGCCGAACCTGAACGTGCGCATCGTCTAGCGCGTTTCTCCACGCTGGCAAAATCGGGCGCATGACAGCGCCCGATCGTTCTTCCGATGCCGGCAGCGTGCGGCCCGCCGAGGGCTACGCCGGCGACGTCCCGCCGCAGCTGGCCTACGAGTGGTGGCACTCGGGCCAGGCCGTGCTGGTGGACGTGCGCACGGATGCCGAGCGCGAGTGGGTCGGTTTCGTCCCCGGCGCCGTGCCGCTGGCCTGGAAGCAATGGCCGGGCATGGCGCTCAATCCCGCGTTCGACGAAGGCATCCGCCAGGCCGTGCCGGGCGGCAAGAAGGTGGTGCTGCTGTGCCGCAGCGGCGTGCGTTCGATCGCGGCCGCCAGGCGCGCCGCCGAACTGGGCCTCGAGGCGTACAACATCCTCGAGGGCTTCGAAGGCGATGCCGATCCCGAAGGCCATCGCGGTCGCAAGGGTGGCTGGCGCCTGCGAGGCCTGCCCTGGCGCCAGAACTGAAGACAACCTCCCCCGGAACCCATGCCCGTCAACTTGAACGCTCCACGCGCGAGCGACCTCCGGCCCGTGCGCGGCCTCACCATCGGCGTTGCCGAAGCCGGTGTCCGCAAGGCCAATCGCAAGGACCTCACCGTCTTCCTGCTCGAGCCCGGCGCCAGCGTCGGTGCCGTCTTCACCCGCAACCGCTTCTGCGCGGCGCCCGTGCAGGTGTGCCGCGAGCACCTGGCCTCCGGTGACATCCGCGCGCTCGTGATCAACACGGGCAACGCGAATGCCGGCACCGGCGAGGATGGCCTGGTGCGCGCGCGCTCCACCTGCATCGCGCTCGCGCGCTTGCTGGACGTCGCGCCGCAGCAGGTGCTGCCGTTCTCGACCGGCGTGATCATGGAACCGCTGCCGGTCGATCGCATCCAGGCCGGCTTGCCTGCTGCACTCGCCGATGCGAAGCCCGATCACTGGCTGCGTGCGGCCGAGGGCATCATGACGACGGACACGATCCCCAAGGCCTTCAGCGCGACGGCACGCGTCGGTGGCAAGGATGTGAACGTCACCGGCATCAGCAAGGGCGCCGGCATGATCCGCCCGAACATGGCCACCATGCTCGGCTACCTGGCCACCGACGCATGCGTCGCGCCGGGGTTGATGCAGCAGCTGGCGTTCGAGCTCGCGGAGGCTTCGTTCAACCGCGTCACGGTCGACGGCGACACGTCCACCAATGATTCGTTCGTCGTCATCGCCACCAACAAGGCGGGCCATGCACCGGTGACGTCGCTGGACAGCGCCGATGGCCGCGCGCTGAAGGAGGCGATGCTGCAGGTGGCGCGCCAGCTGGCGCAGGCCATCGTGCGCGACGGCGAGGGCGCCACCAAGTTCATCACGGTCCGCGTCGAAGGCGGCAAGGATGCGGATGAATGCCGCAAGGTCGCGTATGCAATCGCGCATTCGCCGCTGGTGAAGACCGCGTTCTTCGCGAGCGATCCCAACCTCGGTCGCATCCTGGCAGCGGTGGGCTATGCGGGCATCGACGATCTCGACCAGGCCGGCATCGACCTCTGGCTGGACGACGTGCACGTGGCCGTCGAGGGCGGCCGCAATCCTTCCTACCGCGAGGAGGATGGCCAGCGCGTGATGAAGCAGGCCGAGATCACGGTCCGCGTGGGGCTTGGCCGTGGCGCCGCCAGCGACACGGTGTGGACCTGCGACTTCAGCCACGAGTACGTGACCATCAACGCCGACTACCGCTCATGAACCTGGATGACCTCGTCACGCGCGCCAACCGGCTGCTCGATCGCCTGGAGGCCGTGCTGCCGCGGCCGCTGTCGGCACCGAAATGGGACGAAGCCATCGCGTGGCGCTATCGCAAGCGCTCGTCAGGCCACGGCTCGCTCGAGCCCGTGCGCCATGTGGCGGGCATCCGCCTGGGCGACCTGAAGGAGATCGAGCCGCAGAAGGAGCGCATCCAGCGCAACACCGAGCAGTTCGTCGATGGGCAGCCGGCCAACAACGTGCTGCTCACGGGCGCGCGCGGCACCGGCAAGTCGTCGCTGATCAAGGCCTGCCTGAACGAGTACGCGCCGCGCGGATTGCGGTTGATCGAGGTGGACAAGGCCGACCTGGTGGACCTGCCCGACATCGTCGACCTGGTGGCCGACCGGCCCGAGAAGTTCATGGTGTTCTGCGACGACTTGAGCTTCGAGGAAGGCGAGGCCGGCTACAAGGCGCTCAAGTCCATCCTCGATGGCTCGGTGGCGGCTGCCTCTCCCAACGTCCTGATCTACGCCACCAGCAACCGGCGCCACCTGCTGCCCGAGTACATGAAGGAGAACCTCACGTACACGCACACCGACGACGGCGAGGTGCATCCGGGCGAGGTGGTGGAAGAGAAGATCTCGCTGTCCGAGCGGTTCGGCCTGTGGGTGAGCTTCTATCCCTTCAGCCAGGACGAGTACCTGGCCATCACGGCGCAGTGGCTCTCGTCCTTCGGCGTGTCGAAGCAGGGCATCGAGGCCGCGCGGCCCGAGGCGCTGGTGTGGGCGCTGGAGCGCGGCTCGCGCAGTGGCCGCGTGGCCTACCAGTTTGCCCGCGATTGGGCCGGCCGCCATCCATGACGCACGGCGTAGCCGCGCCGGCGGTGCTGGTGGCCGACGGCGACCGTCCGCGCGAGGGCGGTCCGCAGCGCAAGGAGGTGGCCGTGGCCGTGGGCGTGCTGGTCCGCGACGACGGCCGCTTCCTGCTCACCAGCCGGCCCGAGGGCAAGGTCTACGCGGGCTACTGGGAATTTCCGGGCGGCAAGGTCGAGCCGGGCGAGTCGATCGAACAGGCGCTGCGCCGCGAGCTGGTCGAGGAGATCGGCGTCACGATCGGCGCCGTGCATCCGTGGCGCGTCGAGCTGGTCGACTATCCGCATGCCCTGGTGCGGCTGCACTTCTGCAAGGTGTTCGAGTGGCAGGGCGAGCTGCACATGCACGAGGGCCAGCGCTGCGCGTGGGAGGCGTTGCCGGTGCAGGTGCAGCCGGTGCTGCCGGGCACGGTGCCGGTGCTGCAGTGGTTCGCGCAGGAGCGCGGCTTCAGCGGCGCCACGCACGCAGGCTAGGCGCTCGCGCCGTCACTGCGCCTTCGGATCGCCGAAAGGCTGGTCGTCGGGCGGCGTCTCGTCGGGCACGCGGAAGCTCTCCGCCGCCCAGGCACCGAGATCGAGGTTCTTGCAGCGCTCGCTGCAGAACGGCCGGTAGGGGTTGGAACTCGCGTACAGGCTCTTGCCGCCGCATTGCGGGCAGGCCACGACACGCGGCTTGGGCGCCTTGTCTTGCGTCGCCATGCGAACCTCAGGAACAGAGGGTGAGTTCGAAGCCGGCGCTGTCCGTGCTGGGCTGCAGCTTGTCGCTGCCTTCCTGCTTCATCAGCCGCACCGACACCATCAGCCGGTTGCCGCTGATCTCGGGCACGAGGCGCAGGGCCGGGTCGATGCGCAGCCGCAGCAGCTGGAACGTGCGGCCCTGCGGCAGGGTCTGCTGGAACTGCCCTGCCACGGCCATCACCTTCTGCGCCGATCCCGAGTCACGCAGCATCCGCAGCAGGAGGTGGATGGATTCCGCCAGCGGCGCCAGCGGCTTGGACCAGCGGGCGAGGTCTGCCTGCCGCGTGGGCGGGTCGAGCTGCTGCCACGCGTAGTACGCGGGCAGGTCGAATTCGCAGGTGCCGCCCGGGATGCCGATGCGGCTGCGGATGCTCATGAGCCAATCGTTCTCGGTGAGCGACTGGCCGGCCTTGCCGGCGAGGTTGTTCAGGGCGCTGAAGCAGGCGTCGAGCTTGGACACCACTTCATCCAGAACCGCTTCCGAGACGCCGGGATTGCCGCGGTAGGCGTTGAGCACGCCCTTTTGCTTGTCCAGGTCCTTCATGACGTCGGACTTCAGGTCGGCGCGCGCGGCGACGTCCATCACCTCGAAGATCGTCGCCAGTGCGTAGTGGTGGTCCAGCGGGGACACTCGGGAGACCAGTTCGCCCAGCCGGCGGAACAGGTGCTCCAGGCGCAGGTAGGTGCGGATGCGTTCGTTGAACGGGTATTCGTAGAGGATCACGCTCGAGGCTGCGGCTGGGGCTCACGGGACCCGGCCATCATAGCCCGAACGTGTGGCCGACCCAGCTGACCTGCGCCTGCAGTTCCTGCAGCGACAGGCCCTCGTTGAAGATCACCGCGTCGGCCGCCTGCAGGCGAAGTCCGCGCGGTGCCTGCGCCGCCATGATGGCCTCGACCTGGGCCGTGGCCAGCCCGCTGCGCGCTGCTACCCGGGCAATCTGCGTGGCGGGCAGGCAGTCGACCACCAGCACGCGGTCGACCTGCGCACGCCAGCGCCCCGATTCGACCAGCAGCGGAATGTCGAACACGATGCAGCGTGCGCCCTGTGCCGTTGCCTGTTCCACCTGGCGGGCGGATTCGGCGCCCACCAGCGGATGGATGATCGCCTCGAGCGTCTGCCGCGACTGCGGGTGGGCATAGACGTGCACCCGCATCCGGTCGCGATCGAGCGCGCCGTCGGCGGCGATGAACTCGGGGCCGAAGGTCTGCGCGATGGCGGGGATGGCGGCTCCTCCGGCCGCCGTCGTCGAGCGCGAGATGGCGTCGGCGTCGATGGTCGCTGCGCCGAGTTGCCGCAGCATCCCGAGCACGGTGCTCTTGCCGCTGCCGATGCCCCCGGTCAGGCCGACCCGCACGGTGGCCGCCCTGTCAGAGACCGAGGACCTGCAGGATGGCGGACGGCCCGAACAGCAGGGCCGTGAGCCCGGCGCCGGCGAGGAACGGCCCGAAGGGCACGTAGCCGCCTTCGCGCAGCTGGCTCGCGAACTTCAGGGCAATGCCGATGACGGCACCGATGACCGAAGCCATGAGCACGATGGGCACGAGGGCCTGCCAACCGAACCAGGCGCCCAGCGCGGCGAACAGCTTGAAGTCGCCGTTGCCCATGCCCACGCGGCCGGTGGCCAGCTTGAACGCCTGGGTCACCAGCCACAGCGAGAGATAGCCCGCCACGGCGCCCCACAGCGCCTGCGGCAGCGGCAGGGGCGTCCAGTGGAGGGCGGCGACGATCAGGCCTGCCCACAGCAGCGGCAGCGTGATGACGTCCGGCAGCAGCGTGGTGTCCCAGTCGATCAGGGCCAGCGCCAGGATGGCGGCGCAGAAGCCGCACCAGGCGAGACCGGTCGGATTGGCGCCCCAGGCCCAGACGCACCAGGCGAACAGGCCCGCGGTGGCCAGTTCCACCAGCGGGTAGCGCAGGCCGATGCGGGTGCCGCACGAGGAGCACTTGCCGCGCAGCGCCAGCCAGCTGAGGACCGGGATGTTCTCGTACCAGCGGATCAGGTGGCCGCATTGCCGGCAGCGCGAACGCGGCACCACGAGGTTGAACGGCTCGGCGTGCACCGGCTCCTTGCCGGCCAGTTCCGCGCAGTCGTCGGCCCACTCGCGCTCCAGCATCTTCGGCAGGCGGTAGATGACGACGTTGAGGAAGCTGCCGACCAGCAGCCCGAACACGCCGGCGAGGACGGTGTCCAGCACCGGGGAGAACAGCATCAGACGACCTGGCCGAGCTTGAAGATGGGCAGGTACATCGAGACCACTATGCCGCCGATGATGGTGCCCAGGATCACGATGATGATCGGCTCCATCAGGCTGGACAGGCCGGCGACCATGTCGTCGACCTCGGCTTCATAGAAGTCCGCGGCCTTGCCCAGCATGTGGTCGATGGAGCCCGATTCCTCGCCGATGGAGCACATCTGCAGCACCATGGTCGGGAACACGTTGGCATTGCTCATCGCCGCGGTCAGGCTGGTGCCGGTGGACACCTCCTGCTGGATCTTCAGGGTTGCCGACGCGTAGACCGAGTTGCCTGCGGCGCCGCCGACCGAATCGAGCGCCTCGACCAGCGGGACGCCCGCCGCGAACATCGTCGAGAGGGTGCGGGTCCAGCGGGCGATGACCGACTTGAAGATCAGGTCGCCGAACAGCGGCAGCTTCAGCATGAGCCGGTCCATGAACGCCTGGACCTTCTCGTTGCGCTTCCACGCCTGCATGAAGAAATAGAACCCGCCGCCGATGCCGCCGAAGATGAGGTACCACCACTTGACGAAGAACTCGCTCATCCCGATGACGAACATCGTCGGGGCAGGCAGGTCGGCACCGAAGGACGAGAACACCTGCTTGAAGGCCGGGATCACGAAGATCATGATCACCGCGACCACCACGAAGGCCACCACGATCACGGCGATCGGGTACATCAGGGCCGACTTGATCTTGCTCTTGATCGCCTCGGTCTTCTCCATGTAGATCGCGAGGCGATCGAGCAGCGCTTCCAGGATACCGGCTGCTTCACCCGCTTCGACCAGGTTGCAGTACAGGTTGTCGAAGTACAGCGGGAACTTGCGGAACGCGGCCGAGAGGGAAGTGCCGGTCTCGACGTCCATGCGGATGTCGTTCAGCAGCTTGGTGACGCTGGCGTTGGCATTGCCGCGGCCCACGATGTCGAAGGCCTGCAGCAGCGGCACGCCGGCCTTCATCATGGTGGCCAGCTGGCGGGTGAAGATCGCGATGTCCTTCGGCTTGATCTTCTGGCCCGAGCGCATCTTGCGCTTCCTGATCTTGAGCGGCGTGACGCCCTGGCGCCGCAGCGACGCCTGCACCTGGTTCTCGCCTGCGGCGCGGGTCTCGCCGCGCACGGACTTGCCGTTGCGGTCGCGGCCTTCCCATTCGAAGACGAACTCCGTCACCTTTGCCGTTGCGGTGGCCATGAAGGGCTACTCCTCTTGTCCTGCCTTGATGCTATTCGTTCGTGCAGCCGAGCACTTCCTCGAGCGAGGTCACGCCCAGCTTCACCTTGTGCAGGCCCGCCTTGCGCAGGCTCCTCACGCCTTCCTGCTCCGCCTGGGCCGCGATCTCCATCGCGCTGCCGTCGCGCAGGATGATGCGCTGGATCTCGTCGGTGATCGGCATCACCTGGTAGATGCCGACCCGGCCCTTGTAGCCGTTGTTGCACATGTTGCAGCCCACCGGGCGGTACGGTGTCCAGCTGCCATCGACTTCTTCTTCCTTGTACCCGGCGTCCAGCAGCGTCTCGTGCGGGATGTCGGCTGGCGCCTTGCAGTTCGGGCAAAGGCGGCGGGCCAAGCGTTGCGCGGTGATCAGGATCACGCTGGACGCGATGTTGAACGGCGCGATGCCCATGTTGCGCATCCGCGTGAGCGTGGTCGGCGCGTCGTTCGTGTGCAGCGTGGACAGCACCAGGTGGCCGGTCTGCGCGGCCTTGATCGAGATGTCGGCGGTTTCCAGGTCGCGGATTTCGCCGACCATGATCACGTCCGGGTCCTGGCGCAGGAACGACTTCAGCGCCGCCGCGAACGTGAGGCCGGCCTTGTCGTTGACGTTGACCTGGTTGACGCCGGGCAGGTTGATTTCGGACGGGTCTTCGGCCGTCGAGATGTTCACGCCCGGCTTGTTCAGCAGGTTCAGGCAGGTGTACAGCGACACCGTCTTGCCCGAACCGGTGGGGCCGGTGACCAGCACCATGCCGTAGGGACGGCCGATCGCGTTGAGCAGCCGCTCCTTCTCCTCGGCCTCGTAGCCGAGGGCGTCGATGCCCAGCTTGGCGCTGCTCGGATCCAGGATACGGATCACGATCTTCTCGCCGAACAGCGTGGGCAGCGTGCTCACGCGGAAGTCGATCACCCGGTCGGGGCCGACCTTCAGCTTCATCCGGCCGTCCTGCGGGATGCGCTTCTCGGAGATGTCCATCCGCGAGATGACCTTGATGCGCGAGGCCAGCTTGTCCTTGATGGCCACAGGCGGCGATGCGATCTCGCGCAGTTCGCCGTCGATGCGGAAGCGCACGCGGTACTGGTGCTCGTACGGTTCGAAGTGCAGGTCGGACGCGCGCATGGTGAACGCGTCCAGCAGCATCTTGTGCAGGAACTTGACGACCGGCGCGTCCTCGACGTCGGAGCCGGCCGACTTGTCGGCTTCCTCCGCGGTCGCGGTGTCCATCGACGACTCGTCGAACTCGAAGTCGTCGCCGATGATGCTGTCCATGGCCTCGGAGGCGCTGGTGGCGTTGGCCTCCACCATCTTGGTCAGCTTGTCGTACTCGGCGATCACCCAGTCGACGCCCATCTGAGTGGCGAACTTGATCTTCTCGGCTGCTTCCTGGTCGGACGGGTCGGCGGTGGCGACGATCAGCCGGTTGCTGCGCTTGGACAGCACCACCACCCGGTAGGCCTGGCAGATCTTGGTGTCGAGCAGGCCCTTGGGCAGGCGCTGCAGGTCGACCGCTTCCAGGTCGAGCAGCGGTGCGCCGAACGCCGACGACATCGTGTGTGCCAGGTCGGCGGCGGACACGGCGCCCGAGCCCGTGAGCTCGGCGATGAAGCTGCTGCGGCTGGCCTTGGCCTTGCGGTACAGGTCCTCGGCCGACTTCTGTCCGAGCTTGCCGGCGGACACCAGCGCCCGGGCCAGGCCGGGCAAGGCCAGCGACGAGGCTTCAGGGGCAGCGGGATCGACGGCAGCCATGGTGGAAATTCAAAGCAGTGAGTGCTCCCGTGCGAGCCACGGAAGAGCCGTCCGATCATCTCCGAAAGGTCAACAGCTGTAAACGACGGGTGTGGTATGCGGCGCGAAGCGCCCCGGTCCCGCGCGCGGAATTCGCGCAGGAAGTCACGACGCGGCCTACGTCGAGCGACCCGCGCGTGACCGGAGTGGCCTGGGACGATGCGTGACCTGGGTCCACATCCAGATCGCCGCCGCGGCTGCAATCAGCGGCGCCCGGTGCTTGTTGGCCCACCATTGCGCGCTGGTGTCGTGGGCCTGCGCGTCGAAGCGGCCGTGGGCGCCGTGGTCGCCGGCCACCGGCGCATACAGGTTGTCGCGGCGCCCGGGCGGCAGCGGTTCCTGGGTGTGCTGGCCATCGACGGCGTTGCGGCCCAGGAGCCGGTCGAGGAACCCGGGAAAGAGCCTGGTCCCGAGGATCGCCTGCACCGCCGGCGCGCCGACCCACACTTCACGCCGGCGGTGCGTGGCCGCCCAGTACACGGCCTCCGCGGCGATCTCCGGCTGGAAGATGCGGCCCATGGGCCGCGGGCGCCGCTGCAAGGTGGTGCGGCCCCAGTCGAACTGCGGCGTGTTGAAGGCCGACAGCTGCACCATCGTGATGTGGACCGAGCTGCGATCGTGATCGAGCTCGCAGCGGACCGAGTCCGTGAACCCGCGCACGCCCGCCTTGGCGCCGCAGTAGGGCGCCTGCAGCGGGATCGAGCGGTATGCGAGCGCGGATCCGACCTGCACGATGGTGCCGCGCCGACGGGGTTTCATCCGCCGCAGCGCGGCCAGCGTGCCCCACACGGCACCGAGGTACGTGACCTCGGTGGCGCGGCGGAAGTCCTGCGGGCTGATCTTCATCACGTCCGAGAAGATGGTGGCCATCGCATCGTTGACCCAGACGTCGATGGCGCCCCACTCGGCCTCGACCTGCGCCGCGGCCGCCTCGACCTGCGCCTCGTCCGCCACGTCGGTGGGAATCACCAGCGCGGCGCCGCCCAGCGCCTCGACCTCGGCGCGCGCGCCCTGCAGTCCGTCGATGCCGCGCGCCAGCAGCGCGACCCGCCAGCCGTGGCGGGCGAACTCGCGCACGATGGCGCGCCCGATCCCGGCGGAAGCCCCCGTGACCACCGCCACCGGCGCGGTGCCGGAGCGCGTTGCAGCCTGTCCATTCATCACAAACCTCCTTTCGCGGTCGATTGCAGTTGGGTCGGCTGCTGCATCGGCGCCGGATGCACATCGCGCGTGGCGTAGTCGACGCTGGACAGCGCGAACAGCAGCGCGAGGGTCGCAAAGCCCAGGGCCGCCGCCAGGCGCAGCGTCGCCGGGGCACGCACCAGGCCCATGAACAGCCACAGCACGATGGCCGACTTGAGCGTGGCGATCGCCACGCCGACCACCAGGTTCCACGGCCCCAGCGGCAGGTAGGCGCTGCCCAGGCTGCTGAGCATGAGCACGAGCAACGCCACCCAGGCGGCGCCCAGGCGCAGGCCGCGGCGGCGCAACTCGTTCATCCGCTGCGCCCCCCGAGGTAGATCAACGGATACAGGAAGATCCAGACGACGTCGACGAAGTGCCAGTAGAGGCCGGCGGCCTCGATGCCCCGCGGAAGGGCCCAGCCCTTGGCATGTCGGCTGCCGTGGGCGAAGGCGGCGAGGAGCACGATGCCAATGGTGAGGTGAACGGCATGCAGCCCCGTCGTGAGGAAGTACAGCACGTAGAACAACTGCGCGCCGGTCTGGTCCTGCAGGCGGAATGACGGCCCCGGCACCAGGTGTTCGTGGAATTCCTTCGCGTACTCCACGCCCTTGAGCGCGAGGAACGCCAGGCCGAGCGCGCACGCACCCCACAGCAGGGCCGGCACGCGCCGGCGTCCTTCGCGCGTTTCGCCGCAGGCGACAGCCAGCGCGACGAGCGCGCTGCTTGTCAGCAGCAGGGCCGTGTTCAGCGTGCCGATCACGACATGCGTCTCGTGGCTGGCCGCCGCGAACCCGGCCGGCCAGTGGCTGCGACCGTAGGTGTACGCCAGCAGCAGCGCGCCGAAGAACAGCACCTCGCTGGCGAGGAACACCCACATCCCGAACGGGCCTGTCAGCTCGTCCGGCTCGGAGGTCAAGGCTGCACTGCTCATGCGGACGCCTCCAGCGGCACATTCGGGTCGTAGTCGTACACGCGGTGCGGCGGCGCGGGCGCGTGGTCGAAGTTGTGCGTCGGCGGCGGCGACGGCGTGGTCCATTCCAGGCCCCGCGCATCGAACGGATTCGCGCCGGCGGCCCGACCCGCGACCAGCGACCAGCCCAGGTACAGGAAGGGCAGCAGGTAGCCCGCGGCCAGCACCACGGCGCCCGCGGACGAGAACAGGTTGAGCACATGGAACTGTGGCGGGTACTCGTGGTAGCGCCGCGGCATGCCCTGCACGCCCAGGATGTACTGCGGGAAGAAGGTGAAGTTGAAGCCCAGGAAGATCAGCACGGCCGCGATGCGGGCCCACAGGTCGTGGTACATGCGTCCGGTCACCTTGGGCCACCAGAAGTGCAGGGCGGCGAAGTACGCCATCACCGAGCCGCCGACCATGACGTAGTGGAAGTGCGAGACCACGAAGTAGGTGTCGGTCAGGTGCACGTCCAGCGCCAGCGAGGCGAGGAACAGGCCCGTGAGTCCGCCGATGGTGAACAGGCCGACGAAGCCCAGCGCATACAGCATCGGCGCATCGAAGCGGATCGAACCCTTGTAGAGGGTGGCGGTCCAGTTGAACACCTTGATCGCCGACGGGATCGCGACCAGGAACGACAGCAGCGAGAACACCATGCTGGCCGCCGGCGACTGGCCGCTGACGAACATGTGGTGGCCCCAGACCAGGAAGCCGATGGTCGCGATGCCCATGATCGCGTAGGCCATGAAGCGATAGCCGAAGATGCGCTGGCGGGCGAAGCACGGGATCACCTCGCTGGCCACGCCCATCGCCGGCAGCACCATGATGTAGACGGCGGGGTGCGAGTAGAACCAGAACAGGTGCTGGAACAGCAGCGGGTCGCCGCCGTGCGCGGGATCGAACACGCCGATCTGCCACAAGCG
The DNA here is from genome assembly GCF_050320135.1 of Ramlibacter sp. MMS24-I3-19. Classification (NCBI taxonomy): domain Bacteria; kingdom Pseudomonadati; phylum Pseudomonadota; class Betaproteobacteria; order Burkholderiales; family Comamonadaceae; genus Ramlibacter; species Ramlibacter sp. MMS24-I3-19. The sequence goes on along the minus strand of NZ_CP190017.1, from coordinate 127,113 downwards.
CTCAGCCACCACCAGGAAGGTCGTCATCGCCAGCACCGGGGTGGCCAGCACCAGGATGATGCTGGTGGCGTAGATCGCCCAGACGAACAGCGGCAGCTTGAACCAGCCCATGCCCGGCGCCCGCAGCGTGTGCACCGTCACGATGAAGTTCAGCCCGGTGACGATCGACGAGAAGCCGACGATGAACACGCCGGTCAGGGCCACCGCCACCCAGCTGTTGGAGAACATCGTCGAGTACGGCGTGTAGAACGTCCAGCCGGTGTCGACACCACCCAGCGCCAGCGACGCCAGGATCACCAGGCCGCCCGCGAGGTAGATGTACCAGCTGGCCAGGTTCAGGCGCGGGAACGCCAGGTCGCGCGCGCCGATCATCAGCGGCACGAGGAAGTTGCCCATGACCGACGGAATCGACGGGATCAGGAACAGCCACACCATGATCACGCCATGCGCAGTGAACAGCCGGTTGTAGGTGTCGTGCGAAACCAGGTCCGCCGCGGGCGTGGCCAGCTCCAGCCTGATCAGCGTCGCCGCGGCGCCGCCGATGAAGAAGAACGCGGTGATCGCGATCGCATAGAGGATCGCGATGCGCTTGTGGTCGGTGGTGCGCAGCCACGAGCCCAGCGTGTGTCCGTCCTCGAGATAGCTCATGCTCATGGGGCCGCTCCGGACCGGATGAAGGCGATCAGCGCCTGGATGTCCTCCTCGCTCACCTGGCCGGCGAACGAGGGCATGACGGGCACGAAACCGGCCACCACGTCTTTCTTCGGCAGCAGGATCGAGTCGCGGATGTAGGTCTCGTCAGCCACCAGGCTGCGGCCGTCGGACAGGTGCACCTCGCGTCCGAGCAGGCCGCGCAACGAGGGGGCGTTCACGCTGGAGCCGGGCGTGTGGCAGCCGCTGCACCCCAGCTCGCGAAAGCGCGCGAAGCCGTACTGCGCGAGGCTCGGCTCGGTCGGCCCGCTGGACACCCACTTCGCGTACTCCGCCGCGGGCATGACCACGATGCGGCCGATCATCTGCGAGTGCTCCGAGCCGCAGTACTCGGCGCAGAACAGCTGGAACTCGCCCAGCTGCGTCGGCGTGAACCACAGCGAGGTGTAGCGGCCCGGCAGCACGTCCTGCTTCAGGCGGAAGGCGGGCACGAAGAAGCTGTGGATCGCGTCCTGCGCCGTCATCACCAGCCGCACCGGCTGCCCCAGCGGCACGTGCAGCTCGTTGATCTCGCGCCGACCGCGGCGTGCTGCAGCTTCCACATCCATTGCTTGGCAACCACGTACACCGGCAGCGCGTCGCGCGGCGGTTCGTACAGCCGCATGAACACCTGTGCCGCCCAGAGGAAGATGCCGATGAACAGCAGCAGCGGCAGCACGGTCCAGGCGATCTCGATGCCCAGCTTGCGCTGGACGATGCCGCGGCTGACGCGCGCACCCTGGCGGTAACGCACCGAGAAGAACACGATCGCGACGAGCACGCCCAGTGCGACGAGGCCGGTGAGCGCGAGCATGGACGTGAACAGCAGGTCGACGCGCGGCGCGACGCTGGACGCGCTGTCCGACAGCAGCCGGAAGCTCGCCGAGAGGCCCGCGTCGACGTCGGCATTCATCGCTCGCCCCCCGCGCGCGTGCCACGCCGGCGCCAGCACCAGCCCGCGAGTCCGACGACCAGCAGCAGAGAGCCGGCGCGCGCGGCGTTCATCACGGGCGTGTCGAGCTTGCCAACCTTAGGGTCGAAGTGCGCGCACAGCAGGGCGAGCCGGCTGGTGGCGCTGCCGATGCGGTCGCTGGCGGCATCCGCCAGCGCCACGCGCAGCTCGCCGGGGTCGATGTCCATTCCGTTGAAGTAGCGGGCGATCTCGCCGCGGGGCGTCAGCAGGACCACGGTGGCGGGGTGCGCGATGCTGGCCGGCTCCGCACCGTTGGCCGGCAGCCGCTCGAAGTGCAGGCCGAGCGCGGCAGCGATGTGCTGCAGCTGCGGCGCGTCCAGCGTGAGCAGGTGCAGGTCGAGCGACCCGGTCTCGGGCTGCTTCGGCAGCGATTCGGCATAAGCGACGTCGAGACCGCGACGCGCCCTCGCGTCCGCGGGCGTTTCGCTGGGGTCGATGCCGATGCCCACGATGCGCCATGTCGCGCGATCGGCACCGCTCGCCTGCAACGCGTCGAGCAGGCCGCGCATGACGAGACCGCACAGCTGCGGGCAGCGGTAGTAGCCCGGGACGAGGAGCACCGGACGCGAGCCGTCCACGACATCGGCCAGGTGTTCCGCGCGGCCCGCTTCGTCCGTCACGGCGAGGTCCAGCGGCACGCGGCTCCCGATGTGTTGCTCGAGGCCGGCCTTGGGCGGCGCCGGCAAGGCCAACGGACCTGCGCAAGCCGCGCCGCAGGCCAGCCACAGCAGGAGCAGCAGGCGCTTCATGGCTTGGCCTCCTGCGCGCGCCGAGCCACCAGCAGGTCCATGGCATCGCCGATCGGGATGTGGGCGATACCCTGCTTCTGGTCCACCCAGCCGGCCGATTGCAGGCGCGCTGTCTTGCGCTGGCGCTCGCGGCGCAGTTCGTCCTGCGGCGCGCTCGACAGGCCGGGCGCGTCGAGCCCCGCCTGGTAGGTGAACTGCAGCCGCTCGCCGCCCGGCGCCAGCCCGCCGCCGTGCAGCAGCGCGAGCACGGCGCCGACAACGATGGCGATGACCACCGCGATGGCCAGTGCGGTCCACAGCACGGGGCGCACGGCGATCTCACGCATGGCGCACCCTCCCCTCGAGAGTCTCGGCCGCCGCGATGTCCACGCCGCCGAGCAGCAGCAGCGCCATGCCCAGCACGGCCAGGGGCGCGAGCCACCAGCCGTGCAGCGAGTGGGGATCGACCGAGGGCAGCACGGTCCAGACGCAATCGAGCGCCGTGGTGGCCAGCAGCAGCACGGCGACCGGCAACAGCCGGCCGGGCCGGTCCTTCACGCCGCGGAACAACAGCGCCAGGAACGCGACGGCGAGTTGCAGCAGCCACAGGCCGATGCCGACCCAGTGCCAGCCGGTCTGCAGCCGCGGCACGTACCAGCTGGTCTCGCGCGGGATGTTCTCGGCCCAGATCACGAGGAACTGCATGAAGGCGAGATAGCCCCAGCTCATGACCCACATCAGGAGCAGGTTGCCGATGTCGCGCGAGACCGGCGCCTCCCTGGCGGCCGGCCAGGTGCGGCGCAGCAGCGCGAGCGGCACCACGGCCGCGGCGCCTGCCAGCGCCTGCGTGCTGAGCACCACCAGCCCGAATGCGGTGCTGAACCAGCCGGGCACCAGCGACATGAGCAGGTCGACGCTGGCCAGCGAGGTCGCGACCACGCAGACGACCATCGATGCCGCGGCGCGTCCCTTGCTCGCCAGCGATGCCGGGCGGGTGACCCACCACCAGGCCGCCGCATAGAGCACCAGCCGGATCACGAACGCGGTCGGGGAGAGCCAGGCGCGCACGAACGCCGGCCGGGCCATCGCCCGTGTCCACTCGGTGGAGGGCAGTGACGCCCAGGGATACAGCTGTCCGACGGTCGCCGCGATCACCACCAGCCCCAGCAGCAGCCAGGGCACGCGCCGCGAGAGCGCCAAGGCGGTCTCGCGCACCGGCAGGCCCCAGTTGCCGCCCGTGAGTGCATGCATCCAGGCGTTGATGAACACGCCCAGCACCAGGCCCAGTGCCCACCACCATGCCGCGAGCGCGCAGGCCAGTGCCACGCGCACCGAGACGGCGGTGCCCAGCGCCACGAGCAGCAGGAGGACCAGGCCGGCCAGCTGGCTGCGCTTCATCGCCGGCCCTCCGCGGCGACCTTGTCGCGCAGTGCCGGCGGCAGTTGCGCGACCGGTGCGTCCTGGCTCAGTTGCAGCGCGCGGATGTACGCCACGATCGCCCAGCGGTCCTGCGGGGGCACGCGGTCCGCATAGCCGTACATCACGCCGTGCCCGTTGGTGATGACGTCGAACAGGTAGCGGTCGGGCGCGTCGCGCAGCCGGGCCTGGTGGTACGTCGGCGGGTGCGGGAACCCGTGCTGCGCTACGGGACCATCGCCGTCGCCGAGCGGGCTGTGGCAGGGCAGGCAGTAGATCGAGTAGCGCTCCTGGCCGCGCACCAGCAGCGCCCTGGAGATCGGCGGGGGCGTCTGCGCCTGCTGTGCGACGCGCCAGTCCTGCGCCTCCTCGCGCCCGCGACGCGCGCTGCTCGTCCCCGCGATGTCGCCGGTCGCGGCCACCACGGTGCTCGGCACCGGCGGGCGATCGGCGCGGCCGTCGGGCCACAGCGTACTGCCCTCGTTCGGGTCGAACCGCGGCTGGTCGTACATGTCCTGCATCTGCCGCTCGCACCCGGCGGCCAGCAGCGCGCAGGCCAGCGCGGCGATTGCTCCCCGTCTCATGCCGGCACCTCCACGCAGCGCATCGGATGCAGGCCTTGCAGCAGCTCGCGGGCACGTTGCATCTCGAAGGCGGGGTCGTCGGTGCGCAGGCACAGGAAGAAGCGGTTGCGCATCGCCAGGTCGAACTCGGGCACGGCGAACAGCGGGTGCCGCAGGCGTGGCAGGCCGTTCGCCGCCAGCATCGCGAGGAAGGCCGCGAACGCGGCGCCCAGCACGGCCATCTCGAAGGTCACGGGAACGAACATCGGCCAGCTGTCCAGCGGCCGGCCGCCGATGTTCACGGGATAGTCGACCACGGCCGAGTACCACTGCAGGAAAAAGCCGCCTGCGCCGCCGAGCAGGCCGCCGAGGAAGGTGAAGGCGGGCACGCGGTTCCGCACGAACCCCAGTGCCTCGGCGAGGCCGTCGACGTGGAACGGCGCATACGCTTCGGCCCTCTCGAACCCGGCCTCGTGCACCTGGCGTGCCGCCGCCAGCAGCGCATCCGCGCTGGCGAACTCCGCCATCAGGCCCCACGGCTGCCGCGTCATGCCGCGGCCTCCTTCACGCTCTCGCGGGCCAGCAGCCGCATCTCGGAGATCGAGATCGCCGGCAGCACGCGCAGGAACACCAGGAACAACCAGGCAAAGGTGATGATCGAGCCGAGCAGGATGATCCAGTCCCACAGGGTCGGGATGAAGATGCCCCAGGCACTCGGGAGGAAGTCCTTGTGCAGGCTCTGCACGACGATGGTCACCCGCTCCATCCACATGCCCAGGTTCACCACGAGGCTGAGGACGAACAGCAGCGGCACGCTGCGCCGCGCGCGCCGCCACCACAGCACCTGCGGCACCAGCACGTTGAAGACCATGAAGGTCCAGTACACCGGCGCATAGGCACCGGTCCAGCGATCCGTGGTCATCGCGATCTCGTACTCGTCGCCGCTGTAGAACGCCATGAAGATCTCGCTGGCGTAGCCGTAGGCCACCAGCGCGCCGGTGGCCAGCAGCACCTTGGCCGCGTGGTCCAGGTGGACGTCGGTGATGAAGTCCTCCAGGCCGAACGCCTTGCGCAGCGGGATGGCCAGCGTCAGGACCATCGCGAAGCCGGAGAACAGCGCGCCGGCGACGAAGTAGGGCGGGAAGATGGTCGAGTGGTAGCCCGGCGTGTTGCCGACGGCGAAGTCCAGCGACACCACTGAGTGCACCGACACCACGAGCGGCGTGGCGATGCCCGCGAGCAGCAGGTACGCGGTCTCGAACCGCGCCCAGTGCCGCGCCTCGCCGCGCCAGCCGAGCGCGAACAGGCCGTAGGCCACCTGCTTGAAGCGGCTGTGTGCGCGGTCGCGCAGCGTCGCCAGGTCGGGGATCAGGCCCATGTACCAGAACAGCAGCGACACGGTGAGGTACGTCGCGATGGCGAAGAAGTCCCACACCAGCGGACTGCGCCACTGCGGCCACACGTTCATGTGATTCGGGTAGGGCGCGATCCAGTAGAAGAACCACGGGCGCCCCAGGTGCAGGATCGGGAACAGGCCGGCCATCGACGCGGCAAACAGCGTCATCGCCTCGGCGAAGCGGTTGATCGAGGTGCGCCACTTCTGCCGCAGCAGCAGCAGGATGGCCGAAATGAAGGTGCCGGCGTGGCCGATGCCGATCCACCAGACGAAGTTGGCAATCGCGAACCCCCAGGCGACGGGAATGTCCACGCCCCAGATCCCGATGCCCTTGGCGAACAGGTACCCGATGGCGACGAGGAACATCAGCGTGCCCGCCAGCGTGCCGAAGAAGCCCGCCAGCCAGGGCCAGCGCACCGGTCGCGTGAGCACCAGGTCGGCGATCTTGTCGCTGATCGACGCGTAGCTCCAGCCGGCGCGCAGCACGCCGATGTCGCGCGAGGCGAGGGGCCGCTGCGGCTCGCTCATGCCGCCTTCTTCCGGCGCACGCGCGCGAGATAGGTCGTGCGCGGCTGGGTGTTGAGTTCGGCCAGCAGCGCATAGTGGCGCGGCGACTGGCGCAGCTGCACCACGTCGCTGCCCTTGTCGTTGAGGTCGCCGAAGTGGATGGCGCGCGTGGGGCACACCGCCTGGCAGGCCGTCACCACGTCGCCGTCGGCCAGCGGCACGCCGGTGTGCTGCGCGTGCTGCCGCGCCCGCGCGACGCGCTGCAGGCAGTAGTTGCACTTCTCCATCACGCCGCGCTGGCGCACCGTCACGTTCGGGTTGCGCTGCCCCTTCAGGCTCTCCGTGGTCTCGTCGGTGAACTGCAGGAAGTTGAAGCGGCGCACCTTGTACGGACAGTTGTTGGAACAGAAGCGCGTGCCGATGCAGCGGTTGTAGACCTGCACGTTCAGGCCCTCGCTGTCGTGCATGGTCGCGCCCACGGGGCACACCAGCTCGCAGGGCGCGCGCTCGCAATGCATGCACGGCACCGGCTGGAAGATGGTGTTGCCCAGCTCGGGCGGCTCGTAGGCGTCGACGCGGATCCAGTGCATCTCGCGTCCATGGGACACCTGTTCCTTGCCGACGACCGGGATGTTGTTCTCCGCCTGGCAGGCGATCGTGCAGGCGTTGCAGCCGATGCAGGCGTCCAGGTCGATCGCCATCGCCCACGCGTGGTCGGGATAGGTCCACGGCGGATAGAGCGACGGGTGCTGCGGCTCGGGTTCCAGCCGGCCGCCCACCTCGACGCTGCGCGCAGGGTCGCGGCCCGAGGGGTCCAGCGTGTGCTGCGTCACCGCGAAGTGATGCTCCGCGCCGAGCCGGTCGATCTCGATCGGCACCGGGCCCGCATCGGCGGCCAGCAGCCGGTAGGCATCGAAGCCGACGCCATCGCCGACACGCCCGGCGCTCGTGCGTCCATAGCCCAGCGGCAGCGTGACCACGCCTTCGGCATGCGTGTCCTGCACCCACACGGGCGCGACGACCGACCGCGCGCCGGCGCGCAGGCGCACGGTGTGGCCCGTCTTCAGTCCAAGCTGCCGCGCGGTGGCCGGACCGACCATCGCGGCGTTGTCCCAGGTGTGCTTGGTGAACGGCCGCGGCAGTTCCTGCAGCCACGCGTTGTTGGCAAAGCGGCCGTCGTGGGTGGACGGATCGGCGGCGACCACCGCAACCAGTCCGCTCGGGAGCGCCGGCGCCGCGCCGGGCAGGTTGATGCGCGCCTGCACACGCACCGGCTGTGGCGCAGTGCCCTCGACCACGCCCTTGCGCAGCGCCTCGCGCCACGCCGCATCGAAGTCGTTCCCGAAGCGCGGGCGCCACGTCGCCTGCACGATGGCGTGGCCGTCGCGAACGTCGTCGCGCGTGACCAGCGCCAGCACCTCGTGCAGCGAGCGGCCGTCATGGAGGGGCGCAATGGCCGGCTGCACGATCGCAGCAGAGCCGTCGTGCGCCAGGGCGTCGCTCCAGTGCTCGAATGCATGCGACTGTGGCAGGTGCCAGTGGCACAGCAGCGCCGTCTCGTCGCGGTAGGGCCCGCAGTGCACGGCGGTGCCCACGCGGGCCAGTGCCTGCCCGAAGCCCAGGCCGGCCGGAGCGTCGTAGGCCGGATTCGCATCGAGCACCAGCAGCACGCGCACCTTGCCGGCACGCATGTCGTCGACCAGCTCCGGCAGCGTGCCGGTGTCGGCGCCCCACGCGAGGGGGTCGAGGTAGTCCACCGTGCTGCCCGCCGCGCCCAGGCGGCCGTTCAGCGCATGCACCGCGGCGTGCGCGCGCGCCGACAGCGAGGGGCCGGCCACGACGAGTGCCTGCGGACCCGCGGCCTGCAAGGCGGCGAGCAGCTCGGACTCCGGGCCGGCACTGGCCTGTCCGGCCGCCAGGCGCACCGCCAGGGCTTCGATGTCCTGCGGCGCCATCGCCATGCGCCGGTCGGCACGCGCACCGAACAGGCTTGGTGCCGTCTCGGCCGCGTACGTGAGCTGCGGCCCGGACTGCGCGCGCTGCTGGGACCAGTCCATCGCATGCCGCACCGCTCCCGGCCCCTCGCTGAAGGGATCGGCCGCCAGCGCGAGAACGCAGCGCGCACGGTCGAAGTGAAACACCGGTTGCACCTCGCGGCCAAAGGCGGCGACGGTGCCGGCCCGGGTCCCGGCATCGGGCACGCTGGCGTATTGGTGCCAGCGCGCGCGCGGCCATCGTTTGGCAAGGCCATCCAACTGGCGACGCAGGGTTGGCGAGGTCACCGGCCCGCTCAGCAGGCGCAGGCCCTGACCGCCAGACGCGTCCAGCTCATTGGCGAGACGCCGCCATGTCGTCTCGAACGCCGCCCACGACGAGATTGCCAGCGGCCCCTTGCCTTCGCGGCCGAGCTTCTGCAGCGGCACCTGCGAGCGGTCCGGGTCCCACAGGTCCAGCACCGCCGCCTGCGCGAAGACGTCGGTGGCACCCAGGCTGGAGGGATGCAGCGGATTGCCTTCCACCTTGGTCGGCCGGCCACCATGCGTGGTGAGCAGGACGCCCAGGCCATGGCCATCACGCGCCACCGCGCTCGCGTAGAACTCGGGCGAGTCGTCGGCGCGCGCCTCGGGCATGTTCACCCACGGATGGATGCGCTCCTGCGGCTGCCGGGTGCAGCCGGCGCTGGCCAGCGCCATCGAAGCCGCCATCACGCGCAGCGCGTCGCGCCGCCGGATCGCCGGCGCCTCGTGGTGGAAGTGGATGGTCTGCTCGTGCGTCATGCGTTCAGCGGTGGCAGGTGGAGCAATCGGTGAGCCGGCGCGTGCTCTCCAGCTTCATGGCGCGGGCGAGGTTCTGCGCGTCCGCATCGGACAGGCGCGGCGCGGCCATGTCGAACAGCTGCTCGTGCGGCCGCAGGTGGTGGGCCGGCTCGCGGTGGCACTGGATGCACCACTGCATCTGCAGCGGCTGCGCGCGCCAGGTGATGGGCATCTGGTCCACCCGGCCGTGGCACTCGACGCAGCCCACGCCCTTGGCGACGTGCACGCTGTGGTCGAAGAAGACGAAGTCGGGCAGCTGGTGCACCCGCTTCCATTCGACCGGCTTGCCGGTGCGCTCGCTCTCGTGCAGCGGCGCCAGCACCTTGGCATCGGTGTACAGCTGCGAGTGGCAGGTGAGGCAGATGTGCGTCGAGGGCAGCCCGGCATGCCGCTGCGTCTCCACCGCGGTGTGGCAGTAGCGGCAGTCGATGCCGTCGTCGCTGACGTGGTGCTTGTGGCTGAACGGGATCGGCTGCGCCACCGGCTCGCCCAGTTGCTGCCACACGCTCTCGCGCCAGACCGCGAAGACCACGGCAGCGGGAACCAGCATGAACAGCCCGAGGATCGCCAGCTTGATCCCGAGCTCGAGCCGGCGGCTGAAGACCTGGTCGCGCTCGCTGCTCACGCGGCCTTCCTTTCGCGCTGGCGGCCGCGCGCCGCTTGCAGCGACAGGGCGGCGGTGATCGAGCCGACATGGCTGAACGCCTGCGGGAAGTTTCCCACCGGATGCCCCGACTTCACGTCGAACTCCTCGGCATAGAGCCCGGTCGCCGTGCGCATCGACAGCAGCCGCTCGTACAGCGCTTGCGCCTCGTCGAGGCGACCCTGGCGGGCCAGGCAATCCACCCACCAGAAGCTGCAGATGGCGAAAAGGTGCTCGCCGCCTTCCACGCCGTCGTACCCGGTGCCGGGCGGGAAGCGGTACAGGAGGCCATCGACGCCGAGCTCCTGCTGGATCCGCCGCGCGGTGCCCAGCATGCGGGGATCGCGCGCGTCGACGTAGCCCATGCGGGGCATGAGCAGCAGGCTGGCGTCGGGCGCCTTGTCGCCGTAGAAGCCGACGTAGCTTCCCAGTGCGGCGTCCCACGCGTGCGCCTCGACGTCGTCGCGGATGGCGTCGCGTTCGCGCTGGATGGCCGCGGCGTCGATCGGCAACGGCTGGATGGCGTGGATGCGCAGCGTGCGGTCCAGCGCCGCCCAGCACATGAACTTCGAATGCGTGTTGTGCCGCGGCGCGGTCCGGATCTCCCAGATGCCGTTGTCCGGCTCCCGCCAGACCTGGCAGGCCATGTGCGCGAATCCGGCGACCAGCTGCCGCTCCGCTTCGTCGAGCCGGCCGCCCCGTCGCACCCAGTCGCTGGCGGTGACGATCACCTCGCCATAGACATCGTTCTGGCGCTGCCCGGCTGCCGCATTGCCCACCAGCACCGGACCGATGCCGTGGTAGCCGCGCAGCTCGGGCAGCTCGTGTTCGTCCAGCCGGTGGCCACCATGCATGTCGTAGACGACCTGCAGGCGGGGACGCGTGCGGTGCGTGGCGTGCAGCAGCCACTGCAGGAAGGCGGCGCTCTCGTCCGGGTAGCCGAGCTCGGTAAAGGCGTCGAAGACGAGGGAGCTGTCGCGCAGCCAGCAGTACCGGTAGTCCCAGTTGCGCGTGCCTGTCTCCGATTCCGGGATCGAAGTGGTGGCGGCTGCGACGAGGCCGCCCGTGGGTGCGTGCGTCAGCAGCTTGAGCGCCAGCGCGCTGCGCAGCACCGCGTCCGCATGGTCGTCGCCGTAGGTGCAGCGGTCGCACCAGTGCTGCCACCACTGGATGGTGGTCTCCAGCAGCTCGAGCGCGCCGGCGACGACCGGCTGCCCGGGTGCGGTGGCATCCGGGGACGCGATGACGACGGCGGCGTGCACCTCGCCCTCGCGCAGGGCGATGCAGCCGGACAGCGTCGTGTCGTCGCCGGCCAGCGCGAAGCTCGTGTGCAGCGCCAACTCGCCGCGCGGAAGCCGGCAGAGCCAGCTGCGCTCGCCGGCCGGGCGCAGGTGCGGTTCGCTGCGTGAGTAGTCGGGGCGGGCGGCGAAGCGCACATCCATCTCGACGGCGCCCTGGATGCACTCGGCGATGCGAACCAGCTGCTGCGGGCTGTCGGCCGCGCGCGAACCGTCCCGGATCGCCATGAAGTCGGTCAGCTGCAGCACCCCGCCCTCGCACTCGATGCGCGTGCGCACGACGTTCGTGCGCGGCAGGTAGCGCTGGCCGGCGTTCACGATGCCGCGCGGCGTCAGCGCGAACTGGCCGCCGCGTTCGCGGTCCAGCAGCGCTGCGAAGACCGAGGGACTCGGAAAGTCCGGGATGCAGCACCAATCGACGGAACCGAAGCGGGACACGAGCGCCAGCGTGCGGCAGTCGCCGATGGCGGCGTAATCCTCGATCGACGTCTCGCGCCCGAGTTCGTGCATGCGGCGTCAATCCTGCGAGTAGGCCACCGTGGAAAGCAGCGCCAATGCACTCTGGCGCGAGTCGAGCCGCGTGTGCTGCACGACGATCGGTTCGTCGGACAGGATCAGGCTGGCGTAGTCGGTGTCGCGCGGCACCGGTTCGGGATCGCGCAGGTCGTTGAAGCGCAGGTGCAGCGTGCGGCGCGCGCCGACGGTGACGCGGTAGGGGCCGGCCGGGTCGCGATCGGCGAAGTAGAGCGTGATCGTCACGTGCGCGTCGGCCTGCCCCGCATTGAGCAGGCAGATGGCCTCGTGGCTTTCGAGGGCCCGGCCGCTTCCCGTGCTCTGCGACGGGATGTAGCCCTCGGCCACCGCCCACGCAGTGCGGCCGATGCGCGGGGTGCCGGCGCCGTTCATGCGCGCTCCGGTTCGTCCAGTGCCATGCGCAGCACCTGCGCCAGGTGCAGCGCGGTGCGGCCGGTGCTCTGGGCGATCTGCTCGCGGCAGCTGTAGCCGTCGGCGATGACGAGATCGGTGCCGCCCGTGTCGCGCACGGCCGGCAGGAGGGCGCGCTCGGCGCACTTCATCGAGACGTCGTACTTGCCGGCTTCGAAGCCGAACGAGCCGGCCATGCCGCAGCAGCCGCTGTCCGGTTCTTCGACCTGCAACTGCAGGCGCCTGAACCAGTCGTGTTCGCCATCGGTGCCGAGCACCGACTTGTGGTGGCAGTGCAGGTGCACCAGCGCCTTGCACTGCAAGGGGTTGAGCTGCAGGTCCGGTGCGTGCTGGCGCAGGAAGTCGGGCAGCAGCAGGCTCTGCTGCTTCAGCCGGTGCGCCTGCTCGTGGCGCGGCAGCATCATGGGCATCTCCTCCTGGAACACCGACAGGCAGGCGGGCTCGAGCACGACGACCGGAACGCCCTGCCGGATCTCGTCGGCCAGCACGTCGAGCGTGTGCTCCAGGTAGCGCCGCGCCTGGTCGAGATAACCCGCTTCGTAGAGCGGCCGCCCGCAGCAGACGCGCGCTTTCGGAAGCCGCACGCGCCAGCCGGCGCGTTGCAGCACCTCGGCCGCATCATGGGCGATCTGCGGATGGAAGTTGTTGTTGAAGGTGTCCGGCCACAGCAGCACTTCACCCTTGGGCGCCGGCCCAATCCCGGGCTTGAAGCCGGCCGTGAAGGTCGTGCTGGCGAATGCCGGCAGGCGCCGCTGGCGGGCGATGCCGGTCGCGCGCTTGATCCAGCCGGCGATGGGCTCGTGCTGCGTCAGGGCGTTGACGAGGCCGGGCGCGTGGCTGGCGAGATGCGCCCAGCGGTCGATGAAGCCGAAGGCCGGCGCCGACAGGGGCCGTGCATGCGACTCGTAGTAGTGCGACAGGAACTCGGCCTTGTACGCGGCCATGTCCACCTTCACCGGGCATTCGTGCTTGCAGGCCTTGCACGACAGGCACAAGTCCAGCGCTTCCTTCACCGCCTGCTCGCGCCAGCCGTCCTTCAGGACGCCGCCCTCGCGGTCGCCATTGAGCATCTCGAACAGCAGGTGGGCGCGGCCGCGCGTGCTGTGCTTCTCCTCGAGCGTGGCCTTGTAGCTGGGGCACATGGTCCCGTGCCGCTTGCGGCATTCGCCCACGCCGACGCAGCGCAGCACCGTGCGCGTGAAATCGCCCTTGTCGGCGGCGAAGAACATGCGCGTCTCCACCGGCTTCGGGTCGTAGCTGGTGCCCAGGCGCAGGTTCTGGTCGGCGCGGTACGGATGCACCACTTTGCCCGGGTTCATGCGGTTGCGCGGATCCCAGATGGCCTTGAACTCCTCGAACGCGTGCACGAGCTCGGGTCCGAACATCACCGGCAGCAACTCCGCCTTCGACTGGCCGTCGCCGTGCTCGCCGGAGATCGAGCCGCCGACGCTGACCACCAGGTGCGCCGCCTCGAACAGGAAGCGGCGGAACTTGTCGATGCCGGGCTGCGACTCCAGGTCGAAGTCGATGCGCGTGTGCACGCAGCCCTGGCCGAAGTGGCCGTACAGGTCGCAGCCGTAGCCATAGCGGTCGAGCAGCGCACGCAGTCCGCGCAGGTACTTGCCCAGGTTGGCGGGCGGCACCGACGAGTCCTCCCAGCCCTCCCACGTGACCGCCTTGCCCGGCACGTGCGCCGTGGCGCCGAGGCTGGATTCGCGGATCTTCCAGATGCGCTGCTCCTGCTGCGGGTCCTTCACGAACTTCACCGCCGGCGGCTTGTCGCGCCGGCAGAGCGAATCGGCAAGCGCCTTGGCGCGCGCATCCGCCTCCTGCGGCGTGTCGCCACCGAACTCGACGATGAGCCAGCCCTGGCCCGGAGGCAGCAGCTCCAGGTCCTGCACGTGGAGGTGCGATTCCTGGATGTCCTTGACCAGGCGGTCGTCCATGCCCTCCAGCGCGATCGGTTCGGAGCGCATCACCGCGGGCACGTCGTCGGCCGCGTCGGCAACGGAGTCGTAGCCCAGCACGACGAGTGCGCGGCAGGGCGGATTGGGCAGCAGCCGCAGCCGGGCCTGCAGGACCACGACGCAGGTGCCTTCGCTCCCAACGAGCGACTTGGCGACGTCCAGCCCGTTCTCGGGCAGCAGGGCCGGCAGGTTGAAGCCCGACACGCGGCGCGGGATGTCGGGAAACTTCTCGCGGATGGCAGCGCCGTGACGCTCCGCCAGCGCCGCGAGGGCCGTGGCAATCTGCGCCGGTCGTCCGCCCATGGACCGCAGCCGCTCGGCCGTGCCCGGACCGCCGACCCACAGGCGCAGCCCGTCGTAGGTCAGGATCTCCAGCTCGATGACGTTGTGCACGGTCTCGCCGCCCATGACCGAGTGCGGGCCGCAGGAGTTGTTGCCGATCATGCCGCCCAGCGTGTTGTGCGAGTGCGTTGCGGGGTCGGGGGCAAATGTCAGGCCATGCGCGCCGGCCCGCTCGCGGAGGTCGTCAAGCACGCAGCCTGGCTCGACCAGCGCGGTTCGGCCACTGACGTCGATCTCCAACACCCGGTGCATGTGCTTGGTGAAGTCGACCAGCACCGCCACGTTGCAGGACTGCCCGCAGAGGCTGGTGCCACCGCCGCGCGAGAGCACGGGTGCATCGTGCTTGCGGCAGGCGGCCACCGTGGCCACCACGTCGTCGGCATCGAGCGGGATCACCACGCCGATGGGCACCTGCCGGTAATTGGACGCGTCGGTGGCATAGAGGGCGCGCGAGCCGTCGTCGAAGCGCACCTCGCCCTTGACGCTGGCACGCAGGTCGCGCTCGAGCGCCTGCACGTCCACGCTCGACGGGATCTCCGGCGGGTTGCGCGTCACGGTGTGCTCCGTCGCTCAGCTGCGGGTGGTGAGGCTCGCCCACGCCTCGCGCGCGCTCTCGCGCACCACGCCGGCCGCGTCCGGGTCGCCATGCAGCAGCGCCTTCATGTAGTGCCGCGCCTGCTTCATCGACACGTGCGGTGGCAGCGGCGGCACGTTGGCATCGGTGATCACTTCCAGCAGCGCGGGCTTGCCGGCGGAAAGCGCTTCGTCCCAGGCCGACGCGAGGCGCTGCGGATCGTCGACGCGGATGCCGTGCAGGCCGAGCATGCTGGCGTACTGCGCGAACGGCATGCGCGGCAGGTCCTGCGACGCGCTGAACTTGCGGTCGCCGGCCATGGCCCGCTGCTCCCAGGTGACCATGTTCAGGTCGCTGTTGTGCAGCACCATGACCACCAGCCGCGGATCGCTCCATTCCTTCCAGTGCTCGGCGATGGTGATCAGGCCGTTGATGCCCAGCATCTGCATGGCACCGTCGCCCACCAGCGCGATCGCTGGACGGTCGGGATGGCAGAACTTGGCGGCCAGTGCGTACGGCACGCCCGGGCACATCGTGGCCAGTCCGCCGGACAGCGATCCCATCATGCCGCGCCGCGCCTTCAGGTCGCGCGCGTACCAGGCGGCCGAGCTGCCGGAGTCGCAGGTGAGGATGCAGTTGTCCGGCAGCCTGGGCGACAGCTCCCAGAACACGCGCTGCGGATTGACGGGGCTGGCCTCGACCATCGCCTGCTTCTCCATCACCTTCCACCAGCGCGCGACGTCCGCTTCGATCCTGTCGCGCCAGCTCCGGTCGGGCTTGCGCCGCAGCAGGGGCAGCAGGGCCGCGAGCGTCTGCTGGCTGTCGCCGACGAGGTTCACGTCCATCGGGTAGCGCAGCGAGAGGCGGCGGCCATCGAGGTCGATCTGCACGGCCTTGGCCTGGCCTTCCTTGGGCAGGAACTCCGAGTACGGGAAGCTCGAGCCCACCATGAGCAGGGTGTCGCAGTGGCTCATCATGTCCCAGCTGGGCGCGGTGCCCAGCAGGCCGATGGAGCCGGTGACGTAGGGCAGGTCGTCGGGCACCGCGAACTTGCCCAGCAGGGCCTTCGCGATGCCTGCACCGAGCAGGTCCGCCACGGCGATCAGTTCGTCGGTGGCCTGCAGGGCGCCGGCGCCGGCGAGGATGGCGACCTTCTGCCCGGCGTTGAGCAGGTCGGCCGCGGCACGCAGGTCTGCCTCGGCGGGAACCACGCGCTTGGCCGTGCGCCCGATCCCGCTGTGGATGGTGCCGTGCTCGCGCGGCGGCTTCTCGACGGCCCCGAGTTCCTGCAGGTCATTGGGGACGATGACGCAGGTGACGGTGCGCTGGTCGATCGCGATGCGCATCGCCCGGTCGACCAGGTGCCTGATCTGGGCCGGCACGGTGGCCATGTGGACGTACTCGTGCGCCACGTCCTTGAAAAGGTTGAGCAGGTCCACCTCCTGCTGGTAGTCGCCGCCCAGCGCGGCGCGCGCCTGCTGGCCCACGATGGCAACGACCGGCTGGTGGTCCGCCTTGGCGTCATACAGACCGTTGAGCAGGTGGATCGCGCCCGGGCCCGAGGTCGCCATGCAGACCCCGACCTCGCCGGTGAACTTGGCGTGCGCGCAGGCCATGAAGGAAGCGAGTTCCTCATGCCGGGCCTGGATGAAGCGCATCCTGTCGCCGATGCGGTCGAACGCGCCCATGAGCCCGTTGATGCCGTCGCCGGGGTAGCCGTAGATGCGCCGCACGCCCCATTCGTGGAGCCGCTCGAGCAGCTGGTCGCTGGTGGTCCTGGCCATGTTCGATCTCCGTCGTGCGAACCGTTGGATGGCATTGTGGCTTCGGCGGTTCGATTTGTGTCGTCATGCGATATATCATTTGGTGACCGGGCCGGATGAGCGAGATGACGTTCCTGATGGATCAGCAGTCGAGGCACGCGCCTTCACCGGCGCGGGGACGTGAAGGGCGCGACGCCGCCTCGTCCATCTCGCTGGTCGCGATGCCGGATCCGGTTGCGCAGCTCGGCGGTTCGCCGCGACGCCGGTACTACGCGGGCCGCAACCTCGAACGCGCCAGGAGCATCGAGGACCTGCGTGCGATGGCCCATGCGCGCCTGCCACGCTTCGTGCTCGAATACCTGGAAGGCGGTGCCGAGGACGAAGCGAGCCTGGCCCGCGATCGCGCCGCGTATGCGCAGTGGCGGTTCGTCCCGCGGCAGCTGGTCGACGTGTCGCAGCGCACGCTCGCCGCCAGGATCCTCGGCCGGCCCGCACCGATGCCGCTGGTGGTCGCCCCGACCGGCTTGAACGGCCTCTTCATCCACCATGGCGACATCGCGCTCGCGCGCGCGGCGGCGCGGGCGGGCCTGCCCTTCGTGCAGAGCACGATGTCCAACGACCGGCTCGAGGACGTGGCCAAGGTGCCTGGCCTGCGCCACTGGTGGCAGCTGTACGTCTTCGGCGGCGACGAGGTCTGGCAGGAACTGCTTCGGCGCGCCGACGCTGCGGGCTGCGAAGCGCTCCTGCTCACCACCAATGCGCAGATCTTCGGCCATCGCGAATGGTCCGAACGCACGCGGGCGACGCGCACCCGTCCGACGCTGGCGACCATGGCCGATGCGATGCTCCATCCGCGATGGATCGCGTCTACGCTGCTCGCTGGCAGGGGATTGCCGGCCTTCAGCAACGTGAGGGACTTCGTCCCCCGCGGCCAGCGCGGCTTCTTCGAGACGGCGTTCTGGATCCGCGACCACCAGCCGACATCGCTGGACTGGTCCACCGTGGACCGCATCCGCCAGCGATGGCGCAAGCCATTCCTGCTCAAGGGCCTGCTGCACGAGGACGACGTGCGCCGGGCGCTCGATGCGGGCGTGGACGGCATCGTGCTCGGCACGCATGGCGGCCGCCAGCTGGACTGGTGCGTGTCCGCGCTGGACGTGTTGCCGCGCGCACGCGAGATCGTTCGTGATCGCATGGCGCTGTACGTCACGGGCGGGCTGCGGCGCGGCACCGACCTGCTGAAGGCGCTGGCGCTGGGCGCCGATGCCGTGCTGGCCGGGCGCGCGCCGCTGTATGGCTTGTGCGCCTCGGGTCCGGCGGGCGTCTCCAGGGCGCTGCAGCTGCTCGGCGATGAAGCGCACGACGCACTCGGCCTCCTGGGGGCGCGCTCCCGGGTGAACTGGGGCCGCACCTGCTCGCCCACGTGGCATGCGGGGCGGGTAGCGACCCGTTCGCGGGCAAACTTGCGCCGCAACCAGAGTTCGGAGAGAAGCCATGAGCGCCAGGACACCCAGGCCGGACAAACAGGAGATGGTCGCGCGTGCGCGCTTCCGCCACCAGCTGCGCCTGTTCGAGCGGTTCACCGAAGAGGCCTGTGTGGAGGCCGGCATCACCATGCCGCAATACATGCTGCTGCTGCAGGTGGCAGGCCGCCCCGAGCGCGACTGGGCGCTGATTGGCGAGCTGGCCGAATGCCTGGTCCTGCGGCACCACACCGCGGTGGAGTTGACCAGCCGCTGCGAAGTGGCCGGCCTGGTCGCGCGCGAACGCGACGAGGCGGACCAGCGCAAGGTGCGGGTGCGGCTGACACCGGCCGGGCGGCGCATCGTCGAGCGCATCGCGCGCGCGCACAGCCAGGAACTGCAGCAGTTGCTCGACCACATGGGACAGGCCCTGGCGCGGGAGCGGCCTTCGCTGAAGGTCCCTGCCGTCCGCAAGGGCGGCTCTGCGGCTTGAGACCGCCCTCGTCCAAGGCCTGGATGTGAAGACGGCCCCGGCAACTGGTGCCAGGGCCGTCATGAAGAAACTGGTCGGGGTGAGAGGATTCGAACCTCCGGCCTCTACGTCCCGAACGTAGCGCTCTACCAGGCTAAGCTACACCCCGAAATTGCCGCGACGGGATCGTCGGCACTCGCTGCTTGCGAGACGTCAGTTGCGACGCTGAAGCAGTTGAGCCGCCAATTGTACCAAACCCTCGGCGTACTCATTGCGCGGCAGCAGCATCGCGCAATCGATTGCAGTCTGCGCCTCGGCAGCAGCCGCCGCCCGCGTGACATCCAGCGCTCCGGTGCTGCGCACGATGGCCACGATGGCGTCCAGTTCGTCCACCGCGCCGTGCTCGATGGCATGGCGGATGGTGTCGCGCTGCTGGGCCGTCCCGCGCTGCATCGCGGCGATCAGGGGCAGGGTGGCCTTGCCCTCGCGCAGGTCGTCGCCGATGTTCTTGCCCATCTCGTGGGCGTCGCCGTCGTAGTCGAGCACGTCGTCGATCACCTGGAACGCGGTGCCCAGCGCGCGGCCATAGCCGGCGCAGGCTTCCTCGATCTCGTCCGGCGCCTTCGCCAGCACGGCGCCGAGGCGCGCGCTGGCCTCGAACAGCTTCGCGGTCTTGGAGCGGATGACGCGCAGGTACCCGGCTTCGTCCAGCGACGCGTCGTGCATGTTCATCAGCTGCAGCACCTCGCCCTCGGCAATGACGTTGGTGGCGTCGGCCAGGATCTGCATGATGCGCATGTCGTTCGCGTCCAGCATCATCTGGAACGCGCGCGAGTAGAGGAAGTCGCCCACCAGCACGCTGGCCGGGTTGCCGAAGCTCTCGTTGGCGGTGGCGCGGCCGCGGCGCAGGGTGGAGGCGTCCACCACGTCGTCGTGCAGCAGCGTGGCGGTGTGGATGAACTCCACCACCGCGGCCAGGTTGAAGCGCTGTTCGCCGGTCGCGCCCAGTGCCGCGCTCACCAGCAGCAGCAGCGACGGCCGCAGGCGCTTGCCGCCCGCGTCGATGATGTACCGGGCCACCTGGCCCACCAGTGGCACCCCGGAATCGAGCCGGCGGGCAATGACCGCGTCCACTTGGCGCATGTCATCGGCGATCAGGGAGAGCACCGCGGCGGTGCTGGTGGCGGGAGCAGTCAAAGGCAGGGTACGGCAGTTGCGCCGATTATAGAAAGCGGCCCTGCCGTGGGCCTGGCGCGCCGGGGTGGGCTGGTTAGTGCCCACAAACCATGCTATAGTCTTGGGCTCTCCGGAAATCCGTCCGGGGAGCTTCCCATTCTCGAGAGGTCCTCCATGTACGCGGTCATAAAAACCGGTGGCAAGCAGTATCGCGTTGCTTCCGGCGAAAAGATCAAGGTAGAACAGATTGCTGCGGACGTTGGCCAGGAAATCGTGCTCGACCAGGTGCTCGCCGTCGGTGACGGCGGTGGCCTGAAGATCGGCACTCCCCTGGTGTCCGGTGCCACCGTCAAGGCGACGGTGGTGGCGCACGGCAAGCACGACAAGGTGCGCATCTTCAAGATGCGCCGTCGCAAGCATTACCAGAAGCACCAAGGCCATCGCCAGCAGTTCACCGAACTGCAGATCGGCGCGATCGCCGGTTCGAAGGAGCAGTAACCATGGCACAGAAAAAGGTGGCGGCTCCACCCGCAACGGCCGCGATTCGCAGCCGAAGATGCTGGGCGTCAAGGCGTTCGGCGGCGAGCTGATCAGCGCCGGTTCCATCATCGTGCGCCAGCGCGGCACCCGGTTCCATGCCGGCAGCAACGTCGGCATCGGCAAGGACCACACGCTGTTCGCGCTGGTCGACGGGCACGTGACCTTCGCGGTCAAGGGCTCGCTGAACAAGCACACCGTGAGCGTGGTTCCGGCCTGAGTTAATCTCGCCTGCATCCGGCAAGGACAAAGCCCCGACCTGTCGGGGCTTTGTTTTTCCTCCCCGAACCCATGAAATTCGTCGACGAAGCCTTCATCGACATCGCCGCCGGCGATGGGGGAACGGCTGCGTCTCGTTCCGCCACGAGAAGTACAAGGAATTCGGCGGCCCCAACGGTGGTGACGGCGGTCGCGGCGGACACGTGTTCGCCGTCGCTGACCCGAACCTCAACACGCTGGTGGACTACCGCTTCTCGCGCAGGCACGAAGCGAAGAAGGGCGAGCACGGCATGGGCTCCGACATGTTCGGTGCCGCCGGGGCGGACATCACGCTGAAGATGCCGGTGGGCACCATCATCAGCGACGCCGAAACGGGCGAGGTGCTGCACGAGCTGCTGACGCCCGGCGAAACCATCGTGCTGGCCAAGGGCGGCGATGGCGGCTTCGGCAACATGCGCTTCAAGAGTTCGATCAACCGTGCCCCGCGGCAGAAGACGCCGGGCTGGCCGGGCGAGCGCAAGAACCTGAAGCTGGAACTCAAGGTGCTGGCCGACGTCGGCCTGCTCGGCATGCCCAACGCGGGCAAGTCCACGCTGATCGCCGCGATCTCGAATGCGCGGCCGAAGATCGCGGACTATCCCTTCACCACGCTGCATCCCAATCTGGGCGTGGTGCGCGTCGGTCCCGAACAGAGCTTCGTGGTCGCCGACGTGCCGGGGCTGATCGAGGGCGCGGCCGAGGGCGCCGGCCTGGGCCACCAGTTCCTGCGCCACCTGCAGCGCACGCGCCTGCTGCTGCACCTCGTGGACATCGCACCGTTCGACGAAGGCGTCGATCCCGTGCAACAGGCCAAGGCCATCGTCGCCGAGCTGAAGAAGTACGACCAGGCGCTGTACGACAAGCCGCGCTGGCTGGTGTTGAACAAGCTGGACATGGTGCCGGCCGACGAGCGCGAGGCGCGGGTGAAGGACTTCACCAGGCGGCTGCGCTACAAGGGGCCGGTGTTCCAGATCTCCGCGCTGACCCGCGAAGGCTGCGAGGACCTGGTCAAGGCGGTGTACCAGCACGTGAAGGCGCAGCAGCTGGCCGAGCAGCCGCAGCACGTGGAGGTCGACCCGCGCTTTGCCGAAGGCGATGCGGTGGACCCGCGCTTCGCGCGCGGCGAGGCCGATCCCAAGTCCACGAATTGACGCCGGCATGACCGCCGCAGTGGCCACGCCCCTGAACGCCGACCAGCAGAACCTGCTGCGCGGTGCAAAGCGCATCGTGGTCAAGGTCGGATCGAGCCTTGTGACCAACGAGGGCCGCGGCCTCGACGAGGCGGCCATCGGCGAATGGTGCCGCCAGCTCGCACTGCTGGCGCGCGACGGCCGTGAACTGATCATGGTCTCCAGCGGCGCCATCGCCGAGGGCATGAAGCGCCTCGGCTGGACGACGCGCCCGCAGGAGATCAACGAGCTGCAGGCGGCAGCCGCGGTCGGCCAGATGGGCCTGGCCCAGATGTACGAGACCAAGCTGCGCGAGAACGGCTTGCGTTCGGCGCAGGTGCTGCTCACGCACGCGGACCTTGCCGATCGCGAGCGCTACCTCAATGCGCGGTCCACCCTGCAGACGCTGCTGTCGCTGCAGGTGCTGCCGGTCATCAACGAGAACGACACGGTCGTCAACGACGAGATCAAGTTCGGCGACAACGACACGCTCGGTGCGCTGGTGGCCAACCTGGTCGAGGCCGACGTGCTGGTGATCCTCACGGACCAGAAGGGTCTGTACACCGCGGATCCGCGCAAGGACCCGGCGGCGCAGTTCGTGCACGTCGGCCGCGCCGGCGATCCGGCGCTCGAAGCCATGGCCGGCGGCGCGGGCTCCAGCCTGGGCAAGGGCGGCATGATCACCAAGATCCTCGCTGCGTCGCGCGCGGCTCGCTCGGGCGCTTCGACGGTCATCGCCTGGGTCGCGAGCGCGACGCGCTGCTGCGGCTGTCCCGCGGCGAAGCCATCGGCACGCTGCTGGTGGCGCCCACGCAGAAGAGCCAGGCGCGCAAGCGCTGGATGGCGGACCACCTGCAGTTGCGCGGCGCCGTGCTCGTCGACGACGGCGCGGCCGCCAAGCTGGTGGGCGAGGGCAAGAGCCTGCTGCCGATCGGGATGACTGGTGTCGACGGGGAGTTCTCGCGCGGCGACGTGATCGCGGTGCGCGACACCACCGGACGCGAGATCGCGCGCGGCCTCGCCAACTACGCGAGTGCCGAGGCGCGCCTGTTGTGCCGCAAGGCATCCGCGGACATCGAGCGCCTGCTCGGCTACATGGCCGAGCCCGAGATGATCCATCGCACCAATCTCGTCGTGACGCGCTAGCGTCGCGGCGGCGAGTCAGCGCGCTTCGTTCAGGAACCGGTAGTTGGGCGCTTGCGCCAGGTCGCGAGCGATCTGGTCGGACGAGCGATTGGGCGCTTGTCCCAGGCAGGCGCCGGTGCGGGCCACCACCAGGCTGTGCCGGGCGGACGGGTCCTGCAGCGACTTCCAGCCCTGCGTCGTGGGCGTCCAGTCGCCGTCGCGCGCATGCCGTGCATAGACGCGCACTTCGGCCGTGTCGCAGCGCAGGCCTTCGTAGTACGCGTTCACGGCGCCGCCTTGACCTTGGCCGATGACGACATAGCGCACGACGCGATCGGGGCCGATGCGGATCGACGCGGGATCGACGCCCCAGCGCAGTTCGGAGCCGCGACCCACCTCGACGGGAACGAGGCCCTGCAGCTTGAGCGCCGGCGGTGGCGGGGCTTCACCTTCCTGCCAGTCGGCCGTCGACGGGATCACCTGCGCCGCGGCGCAGGTGCAGGCCATTGCGAGCAACCAGCCCGCGATCTTACGGAGCACGGTTGCCTTCTTCGCGCCGCGCCGCATTCAGGCTGGCTTGCGGATCGGGCTCGAACGTCGCGCCGGGGGGCAGTTCCAGCGAAGCTGGCGGGTGGCCGTCGGCCGGCTGGTCGTGGTGACCCTGATCGCGGGAGCGCATGCCGCTGCGCAGGTAGCGGTTGCGATGGTCGTGGCGCGGCACGAAGCGGGCGAGCTCGGTCAGCGCCATTTCGTACACGCCGCGCTTGAATTCGACCACCACGTCCAGCGGCACCCAGTAATCGTTCCAGCGCCAGGCGTCGAACTCGGGATGGTTGGTGGCGCGCAGGTTCAGGTTCCAGTCCTGGCCCGTGAGCTGCAGCAGGTACCAGATCTGCTTCTGGCCCTTGTAGTGGCCGCGCGCATCGCGGCGGATGTAGCGATCGGGGACTTCGTAGCGCAGCCAGTCGCGAGTGCGCGCGATGATGCGCACGTGCTCGGGCTTGAGCCCGACTTCCTCGTGCAGTTCGCGGAACATCGCCTGTTCGGGCGTCTCTCCGCGATCGATCCCGCCTTGCGGAAATTGCCAGCTGTGGGTGCGGATCCGCTTGCCCCAGAACACCTGGTTTTTCTGATTGAGCAGGATGATGCCGACGTTGGGCCTGAAGCCGTCCCGGTCAAGCATAATCAAACCCCAAACTTGTGAACTGAGTCCATTATGCACGCCGCCTCGCGTGCACGCCAAGAGCTCAGCCGTCCTCCTTTCCCCCGATGAAAGCCTCCCAGTTCCTGATCTCCACGCTCAAGGAAGCGCCCGCCGATGCCGAGGTGGTGAGCCACAAGTTGATGATGCGCGCGGGCATGGTCAAGAAGCTGGGCGCCGGCATCTACACATGGATGCCGATGGGACTGCGCGTGGTGCGCAAGATCGAGGGCATCGTGCGCCAGGAGATGAACCGCGCCGGCGCCGTCGAACTGCTGATGCCGGTGATCCAGCCGGCCGAGTACTGGCAGGAAACCCGCCGCTGGAACACGATGGGCCCCGAGTTGATGCGCGTGAAGGATCGCCACGATCGCGACTTCATCGTGCAGCCCACCAGCGAGGAAGTGGTCACCGATGTTGCGAGGCAGGAGTTGCGCAGCTACAAGCAGCTGCCGCGCAACCTGTACCACATCCAGACCAAGTTCCGCGACGAGCGTCGTCCCCGCTTCGGCGTGATGCGCAGCCGCGAATTCATCATGAAGGACGCGTACAGCTTCGACCGCGATCCTGCCGCGGCCAAGGCCAGCTACGCCACGATGGCCAAGGCATATCGCGCCATCTTCGACCGCTTCGGCCTGCGCTACCGCGCGGTGGCGGCGGACAGCGGCGCCATCGGCGGTGATCTGTCCGAGGAATTCCAGGTCATCGCCGCCACCGGTGAAGACGCGATCGTGTACTGCCCGCAGAGCGATTACGCGGCCAACATGGAGAAGGCCGAGGCCCTCGCGCCGACGGCCGCGCGTCCCGCTGCGCAGCACCGGATGGAAAAGGTGCCCACGCCCGGCAAGAGCACCTGCGGCGAAGTCGCCGAACTCCTGAAGGTGCCGCTGAAGACGACGGTGAAGTCGCTCGTGCTGGCGACCGACCAGGTGAACGAAGCCGGCGAAGTGGTGAAGTCGCAGGTGTGGCTGCTTCTGCTGCGCGGCGACCACGACATGAACGAGATCAAGGTCGGCAAGGTGGCCGGCCTGGACGCGGGCTTCCGCTTCGCCACCACCGCCGAGATCCTCGAGCACTTCGGGACACCGCCCGGCTACCTGGGCCCGATCGGGCTGAAGAAGCCGGTGAAAGTTGTGGCCGACCGCGACGTGGCCGTGATGGCCGACTGGATCTGCGGCGCCAACGACGAGGGCTTCCACATCACCGGCGTCAACTGGGGCCGCGACCTGCCGGAGCCCGACGCGATTGCCGACCTGCGCAACGTCGTCGAAGGCGACCCGTCGCCGGACGGCAAGGGCCCGCTGGCCATCGAGCGCGGCATCGAGATCGGCCACATCTTCTATCTGGGCACCAAGTACAGCGCGCCGATGAATGCCACGTTCCTCGACGAGGCGGGCAAGCCCCAGCTGATGGAGATGGGCTGCTACGGCATCGGCATCACGCGCCTGCCGGCCGCGGCCATCGAGCAGAACAACGACGAGCGCGGAATCATCTGGCCCGACGCCATCGCGCCGTTCACCGTGGTCGTCTGCCCGATCGGGATGGACCGCAGCGCCGAGGTCAAGGCGGCGGCTGAGAAGCTGCACGACGACCTCGCGGCGGCCGGCGTCGACGTCATGCTCGACGACCGTGGCGAGCGCCCGGGCGCGATGTTCGCCGACTGGGAATTGATCGGCGTCCCGCACCGCGTGGTCGTGTCCGACCGCGGCCTCAAGGAGGGGCAGCTCGAGTACCAGCACCGGCGCGTCACCGCGGCCACCAAGGTGCCGGTGGCCGAGATCGCCAGCTTCCTGCGCGGCCGCCTGGCCGCGTGATCTCCCGGCGTGCGTGGATGCCAGCGGCGGTGGCCGCGCTGGCATCCCTGCGCATTGCGCCCGCGCGCGCCGGCGCGCAGGTCGAGGAGCCGCTCGCCGACGCCGTGCGCACGGCCTTGAGTTCGGCCATCGCCAACTCGGCGCCTCCGGTTCCGCACTTCGCCAGCACCGAGGATCGGCTCGCCTATCTGCGCTGGCTCGGCGCGATGTCGCCGCGTCTTTCGCGACGCCAGGTCGACTGGCAGGAGCGCAAGGAATTCCTGCAGACGGTCTGGTACGAGTCGCGCCGCGCGGGCCTCGACACCGGGCTGGTGCTCGGCCTGATCCAGGTGGAGAGCGGGTTTCGCAAGTTCGCGGTGAGCCCGGTGGGCGCGCGCGGCTACATGCAGGTGATGCCGTTCTGGAGCCGCCAGATCGGCGACGGCGATGCGGGCAAGTTGTTCCACATGCAGACCAACCTGCGCTTCGGCTGCGTGATCCTGCGCCACTACCTGCAGCGCGAACGCGGCGACCTGTTCATGGCACTCGGCCGCTACAACGGCAGCCGCGGCCAGGCCCCGTACCCCAAGGCGGTACTCGCCGCCGGCAGGCAGTGGCAGTGGGACGACCCGGGGCCGCCGAAGGACGCCGAGGCGCTGCGCGGCGGCGGGTCCTAGGTGCGCGGGGCGCGCAGCCCTACTGGATGAATCCCATCCTCCCCTTGGCCGAGCCGGCCTTGGGCAGGTCGTCGACGGCGATGTCGCTGCGCTGGTCGAGGCGCGCGTTGCCGAACCCGGTCATCAGCGAGCGCCGCATCTCGCGCGGCGCCAGTTCGGCCAGCACGTCCAGCACGTCGTCGCCGGGCTCGGGCGCGAAGCGGCTGCCCCACCCGTGCTCGTCGCGGATCGAGCGGTACAGGTTGCGCGCGATCTGGCGCGCGGCCTCCAGCGACGGCGGCTCGATCTCGAACACGTTCATGCGATTGAGGATCGGCTCGGGAATGCAGCGCTCGTCGTTGGCCGTCATGATCCAGATCACCTGGCTGGCGTCGATGGCCACCTCGGCGAATTCGTCCATGAAGCTGCCGGCGGTGTCGTGCTCCAGCAGCCCGTACAGCGCGCCCAGCGGGTCGTACTGCGCATCGGCGGCGGCCTTGTCGATCTCGTCGACGACGATCACCGGGTTGGCGTACTGGCCGTCGACGATGGCCTCGAACACCTTGCCCGGCTTGGCGCCCTTCCATTGGGACGACGCGCCCGAGAGCAGCCAGCCCGCGGTCATGGAGCTCATGGGAACCAGGCTCATGCCGGTGCCCAGCAGGTCTGCGAGCTTGCGGGCGAAGTGGGTCTTGCCGATGCCGGGGGGCCCCAGCAGGAGCATCGGCGTGACCTCGAGGCCATCGCGCGAGTCCTGCGACAGGGCCACATGGCGCTTGACGTCATCGAGCGCGTCGATGAAGTTGGGCAACTGCTCGTACAGCGCCGACATGTCAGGGACACCGCTGGGCTTGACCTGGAACCGCTCGGGACCGCGCTCGAGCATGCGCTCGTAGGTCGTGCGCAGGTTCTCGTGGTCCTTGCTGGGCAGCTTGGCCAGCTTCCGCTCCACGTCGTGCGGCCGGAACACGTGGCGCAGGTTCGCGATGGGAAGCTTGAACGAGGATGGTTGATGGGGCACCAGACTGCGGCTATCCATGCACTCTCCTTGAACGGCTGGTTCATTCCAGCATAAGGAGTGCCTGAGTTCAACCGCGTGCGGCCCCAGCCGCGTGCAGCTGTCAGCAAAATGCCGAACAGCTTGGCAGCCGCGCGAGGCGGCTGCTGACGATCAGCCCTGCGTGCCGGCGGGGGTGCCCAGCACCTGCTGCAGTTCGCCGCTCTGGTACATCTCCATCATGATGTCCGAGCCGCCGATGAACTCGCCCTTCACGTACAGCTGCGGGATGGTAGGCCAGTTGCTGTAGTCCTTGATGCCCTGGCGGATCTCGTCGTCGTCGAGCACGTTGACCGTGGTCACGGTCTTCGGGTCGACGCCGCAGGCCTTGAGGATCTGGATCGCGCGACCCGAGAAGCCGCACATGGGAAAGCTCGCGCTGCCCTTCATGAACAGCAGCACGTCGCTGCCCTTGACCAGCTGGTCGATGCGTTGCTGAACGTCGCTCATTGCTAGAACTCCTTGGTGGTCCGCGGGCCGCTGACTTGCTGTCAATTATCCGCGTTCAGGCCAGCGTCCGC
The DNA here is from genome assembly GCF_050320135.1 of Ramlibacter sp. MMS24-I3-19. NCBI lineage: Bacteria > Pseudomonadati > Pseudomonadota > Betaproteobacteria > Burkholderiales > Comamonadaceae > Ramlibacter > Ramlibacter sp. MMS24-I3-19. The sequence continues at coordinate 99,064 of NZ_CP190017.1, read as the reverse complement.
CGGAGCAGCGCTCGATGCCCGCAAGGTCCCGACGGGACGCCACGGAAGTGAAGCCGGCGGCGGACAGCAGCCCGCGAACGGCGGCGGCCTGGTCCCACCCATGCTCGAGCAGCAACCAGCCGCCGGGGGCCAGGTGTCCGGGCGCTTGCGCGACGATGGCCCGGATGTCGTCGAGGCCGTCCGGGCCCGAGGCGAGCGCCATGCGTGGCTCATGCTTCAGGGCGCCGAGATGCTCGTCGGCCTCGGCCACGTACGGTGGGTTGCTCGCCAGCAGGTCGAAGCGGCCCTCCACCGCCGCGAGCCAGCGGCCCTGGATGAAGCGCACGTCGAGCTGGAGGCGCCCCGCATTCGCCCGCGCCACGTCCAGCGCGCCTGGACTCACGTCGACGGCCGTGACCTTGGCATCCGCACGCGCATGCTTGATCGCGAGTGCGATCGCGCCGCTGCCGGTTCCGAGGTCGACAACCGAGGGCGAGCTGCGTCCTTCCAGCACTGCGAGCGCCCACTCGACCAGCACCTCCGTGTCGGGGCGCGGCACCAGCACGCGTGCATCGACTTGCAGGCCGAGGCCGAAGAACTCCTTGTTGCCCACGAGGTACGCGACGGGCTCGCCTGCGGCCCGGCGCTCGCACAAGGCCGTGAAGGATCCGAGAGCCTTCGCGTCCAGGGCGTCATCGTCATGCGCCAGCAACCAGGCGCGATCGTCCTGTGCACGACCCAGCGCATGCAGCAACAGCAACTGCGCATCGAGCCGCGCCAGGCCCCGCCGCGCGGCCTCGGCCAGCGCCTGCGCGATCGTCATGCGGTGGCGGGCGCGCCGAGCCCGATCTCCAGCTCCTCGAGCTGCTCGGCCTTGCGCGCGAGCAGCAGGCCTTCGACCAGTTCATCGAGGTCACCTTCCATCACGAACGTCAGCTTGTAGAGCGTGAGGTTGATGCGGTGGTCGGTGACGCGTCCCTGCGGGAAGTTGTAGGTGCGGATGCGGTCGCTGCGGTCACCGCTGCCGATCAGCCCCTTGCGCGTGGCGGCTTCCTTGGCCGCACGCTCCGCGCGTTCCTTCTCCTGGATGCGCGCGGCCAGCACCTGCAGTGCCTTGGCCTTGTTGCGGTGCTGGCTGCGGTCGTCCTGGCACTCGGCGACGATGCCGGTCGGGATGTGCGTGATGCGCACCGCGGAGTCGGTCTTGTTGATGTGCTGCCCGCCCGCGCCACTGGCACGGAAGGTGTCGATGCGCAGGTCGGCCGGGTTGATCTGCACCGCCTGCGCTTCATCGGGCTCCGGCAAGGCCGCGACCGTGCAGGCGCTGGTGTGGATGCGGCCCTGCGTCTCCGTGGCAGGCACGCGCTGCACGCGGTGACCGCCCGACTCGAACTTGAGCTTGCCGTAGACGCCGTCGCCCACGATGCGGACCACGACTTCCTTGAAGCCGCCCACTTCGCCCGGGCTCTCGCTCACCAGCTCGCAGCGCCAGCCCTGGCGCTCGGCGTACTTGGTGTACATGCGCAGCAGGTCGCCGGCGAACAGCGCGGATTCGTCGCCACCGGTGCCGGCGCGGATCTCCAGGAACGTGTTGCGCACGTCGTCCGGGTCCTTGGGCAGCAGCAGCTTCTGCAGGTCGTCTTCGAGCCGCGGCAACTCGGCTTCGAGCGTGGCGACTTCGTCGCGGACCATCTCGGCCAGCTCGGGATCGGCCAGCATCTCGCGCGCCTGCGCCAGCTGCGATTCGCGCTCGCGCAGCTGCTGGTACTGGGCCGCAACCTCGCTGACCTCGGCGTGCTCGCGGGTGAGGGCGCGGAAGCGCTCCATGTCCTGCACCACGTCGGGTTGCTGCAGGAAGAAGTCCAGCTCCTGCAGGCGGACCGGATAGCGCTCGAGCTGTTGGCGGAGAAAGGGCTTCAAGGGAGGTTGGGCGTTGAGGGTTGGGCGTTCAGCGGCAAGTCCGCCACGCCCGACGCTGAACGCTCAACGTCGAACGGCGGCGCGCGAGCGCCGCTAACGACCCTTGCGCAGGAAGAAGTGCTGGATGGCGGCGCTGGCGCGCTCGCGCGCCTCGGCATCGCCGGTGTGCAGCTCGGCCATGGCGCCGTGCAGCATTTTCTGCGTGAGGCCGCGCGACATGGCGTCGAGCACTGCCTCGACATCGTCGCCGCGGGCCAGCAGCTTGCGGGCGCGCGCCAGTTCGGCCGCGCGCCATTCGTCCGCCTGCGCACTGAGTTGCTGGATGAGCGGGACCGCGCCGCGCTGGTCCATCCAGTGCAGGAAGCTCTGCACGCCGGCGTCGATGATGGCCTCGGCCTGCTCGACCGCAGCCTGGCGATTCGCCTGGCCGGTCTGCACCACGTGCGCCAGGTCGTCGACGGTGTAGAGGTACACGTCCTCCAGCGCCTTGACCTCGGGTTCGATGTCCCGCGGCACCGCCAGGTCGACCATGAACATGGGGCGGTGCTTGCGCAGCTTGACCGCGCGCTCGACGGCACCGAGGCCGATGATGGGCAGCTGGCTGGCGGTGGAACTGACAACCGCGTCGAATTCATGCAGCCGCCCCGGAAGGTCGGACAGCTTCAAGACCTCGGCGCCGAACCGGGCCGCCAGCTTCTCGCCGCGTTCGAGCGTGCGGTTGGCGATGGCGATGCGGGCCGGGCTCTTCGCCGCGAAGTGCGTGGCCGCCAGCTCGATCATCTCGCCGGCGCCGACGAACAGGACGCGGATCTTGCCCAGGTCCTCGAACAGCTGGCCGGCCAGGCGCACCGCAGCCGCGGCCATGCTGATGGAATGCGCGCCGATCTCGGTGGCACTGCGCACTTCCTTGGCAACGGAGAACGAGCGCTGGAACAACTGGTTGAGGGTCGTGCCCAACGCGCCGGCCTGCTCGGCAGCGCGCACCGCGTCCTTCATCTGCCCGAGGATCTGCGCCTCGCCCAGCACCATGGAATCGAGGCCGCTGGCCACGCGGAACGCATGGCGTGCCGCGCCGGCGTCGCTCAGGGTGTACGCATGCGAGCGCAGCACCGAGGTGGACACGCCACCGGAACGCGCCAGCCAGTCGACGGTGTGGTCCAGCGCATGCTCGGGACCGGCGCAATAGATCTCGGTGCGATTGCAGGTCGACAGGATGGCCGCTTCGGGCTGCCGCGACAGGCGCGTGGCCAGGTTCTGGCGCAGCGCGTCGAGGGTCGGCGCCACCTGGTCGAGCGCGAACGCAAAGCGACCGCGCAGGTCCACCGGCGCGGTCGTGTGGTTGATGCCCAATGCCCAGACGGCCATGGCCGCGATTATAAAATCGCGCGCTCCGACAAGCACTTGGGCCAGATCAAGTCCCTGCGATGGGCACCAGCGACCTCCTGTTTCACCTGGCCGGCTTCCTGGCCCCCGCCGTCTTCCTCGCCCTGGCTCTGCCGTTGGCCACCTGGCTCCTGCTGCGATCGACGCGCGGGCGCATGCCGTTGTGGGGCCAGGTCGCGCTGGTGTTCGCCGCCAGCGCGACCGTGCTGGGCGCCGGCCTGTGGTGGTTCGGCCGCGACGGCAAGATGGCCACCTACGGCGCGATGGTCGTGGTCGCCGGCACGCTGCAGTGGCTGGCCGTGCGCGGCTGGCGCTGATCGGCGCATCCCGATGCTGTTCCTGCTCTCGCCTGCGAAGACGCTCGATTACGAGACGCCGCCGCGCCCGCTGCCGCACACCGACCCCTCCTACGTGGACCGCGCCGAGCGATTGATCGCGGTGCTGCGGCGCAAGTCGGCCCGGCAGGTCGCGGCGCTGATGGACCTGTCCGAGAAGCTGGCGACGTTGAATGTCGAACGCTACCGCGCATGGACGCCCGCCCACCACGAGCGCAATGCGCGGCAGGCGATCCTGGCCTTCAACGGCGACGTGTACGACGGCCTGCAGGCCTCGACCCTGACGGACAAGGACCTCGCCTGGGCCCAGGACCACGTGTGCATCCTGAGCGGCCTGTACGGCTTGCTGCGGCCGCTGGATCGCATGCAGCCCTACCGGCTGGAGATGGGCACGGGCCTGGTCGTCGGCAAGGCCCGCAACCTGTACCAGTACTGGGGACCGACCATTGCCGATGCGTTGAACGCCCGGCTGGAAGGCGACAAGGCGCCGGTCGTGGTGAACCTCGCCTCGCAGGAGTACTTCCGCTCGGTCGACCTCGACCGGCTGCGGGCCCGCGTCGTCGAATGCGTGTTCGAGGACTGGAAGGGCGGCCAGTTCAAGGTCATCAGTTTCTTCGCCAAGAAGGCCCGCGGCCTGATGGCCCGCTACGCCATCCGCCACCGGGTGCGCACGCCCGTGGCGCTCGAGGCGTTCGACCTGGAGGGCTACGGGTTTGCTCCGGATGCGTCCACGCCCGAGCGGCTGGTGTTCCGTCGCACAATGCAGCCATGACGACGCAGACCCAGCAGCAGATCACGCCCGAACTGCGCAAGTGGATCATCGAGCAGGCCCAGGCCGGCCATGCGGCCGAAGCCGTGCTGCGCTCGATGCTCGCTTCGGGCTGGCAGGAGGACGTGGCCATCGAGGCGATGGAGACCACGCTCAAGGACCACCTGGCCGGCCAGTCCGGACAGCAGGCGCTGCCGCCCTCGGTGCCGGTGCCCGACCCGAAGATCGACGACTCGCCGCTGTACGTCGATGCCGGCGACCGGCGCGTGCACGTGGTGCAGAACATGCAGAACCCGCGCGTGGTCGTCTTCGGCGACCTGCTGTCCGACGAGGAATGCGACCAGCTGATCGAACTGGCGCGTCCGCGGCTCGCGCGATCGCTCACCGTCGCCACCAAGACCGGCGGCGAGGAGATCAACGAGGACCGCACCAGCAACGGCATGTTCTTCCAGCGCGGCGAGAACGACCTGGTCAGGCGCATCGAGGCGCGCATCGCGCACCTGCTGCACTGGCCCGAGGAGAACGGCGAGGGCCTGCAGATCCTGCACTACCGCCCGGGCGCCGAATACAAGCCGCACTACGACTACTTCGATCCCAAGGAGCCGGGCACGCCCACCATCCTCAAGCGCGGCGGGCAGCGCGTGGGCACGCTTGTGATGTACCTGGCCGAGCCCGAGAAGGGCGGCGGCACCACGTTCCCGGACGTGCACCTCGAGGTGTTTCCCAAGCGCGGGCACGGGGTGTTCTTCAGCTACGACAAGCCGCATCCATCCACGCGCACGCTGCACGGCGGCGCGCCTGTGATCGCGGGCGAGAAGTGGATCGCCACCAAGTGGCTGCGTGAGCGTCGCTTCGACTAGCGCGCGCATGCAGGTCCGGGCGAACGGCATCTCCATCGAGGTCGAGGACAGCGGCGAGACGCACCGGCCCGCCGTGCTGCTCGTCATGGGCCTGGGCATGCAGCTGATCGCCTGGCCCAAGGCCTTCGTCGAGGGCCTGCACACTGCCGGCTACCGCGTGGTCCGCTTCGACAACCGCGACGCCGGCCTGTCGCAGTCCTTCCCGGAGCTCGGTGTCCCGAACCTGGTGTTGGAGTCGATGAAGCACCGCTTCGGGCTGCGCGTGCGCGCGCCGTACAGCATCGGCGACATGGCCGCCGACACACGCGGCGTGCTGGACGCGCTGCGCATCGAGACCTGTCACCTGGTAGGCCTCAGCATGGGCGGGATGATTGCGCAGCGGCTGGCGCTGGACGCACCCGACCGAATCGCTTCGCTCACCAGCATCATGAGTTCCAGCGGTGCGCGCTGGCTGCCGGGGCCCAAGCCGCCGGTGATGCGAGCCTTGATGCAGCGGCCCGCCGGCAACTCGGAAGAGGCAATCGTCGATCACGCGATGCGGATCTGGCGCCTGATCGGCAGTCCGGGCTTCCCGATCGACGATGCATTGCTGCGCGAACAGGTGGTGGCCGCCACGCGCCGCGGCTACAACCGCGCGGGTACGGCGCGGCAGATGACTGCCATCGTTGCCGACACCCGCCGCGCCGCCGACATCCGCGGCATGCAGGTGCCCACGCTGGTGGTGCATGGCAAGGACGATCCGCTGGTGCCCTATGCCTGCGGCGAGGACACCGCGCGGCGCATCCCGCGTGCGCAGCTGGTGGGCATCCATGGCATGGGCCATGACCTGCCGCCAGGCGTGGTCGAACGCGTGCTGCAGGTGCTGCTGGCGCATCTGCGGCAGACTGGCAGCCGATGAACACGCCCGACCAGTCGCTGCTGGGCAAGCCCGCCCCGTACCGCGACCAGTACGACCCCAGCCTGCTGTACCCGATCCCGCGCGCGGACAAGCGCCGGGAACTGGGCATCGCCGCGCAGCCCCCCTTCTTCGGCGCCGACCTGTGGACCGCCTACGAGCTGAGCTGGCTCACGCCGCGCGGCAAGCCCGTGGTCGCCATCGCGCACGTGACGGTGCCCTGCGAGACGCCGAACATCGTCGAGAGCAAGTCGTTCAAGCTCTATCTCAACAGCTTCACCAACAGCCGGTTCGCGTCGACCGACGAGGTGCTGGCGCGGCTGCGTGCCGACATCGCCGAGGCCGTGTGGCGAGGTGCGCCAGCCGCTGCTGGCATCGGCGTGCGCCTGGTGCCGTCCGAGCTGTTCGACCGCGAGCAGGTGCACGAGCTGGATGGGATGAACCTCGACCGGCTTGACATCGAGTGCTCGCACTACACGCCCGAGCCGTCGCTGCTCACCGCCGCAGTGGGCGAGCAGCCGGTGGAGGAAGTGCTGGTGAGCAATCTCCTCAAGAGCAACTGCCTCGTCACCGGCCAGCCCGACTGGGGCAGCGTGCAGGTGCGCTACGCGGGGCCGCAAATCGACCAGGGCGGCCTGCTGCGCTACCTGGTGAGCCTGCGCAACCACAACGAATTCCACGAGCAGTGCGTGGAGCGCATCTTCATGGACATCCGCCGGCAGTGCCGGCCGACCCGTCTGGCGGTCTATGCGCGCTACACGCGACGCGGCGGGCTGGACATCAACCCGTTCCGCACCAGCCATCCGCTGGCGCTACCGCCGAACATCCGGACCGCGCGGCAGTGAGCGCGGCGCGGCGGCGAGCCAGTCGCAGCGCACGCGATGCAACCGGTGCGCGCGAATGCGCCAGGCCGTGTACAGGTCGGGCGCGCACATCGCCAGCAGGCACACCGGCACGGTCCACAGCGCGCCGAACTCGAACACCGGCAGCCAGCCGATGCAGCCGGCCACCCAGAGCATCAGCATCAGGTCCCAGAGGCGAGTCTCCACGGGGTGCGTGCGGCGATGGCCCACGTGCCATTGCTTGATGCGGTGCAGTTCGTCCAGGGACATGGTCGTGATCCTTGCGAATGGATGCCGCGGGTTCAGCCTTGCACCGGAAGCACCAGCAGCCGCTGTTCGGCGGTGCTCTGTGCGCCGTCTGTGGCGCGCAGGGCGATCTCGTAACGCGTGCCTCGCATCGCGCGTTGCAGCCCGAGGGTGATGCGGAAGTTGCCGTCGGCGTCGGCCTGCACGGTCTCCTCCATCAGCAGTTGTGCGACGCTCGTGCGTCCCGCAGGCGCGGGCGGGACTGCATCGACGCGCGCTTGCACCAGCGCATGCGGGGCGGTGCGGCCCTCGACCACGAGACCGCCACGCGGATCCAGGCGGAGCGGGAACGATGGCCTCAGCACTTCGAGCAGCAGCCGGGGCGGCGCGGGTGCCGCGCCCATGGCCCTGGTGGCGACCACCTGCGAAGAGGCCTGCGCAGAGGCGGGAGCCAGCGGCACCACCGGCGTGACCATCACGGGCGACGTCGTTGCATGCGCAGCCGTCCGCTGCCCCCACGATGCGGTTGGCACAACGCAGGCCGTCGCCGCGAGGAGAGCGGCGGCAAGTCGGAGCCTCTGGGAATGGAGCATGGCAGGCGCAGGTGCGGCCGGTGATTGCGTCCAAGGTACGGGAGGGCCGCGGCGCGGGGTGTAGGTTGTGCCCGGCGCGCCCGGTAGGAATGGGCTCGGGCCGCGTGTCGCCGCGCCTCCGCTGAGGCAGCAGGACAGGCGCGAGCGTGACGGCGTTCAGCCGGTGCCGAACAGGTCGGGCGTGTGCTCGCCCGCATGCGGGGGCGCAGCGGGCGCGGCAGCCTGCACCTGCTCGCTCGCACGCGCGAGCTTGCCCACGCGAACGCCGAGCAGCCGCAGCTTGCGATCGAGCTTCACGCGCTTGAGGCACTGGCCCGCCACCTGCCGGATCGTGCGCGCGTTGTCGGTGAACGCCTCCAGTGTCTGGTCGCGCGTGGCGATGCGGAAGTCGTCGTAGCGCAGCTTGATGCCAATGGTCTTGCCGACGTAGCCCTTGCGCTGCAAATCCTCGGCGACCCGCTCGCACAGGTCGGTGAAGATGGCGCCCAGCTCGGTGCGGTCGCGCACCGCATGCAGGTCGCGGTCGAACGTGGTCTCGCGGCTCATGGAGACGGGCTCGCTCTCGGTGACCACGGGCCGGTCGTCTCGGCCCCAGGCCACCTCGTGCATCCACGCGCCGGTGGAGCGACCGAAGTTGTCCATCAGCCATTCGCGGTCCTGCGCCGCCAGGTCGCCGATCGTCATCACGTGCAGCTTGTGCAGCTTGACTTCGGCCTTGGGCCCGATGCCGTTGATCTTGCGCACCGCCAGCGGCCAGATGCGCGTCTTGAGATCGTCCTCGTGCACGATGGAAATTCCGTTGGGCTTGTCGAACTCGCTGGCCATCTTGGCGATCAGCTTGTTCGGCGCCACGCCGATGGAGCAGGTGAGGCCGGTGGCCTGCAGGATCGACTTCTGGATCAGGCGCGCCAGCACGCGGCCGCCCTCGCGCTGGCCGCCCGGCACGTCGGTGAAGTCGATGTAGACCTCGTCGATGCCGCGGTCCTCCACCACGGGCGCGATCTCGCGGATGATGGCCTTGAAGGTGCGCGAGAAGCGACGCACCTCGTCGAAGTCCACCGGCAGCACGATGGCCTGGGGACACAGGCGCGCCGCCTTCATCATGCCCATCGCGGAGCCCACGCCGAACTGGCGCGCCGGATAGGTGGCGGTGGTGATGACGCCCCGGCCTACGTAGTCCTTCAGCAGCGGGAATGCATCGACCGGGATCTCCGACAGCGGCCGGTCGGCGAAGCGCTCGCGCACCATGTCGTCCACCCGCCGCCGACCCCGCCGATCACGACCGGCAGCCCTTTCAGCTGCGGATACCGGAGCAGCTCCACCGACGCGAAGAACGCGTCCATGTCCAGGTGGGCGATGCGGCGCTTGGCGGTCACGCCCGCGATTGTCGCGCCGGGCCCGCAGCGTTCGCGCCACAATGCGGGCACGAGACGCTGGAGGACTTCACATGACATACCGTGGAAGCTGCCATTGCGGCCAGGTGGCCTTCGACGTCGAAGGCGAGTTGACGGGGGCGATGGCCTGCAACTGCTCGATCTGCCAGCGCAAGGGATCCCTGCTCTGGTTCGTGCCGAGCGCGCAGTTCACGCTGACGACGCCGGATGCCGACGCGGGCACGTACCTGTTCAACAAGCACCTGATCAGGCACCGCTTCTGCCGTACCTGCGGCATTCATCCCTACGCGGAAGGCCGCGATCCCAAGGGCAACGAGATGCGGGCGATCAACATCCGCTGCCTGGAAGGCATCGACCTCGAGGCCGTGCCAGTCACGCACTTCGACGGCCGCTCGAAGTAGGCGCCTCAGCGCGCGAAAGCGATCTCCAGCGGCTGAAGGCCCGCACCGCGCGCCGTGGACCTCCAGCGCTGGCCCGGCGCCACCGCGTAAGCGGCCGTGATGGTCCCGGTGGTCACCACCTCGCCGGCTCGCAGTGCCACCTGCGGTCCCTGCGCCCGCAGCACATCCACCAGGTGCGCCAGTGCCGCCACCGGTCCGCCCAGGACATTCGAACCGCGGCCCACTTCGACCAGCTCGCCGTCGCGCGCGAGTTCGAGTCGCAGCGTCGACAGCACGCCGGCTGGATCGGTACCCAGGCTGGCGATCGGCACGCGTTGCCCGAGCACCAACGCGCCATGCAGGCCGCCGTCGGCGATCGTGTCCGCGGCCTGGAACTTCCAGCCGGGGAAATGCGACTGCACGATCTCGAATGCGGGTGCCACCCACTCGATGCTCGCGAGCAGGGCCTCCGTGGTGGCGTCGACGGGTGAGGCGCGCAGCCCGAAGGCGATCTCGGGCTCGATCTTGGGTTCGCAGTAGCCGGCCAGCGGCAGCGTCACCGGACCGCGTGAGCCGTCGTGCAGCGTGTGCTCGTACACGTGGCCCCAGATCGGGTGGTGCACGCCGTACTCGGGCCAGATGCCGCTGTTGGTGAAGCCAATCTTGCGACCGCGCGGCACGGCACCGGACCGCACGCGGTGCGCATGCAGGCGCGCTGCGACGGCATAGCCATCGTCGAGGCCGAAGCCGGAATGGCGCACCGTGATCGGCGGCGCCTGCCGCACCTCGTCGCGCAAGGCGCGCACCTCGTCGGCGATGGCATCCAGCGTCGCGGCGTCGAGCATGTTCAGTACCCGCGCGGCGTGCCGGTGGGATAGCTGCCGGGCAGCAGGATGCCGGTGTCCACCGAACCGATGTCGGTCCGGCCGCAGAACGCCATCGAGAGATCCAGCTCGCGGTGAATGATCTCCAGCGCACGCGTGACGCCCGCCTCGCCCATCGCGCCCAGGCCGTACAACATCGCGCGGCCGATGTAGGTGCCCCTGGCCCCCAGCGCCACGGCCTTCAGCACGTGCTGGCCCGAGCGGATGCCGCCGTCCATGTGCACCTCGATGCGGTGGCCCACCTCCTGCACGATCTCGGGCAGGGCCGAGATGGAGGAGGGCGCGCCATCGAGCTGGCGACCGCCATGGTTGGAGACGATCACGGCGTCGGCACCGGAGTCCACGGCCAGTCGCGCGTCCTCGACGTCCTGCACGCCCTTGAGAATCAGCTTGCCGCCCCAGCGCTGCTTGACCCATTCGACGTCGGTCCACGAGAGCGTGGGATCGAACTGCTTGGCGGTCCATTCGGCCAGAGAGCCGAGGTCCTCGATGCCCTTGACGTGGCCGAAGATGTTGCCGAACTGGCGCCGCTTGGTGCCCAGCATGCCCAGGCACCAGCGCGGCTTGGTCATGAGGTTGAAGATGTTGGCGGCTGTCGGCTTGGGCGGCACCGACAGGCCGTTCTTGATGTCCTTGTGCCGCTGGCCCATGACCTGCAGGTCCAGCGTGAGCACCAGGGCGGAGCAGTTGGCCGCCTTGGCGCGGTCGATCAGGCGCGCGATGAAGTCGCGGTCGCGCATCACGTACAGCTGGAACCAGAACGGGTGGTTGCCGGTGCCGGCGGCGACGTCCTCGATCGAGCACACGCTCATGGTCGACAGCGTGAACGGGATGCCGAACTTCTTCGCGGCGCGCGCGGCCAGGATCTCGCCATCCGCGTGCTGCATGCCGGTGAGACCGGTCGGCGCGATGGCCACCGGCATCGCAACCGGCTGGCCGATCATGGTGGTGCGCGTGCTGCGCGGCTCCATGTTCACTGCCACGCGCTGGCGGAAGAGGATGCGGTTGAAGTCCTCCTCGTTGGCCCTGTAGGTGCTTTCGGTCCACGAGCCCGAATCGGCGTAGTCGTAGAACATGCGGGGAACGCGACGCTTCGCCAGGATGCGGAGGTCTTCGATGTTGGTGGTCACGGGCACGGACGGTCTCCTCTCGTCGCCCGATGTTAGTGGCGCCGCAAGGCGCCCCGCATGAATGTTCTTGGGACCGCTTGCAATTTTGCTCACGCGATGCCGGCGAGGTCGCGGCGAGCGGGTCGTTCCGTGCTCGGACCAATCGCGTCGCCACCCTGCGCGCTTCGGACAGCGCTCGATCTGCATCCGGGGCTCCTTGGAGAGGGGAGGGCCCGCCGCGAGGAAGGCGCCGAATAAAATCCGGCGATGCTCGACATCACCCTGCTTCGCAAGGACCTGGACGCGGTCATCGCCCGGCTCGAGGCGCGCAAGTCGCCCCAACCCTACCTGGACGTTGCCGCGTTCAAGGCGCTGGAGGCGGAGCGCAAGACCATCCAGAGCCGCACGGAGGAGCTGCAGGCCAAGCGCAACCAGCTCTCGAAGCAGATCGGCCAGCTCAAGTCGAAAGGCGAGTCGGCCGAGCCCCTGATGGCCGAGGTGAGCGCGATCAAGGAGGGGCTCGACCGCTCCGCGCAGCGGCTGGAGCAGATCCAGCCCGAGATCCAGGCGCTGCTGATGGCGCTGCCGAACCTTCCCCATGAGAGCGTGCCGGTGGGCACCGACGAGCACGGCAATGTGCAGGTGCGCCAGTGGGGCGAGCCGCGCAAGTTCGACTTTGCAGTGAAGGACCACGTCGACGTGGGCACGCCGCTCGGGCTGGACTTCGACACCGGCATCAAGCTCAGCGGCGCGCGCTTCACCGCGATGCGCGGCCCCATCGCCCGGCTGCACCGCGCGCTCGCGCAGTTCATGCTGGACGTGCAGACGCAGGAGCACGGCTACACGGAGTGCTACACGCCCTACATCGTCAACCAGGCCACGTTGCGCGGCACCGGGCAGCTGCCCAAGTTCGAGGGGGACCTGTTCGCCGTCAGCAAGGGCGGCCAGGAAGGCTTGTCGGAGGAAGACAAGCAGCCGCTGTACCTGATCCCCACCAGCGAGGTCACGCTCACGAACTTCGTGCGCGACGAGGTGCTGCCCGAATCGCAGCTGCCGATCCGCCTGACCGCGCACACGCCCTGCTTCCGCTCCGAGGCGGGCAGCGCCGGCCGCGACACCCGCGGCATGATCCGCCAGCACCAGTTCGACAAGGTCGAGATGGTGCAGATCGTCCACCCCGAGCGCAGCTACGAGGCGCTGGAACAGATGACCGGCCACGCCGAAGCCATCCTGCGCAAGCTGGGGCTGCCGTATCGCGTCATGCTGCTGTGTTCGGGCGACATGGGGTTCGGCGCCGCCAAGACCTACGACCTCGAGGTGTGGCTGCCGGCGCAGAACACGTACCGCGAGATCAGCTCGTGCTCCAACTGCGAGGCCTTCCAGGCTCGCCGCCTGCAGGCGCGCTTCAAGACCGCGCAGGGCAAGAACGAGCTCGTCCACACGCTCAACGGCTCCGGCCTGGCCGTGGGCCGCACCCTGGTGGCGGTGCTGGAGAACTACCAGCGGGCCGATGGCGGGGTCGACGTGCCGGAGGCGCTGCGTCCTTATCTGGGCGGAACCGCCGTGCTGCGTCCCTGAGCCGCCGCGCCTGCGCTAGAATGCAGGGCTTCGCACCACGCGAACCGAATTCAGGAGCGGTGGCAGAGTGGTCGAATGCGCCGGACTCGAAATCCGGTATACGGTTCTCCCGTATCGAGGGTTCGAATCCCTCCTGCTCCGCCAGTCAATTGCTTCGCTGGCACCACAGAGACGCTGTTGGCGCGCAGAACGAACAGCGTCAATCATCGATTTGACTGCGCTTTTCGCTTCGCACACTCCCCTGAGCCGTACTCGACGCGGCGAGGAACCGGCTCACGTCGCGGGCGGAGTCCCTTGCGTGGAGAAATCGGCCGCGGGCAAACGGACCACGAACTCGGAACCATGCCCGCCAGGGGCACCCACTGCAAGTCATGGCCCGCTGACGTTTCCATTCGGTAGTTGCCGCGCCCGGAAGTTGCGTCATCCAGGCGGGTATAGTGCAGCGATTCGACCTCTCTGCTGGCTCTCCTTGTGCCCTTAGCCAGCAAGCCTGGACAGCAGGTCACTTCTTCGCAGACGCACCGAAATTCAGGTGCGCCATGCAGCCCGATACTCCCTTGCTTGACGAATGGCTCTTTGCCGAGATGGAAGCAGGCGAGGCTGAGGGCCAGCTCGTTCGCGCGATGCTCGACACAACGAGGGGCGGTTGCGCGCCGACTCCCGACCTCGTGCAGACCGCGCGAGCAAAAAGAGCCAAGGCGCATTCCCTATTCGATGAAGCGATGCACGAGATGAAGACGCTTGCGGAATCTCTGCACCACCGACGCATCGAGACACGTCCGGGGTCAGTCAGCTACCTGCGGCAGCGCGGAACGCTCGAGGGGCACGAGCCTCCGCCCGAGAGCTCCTAGGCGCGCGCTCCAGGAGCACGGCAACCCCATAGGCCACCGCGCTACCGCGCTGGCCTTGGGAAATGACACCTGCATCCTTTCGTCCATCTGGCCCCTGCGAGCGCGGCCAGGGTGGAGCTCGGCAGCAGCTTTCGCCTACGCCAGACGACGTGCGATTCCCCGCTGCGGCGGCGCTTTGCTCGGCACGGGATCGACCGGCGCGCGCTCGAGCTCGTGCAGGGATACGTGGGCGACGGCGCGCGTCCCCTGCGAGGCGCCTGAACGCCATGAGCGCGCGCCTGGTGATCGCCGACAGCGGCTACATCCCTCCGCGTCAGGCTGGCGTGATCAAGCCTTGCCGCGCTTCGACTGCATAAGTCGCGGGATCGCAGAAGAGCCTTGCGTGAGGCTGTTGCGCAAAGTCACCGGCCAGCCGAGCCACGGCGTCCCGCTGCACTTCTATGCTGCGCAGCCCGTCTGAGCCAGGGCGACAGTCGAACACAGCCGAACTGGGAGGCCTTCATGAGCAATGCACCCTTGCCGTCACCCGATCCAGTGCTCGCCCCTCTGGATTCCATGCTCCCGGACCTGGAAAGCCTGTACAAGGACGTGCACTCGCATCCGGAGCTCTCGATGCAGGAGAAGCGCACGGGAGCCCTGGCCGCGGAGCGCCTGCGGGCGGCTGGCTTCGACGTGACGACTGGCCTCGGTGGCACAGGCGTGGTCGGCGTGCTGCGCAACGGCGAGGGACCGACCGTCATGTTGCGCGCGGACATGGACGCACTCCCGGTCCAGGAAGCAACCGGGTTGCCGTATGCGAGCACGGTCACGGCGACTGACCGCACCGGACACACCGTGCCCGTGTCGCACATGTGCGGGCATGACATGCATGTCACGTGGCTCGCTGGCGCGAGCCGGCTGCTGGCGGACGCGCGCCCGGCCTGGAGAGGGACGCTGCTGGCCGTGTTCCAGCCGGCGGAAGAAACCGCCGAAGGGGCGAAGGCGATGATCGCCGACGGCCTGCTCGAGCGGTTCCCGAAGCCGGACGTCGTGCTGGGCCAGCACGTGATGGTCGGTCCCGCTGGGATGGTGGCGGGACGGCCAGGCGCCATCACGTCGGCGGCGGACAGCCTGCAGATCCGCCTGTTCGGCCGCGGCGCGCACGGATCGATGCCGCAGGCGAGCATCGATCCCGTCGTGATGGCCGCGGCCACTGTCATGCGCCTGCAGGGCATCGTCTCGCGCGAAGTCGCCGCGGCCGAAGCTGCCGTCGTCACCATCGGTGCGCTGCAAGCGGGCACGAAGGAAAACGTCATCCCCGACGAGGCGCTCATCAAGCTCAATGTGCGCACGTTCGACGAAGGCGTGCGCGCACGAGTGCTGGCCGCCATCGAGCGCATCGTGAACGCGGAGGCGGAAGGCTCCGGCGCTCCGCGCAAGCCGGAAATCACGGTGCTCGATCACTACCCGCTCAACAGGAACGACCTTGAAGCGAGCGAGAAACTGGTCGCGGCGTTTCGTGCCTACTTCGGCGCGGAGCGGGTGCGGGAAACCGGACCCGCGCCGACCAGCGAGGACTTCGGATCGTTCGGCACCGATTGGCACACGCCTTCGGTCTTCTGGTTCGTCGGGGGCACGGATCCACGCGTCTACGCGCAAGCCAAGCGGGAGAACCGGCTGCAGGAACTGCCCGTCAACCACAGCCCCAAGTTCGCGCCTGTCCTGCATCCCACCTTGAGGACAGGCGTGGAAGCGCTGGTGGTCGCGGCAAGGGCGTGGATGCCGGCCTAGACTGGCGCCATGCTCTCGACGGTGTCGCTCCCTTCGCTGCCCTATGTCCTGGACCTGGCCGGCACCTTCGTCTTCGCCATCAGCGGAGCGATGGCGGGCGTGCGCCATCGGGCCGACCTGTTCGGCGTGCTGGTGCTCTCCTTCGCCGCGGCCAACACCGGCGGCATCACGCGCGACCTGCTGATCGGCGTGGTGCCGCCAGGGGCGATCAATGACTGGCATTACCTGGCGGTGTCCGTCGCCGCGGGCATCATGACCTTCTACTTCCCGTCGGACATCCGGCGCCGGTGGAACCCGGTGCTGCTGTTCGACGCTGCCGGCCTGGCGCTGTTCGCGGTCACGGGCGCCAGCAAGGCGCTTGCACACGGGCTGAATCCGGTGATGGCCACGTTGCTGGGGATGCTCACCGGGATCGGGGGCGGCATGGCGCGGGACATCCTGCTGGCCCAGGTGCCGACCGTCCTGCGTGCAGAGCTGTACGCGGTGGCCGCGTTGGCAGGGGCGGCCGTCGTGGTGACCGCGGACCGGTTGCAGCTGCCAGCCGGACCGCAGTGATGGCGGGGGCCGCCCTGTGCTTCGGGCTGCGCGTGCTGGCCATGAAGCACGGCTGGAAACTCCCGACGGCGGCTCCGCCGAACGAACCGGCGGAGCGCGGGCACTAGACCTGCCCTCACGACGTTCGTGCTTGCCGATCTCCACGGAATCGGTTCACCTGCAAAGGAGGGCTTCGCAAATGGCCGACGCGCAACCAGGCGGCACCCCTGTTTCCTTGCTCGTGCTCCCCGGCAGCTCGCGCGCGGGCTCGCTGAATCTCGCGCTCGCGCGCGCGGCCGCGCGCATCGCGCAGCGCAATGGCGCCTTGGTGCGGCTGCTGGACCTGAGGACGTTGGGCCTACCGGTCTATGACGGTGACGTCGAGGCGAGCGACGGTGTCCCGGCTGGCGCCGGCGAGCTGGTCGACGCGATCGTGTCCGCGGACGCGTTGCTGATCGTCACGCCGGAGTACAACGGGTTTCCCACGCCCTTGGTCATCAACGCCTTCGACTGGTTGTCCCGGACTACCGCAACCGATAGCCGGACGGCGGGGCTGCACGCGACGGCCGGCAAGCCGGCAGGCTTGCTGTCTGCTTCGCCGGGGCCGCTCGGCGGACTGCGTTCGATGAACTTCCTGCGGCAGTACCTGCAGATGGCGTTCGCCATGGTGGTGAGCCCGCGCCAGTACGCCCTGTCGCGGGCCGACCAGGCGTTTGACGACACTGGCGGGCTGAAGGAGGAGCGGGCACGCCAGTCCGTCGAAGGAGTCGTCGCATCGCTCCTCCAGCTTGCACGCGCGCTGAAGGCAGCCGACCCGCGTAGCGCAGGCCGCTCAGCCGGATAGCCGCTGGGCAATACCGGCCTGGCCGGCGGCGTGTTGAGGCTCGCCGATCGCCAGGAACCGCTCGGCCAGCAGCACCCAGTAGGCGGAGCCAACGGCGATGTTGCTGTCGTTGAAGTCGTACGCGGGGTTATGCACCATGCACGCGGTAGCCGGGTCCGCGGCGGCGTCGCTGTTGCCGATCAGCACGTAGCTGCCCGGCACGCGTTCCAGCATGAAGGCGAAATCCTCGCTGCCGGTCAGCGGCTCGGCCTCCGCCACGCGATCGGGCCCGAGCAACTCCAGCGCGACATCCCGGGCGAACGCAGTTTCGGCTGGCGTGTTCACCAGCACGGAGTAGCCGCTGCGCCACTGGATCTCGGCCTGTACGCCGAAACTGCGCGCCTGCAAGTCGACCAGCTCGCGGATGCGCCGTTCGAGCAGCGCGCGCACGCCACGATCCAGGGACCGCACAGTCAGTTCCAGCGTGGCCGTCGACGGAATGACGTTGTTGGCGCGGCCGGCGTTGAGCGCACCCACGGTCACGACCGCCGGCTGCAACGGAGGGACGTTGCGCGAGACGATCGTCTGCAGGGCCATGACGATGCCGGCGGCCGCCACGAGCGGGTCCGCGGTCTCGTGCGGCATCGCGCCATGGCCGCCGACACCGGCCAGCACGATGGTGGCGTAGTCGCTGGACGCCATCATCGGGCCCGCGCGGGTGGCGATGTGGCCCTGCGGGATGCCAGGCATGTTGTGCATGCCGAACATCGCATCGCAGGGGTAGCGCTCGAACAGCCCGTCCTCGATCATGCGCAGGGCACCGCCACCGCCCTCCTCCGCAGGCTGGAACACGAGGTTCAGCGTGCCGCTGAAACGGCCTTGCTCGGCCAGGTGGCGTGCCGCGGCCAGCAGCATGGCGGTGTGGCCGTCGTGGCCGCAGGCGTGCATGACGCCGGCGTGCTCGCTCGACCACTGGCGGCCGCTCGCCTCGGTGATCGGCAGGGCGTCCATGTCGGCGCGCAGGCCCAGCCGACGGCGGCCGTCGCCGCGCACGAGGCGGCCGACGACACCGGTGCCGCCAATGCCGCGCTCCACCTCGTAGCCCCAGTCCTCCAGCTTGCCGGCGACCAGGGCCGCGGTCCGGTGTTCCTCGAAGGCGAGCTCGGGATGCCGGTGGATGTCGCGGCGCAGCCGGATGAATTCCCCGGCCCGTTCGGCCAGTGCGTCCAGCAGGTAGGTCATCGAAGCGTCATTGCGGCTGGAGGTTGATCGACTTGGCCACGGCGCGATAACGCGCCATTTCGGTCTCGAAGTACCTGGTTGCGTCCGGCAGCGACATCACCGGCGACGGCTCCTGGGTCTGCAGCTTCAGTTGGGAGATGACGTCGGGGTCCCTCAACGTCTTGCCGATCGCGGCGTGCAGGCGCTGCACGACCGGCTCCGGCGTGTTCTTCGGGACCATGAAGCCGGTCCAGGTCTTGTACTGGAAGTTCTTGAGCACCTGGCCTTCACTGACCGTCGGCACGTTCTTCAGCAGGTCCGACCGTTGCGCCCCGAGCTGGCCGATCACCTTCAGCCGCCCCTGGTCCGCCATGGCGCCCATGGCCGCGCTGTACACGAGGACGGCGAAGTCGACCTGCCCGCCACCGATGTCCTGCAACAGCGGCGCGTTGCCCTTGTACGGGACGTGGGTGGCCTTGAAGCCGCTGACCTGCTGCATGTTCTCCACGATGAAGTGGTAGAGCGAGCCGACGCCGACGCTCCCGTAGCTCAGGGGCTTGTCGCCCGACTTGCGCGCCAGGGCGATCAGCTCGTCCACGTTGCTGACCGGCAGGTCCTTGCGCGTGAGCACCACCATCACGGCATCGGCGATCGGGGCCACCAGGCGGAAGTCCTCCGCCTTCAGGCGCACCGAGGAGATCGCGAGCGGCGACAGGATCACTTCGTTGGGCGAGCCCTGGAACACGGTGTACCCGTCCGCCGGTGCCGACAGGACCTTCTGGGCGGCGATGGTCCCGCCGGCACCGCCGAGGTTCTCCACCAGGACCGGCTGCCCGAGCTCCTTGCCGAGCGCCGTGTTGAAGATGCGCGCGATCGCATCGGACGGACCGCCGGCGGGATACGGCACCACGAGGCTGACCGGCTTGGCCGGATAGGTGTCCGCATGCGCGCCCAGCGCCAGCAGGGCGCCGGCGAGCAGGGCCACCGTCTTCATCGCGATCCTGTTCATGCTTGTCTCCTGCGGCGCGGCGCGCCGTCGTTGCTTGCGCTCCTGCCGGACGGCGGAAGTGAAGGGCATGCTAGGAATCGGGATCCATGATGTCCAATGCATTGTTGTCCTGCTAGCATGAGTTGGATGAATGGATTGCCACGCCCATGACGCTGGTGCAGCTGCGCCATGTCATCGCACTCGTCGAGTCGGGCTCGTTCAGCCGCGCGGCGGAAGGGCTGTTCCTGACGCAGCCGGCGCTGAGTCGCAGCATCCGAGCGCTCGAGGACGAACTCGGGCAGGCATTGTTCGACCGCGTCGGGCGCCGCGTGGAACTGACGCCGTTCGGCGGCGAGTTCCTGGAGCGGGCCCGGCAGATCGTCTTCGAGGTCGACGAGATCGCCGCCAGCAGCCGGCGCATGCGCGAGGGCCGCGCAGGCCGGCTGCGCGTGGGGATGGGATCCGGGCCGGGCGCGATGCTCATGACGCCGCTGCTGCTCGAAATGGCGCGCCATCATCCGGAGGTGCACCTGACACTCAGCCGGGGCACGACCGAGCGGCTGGTGCAAGGCTTGCGCGAACGCCAGCTCGACGCCCTGGTGGTCGACGCGCGGTCCTTGTCGCCCTCGTCGGACCTGCACGTGGCCACCCTGTCCGAGATGCGCGGCGTGTTCATGTGCCGCAAGGGACATCCCTTGCTTCGCACGCGAGGTCCGCTGCGGTTCGACGCGGTGCGGCGGTTCCCCATCGCTTCCACGCCGCTGAGCGACGAGGTCGCACGCATGCTCGTGGAGCTCTACGGACCCGCGGCGCACCCTGAGCAGTGCGTGACGCTCCGGTGCGAGGAGATCGCCAGCCTGGTGGATGTCGTGCGCGCCAGCGATGCGGTGCTGCTCGCCATCCGGGCAGCAGCCCCCGACCTGCTGGAACTGCCGATGAAGCCCGCGATGACCGGGACGGCCCGCTTCGGGCTGGTGACGCTGGCAGGTCGCGCGGCGCCCGCGTCGCTGTCCATCCTGCGCGAGCTTGCGCGCACGGTGCTGCACGACTGAACGCGCGCACCTGCGGCCCGCGGGGTTTCTGCCCCAGGTCCCGGCAGGTCAGCCAGGATCGCCAAGTGGTTGCAGTTCCTGCAACAGCGTCGGGACGAGCTCCGCCACGGTCGGATGGATATGCATCGTCCTTGCCAGCGCGGTCGCCGTGATGCCGTGGGCGATCGCATCGAGCAGGATGTGCACCACTTCATCGCCCGCCAGGCCCAGGAGCGACGCCCCGAGGATCTTCCGCGTCTGTGCGTCGACCAGCACCTTCATGAATCCCTGTGTCTCGCCGGCTTCCTTCGCGCGACCGACGCGTTGCATCAGGCGCTTCCCGACCAGCGCGGGGCGGCCGGTGGCGCGCACTTCCTGCTCGCCCATGCCGGCGCGGCCGAGCGGCGGGTCGGTGAAGAGGGCGTAGCAGGGGATCCGGTCGCGCACGCTGCGGGCCTCGCCGTGCAGCACGTTGGCGGCGACGATCTCGTGGTCGTCCCACGCCGTGTGCGTGAAGGCGCCGCGGCCGTTGCATTCGCCGACCGCCCAGACGCCCTCGGCGCTGGTGCGGCACTGGTCGTCCACCTCGATGTACCCGCGCTTGTCCGCACGGATGCCGGCCGCTTCCAGTCCCAGGTCGCCGGTATTGGGCGTGCGGCCCATGGCGAGCAGCACGTGGCTGCCGTCCAGCCAGATGTCTTCGGGTTCGCAACGAGCGCGCACGCGGACCGTTCCGTCCCCCGGTGCGAATGCGATGCACTCGGAGGCCAGGTGGAAGCGGACACCCTCGCGCTCGAGGATCGCCTGCACCTCCGCGGCCACATCCGTGTCCTCGCGCGGCAGCAGTCGCGGCGATCGCTCCACCACGCTCACCTCCGCGCCGAAGCGCCGCATCAGCTGCGCGAACTCCAGGCCGATGTAGCTGCCGCCGACGATGACGAGGTGTCGAGGCACTTCGTGCAGCTGCAGCACCGACGCATTGTCCAGCGCAGGCACGGCATCGATGCCTGCCAGCGGCGGCCGCGCCGCCCGTGCGCCCACGTTGATGAAGATCCTGTCCGCCTTCAGCGCGCGCCCGCCGACGCGAACAGTGCGCGGGGCCGTGAAGCACGCGTGGCCGGTGATCCACTCGACCCCCTTCATACCGCGCACCCACTGCTCCATGCCGGCGCGCGCGGCCCCGACAATGCCGTCCATGCGCGCCTTCACGCGCCGCATGTCCACGCGCACCGGGCCGGTCGCGAAGCCGAACTCGTCGCCGCGGCGTGCGAGGTGCACCGCACGGGCGCTGGCCACCAAGGTCTTGGTCGGGTAGCAGCCGGTGTTGACGCAGGTGCCGCCCAGCAGATGGCGCTCGATGAGTGCCACCCGCATGCCGGCCCCGCCGCATCGGGCCGCGAGTGAAGGGCCGGCCTGGCCGGCGCCGATCACGATCGCGTCGAAGCTCTCCTGGTCCATGTCGCCTCCGATGGCGCCAGCTTGGGCGGGCCACACGGGAACGCTGGGGCCGCTCAGGGTTCGTGCCGGACCGCGTAGAGCGGGGGCGGCGATGGTTCGCTTTCCGCGCGCGCCCGCGCCCGTTCGCGAGAGCCCTCGCTGATCACGCCATCGCGAAGCGTGGCGGCCAGCGCATCCAGCTCGCCGGACACGGCTTCGACCAGGTCGTCGATCGAGACGAGTCCCGTGACGGAGTCGTCTTCGCCCAGCACCAGCAGCCGCCGGACTCCGGCGTGCTGCATCGCCTGCACGGCATCGGTGAGCGAGGCGGCAGCCGGGATGCTGGCCGGCCCCGTATGGCAGAGGGAGCCAATGGGCTGGTCGACGGGATGGCCGAGGGCGAGCAGGTCCACGACGATGTCGCGGTCGGTCACGACGCCGAGCACGCGGCCCGGCGTGTAGGGATCGGTGACCGCGAGGGCGCCCACGTGCTGGTTGCGCATCGCTGCCGCAGCCTCGCGCACGGATGCGCTTGCGCGGATCGTGACCACCTCGCGGCGGCAGAGGCTTGAGATGTCCATGTGATCTCCTTCAGTGCAAGGCCGGGCGATCCCGTCGGGCCGCTGAGCCACCGCGCCGGGGCGCCAGCAACGCATGCAGTTCGTCGAGCGGGCGTGTGTTGAGGATGTCGATGCGGCGCAGCCAGCCACGACGGGCCTGGAACAAGACGTGATCGAGCCTCGCGAAATCCGCGGGCGCCGAGGGGCGCGCGCTCAGGCTCACCAGCACCCCGGCGTCGCGGGCCTGGCGGCACAGGGCCGCATCGGGCTGGTCGCAGCCTGCCTGCATCTCGAGATGGCAGCCGCGCTGATGGGCAGAGTGCAGCACGCGGCTCCAGTCCACGTCGAAGCGACCGCCGTGCATGGCGCCGAGGATGCGCAGGTGCGGGTTGTCCAGGGCCCGCAGCAGCCTGTCGGTCTGGTGCTGCCTCGACAGATCCACGTCGGTGCGGACGCAGCCGACCACCACCTCCATTCGCTCCAGCACGCTGTCGGGCAAGGCCAGGCGGCCGTCACGCAGGATCTCCACCTCGACGCCCCGGAGGACGGTGAAGTCGGGCACGGCTTCATTGAGGACATCGATGGCGTCCGACTGCCGGGCCAGCCCGTCGGCATCGATGCCGCGCTCCCCGAACGTCGTTGCGGTGACAGCCATCCACGCCAGCCCCTGCGCCCGGGCCGCCTGGGCCATCGCCTGCAACGTGTGGCCGCCTGCGGCGCCAGCCTGCACGCCCGGTTCGCCGCGCAGGTCCGCTCGCTCGACCAGGGCCGGAAGTGCGTGCGCCTGAGCGGCTTCGATCTCGCCGTCGTCTTCCCGCAGTTCCGGCGGAATCCAGTCCAGGCCGAGAGCGGCGTAGACCTCCTGCTCGGTGGCGCCGGCAATCCGCTCGTTGTCGCGGAACAGGCCGTATTCGTTCAGCTTGAGGTCCAGGGCCTGCGCGATCCGGCGCAGCGCGATGTTGTGCGCCTTGGACCCGGTGAAGTAGACCCAGGCTGCCCCCGTGCTGGCGGGCTCGACCACCCGCAGATCGACCTGCAGCGCGTGATCGTGCAGCACCACGCTGCTGCGCGTGCTGCCGCGCGCGATGACGCTGCGCACCGCCGGCAGGGACGTGAAGCGCTTTGCCACGACCGCCGGGTTGCGCGAGATCGCCAGGAGATCGATGTCCCCGACATCCGGCTTGCGCCGGCGCAGGCTGCCCGCCTCAGGACCTGGAGCACGCCCTCCATGGACGCGAGATCCCCAAGCAGCCGCCTGCCCGCTTCCAGCGCTTCCTCGAGCGGCACGCGTGCGCGCTTGTCGAGCCTGGCATGCAGCGCATCGAGGATGCGCTGCTCCAGCTTCGGGCCGAACCCGTGGACCGTGCGCAGCCGGCCTTCTTCGGCGGCCTTGCGCAGCTGGTCCAGTGAGTTGACCTGCAGCGCGCGGCGCATGGCGACCACACGCTGCGGGCCGATCCCGGGAACGTGCAGGAGTTCCAGGACCACCGGCGGCACCTGCAGGCGCAGCGTGTCCAGCTGGCCGCACGTGCCGGTCCGTGCGATTTCGACGATCTTGGCGGCCAGGTCCTTGCCGATCCCGCGCATCCCGTCCAGCTTCCCGGCATCCAGCAGCATGCCTGGGGCAAGGTTGGAAACCACGCGGGCGGCGGTCTTGTAGGCACGCACGCGAAACGGGTTCTCCCCCTGCACCTCGAGCAGTCCCGCCATGTCGTCGAGCGCTTCGGCGACAGCCGTCCTGCCGAACTGTCCGGTCTGCTGCTTCATGACCCAATGTTGGCCGGCACCGGACTGGCTTGACTTGCGTCCGCTCAAATTCGCCGCGAGTTCGGGGGCAGTGGCATCGCCTTTGATCGCCATCAAGTCGCGTCTGTCGACGGCGGCCACCATCGCTGCCGGAGGTCCGCACCATGGCAGCCAAGAAGCTCGCATTCCACGAAGATGCCCGCGACCGCATCCGGCGCGGGCTGGACATCCTGGCGGAAGCGGTCAAGGTCACCCTCGGCCCGCGCGGGCGCACCGTGGTGCTGGAGCGCGAGTTCGGGCCGCCGCAGATCGTCAATTCCGGGGTCGTGGTGGCCAAGGCCGTGGAACTGGAGGATCGTTTCGAGAACATGGGCGCCCAGCTGCTGCGCGAGGTGGCCGCGCGCACCAGCGAGAGCGCGGGCGACGGCACCACCACGGCGACCGTGCTGGCGCACGCCCTGGTGCAGGAGGGCCTGAAGTACCTGGCCGCCGGCATGAACCCGATGGACCTCAAGCGCGGCATGGAGCGCGCCATCGACCTCGTCGTCGCGGACCTGAAGGCGATGGCGCAGCCCTGTGCCAGCGCGCAGGAGATCGCGCACGTGGCCACCATCTCGGCCAACAACGACGGGTCGATCGGGGAGCTGGTCGCGCGCGCGATGGAGCGGGTGGGACGCGACGGCGCCGTGTCGATCGAGGATGGCTCGGGCATCAGCAGCGAGCTCGAGGTGGTCGAGGGTCTGCGGTTCGACCGCGGCTTCCTCTCCGCGTACTTCGTCACCGATCCGGAAAGGCAGTCGTGCATCCTGGACGATGCCGCCGTGCTGCTGTGCGACCAGAAGCTGTCCGCTCTGCAGGACCTGGTGCCCTTGCTCGAGGCGGCGTCCAAGGCCGGCGCGCCGCTCTTGGTGATCGCCGAGGAGGTGGAGGCGGACGCGCTGGCCACCCTGGTCGTGAACTCGCTGCGTGGCGTGCTCAAGACCTGCGCCGTCAAGGCACCGGGCTTCGGCGAGCGCCGCAAGGCCATGCTGCAGGACATCGCGCTCGTCACCGGCGGGCAGGTGCTGTCGCCGGAAGTCGGACTTGGCCTGGAGCAGGCGAAGTTCGAGCACCTGGGCCGCGCGCGCCGTGTCGTGGTCGACAAGGAAGGCACCACCATCATCGGGGGCGCCGGTGACACCCAGCGCATCCGCGACCGCATCGAGGCGCTGAAGAAGGAGAAGCGGGACGTCACGAGCGACTACGACCGCGAGAAGCTGGACGAGCGCATCGCCAAGCTCGCCGGCGGCGTGGCCGTGATCAAGGTGGGGGCTGCCACCGAAACGGAGTTGAAGGAACGCAAGCTGCGGGTCGAGGACGCCCTGCATGCGACGCGCGCCGCGGTGGAGGAGGGCATCGTGCCGGGCGGCGGGGTGGCGCTGGTGCGCGCGCGCAAGGCGCTGCAGGGCCTGACCGTGCCCACGCTCGACGAAGACTCCGGGGTGAAGATCGTCGCCCGGGCGCTGGAGGAGCCGCTTCGGCGCATCGTCCTGAACGCGGCCCAGGAGCCCTCGATCGTGCTGGACCGGGTCGAGGCATCCCCGCAGCGTGGCTTCGGCTACAACGCGGCTCGGCGCGAATACGGCGACCTGGTGGAGATGGGCGTGATCGATCCCGCGAAGGTCACGCGACTGGCCTTGCAGAACGCGGGCTCGATTGCCAGCCTCATCCTGACCGTCGACTGCGTGATTGCCGAAGCGCCGAAGAAGGGGGCGGAACGGTCGCCAGGGCTGGCCCCGGACCAGGTCATGGAATGAGTCTCACGAGCAGGCGTCGGCGGACCCGGCGGTCTTCATTCATGGATTGCCCAGCAGTTCGACGAGCGATCCGCCGGCGTGGATGCGCCGGATCGCCTCGGCGACGAGGCCGTCGGTGGGCAGCACCGTCAGCTTGTCCCGGGCGGGTCCCGCCGCCAGGCGGTCCGGGGGCACGCTGTCGGTCACGACGATGCCTGCGAGGGCGTCGTCCGCGAGCACCCGCGGCGCATCGCCGACAAACAATCCGTGCGTTGCCGCCGCGTCCACGCGGGTCGCGCCCAGCTCCACGCAGGCACGTGCAGTGCGCGCAAGGGTGCCTCCGGTGGCGATGAGGTCGTCCAGGATGATGGCGTGGTGCCCCTGCACGTCACCGACGACCAGCTCGCCGGTCAACACGCCTTCGCTGCGGTGTTTCTCCGCGAATGCGGCAGCCACCGGTCGCCCCAGGGTGGCGGCGAGCACCTCGCGGAAACGCTCGGCCCGCTTGATGCCGCCCGCATCCGGGGAGACGACGGCCACCGGGTTGCCCCCGACCAGGCCTGCGAAATGGGACGCGAACAGGTGCGAGGCCTCCAGGTGTTCGCTGCGGCAGCGGAACGCGTTCTGGTAGGCGGCGAGATTGTGCACATCCAGCGCGACAACGCGATCGGTTCCCACCGCCTCGAACAGCGCGGCGACATAGCGGGTGGTCACCGGGTCGCGCGCCTTGGTCTTGCGGTCCTTGCGGGCGTACGCGAGGTAAGGCACGACAGCCGTCACGCTCGCTGCCGCGGCATCCTTGAGCGCGCCGATGAAGAACAGCAGCCGGCAGAGCCGGTCGTTCACGCCTTGCGGGCCGCACCCGTGCATGGCGTGCAGCACGAAGACGTCGCGTCCGCGCACGCTGGCGAGCGGTCGCGTCTTGTGCTCGCCGTCCTCGAAATCCCGCTCCTCGAGCGGCGCGAGCGGCAAGTCGAGACGCGCCGCCACGCGTTCGGCCCAGGGACGCGAGGATTGGAAAGCGAACAGGACTGGTGCCGAGGGATCCATGGTCGTTGCCGCACGAGGAGGCGCGGTTCAGGCGGCGCTGGTCGACGTCAGTTCGTGCCGCTGCGCCGCGCCCACCGCCGCCCCGAGCGCCTGCATCTGTTCCGCCACGACCGCCAGCATGTCGTCGAGCGCCACCAGGCCGACCAGTTCGCCGCCCGGCCCGGTCACCGGCACGCGCCGCACCTTCTTGCGGCGCATCAAGGCGAGCACGTCGAGGACCGAGTCCGATTCGCGCACGGTGGCCACTTCGCGACTCATGATGTCGGCCACCCGGAAGGCCCGCGGGTCGCGGTCGAGCGCCACGACGGCCATCGTGATGTCGCGATCGGTCACCATGCCGACGACGATGCGCTCGCGGGGCGAGCGCTCCTCCACCACCACCAGCGAGCCGACGTGGTGCGAGCGCATCAGGCGCGCAGCCTCGTCGAGCATCATGCCCCGGTCGGTGAACACCACCCTGCGGGTGCAGACATCGGCCGCTGTCAGCGGTGTCGCTGCGCCGTCTGCCCCATGCGCGGGTGCGCCTGGTCGCGCGCCGGCCTGCAACTCGCCGCGCAGGGCCTGCATCGCCTTGCGAAGCGCCGCGCTCGCGTCGACCTCGTCGCTGCGGGTGATGGCGAGATCGCGGTCGGGCAGGGCAAGTTCCACCCGGACGGACAGCAAGTCGCCCGGTTGCTGCCGAGGTTCCTGCCGTTGCACGGTCACGCGCCACCCGATCGCCTCTGGCCGCAACCGAGCGAGCTGGTTCACCTGGGCGTGGATCTCATCCTCGAGCGCGCTGACGGGCGCGAGACCGACGAAGCGGATGGTGACGGGCAACTCCATGTCAACTCCCCTGGAACGACAGGCGAAGATTTGCCCGGCCGGCCCGCACGCGAGTTGCGTTGCCTCAACTCCGGCCCGCGCGGCGTGGCGAGCATGGCTTGATGATTGCCGGGCATCCTCTTCGCCACCATGGGCAACACGACTGCACTTCGGAGTCGAGCGCGCACCCTGAAGCGCCGCTGCCTCCCGCATTGGCCGAGCCGCCGCTGGCCGCCAAGGTGGCCGCGCTGCGCGATCCGCGCTGCTATGGCGAGCCGGTGGGTCGCATCGAGGCGATCGAGACCCACATGTCGTGGGTCTTCCTGACGGAGACGCACGCCTGGAAGCTGAAGAAGCCGGTGCATTTCGGGCCGCTCGATTTCCGCAGCATCGCCGCGCGCCACTTCTACTGCCTGGAGGAGCTGCGGCTGAACGCCAGGCTGGCCCCGGCGGTCTACCTCGACGTCGCGCCGCTGGCCCTGCGGCCCGATGGCGGCCTGCGCGTCGGGGATGCCGGCACCCCAGTGGACTGGCTGGTGAAGATGCGCCGCCTGCCGTCGGACCTGCTGCTGGACGCGCTGCTGGCCCGGCACGCGGCGACGCCGACGGACATGCAGGCGATCGGCCGGCGGTTGGCGGCCTTCCACCACATGCTGCCGGCTGCGCCACTGGGTGCGCGCGCGTACCGGGTGCTGCTGCTGAGGCGCATCGACGAGGACGAGCAGGACCTCGCGTCGCCTGCCTGGGGATTGCCGGCGGCGCGCGTGCACTGGCTATGTGCCTGGCAGCGCGCTTTCCTTGCGCACCACGCGAGCCTGTTCGACACGCGCGTGGCCGCCGGCCGTGTGGTCGAAGGGCATGGCGACCTGCGGCCGGAGCACGTCTGGCTCGGCAAGCCGCTGGCCATCATCGACGCGCTGGAGTTCTCGGTCGAACTGCGGCTGCAGGATGCTGCCGACGAAGTGGGCTTCCTCGCGCTCGAATGCGAGCGCGTGCATGCCGCGGCGCTGGGGCGCGAGCTGCTCGATGCGTGGCGGGCGGCGAGCGGCGACCCGGTGCCGTCCGCACTGCTGGACTTCCACCAGAGCTGCCGCGCGTGTCATCGGGCGCGGCTGGCCATCCTGCATCTGCAGGAAGAGCGCTACCGCGCGTCGCCGCAATGGCGGTGTCGGGCGCTGCGCTACCTGGCGCTTGCCGAGCGACATGCGCGCGCGGCCGGCACTTGACCACCGTCAAGTGCCGACCGCAGCACGCGTCCATGATGGATCGCGGAGGTGTGTGCATGGACGACCCTCGCAAAGCCACTGTGCGCATCAGCAAGGATCCTGGACGCCTGCGGCCGGCGCCACACCTGCTGGAGTACGAAGCGGTGTGCGCTTCGTTCCGCTGGGACGATGCGCGCCGCACCAGCCTCGACGGACTGCCGGGCGGTCGTGGCGTGAACATGGCCCACGAAGCCGTCGATCGCCATCTCCTGCATGGCCGCGGCGGCAAGACCGCGCTGCGCTGCATCGGTCGCGGGGGGACGCGGCGGGACCTGAGCTTCGCCGAACTGGCCGTGCAGACCAGCCGCTTCGCGAATGCACTGCAGCAGCTGGGCCTGGAGCCTGGCGAGCGCGTGTTCGTCATGCTGGGGCGGGTGCCGGAACTGCACGTCGCCGTGCTCGGAACGCTCAAGGCACGCTGCGTGGCAACCCCGCTGTTCTCCGCCTTCGGACCGGAACCGCTGGCCACGCGGGCCGAGGTGGCCGACCCGCGGGTGATCGTCACCACGCCGGACCTGTACCAGCGCAAGCTGCGCGGCCTGCGCGACCGGCTGTGCGGCCTGAAGCACGTGATCGTCGTGGGCGAGGGGGATTGCGAGGGGCCGGGCGTGCGTCGCTGGCGCGACCTGGTGGAGTCGGCCTCGCCCGTGCACGAGATCGGCCCGACGGATCCGGACAGCGCCGCGCTGCTGCACTTCACCAGCGGGACCACCGGCCGGCCCAAGGGCGCGCTGCACGCGCACGACGCGATCCTCGCCCATGCCGTGACGGGGCGCTATGCGCTGGACCTGCATGACGACGACGTGTTCTGGTGTACGGCCGACCCGGGCTGGGTGACGGGGACCAGCTACGGCATCCTCGCGCCGCTCGCCAACGGCGTCACGAGCGTGGTCGTGGAAGAAGAGTTCGATCCGCAGTCTTGGTACTCCGTGCTCGAGCGGGAGCGGGTGACGGTCTGGTACACCGCGCCCACCGCGATCCGGATGATGATGAAGCTCGGGGCCGAGGCGCTGCGCGGACGCGACCTCGGCGCGCTGCGGTTCGCGGCCAGCGTCGGCGAGCCCCTGAATCCCGAGGCCGTGCTGTGGGGTCAGGAGGCTTTCGGCTTGCCTTTCCACGACAACTGGTGGCAGACCGAGACGGGCGGCATCATGGTCGCGAACTACGCGGCGATGGACATCAAGCCCGGGTCGATGGGCAGGCCGCTGCCCGGCATCCAGGCGGCGATCGTGCATCGCACCGGGGCCGGCGGCGTGGAGGTGGTCGACACGCCGATGATCGACGGCGAGCTTGCGCTGAAGGCGCCATGGCCTTCGATGATGCGCGGCTACCTGCACGAGGAGGAGCGCTATCGCAAGTGCTTCGCCGACGGCTGGTACCTGACGGGCGACCTTGCCAAGCGCGACGATGAGGGCTACTACTGGTTCGTCGGTCGGGGCGACGACGTCATCAAGTCGTCCGGCCACCTGATCGGTCCGTTCGAGGTGGAAAGCGCGCTGATAGAGCATCCCGCCGTCGCCGAGGCCGGCGTGATCGGCAAGCCCGACTCCGTAGCGGGCGAGATCGTGAAGGCGTTCGTCGCACTCAAGCCGGGCTGGGAGCCGGGCGAACCGCTGCGGCGCGAGTTGCTGGCGCATGCGCGGCGGCGGCTGGGCGCCGCGGTGGCACCCAAGGAGATCGACTTCCGGCCCGGCCTGCCCCGCACCCGCAGCGGGAAGATCATGCGCCGCCTGCTCAAGGCGCGCGAGCTGGGGCTGCCCGAGGGCGACCTCTCGACGCTGGAGGGCGATGCCGCATGAACGCCAAGCTCCACCTGGACCGCAACCACCTGCAGCACCTGTACCGCGAGATGCTGCGGATCCGGCGCTTCGAGGCGAAGTGCGTCGAGCTGTACCAGGCGCAGGAGATCCGCGGCTACCTGCACCTGTACGACGGCGAGGAGGCGGTGGCGGTCGGCGTCCTGTCGGCGCTGCAACCGGGTGATGCGGTGGTCGCCACGTACCGCGAACACGGCCAGGCGCTCGCGCGCGGCGTGCCGATGGAACGCCTGATGGCCGAGATGCTGGGGCGGCAGGAGGGCTGCTGTCGCGGGCGCGGCGGCTCCATGCACGTCTTCGACGCCGGGCGCCGCTTCTTCGGCGGCAACGCCATCGTGGCAGGCGGGCTCCCGCTGGCCGCGGGCATCGCGTTGGCGGACCGCCGGCTCGGCCGCGGGTCGGTCACCGCCTGCTTCTTCGGCGAAGGGGCCGTCACGGAGGGCGCGTTCCACGAAACCATGAACCTCGCCTCGCTCTGGCGCCTGCCGCTGCTGTTCGTTTGCGAGAACAACCTCTACGCGATGGGCACGCCGCTGGCGGATGCCGACGCCGAGCCCGAGATCCACCGCCGGGCCGAGGCGTACCGCATGCCCGCCACCAGCGTCGACGGCATGGACGTGGTGGCGGTGGAGGCGGCCGCAGCCCGCGGGGTGGCACACATGCGCGCTGGTGAAGGGCCGTTCTTTCTCGAGTGCCGCACCTACCGCTTCCGCGCCCACTCGATGTTCGATGTCCAGGCCTACCGGACCCGGGAAGAGGTGGAGGACTGGCGAGGGCGCGATCCGATCGCCCGCCTGCGTCGCTGGATGCTGGACAACCGTCACGCCACCGAAGCGCAGCTCACCGACGTGGACCAGACCGTGGAGCATGAACTCGCTGCCGCCGTGGCGTTCGCCAGGGCGGGCACCCCCGAGCCGGTCGAGGAGCTGGAGCGCTTCGTGTCCATGGACCACGTCCCGCAGGAGGCACGTGAGGGAGGGCGGCCATGACGTCCCCGGAGCGCCTCACGTTCCGCGAAGCCTGCAGGCAGGCCATTCGCGATGCCCTGCTGGCGGACCCGCGCACCTTCGTGCTCGGGGAGGACATCGGCAAGTACGGCGGCTGCTATGCGGTCACCAAGGGGCTGCTCGACGAATTCGGGCCCGAGCGCATCGTCGACACGCCCCTGGCAGAGAACGGATTCGTGGGCATGGGCGTGGGCGCGGCGCTGGCGGGGCTGCGGCCGATCGTGGAGATCATGACCTGCAACTTCAGCCTGCTCGCCCTGGACCAGATCCTGAACAACGCAGCGACGCTTTCGCACATGTCCGGCGGCCAGTTCGCTGTTCCGCTGGTGATCCGCATGGCGACCGGGGCGGGCCGCCAGCTCGCGGCCCAGCATTCGCACAGCCTGGAGGGCTGGTTCGCGCACATCCCGGGGCTGAAGGTGCTCGCGCCCGGCACGGTGGAGGACGCGCGCTTCATGCTGGCGGCGGCTCTGGCCGACTGCAATCCGGTGCTGCTGTTCGAGCACATCGGCTTGTACGCGCTCGAGGAAACTGTCGACGCCCGCAGCAACCAGGTCGATCTGGCGCATGCGCGCGTGCGCCGCCAGGGCAGCGACATCACGATCGTCTCCTTCGGCGCGGGGCTGCAGAAGTCGCTCGCCGCAGCCGGGCAGCTGGCCGGGGAGGGGGTGCAGGCCGAAGTCATCGACCTGCGGGTCCTGCGGCCCGTCGACGACGAAACCGTGGCGGCCTCGGTGGCGCGCACGCACCGCTGCCTGGTCGTCGACGAAGGCTGGCGCAGCGGCTCGCTCTCGGCCGAACTGGCGGCTCGCCTCGCGGAGAACTGCCTGTACGAGCTGGACGCGCCCGTGCGGCGCGTGTGCGGCCGCGAAGTCCCCATGCCGTATCCGGCGCACCTGGAGCAGGCCGCGCTGCCGCAGGTGGAGGGGATCGTGGCCGCCGCACGCGGGCTGCTGCCCGGGAAGGTGTGACGATGCAGGAGTTCCGGATGCCGGCCCTGGGCGCGGACATGGAGAAGGGACGCCTGGTCCAGTGGTGCGTGCAGCAGGGCGCGCGCGTGAAGCCGGGCGACGTGGTCGCCGTGGTCGAAACGCAGAAGGGTGCCATCGACGTGGAGATCTTCCTCGACGGCGTGCTGCAGGACCTGGTGCCGCTCGGCACCGAACTGCCCGTGGGTGCTGTGCTGGCGCGGGTCCTGGCCGATGGCGAAGTGGGGCCGGCTGCGGCCGCGCCGATCGCGGTGGCGGCGAGCCCTGCCGGTGTGCGCGCCAGGGCCAGCCCGGCAGCGCGGCGGCGCGCCGAGGAACTGGGCGTCGACCTGTGCGCCGTGCACGGCACCGGGGCCGATGGCAGCATCTCGCTGGCCGACGTGGAACGCGTCGGCCAGCGTGGTCCCGCGCCTGCCGCGGCAGTTCCATCGCCGCGTGCGTTCGACCCGTCGCAGATGCGTGCGGCCATTGCCGCTGCCATGGCCCGCTCCAAGCGCGAGATCCCGCACTACTACCTGACGCAGGAGATCGACTTCGATCCGGCCGAACGCTGGCTGGCGGCGTACAACGCGCAGCGCGATCCCGCGCAGCGCCTGCTGCCGGCCGTGATGCTGCTGAAGGCCACGGCCGTTGCGCTGGCCAAGGTGCCCCAGTTCAACGGCTTCTACCGCGATGGCGGGGTCCAGCTCTCGCCCTCGGTGCATGTCGGCTGGGCGGTGGCCCTGCGCGGAGGTGGACTGATCGTGCCGGCGGTGCACGATGCCGATCGGCGCGACCTGGCGCAGCTGATGGTGGCGCTGCGCGACCTGGTGCAGCGCGCGCGCAGTGGCGGCCTGCGCAGCTCGGAACTGAGCGACTCCACGGTGACCGTGACCAATCTCGGGGAGCGCGGTGTCGACGGCGTGCTCGGGATCGTCTATCCGCCGCAGCTGGCGGTGATCGGTTTCGGGCGCGTCGCGCAGCGCCCTCGGGTGGCCGGCGGGGAGCTCGTCGTGCGCTCCTGCGTGCAGGCCAGCCTGGCGGCGGACCACCGCGCGACAGACGGGCATCTGGGCGCGCAGTTCCTCGCCGTGCTGGATGCGGCCTTGCAGCGACCGGCAGAACTCGGACGGAGCGTTCCATGACCGAAGATGACGCGCGCACCCTGGCCGCCGAGGTCCTCGCCGGCATCGCGCCTGATGCCGACCTGGCGTCGCTGCGCGGTGACGAGGACCTGCGCGCCGCCCTGGACCTGGACTCGATGGACTTCCTCAACTTCGTGGCGGGCCTCAGCGAGCGCTCGGGCCGACCGATTCCCGAGGCGGACACGCCGCGCCTGTACACGCTGCACGGCTTGCTGGCGTACCTGGCGCCCCGCTGAGAGGAAGCTGGCGCGCGATGAGTCACTGGGACGTCTTCAATGGGGATGCGGATGGCATCTGCGCACTGCACCAGATGAGGCTGGCGCAACCGCGCGCGGGAACGCTGGTGACGGGCGTGAAGCGCGACATCGCACTGCTGCAACGCGTGCCTGCGCGCGCCGGAGACACGGTCACGGTGCTGGACGTCTCGCTGGACCGCAACCGGGACAGCCTGCTGGCCCTGCTCGCGCGCGGCGTGGAGATCGAGTACATCGACCATCACTTCGCCGGCGAACTGCCCGTGCACCCGGGCCTGCGACTGACGATCGACCCTGCGGGCGACACCTGCACCAGCCTGCTGGTCGATCGGCACCTCGCGGTCGGCATCGCGCGTGGGCCATAGTTGGTGCCTTCGGCGACAACCTGCCACACGAGGCTGGGATGCTGGCAGGCGAACTGCGGCTCGACCGCGAGTCCGTGCAGGCACTGCGCGACCTCGGAGAAAGCATCAACTACAACGCTTACGGCGACGGCATCGACGACTTGCTGGTGGCGCCCGCCGATCTGTACCAGCGGTTGCGCCCTTATGCCGACCCGCTGGCGTTCATCGCGAGCGAGCAACTCGCGCGCGAGCTGGCGCGGCATCGCGCGGTGGACCTCGCGCGCGCCGACGCGCAGGCTGAACGGGTGGCAGTGGGCGGCAGCAGCTTGCATGTGCTGCCCGATGCCCCCTGGGCCCGGCGTGTGCTGGGCTCCTACGCCAACGTTCTCAGCCAGCGCGAACCGGATGTGGCCCACGCAGTGCTGCGCGAAACGCTCGCGGGGTACGACGTCGTGAGCGTGCGGGCGCCGCGGACCGTGCCGGTGGGCGCCGACGTCCTGTGTCGCCGCTTCGGTGGCAGCGGGCGCCAATCGGCGGCGGGCATCGACCGGCTGCCGCACGCGCAGCGCGAGGAGTTCCTTGTGGAGTTGGGCCGCGCCTTTGCTGGCAGGCGCGAGTGAGCGTCACCGCTCCAGCGCACCGCCCTTGAGCCATCGTTCTCCACGCCGATAGAGCTCCTCGACGACGGGGCCCTTCAACATCGGCATGTCCAGCTTGACCTTGTAGCCGATGCGCGTCTGGATGTACGCGAGGTGCCGATAGCCTTCCGGGAACGCAGCCAGCGCCTGCGCATCCAGCTTCAACACCGCGCTCGGGTCGACCGGATCGATGCGATCCTTCTCGTAGATCGGTTGCCTGTGGATCAACTTCCATTCACCTTCGTGGCGGATGACGAAGTCGTGGAAGCGCCCGGTACACACCACGTCGCACAGCACCGGGCCGGCCGTTCCCTCCACCACGCCGCGCTGCGAGATGGTCATCTTGGTCTGCGCGATCGCCCGGTCGCCGGCCACGTCGATGGCGGAGCCGCCCAGGAAGTGCAGGATGCTGACGCCCTTGCTCCAGCCTTCCTGCGTCACGCGGATGAAGTCCCTGAACGAGCCCTGGAACCAGGTCGCCATCATCACGCCGTCCGGGTGCCACACGGTCGCGAAGCGCTCCCAGTCGCCGGCGTCGCGCCACACGGCCCAGCGCTCCACCATCTCCCGGATCAACAGCTTGTCGGTCATCGCACTGTCCACGAGGTGTCTCCTTCTGAGGGTTCGGGTGGCGCGCGGGCTCGGCGTCAGCGGTGCCCGTCCACCGGGTTGAGCACGAAGTCGTAATCGACCAGGTAGCTGCCATCGGGCTGCCGCACCCAGTCGGCAATCAGCGATTCGCGCACCGCGAACACCGCATCCGAATCGAGGTACTTGTCGCCGTTGCGAAAGACATGCGTGATCAGCGTCTTGTAGCCCGGCGCCTTGATCATGAAGTGCAGGTGCGCCGGACGCCACGGGTGCCGGCGCGTGGCCTCCAGCATGTCGCCCACCGGTCCGTCGTGCGGGATCGGGTACGACTCCGCAAGGATCGACTTGAAGTGGTACTCACCATCCGGGCCGGTGCGCAGCGTGCCGCGTGCCTGCGCACCCTGGAGCCCGGCGCGCTGCACGTCGTACGTGCCTTCGGCATCGGCCTGCCAGACGTGGATCTCCGCGCCCGGGACGGGTTCTCCGTTCAGGCCGCGCACGTGTCCGCGCACCTCGCACGGGATGCCGGCCGCGCCGTTGGCCACGTCGGCACCCAGCTCGTACTCGGGCGCGCCCTCGACATAGAAGGG
This sequence comes from Ramlibacter sp. MMS24-I3-19, assembly GCF_050320135.1. Lineage (NCBI taxonomy): Bacteria > Pseudomonadati > Pseudomonadota > Betaproteobacteria > Burkholderiales > Comamonadaceae > Ramlibacter > Ramlibacter sp. MMS24-I3-19. Next base: position 62,688 of record NZ_CP190017.1, on the reverse strand, counting down.
CCCGAACACCGTCGCTTCGGTGCACCCGGCCGGCTTGTCGTTGTTCATCGCCACCGTGAGCATCGACAGGCCGAGCGTGTCGGACAGCAGGATGAATTCCTGGCGCTTGTCGTCGGTGATGTGCCCCGTGCGGGTGAGGAACTCGATGCCCTGGAACCACTCGGCCTCGGTGAGCTTCACGTCGCGCGCGAAGGCGTGCAGGTGCCGCACCAGGCTGGTCATGATCTCCTTCAGCCGGGGATCGGGTGTGTCGGCGAAGCGGTCGATGACCGCCTGCGTGATGGTGTCCTGGTTGAGGTTGCGCATGGTTCCTTCCTCGAAAGCGATTGGAAGCGCGGCTCAGTGCGACGGACGCCGTCCTTCGTACGCATCCTGCAGCAGCTGCCTGATCGCCGCGCGTTCCAGCGGACGCGGATTCGGATACTGGTTCTGCAAGGCGAGGTCGCACGCGCGGTCGACGTCCCCGGCCTTCAGCCCGATGTCGCGCAGGGCAATCGGCGCGCCGTTGTCCGCCGCCAGGTCGAACACGGCCTGGGCGGCGCTGGTGCCGCCCAGGGCTTGGGCGATGCGCGCCATCGCGTCGCGGGCGCAGCTCGCGTTGTAGGCCAGCGCATGCGGCAGCACGATCGTGTGCGTCTCCGCGTGCGGAAGGTTGAAGCTGCCGCCCAGGGTGTGGCACAGCTTGTGGTGCAGCGCCATGCCCACGTTGCCCAGCACGGTGCCGCACAGCCATGCGCCATACAGCGCCTGGCTGCGCGCCTCGAGGTCCGCGGGATCGCGGCGGATGCCGGGCAGGGCGCGGCCGAGCGAAGCGATGCCTTCTTCGGCCATCAGGTCCATCACCGGATTGCCTTCGGCCGAATACAACCCCTCGGCCGCATGCGCGATCGCATTGATGCCGCTGGTGATGCTCAGGCCCACGGGCAGGCCGAGCGTGAGTTCCGGGTCGTACAGCACGGTGCGCGGAAGCACCTTCAGGTCGCGCCCGGTCTTCTTCATCCCGCCCTCGGTGATTCCGTAGATCGGCGTCATTTCGCTGCCGGCATACGTTGTCGGGATCGCGAGGATCGGAAGACCCGAGTCGAGCGCGATCGCCTTGCCGAGGCCCGTGGTCGAACCACCGCCGATGGCCACCGCGCAGTCGGCGCCGACGCGTCGGGCCACCTCACGCGCCTCGCGCGCCGTCTCGATGGGCACGTGCATCACTGCGCGATCGAACACGCCCGCGGCCCGTGGCCCGAGCATCTCGGCGACACGCTCGGCCGACGATCGCTGCTCCGGCGTGGACAGCACCAGCGCGCGCTGCGCACCCAGCCGCTCGATCTCGGTGCCGAGCTGCGACAGGCTGCCGGCGCCGAACACCACGCGTGCAGGCTGGCTGGTGTAGCTGAAGCGTTTCATGCGCCCAGGAGGGTGAGCCCGGTCCATTGCTCCAGGTCGGCGCGCGAGACGCCCTCCACGCAATCGACGAGACGCGCGCCCTGCGGCGTGCACTCGAACGTGGCCACGTCCGTGTACACCCGTCGCACGCACGCCAGGCCCGTCAGCGGGTAAGTGCAGCGCTCCACCAGCTTGCTGCGGCCGTCCTTGGTCAGCAGGCTCATCATCACCCACGTCTCGCGCGCGCCGGTGGCCAGGTCCATCGCACCGCCGACTGCGGGAATCGCGTCCTTCTCGCCCGTGTGCCAGTTGGCCAGGTCGCCCGTGGCCGACACCTGGAACGCGCCCAGCACGCAGATGTCGAGGTGGCCGCCGCGCATCATCGCGAAGCTGTCGGCGTGGTGGAAGAAGCTGCCGCCGGGCAGCAGCGTCACGGGCTGCTTGCCGGCGTTGATCAGGTCGTAGTCCTCCTGGTCCGCCGGCGGCGCGGTTCCCATCCCGAGGATGCCGTTCTCGCTGTGCAGCACGATCTCGATGCCCGCGGGCAGGTGGTTGGCCACGAGGGTCGGCATGCCGATGCCCAGGTTCACGTACGCGCCATCGGGCATGTCCTGCGCCACGCGGCGGGCCAGTTCCTCGTTGCTGCGCTTGCGGTAGCTGGTCATGCGGTAGCTCCCGTGGCGGCGCGCTGGAAGCCGCCGGCCTGCGTGGCCGTGCGCGGCACCTGCACGACATGGGTGACGAAGATGCCGGGCGTGACCACGGTCTCCGGATCGAGCGCGCCCAGCGGCACGATCTCGTGCACGCTGGCCACGGTCACGCGCGCCGCCATCGCCATCACCGGCCCGAAGTTGCGCGCCGCCTTGCGGTACGTGAGATTGCCCCAGCGGTCGCCGCGCTCGGCCTTGATCAGGGCCAGGTCGCCCCGGATCGGGTACTCCAGCACGTAGGGCTTGCCGTCGATCACGCGGGTCTCCTTGCCCTCGGCCAGCGGCGTGCCGTAGCCGGTGGGACAGAAGAACGCGCCGATGCCGGCGCCCGCGGCCCGCAGGCGTTCGGCGAGGTTGCCCTGGGGCACGAGCTCCAGCTCGATCCTGCCGCTGCGGTACAGCGCATCGAACACGTGGCTGTCGGCCTGGCGCGGGAAGCTGCAGATGATCTTGCGCACGCGCCCGGCCTTCAGCAGCCCGGCCAGGCCGTGGTCGCCGTTGCCCGCGTTGTTGTTGACGACGGTGAGGTCCTTCGCGCCGGTCGCGATGAGGCCGTCGATCAGCTGGCTCGGAATGCCTGCCGTGCCGAAGCCGCCAACCAGCACGGTGGCGCCGTCGCGCACGCCGTCCAGCGCATGCGCCACGGACGGGGCGATCTTGTCGATCATGGGAGAGTCCTCGGAATGGGCTTCGGCGCGCATTCTCGCAAGGACCGCTGCCCGACAATGTGACGCGAGCGAAAAGAACGACGATGCAATCCCTCCACGGCACCGACACGCAAGTCCTCATCGCGGGCGGCGGCCCCTGCGGCCTGATGCTGGCCAACGAACTCGGACGCCGGGGCATCCGCTGCCTGCTGGTCGACCAGAAGCAGGGCACTGCCTTCAATCCGCAGGCGAATGCGACCCAGGCGCGCACGATGGAGCATTTCCGCCGGCTGGGCTTCGCTCACGAGATCCGCGCGCTCGGTCTGCCGCCCGACCATGCCACCGACATCGTCTACATGACGCGCTATGCCGGCTACGACCTGGCACGCATCAGCTTGCCGACGGCGGCGCAGGCCGTCGAGAAGATCAAGTCGATGAGCGGGTCGTGGAGCGCCGCGGAGCTTCCGCACCGCGTGTCGCAGAAGTTCGTCGAGGCCGCCTTGCGCCGCCATGCCGAGAGCTGGGCTTCGGCCGACGTGCGCTATGGCTGGAGACTGGAGCAGTTCTCCGAGGTCGGTGACGGCGTGGAAGCCACCGTGAGGCCGGTGGGCGAGGGCGAGACCGTCCAGGTGCGCGCGCAGTTCCTCGTCGGCGCCGACGGCCCGCGCAGCTCGGTGCGCCGTGCGCTGGGCATCGACTGGGAGGGCGAGACCGGGATGTCGCGCGACTTCATGGGCGGCAAGATGTTCGCCATGTACCTGCGAGCCCCGCAGTTCCTCTCGGTGCTGCGGCATCCGAAGGCGTGGATGTATGTCGCGGTCAACGCGCAGCGGCGTGCGTTCATGGCCTCGGTCGACGGCGTCTCGGAGTTCGCCTGCCATGCGGCGCTGCATCCGGGCGAGGATGCGGACGGCTGGGGCGAAGCCGAGGCGCGACGCATCTTCGCCGAGCTCGTCGGAACCGAAGTTCCGATCGAGGTGCTGTCCACCGGCACGTGGATGGCGGGCCATGCGCTGGTGGCGAAGCGCTTCCAGGGTGGCCGGGTGTTCATCGGCGGCGATGCGGCCCACCTGTTCACGCCCACCGGTGGCCTCGGCTACAACACGGCGGTCGAGGACGCGGTGAACCTCGCGTGGAAACTGGCCGCCGTGTTGCGCGGGCAGGCGCCGCTGGCGCTGCTGGATTCGTACGAAGCGGAACGCAAGCCGCTGGCCATCCGCAACACCGCTTATGCACGACGGTTCGCGGACTCGGTGGGCCTGTTTCGCGCCAGGCCCGAGCTGGAAGAGGCCTCGCCGGAAGGCGAACGCGAGCGCCAGTTGGCCGCCGAGTACCTGGACCAGCACGCGCGGCTCGAATTCAACATCCCGGGCGTGACCTTCGGCGGCCGCTACGACGCATCGCCGGTGATCGCGAAGGACGGCACCAGCCCGCCGCCGGACGAACCGGGCATCTACGTCCCGACGGCGTGCCCGGGTGGACGTCCGCCGCACCAATGGCTGGAGGACGGGCGCTCGCTGTACGACCTGTTCGGGCCGGAGTGGACGCTGCTCGCGCTCGGGGACGATGCGCCGGCGACGGACGCATTCGAGTCCGCGGCGGCGCACGTCCACCTGGACTTGCGGGTGCTGCGCCTGCGCAGCGAGCGGTTGCGCGCGCTTTACGAGGCGCCCCTGGCCCTGATCCGGCCCGACCAGATCGTGGCCTGGAGGGGCAGCAGCGCCGGCGAGGCGGCCGCGGTCCTGGCCCGCGTCACCGGCCGGACCGCGTCCCCATGAGCCTCGCGCTGCGGCCTATGGTTCACCCTCTCACGGACCGGGCCCGAACCATCGCATCCTTGGACCTGCAAAAGAGGAGCTTTCGAACCATGACCTTCCGACACCTCGTCACGCGTGCCTCGGCCGTCGCCATCGCCGCCGCCGCTGTCGTCGCGGCCTTCCCGGCCGCGGCAGCGGACCCGATCAAGATCGGCCTGATCGTGCCCATGACCGGGCCGTTCTCGTACATGGGCCGCCAGATCGATGCCGGCGTGTCGCTGTACCTCGCGCAACACGGTGACACCGTGGACGGCCGCAAGGTCGAGATCGTGCTGAAGGACGACACGGGCGTGCCCAACACCACGCGCAAGCTGGCGCAGGAACTGGTGGTCAACGACAAGGTGGCCGTGATCGCCGGCTTCGGCCTGTCGCCGCAGGCCTTCGCGACCGCACCGGTGGCGACGCAAAGCAAGACGCCCATGGTGGTGATGAACGCCGCCACGTCGTCGATCACCGAGAAGTCGCCCTACATCGTGCGCACCAGCATGACGCTGCCGCAGGTGACGGTTCCCGTCGCCGAATGGGCGGCCAACAACAAGGTGAAGAAGGTCGTCTCGCTGGTGTCGGACTTCGCGCCCGGCGTCGACGCCGAGACCTCGTTCAAGGAGCGCTTCACGGCCAAGGGCGGCGAGGTCGTCTCGGCCCTGCGCATGCCGATGGTCACCAACGATTTCTCGCCGTTCCTTCAGCGCGCGATGGACGCCAAGCCCGACGCGATCTTCGTGTTCCTGCCGGCGGGCGATTCCGCGGCGGTCTTCATGAAGCAGTTCGCCGAACGCGGGATGGACAAGGCCGGCATCAAGCTGCTGGGCCCGGGCGACATCGTCGACGACGACGTGCTCGGCCAGATGGGCGACGTGGCCCTGGGCACGATCACCTCGCACCACTACTCGGCCGCGCACAACTCGGCCCTCAACAAGAAATTCGTCGAGGGCGTCGAGAAGGCGACCAAGGGCATGCGTCCCAGCTTCATGGCGGTCGGCGGCTATGACGGCATGCGCGTGATCATGGAAGGCCTGAAGGCCACGCACGGCGCCGGCGGCGAAGCGCTCGTCAACGCCATGAAGGGCCAGAAGTTCGAAAGCCCGCGCGGCCCGGTGGAGATCGACCCGCAGACGCGCGACATCATCCAGAACGTCTACATCCGCAAGGTCGAGCGCGTGAACGGCAAGCTGTACAACGTGGAGTTCGAGACCGAGAAGGCCGTGAAGGATCCTGGCAAGGCGAAGTGATTGCCGGGTCCGGGCGCACGGGCCGCGCCCTGAGTCCGTCGCATGTGCCGCAGCCGTGATCGCGCCGCGATTCACGGCCGGCGAAGCGGAAGCCGTATGCTTGCGCGCTTTGCCCGCTGCATGCCTTCCCCTTCTTCCGACACCCTGACGCCGGGCCTGGTCCGCCTCATGGCCGCCGGCGCCGGCCTCTGCGTCGCAAGCAACTACTTCGCCCAGCCGCTGCTGCCGCTGTTCGCGCAGACGTTCGGCATCGGGTCCACGCAGGCGGCCTTCCTCATCACGGTCACCCAGCTGGGCTACATCGTCGGCCTCATGTTCCTGGTTCCGCTCGGTGACCTGGTGGAGCGCCGCCGCCTGCTCGTGGGCTGCACGGCCCTCAACACGGTGTTCCTCGCGGCGATGGCGCTCTCACCGGATTTCCATGTGCTGATGGCCATCGCGGTGGTGCTGGGCACCTGCACGGTCGCTGCGCAGATCCTCGTGCCGCTGTCGGCGGACATGGCGCCGCCCGAGCGGCGGGGTCGCGTGGTGAGCAGCGTGATGAGCGGCCTGCTGATCGGCATCCTGCTCGCGCGCTTTGCCGCCGGGCTGATCGCGCACGTGGCCGGCTGGCGCGCGGTGTACCTGGTCGCAGCGGTGCTCATGGCCTTCTTCTGCTGGACTTGCCAGCGGCGCCTGCCGCGCATCGCGCCGCGCACGCAAGGCGGCTACGGCGCGCTGCTGAAGTCCATCCTGCACCTGTTCGCCACCCAGCCCGTGCTGCGCCGCCGTGGCCTGATCGGCGGCTTGTGCTTCGGCGCCTTCGCGGCGTTCTGGACGTCGATGGCGTTCATGCTCAAGAGCGAGTGGCAGGCCAGCGAGGCCGTGATCGGCGCGGTGGCGCTCGTGGGCGCAATCGGTGCGATGAGCGCGCGCTTCGCCGGACGGCTGGCGGACCAGGGCTGGGCACGCGTGTCGACCGGCGCCTTCGTGCTCCTGGTCGTCGTGAGCTGGGCTTTCCTGCTCGCGGGCACGCACTCGGTGGCAGCGCTGATCGCCGGCGTGATCCTGCTGGACCTGGGCCTGCAGGGCTCGCACATCTCCAACCAGAGCGAGGTGTACCGGCTCGATCCCGCGGCGCGCAGTCGTCTCACCACCGTCTACATGACCCTGTACTTCGCGGGCGGGGCGGTGGGCTCCGCGCTCACGGGGCCCGCCTATGCGCGCTATGGCTGGCCCGGCACGTGCGCCATCGGCGCGGCGATGGCGGCGGCGGCACTCGGGGTCTGGGCAATGGGGGAACTGCGGCTGCCGATCGCGGCGATGCGGCACGCGAGGTAACAGGAGGTCAGCGCGAGCCCGGCCAGGGTCTCGAAGCGGGCCCGTGTGTTGTATCAGGCCCGTTACGGACTGCTCACAAAACCCAGGCATTGTCGAGCTAGTCTTGCTGGATGGACAGTCTTCGTACATCCGGGCCCCACGCGGGCCTCTCGGTCCTGGCCGTCGACGACGACTCCTCGACCCGGCAACTGCTCTGCGAATTCCTGCAGGACTTCGGCATGGACGTCGAGGTGGCCAGCACCGGCGCGCAGATGAAGACCATGCTGGCGCGGCGATCCTTCGACGTCGTGCTGCTGGACCTCATGCTGCCCGACGAACCCGGCATGGACCTGTGCAGCTGGTCCAAGGAGCGCATGCCTGAACGTGCCGTGATCATGCTGACTGCTGCCGACGACGCCGACAGCTGCGTCGAGGGGCTGTCACGCGGGGCCGACGACTACGTCTCCAAGCCGTTCCAGGCCCGCGAGCTGGTGGCCCGCATCAGGGCGGTCCACCGCCGGCACGCCGACGCGTGGCCGCAAGGACCCCGGACCGCGACTTGCCAGCACGACGAGCCGATGCGCCGTCTCACGGTGGGCACCGACACCATCGTGCTGACCAACCACGAGAACCGGATCGTGGGCGCGCTGATGGACCACGCGGGCGACGTCGTCTCCCGCGAGCGGCTGCTCGAACTCGCGCACGCGCCCGGCATCGACCTGTCCGTGCGCAGCATCGACACGGCGATCTCCAGCATCCGGTCCAAGCTGGGCGAGCACCGGAACATCATCCGCACCGTGCGCAGCGAAGGCTACGTGCTCGAAGCGCGCAGCGCCTGACCGCGCGCGGGCGCGCATCCGCGTCCAGGCCCCGCGCCACGCGGCGCCGGATATCCGCCAATTGCAACCAGGTGATCCGCATGGGCGCATGCAGTCACCAGCGCTTGCAACTCGGCCATAGAGAAGCTCAGCAGTTTCGCGATAGTGCACCCGCCCTGCGCAGGGTGCACAACCAACCAACCTCGAAGGAACTCCGATGAAACTGGAATTGATCCGCATGGGCATCGTGTATGTCCACCTTCTCGCGTGCTGCATCGCGATCGGCACGGTCTTCATGAGCGACCTGCAGCTGGTGCGCGAACTCGTCGCCGGCGGGCGTGGCACGCTCGACCCCAGCGAGCTGCGCGGGCTGCACCGCACGCTCGTGTGGACACTCTCGGTCCTGTGGGTGACGGGCCTGGCCCTGGTCGGCTTCGACGCGGTCACCAAGGGCATGCAGACGCTGCTCAACCCGAAGCTGCAGGCCAAGATCGCCGTCGTGGTGCTGCTCACGCTCAATGGCGTCGTGCTCGAGCGCCACGTCCTTCCGGCGCTGCAGAAGGCCGGCTCGCTGCTGCGGCTGCAGTTCGGCCCGCGCATGCTGTCCGTGTTCGTCGGCGCCGTGTCCGCGGCGTCCTGGCTCTACGCCGCGATGCTCGGCGTCGGCCGTCCGCTCAACTGGAAGTTCTCGCTGGTGGAGATCATGGCGGGCTGGCCGATGCTGGTGGTCGGCGGCTTCCTCACGATGACGCTGGTGACGACCTGGGCACAGCGGCAGCGCATGCAACTTCAACCCGTGGGTGCCATGCGGTAGCAGCGGCAGCGGGACCAGCGCCACCCACGCAGGTGGCCGCTGGTAGGCTCGCCTCGATGACGATGCCCCCGCTCTCCCACGATCTTCCGCCGGCCGCGCTGCGTGTCCTTTCCCGCTCCCGGCCCCGGGAGACCGTGCACGGGGACACCAGGATCGCTTGGCACGAATGGGGAGACACAGGCGCAAAGCCGCTCGTCCTCATGCATGGCGGCAGCGGCAGCTGGACGCACTGGCTGCGCAACGTCGAGCCGCTCGCCGCAAGCGGGCGGCTCGTCCTCGTTCCCGACCTGCCGGGCTTCGGCGATTCGGTCGCCGCACCGGGCATCGTGGACGCGGATGGAATGGTCGAACCAGTGGCCGCGGCCCTGCGCCAGATGGTGGGCGTCGCCGGCAGTGACGTCGCCGGCTTCTCGTTCGGCGGCATGCTGGCCGGGCTGGTCGCGGCCGCGCATCCGGGCCTGGTGCAGCACCTCGTGCTCGCAGGGGCTCCCGGGTTCGGGCTTCGTGCCGAGGCGCTGCGCCTGAAGGACTGGCGCCATCTGCAGGAGCAGGCGGCGCGGGACCGGGTCCACCGGGAGAACATGCGCGAGCTCATGCTGCACGACCCGGCGCACATCGACGACTTCGCGGTGCGCTTGCATGCGGCCAACCTGGCCCGCGACCGCGTGCGGCGCAGGCGCATGGCCAGGACCGACATCCTCGCAAGGACGCTGCCCGCCCTGCGCTGCCGGGTGGACGGGATCTGGGGCGAGTGCGACCAGCTCTATGCCGGACACCTGGGCGAGCTGCGCGAGCTGCTCGGCCGGATGCCGAACTTTGGTGAGCTGGTGCTCGTTCCGCAGGCGGGCCACTGGGTGCAGTACGAAGGTGCGGAGACCTTCAATCGCGAACTGCTGCGGCTGCTCGACGCGCGCTGACTGACTGAGCCGCGCGATCGCCCCACGGATGTCCGGATCGCTGCGAAGCTACGGGTCCTCGCATTGCACGCAATCTCTTCCAAGGGCACACGATGAAGACACGCGCCGCGGTGGCCTGGCAGGCCGGCCAGCCACTCACGATCGAAGAACTCGACCTCGACGGCCCGCGCGCCGGCGAAGTGCTGGTCGAGATCAAGGCGACCGGGATCTGCCACACCGACTACTACACGCTCTCGGGCGCCGATCCCGAAGGCCAGTTTCCCGCCGTGCTGGGCCATGAAGGCGCCGGCGTGGTGCTCGAGGTCGGCGCCGGCGTCACCACGCTGAAGCCGGGCGACCACGTGATCCCGCTCTACACGCCCGAATGCCGGCAATGCAAGTTCTGCCTGTCGCGCAAGACGAACCTCTGCCAGTCGATCCGCGCCACGCAGGGCAGGGGATTGATGCCCGACGGCACCTCGCGCTTCTCGTTGAAGGGCAAGCCCATCCTGCACTACATGGGCACCTCGACCTTCAGCAACCACATCGTCGCGCCCGAGATCGCGCTGGCGAAGATCCGCGGCGATGCGCCGTTCGACAAGGTCTGCTACATCGGCTGCGGCGTCACCACGGGCGTGGGGGCCGTCATCTACACCGCCAGGGTGGAAGCGGGAGCGAACGTGGTGGTGTTCGGCCTCGGCGGCATCGGCCTCAACGTGATCCAGGGCGCGAAGATGGTGGGTGCGGACAGGATCATCGGCATCGACCTCAACCCCGCGCGCGAAGCCATGGCGCGCAAGTTCGGCATGACGCACTTCCTGAACCCGAAGGAGCACGCCAACATCGTCGATGCCGTCGTGCAGCTGACCGACGGCGGCGCGGACTACAGCTTCGAATGCATCGGCAACACCACCACGATGCGGCAGGCGCTCGAGTGCTGCCACAAGGGCTGGGGCCAGAGCATCATCATCGGCGTGGCCGAAGCCGGCGCCGAGATCAGTACCCGGCCCTTCCAGCTGGTCACGGGACGCCAATGGAAAGGCTCCGCGTTCGGCGGTGCACGGGGCCGCACCGACGTGCCCCGCATCGTCGACTGGTACATGGAAGGCAAGATCAACATCGACGACCTGATCACGCACAAGCTCGCGCTCGAGGACATCAACCGCGGCTTCGAGCTGATGAAGAAGGGCGAGTCGATCCGCTCCGTGGTGGTGTACTGAGATGGCAGCAGCCATCACCACGCTGGAGCAGCACCGCTGCTTCGAGGGCGTGCAGGGCTTCCATCAGCACCTTTCCGCGACCGTGGGCCTGCCGATGCGCTTCGGCGTCTACCTGCCGCCGCAGGCGAACGACGGGCCCTGCCCGGTGCTCTATTGCCTGGCGGGGCTCACGTGCAACGAACAGACCTTCGCCATCAAGGCGGGCGCGCAGCAGCACGCGGCGCGGCACGGCCTGGTGCTCGTGACGCCGGACACCAGCCCGCGCGCCACCGGCGTCGAAAGTGCCGACGCGGACTGGGATTTCGGCACCGGCGCCGGCTTCTATCTCGATGCGCAACGCGAGCCCTATGCGCGGCACTGGCGCATGGAGAGCTGGCTGCTGCAGGAGCTGCCGTCGGTGCTGGAAGGCGCCTTCCCGATCCGTGCCGATCGCACCGGCATCCTGGGGCACTCGATGGGCGGTCATGGTGCGTTGACGCTGGCCTTGCGCCATCCCGGTCGCTTCCAGTCGGTGTCGGCGTTCGCGCCGATCTGCGCCCCCACCGAAGTGCCCTGGGGGCAGAAGGCATTCCGGGGTTACCTGGGTGACGACACCTCGGCCTGGGCGGCGCATGACGCCGTGCAGTTGATCCGCGGCGGCGCCCGCGCCCCGGCGTTGCTGGTCGACCAAGGTCTCGACGACCAGTTCCTCGCGACGCAACTGCGCCCCGAACGACTGGAAGAAGCCTGCGCCGCCTCGGGCCAGTCCCTCACCTTGCGCCGCCACCCGGGCTACGACCACGGCTACTTCTTCATCGCCTCGTTCGTGGCCGACCACGTCGTGCACCACGCGCGAGCGCTCTGCTCCTGAGCTCCGGCGCTCAGGACGTTCCCACGATCGCTGGCACGCGCCCGTCGGCCTCGCGCTCCTCGTGCGGCCTGCGGGCCTGTTCGAGGAATCGGACCAGGTGGGCGGCCGCGGTCTCGACATTGCCGGGCCGTGAGAAGGTGTGGTCGGCATCCTTCAGGACCGCCATCGTGAACGTGTCGACCCCGCGCATGTGGCGTCCGCCCGGCCCGACGTGGTGTTCGATGTAGCCCACCGCATCGTCGTCGTCGGCCAGCAGGACCAGCACGTCGACGCCTTGCTGGCAGAGGCCACGCAGGGTTGCTCGCAAGGTGGGACGGCCGATGCCGATGGCCCACGCCAGCTGGTGGAGGCCGTCTTCCGCGATCGCCCGTGCCACCTTCAGCGCCCACTGCAGGCCCAGCTCACCCTGCGCGAGACGGTGCCAGTTGCTCCGCCTGGACAAGGCCTTGCCGTAGGCCCGCGCCGATCGCACCTGGAGTTCATGCGCGTGCTGCCAGCTCTCTCCCTTGCGAGGGTTCCACGCCAGCAGGCGCGGGTTCAGCAGCGCGAGCCCGCTCACGCGGCGGTCCTTGAGGCCGGTCTGGAAGGCGAGGAACGATCCGGAGCACAGCCCCGCCAGGACGAAGCTGCGGTGGCCCGCTTCGGTCAGCGCGTCGAGGACGGCCCTCACCTCGCGCACGGAGCGCATGGCATAGAGCTCGGTGCCCACGGCGTCCGGTGCGTCGGGACTGTCGCCGGTGCCGGCGAAGTCCAGGCGCACGACACGATGGCCTGCCCTGGCGAGTTCGCGAGCGAGCGTGACGTAGAGGCGGTGCGACCCCACGTGGTAGTTTTCGCCGTCGTTGAGCAGCACGATGGTCGGGCGGGCACCGTCCGCCCTGCGGCCGAACGGCTCGGAGAGGATGCCGCACAACCGCTGCGCACCGAGTCGCACCAGCGTCTCGTGGCAGCCGTCCGCGGTCCACGACGGTGCGGTGGTCTCCAGCGACGGCGGCGGATCCAACCGGCCCGGGGACGCCCCCGCCGCGAGCCAGTTGCCCAATGCGTCGAGTGCCGCGCCGTCCAGCGCGCCCTCCAACCCGCCGCGAGCCATCTTCGCGTACCCCGGAATCGCGAGCCTGTCGGCAATCGTCCCGGCCAGGCGGAGCGCCTCCACGAGCGCCTTGCCCTGCCCGGGAAGGTCGTCGCGATCGATGGCCAGCACGCGCCGGACCGGGCGCACGTCGGAGGCCAGGGGCTGGAGGTCCGCTAGCGATTGCAGCGTCTCCGCCGTGTAGTGATGGCCCAGGGCGTGCACGCAGCCCTGCGGTCCGCACAACCCTGCAGCGATCGACTGGCGCATGAAGGAGCGCCCGGTTGCGGTCGATCCCCAGAGCACCAGGCTCTCGATGTTGCCGAGGCGGCAGGCTGCATCGAGCGCCAGGGTGCCGCCCAGTCCGACGCCCAGCAGGCACACCTGGAGACTGTCGTCCAGGCGCTGCGCGTGGTCGATGGCGGCATCGATGCCGGCCCTCCAGGCGGCGAGCCGGTCCGGGTGGCGATCGTCACCCGACGAGTCGCCGCTGCCCAGGCCGTCGAAGGCAACGACCGGGAAGCCTCGTGCCGCGAGCCCGCGCGCCATCTGGACGAACGTCGCGTGGCTGGTCACGGCTTCGTAGCCGATCGGGGCGCAGAGCACGACCACCAGGTTGCGCCATGGCATCTCGGGACGGTGGTACCAGGCCAGGCACTGTCCCGCCTGGACGTCCATGGTGAAGGGCACGGGCTCGTGCGCGCTTGCAGGGACTTCGCCGCCACCAGACTTCATGCAGTTCTCCCCCATGCCTGCGCCCAGCTCGCTCGGTAGGCACCCTGGCGGCGATTCTGAACGGGCCCGGAGACCGGGCAATAGGAGAGTTCTCCCAAGCCGGATGCGCAGGCATCCCGCTGGTGCGGGGCGCGCGGCCTAGAGCATCTGCCTCTGCGTCTGGATCGAATGGGCGTGTGGTGCGTGGAGGAAGCCCGGTCCTGCGCCGTCACCGTCACCGTTGCGGTTGCCGTTGGTGTTGCCGTTGCGCCCCCAGTCCGACGCACCGCGCTGCGTGTCGTACCTCGTGGCGAACGCGTACAGGTCCACCCGGCCCCGCAGGTCGAGCTTGGCGTAGATGGACGTGAGGTGGTTGCGCAGCGTGTGTTCGCTGATCTTCAGGCGATCGGCGATCACCTTGCACGGCGCCGACGCATCGCTGGTCAGGGCCGTGATCGCTTCCTTCTCCCGCACCGTCAGCGTGGCGAGACGCGCACGGTCCATGTCGCTGACGGGGAGAATGGCGCGGTGCCACATCTGGGCCAGGATCCGCTGCATCGCGGCGCGCGACAGCCAGATCTCGCCCTCGTGCACTTTCCTGATCGCCTTGAGGATCGTCGCAGGCTGGTCCGACTTGCGCACCACGCCGCGCAGCCCGTTCATCAGCGCCCAGTCCAGGGCGCTTGCATCCGCCGAACTCAGGGCGAGGACAGCCAGCTGCCGCATCAGCGGCAGGCATGTGTGCAGCACGGGATCGCCTGCCTGGCCGTCGATGTCCACCAGCAGCAGGTCGGTGCGCGTGTTGGACAGCGGGCCCGCGGATTCCAGCGTTTCCGCCTCTCCGGCGAGCTCGAAACCTTCCTCGTTGCCGATCAGGCGGGTGAGTCCCCATCGGACCATCGCCTGGGCCACAACAAATACGCGGATCGTTCGCTTCGTGTTCGTTTCCATGCTCGAACTCCCCCGTCAGGTGAAAAGCGATGCTAATGAAAGGCTAAGCAGTTTCTATTTTTATTGCAAAGACTTTCATAGCTTGCGAAACCTGGATTGCACAGCAACTTGCGATGCAACGAGAACGAGTTTGCGATCCTCGGACATATCGTGGACGCGGGCAACTACGGTCATCACAAAGGATGGCAACCCCTCGACTCCTCTCGACGCATTCCCGTCGCGCGTCGATGGGAAAAGGGGCATTCAAGAGAGGCGTGGGCCCGAGGTTTGCGCGCCCGCCATGGGAGAAATGTCCTGTCTCCTGGCGGACGCGCGAACGACACGCGGACCATCGATTACCGACGCGTCGAAACGAGTGCGGACGAGCTATCTGGTCGTGACCGCGATGGATGACTGGCCCACGTTGCCGGCTGCGTCATAAGCCTTCACTTGCACCGTGTTCGTCGTCATGCGGCGGCTGTACGGAAGGCGCATCGCACAGGAGTACGGACCCTGGTTGACGCTGCACAGGAGGGATCCGTTCAGATAGAAGCTCACCTGCTTGACCCCCACGTTGTCGCTGGCCGTCGCTCGCACCGTCATGGAACTGCCCCTGGCGAGAACCGCGCCGTTCGACGGCGAGGTGATCGTCACGGCGGGCGACTGGCCATCCGCAGCGGGCGCGGTGGCGGTCGGTGCGGGTGCAGGCGCCGGTACCGGTGCTGGTGCCGGTGCCGGTGCCGGAGCAGGGGCGGGGGCCGGAGCAGGTGCGGGTCGGAGCGGGTGCGGGGGCCGGTGCCGGTGCGGCGGTCGCGGTGCTTCTCTGCATCGCGGTGATCTCCGCGTCGGTCAGGAGGCCTCGACTGGTGAGCTCATGGCGCTGGTCGGAGCAGCGTCTTGAATCGAGAAATCCAAGGCAAACCTCCCAGCTCGACGCAGGACAAAACTACCGGTCCAGGCTCTGCAGTTGCCCCCGGCCTAGATTGCGGCACGTGGCTGCCGGCCGGGCCTGCAGCCCACAGCCTGCTGCGCAGGTCGCGCGGAACTCAGCCCTGCCGCGCGGTCAGCACCCCCGACCGACAGATCCGGCACCGGTCCACGAGACCGAGGCGCTCCCATGCTTCGCACACCTGTCGCTTCACCGGACGTGGTGCAGGAGTTCGAGCTCCTCAACGAGCCGCAGCTGTTCCAGCAGATGCAGCGCGAGGTGAAATTTGCCGGCGGCGCGCTGACCACCGCCGAGCGTGACGAGATCACGCGCCGCGGCCTCCTGAGCGATGCGGAGATCACGGCCATGCAGCCCGGGGCGCCCGCACCCGCACCCGCACCGACCCCAGCACCGACACCAGCACCCACACCGGCACCAGCGGCCGACACGCAGGCGCCCAGCGTCACGCGGCGTGCTTGTCTGCACTGACGTCTCGGCGCCATACCAATGCCAGATGTCTCTCTCGCACGCGCGGCGCTGGAGCGGAACGATCGACGTGCAGGCGGTGGACGCGGCCGGCAATGTCGGACGCGCGACGGTGACGGTGTCCACGAGCTGAAGGAGGCGGCGTGTTGCGACCGGCGTTCGGGACGGATTGCATTGCCGCGAAGCGTCGTCAGGCCGCGCGGCGCCCGCGGCCCGGATCCTCTCTGGTCTGCGCCGCCGCCTTCTGCGTGCGGGGCTTGTCCTTTGCGGTGAGTTCCTCGAGCCGCCGTTGCGCCTCGCGCTTGCTGATCTTGCGCGTGGCGGCGATCGCCTGCAGGTGCCGCGCCCGCGGCCTGGCCTGTCCGTGTTCCCACTTGTAGACCGACAGCGGCGAAGCATCGAGCAGCAATCCCATCTCGCGCGCCGACAGCCCCAGTCGCTGCCGGTGCTTGGCGAAGCCTGCACTGCGGAACCGCAGGCTCGGTTCGCGCTCGGCCTCCGCCGATGGCGTGGCGACCGCGCCCTGTTTGCGCAGCTTCGAAAACTCACGCTCGAGGCTTTCCATGCGCTGCCTGATCTCGGCGAACTGCTGTCGCAACGCGGTGAGCGCGCGCTTGAGCGCGCTGGTCTCCGCGCGCACCTCCTTGCGCACGAGAGCCGACATCTCGGGCTTCAAGGTGGAAGCCGTGTTTGCCATGGATGAATGCTACGGCGCCCGCCGTCGGGCAGAGGCAATGACAGATGGCCATGCGGGGGTTCTTTTCAACCCCCGGCGCCCTCGGCGCGCGGCGCGGCACCAGGCGCTCAGAGCACCTGGAACACCGCCAGCTCCACCCGGTCCGGCAGTCGTACGCCGGTGCCGACGAACAGGCGGTCCGTCATCCATGCGAGCCCGGGTGCACTGACCTCGAAGCTCGGCACGCAGCGGAAGTACACCTGTGAAGGGTCCACGGGATCGCCGCGCACCAGCCGCGCCGTGACGTCCGGCGCCGCGCGGCGCAGCGCGTGGTTGGTCACGTAGATCCGCTCGCCGCCCACCAGCTCGAGCATGTAGCGGGCATCGAGTTCGGCCACCGTGTCCGAGACCACCATCTGGTAGTCCGCGCCGCCAGGCAGCACGCGACCCTCGAGCGCGATGCCGTCCACGGCGGGCCCGCGCACGGTGCCGCCGAGGATGGGGATGATGCGGCGCCTGCCCCGGCCACTGGCGCCGATGGTGTTGCCGGCTTCGACCGGCGGCCCGACCTGCACGGCCAGGTCGAACACATGGAGTACCTCGAGCTTCTTCATGGTCATAGCTGCCTTCCAGCCAGCGGACGTGGGAGCCACGTCCCTTCTCGCCGCGTGGGCAGGCGACTATATTGGCTGCAAGCCATCGCACCCGCCCCATGGACAACGCCGAGGTCCTCCAGTTGCTCGCTCGCATCGGGCGTGAAGACCAGGGTGCGTTCCGCCAGCTGTACAAGGCGTTCAGCCGCCGGGTCTATGCGTACGTGCTCAACATGCTGAACGACCACGCGCGGGCCGAGGAGGTGGTGGTCGACACCTTCTACGAGGTCTGGCGCCATCCGCAACGGTTTCGCGGCGACTCGCAGATTACCACCTGGCTCATCGGCATCGCACGCAGGAAGGCGCTGATGGTCTACCGCGCCCGCCGTCCCGACGAAGTGCACGGCGACCTGGACGACATCGCGGAGACGGAGGCGTCCGACGCGCCCGATGCCTTTGCCGAACTGGCCGCCAAGCAGCGCCGCGAAGGGGTGCAGCACTGCATGGGCAAGCTCTCGGACGAGCATCGCGAGTGCCTGCACCTGGTGTTCTTCGAAGGCATGGGCGTGGCCGAGGTGGCCGAGGTGCAGAACTGTCCCGAGGGCACGGTGAAGACCCGGCTCTTCCATGCCCGGCAGAAGATCAAGAATTGCCTTCAGGGCCTGCTGCGCAAGGAAGGGAGCACGCCGGATGCCAGGGGGGCGCTCGCGTCCTGAAAAAAGATTGAACCGTTTGCCGGCGGGGCGCAACCCAGCGCAGGGCAAGTCCCGCAGAGCGTTCTGGGGGACTGCAAGGCATCGCAATCGGCTCGCACACGAAGGGGAACAGGCGCCATGAATGATCGTTTCGAAGAACTGCTCCCCTGGTACGTCAACGGCTCGATCGGGGCCGAGGACCGCGCCTTCGTCGAGGCCTACCTGGAGCAGCATCCCGACGCCGCCGGCGAGCTGGACTGGTACCGGTCGCTGCAGCGCCGCGTGCAGGAGAACGCGCCGGCCGTGCCCGCCACCATCGGCCTGGCCAAGGCGATGCGCCTCATCCAGGGCGACCGCCCGACATTCGCGGAACGCGTGAGTGCGTTCTTCGGCAACATGGGGATCCGCCCCGCGTACGCGCTCGCCGGGCTGGCGATCATGGCCGTGCAGGGCGGGGTGATCCTGCAGCTGCTGGGCGAGACGCACGAGAACGCCGACGAGATCCGGGCGCTCAACGCCCAGCGCGTCGACGAAGGCCCGATGCTCAAGATCAGCTTCGCGCCGGACGCCAGGGAGTCCGACATCCGCATGCTGGTGATGCAGGTGCGCGGCGAACTCGCCGGCGGCCCCGGGCAACTGGGCGACTATTACCTGCGCGTGCCGGCCGGCACCGAAGCCGACGCGCTCAAGCGGGTGCAGGTCGCGCCGATCGTGCAGGCCGCCGCGATGGCGCCTGGCGTTCCGCCGCGGGAGTGATGCCATGCGTGCGCTGCTCACCCGCCGCTCGCTGCTGCGCTGCGCAGCGGGTGCCACCGCACTGCGCCTGCTGCCCGCGACCAGCGCCCTGGCGCAGACCAACGGCGCAGGCGCGCGCATCGCCCTGGTGATCGGCAATGGCGCCTACCGCACCGCACCGCTGAGGAATCCGCCGGGCGACGCCAGTGCCATCGCCTCCACCTTGCGCGGGCTGGGCTACGACGTCGCGCTGCGGCAGAACACGAAGCTGGGCGACTTGATCGAGTCGCTGCGCGAGTTCTCGTTGCGCGCGCCGAAGGCGGCCGTGCGCGTGCTGTTCTATGCCGGCCATGGCGTGCAGGCCAAGGGCCGCAACTACCTCGTGCCGATCGACGCCGACCCGAAGTCGGAAGACGACATCCCGCGGCAGAGCGCGGACGTCGGCGAGTTCGTCGACCGGCTCAGCGCGATTCCCAACGGCACCAACATCGTGGTGCTCGACGCCTGCCGCGTGAACCCGTTCGCGGGTGGCGTCATCGTCGGTCCCGACGGGCGACGGCTGAAGTTCCGCGGCGCCACGCCGGGCGGCCTGGCCACGGTCGACGCGCCGGTCGGCACGCTCGTGGCTTTCTCGACCGCGCCCAACGGCGTCGCGCTGGACAGCGGCGGCGGCGAGCACAGCGTCTACGCGCGCCACCTGCTGGAAAACCTGCCCACGCCAGGCCTGCCGATCGAGCAGCTGTTCAAGCGCGTGCGCATCGCCGTCGCCGAGGACACCGGCCGCGTGCAGGTGCCCTGGGAGTCGTCGAGCCTCACGTCCGACTTCTGCTTCAAGTCCAACGCCGACGGCCGCTGCGGATAGCCAAGGCCGGCCCGGCTTCGCTCACGCGTGGTCGTCGATGAAGCGTTCGAGCTCGCGCACGAACCGCAGCGGCTCGCTCACGTGCGGCGAATGCCCGGCCCCCGCATACACCGAGACCTGCGCATGCCTGACCGTGTCGCGGTACCACGCATCCAGCGGCAGTCCGGCGTAGTGCGGGCTGCGGCCGCCCAGCACCACCAGCAGCGGCGCATCCAGGCGCGCCAGCGACGCGCGGAAGTCGGCCTGCGCCATCGACTCGGCCAGGTCCAGCAGCGGCGTGACGTCGATGTGCTGGAGCCGCCGCCGCAGCAACCGGCCGAGCGGGGCTTCCGGTGCGAGCTGGCGTGTGAGCCACGCGCCGCCCAGCGCACCGACTTCCTTCAGCAGCGTGTCGGGCAGGTCGCGGCGCGCACCCGCGATCAGCGCGGAAAGCATCGCCGCACTGCAGCCGCCGAACAGCCCGAGCCGCCAGCTCTCGTCGGTGACGATGCGGGGCGACTGGTCGACCAGGACCACGGCCGCCACGCGTTGCGTGCCATGCGCATGCAGGTACTGCATCAGCGTCAGCGCGCCCATCGAATGTCCCACCAGCACGGACCGATCGAGCCCGAAGTGGTCGATCATCTCCGCCAGGTCGGAGCCCAGGCGCGCGAGCGTGATGGTGCCCAGCACGGGGCGGCAGCTGCCGTGGCCGCGCGCGTCCCAGGCCAGCACGCAGTGGCGCCGTGCGAGCCGCCGCGCGACCGGCATCCAGTCGTGGTGCGAGCAGCCCACGCCATGCACCAGCACCAGCGGCGCGCCGCTCCCGAGGACGCAGACGGGGACCATCTGGCCGTCGCTGGCGGTGAAGCTGTCGTAGTCGCCCGCGGTGGGTTTGCCGACGCCCACGAACCCGAAGTTGCGCAGCGCACGCAGCGTGCCCCGCAGTCCCGTCAGCGGCGGCGGGTGTGCGGGTGGCTCGGGCGGAGCGCTGTCAAGCATGCGGCGATCCTGGGCTGGCGCTGGGCACTATGCGCTTGCCGGTGAACACCGCGCAAGCCACCGCGAGCAGATCGCATGAACCGGTTCCGGGCGCGGCGCAACCCATGGCGCGAAGGGAACGCCACGGCGAACCCGACCAGCAGCCAGTCATCCACCGGAGCCCGCCATGTCCATGATCGCCCTGTCTCAAGTGTCCAGCGCCATCAACCACGCGATGGTCGAGTGCGTGTGCGAGGACCGCCGGCCGCTGAGCCTGCTGACGCCGACGGGCGACCGTGCCGCGATCCAGCCCTTCATCTACAACGAGATCGAGTGACGCTGTGCCACGGCATCGCAGCAACCACGGGAGCCGCACATGGCCCTGCCACTCTATGCTCCGGGCGCGCCGCGCTGGGATCGGCGTGCGGTCCTCTCGGCCGGCCTGTCCGCTGTGGTGGCCTCCGCGTCGCGGCCGCTGACGCTGGCCATGACCGCAGCACGCAGCGTTGCCGGTCCTCACGAAAAGATTGAACCGGCGCGCGGGCACCTGCAACACAGGGGCGACCGGTCCGCCGCCAGGAGATGACCATGATCCGCTACCTCAGCACCCTCTTCATCGCCATCGCCGCCACCTTCGTGGCGTGCCAGGCCAAGGCCGAGAAGGTCGTGGTCTACCAGGAAGGCCAGCTGGTGAATCCGCAGGAAGTGGCGGACGTGCTCGGCAAGACGCGTTCGATCCACCTGCTCGACGATGCGGCGCCGGCTGCCTCTGCCGCCCTCACGACGCCGTCCGGTGACACGCACGCCGCCACCAAGGGCTCAGCCGCCGCCGCAGGAGGGCGCGAGCAGTCGAACGGCCCCGCTGCGGCGCTGTCGCTGCCGGTGCGCTTCGCGTTCGGCTCCGCCGACATCCTGCCGGAGGCGCGCACCCAGCTCGACGCGCTGGCCAGGGGCATCAAGCTGCTGCCGCAGGACCGCGCCGTGCTGGTGGAAGGCCACACCGACGCCGTGGGCGACGACGAGTACAACCTCGAGCTGTCGCGTGCCCGTGCCCGTGCCGTGCGCGACTACCTGGTGCAGCACCATGGCATCGCCGCCTCGCGCCTGAAGACCGTGGGCTACGGCGAGGCCCGCCCGGTGGAAGGCGCCGATCCGTACGCCGCCGTCAACCGGCGCGTGCAGTTCCGCGGCGCGTAAGAGGCGCGACGTCGCGCTGGCTCAGCGGGCCGCAGGATGCTGCGGCTCCTCTTGTTCCCCCGCGGCGCGGTCCCCACAATGAACGGGCCCGCCGCAACCTTCTTCTGCCATGAGCCGCCGCCGACTGCTCGCCTGCGTGGCCCTCGTGCCGGTGGTCTGGGGCGCGCGAAGGACATTCGCGCAGGCCAAGGCGGACGTGGCGGCGCAGCGGCGCGTCGCGCTGGTGGTGGGCAACGCCCGCTATCCCGAGTTCCCGCTGAACAACCCCGAGCACGACGCCCGCCTGATCGCGCAGACGCTGCGCACCCTCGACTTCGAGGTCGGCGAGCACCTCAATCTCACCGCCCGCGACTTCAAGCGCGTGCTGCGCGAATTCGCGCAGCGCATGGACGATGACCGGGTGGCCTCGGTCTTCTACTACGCGGGCCATGGCGTGCAGATCGGCGGCCGCAACTACCTGCTGCCGGTGGACATCGCGCTGCGCGACGAGGCCGAGGTGCGCGACGAGGCGATCGACCTGCAGGAGGCGCTGCTCGCGCGCGTGGACCGGGTGCGGCCGCGCGCGCGCATCTTCATCATCGACGCCTGCCGCAACGACCCGTTCGCCGCGCGCCGCAGCGCATCGCGCAAGGCCGACGGGCTGGCCGAGATGGCGGCGCCCGGCGCGCTGATCGCGTTCTCGGCGGCGCCGGGGCGCGTCGCGGAGGACGGCCCGGTCGGCGGCAACAGCATCTACACGCGCCACCTCGCCAACGAGCTGCGCACCGCCGGCGTCGAGGCCGAGGACATGCTCAAGACCGTGCGCATCAAGGTGTTGCGCGACACGGCCCAGCGCCAGATCCCGTGGGTCAACACCTCGATGGTGGTGAACTTCATGTTCAACCCGGGACCGGCGGGTGCGGTCGCCACGGCCAAGCGCAGCGTGCAGTTGATGGTGCAGGCCGAGCGCAGCCTCAACACCGATGCGCGCAACGCGCCGGCGTCGCTGGCGTTGCGCATCTATGTCCTGCGCGACCCGAGCGTGTTCGAGAAGGCCAGCTTCGACAGCCTCTACGACGACGACGAGGCAACGCTCGGCACCAACATGCTGGCGCGCGAGAGCCTGCACCTGCGTCCGGGCGAGGCGCGCGAGGTGGCGCTGCAGGTCAGCGGCGATGCGCGCGCCATCGCGGTGTTCGGTGCCTTCCGCGAGATCGAGCATGCGCAGTGGCGCGCCATCCTGCCGCTGCCCGAGGGCGCGGTCTCGCCGCGGGCGCACATCGATGCCCAGGCACGCCAGCTGCAGGTGGGGTGGGCCAAGTGAAGGAGCGCGAGCCGGACGCGATCGGGGAGCCGCCTGCGGCGCGTGCGCTGCGCGCGCTGGCACTCCCGCTGGTGGCCCTGATCGCGCGCCTGCGCGACGCGACACCGGCCGACCCGGCCGCCTTGCGCCGCACGCTGGCGACGGCGGTGAGCCGCTTCGAAGCCGACGCGCGCCTGGCCGGCGTCGACGAGCCCACCGTCACGGCTGCGAGCTACGTGCTGTGCGCGTGGGGCGACGAGCAGGTCGGCGCAGCGCCGTGGGGCGCAGGCGGCGCCGGACTGCTGCAGCAGTTCCACGACGAAGCGAGCGCGGGCGACCGGCTGCTGCGGCTGCTGTCCCGGTTGACCGAGCGGCCGCGCGAGCACCGCGCGTTGCTCGAGCTGTTCCACGCCTGCCTGAGCCTGGGCCTGCGTGCGCGCGCCGGCGCGGACCTGCGGGCGCACGAAGCCCTGCGCTCGCGCGTCCTCGCGGCGCTGGAGCAGGTCGCGCCGGTGCCCGCGCTGGTCGCGCCGTGGCACTGCGCGCCGGCGGCGGCGCGTCCGCCGCGCGCGCCGCGCATCGCCGTGCCGGCGGTGCTGCTGCTGGGCGTGCTCGCCTTCGCCGTCTACAGCGCCAGCCAGTTGCTGCTGGCCAGGCGCGTCGATGGCGTGCTGGTCTCGCTGCAGCAGCTGGTGCCGGCTCGCACGGCACCGCAGGCGGCGGTGGCCGGCACCTCGGCGCCGCCACGCCTGGCGCCGCAACTGCGTGCCGACATCGAGGCCGGCCGCCTCTCGGTCCGGGACGAGCCGCTGCGCAGCGTGGTGGTGGTCGGGGCCGACGCACTGCGCGATGCGGGCGCGCCTTTGAACAGGCTCGCCGCGGTGCTGGCGCGGACGCCGGGCAAGGTGCTGGTCGTCGGCTACACGGATGGCGGCGATCCGCCGACCGCGCGCACCCCGTCCGCCTGGCACCAGGCGATGGACTGGGCGCGCAGCGCCGCCGACATGCTGCGGCCGCGACTCGGCGACGCCCGGCTCGCGGTCGAGGCGCGCGTCGACACCGCCGGCGCGCCGCCGCTGCGCCGCGTCGAGATCATCCTGTTCCCGGAATGAAGGCGCCGCTCCGCCTTGCGCAGGGCGCCGTGAACCTCGGCGTGGCCGCGGCGTTGCTGTGGTTCGCGACGCCGCTGCTGGCCTGGCGCGGCTGGCATCCGTTCGACGACCCGCGTGCGCGCATCGGCTTGCTGGTGCTTGCCGCGGTGCTGGTGCTGGCGGTGCGTGGCCTGCGCGTGCTGCTGGCCAGGCGACGCAATCGCAGGCTGCTGGACAGCCTCGAGGCGGGCGAGGGTGGTGCGGAACTGGGCCAGCGCTTCCGCCAGGCGATCGCGATGCTCCGGCAGGGCGTGGAGGCGCAGGGCGCGCGGGGCTGGTGGCGCAGCCGGCGGCAGGTGCAGCAGTTGCCCTGGTACCTGATCATCGGCGCGCCCGGCGCGGGCAAGACCACGGCGCTGCTGCACTCGGGGCTGCGCTTCCCGCTCGCCGAACGGCTTGGCAAGGATCCGCTGGCGGGCATCGGCGGCACGCGCCAGTGCGACTGGTGGTTCAGCGAGGACGCGGTGTTCATCGACACGGCGGGGCGCTACACGACGCAGGACAGCGACGCGGCGGCGGATGCGAAGGAGTGGCAGCAGTTCCTGGCACTCTTGCGCCGGCACCGTCCCGTGCAGCCGATCAACGGGGTGATCGTCACGGCCAGCGTGCCCGACCTCCTGCACGGCGGCCCGGAGCTCGCGCGCCAGGCCGATGCGGTGGCGGCGCGGCTGGACGAGCTGCGCCGCGAGCTCGATCTCGCCTTCCCGGTGTACCTGCTGGTGACCAAGGCCGACCTGCTGGCCGGCTTCATGGAGACCTTCGGCGATCTCGACGCCGCGCAGCGCGAGCAGCTGTGGGGCGTGGTGTTCGACGCCGACGTGGCCGGCGTGTCTGCGGATCTCGCGTCGCGCCTGGCCGACCTGTCGCTGCGCCTGGCGCGTCGCCGTCCCGAGCAGCTGCAGCGCGAACGCATGCCGCAGCGACGGCTGCCGATCTATGCCTTCGCGGCGCAGGTCGACACGCTGCTGGCGCCGGTCGAGGCGTTCGTGCGCCGCGCCTTCGCCGGCATCGCCGCAGCACCGGCACAACGCCTGCGCGCCCTCGCGCTGGCCAGCGGCACGCAGGAGGGCAATCCGATCGACCGCGTGATCGGCGAGCTCGCGCGCAGCCATCGTGTCGCGCTCAAGCCGCTGCCGCGTCCCGATGCGGGCGGCAAGTCGTTATTCCTCGCCGGGCTGCTGCGGCAGCTGGTGATCGCCGAGGCGCCGCTCGCGGGCCAGCGCCTGCAGCGCCTGCGTCTTCGCCGCCGCATGGCACTGTCGGCGGCGGCCGTGGCGTGCCTCGCATTGCTCGCGGCCTGCGCGCTGTCGTGGCAGAGCTACCGGCGCAACCTCGCCTACGTCGACGCGGTGCGTGCCCGCGTCGAGCAGATGACGCAGCGCATCGGGCCGCTGCAGTCGGCGAAGCTGGAGCAGGTGCTGCCTCTCTACTCGTTGCTCCAGCGCCTGGCTGGCAACGACGGCGTCGATCCCGACCAGCCGGGCGCGGGTCTCGGCTTCGGGCTGTTCCAGGGGCCGCGCCTGGCGCGATCGGCGGAGCAGGCCTACCGCGAGATGCTCGATCGCAGCCTGGCGCCGCTGCTCGTCGATCGGCTGCGCCATGACCTGCGCGAGGCCGACGACAGCGCCACGCGCTACGACGCACTGCGCACGACGCTGATGCTCTCCAATCCCGACCGGCTGGTGCGCGCCGACGTGCGCCACTGGGCCGCGCAGGCGCTGGGTCGCGGCAGCGGTGCCGGCGAGCGCGCGGAGTGGGCGCGCCATGTCGATGCCCTGCTCGAACGCAACGGGCTGCCCGACGCGATGCGGCCCGACGACGCCGGCGTGCGCGCCGCGCGCAGTGCGCTGGCGGCCGTGCCGCTGGCGCAGCGTGTGCACGAGCGCCTGCTGCGCCGCGTGACCGACGCCGAGCCGCCGCAGGACCTGCCCGCGCGGTTGGGGCCGGCCGCGGCGCTCGTGTTCGCGCCGTCACCCGCGGGCCCGATGCCGGAGCACGCGAGTGCCGTCGACTGGCGCCGCCGCCTCGCCCCGGCACTCGACGCCACGCTCGACGAGTTGGCCAACGAGGCGGGCTGGGTGCTCGGTGACGCAGCCGCGGACACCCTGCGCCTGCGCAAGGACCGCGCGTGGCGCGACGACATCGCGCGACAGGTCGGGGCGCGCCACGCCCAGCGCGTCATCGCGGCCTGGTCGCGCCAGCTCGACGGCCTGGCACTCGCGACGCGCGGCGATGCCGATGGCGGTGCACGCGCCGCCCTCGAACTCACGGCGCCCGACTCACCGCTGCGCCGCCTCTTCACCCGGCTCGCGGACGAATTCAGCGCCAGTCCGCAAACCGGCAGCGTGGCCGATCGCGCCTTCGATGGCGCGCTGCGGGCCCGCTTCGGCGCGCTGGGCGACTATGCCGCTGGTGCCGGTCCGCAGGCGCTCGATCGCCTGCAGGCGCTGGCCAAAGGCCCGCGCGGTGGTGCGGCCGACGCCGAGCTCGATGCGGCCTTGCGCACCGAGGCTGCCCGCGCGCCGCCCGCGTTGCGCAAGGTGACGGCCGACCTTGCGGCGCTGGTGCGCGCACGCGGCGGTCCCAAGCCGACGTTCGAGGCCGCGCTCGCCGAACTCGCGCAGACCTGCGGCGCGTTGACGCGCGACCGCTTTCCGTTCGCGATGCCGGCTGCGCGCGACATGCCGCCGTCGGACTTCGCGCGGCTGTTCGGCCCCGGCGGCCTGTTCGACGAATTCCGCCGCAACCACCTGGCCGAGCGCGTCGACACGTCCAGCCGTCCGTGGAAGGCGCGCGGTGCCGATGCGCCCGCGCCGCCGGCGTTCGAGGCCGCCGCCGCGATCAACACATTGTTCTTCCCCGGCGGCGCGCCGTTGCCCGAGCTGCGCCTGCGCCTCACGCCGCTGCGCATGGATCCCGAGCTGCTGCAGTTCAGCATCGACGTCGATGGCCAGCTGCTGCGCTTCGAGAACGGCCCGTCGCGTCCCAAGGACCTGGCCTGGCCGGGTCCAGCGTCCACGCAGAAGGTGCTCATGCGCATCCTGCCGCCGGGGCCCGCGGGCGTCGGGGCCGAGATCCACGAAGGGCCGTTCGCGTGGGTGCGGCTGCTGCTGCGCAGCGACTGGCAGGGCCAGCGCGGCGCGCCCGCGCAGCTGGCGTTCGCGGTGGACACGCGCACGCTCGGCGTCGAGGCGAGGGCAGCCGGCTCGCCCGATGCCGACATCTGGACCCTGCGCGACCTGGCCCGCTTCAGTTGTCCGCCCTCGACATGGTGAAGCTGCCGCGTCGCATCGGTTGGTGGGGCAAGCTGCCCGCGCGCGGCGACTTCGTCGGCCGCGGCCTGCCGCCACGCTGGCGCGCGCAGTGGGACGGATGGCTGCAGCAAGGCCTCGCGCTGGCCGCCTCGACGATCGATGGCGATGCCTTGCGCGAGCGCCTGGCGGGCTTCGCGCCGTGGCGCTACCTGGCGCTGCCTTCGCAAGGCGAGGCATGGTGCGGCATCGTGGTGCCTTCGCACGACCGGGTCGGGCGTGCATTTCCGCTCACGCTTGCCGAGCGCGTGATCGCGCCCGTGTCGTTGGCGGCGTGCGCTGCGCGGCTGGCGTTGCTGCTCGACGCCGCGGCGGAGGGCCCCGAGGCGCTCGAGGAGGCCATTGCCGCATTGCCCGCGCACGCGATCGCAGACGACGCATCCACCCCCGCGTGGCCTGCTCCGCCTGCGAGCGCGTGGACGCCGCTCTCCGCGGCGGACGATTCGGACGCACTGGTGGCCGGCTGGCCGCCCTCGCCGGCGCTGCTGTTCGAACTGCTGGGGCTCGCGCAGCCCGCGGGCTTGTAGTGCCAGCGGCTTGGCGCCGTCAGGCAGGACGACGACCTGCGACCACGCCGGCCACCGGAAGCATGCACTTGGATGCCGGATGAATGGCATGCGCATCCCGGCGACGTGGCCATTGCCCCACGTGAGGCTTGCGACGTCAGCACGCGGCAAGCGACTGCTGAAATGATGAGCAAGCCCTTCGAATGCAGCACTGGCGCGGACTGCGGGGGAATTCCACATCCTTGTCCACACCGTTCTCCCCGTCGGCTGTGGGAAGTGCGACGGCCAAGGTGTGGTAGTTCCACGGCGCGGTGGATCGAGCGCACTTCCGGGCTCGCTGGTGGGGGCGACCTGGTCGAGGTTACTGGATGTGTCGGCGCTGACTCCACACCTGCCTGGAGCCGCCGCAGCGGCGGTCGGCCTTGGGTGCATCCGCGGGAAGGGTTCGCAGCACCTCCCTGGCGTTCGCAGTCAGTTTCTCCAGGCAAGTTTCGAAGACCTGGAGCTCACCGTCGTCCAGCACCGAGAGCAGGCGAACGTTGACCTGCGCCAGCAGCGGAAACAGCCGCGCATAAAGTTGACGGCCCTCGGTGGTGGCACGAACCGTGGCGCGCCGCCGGTCCCCGGATTCGCTCACCCGCGCCGCCAACTTCTTTTCCACGAGGCTCGCGAGCGTGCGCGAGACGCGCGCGCGCTCCATTCGCACCTGGTCTGCCAGGCCCGTCGGACTTCGGGGCCCGTGTTCCACCAATGCTGCGAGCAGGCGCCACTCCTGGCGTGCCAGGCCGAAGCCGCCCTCGCAGATGCGCACTGCAGGAGCGCCCCCGAGCGCCTGCAGTTGCTTGATCCGGTAGTTGACCAGGTCGTCGTGCCGTCGCGGTGTCCTCAGGCTCATGCGCAACTCCCGGCAGTGCGTGTTTAGAACAATTATCCGGACAGCTCCTAGATTCGGCCCATTCGTCACCAGGAGACCGACATGCCCACACGTCGATGCTTCATCCTCGCTTCGTTCCTCATGTCGAGGGCGGCCCGGGCTGAAGGATTTCCGCAGCGTCCGCTCAAGGTGCTGCACGGCTTTCCGGCCGGTGGTCCTCCGGACGTGGCCTTGCGGCGGGTGGCCACGGCGCTCGAAGAGCAGCTGCACCAGCCCGTCGTGATCCAGAACCAGCCCGGGGCCGCCGGAATGATCGCGGCCGAATCCGTCGCGCATGCCGTGCCCGACGGCTACACGCTCCTCTTCGGCGTTGCCGCGAACCTCGCCACCGGACCGGCGGTCCGCCAGCGGCCGCCATACGAACCGGGCGATTTCACGCCGATCGCCCAGGTGGCGCGCGGCCCCTACGTCTGGCTGGTCCGTGCAGCAAACCCGGCCCGCACGATGCAGGATTTCGTCGCATGGGCGAAGTCGCGGCCGGGCACAGTGAGCTTCGCCTCGCCGGGAGTCGGCAGCATGCATCACCTGGCCACGCTGCAGCTGCAGCGCGACACAGGCATGGACCTGCTCCACGTGCCCTTTGCGACGTCGCGCATGTACGACGGCATCCTGTCGGGCCAGGTCGATGCGATGTTCGAGTCCCTGCCGAGCCCGCTGCCGCACATCAGGGCGGGGACGCTGCGCGCACTCGCTGTGAGCGGCAACCAGCGACTGCCGCTGCTGCCTGACGTGCCCACCCTTTACGAGCAGGGCATCGCGCTGCAGGCGAGTTCGTGGTGGGGCTTCGTCGGACCGAAGGGAGTTCCCGAGGCGGCCGTCACCCTGCTCAACACGGCGATCAACCGAGCACTGGACGATGCGCAGGTCCGGTCATCGCTCGAGGCCATGGGGATCGCCCCTGCGCCCGGCACGCCAGGCGAGTTCGGCGAGTTCATCAGGGCCGAGTACGGCCGCTGGCGTGACCTGGTGCGCAGCAGTGGCCTGCGAGTCGAATGAAGCGACCCAATTTCCTCTACATCGTCGCGGACGACCTGGGCTACGCCGACCTCGGCTGCTACGGCGGACGCCCGTTTGCCGGTCGCACAGTCTCGCCCGTGCTGGACCGGCTCGCCGCCGACGGCTTGCGCATGACCCAGGGCTATGCGAATTCGCCCGTCTGCTCGCCCACGCGATTTGCGTTGATGACGATGCGGTACCAGTACCGGCTGCGCGGAGCCGCGGAGGAGCCTATGAACGCCCGGGCGCGCGGCAGTGCGTCGCTCGGCCTGGCGCCGGCACACCCGACCTTGCCTTCCTTGCTGCGCGACGCCGGGTGGCGCACGGCGCTCGTCGGCAAGTGGCACCTGGGCTACCCGCCGCACTTCGGGCCACTCCGCTCCGGATATGACGAGTTCTTCGGACCGATGTCCGGCGGCGTGGACTACTTCAGCCACTGCGGCACCGATGGCGCGCACGACTTCTTCGAGAACGACGAGGAGCACTTCCCGGTCGGCTACATGACAGATGTGCTGTCGCAGCGAGCGGTGGATTTCATCCGGCGCATGGCCAGGCAGGATGCGCCCTTCTTTCTCAGCCTGCACTACACCGCTCCGCACTGGCCCTGGGAAACACGGGAAGACTGCCACCGCTCGGCTGCAGTGCACGGGGCACTCCCGGACCTGCAGGGCGGCGATGTGCGCACCTACCAGCGCATGGTCGGCCAGCTGGATGAGGGCATCGGGGCAGTGGTCGACGAGCTGGAGGCAAACGGGCTGCTGCAGGACACCTTGATCCTGTTCACCAGCGACAACGGGGGCGAGCGGTTCTCGGACAACTGGCCGCTCGTGGGCGGAAAGATGGACCTGACCGAAGGCGGCATCCGGGTGCCCTGGATCGCGCATTGGCCGCGCGTCATCCAGCCTGGCAGCGTCTCCGGGCAGCCGTGCATGACCATGGACTTTTCCGCGACGGTCCTGCACGAAGCGAGCGTGGCTCCGCACGCGGACTACCCGCTCGATGCCGTGCCGCTCTGCGCAACACTGCGCGACCCGGACAGTTGCTTCGACCGCCCCATGTATTGGCGCATGAAGCATCGCGCGCAGCGTGCGATGCGCGAAGGCCGCTGGAAGTACCTGTGCGTGGACGGCCACGAGTACCTGTTCGACCTGGCAGTGGACGAGCGCGAGCGTGCCAACCTCGCCCGACGCGAGCCGCTGCGGCTTGCTGCCATGCGTGCCCAGTGGGAAGCATGGAACTGCACGATGCCGGAGATTCCGCAGGAGGCTGCCGTGATGCTCCCCTATTGCGTCGCGGACATGCCGTCCCGGTAAGCAGCATCGCCGGCCCTGCGGACTGTTTCGCGTGGGCAGCGCGGGAAATGGGCAGTTCGCCGGCGCGCCGGAAAGCGCCTGCGTGCCCTACTTGGCCGCGGACGCCGCAGGCGCCGCAGGTGTCGCTGCAGATCCCTGAGGGGTCCGGTTCGAGACGTGCGTGGTGGCCAGTTTCCAATCCTGGCCCTCCTTGTGGAAGACGTATGTGTTGCGCAGGGGCAGGACGTTCTTGCCGTTGGCGGTCTCCACTTCGAACATCCCGTTCGAGGTGCGGATGGCCGTGTCCCCGTACACCTGCCACTCGTAGCCAGGCGCCTTGATTGCGTGGCGGCTCCTCGTATTGGCGAAGATGGCCTTGTAGTAGCTCTCGATGGCCGCTTTGCCCTTGACGAAGGGGCCGCCATTGCTGGGAACCAGGACCGAGTCTTCCGAGTGCAGCGCCATCATTGCCTCGATGTCGCCGGCCGCCAGTGCTTGTGCGAAGCGGTCGAACATCTCCTCGGGTCCAGATTGCTGCGCTTTCGCCCCCGTGGTAAGCAGGAGGGCCGTGATGAACGAGAAGAGGAGCTTCATGGCTGATTCCTTTCATGGTTGCAACGCTAGCGGCTGCCAGCGTGCTCAGGCTATGCGTTCGCCGTGGATCAGCAACTGAGCAGCGAGCCATCAAGGATGGACCGTCTTGATGATTGACCGGGGTTCCCGGCTGGGCCGGTCGTGGATGTCAGACCGGAGACAATCGCCGGGACGTACTGCATGACCTCTCCCCTCGAACCGCTGCTCAGGGCTCTGGAGCCCGCCTCCGAGGCCAACCTGGCGCCGAGACTGCGGTTCGGACTCGTCTGCGTCGAGCGTGTCGGTCATCTGATGGAGCAGGACGACGTGCTGGCGTGCCTGGCTGCGTTTCGCGACAGGATCCTCCGTGGCGCATTCGAGGACGCGCTCGCGGACGCGTCAAAGGTGCAGGTACTGGCGAATAGCCATCAGGGGTCCAGGTCACTGGACGGAGTTGGACACGCCGCAGTTTCAGCCACGTATGCGCTCGCAAAGGCGGTCGCCGGCCAGGCGCGACAGGCGGCTGAGTATGCGGCCTATGCCGCGGTCTACGGCCAAGGTGGATACGGCGCAACTTCCGACCCTGCCTCGTTCGTGCCCGAGCAGGAATGGCAAGCGCAGCATCTCCGGAACATCCTGCAGGCGGTCGGCGAGTGATGCATCAGCCGCCTCCGTCGCGCGCGCGAACCGGCAATGAGCAGCCACTTGCGGTCCGGCAGCTCGGCCTCGCTTTCTGGCCAGCACTGAACAGACAGACCCTCACCCATTAGGCGCAGGCCCAGCCACCTTCTGGCGAACCCCGATGCACAAGCCACGTCGTCTGGATCATGCTGATTCGATGGCAAGGTCTTCGAGATGCCGCCCAGCTGAGTCACGTGCAGGAGGAGCGCCGTGAACTGGCTCGACAGCTGGACCATGACGCACATCAACGTGTTCGCGCGCAGGTCGTGGGCGTTCGACCAGATGGTGGCGTTCATCTCCGTGAACCACCTGTTCAAAGGCGGCCTGCTGATGCTGTTCATCTGGTGGGCATGGTTCCGGACCGAGGGCAAGGCCACGAAGGAGCGTGAGCACATGATCGCCACCCTGCTCAGCTCCGCGGTGGCGCTGCTGGTGGGGCGCCTCCTGGTGATCCTGCTGCCGTTCCGCGTGCGACCCCTGCACGAGGCCAGCCTGGATTTCGTCAAGCCCTATGGCGTCTCGGAGGAAGCGCTGGCCAAGCTCAGCTCGTTCCCGAGCGACCACGCCGTGCTGTTCTTCGCCCTCGCCACCGGCCTGTACTTCGTCTCCAGGCGCCTGGGCGTCTTCGTTTTCGCCTACACGATGGTCATGATCGTGCTCCCGAGGCTCTACCTCGGGCTGCACTACCCGACGGACATCCTCGCCGGCGCCGTGGTGGGCGCAGGCATCTCGTGGCTGGGGAACATCTACCTGATGCAGACCCGCGTCGTGCGATCCATCGAGGAGCTTTCCTGGTCGCGCGCGATGTACTTCTATCCCGCACTGTTCCTGGTCACCTACCAGATCGCCGACATGTTCGAGACCAGCCGTGCGCTGGTGAGGAGCGTGCTGCAATTCGGAAAGGTCATGGTCGCACTCGGCCTGGGCGCGACCGTCGGAGACTAGCGGCGGCGAACGATCCAGGCGTCAGGAGCTGCCAGGCGCGCGCAAGTCTGCTGTCAGGTAGCCCACCGCCGAACTGGACTTGTCGTTGTAGCTGGCATCGATGATCCCCTCGATCTGGTTCTTCAGGGCTTCGCCAAGCGTCGGATACCTGCCCAATTCGTCTCCGGCGTGCTGGAAGTTGCTCATGACGTACGTCCAGCCGTTGATCTCGTCGACGGCGTGCAGCCCGGTCGACTCGGCGCCTGCCGGGCACGAGAGAACCCGTTGGAGCTTGCGCGAGTCGACGTCGTAAGCCCAGAGGAAATTGTTCAGGTGGTTGTCGCTGTCCTCGCCGATGAAGAGGGTCCGCAACTTCTCCGAAAACTTGAGGTTGTCCGGTCCGGCGACCTTGTCCGGGTTCGCGGTGTTGCCCAGCGCATCAGGCGCGGCAAGGTCCTCGCCGGCCAGCAGCACGCTGGTCTCGATCGGCACCCAGTCGCTGCCGATGGCCGTTCCCGTGTCGTCCACCTGGCCTGTGCTCAGCTTGTGGACCATGACGAGGCCGGCCGGCGATGTCCTGAACTTCACGTTGTGGCCCGCGACGTAGCCGGAGCCGCCTTCGACCATGGAATCCTGGATGGTGGAGTAAGCCGAGTAG
Organism: Ramlibacter sp. MMS24-I3-19; assembly: GCF_050320135.1. NCBI lineage: Bacteria > Pseudomonadati > Pseudomonadota > Betaproteobacteria > Burkholderiales > Comamonadaceae > Ramlibacter > Ramlibacter sp. MMS24-I3-19. Next base: position 28,849 of record NZ_CP190017.1, on the reverse strand, counting down.
GCGACCTTGTCCTTCACGTTCAGCGTGGTGCCCTCGTTCTTGGTGAACGCCATGCTGGCGCCCTTGAGGGCAGCGTAGCGATGTGTCTCGAGGAAAGCCGCGGCCTTCTCCTGCCCGGGTTTGACCCGCACCCAGGCCGGCTTCGTGTTGAGCGTGACGTGCGTGTAGCTGGCATCGGCGGGATCGGCCAGCACCGAATCCATGATGTCGGTGGCCACGATGCCGCCATCCACCATCGCCTGGACCTCACCGCTGCTGGCGTGTCCCAGCCTGATCCATTCGATCGTGCCGGTCGTGGTCTCCGTCAGCGGTGTCGTGTACTTCGCGGCGTACAGCGTGCCCGCTGACAGGTCGCCGGCCTTGTCGGCCACCAACAGGAACAGCCCGCCGTTCGTGGAGTCGTCGCCCCCGAGCACGGTGCGCTGGTCGGGCATGACCTGGACCAGTTCATGCGAGTAGCGGCCAAGGCAATAGTGCTTGCGGATCGAGCCCGTGCCGTCAGGGTTCACCGACACTTCCGGCAGATGCCCGTAGTGATACGGGTTGGCCGTCGCCGGGTTGCCGAATGTGTTCTGGCTGAAGGCCCGCAGCATCGCCAGCGACTGGCCGCCCAGGCCCTGGTCGAAGGCATCGGGCTCGTACTCCTCGCTCGAGAGGTGCGTGCCCCAGGGCGACAGGCTGGCGCCGCAGGTGGACCAGAGGCCGTGCACGCCCGAGGTGTCGACGTTGTGGTACTTCACCAGCGTGAGCCTGCCGCTGGCGGGATCCTGGTCCAGCGTCAGCACGGCGATCGGCGACGGCAGGACGCCGTATGTGCTCGCGCCTGCCTGGTTGGCCGTGTTGTATTCGAACTGCACGACGGCGAACACGGCGTTGCCCTTCACGCCGTCGACCTTGGCGCCGGGCACCGTCAGCAGCGAGCTGCCGTCCGGCGCGTCCGAGAAGAACTGGCGCTCGCGCCCGGCCACCGAGGCATCGACGATCGGCTGGTTGCGGATGTCGTAGTAGCCGCCGGCGACGATGGTGCCACCCTTGCCATCGGGGACCTTGTCGCCCGTGAGGAAGAAGGTCTGGTACGCCAGGTCCCAGGTCTGGCTGCTGCCGTCGCTGAAGTTGGCCTTCAGCCTGGAGCTCACCGTTGTCGTGGCAAGCGCAGTGGGCTGGTCCGCGCCGGGCGCCGGCATGCCGATGAATTCGGCCGAGACGAACGAGGCGCTCGGGGTCGGTGCGGCGGCCACGTTGCCCGGCAAATTCTGGCCTCCGCCGCCACCACAGGCAGCCAGCGACAGCGCGGCCATGCTGCGGATCCCCAAGGGGAGGACGGGGGCGCCAGCCAGCAGTTGCAGCAAGCGGCGGCGGGACGTGGGGGTGGTGGAGGGCATGCGAGAGCTGGAACCAGTTGTCGGGCTACGGAAGACAGAAGCGGGATCACGTTGGCTACCTGTCGATCAGGACTTCGAGGCGATTCTCGAAGCAGGCAGGCTGGCTCACATGGGACAGACATCCATCAGGGGCAGGACGGTTCTCCCGGGCATCTGCTCGGTGTTGCACAGCCCGCGGATCACTGGTGAACAATCCTTGCATGGACGAAACCCGCAACGACAGTGAACCGGAGACCATCCGCGAAGCGCGCCTGTGGCGCGACAACGGCTGGACGGCCCAGGTGATCAAGAACGAGGACGACGATGGCTGGGCGGTGGCCATGACGCCCGATGGCCAGGTGGAGCCCGCGCTGGTCGGCCCCTGGACCATGGGCCGCGACAAGAAGAACCCCAAGCCGCTGGACACTGCGGCCTTCAACACGCTGGTGAAGACGGCGGCTGAATTCGTGCGCCGCCACGAGCAGCAACTGCATGCATCCCTGCACCAGCAGATCGAGATCTCGCACGATGGCGGCCGCGTGGTGGTCACGCTGGACATCGATCCCGACGAAGAGGCTCCGACCGCCCTGCTGAGGGCGACGACTGCGGCGGGCGAGGTGCTTGGCGAAGCAAGCGTGTCGCCGGCCTTCAAACTGACCCGCGCCCGCGCAAGCGCGTGGGCGGAAGCAGCCTTCAGCGTCCAGTCCGTGCGCTGACCGCCCTCCGCAAGGTCAGCCCCCGGCCTGCCTGACCTTGTGCCCCTGCCCGGCGAGCAGGGCGGCGATCCTGTCGCGATGGTCGCCCTGCACCTCCACCACGCCGTCCTTCACGGTACCCCCGGAGCCGCACGCCGTCTTGATCTGCCTGGCCAGCGTGTCGAGCGTGGCCGCATCGGCCGGCAGCCCGCGGACCACCGTCACGACCTTTCCGCCGCGGCCCTTGCTCTCCCGCGAGATCCGCACGATGCCGTCCCCGGGAGCTGCGGGCGCCGGCGTTGAGCAGGTGCACAGGGCGATCGCCTTGCGGCACACCGGGCACATGCGACCGACGTCGGTGGAGTAGACGAGGCCCCCGATCGGGGAGCGGGACTTCATGGCGGCAATTGTCGTCCTGGTCTGCCCGTGGCCGGACGCACACATCCTGGCGATCGAGGACCTGGGTTCGTGTGAAACCTCACGCCGCCCGCGGCTCTGTCAATTTCGGAGGACATCCGTGTCAGCCTTCGTGGGCTGCAAGCAGTGTCGCGAGCCTTCAAGCCCTCGACACAGCGGCCATCTATGGTGCGTTCCTCACTCACAAAGGAGAGACCGACATGGACAATTCCGACAAGAAGAAGGCTGCTGGAACCGGCACCGGCCTGGCCGCCGGAGCAGCTCTCGGCGGCGTGGCCGGCGGTGCGACGACAGGCGCACTCGCGGGCGGGCTCACGGGCCCTGCAGGCGCTGCGATCGGCGCCGCGGTGGGCGCGGTCGCGGGAGCATTGATCGGCAAGAAGACGGCCGATCCGGCCGCCGAAGACAGCTACTGGCGTGAGAACCACGGGAACCGCCCGTATGCGCGCAAGGACGTGAGCTGGGAGCACTATCAACCCGCTTACCGCGCGGGCGTGGAGTCATACAACCGCAACCCGGACCGCTCCTTCGACGATGTCGAGCCTGAACTCAGTCGCGACTGGAGCCGTGCACGGGGCAGTTCGTCGCTGGAATGGGAACACGCCCGTCCCGCGGCTCGCGATGCGTGGGACCGCGTCAGCAACGCCACGGAGCGCATGATCCCTGGCGACTCGGACAAGGACGGACGTTGACCTGACATCGGCGCCAGGGTCGAATCGCGGCTGCGCAGGCCACGGTTCGACCCTGGTCACGCCTTACTTGCCCAGCAGCTTCGTCACGTGCTGCCAGCTGCGCAGCATGAAGCCGGAGCGCTCCACGTCCGCCTGCGCCACCAGCGGTGCCTCGCCCACCGGCTTGCCGTTGGAGGTGGCAACCACCTTGCCGATGACGGCGCCCTTGGCGACCGGCGCTTCCAGGTCCGTGCGGATCTGGGTGCTGGTCTGAACCTGTTGCCCGCGCGGCACCGTGATCGTCCACGGCGCTGCCAGGCCCGCGGTCACCGTGTCGGCCTTGCCGAAGCTCACCTTGGTGGTGCCCAGGGCCGTGTTCGGCTGCAGCGGCGTGACCTTCTCGAAGTTGCCGAAGCCCCATCCCAGCAGCGTGCGGGTCTGGTCCGCGCGCGCCTGCGCGCTGTTCGTGTTCAGGATCACGGTGATCAGGCGCATGCCATTGCGCTTGGACGAGGTGACCAGGCAGTAGCCCGCTTCCTCGGTGTGGCCGGTCTTCAGGCCATCGACGGTGGGGTCGGTGTACAGCAGCGCATTGCGGTTGCCTTGCTTGATGCCGTTGTACTTGAAGTCACGCTCGGCGTAGAGCGGGTAGTAGGTGGCGCTGTCCCGGATGATCGCGCGCGCCAGGATGGCCAGGTCGCGGGCCGACGCCTTGTGCGCCGGGTCGGGCAGTCCCGTGGGATTGACGAAGTGGGTGTGCGTCATGCCCAGGCGCTGGGCCTCGGCGTTCATCATCTTGGCGAAGCCCTCTTCGGAGCCACCCAGGTGTTCGGCGATCGCCTTGGAGGCGTCGTTGCCCGACTGGATGATGATCCCGCGCAGCAGGTCGATGACGGTGGCCTGGCTGTTCAGGGGCAGGTACATGCACGACTCGGTGCTCGAGCCGCGGCACCAGGCGTTCTGGCTCACGGTGACCAGGTCGGTCTCCTTGATCTTCCCGGAACGAAGCGCCTGCTCCACCAGGAAGCTGGTCATCATCTTCGTGAGCGACGCCGGCGGCAGGGGTTCGTCGGCGTTGGCCGAGGCCAGCACCTCGCCCGAGTCGAAGTCCATCACCAGCCAGGCCTTGGCCGCGAGCGAGGGAGTGCCCGAAGCGACCGCGCTCTGTCCGTCCAGCGGTGCGGAAGGGGGCGCATCGGCCGCGGCCTTCCTGTGGGCCGCCGGCTTGGCGTGGTGCTTGGCAGCGAAGGACGGGGAGAGCGGTGCCATGACGCCGACGGCGATGGCCAGGGTGAGGGGCAGGAGGGAGGGCTTCATGGTGTGGGACTGTGGGAGGCGAGGATTTTGGCCGACGACGGCTGAGGTTCCGTTGGAGGGGCTTTGCCCGAAGAAATTCCCGCAAGAACCGCCCAGAAACAACGAGCGCGTTGTTCGCAGCGCACTTGTTCCCGTGGATTCGAAACTCGAGGCGGGTGGCCTGGCCGAAGGCCCTCCCTGTCGATCTGCAGGTTCCGGGACCTACTTCCCGACGGTCGACTGCACCTTCTGGGCGGCCTTGTGGGTCGCGTGGTCGACGGCTTCCGCGGCGCGGGACAGTCCATGCGCGGTCGCTTTCACGCCCACCTGAACGCCGTGGGAAGCCGCTTCCGCACCGCGCTTCAAGCCGCGCCCGGCAGCCTCTCCGGTCCTCTCGATCGCATGCCCGACCCGCTCGGGTACTGACGGCGATTCGTCAGCAACGGCGGCGCCTGAAGCCAGGGCGGCCAGGACGGCCACGACAGCGACGAAGTGAGTTCTGGACATGGGTGCTTTCAGTGATGCCGAAGCGTACACCGAGCGGATCGCAGGGCGAACCAGGTGGGACGGCCTGCTTACACGCCGGCGCAGGTGATCGCCCAGTGCGAGTGGCCCAGCGAAGTGGGCGCAGGTGCGAAGGGTGAGCCAGTTCCTACCGGCCACTCTCGGCGGTGGTCGTCGCCGGGCTGGTGAACGAGGACAGGAGGTCCGCAAAATCGCCTTGCGCTGTTTCCCAGACCGCGCTGACGGACCCTCCGGTGCCGCGCACCAGGCCATCGCCGAGATCCCGGGAATCCCAGACGAGCGCCATCAAGCCAATGACCGCCAGCACGACGGCGACGACGATCCAGGTGCGCAGGTGATCGAGCCTCGCGAGAGAAGGTGCATGCATGTGACTCTCCTGATGCGATTGGAGATTCGACGCCTCTTCGCACCAGGGCACAAGGACGCAGGAGCGTCACGCGTTGCAACACACGTCCACGCGCATTGCCGCGCAGCAGCGGCTTCACTGCTGCGCCGGGCCCGGCACAGCAGGACGGTGCGTGGTGGTGCCCACGCAGCGCATTGCAACAAGCAACAGCGTTGGACATCGCGCAATTCGCCACTAGGCTGAACTTTCCCGGACGGGGAGTGGCCCTGACCCTGACGCCGGCCCGGTGATTCACGGCCGATACGCCACAAGCTGCAACTGACACAAGGCGAATACATCGGTCCGGCAGATTGCGGCACGTCGACGTTCCATCGATGAAGGAGAGCTCCATGCCAGACCAGATCGCCTCCGCCCTGCAGGCAGCCATGCGAGGCCGCGTCCTCGGTCGCGACGCGCCCGACTACGACGCCGTCCGCGCCCTCTACAACGGCATGATCGACAAGAAGCCGCGCGTCATCGCACGGTGCGTCGATGCGGCGGACGTCGTCGCCGCGGTCAACCAGGCCCGCGACCAGCGCCTGCTGGTCGCGATCCGCGGCGGGGGGCACAACGGCCCCGGCCTCGGCAGCTGCGACGACGGCCTGATGATCGACCTGTCGCTGATGAAGGGCGTGCGGGTCGATCCGCAGGCGAGGACCGTGCGCGTGGACCCGGGTTGCACGTCCGGCGACGTCGACCACGCCACGCATGCGTTCGGCCTCGCGGTTCCCTTCGGCATCGTCTCCAGCACCGGCGTGGCCGGACTGACGCTGGGCGGCGGCATCGGCTACCTCACGCGCAAGCACGGCCTCACCATCGACAACCTGCTCGAAGTCGACATGGTGCTGGCCGACGGCAGCTTCGTCACGGCGAGCGAACGCGAGCATCCCGACCTATTCTGGGCCGTGCGCGGCGGCGGCGGCAACTTCGGCGTCGTGACCAGCTTCCTGTTCAGGGCGCACCCGGTGCGCATGGTGTACGCGGGCCCGATCTTCTGGGAGGCCACCCACGCCAGGGAGGTGATGGCGGCCTATCGCGACTTCCTGCCGACGGCGCCGGAGGAACTGGGCCTGTTCGTCGGCCTCAAGACCGTGCCGCCGATGGACCCGTTCCCGAAGGACTACTGGGACCGGCGCGCCTGCGCCCTCATCGGCAGCTACAACGGCAGCGCGGCCGCGGGCGAGCAGCTCATGGCCCCGTTGCTTGCGAAACTGCCTCCGCCGATCTTCAACTGGATGGGCGAGATGCCGTTCCCGGCGATCAACTCGCTGTTCGACCCGTTCTTCCCGAAGGGGCTGCAGTGGTACTGGAAGGGCGACTTCGTCAAGAACCTGTCCGGCTCGGCGATCGACACGCACATTGCGCAAGCCGCCAATGCGCCCAGCGCCCTGTGCCTGATGCACCTGTACCCGATCGACGGCGCCGCACGGCGGGTCCCGAAGGACGCGACGGCCTGGAGCACGCGCGACGCGACCTGGTCGATGGTGATCGCGGGCATCGATCCGGACCCGGGCAAGGCGGAGGCGCTCAGGGCCTGGGGACGCGCGTACTGGAAGGCGGTGCACCCCTTCAACATGGAGGGTGCTTACGTCAACTTCATGATGGACGACGAAGCGGACACCCGTGTCCAGGCCACCTACGGCGACAACTACGCGCGCCTGGCAGCGATCAAGGCGCGCTACGACCCGAAGAACCTGTTCCGGGTCAACCAGAACATCAAGCCAGCCACCTGACCTTTCAGGTCCGTCGCGGATCCAGCGGTGTCGCGAAACTCAGCTCGTGCCCGTCCGGGTCCGTGACGTGGAAGAAGCGTTCACCCCACGTGGCATCGCGGGGAGCGTCCTGTGGCTGAAGGCCGGCAGCAATGGCCTGACGGTGCAGCGCATCGACGTCGGCCACGTGGAAGATCACCCGGCCCCACCACGACCAGTCGCGGTCGCTGCCCTCGGTGGTGAGGTTCAGGCACGCATTGCCGGCGCTGAAGCTGGTGAAGGGGGCCATGGGGCCGCCATAGCGCAGCGCGAAGCCCAGCGCCTCGTAGAAGCGCACCGCGCGCGCCATGTCGTGCGTGGCCAGGGTCAGGGCACTGATCGATTCGATCAGTGCAGGCCGCACGTTGCGTCCTTCGCTCACGTGGCTTCCTCCAGGCAGTTCGAGAGTCGAGCCTAGGCGAGGCAGGATGTCCATGCCACCGCTGTTGCATCTCGCAATCGCGCACGTGTCCAACCAGGAGACGCCATGCCGCACGGCCGCCTCACCGCGCTCACGACGCTGGTCATGATCGCGTTCGCGGGCAACTCGCTGCTCTGCCGCATGGCGCTGAAGGGCACGGCCCTCGATCCGGCAACCTTCACGGTGGTCCGCATCATCTCGGCGGCCGTGGTGCTCGCGGTCATCGCGCAGTGGAGGCATCGGCCGTCCCATCGGGCCGGCAACTGGCGTTCGGCGCTCGCACTGTTCGCCTACGCCGCGGCGTTCTCGTACGCGTATGTCTCCCTCACGGCGGCCACCGGCGCGTTGCTGCTGTTCGGCGCCGTGCAGGCCACGATGATCGGGTGGGGTGTGTTCCGCGGCGAGCGCATGCGTCCGCACCAGCTCGGCGGCCTCGTCCTCGCACTGGCTGGCCTGATCGGGCTGCTGTTGCCGGGGCTTTCCTCGCCGCCCCTGGATGGGTCAGTGCTCATGCTCCTTGCCGGCATCGCGTGGGGCGTCTACTCGCTACGGGGCAAGGGCGCGGACGATCCCGCGCAGGTGACGGCGGGCAACTTCCTGCGCGCGGTGGTGCCGGCGTTGCTCCTGGGCCTGCTGGGCCTGCCCTGGGCGCACTGGGACACACGCGGCGTGGCGTGCGCCCTCGCTTCGGGCGCGATCACCTCGGGGATGGGATATGCCGTGTGGTACTCCGTGCTGCCCGCACTTCGAGCGACGACCGCCGCCGTCGTGCAGCTCAGCGTCCCGTTCATCGCAGCCTTCGGCGGCATCCTGTTCCTGTCGGAATCGCTGACCATCCGCCTGGTGCTCGCCTCTGTCGCCGTGATCAGTGGCATCGCGGCTGTCACCACCAACAGCCCGCAACCCCGCGGCGGCCCGCGTCCTGCCCGCTGATTTCACGGCAAGTAGACTTGCCCGATGCCGAGGGCAACCCAGTCACACGCGGATGCATGTCGCTTTGCGACGCAGCGCGCGTTCGAGTCCTGGCTGCGGAAGAACCACGCAACGTCCGATGGCATCTGGCTCCTGATCGCCAGGCCTGGCAGCGAGGCGTCGACGGTGACCTACCCGCAGGCGGTGGAAGTGGCGCTTTGCTTCGGCTGGATCGATGGGCAGAAGAAGGCGCTGGACGACCAGCACTGGCTGCAGCGATTCACGCCCCGGCGCCCCAGTAGCGTGTGGTCGAAGACCAACCGCACGAAAGCCGAGGCGTTGATCCAGTCGGGTCGGATGCAGCCGAGTGGAATGGCGGCCATCGAGCGGGCAAGGGCCAACGGGCGATGGGAGACGGCTTACGACGGTGCGCGGACGGCGGGCGTGCCCGCAGATCTGCAGGAGGCGCTCGACCGCCAGCCCGGAGCATGCACCTTCTTCGCCCAGCTCAACGCTGCCAACCGCTACGCAGTCCTCTGGCGTGTGCAGACGGCGAAGAGGCCCGAGACGCGATCCAGGCGCATAGAGACGCTCGTGGCGATGCTGTCCCGAGGCGAGAAGATCCACGGCTGAACAGGGTGGCGCGTGACGGGCGCGCAGGTGCGACTGGGCTCGTGCGAAGGCATGGCAGCTCTTGGCTTCTGCGCCCGGCGACCAGCAGACGTTCGATCGTTCTCACTCAGCCCTGCTGCCCAGCGACTGCGCCGTCAGAGTCATCAGGATGTCGGCGTACCAGGCGCAGTTCAGCCCGAGCGATTCGTCCTGCAGGCGGTCGCGAGTGCCCATGTCGAACTGCGACGAATGGATGCCCAGCAGCGACCAGGGCAGTTCGGACCCGTCACCTTCGCGTCGCATCACCACGGGCGCGCCGCTGGCACCGCGGTGCAGGCGTGCATCGGTCAGGAAGAAGCCACGACCCTGGAAGCGCACGCCGAAAGCGGAGGCAACTGTGGCCTGCCGCACGACAGGCAGCCGGTGCAATGTGTCGTAGAAGCCGAGTGGAAATCCGACAATGGCCAGCGGCGCAGCAGCGTGCACGCGCTCGAAGTCGGTCTCGAGATGCGCGGGACCGAGCGCGCTGATGATCGCACCTGCGGGTAGTTGGCTTGCCACCACCTCCAGGGCGGCAACGTCGACGTCGCCGCCAGAGTCCTGGCCCTGGATCCATGCGGAATGCCCATGGACGTACAACGAGAGCCTGGTCACTGCAGTGCGGGTGAGGTCGTGCTGGTCGACATGCACGTCGAACTCAACCCTGTCGGGCTGGTGACCTGATGCCGCATCGAAGAACACGTGCCGGCTGGTCACCAGGAACAGGCGCCCGTCACGGCGAAACCAGAAGCCCGAGCCGGACGTCAGCGGGGTGGCGCCGGCGAACGTCAGGACGCGCACGGCGTTGAAGAGCAATGCCTCGATCAAGTCGCCGGGCCCGCCAGCGCGTAGTTGATCAACTCGCTCGTCGCGAGCTCTCGGTCTTCGACAGCCGCCCGCCACCGGTTCCACGCGGCTGCGTCGAAGGCTGCATCAGCGGGCAAGGCGGTGAGCGAGTGCCAGGCAGCGCGCTCCGCATCCAGCGACTGCTCGTAGGCGCGCGACAGCTCTGTCGTCGCAAGCGCACTTCGTGCGACCAGCGAAGTCCCGCCGTGGGGCGGCTTGGCGTGCACCGGACCGTGGACGGCGCCCGCTGCCACCTGCTGGGTCTGCAGCAAGGCAGCCTCGTCGCGTCCGGTGCGATCCATCATTTCTCGTTGTTCGTCGCGGTCCATCGGGGTCATGCTCGGGTGCATGCCCCGATGCTGAACCTGCGTGGCACCTCGTGCTCGATCCCTCAGGTAAGTCTTTGTCCGGAGGTTCGCCTCCTCGGCAGTTGGGCGGCTGGCGCAGGTTGGCCAAGCGTGCGTGATTCCGTTCGCTTTGCCAGGCAAGGGCTGTAAGAGCCCGCGCTCAGGCGCGTGATGCCATGTGCCGAGTCGCAGCCGCCGGGCGGTTGCGCCATGAGTTCACGCGCGGGGTGGCGATCACCGGCCGGGTCGATTCGTCGGGAAGGCGGCGCAACGACGCCGATTGGGTTACGATGCCCCTGCTGACGTTCCACAAGTCTGCATCCTGGTTCTCTTCCCCTGTCCCCCGCCTCCGCGGCGACCGTAGTCGATTCTTCCTCCGATGGTTTCTTGGCGTCGCACCACGCGGCGCAGCGCTGCGTGGAGAAACCCACATTGAAAGATCGATCATGACGACAGCACAGACCGGAACCGTGAAATGGTTCAACGACGGCAAGGGGTACGGCTTCATCTCGCCGGATGACGGTGGCAAGGACCTGTTCGCCCACTTCCGCGACATCCAGGGTGGCGACGGGTTCAGGACACTTGCGGAAAACGCCCGGGTCCAGTTCGAAGTGACCCAGGGAGCCAAGGGACTGCAGGCTTCCAACATCCGGGCGCTCAATTGACCGGCGTCTCCTCGACGAATCCCGCGCCGACCCAGATCGGCAAGTACCTGGTCTCTCCGCTGATAAAGCCCCTGGCGAACGGCTGCTTCGCCAGTTCCGTCTCCATCCGCTCCGGCAGAGGGCAAGGGACATCCGACCGCGTCGTGCGCCTGACCCGGACCTTCCTCTCCATGACTGAAGCAGCCGCTCACGCGACGGCTGAAGGCTTGCGGTGGATCCAGGGCAACCATTTGCACACTGGTCCAGCTGGCCACGTGCGTCCCTGAGTCGGCTTTCATTCCCGCGGGCGCGCAGGCGCTCCGGCTGTTCGGCGGCTGAGGCCGGGATCTCCCCTCCTGGGATCCGCTGGCGTCACCCGCTTCAGTCGCGGACGGCGGCGCGCCAATCGGCGATGTCGCGCGCGGGCCCGGTGAGCTCGAGGATGTGCAGGCCGGTGTTGGCCCGATCGACGATGTAGATGTAGCCGCGGTCGTCGACCTCGACGTTGTTGGTCTGGATGGCCCGCCGGTCCGAGGCCGCCGTGAATGGCAGCTTGCTTCCGGCCGCACTCGCAGGTGCCTCCAGGACCACGGTGTTGTCCGTCACCGCCGGCACGAAGTGCGCGACCTCCCTCGGGTTCATCGGGTTGCGAACATCCAGCACGCGCACGCCGGCGTTGAAGTGCGCGAAGAACATCAGGCGGTTGTAGAACAGCGGCGTCATGTTCTCGTTCGACGAATGCGTGCCGAACCGCCCGCCTTGCGAGCAGTAGTGGCCGCTGGCCTCCGGAACCGTGTAGTTCGCGACGCCGAACGGCTTGCTTTCGGTCGTGATGTCGACGACCCAGACCATCTGGCGTGCTTCCATGCATTCCTTCTGGATCGCCTCGTCCGTGATCACCACGAAGTCGCGCGTGTGCCCCACGAAGTTGCGCGCGAATTCGGGCACGTCGACGCGCAGCAGGGGAAAGACCGTGTGTGCGCCATTGATCGGGGGCATGTCCAGGCGACCGACCTGCGGGGCCAGCAGGTTCTCGGGCGTCGGCTCCTTCGGCCCGGTGAGCAGCTTCTGCCGGTCGACGATCTGCAGCACGCCATCGGCGCTGGTGCCATAGCCGAAGTAGACGCGGTTGCCCTTCGGCCCGATGGAGATCGGGCCATGCAGCGCGACAGGCACCGGCCCGGTGGCTCCGGGTTGCTGTCCGGGCAGTCCGAAGTCGCGGATGAACACGGGGTGCTGCGGATCCGACAGGTCGTAGATCTTGGTCATGCGCGACGTGCGCCAGGCCGGGTCGCCGGACACGAGGTACGCGATGCCCGTGTCGCACTCCCAGAAGTTCTTGTGGGTGCCCTTGAGGCCCGCCACGACGGTGGTGAGCAGCGAGGGGTGCTCGGGCACGGTCACGTCCCACACCTGCTGCGCCTGGTTCCCGTAGGTGCGCAGCATGTAGAACCGGCTCTTGTCGGCGCGCGGCAGCTGAGATCCGGTACAGACCCGGACCATTTGCGCGCCGCCCAGCTCGGCCTTGCCAGGCTCGCCGGGGATGTGCGCCAGGTAGCGCGTGTGCGCAGGGTCGGTGACGTCGACGACGGACGTCCCGTTGTCTTCGACCACCCCCGTGAGCGGGTTGATCTTGCGGTCGCCATGGTGGCCGATGTACGCGATCCAGCGACGGCCCTGGTGCTGGATCGTGGGCTGGTAGGCGCTGCGGCCCTGCAGGTCGTTCTGGCCCACCAGTCGCATGTTGACCGCGTCTTCCGTGCCAGTGCCGCGCGACGCGTCATGGGCACACGCCGCCAGCAGGCTGGCCATCACGAAGAGCAGGGAGGCACGGCGGCGCATCGAGGACTCCTTCCGGTCCCGGGCACTCTACGCAAACACGGCAGGTGCCGGATGGGGGTTACCACCGCCTGAAGTCTGCGGTTCGCGCGTCGACGGGCCGCTGCCTTCCAGGACAGCTTCCCGGATGTCGATGGGAGTAGGCCGTGTCTTGCGACGGCCCTCGCGCAGCTGCAGCTACCGTCAGGGATTCATTCAGACACCGGTGGCAAGACAAGATGGGAAACGAGCGGCCCAAGACAGTCCTGGTCGTGGACGACGACAACGCCAAGCGCTACAGCCTCTCGCGCGTGGTGGCCATGGGCGGTTACCAGCCGCGCGAGGCTGCGTCCGGCCTCGACGCGCTCGCGCTCCTGGACGATGTGTCAGCCGTCGTGCTGGACGTGCACCTGCCGGACCTGCACGGTTTCGAGGTCTGCGCGCGGATCCGGCAACAGTACCCTGCATTGCCCATCGTCCACGTTTCGACCGTGTTCGTCGACCAGCCTTATCCGCTGGCCGGCAGGTTCGCTGGCGCGAACTACTACCTGGTGCCGCCCATTGAGCCCTCCGGGCTCATCGAGTTGCTGGACCGGCTGGTGCAGTCGCAGCCCGCCAGACCCGCTTCGCGCTGAGGGGCCACGGGGCGCGGCCCTGATGCTGTCGTTCGCGAGCCCGCCGCTCAGGCGTGGGCGGCGACCAGTTCCGCCTTGCGCTCCATCAGCTGCCGCGCGAGGCGTGGCATGTCCATGCCCTGCGCCTTGCGCGCTTCAGGGAACATCTTGTCCCGCTCGTCGCTGATGTGGTGCATCACCGCCTTTTCGAGCTCCTGCATCATCTGGTCGTCGAACTGCTTCGCCTCGATGCGGTGGATGAGGTCCATCGCCTCGCGATGCTCGCGTTCGCCGTCCTGCACGCGAGCCGTGTCGTTGGTGGCGCGCTGGAACGCGGGGTAGAAGATCTCGTGCTCGATCTGCGTGTGCACGGTCAGTTCCTGGCAGATCTGGCGCGTGAGGCTGTGCTTGGTGCCATCGTCGTGCGCATTCTTGTACTGCTGGAACAGGCGCTCGAGTCCGTGGTGGTCTTCCTCGAGCAGCACGATGGCTTCTTCATCCTGGGAAGGCATGGCGATTCTCCTTGGGTTTGGGTCCATCCACGGTACGCCCGGGACGTGCCAGGTGGCCATGTAGCAAGACCGGGTGCTTGCTGTAGTCGCGCGCCTACGGTCCCCGCGGCACTGTGAATGCCGCCTCCTTCCTACGCGGGCTGCATGGGCCATCGATGAGAATTGCCGCGGTGAACGACGAACAGCTGCAGCGCAGGATGCGCGACTGGGAGGCCGCAGAGTTGGCGGCGAAGCACGCGGAGCGAGCGGCCCTTCGTTCACGCGCCCACGAAGCGGGGGACGCCGTCGAGACTCCGCTGCAGCACGCCACCCGCCTGCGCAGGGCCGCGGATGCGATCCTTGCGTCGATCCTCGAGGACGTGAAGACGCGGCCGGTTGCCGAATCGACCTGACGTTCCTCCTGCCGCCGGGCCTGCGACGACGCCGCACGTGCATTCCAAGCCGGGTCCTACAGCTCGGCCGCACCAGACATCGGACCATGTCGGCATGCAAACGGCTCAGGCAGGCGCGACCACACGATGAGGAATGCAACGGAGGAGGCAAGCCCGGGATCGGCCGATCCGCAGGCGGACCAGGAGTCCCTGGGGCAGTACCTGGCGCGCGCAGGCAGGTTGCCGATCCTGCAAGGCTTCGCGCTCGCCGTGCAACTGCTCGCGGACCTGGATGCTTCGCACCGCCGCGGGCTGGCACCTGGCGATCTGTCCATCTCCACACTCCGGATCAGCCGCACGGGAAGGTTGCTTGTTGCGTCCGCCGCCGGAGCGCCTGCGCAGGACCATTCCCAGCCGCGGCGGCCCACTGAGGCAGAGATCGCAAGGGACCTCGACTCAGCCGCGGCCGTGGTTTACGAGTTGCTCACCGGCACGCGGCCTGCCAATCCACACAAAACCGCGCTGCCCGTGCGTGCACGTCGTGCGGAACTTCCCTCGGAGCTGGATGCGGTCTTCGCGCGTGCCCTTGCAGCACGGCCGGAGACCCGGTATCGATCGGCTGCGGAATTCTCGGCCGCCTTGCAGGCAGCGATGCCGCAGCCGCGCTGGGAACGCAGCGTCCTCCCTGCCCGCGCCGTGCGCGCCGAACTGCCGGCCCAGTCTCCTCCATCGGAGACCGTGAGGGCGCCGGTCTTCCCCAGCGCGAGCGCGGTGCCGGCGAAGACCCGCAGCCGGCGGCGGTTCGGCCTGGCTGTCGCCGGTGGCGCCGCGATCGGGATGCTCGCCGTGGCGCTGTGGACAGGGCTCGGTCCGGCATCGCAGTCCGAGGTGCAAGAGCCTCGGGCTGCAGCGCCGCTGCAGGAGACGGTGGTCGAACGGACGGAGCCGGCCGCGCACGTGGCTGCCGCGCCGTCGATCGCTCCGACGGGATCGGCCGCGCCCCTGGAACGAGGAATTGCCTCGCCGCAACAACGGAAAGCAGCCGCGCCTGCACCCAAAGTCGCTGCACGCGAAGGCCGTTCCGCGGCCCGACGTGCCGTGGCATCCCATCGTTCCGTGGACTCCAGGGTGGTGCGAGTGGTTCACTCGCTGCCCCCGGGCCCCGAAGCGGCCTGTCATCAGGACTTCGCGATCGCGCGGGAAGCCTGCATCGCTTTCCGCTGCGCGACGAGCGAGTTCCGGCACCACCCCGTGTGCGTGCGCATGCATGCGGAAGGTGCCCGCGCCCGCGCCCAGCTGGCCGAGTCACGGGGCGGACCATGAATTGCCTCGTTCGGACTAGGCGTGAGCTGCCGATCAGTGCCACCGACGTGGCAATCTTGAGTTAACAGCAGCGGGCGATGACCCGCTCCAGGTCCGCGTGAGAAGTTGCGGATATGAAACTGCCATGAACCTGCACCAACTCCTTTCGATCCTGCGCGCCCGCCGCGCCCTGTTCCTCCTGGTCTTCCTCGGCACCATGGCCGTGGCGCTGGCCTGGGTGCTCCTGCGTCCGGTCCACTACACGGCGCGCGCTCCGGTCCTGGTCGACATCAGTTCGCAGGACCCGCTGAGCAAGCCCGAGCACCAGGGCGCCACGTCCGCTTCGTACATGGCGACGCAGATCGACGTCGCGCGCAGCGATCGCGTGGCCGAACGGGTGGTCGACATGCTGGCCCTCGACAAGGACCCCAAGGCGGTCGAGGACTGGAAGAAGGCCACCGGCGGCCGCGGCAGCATGAAGGCCTGGCTCGCCAGCGACCTGAAGGCCAACCTGGAAGTCAAGCCCGCCCGCGAGAGCAACATCGTCGACATCACGTGGACGGGCGACAGTCCGCAGCAGGCGGCCAAGGTCGCCGATGCGTTCTCCCAGGCCTACATCGACACCGCGCTCGCCATCAAGACCGACCCGGCGAAGAAGTACGCCAGCTGGTTCGACGAGCAGCAGAAGACCGCGCGTGAGCGCCTCGAGCAGGCGCAGGGTCGCCTCACGGCGTTCCAGCAGAAGACCGGCGTCATCAGCGCCGACGGCATCGACATGGAAACGCAGCGCCTGAACGAGCTGTCGTCGCAGCTCACCCAGGTGCAGGGCCAGCTCACGGACGTGGCCAACAAGCGCAAGGCGTCGTCTTCGGCGGTGTCCGAAACCATGGCCAGCCCGCTGATCAACAGCCTGAAGGCCGACATCGCCCGGCAGGAAGCCCGCATGCAGGAGACCGGCGCCAACCTGGGCTCGCAGCACCCGCAGATGATCCGCATGCAGGACGAACTGCGCGCGATGAAGTCGCGCCTGGCGGCCGAGACCAGCAGCATCGGTTCGTCGATCAACACGGCGTACGAGGTCGGCCGCGGCCGTGAGCGCGAGTTGCAGGGCGCGGTCAATGCGCAGCGTGCCCGCGTCATGGAGTTCAACCGGTATCGCGATGAGCTTTCGGTGCTGCACAAGGACGTCGACACCGCGCAGAAGGCCTATGAGGCCGTCGCCGAACGCGCCTCGCAATCCAACCTGCAGGCCCTCACCAACCAGACCAACGTCCAGCGCCTGGCCACCGCGGTCGAACCGCTGGAGGCCAAGGGCCCGACACCCAAGGTGGCGCTTGGAATCGCCGCCGTCGTCGCACTGCTGCTCGCATTCGCCAGCGCCGTCCTGGCGGAACTCCTCACCCGCCGCGTGCGTTCCGCCGACGACCTGTCGGTGGCCACGCAGCTGCCGATCCTGGCCGTCGTGCCGGCCCACGAAGGCGGCATTGCCGGTCCCCGCGACTGGCCACAGGCGCCATCGCGGCCGGCGCTTGGCTACGGTGGTCGAGGCACATGAGGCAGGCGGCGGGCATCGCCCGGTGAGCCGGGCCGTGTAGCGGAGAATGGCTCCCATGTCCGCCCCGACCTCCCCCGTCCGCTCCCGCATCGACCACCTGCGCGCCGCCATGCGCGACGCGAACGTGCAGGCCGTGCTCGTGCCGTCGTCCGACCCGCACGTGTCGGAGTACCTGCCCGAGCGCTGGCAGGGACGGGCGCACTTCAGCGGCTTCACCGGCTCGATGGGCACGCTGGCCGTCACGCCCGGGAAAGCCGCGCTCTTCGCCGACAGTCGCTACTGGGCACAGGCCGAGAAGGAGCTGTCCGGCACGGGTGTGTCGCTGGTGAAGGTGCCGCAGGCCGCGATCAGGCCCGCGCTCGACTGGATCGTCGCCGAACTGAAGCCGGGGAACGCGCTGTCGTTCGACGGACAGGTCCTCAGTCTCGCCGCCGCGCAGCAGGTGCGTGGCGCGATGGAGGCCGCGGGCATCCAGGTGAAGAGCGACGTGGACCTGCTCGATGCAGCCTGGCCCGATCGCCCCGGGCTGCCCGACGCCAAGGTGTACGAGCACCTCGCGCCGGAAGCGACCGTGACGCGGAAGGCAAAGCTCGAAGGGATCCGCGACGCGATGCAGAAGGCCGGCGCGACGCACCACTTCATCTCGTCGCTGGACGACATCGCCTGGCTGCTGAACCTGCGCGGCGCCGACGTCACCTACAACCCGGTCTTCGTCGCCCACGTGCTGCTGGACTCGCGCTCGGCAACGTTGTTCATCGCCGGCGGCAAGGTCGACAAGGACCTGGAGTCCCGGCTCGCGGCCGACGGCGTGAAGGTCTCGCCGTACGCGGATGCACCGCGTGCCCTGGCGGCGCTGCCGGACGGGGCGGTGCTCCTCGTCGACCCGCGCCGCATCACGCTCGGCTTGCGCGAAGCCGTGCCTTCGCAGGTTCGCGTCATCGAAGCGGTGAATCCCAGCACGTTCGCCAAGAGCCGCAAGAACGCGCAGGAGGCGGAGTTCGTGCGCCGCGCGATGGCCGAGGACGGCGCCGCGATGTGCGAGTTCTATGCGCGTTTCGAGGCCGCCCTGGCGCGTGGCGAACGCGTGTCCGAGCTCACCGTCGACGAGTGGATCACGCAAGCCCGTGCGCGCCGGCCCGGCTTCGTGGGCCGCTCCTTCAGCACGATCGCGGGCTTCAACGCCAACGGCGCGCTTCCGCACTACCGCGCCACGGAGGACTCCTACGCCTGGATCGAAGGCGACGGCCTGCTGCTGATCGATTCGGGGGCGCAGTACCTCGGCGGCACCACCGACATCACGCGCGTCTGGCCCATCGGCAGGATCACTGCCGCGCACAAGCGCGACTTCACGCTGGTGCTCAAGGGCATGATCAACCTGTCGCTCGCGGTGTTCCCGCGCGGCACGCCGGGGCCGATGCTCGATGCCATCGCGCGGCTTCCCCTCTGGCAGGCTGGCTGCGACTTCGGCCACGGCACGGGCCACGGCGTCGGCTATTTCATGAACGTGCACGAAGGCCCGCAGACGATCTCGCGCGCGGTCGTCGAGCCGCACATGGCGATGGAGCCCGGCATGATCACGTCGAACGAGCCAGGCCTGTACCGCGCGGGGCAGTGGGGCGTGCGCATCGAGAACCTCGTTCTCAACGTGCCGGTCGAGACGCCGGAGAAGGGCCAGTTCGGCGACATGCTCGCCTTCGAGACGCTCACGCTGTGCCCGATCGACACGCGTTGCATCGACAGGGCATTGCTGCGCGCGGACGAGATCGCGTGGCTGAACGATTACCACGCGACGGTGCGCAAGCGACTGGCGCCCCTCGTCACGGGCGTGGCGCTCGACTGGCTGGTGGCGCGAACCGAGCCGATCTGACGGTTCGCCCACACGCTGGCCAGCGGACCAGCCCCACTTCGACCAGGTCTGTCCGCGGTCAGCCTCGAGGGCGATGATGTCCGTCATGAGTGCGGCCTACGACAAGCTGCTGGACGATTGGCGGCAAGCTGCCGCGGAAACCCGCAGGGCGCAGCAAGTGCTCAAGGTGCGATTCGACCTGTTCCTCCAGGGCTGCGCGCCTGAGCCGAGCGAGGCCGACATCGCGCGGATGAACGCGTTGCGGGATGTCGAGAGCGCCAGGCTGCAGGCGGCACTGGCCTCCGTGCGCCGAATCGCGGCCGGCAGGTCCTAGAGCCTGGCGAGCTCGCTTCACCATTCCGGACATTCCGGATCGCAAGCGGTGGCCGTCTTGCGGGACATCTCTCCCATTGCCGGACGGCGCCCTCCATCACATCCTCACGTCGTCCACAACGCGTTCACTCATCCAGAGGTCCGACCATGAAGGTGTCGAGAGCAATTCCCTGGGTCTTGTTCATCGCCGTTTCGACGTGCTGGGCACAGGCGACCGGTGTGACTGCACGACCACTCCTTCGCACGACGGTCAGCGGTGACGAGAGCAAGGAATCCGTGATCGCGGCCATCGAGTTCGCGCCAGGTGCAACGACCGGCCTCCACACGCATCCGGGAGACGAATACGCCGTCGTGACCGAAGGAGCTCTCGAGTTGCGCCCGCAAGGCCAGCCGGTGCGTCGCGTGAGCGCGGGACAGGCTTATCACAACGCGCGAGGCCTTGTGCACGAGACAGTGAACGTTGGCACCACGCCAGCGAAGACAGTCGCCACCTTCGTCCTTGACAGAGGCAAGCCACTGACGGAACCCGTGCACTAGGGTCGTCGGGACGCTGCTGCACCGGTTGAATCTGGTCCAGGGCCAACTATCCTGAGTGCGTCCTGGATCTCCCCCTGAAAGGAGTTCACCATGCTGTTCATTGGTCGCTACCGCATCCTTCCTGGAAATCGCGATGCCTGCATTGCGCGTTTCAAGCAGACCGGCGGTCAACCAGGCGAGGGCATCAAGCTGCTCGGACGATGGCACAGCGTTGGCAGCGGCACCGGCGTCTCCATCACCGAGGCGGACGATGCGGCGGCGATGGCGCGATTCGAGTTGCAGTGGAACGACCTGATGGAACTGGAGGTCGTTCCGGCAATCACCGACGAACAGTTGGCGGCGACGCTCGCCACGCTCAAGGCCAGGTAGCGGTCGCCAAAGCCAGCATCGCCACAAGCGGCCCGATGCGCCTGGCTCGCGTGTCGGGCCACCTCCTTCCATGGGTTGCCGCAGGATGGTCTTCAGCGCGGCGGGAGCCGTCCTGCGGACGTCGCTCAGGTAGATCTCGTGGTGCTTGCCCGCCAGCCTGCCGCGCGATTCGATGAACGCGTGCAGCCTGGCGATCGTGGGTCCCTCCTGCGAGAACGGTCCGACGTGCAGGATCTGCGCGCAGCGGCCCTCGGTGAACGGCTCGAAGCGCAGACGATGGATCGCTTCCAGAGGCTTCTTGCGGGCCGCCTCGGCGATGGCCCCGTCCACGATCGCGGGCGCCACGAAGGAAGGCTGCATGATCATCGCCGTCCATTGCCACGCCGACCTGTCGCCCGTGGCGAAGCTTGCCATGTCATCCGCCCACCAGAGCCCTTCGAGCGGCATGACTGTGAAGTCCACGCCGGCGGCGGCCTTCCTCACGAGGAACTTGGCGGCGTACGCCACCGAGAACACGGCCTCCACCGCGCCGGCGTAGGCCGCCGAGGTGTTGGGATCGCCGGCGCCGTCGATCATCAGGAAGTTCATCGTCGGCACGCGGACCTCCACCACCTCCTTCGCGGACGCCTGGTAGAGGTGCTTGAGTTCCTGCTTCAGGTCGCGCTTGTCCGCGCGGCGATCGTCGGCGCCCACGCGAGCCCCTCAGTAGGTGCCGGGGCTCGAGCTGCCCGAGGATCGACTCGGAGTGGAGGAGGGCGACGGACCGCGCGAGGTCGTGTCGCATCCGCAGATCCCGAGCACGCCGGCCACCGGGGCCAAGGCTGTCATCCGCCGCAGGAGGTGTGCAGTCATCGCTGTTCCCTTCCAGTGGTCCGACGGCTCATGCTAGGACGCGGCTCCATGGATTCAACCTCCGCAGCGGCGCGCAAGGCGCCGGGTGCGTGACACGCCCGGCTCACTGCCCCATCACTCGGTGTCGACGGAGACCCACTGAGCCGTCAGAAGCCCCTTCGATGTGCTGCGCGCGAGAATCGCTGCATGCACCGCCGCTCCATCGTTGCCGGGCTGGCTTGCTGGCCGATCACACCCCTGCTGGCGCAGGACGCACAGAGGCCGCACCAGAAACTCTCGGCCGCACAGCTGTATGAAGCCATGTCCGCTCGCTTTCCGGCGCGCTTCGGCATCCCCGGGGTGGCGCAGGTGCAGGTCAGCGCCCCCCAGCTGCTGTTGCTGCCGGCGCGCAACAAGCTGGGTGCCTCGCTGCAGGCCGAGGCCAGCGGCAGCGGCCTGGCGCGCGTGGAGCCCGGCACGGTGGACCTGGTCTTTTCCTTGCGCTACGAAGGCGAGGACAGGTCGATCCGCGCCTATGAGCCGGAGGTCGTCCGCATCGACTGGCCCGCGTTGAGTGACGAAACGCGGCAGGCCGTGCAGGTCATCCTGCCCGGCGTCGCGCGCGACGTCGCTGCCGAACTCGTGCTGCACCGGTTCACGTCGCGCGAACTCGCGCTGCCCGATGCCATGGGCTTCGAACCGGGTTCGCTGAGAGTTCTCGACGACGGCGTGCTGGTGGAATTCCGCGAGAAGCGCACGCGCTGACGGCGGCACGGCGCCCTTACGCTGTATCCATCGGCTCTCCGGCTTCGCCCCACGGCGTGTGCCGGAACTCGTAGCGGCCCAGCTCGCGGCTGCCGCTGTCCTCGTGCGAGAGCAGCGTGAGGAACAGGGTGTGGGCGGGCATCTGGCGAACCTGCGCGACAGCGGGGAGGAAGAGGACTTCGTCGGCCTGCGCATCGAAGGGGATGTCGTCGACCCGGTGCAGCACGCCCGGCTGGCTGGACAGCTCCATCACCAGGTCCAGGCGCTGCACGCCATCGAGCGGCACCTGCACGCGACCCGCCAGCACGTCGTCGCCCGGCGCGACAGTGCAGTTGACGCTGCCGTTGTGCGGCAACCGGTACTCGCGGATTCGCGCACCGCGCGCTGCGAGGCGTTGCAGGAAGTCGGCACCCGCGATGAGCGTGATCGCGCCGGCCCGCAGCGCCTGACGCACGCCGGTCCCGAGCGCCACCATGTCATCCAGCAGTTCGCCGCAGGCGTCGCAGGCCATGAGATGGGCGTCGACGGTGTCGCGGACGACAGGGTCGACTTCGCCGAGCCAGTCCTGCAGCAGGACGTCCAGCGGAATGTGCTGCTCGTGGACGGCGCTCATTCAGCGGCCTCCGCCCTTGCGGGCTGCGGCATTCGCCTTCGAAACGGCCGGGCGGCTCATGCCCGGGTCCTGCCCGCGTCGACGCAGCGCCGCAGCTTCTCCAGGCCGCGGTGCCGGATCACGCGCACGTTGGCCGGCGACAGACCGAGCTGCTCGCCAACCGCGTCCGAGGGCTGCTCGTCATAGAAGGTCAGTACCAGCACGGATCGCTCGCGTGCGACCAGGCGCTCCAGGCACTGGGCCAGTCGCTCTTGGTCCAGCCGGGGAGCGATGTGGATGTCGGCCTGCGGCAGCGCGTCGGCATAGCGTTCCAGCAGGTCGTTGCGGCGGTTCTCGCTGCGGCGGTGGTCGATCACGGTCATGCGGCACGTCCCGAGCACGAACGAGAGCACGCGTTCCGGCTCGCGCACGCTGCCCGACCGCAGCTGCTCGAGGGTGAAGGTCATGACGTGCTGCATGAGATCGGCGGCCGCATGGGCGTCACGCAGATGGCGCAACCCGTAGCGCCGCACGCGCGGGGCCAGCAGTCGGTACAGCTCGGCCTCGGCGTGCGGCGCGCCGCCCGGTGGCGATTGCGCGATGGCGCACGCGAGCCGGGCTTCAGCGCTGTCGAGCACGTCGAGGTCGGCCGGGGATTGCACGCGCGCAGCATAGTGCCGGCACCCCGCGAAAAAAATAGCTGTAACGCCCCGCCTCGTCGCACCACAACCTGCTGCCAACCACCCACGAAACGAGGCGCACCGTGATCACCAATCCGCAGACCCGCACCAACGTGCATGAGATCGCCGATGGCATCTACCGCATCAACACGCCGGTGGATCTTCCCGACGGGCAGGCCTTCAGCTTCAACCAGTACCTGCTGGTGGACGACCAGCCGCTGCTGTTCCACACCGGTCCACGCCGCATGTTCCCGCTGGTGCACGAGGCCGTCGGCGCCGTCATGCCCGTGGAGCACCTGCGCTATGTGGGGCTGTCCCACTTCGAGGCGGACGAGTGCGGGTCGCTGGACCTGTGGCTCGCCGCGGCGCCCGAGGCGTCGCCGGTCTGTGGCCGGATCGCTGCGATGGTGTCCGTCGTGTCCGACGTGGTCGACCGCGCACCGCGCGCACTGGCCGACGGCGAGCAGCTGTCCCTGGGCCGGCACACCGTGCAGTGGTACGACACCCCGCACGTGCCCCACGGCTGGGACTGCGGGCTGATGATGGAAGCGTCGACGAACACCTTCCTGTGCGGCGACCTCTTCACCCAGCCCGGACGCGGCGAGCAGGCGCTCACCGAGGGCGACATCCTGGGGCCGAGCGAAGCGTTCCGCCAGCCGATGGATTACTTCGCCCATGCGCCGCAGACGTCGGCGACGCTCCTGCGCCTGTCACAGCTGAAGCCCACGACGCTCGCATGCATGCATGGCAGCGCCTGGCGAGGGAACGGAGGGATGCTTCTGCGGCACCTGGAAGAGACGGTGACGGCGAAGGGAAGCCAGCCATGACGGTGCCCCGACCCTGCTTCGCTCCTCTTAGAATTCCGCGCACCTCGAATGTCCGAGGCCATCCACTCACGGAAGTCCATGGCAACTGCTAAAAAGGCCAAGCCGGCCACCAAGAAGTCCACCCCCGCGCGCGGCAGCGCGAAGACGACCCCAAGGCTGCGAAGCCGACGGCCGGCCCGATGAAGCCGATCAAGGCCGCGCTGAACAAGACCGGACTGGTCAATCACCTCGCCCAGTCGTCCGGCGTCGAGCCCAAGGCGGTCAAGGCCGTCATGGCGGCCCTGGAAGGAACGGTGCTCGCGTCCGTCAACAAGAAGGGCGCTGGCGCATTCGTGCTTCCCGGCCTGCTGAAGGTGACCGCGGTCGCCGTGCCTGCCAAGAAGGCGCGCAAGGGGATCAATCCCTTCACGAAGGAAGAGACCGTGTTCAAGGCCAAGCCGGCAACGACCAAGCTGAAGGTCCGTCCGCTGAAGAAGCTGAAGGACGCTGCGCTCTGACGCCCGTCTAGGCTCCAGGCATCGCAGACGGCCGCCTCCGGGCGGCCGTCTGCATTCCGGTGCACGCCTAGGCGGCGTGCAGGTGCTTGCCGACCAGGCCGGTCATCTCGAACATGGTGACCTCGGCCTTGCCCATCACCGCCCTGAGCTTGTCGTCGCAGAGGATGTTGCGCTTGTTGGCCGGGTTCTGCAGGTTGTGGGCCTTGATGTACTCCCACAGGCGCTTCGTGGCTTCGGTCCGCGGCACAGCCTCGGGGCCGATCACGGCCGCCAGTTCGGGGCTGGGCTTCAGGGCCTTCATGAAGGCGGAGTTCTTCTTGGGCGTTTCGGCTTGGGTCATGCGTACTGCGGTCAAAGCAGGGCAGCATACACGCCCCAACTCAGGTCAGGAAAGGCTCGAACGCGGCGAGACCCGTCAGCCGCCGCGCACCGGCCGGGATCGCGCCGCTTCGAAGGCCTGGTGCAGCGTGTCGAGCGCCGCGACTTCCTTCTGCATCCGCGCGACAGCGTCGGGCGCCCGGTCGGCGGGATCTTCGATGGCGAGTTCGATCAGGGTCAGCGCGTACGTCAGCCGCTCGCCATAGAGAGCCCCCAGGGCGTGCATGAGATGCACGGATTCCCAGGCGTCCAGCCCTCGTCCTGCAGCGCTGATTTCCTGAAGGACTTGCAAGGCGAACTCGACGACGACGTCGTTCTTCTCAACGCCATTCATCTCCCGGAAAGCACGGTCCGTGGGCGCCAGGCTGGATAGTTTGTCTCGGTTCATCACGGCAATGCTACTGGCTGTCCGGTTTGTCGGCGACGGCTAGCAAGTCCAGTCGGCGGGGGACGACTCGCAATGCGGATCATCGGCGGCAAGGCGAGCTGCGGCGCAGCCGGATCATCGGCGGCGACCATGCCCTCGATCCCGATGCCTGACTACTCAGCCGAGCAGCGCAAGAAGCGCATCTTCGCCATCATGGCCGCCTCATCGGGCAACCTGGTCGAGTGGTTCGACTTCTACGTCTACGCGTTCTGCGCGATCTACTTCGCGCCGGCGTTCTTTCCCAAGTCGGACCAGACGGCCCAGCTGCTCAACACGGCCGGTGTCTTCGCGGCCGGCTTCCTGATGCGTCCGATCGGCGGCTGGATCTTCGGCCGGCTCGGCGATCGCATCGGTCGCAAGACCTCCCTGGTGGTGTCCGTGGTGATGATGGGCGGCGGTTCGTTGCTGATCGCGGTGCTGCCGACCTACGCGAGCATCGGGGCGTGGGCGCCGGCGCTGCTTCTGCTCGCGCGCCTCATCCAGGGCCTGTCGGTGGGCGGCGAGTACGGCACCACGGCGACCTACATGAGCGAGGTGGCCCTGCGCGGTCGGCGCGGCTTCTACTCGTCGTTCCAGTACGTGACGCTGATCGGCGGGCAGCTGCTCGCGGTGCTGCTGATCGTGGTGCTGCAACAGTTCCTCACGGAAGCCGAGTTGAAGGCGTGGGGCTGGCGGATCCCGTTCGTGGTCGGTGCGGTGACCGCCGTCGTCGCGATGCTGCTGCGACGGACGCTGCACGAGACCTCGACGGCCGAGTCCCGGGCGAACGAGAACGCCGGCAGCTTCCTCGGCATCTGGCGCCACCATCGCGCGGCGTTCCTCACCGTGATCGGCTACACGGCCGGCGGCTCGCTGATCTTCTACACGTTCACCACGTACATGCAGAAGTACCTGGTCAACACCGCGGGGATGTCGATCAAGACGGCCAGCAACGTGATGACCGTCTGCCTCTTCGTGTTCATGGCCACGCAACCGCTGTTCGGCGCGCTCTCGGACCGGATCGGCCGCCGCGCCAACATGCTGTTGTTCGGCGGCCTGGGCGCCCTGGCGACGGTGCCGGTGCTGAGCGCACTCGGCCACGTGAAGAGCCCGGTCGCGGCCGGTGCGCTGATTGTCCTGGCGCTCGCGGTCGTGAGCTTCTACACGTCCGTCAGCGGCATCGTGAAGGCCGAGATGTTCCCGCCGGAAGTGCGCGCGCTGGGCGTCGGTCTCGCCTACGCAATCGCCAACGCCGTGTTCGGCGGCTCGGCCGAATACGTGGCGCTCGGCCTGAAGTCGATCGGGCACGAGACCGCGTTCTACTGGTACGTCACGCTGATGATGGTCGTCGCGTTCCTCGTCGCGCTGCGATTGCCGCGGCACGCGAGCTACCTGCGCGAAGAGTTGTAGCGGGCTCCTTCGATGGCGGGCTTGGCCTCGGCTTCGGAAATGGCTTCCAGATCCGCTCCGCCCCTCACCAGGCCCATCTTGATGAACTGGCCGTCGAAGTCGTTCGGTGAAAGATAAGTAGGTCTTGACGTCGGTTATGGGCGAGCTAGTTCGTGCCCCAGTCATCGAGCGCCTTCACCAGCGCGCGGCGTGCAGCGTCTTGCACCTTGATTGCTTCTCGCCACTCCTCCCAAAGTGCAGGGTCAAACTGGGGGGTGTCTGGCAGTTTGTCTTTCACGCGCTCCCACGTCTCTCGTTCCCTGCGACAGGCTTCATGCCATCGTTCGTAGAGGTCGTCTGGTGGTTGCATGCCACCATGGTAACAAAACGTTACTGGCGCCAACCTGACCAAAGGCGGTGGGTACCTCGGCCGATAGTCGGGGCACTCTTTCGGAGCTGAGACCGAGCACGGCCACAACTAGCGCCTTGGCGGAAGCGATCGCACAGCGACGCCGATGCAGAGAAGGGCCCATCACGGGAGCCCGGGGGGAAAGGCAGGCGCCAAGTCGGGAGAGCCTCTGGAATTGCGGCGCCTGCGCGCACGGCTCTAAGCGCGGGACAGCACCGAACGTGCCGCACAGACGGACTGTGAATTCACGGGTCTGCTTCTGGCCGGGAGCAGGCGTCCTCGGAGTCATTCACCCAGAGCGGCGGCTCTTCGACATCCGTCCCGGTCTTGTCGGCGCGATCGGCGACCCGGTAGTGTCCCCCAAGAACGGATACTCCCGACGACATTGCAGTTCCACTTCTCTAACAACTGCGGTCACATGATCCAGCACCGTGCGCACACGGGTTTGTCGCAAGGAAGACGCGCGATAAAGCGAGCTAAGCATCGGGGAGCCCAGCGAATACCAGTCCGGCAGCACGGGCTCGAGCCGGCCGCTCTGGAGATGCGGCCAGATGGACAGGTCCGCAAAGCGGGAGATGCCCTGACCTTGGAGCACTGCTTCGAGCACCACATCCCGGCTCTCGCTGACGAGGTAGCCGCTCACAGCGACCTCTTCCACGTGTTCACCGCGCTGGAGGCGCCAGAGATCGATGACGGTTCCTTCGGGGCTACGCACCTGCAGGCACTGGTGATCACGAAGATCTTGCGGAGTGCGCGGGCGCCCCTGTCTCTGGAGGTACTGCGGGGTAGCGCATACGAGCAGCCGCGTCTGGGCCAAAGGCCGCCCGACCAGATCGATGCGCTCAGAAATCCCGAGGGCGAACAGCAGATCCACTCCCGCCCCGTCCGCATTCGTGATCTGCAGCGCCTCCAGGGGCCGAAGGTCCACCTGGATATTTGGATGTGCCGCATGCAACCGATGCAGTGCCGGAACCAGGATCAGTCGTGACAAGAGCTGGGGGGCGCGCACCACGACATTGCCGGACGCTCTCCGGCTCGTGTTGCTAGCCGCGTCCGTGGCCAGCAACAGTGTCTCCAGGGCCGGGCGGCACTCCTCGAGGAAAGCCTGGCCTACCGACGTCAATGCGAGCCCGTGCGTTGAGCGGTCGAACAGTCGCGCCCCGAGGCTGCGCTCGAGGGCCGCCACGAGCTTCATGACCGCGGGGACCGTCACCTCGTAGCTGCGCGCCGCGGCCGAGAAGCTGCCGCTCTGCGCAGCGGCGACGAAGTATTCGAGCGCTCGCATCCGATCCATGGCTGCCCTTCTTACCGGCGGTAAGAGCCGGCTTGGTTCGCCGTATTCTTTCCGATGCGGTCGCTCTTGCCTATCTTTGCTCCATCTCCGCTGACGGCCTCGCTCGCCGGCGGAAGCAAGAAGGAGCGAACCATGTCGATCCCTCGTCTCGCCGCCGACTCTGTCGAGGTGCTGCCCGCCGCCTACCTGCTCACGAATCTGGCGTTCAGCGTGATGTACGTGCCGCGGCTGCGGCGCATCCTTCGCGACGAAGCAGCGGCAGTGCGTGCGAATTCGCTGCCTTCCGAAGTGTTCTGGCTACTTTGCCGGTTCGTCGCCATCGCGTACGTCGGGTCCGTCGCACAGCAAGTGCTCATCGCGTCCACCATCGTTCTCGACATCCTCGGTCGTACGGCCGTCGTCGCAGTGCTTGTCCGGGCGCGGGTTCGCGTGCGCATGTGCGAGCGCCGCGTGGGTCTCTCCCCTGGTGGAACACGTTAGTCGCGAATTCCCCTTTCCATGAGCCGATCTTTCCTAAGGAGCAGCAGCCATGCAGCGTCGTCTCTTCCTCCAATCCGCCGGCCTCCTCAGCTTGGGAACGGCCGGCCTCCGTGGTGAATCGC